>NZ_NFLV01000019.1 GCF_002161065.1 Eubacterium sp. An11 | reverse complement strand
TACCAGAAAAGAAAAGAGCCTCCGGTGGTTCGGATGCTCCTGTCATTTAATAAGGTCTGTATGAAGTTGCGGTAGATCCGGCAGCGTGGAAAATCTACGATTTGTTTGAGTTCTAATTGGTATTCCATAAGTAAGCCTCCTAATAAAAAAGGCTGACAACGAATGTCAGCCCGTCAAAATGATATGATTTGTCAGTAGGTATTGAGAGAGTGCAGAAGCCAGTTGGTCTCCTCCGGTCTGACACACTCCATTGCATTTTTATTGCATTTTTAAATTTTGTTTTATTGTTTTATAGCGTTTTATAATCGCTAAAACCCCTGTAAATAAGCCAATCTTTGTTTATATCGCTTACCGTCTGTCTGGAATTTGAATAGAAGTCGAATCCTCGGAAAAGCCTGTATTTATGGGCTTTCCCGGGGATTTATTTTTGTCTCTGGAGTGCAAATGGAGTTAAAAATTATTTTTTTTACTAGCCGGATTTCTTGAATAGACAAGGTTTTTCGGAATATCATTGCATTTCCAGAAGAGAATATCGGGAAATTTTTATAGAACAGTTTGTTTTGATGAAGTAGTTTTCATCAGGGCAGGCTGTTTTTTTTTATTGCTTTTGAATTTGTGAGGAAATTTTACCTGTGGAAAATTTGCAAAATTTCGGAAAAACGTGTCCGAAAATCCTCCCGCCAGTCCGGTGTAAATGAAGGGAAAACTTTCAGAACACAAAGGAGGTACTGATTATGCAGAACAAATTATTTTTAAAAGCAGCAGATGTGTGTGAACTTTTGGAGGTATCTACAACCTCTGCTTATGAGATCATTGCAAATTTGAACAGCGAACTGGAGAAGAAAGGGTATCTGGTTCTTAAAGGAAAGGTTCCGACCAAGTATTTTGTGGAACGTTTTTACGGGATTGAGGATGTCTGCCAGATCCCACAGGAGAAGGGAGTGGAATGGTTCCATGCGTAAAAGAAAGATGTATCTGTCTGTGGAAGACGTAGCGGAAGTATTTGATATTTCGGTTTCTTTTGCTTACAGGGTGGTGGAGAGGATGAACGCTGACCTGGCAAGCAAAAATTATTATGTGATTTTAGGGCGGGTGCCCACTCGTTATGTTGAGGACAAGATTTATGGTCTGGAACATGTAGAACAGTATTTATCGGAGGAAAAAGCAATATGAGTATGACACAGGAAAAAATGTATATGAACGTAGATGATGTTTGTGCAGTGTTGGGAGTATCGAAAGCCTTTGCATATAAAATCATGAAAGGCTACAACGAGGAACTGAAAGAAAGAGGATTTCTGATCATTCCTGGAAAAATATCAACAAAATTTCTTGCCGAGAAGATTTATGGCATGAAGGTGGAGGAATAGCAATGGGAGTATATAAAGAAGGAAAAAATTGGAAAGTACAGGTATATTACAGGGACTGGCAGGGAAACCGGAAGAGAAAACAGAAACGTGGTTTTCGGACAAAGGGAGAAGCAAAAGAGTGGGAAAGGGATTTCCTTCAGCAGCAGACGCAGAGCGTTGACATCGAGTTTGGTAATTTCCTTGAGCTCTATTACAAAGATATGGAAGTCCGGTTGCGTGAAAATACCATGTACACAAAACGTTATATTATCGATCTGAAAATCAAGCCATATTTTGAGCATAAGGTTTTAAGTGAGATTACAGTTGCAGATATCAGAAACTGGCAGAACGAGTTGTTAAAGCAGAATTATTCAGAGACATATCTGAAAACAATCAACTGCCAGCTGGGAGCAATTTTTAATTATGCTGTGCGGTATTACAACCTGAAAGATAATCCTTGCAGGAAAGCAGGCAGTATCGGGAAAAGCAAAGGAGAACCGAAGGATTTTTGGATGCAGGATGAATTTGAGGCTTTTCTTGAAACAGTAGATGATAAACCGGAGGCGAAGATGGCATTTCAGTTTCTGTACTGGACGGGGATGAGAATCGGGGAGCTTTTGGCATTAACTTATAATGATATCAATCTTGAGGAAAAAACGGTTTCTATCAATAAATCTTATCAGAGATTAAAAGGAAAAGATGTAATTACCAGACCTAAGACTCCTAAAAGTATCAGGGTAATTACACTTCCGGATTTTCTTGTTGAGGAATTTCAGGAGTACTGCAGTCATCTGTACGGAATTATGAAGCACGAAAGGCTGTTCCGTTTTACAAAATCATATATGGAACATTGTATGGTCAACGGAATTGAAAAATCGGGAGTAAAGAGAATTCGCTTGCACGATCTCAGGCATTCCCATGCGAGTATGCTGGTGGATATGGGCGTTGCTCCGCTGGAGATTGCGGAACGTCTGGGACATGAAAAGGTAGAAACAACATTAAATACCTATTCCCACCTGTATCCTTCGACCCAGAGCAAATTGGCAGGGCTGCTTGATATGAAATACAAAGATAAGGAAAGTAAAGGAGATGATGAAAATGCATAGAGGAAACATGAGAAAACTGCTTCCGGAAGAAACATGGACAATGGAAGAATATGAGAAGTTTATTTCTGTTTTTGATGTAAGGACGGAAGAAGGAATGGCATTTGAAATGCTGTATTGGACAGGAATACGTGTTGGTGAATTGCTCGGATTATTGTATCAGGACGTAAATATTGAGAGCGGTATTATCAATATCAATAAATCATTTCAGGTCGTTGCAGGCGAAGGGAAGTTTGTTAATACCAAAACCGTTGCCAGTAACAGAATGATTACAATGCCGGAATTTCTGGTAAATGAGTTGAATGAGTACATCCACAGTCATGTGAATCAAAGTCCAGATAAGAGACTGTTTTGTTTTACTGACAGAAGACTGGCATATCATTTGAATCATGGAATTGAACAAACTGGGGTTAAAAAAATTCAGCTTCATCGGATAAGGCAAAGTCATGAAAAAATGCTTGAGGCAATAGGCGTACCGTCATATGAGCGGTGGGAAAGGCTTGGTACATTGCGCATGAATTGGCAGTACGTAGAAGCATATGGCGATCATGTGCCTAAAAAACGTGTTGCAGTGAAGTTACTGAATGAAATACATACTGAGCAGAAAATGAAAAAGGAGGTACTTAGAAATGGCAAGTGACAGACATGGGAAACACAATAAACCGACAATTGCATTCCGGGTTACACCTTATGAACAGCAGGTCATCAATGAAAGGGTAAAGGCAAGTGGCATGAAAAAACAGGATTATATTGTCCGCTCCTGTATCTATAACCATGTTTGTGTGGTGGGAAAGCGGGAAAACCTGGAAATTCTCAGATCAGAGGCTCGTGAAATGTACACCGTCCTTGAAGAAGTGTCCAAAGACATAAAAAAGGATAGCCCTGACTTATCAGAGCAGGGGATGGAAAGCATGACGGAAAGATTTCTTACATTTTTAGATGCAATGATGTGGATGTTGAAGGGATCAAAATATTTGTGGGAGGAAAAAGACAATGAAAGAAACAGTAAGTAATGACTGCAAGGTACTGGCTTTATGTTCGCAAAAAGGCGGTGTGGGTAAAACCACCAGTTGTGTAAATCTGGCAGTGGGACTGGCCAGAGAGGGAAAGCGTGTTTTAGTAGTTGACAATGATCCGCAGGGAAGCATGACGGCAAGTCTTGGCTATCACAATCCCGATGAGTTGAATGTTACACTGGCTACAATTCTTATGAAAATTGTAAATGAGGAAACATTTGACGACTCTCTGGGGATTCTTCGCCACGAAGAGGGGATTGATTTGCTTCCGGCAAATATCGAGCTTGCTGGTATGGAAGTGTCATTGGTGAATTTTATGAGCAGGGAACTGGTACTCCGACAGTATATTGATCAGGTAAAAAATCTGTACGATTATGTACTAATCGACTGTATGCCATCTCTGGGAATGCTTACCATTAATGCACTTGCATGTGCGGATGCGGTACTTATTCCGGTTCAGGCAGCCTATCTTCCGGTAAAGGGATTGGAGGATCTGATCCGGACAATCGGTAAGGTACGAAGACAGCTGAACAGAGGGCTTTCCATTGAAGGAATATTGATCACCATGGTAGATAGACGAACCACCTATGCACGGGATATTACAGAATTAATTCACGATACCTATGGAAGTCAGATTCGGATTTTCACTCATAACATACCGTTTTCTGTCCGTGCTGCTGAAATTAGTGCAGAGGGGGTCAGTATTTTTCGTCATGATCCCAGAGGTAAAGTTGCAGAAGCATATCAGTATCTGACTCAGGTGGTGCTTTCAGATGAAGAGTAGAAGTGCATCGAAGATAAAATTGACTTCTTATGATGACCTTATTGGTGGAGCTGTATCAAAAGATGATATTCAGGAAATTCCAATCGGTCAGCTGCGGGATTTTGTGAATCATCCTTTTCATGTTAACGATGATGACGAGATGAATGAACTGGTAGAAAGCATAAAAACACAGGGGGTATTAACTGCTCTGCTGGTGCGTCCGTCGAAAAAAGGAGGATATGAGATTGTATCCGGTCACAGAAGAAAACATGCAGCTGTTCTTGCAGGCTTGACGCAGGTTCCGGTCATTATTCGGGAAATGAGTGATGATGATGCCGTTCGGGCAATGGTAGACAGCAATCTGCAAAGAGAACATATCCTTCCAAGTGAAAAGGCGTTTGCATACAAGATGAAAATGCAGGCAATGAACCATCAGGGTGTCAGCGGAGGGATTTCAGCTGAAACCATCGGTAAAGCGGGAAAAGACAGTGCAAGGCAGGTGTACCGTTATGTCAGGCTGACTTATCTGCGTAAACCGATTTTGGATGCAGTGGACAAGGAGCTTATGGGCATCCAGACTGGAGTGGAGCTTTCATATCTGGAGCCATCCGAACAGATCTGGCTGGAGGAGATTCATAATACTACAGGGAAATATCCAAGTCTTGAACAGGCGAAAAAAATAAAAATCAGAAGCGAAGAAAAGACATTAACGAAAGATATCCTACGGCTTTTGATAATGGGAGAAAAAAGAAGGGCAAGAACCTTTACTTTAAAGCAAAATGAGATCAACAAGTATTTTACTCCTGACTATGATGAGCAAAAGATGCGTACCGTAATTATTGAGTTGCTGGAGGAATGGAGTAATAAGAATAAATAGCGGAAAAAGAAGGGAGGGAGATTCATGAGTATTAGAGCAACATTTAGCTATTTTCAGGGAATGGAAGGCGATATGTATCAGTTCTATCGGATTCCCAAGTTGTTGTTTACAAGTGAATATTTCAAAAATCTCTCCTGTGAGGCAAAGGTACTGTATGGTCTTATGTTAGATCGGATGTCGCTTTCAATAAAAAATCGCTGGCTGGATGAGGAAGACAGAGTATATATCTTTTTTTCTGTGGAAGAAATTATGGAAATGCTGAACTGCGGAAGGAATAAAGCGGTTAACTGCCTGAAAGAACTGGATCAGGAAACAGGGATTGGTCTGATTGAGAAGAAAAGACTTGGGCTTGGTAAAGCAAATGTCATTTATGTGAAGAATTTCAGCCTCCGTGAATATCCAGACGAGCCTGCAGAAATGGAAATCGAAACAGATGATCCGGAATATGAGGAACAGATACCTTGCAATTTTGAAGAAAATATGCCAGAAAACGCTGTAAATACGCAGAAGTTTGAAAAACAAACTTCAAGAAGTTTAGAAAACAAACTTCAGGAAGTTTCAAAAACAAACTTCAAGAAGTTTGAAAAACAAACCTCAGGAAGTTTGAAAAATAAACTTCAAGAAGTTTCAAAAGCAAACTGTAATAATACTGAATATAACGATAATGAATCAAGTAAGACTGAATCATATCCTTCTATCCATCATGACAGGAATGATGTGGATAAGATGGATGAGAGGTATGCATATCGTCAAATCATTTGTGAAAATATCGAATACGACATTCTTTGTCAGAGCTATAAGCCAGAAAGTGTAGAAGAACTGGTGGAACTGATGCTGGATGCAATTTGTACTACTAAAAAATATCTGCAAATTAATGGGGAAGCTATGCCTGCTCAGGTGGTAAAGAACAGACTTTTGAAGGTGGGGTATGAGCATATACAGTATGTATTTTTCAGCTTAAGCAAGAATACCACCAAAGTAAAGAATATCCGTCAGTATATGTTAACAGTTTTATATAATGCTCCCGTTACGATTAACCAGTTTTATGATGCAGAGGTACGTCATGATATGTATGGAGGATAAAATTATCCTGCCATGAGACTGTGGCTGATGACTTTGTGCCCAGTGGGCACGAAGAAAGAGGTAGAATAACCTTGTGCCCAGTGGGCATGAAGTGAGACAAAAAACATGTGCCTGATGGCAAGAAAGGAAGGGATAAAAAATGGTGCGCTTTTTGATTAAATTACCCTTAAGAATTTTGGCATTCCCGGTTTGGCTGGCGGTTTCTGTGATCAATACGCTTGGGATGTTTTTAGTGGGACTTGCATCCTGGATATTTTATTTGGTTGCAGGTGTAGCTGTAATTACTGCGTTAGGTTGCGTTGGGTTTCAGTTATATACATGGCAGGAAGTCAAAATGCATTTACTATGTGCGGCTGTATTTATCCTTATTCCCAACATTGGGATGTGGATAATAACTGGAACAAAGCTGCTCCAATGTGGATTACGTTCTTTCATATTTGAATAAGAAAACTATTCTTTGAAAAGAGGGCATTGGCTCTCTTTTTTCTTTGCACGAAAATGTGCCAAATCAAAAAAATCTTTGAAAATCATGTCCGAATTTAAAACCCCCAATCCAGTGTATATGGAAGGCAAAGAGAAATTCCTCCGATTTGAGAAAAATCCAAACATGAAAGAGGTTCATTGTTCTTCCGACTGCACCTTGAAAACTAAAGGAGCTGATACATCTTGATTAACAGGCTTACCGGTTCTATTTATGACCGGCTCGTGCAGGCGAAGACTCCGTATCGGATACAGGAAGAGCGAAGCTTATAATGAGACCACCAGAAAGGTGCAGGACCTCTGCCGAAACAGGGGACTGTGACTGCTTATTTTGCAGCCGGGTCATCTGAAATGATGACGATCAGATGTATATGTACAGACAAGCCAAAATGCGAATACTATATTTCCTATATTGCAGGAGAAATCCTGCGTGAGTGGGGAACGGTTCGACTCCGTTCCTCATTTTTTGGTGCATAGAATGCGCTAAGGTTAGGAGGAAAAGCTTATGAATTCAATTACATTAATTGGAAGACTTGCCAAAGCTCCGGAGATCCGGCAAATCACGACTCAAAAGGGAGAGACAGAAGTGGCAAGGTTTCCGTTGGTAGTAAGAAGAAACCGTACAAATAAAGCATTTGTCGTTATGATTACCGCATACGGAGGCAATGCAGGATTTGTACAGAAGTATCTGGAAAAGGGGACAAAGGTTACTATTTGCGGTGAATTGGTCATCTCTCAGGTGAAAAATGAGGAAAATGGAACCGTATCTTATTTCACAGAAATCATTATGGATACAATGGAATTTGCTGAATCCAAATCAAAGAGAGATTTTGGCAGTGATGGATTTGAGCCTGCAAGAAGGGCAAGCATTCCTTTTGAAATACCGGAAGAAATGGAACAGGAAATGCCATTTCGTTAAAGAAAAGAAAGGGGGACTTAGAACATGAGAAAATATTTTATGGAATTATTTGCAATGGGATTTGTTGACAGTGAAGGAAACCTGGTGGAGGAGAATGTCCTCCGGGATGCACAAAGAACTGCGGCACTGACAGCAAAAATTATGAAAGAGAAAATGGACAACACATGGGAAATGGAATCTCATTTAAACCGGATATTTTGTGCATGGCTGATTTATTCAGATACGAATTTTTCAAGATCCATTACGTATGTCATTGGAAGAGAGGCTGCCTGCGTCGAAGAACACTTATGGATGGTGGGCGAAGCTCTGGATGATGATGAATTTAGCGATTATCTGTCCGAGTATCTTATGGCATTGATTGTCGAAGTAGCAAATGCGACAAGAGATCAGATCATTGATAATTTTATGAGGTTTATGACTGGGGGATCGGAAGATGGGGCAGGAGACATGTAAAGTAACAGAATTTCATAATACCGAGTTTGGTGCAATTCGGGTAATTGAAGATCAGGGAAGACTTTTGTTCTGCGGTACAGATGTGGCTTTTGCCCTGGGTTATTCCAAACCAAGAAATGCAATAAATATGCATTGCAAGGGAGCCCTGAAAAAGGGCGCCCTTACGGCAGGTGGAGTACAAACGATGACATTTATTCCTGAAGGAGATGTGTATCGACTGATTACAAAGAGCCATCTACCCTCCGCACAGCGTTTTGAAAGTTGGGTATTTGATGAAATTTTACCAGCAATACGAAAGACAGGCGGATATATGTCCAGTGATCTTTTGGAAAGTGTACGCAATAATCCGGAGATACTTCTGGAATTTGCGCAAAGGTTATTGGATGAGAATAATAGGAATAGAGAACTGCAGAGTCAGATTAATGACCTTCAACCGAAGGCAAATTATTTTGATCACTTTATGGTCAAAGGAGAATGCTCAAATATACGGACAACTGCAAAAGAAATTGGAGTACCTGAGCGGAAATTCTTAAAGTTTCTTTTAAAAGGCAGCTTTTTATATCGAAGTCCGTCAGGTACACTTCTTCCTTATGCGGTACCTAAGAATGAATCCCTGTTTATTGTCAGGGATTTTTTTAATAATGGACACTTGGGTTCTCAGACGCTGATTACTCCGAAAGGAAAAGAATATTTCCGAGCATTGTTTGAAGATCCGGAAGAGAAATAATTGGAAAGGTGGTGGTTATCATGATTTTGACATGGGACAGCACGTAATACGCTGAAAGGAGGGAAATTCATGCAGGAAGAAGTAACACAGAAAACGGTGACTTTTTGTGTGCGTACCACAAAAATGACGGCAGATGTGCTGAAAAAAGTGATTGCTGCATACCTGCGGCATCAGAAACAGAAAAGTGCTGAGAAGAAAGCACAGAAAAATCAGCCGAAACAGGGGAAAATCACGGTGAAAGAGCTGGCAAAGCAAAATGCCGGGATGACGAGTATTGAGATCACACCCAAGAACATCAAGTCTTTTGAACGGTATGCCAGAAAATACGGAATCAATTATGCCTTGAAAAAGGATAAGACCAAAGATCCGCCGGTTTATATGGTGTTCTTTAAGGGACGTGACCAGGATGCGATCACCGCAGCTTTCCGTGAATTTTCCCAGAAAGAGATCCAAAAGGCGAACCGCCCTTCTATCCACAAACGTCTGGAGGCATACAGAAGTATTGTTGCAGGGAAGACGAAGGGCAAAGCCAGAAATAAGCATCAGGAGGTATCCCGGTGAGAAAGCTTACTGCCGGGGGTATGACCAACAAGCTGAAAGCAAAAGCCAGAGTTACGCTGTCCGCTTTGGATATGAAAAAGCTTATTCTGACCAATCTTCCGTACCTGTTCATCTTTTTGTTTGCAGACAGGGCATCCTGTTTGTACCGGGCAAGCCCCGGGGCAGATATGGGAAACAAACTATTATATGCCATGGAACACGCTGACCGGATCCTGACCGGGTTCCTGCCAAGTCTTTACTACATGGATATTCTGGTGGGGGCAGGGATTGCGGCAGTTGTGAAGATATTGGTCTGGCAGAAACAGGCAGATGCAAAAAAGCTCCGCAAAGGAGTGGAGTATGGTTCTGCCAGGTGGGGAACAGCAGAAGACATCAAACCATTTATGGCAGATGATTTCTGGATGAACATTCCGTTGACGGCAACAGAATCCATTACCATGGAGAGCCGCCCGAAGAACCCAAAGTATGCCAGAAATAAAAATATCTGCGTCATCGGCGGTTCCGGAAGTGGTAAAACAAGGTTTTTTGTAAAGGTCTCTATTATGATGATGAACTGTTCCATGGTCATTACAGATCCGAAGGGAACACTGATCGAAGAATGCGGGAAGATGTTAGCCAAAGGACCGCCAAAGAGAGACAAGCATGGAAATGTTGTGAAAGATAAATCCGGGAAGGTGGTGCATGAGCCTTATGTGATCAAGGTCTTAAATACCATTAACTTCTCCAAATCGCTCCACTACAATCCGTTTGCCTATTTAAAATCCGAAAAGGATATCCTGAAACTGGTGACGGTTATCATCGCCAACACCAAAGGGGAAGGGGAAAAGGCAACCGAGGATTTCTGGGTCAAAGCAGAAAAACTGCTGTATACGGCACTGATTGCCCTGATCTGGTATGAAGGGGACGAGGACGAGAAGAATATGAACACCCTGATCGACCTTCTGAATGAAAGTGAGACCAGGGAGGATGACGAGAATTATAAAAATCCAGTGGATATGCTGTTTGAGGATCTGGAAAAAAGGAATCCGGAACACTTTGCGGTACGCCAGTATAAGAAATACAAGCTGGCGGCTGGTAAGACAGCAAAATCTATCCTAATCAGCTGCGGTGCCAGACTGGCTCCGTTTGATATTGCCGAGCTTCGGGAGATCATGAGCTATGATGAGATGGAACTGGATAAGGTGGGAGACCGGAAAACGGCACTGTTTCTGATTATGTCAGATACAGATACCACCTTTAACTTTGTGATCGCTATGCTGCAGTCCCAGCTTTTCAACTTGCTTTGTGATAAGGCAGATGATCAATATGGCGGCAGGCTGCCGGTCCATGTACGGGTTATCTGCGATGAGTTTGCCAACATCGGGCAGATTCCACAGTTTGATAAGCTGATTGCCACAATCCGAAGCAGGGAAATCTCTGCTTCTATTATTTTGCAGTCACAGAGCCAGCTGAAGGCAATGTACAAAGATAGTGCGGACACAATTCTGGGGAATTGTGACACGATGTTGTTCCTTGGTGGCAAGGAAAAGACCACCCTGAAAGAGATGAGTGAGCTTCTGGGGAAGGAGACGATTGACCTTTACAACACCTCGGAAACACGCAGCAACCAGAAGTCATTCGGGCTGAATTACCAGAAAACCGGGAAACAGCTGATGACGGAGGATGAGATCGCAGTCATGGACGGCGGGAAATGTATCCTTCAGATCCGTGGTGTCCGTCCGTTTTATTCGGACAAATACGATATAACCAAACACCCGAATTACCGGCTCCTTGCAGATTACAGCGAGAAGAACCGGTTTAAGGTGGAAAAGGAACTGGATCCGAAGTATACACCGAAACCAGATGATGAGGTGGAAGTGATGGAAATGGATCTTTCAGGAGACGGGAATGAGCAGGAAAATAATGAGGAAAGGAATAACTAACAGGGTGCGCCGGTATTGTTACCGGCGTTTTTCATTCCCGGTTACACCCGGCAAAGTTAGTTTTGGTGATTTATATGGCATTTTTTACCAGTGCAATTACTACTCTTAAGACCCTGGTTGTAGCAATCGGGGCGGGCCTTGGCGTATGGGGAGTCATCAACCTTCTCGAAGGTTATGGCAATGATAACCGTGCGACACGTTCGTAAGTGAAAAGCTTGCGCACAAAGTCGAAGGGCAATTGTAGCCCGAAACTTTGGAGAACTGATATTCCGATGGGTGAAATGAGGGGGTAACGTCCCGAAGCGCCACCCTAATACTCCGAATGGCGGGGAGCATGCAACGGCTCTCTCCAAAAGTTTATAGAGCTCGGTGAAGTCGGCAGAGAGCAACCGTAAGACTGGTCTTCAGACCAGACACGAAAGCTGTCCAGAGGTGGATGGTGTTGCCTATATGCCGGGGGTCGGATATCCATGGTGAGAATGTATGAAAATACTGACGAAATTCCGAATGTACGAGTCTAAACGTTGATGCTGTCGAAAGGCAGTACACCTCTCATGGTGGTATCTGTGGGCGAGTAAAATTGGTTGTTATGAAAGTCCATGCACCGTTACAGGCGGTGCGGTTATGCATGACCAGATACAGGCTCAGAGGAAGAACCTAAAGATATCCAATGATAGGAATATCGGAACGTGGAAAGCTGGGAACACGGAGGCGGTTGCAAGCCAGTGATGTGGTGGATGGGAATACCTTCGCGAGAGGGCAATAACCATTCTTTATTCCAGTGAGAGTAGTGGCACAGTACCTGTGAAGCCGTGAATAAGTAAGCGGTGGAGGGATAGCCACAAGTCGAATTCAGCAATGAAAATGAAAACACAACAAACACAGCTTCGAGTATGACAAAGAAAATCCAAACCGAAGGGAGAGGATGCCTGTGTTGACTTCGGGGCAGCAAGAAAGGAAAAGTAAACAGAGAAAAATCCGCAACTCAGAGTATTACGACATGGAAGGCACTTTTGACAGGCTGTATGCAGAAAGTAAGAATGATAAAATCTTCAATCATCTGATGGAAATCATCGAGAGTGAAGAAAATATCAAGCTTGCATACAGAACGATAAAGAAGAATACAGGAAGTGATACTTCGGGAGTGGATAAAAGGACGATAGCCGACCTTGCAAAGTTAAGCGAGGAAGCTTACGTCCGTCTCATACGGAAACAATTCAGTAATTATCATCCACGACCCGTAAGGCGAGTGGAGATACCAAAGCCCAATGGAAAGACCAGACCTCTGGGAATTCCAACTATCGTGGATCGGATCGTACAGCAATGTATTTTGCAGGTCATAGAGCCGATATGTGAAGCAAAATTCAGTGAGAACTCCAACGGGTTCCGCCCGAACCGTTCTGCTGAGACTGCTATTGCGCAATGCATGAGGCTGATACAGGTACAGCATCTGTACCATGTGGTTGACCTCGATATTAAAGGATTCTTTGATAATATCAGCCATACAAAGCTGATTCGTCAGATATGGGCATTGGGAATCCGGGATAAAAAGCTGTTATGCATTATAAAAGAGATGCTGAAAGCACCTGTTGTTCTGCCAAATGGGGAGAAAACATATCCCGCACGGGGTACTCCGCAAGGCGGTATTTTATCGCCGTTGCTTGCAAACATCGTATTGAATGAGCTGGATTGGTGGATTGCTTCCCAGTGGGAGCAGATGCCAACAAGGACAAAATTCAAAACGAGGAACAATGCGCAGGGAACAGAGATTAAGAGCCACGCTTACAGAGCTCTGCGCCGGAGCAGATTAAAAGAGCTGCATGCAGTTCGGTACGCAGATGATTTTAAAATTTTCTGCGCATCACATGAGGATGCTGTCAGAGCATACAAGGCAACAGAGTTATGGCTAAAGGACAGGCTGGGGCTGGAAATCAGCCCTGACAAATCCAAAGTAGTTAATCTCAAAAGACAGTATTCTGATTTTCTCGGGTTCAAGCTGAAAGTCCGTAAAAAGGGTAAGAAGTATGTAGTTCGGTCTCATATGAGCGATAAAGCATACAAAAAGGCTCATGGAAAAGTCTCGGAAGAAGTAAAGAAACTGGCTCATTCGTCAGATGATAATGCTCAGTTCATGCAGCTTCAGAAATATAACGCTGTAGTTGCCGGACTTCATGAATACTATTGTATTTCTACAGAAGTATCACATGATTTCAGCAGACTTGCCTTCAGTATCAACAAACAGCTCAGAAACAGACTGAAAGGTGACTTATCCAAAAAGGGACAGCTCAGAAATGGGTTTATTAAAGAAAAGTATGGAGCAAGCAGACAGATGAGGTTCCTTCATGGACGTCCGGTGGTTCCACTGGGATATGTCCAGCCGAAAAATGCCCAGCATAAAAGGAAATCCATCAATAAGTATACGGTCAAAGGTCGGGAACAGATTCATAAGAATCTTGCAATCGACACAGCGACAATGTTATGGCTGATGAGAAATCCTGTAAAGGGCAGAACCATTGAATATGCGGATAACCGTATTTCCTTGTATGCGGCACAGTATGGTAAATGTGCAGTGACGGGAATTCTGATGGATTCTCATGATATTCACTGCCACCATAAAGTGCCCGTAAGAAATGGTGGTTCGGATGAATACGCAAATCTTATTCTTGTCAGCAAAGCAGTTCATATCCTTATCCATGCTTCTTCAGAACCTACGATTGAGAAGTACCTGAAATCCTTAAATCTTGACGATAAACAAATAGAAAAGCTTAACAAACTTCGTACTATGGCAGAAATGCCACCTATTATTCTTTGAATTTAATGCTGTAACGAAGTGTGTAAGTTGTGTTTAAAACCCTGGACGGCTGAATTCGATGGAGCGCCGTGTGCGGTGAAAGTCGCATGCACGGTGTGGAGCGGGGGAAAATCCGGAGATAACTTCAAAGGATTACCTATCGCTATCCGGCGCAAAGAGCCAGGGAATCAAACAGCTCATGGCAGGAGCAGGAATCATGCTGCTGGGAACTACCCTGATTCCCCAGCTGGCAACACTGTTCGGTTAATGGGGTAATGGATGAACACCATTATCGAACGAATCACGGAAGCCATCAAGGAGATCCTCATCGGGATGATCCAGAATGGTCTGGAAGGGATGTTTGTGGAGGTCAATGATAAGGTGGGAACGATTGCCAGTCAGGTCGGGCAGACCCCGCAGGGATGGAACGCAGGGGTTTTTAACCTCATCCAGAACCTGTCTCAGACGGTGATCGTGCCCATCGCCGGTCTGATCATCACGTTTGTACTTTGTTATGAGCTGATCACGATGGTCACACAGAAGAATAACTTCCATGAGTTTGAAACCTACAACATTTTTCTCTGGATCTTTAAGGCATATGTGGCGATTTACCTTGTGACGAACACGTTTAATATCACAATGGCGGTATTTGATGTGGGGCAGCACATCGTAAATGGTGCAGCCGGTGTGATCTCTGGAAGTACGGCGGTGGATGCTTCTGCCGCCATTGCTACCCTGACGGAATCTCTGGAAGATATGGAGATCGGGGAACTGTTTTTACTGGCAATGGAAACACTTCTCATCAGCCTTACCATGAGCATCCTCTCCGTGATTATCACGGTGATCATGTATGGCAGGATGATTGAGATCTACCTGTATACTTCCGTGGCACCGATCCCGTTTGCTACCATGACCAATAAGGAGTGGGGCAATATCGGGAACAACTATCTGAAAGGCTTGTTCGCCCTGGCATTTCAGGGATTCTTCATGCTGGTCTGTGTCGGTATTTATTCCGTACTGGTCAATGCGATGACCATATCCACGAACCTGCATGGGGCGATGTTTTCAGTGGCGGCATATACGGTCGTACTGGCATTTTCACTGTTTAAGACCGGAAGCCTCAGTAAATCAATATTCAATGCCCACTGATGGGCAGAAAAAGAAAGGAGTACTACCTATGGCGTATGTACCAGTACCCAAAGACCTGACAAAGGTCAAAACAAAAGTAGCATTGAACCTGACAAAGCGGCAGCTGATCTTTTTTTCACTTGCCGCAGTAGTGGGAGTCCCGTTATACCTGCTGGCAAAGAAACCCCTTGGCTCCAGTGTGTCAGCGATCCTTATGGTAACTGTCATGCTGCCATTTTTCTTTATGGCAATGTATGAAAAAGACGGTCTCCCTTTTGAAAAAGTGATGGGAAATATCATCCGCCAGAAATTCCTCTGTCCGGCGAAACGCCCGTACAAGACGGAGAACTTTTATCAGGCGGTGGATTCCCTCGTAAAGAAGGAGGGCGTGCCGGATGGCAAAAAAGAAGAAACAGGCACAGCAGCAGTGCCTGGAAGCGGCGGCAAGAAAAAACCGTCAGGAAAGAAGAAAAAGAAACGACAAAAAGGAAAGGGAAAAGGAAAAGCTTAGGAAGAAACAGGAGAAAGAAAGGAAACGTCAGAAGAACATTCCCCATACTGCCCAGCAGAGCATCCCGTACCAGCGGATGTTTGCGGATGGTATCTGCCAGGTATCGAAGAACTTTTTTTCCAAAACCGTACAGTTTTACGATATCAATTACCAGCTTGCCCTGAATGAGGATAAGACTACGATCTTTGAGAATTACTGTGATTTCCTGAATTACTTTGACTCTTCCATCAGTGTGCAGCTGTCTTTTATCAACCAGCAGGTGGATGTGGCAGAGTTTGAAAAGAGCATTGATATCCCGGATCAGAACGATGATTTCAACGAGATCCGGGAAGAATACCGGACGATGTTAAAGAACCAGTTGTCCAAAGGAAACAATGGTCTGGTGAAAACGAAATATATCACGTTCGGGATTGAAGCGGAGAGCTTAAAAGTGGCAAGACCGAGGCTTGAACGGATTGAGGCAGATATCCTCAACAACTTCAAAGTGCTTGGGGCACAGGCTCATCCATTGAACGGGGTGGAGCGTCTTGAGATCATGTACCATGTGTTCAACCAGGACCGGATCGAGCCGTTCCGGTTCAATTATAAGATGCTTCCGCAGACGGGGCTTAAGACAAAGGATTTTATCGCACCGACATCCTTTAACTTCTCAAAGAATTCTTCATTTATGATGGGAAAGACACTGGGAAGCGTCAGCTACCTGCAGATCCTCGCACCGGAACTGACTGATCGTATGCTGGCGGATTTTCTGGATGTGGATGAGAGCATCAATGTGAATATCCATATCCAGTCCATTGACCAGACCTCTGCCATCAAGATGATCAAGAGTAAAATCTCTGACCTGGACAAGATGAAGATTGAGGAGCAGAAGCGGGCAGTACGCTCAGGTTATGACATGGATGTGCTGCCGTCCGACCTTGTGACCTATGGGGAAGAAGCGAAGAACCTTCTGGAAGACCTGCAGTCCAGGAATGAGAGGATGTTCCTTGTCACTGTCCTTGTGATGAATACGGCAAAGAAAAGGCAGAAACTGGACAACAACATTTTCCAGGTGCAGGGCATCGCACAGAAGTATAACTGTTCCCTGCGTCCTTTGGATTACCAGCAGGAAGCGGGGCTGATGTCCTGTATCCCGTTGGGAGTAAACAGAATCGAGATCCAGCGTGGGCTTACCACCTCGGCAACAGCGATCTTTGTGCCATTTACGACACAGGAACTGTTCCAGGAAGGGGAAGCCCTTTATTATGGTCTGAATGCGTTGTCCAACAACATGATCATGGTAGACCGGAAGCGGCTAAAGAACCCCAACGGGTTGATCTTGGGTACCCCGGGTTCCGGTAAATCCTTCTCGGCAAAAAGGGAGATTACCAATTGCTTCCTCATTACGGAGGATGACATCATCATCTGCGACCCGGAAGCAGAGTATTACCCGCTGGTGCAGGCACTGCATGGGCAGGTAGTCCGTATCTCACCGGTGTCGACCCAGTATATCAACCCGATGGACTTAAACCTTAACTATTCCGAGGAGGATAATCCGTTATCGCTGAAATCGGATTTTATTTTATCACTTTGTGAGCTGATCGTGGGAGGAAAGAACGGTCTGGAACCGGTGGAAAAGACCATCATTGACCGGTGTGTGCGTCTTGTGTATCAGGAATATCTTTCCGACCCGGTGCCGGAGAAGATGCCGATTCTTCAGGATCTGTATGACCTGCTCCGGGGGCAGGATGAACCGGAGGCACAGCGGCTGGCAACCTCACTGGAAATTTACGTTACCGGTTCATTAAATGTGTTTAACCACCGGACAAACGTGGATATCAACAACCGGATCGTCTGCTTTGACATTAAGGAGCTGGGAAAACAGCTGAAAAAGATCGGGATGCTCATCGTCCAGGACCAGGTATGGAACAGGGTGACGGTCAACCGTTCCGCCCATAAAGCGACCCGGTACTATATTGATGAATTCCATTTACTTTTGAAGGAAGAGCAGACGGCAGCCTACAGTGTGGAGATCTGGAAGAGGTTCCGTAAATGGGGAGGTATCCCGACAGGTATCACCCAGAATATCAAGGATCTTCTGGCAAGCCGTGAGATTGAGAATATTTTTGAAAACTCGGATTTCATTTATATGCTCAACCAGGCATCCGGTGACCGGCAGATCCTGGCAAAGCAGCTGAACATTTCACCGACCCAGCTGTCCTATGTGACGAACAGCAATGAAGGTGAGGGGCTTTTGTTCTATGGAAATGTCATCATCCCGTTTGTGGACAGGTTCCCGAAGAACAGGCTGTATCAGTTATTAACGACACGCCCGGAAGAGACGGGAGATCAGGCATAGGAGGACAAACGATGCACGTATTAGCATATTTTCTGACATTTACGGCAGGCATGGTATGTGGTCTGGTTCTTACCTGTATCGTGCAGGCAGCTAAAAAATGAAGGAGGTAACAGATGGCAGAACAGAGAATGAAAGCCAGGGAGAAAACCGTCCAGAAGATGACAAAGGATGGTCTGGTGGAAGAAAACCTGGCAGATAAATCCACTGTTCGTGTCAGCAGCCGTACCCGGGATGTGCAGATGTCAAAAAAGGATACCGGAAAAGGGCTGGATCTTTCTAACCGAAGAGGGGCGAAAGAGGAAAGCAGCGATCCGGTCAGGCATTCTGTGCAGAATTCCAGGGATGCACCGGCAAAGGCACAGACAGTAGATAAAGCAAAATCCCGGAAAATGATCCGGGAACAGGCAGAGGGCAGTGCCAGTTCCAAACTGTCACTGGAAGAGAAGAAAAACGGCAGTGGGAAACTTCAGGAGAAGCATACAGACCTTGCCCAGTCAAGGGGAGATGCGAGAAAGAAACAGACCGGAGGAAGTAAAAAGCCGGGGCAGAAGCAGAGACTGAAGTTTGCTTATGAGGAGACGGCGGAGGCAGTCAAAGATGGCGATTCTTCCGCTAAATTGAACCGGATGGATGCAGATGGGGTAAATTTCCGCCATGATGCCCAGAAGAAACGGAACCAGAAGCTTGCCCACACGGAGGCAGAAAAGAAAAACGCACCAAAGAAGCATTCCATGAAAGAAAAGGTCTATCAGGAAAATGCAGAAAGTGCAGGGGCGAAAAAGAAAAGCCGGCTGAAATTTGAAGGGGAAAGCCCGAAAGATGCTTCCCTTGTCAAAAAGGCAGGCACCGCTGTGGCAGTATCTGTCCACCGCCAGGTCAGAAAAAATGATGATGGCAATGCGGCGGTGGAAGGCGCAAACAGTTTAGCCGAAGGTTCAGAGGGGCTTTACCATCTGGAACAGCAAAGTGCCAGAAGATGGAACCGGAGAAAAAGCCGGTCGAGTGCTTATCAGGCAAAGAAAACAGCACAGGCTGCGGCAGAGTCTTCCGTAAACCAGGAACGGTCTTATTTGAAGAAGCTGATCCAGAAACAACGAATCAAAAAGGAATATGCCATGGCAAAACAGAGTGAGCAGGCAATGGGGACTGCAGCGGTCGGCACGATTGACTATATCAAGAAGATCGGCGGTAAAGTCACCAACTTTTTCAAGGAACACCGGAAGATCTATATCAGCATCGCTGCCCTGATCGGGATGATGTTCCTCATCATGACCAGTGTGACGTCCTGCTCCTCGGCATTTATGCAGAGCCTGATCAATTACACCGGAACCAGTTATATCTCTTCGGATGAGGCAATCCGGCAGGCAGACCTTTACTATACACAGCTGGAAGCAAATCTCCAGGAGAGGATTAACCAGATGGATTCGGAAGAGCCGGGGCATGACGAATACCGGTACAATATCGGACCAATCGAGCATGACCCGTTTGTTCTGATCAGCTACCTGTCTGCCAAATATGAAGAGTTTACCTTTGAACAGGTTAAGCCGGAACTGGACAGGCTGTTTGCACTCCAGTATCAGTTGGAGACAGAAGCTGTGAATGAGACGGTGACAGAGACAACGACAGTCCGGGTAGGGGAATCCCTTGGAAATGTTGTGACGAGCGGTTACTGCAACTGCCCGATTTGCTGCGGCATCTGGTCAGGAGGACCGACGGCATCCGGGGTATACCCGACAGCGAACCATACCCTTGCGGTAGATGCGTCCAACCCGTTTGTCCCAATGGGGACAAAAGTGGTCATGAATGGTGTGGAATACACGGTAGAAGACACCGGGGCATTTGCCCGTTACGGTGTCCAGTTTGATGTGTATTATGACAGCCACTCGGCGGCATCCGCACATGGGCACCAGACCTGGGAATGCTTCCTTGCGGATGCGAATGGAAGCCGGGAAGTGGAAGTGACAAGGACCAGGGATGTGGATGTGCTGAACGTGACCTTAAATTCCAGCAGCCTGATGGGCATCTGCCAGAACCGTCTGGGGATTTTCCAGAGGGAACTGTTTTCAGCCTACAATGAAACAAAGGGCAACCTGCAGATGTTCGGGACACCATTTGATTTTAACTGGTATTACAACGTGAGCAGCTATTACGGATACCGGATCCATCCAATCACCGGTGCCAACCAGCTCCACAATGGAGTGGATATCGGAGTGCCGGAAGGTACGGAAGTACTGGCAGGGCTGACCGGTACGGTAACAACCTCTGCCTATAATGACAGCTATGGCAATTATGTGGTGATCAAAGACAGTAAAGGCTATGAACTGCGGTATGCACATCTGAAAAGCAGAAGCGTGTCTTCCGGGGCTTCCATTACCAAAGGGGATGTGATAGGTTTTGCAGGAAATACCGGCAATTCCACAGGAAGCCATCTCCACGTTGAACTTCTGAAAAACGGGCAACGGATGAACCCGATTTTTTATCTGGAAACAGGGGAAGGGACGATCTTTGGTGGAAATGAGTACACCAGTGAAGCAGCACAGAGGCTTCTGCAGGAAGCAGCCAGATATCTGGGAACCCCATATGTATGGGGCGGATATTCTCCGAGCGGGTTTGACTGTTCCGGATTTGTAAGTTATTGCCTGACCCATTCAGGGGTAAGGAATACCGGAAGGCTGACCGCCCAGGGGCTTTATGATATCTGTACACCGGTATCAGAGTCCGATGTCCAGCCGGGAGATTTGATCTTCTTTACCGGAACCTATGATGCAGGTGTGCCGGTAACGCATATCGGTATCTATGTAGGCGGCGGGCAGATGATCCACTGCGGGCATCCGGTACAGTACACATCCATTTATTCATCCTACTGGCAGAGCCATTTTTATGGATTTGGAAGATGGTAAAAAAGGGCGGTGATTATGCCGCCCGGAAAGGAGCAGTATGAAGAGCCTTGAAAAAGCAGTTGCCGATTATGAAAAGGCAAAGGAAAAAATGGAGGCATCCAGGGCACGGTATGAGGCAGACCTGAAACGGTTTAAGGCTGCGGAAGCGGCAAAGACAGAAGCGGAGAACCTGGAGATTGTGCGGATCATCCGTGGCATGGATATGACCATACCGGAACTGAATGCGTTCCGGGAAAGAATGAAAACGGAACTGCCGACACTGGCAGGATTCCAGAAGGAGGAAACAAGAGCTGATGATGAATTTAGAGAAAATGAAAGAACAGAGGGCACCGGGGAAGCACAGGAAATGGGGCAGTAACGTGAAAAAAGGGATTTTTGCAGTTACCACATTTTTCTGTATGGCAACCCCGTTTTTTTCTGCCCAGAGTATTTATGCGGCGGAGAATACGAACCCTGCCATCGCCATTGAAAAGCCGGACGGGTGGAAACAGGGAGATACATCCGTTTCCATTACTATAGATGCCAGCCAGATGGGGGAAGGCTTCAAAGTTGCAAAGATTGAAGCAAAGGCTGGAAAAGATGGGAGCTGGCAGGATGTTACAGAGTCCAGAAGCATTACCATCAATGGAAACCAGACAGTCTATGTGCGGGTGACGGATGCGGAAGGGACAGTGTATGAACAGAACCGCTCCATCCGCTGTTATGATACGGAAAAGCCAACGCTTTCTGCTTCCCTCACGGATGGTGTGCTGACCATACAGGGAAATGATGCCGTATCCGGGATTTCTGCGGTAACCGTCAACGGGACTACCTATACGGACCTTTCGGATGGAAAACTGAAGATCCAGCTCACACAGAAAGACTTTACCACAAAGCAGATTGAGATCACGGTGACGGATGGTGCCGGGAATACTTCCGATAAGTACACCCTCCAGAACCCGTATTATGAATGGGCGGTACGTCAGGCACAACAGCAGAATACAGCGAACAGCGATATGAGTACCACGGGCACTGCTTCTACAACGGAAGAAACAACCACATCCCCGCTCCCGCAGGATGCGCAGGCATCGGAACCAACAGAGGCAAGGGGAACCGTGGATGACCGTACTGTGACGGGGATTGAAGAAGAACTGGCAGCATCCGGGGAAGATGCAGAAAACATTACCCAGACAGCGACAGAAGGGGCGAAAGAGTTTTACACCATTTCTACCAAAAGCGGCAAGGTGTTTTATCTGGTCATTGATAATTCCAAGTCGCAGGACAATGTGTATTTTCTGACGGAAGTCAGTGAAAAGGACCTGATGAACTTTACCCTTTCTGATACAGTAACTCTCCCGGAAGTGGATACTGTGTATGCAGAGCCGGAAACAGAGGAACCGGAGCCGACGCAGGAACCGGAAGAGGAAGAACCTGAAACAGAGGAAGTGCAGATGCCGGAGGATAAATCCCCGGTGGGTTCCTATCTTTTGATCGGTCTGGTAGCTGCCGGTGCATTAGGTGCCGGATATTACTTCAAGGTCTATAAGCCGAAGCATGAATACGATGATGAGGATGAATACGAGGACGATGAGACCGAAGAAGCGGAAGAGCCTGCGGAGACGGATGATGCGGAAGAAGAGACACTTCCGGATGAAGAGGATCCAGAGGAAGTCCTGGAAGATGAGGAGGAATCATAATGGGGTGTTTCGATGCAGATGAAAAAATATCCGGTTATTTACGCAGACCCGCCTTGGCAGTACCGTGTGTATTCCAAAAAAGGATTGGGGCGGAGTGCAGAGAGCCATTATCCCACAATGGGGATTGATGAGATCCGTGCCCTGCCGGTGGCGGAGATTGCAGAAAAAGACTGTGCCCTGTTTTTGTGGGTGACGATCCCGTGCCTGCTGGAAGGACTTTCCGTCCTGCAGGCATGGGGATTCCAGTATAAGACCATTGCTTTTGTCTGGATCAAGCAGAATAAGAAAGCGGACAGCCTGTTCTGGGGAATGGGGTACTGGACAAGGAGCAATGCCGAATTCTGTATCCTGGCAACCAGAGGTTCACCGAAACGGCAGTCTGCAGGAGTCCATCAGGTGATTGTATCCCACATCGAGGAGCACAGCAAAAAGCCGCAGGAAGCAAGGGAGAGGATCGTGCAGCTGATGGGGGATGTTCCCCGCATTGAGCTGTTTGCCAGGCAGAAGACGCCCGGATGGGATGTCTGGGGGAATGAAGTCGAATCCGATATTGAAATGGAGAGCAGAAAGGAAGAGTGAGATGAAGTTAGTAATAGCAGAAAAGCCGTCTGTTGCGATGGCTCTGGCGAAGGTGGTCGGAGCCAGAGAACGAAAGGACGGATATGTGGAGGGAAAGGAGTATCTGGTTTCGTGGTGCGTTGGGCATCTGGTAGCATTTTGTGACGCATCGGAATATGATGAACATTACAAAAAATGGAGATATGAAGACCTTCCGATTATCCCGGAAGAATGGAAAAGGAAAGTCCTTGACGGGACAAAGAAGCAGTTCCAGATTTTAAAGAAACTGATGAACAGTAAAGAGGTGGATGAGGTCATCTGTGCCACAGATGCCGGAAGGGAAGGGGAGCTGATCTTCCGTCTGGTCTATGAGCAGGCAGGATGCAAAAAGCCGGTCAAAAGGCTCTGGATCTCCTCAATGGAAGAGCGTGCAATTAAAGAAGGGTTTGCATCGTTGAAAGACGGTTCGTGTTATGAAGACCTTTATCAGTCGGCCTTATGCAGGGCAAAAGCAGACTGGCTGGTAGGGATCAATGCGAGCCGTCTTTTTTCCGTCCTTTATAACCAGAACCTGAAAGTGGGCAGGGTGCAGACCCCGACCCTTGCCATGATCGTGGACAGGAACCAGAAGGTGAAGGAGTTTGTAAAAGAAAAATACTATGTAGCCCATTTAACATTCGGGGAGTTTGATGCTGTTTCTGGTCATTTCCAGAAGAAAGAGGAAGCAGACAAGGTGGCTTTGGACTGTAAGGAACGCATGTGCCAGGTGGAGAAAGAAGATATTCAGACCAAGACGGTCAGACCTCCGAAACTGTATGACCTGACGTCGCTCCAGAGGGATGCCAACCGGATCTTTGGTTATACGGCACAGCAGACGCTGGACGCTGTGCAGGAAATGTATGAAAAGAAACTGGTGACGTATCCAAGGACAGACAGCCAGTATCTGACAGACGAGATGGGGGACAGTACCAGAAAGCTCATTCAGGTGCTGTTATCTAGGATGCCTTTTTCGGAGGGGATGGAGTATGAACCGGAGGTCTCCAAAGTACTGAACTCCAAAAAGGTTTCAGACCATCATGCAATTATCCCCACTTCGGAAGTGGAGAAAGCAGACCTTCAGAAGCTGAAAGAAAAGGAGAGGAACATCCTGTATCTGATCAGTGCCAGAGTACTCACTGCAACAGCAGATTCCTATATTTATGAGACCCATAAGTGCCAGCTGACCTGCAACTTCCATACGTTTTATTTCAATGCAAGGAAGACAAAACAGGAAGGGTTCCAGGCGATAGAGAAGAAACTGAAACAGTTTTTGGGTGTCAGGGAACCGGAGCAGGAAGCGGAGTTTGACCTTTACCTTGGAAGGAATATCGGTCCGTGCAGCACTTCTGTTTCAGAAAACTTTACCCAGCCTCCCCGCCAGTATACTGAAGACACTCTTTTGGCGGCGATGGAGAGGGCAGGCAATGAAGAACTGACAGAGGATACGGAAAAGAAAGGTATGGGAACACCGGCAACGAGAGCCGGGATCATTGAAAAACTCATCCAGTCCGGCTTTGTAAAACGGGAAAAGAAGAACCTGGTGCCGACAGATGCGGGGAATGTCCTGGTCACAGTCCTTCCGGATGAGATTAAGTCCCCGAAGATGACAGCAGAGTGGGAGATGGCATTAAACCATATCGCACAGGGGACAGAGACGGCAGAGCATTTCCTGAATGGGATTACAGACATGCTGGGAGAACTGATTTCCCGTTACCATTCGATTTCAGAGGAGGAAAGCAGCCGTTTTCCGGGAACAGCAAGAGGAGAAGTGATCGGGAAATGCCCGGTCTGCGGCAGTGATGTGCGGGAAGGTAAGAAGAATTATTACTGTACCGGGCAGGAATGCCGCTTTTCTTTGTGGGAGGATGACCATTTCCTTGCAAGTCAGGGGAAGAAGATGGACAAAGCAACGGCAAAAAAATTCCTGAAGAAAGGCAAAGTCCATTATAAAGACCTGGTATCGAAAAGAACCGGGAAAAGTTATGAAGCCACCGTAGAAATGGTAGCTGATGGTGAGGGAAAAGCACAGTTTAACCTGCATTTTCCCCAGCGGTAGTTAGGAACCAGGCAGCCAGAAGGCTGTCTGTTTTCATATAAAAAATGAAAGAGAGGACATAATCTATGAGAAGAACAGGACATTTAAGGAAACTCGTATCCGGATTTCTGGCAGGGATGACACTGTTATCCACAGTGTTATCGCCCATGACAGCCTATGCGGCAGAACCCAAAGCGGAAGAAAAGCCGCCCCTTTATGAGGAGGTCAAAGATCTGCTGGACGAAGATGAGGAGGTAAAAGCCAAAGATTATGAAATTACTGTTGGCAGTGAATTTGATGTCACCTGTGATTTTACCGGGCTGGAGATCAAAGATGACAAAAAAGTGAAAGTCACTTTTGAGGAAGCTAAGAATGGAGAGGGGAAGAATTTTGCTTTAGATCATGCAGACAGCTATAAAGCCGTCTACTATGTGGAGCCGGTCAATGAGGCACATCCGAAGTACCAGATCAGCAGAAACCTGATCGTAAAAGAGGCGGAAACAGAAGTGCAGGCTGCTTCAGAAGGAGGCGGTGAAGAAGCTGGTTCCGGCGGTACAGAGGAAGCGGCAGATGACGGGGAGGCAGACTCGCAGACGTTATCTGCAGAAGAGAGTGAGACCGCAGAAACGGAAACTTCTGTGGAAACGGAAACTGCTACAGAACCAGTAACAGAGGCTGAATCAGAAACAGAAACAGTAGAAAGCTCCGAGGTCCTTCCGGAAGAGGAACTGGATGCAGCACTGGAAGAGAGCGAAGAGCAGGAAACCGTTGACCCGGAGACTGGGCTTTCCGTATCCGATGTACTGGAACAGGGCGAAGAACAGGGAATTGATATGCTGAGCCTGGAAGAAGGCGAGACGGTGCAGTTTCAGGCACAGGCACTGTTTGCAAGTGCCAGATCCACGACTTCCGTCAGTGTTACCAGAGGGGCATATTACTATTATGCAGATTATGGTCTGGGTTCTTACCTGACCGCACCTTATACTGTAAAGTTTGGTGATGTTACTGCAACTGCTTATTGCGTACAGCCGTCCAAGCCGGGACCGGGGGATGGAACTTATACGATCACAAAGCTCAGTGACGGAAAGACTTTAGCAAAAGTCTGCTATTACGGTACAAAAGCCAGCGGGGATGAGGGATTTTTCGCTGAAAAGCATCCGGATTTCTCTACTGGAAAGCGTTTTATCATTACCCATCTGGCAGCTGCGTATGCAAATGGAAGCAGTGATGCCTTTTCCGGCACCAACTCTACCGGAAAGTCACTGGCCATGGAACTCTATAACTACTGTGTGAGCCAGCCGGAGATCCCGGATGTGGCAATGTCATTTTCCAATGCGAAGGTAAAAGCCTATATTGACGGCAATTCCCAGAGAACGGAAGAGATCACTTTTAAGGCAGATGTGCTTCAGACGATCACGATGAAGCTTCCGTCCGGCGTGAAATTCCACAACGTTTCAACCGGAAAGACCAGTGCGGCAGGTGCAAGCGTAGAAGTATCTGGTGGTACAAAGTTTTATCTTTCCGCACCTCTGACACAGGCAGAGGATGTCAGCGGTTCCTGGTCAGTGACCATGAAAGGAAGCATTACCAAGGATTATTCCGCTTATAAGATCACCACAGGGTCATCCACTCAGGACCTGGCACTGGTATTTGGAGAAGGTGTCACAGATGAAAAATATGTGGATTTCAGTGTGGAATGGGTCAAGATGGCAAAGATTGAGATCGTGAAAAAGGATGCCGGAAGCAATGCGAAGGTAGCCGGTGCGGTCTATGGCATTTACAGTGATGAAGCAGGAAAAAACCTGATCGCAAAGATGCCTGCGACTGATGCCAATGGTGCATCCAGTATCACGATTGAAAAGACACAGAATACCGTGTACCTGAAAGAGATTTCCGTACCGAACGGATATGTGCTAGATACCAAAGCCTATGGGATCAACCTGATTATCGGCGGAACCACAAAGAAGGACGTGACTGACAAGGAACAGTTTGCTGACCTGACCATTTATAAGGAAGGTGAGGTGCTGACCGGTGCTTCTGTCACAGATTCCGGTGTGGTGTTCCAGTACACAAAACAGAGATTGAAAGGCGCTGTGTATAACGTGTATGCCGGAGCGGATATTAAAGCGGCAGATGGAAGAGTTATTTTCCAGAAGGGTGCCCTGGTAAAAGAGGGGCTGACCACAGGTGAGGATGGCAGTGCAACCCTTAAGAACCTGCATCTTGGCACTTACGTTGTAACAGAAACGAAAGCCCCGGCAGATTATGTGTGCAAAGGGGAATCCAAAACCGTCACTTTAAGCTATGCAGGGCAGAACGTGGAAGTGGCAGTAGGAAAAGTGACCTTTGCCAATGACCGCCAGAAAGCAAGCGTATCTGTGCTGAAACAGGACGATACCACAAAGAACCCGCTGTCCGGAGGAATCTATGGGCTGTATGCGGCGGAGGATATCGCTGACGTATCTGGGAATGTTGTGGTAAGAAAAGATACCCTGATTGAAAAAGCAACAACCGGAAATGATGGAAACGCTGTATATCAGACAGACCTGCCGATCAACCACAGCTATTATGTGAAAGAGCTGCAGGCACCTGTAAACTACTTCCGAAACAGTGAGGATGTATTCTCTTTCAGATTTCAATACACCAACGATAAACAGGCATCCGTCTCATTTACCCATACGTTTGAGAATGAACGTGTTAATGCAACGATCCATCTGGTCAAGAAAGATAAGGAGACCGGAAGGGAATCACAGGGGGATGCAGCCTTTGAAGGTGCTGTTTACGGAGTGTATGCAAGGGAAAACATCATCCATCCGGATGGAAAAACCGGCATCCTTTATAAAGCAGGAAGCCAGGTGGCAACCATGACAGTTGATAAAAAGGGTGATGCTTCTGTAGAAGATCTGTACCTTGGAAAATACTATGTGAAAGAGATCACACCGCCGACCGGATATCTGATCGACGAGGGTGAGTATGACCTGGAATGCAGTTATGAGGGAGACCTTGTAAAGACCGTGGAGCGCAGTACGGAATCTTCGGAACAGGTCATGAAACAGCCGTTCCAGGTAATTAAAGCGGCGAACAATGGAAAGACAGACGCAGACCTGTTAAAAGGTGCCGGATTTACTGCTTATTTAAAGAGCAGCTTAAAGACCAATCCGGACGGCAGCTACGATTTTGCATCTGCCAAGCCGGTAGTGCTGACCGCAGATGGAAAAACAGAGATGTTTACCGATGCCAAAGGATATGCCTGCAGCATCCCGCTTCCGTATGGTACTTACCTTGTGAAAGAAACAACAACACCGCACAATTATAAGCCGGTGGATGACTTTACTGTTACCATCAGTGAAAACCATCCGGATGAACCGCAGATCTGGCGGATCCTTTTGGATGATGAATTTAAAGCAAAGTTAAAGATCGTGAAGAAAGACGATGAAACAAAGAGACCGGTGCTGGTGGCAGGTACTGAATTTAAGATTTATGACCTGGACCATAAGAAATATGTGGAACAGGTTACGACTTACCCGATCACTGTTACCCACAAATCATACTTCACAGACAGTCAGGGTTACCTGATCCTTCCGAACAATTTAAGCATCGGACATTACCGGATTGAGGAAGTGACAGCCCCGGATGGATATACCTTAAACCAGAATTATGTGGAGATCGCAGTGGATTCCAATACTGCATACCAGATGGATTCTGTCAGCGGGGATGTGGTGATTGAAGTAGATTACGAAAACCATCCGGTCAAAGGAAAGCTGACTGTTTACAAAAAAGGTGAGATGCTTGCTGGATTTAACAAGGATTTCATTTACGAAGAGCAGTTCCTGAAAGATGCCGTCTTTGAGGTGTATGCGGCGGAGGATATTTACTCCCCGGATTACCAGAAAGACGCAGATGGAAACCGGATTGTAGTCTATGCAAAAGATACACTGGTGACTACGATCACAACCGGTGAGGATGGAATGGCAGTGGCAGAAAACCTTCCGCTTGGTGCTTACCGAGTGGTAGAAAAAACAGCCCCGGAAGGTTTTGTGTTAAATCCGGAGGCTGCAGAAGTTGTCTTTGTCTATGAAGGTCAGGATACCCCAGTGGTAGAGCAGGAAGTGACGGTGGGTGATGAAAGACAGAAGGTAGCGGTTACGGTTGAAAAACAGGATGCGGAAAATGGTGCTGTTGTGGCAGGTGCCGTATTTGGTATCTACAACAAAGAAGATATCACCGCAGACGGCAAAGTAATCGTTGAGGCAGACACCCTCCTTCAGGAAATGACTTCGGATGAGAAGGGACAGGCGGGATGTACATTGGATCTTCCGCTTGGAAGCTACTATGTGAAAGAACTGAAAGCCCCGGCAGGATACGTTTCCTCCAATGAAGTCTTAAACTTTGATGCTTCCTATCAGGGACAGGATGTGGAAACAGTTGTTTTGAATGCCGTAAAGAAAAACCAGCCGACCACAGTGGAGATCACAAAATCTGACATTACCACTGGAACAGAACTGGATGGCGCAAGCCTGAAAGTGCTGGATAAGGATGGGAATGTTGTGGATGAATGGACTTCTGTTAAGAATGCCCCGCATGTGATCAAACGTCTGGTGGCAGGTGAGACTTACACACTCCGGGAAGAATTTGCCCCGTATGGTTACCTGAAAGCAACGGATATCACATTTACAGTTGAGGATAACGGTGATGTCCAGAAGGTTGAAATGAAGGATGAAGTGCCGATCGGGCTTCTGATCATCAACAAAAAAGGTGAATTTCTGGATAAAGTAACGCTTTTGGATAACGCAAAAGGCACGGTGGAGCATCTGTTTGAGTATATCACCGGAAGCCTTACCGAAGTTACTTTCAACGTTTATGCTGCAGAAGATATCAAAGCGGCTGATGGTGTCAGTGAGGATTACTTCAAAGCAGACGAACTGGTGGGAACCATTACTACAGATACCAATGGTATTGCACAGCTTGGAGACCTTCCGGTTGGAAAATACTATGTGAAAGAGGCAGAAACTGCCCATGGTTATGTGCTGGATGGGGAGCCTAAGTTTGTGGATTTAAGTTACCGTGACCAGGATACCCCGGTGGTAACGTATGATGAAGCATGGCAGAATAACCGACAGAAAGTCAAAGTGACCGTACTGAAAAAGGAAAAAGATGCGGAGCGTGTACTGGCAGGCGGTATCTTCGGATTGTTTACAAGGGAGGATATCAAAAATGCCGGCGGCGATGTCCTGATGGAAGCAGATACGCTCATTGAGCTTAAGGCTACCGATGAAAACGGTCAGATCACCTTTACGGCAGACCTGCCGGTAGACGGAAACTATTATGTGAAAGAGCTGTATGCCCCGGATGGTTTTGTGACCACCAATGAGGAAAAGGATTTCATCTTTGAATACGCCGGTGCGGAGCAAGCAGAGGTAAGCTATGATTTTACCTTTGAAAATGAGGCAACAACCGTGGAGCTGACAAAATCCGACTTGACAACAGGGGATGAACTCCCGGGTGCCCACCTGAAAGTGACCGATGAGGACGGAAATGTTGTGGATGAATGGGTATCTGCAGAAGAAGCCCATGTAATCAAAGAACTGGTAGTCGGCAAGACCTACACCATGACAGAAACCAAACCTGCAGATGGATATGTAACCGCAGAAAGCATCGAATTTACTATCGAGAATACTGCAGAGATCCAGAAGCATGAGATGAAGGACGATGTGACAAAGGTACAGATCAGCAAAACGGATATCACCGGAGACCAGGAGATTCCGGGTGCGAAGCTGACGATCCTGGATGAAAATGACCAGGTAGTAGAAAGCTGGACTTCCACAGAGGAGCCGCATTATGTGGAGAAGCTGCCGATTGGCAGATACACACTCAGAGAGGAACAGGCGCCGAAAGGATTTATCCTGACAGCCGATGTTTCCTTTGAAGTGGAAGATACCGGCGAGATCCAGACTGTTGTTATGAAGGAGGATACCGCAAAAGGGAAAGTGATCCTGAATAAAACAGATAAGGAAACCGGAGAGCCGATAAAAGGCGTGGAATTTGAACTCCGTGACAGCAAAGGAAAGGTACTGGAGACCTTAAAGACGGATGCTGCAGGTCATGCGGAGAGCAGCCTTTATGAGATCGCTGATTACAAAGACGGTAAATATGCCGGTGAGAAGAAATATTATCTGGTGGAAACCAAGACAATGGATGGATACACACTGGATGAAACTGAGCATGAGGTGGTATTTGCCTACAAAGATGACAGTACACCGATTGTGGAAGTGACCTTTGACCTGACAAATGACAAGCCGGAAATTCCACAGACAACGGAAGGCACACCGGGAACACCGTCAGCCGGTAACCCGAAGACCGGGGATGAGACAAATCTCTGGCTTCCGGTGGTACTGCTGGCAGTATCTGTAAGCGGCATTGCCGGACTTCTGGCAGCCAGAAGAAAGAGAAAAAGAAAATAGGAACCTTATATGAGCAGGGAGCCTTAATTCAGGGCTCCCTTTTATCATAGCAAAAATCAGGAAAGGACAGGTAAAGAATATGAAGAAAACAATGAACACAGTGCAGGCAGGGAGAGAAATGCAGGAGAGATCATTCAAGAGAATGATGGCATACCAGAAAAAAGCAGAGCAGGCAGTCAACAAAAAGAGAATGAACCAGCACATGATCAGAAGGGGGTAATTGTGTATGATGAACAGAAAAGATTTTTTTGAATATGTAAAAGACAATGTGAAGGACTATCTACCGGAAAAATATGCGGATGCCAATATCCATCTGCAGGAAGTGGTAAAGAAAAACGGACTGACACTGACGGCGGTGGTCATTCCCGCAAAAGACAGCAATATTACACCGAATGTATATCTGGATTCCTTTTACCAGGAATACCGGAATGGGAAAAATCCGGATGCCTGTGTAGGGGATGTGGCAGACCTCTGGATTGAACAGATGGATACAGATCTGAATGTTGATGTGAATGGCATGATGGATTACGGGAATGTCAGGGATAAACTGCAGATCAGGATGTGCGACCCGGATAAAAACAAAGAATGGCTGGAAGATAAGGCTGTGACTATGCATGGGGATTTCGCTGCTTATTACACGGTCAATCTGTCGGAAAATAAAGACGGCATTGCTTCGGTTTCCGTGACCAAAGCACTTTTAGAAGCATGGAAGATTGATGTCCAGACTCTCCAGCAGGATGCGATGGCATCAGATAAGAACCGTGGGCCGGCTTTATACTCAATAAATGATCTGATGGAGTCCTCTATTATGGGAGAAAAACCCCAGAATCTGTTGAACGGAGACAGGAGGGCAGAGGAATTTTTCATGCCCATGTTTTGCCTGACGAACGAAACGAAAATGAATGCTGCATCCCTGATCCTGCATGAGGATATCCGAAAACAGATCGGGGAGTTTATGAAGGGCGATTTTTATATCCTGCCTTCCTCCATCCATGAAACACTTCTGTTGCCGGATAATGGGGATTTCGATGTGAAAGCCCTGAATGCCATGGTAAAAGAAGTCAATGCAACAGAAGTAGCACTGGAAGATATTCTTTCGGATAAAGTGCAGTTCTGTGATGGCAGAACAGCCGTGATGGAAAATGCGGAGAAACGGGAGGCACGTCTGGAAAAAGAAAAAGCGGCTGCGTCAGAAAAGCCTGCAGAGAAAACCGGGCTTCATGGAAAGCTGGAAAAGGCGAAGGAAGACATGAAAGCCGGGGATGTTCTGGGAAAGCCACAGGGTAAAACGAGAGATACGGCTATGGTAATGTAACAATAATAAGCAGAGTTATAAGGGGACTTCCATTGTGGAGGTTCCCTTATATGAAGGAGGATGTATATGTCAGAGTGGTGCTTATATGGTGATGATAAAAGAGAAAAATTTGAAAGACGGTTAGAACCGGATAGCCTTGAAGGCGAGTTAATCAGGTATAAGGAAGTTTTGGGTGAAGAATTTGGACTCAAAGAACTTCTGGCTCTTCAGGATTTAAAGGTAAAAGCATTGATAGCGGAGGCAATCAACAATGTACCGGAATTTTTATTGGATCAGATTGGAAAAGCCAGGAACAGTTATGAGTTTCCTTCCCTTGTAACGGAACTTGGACGTATTGCAGATGTTATGGAAGAGGTTGTGGAGGGAGAAGGGGAATGAGCAGCAAAATGAAAGAGGAAGAAAGAAAAAGGTTATCCGGATATCTCCGAAAATGCCTGGAGTCACAAAAAGACCAGGAGTTCATTCTTCAAATCCCAATAAAGAGAGGTGCATCGGAACGTGAAAAGAAAATACGGAATTGACCAGGTGTCGGTTCGGCTTGTAAAAGAAGCCCCGATCCTGTGTGAGGAAGAGATCTCTACACCGGAAGATGCGATCCGGGTATTGGGAGATACCTTTAAAGACTACGACCGGGAGGTGGTAGGAGTGGTCCATCTTCGGAGTGATAATGTTCCCATTAACATGACCATCATCAGTATGGGGACACTGAACCAGTCATTGGTGCATCCGAGGGAAGTATTAAAGGCGGCGTTCTTATCGAATGCCGCTTCTATCCTTTTGTTCCACAACCATCCAAGTGGTAGCCTGAAACCGTCGAAGGATGATATTGCACTTACAGGTAGAATGCAGCAGCTTTGTATGCTGGCTGGAATTCCTGTGATCGACCATGTGATTCTTGGAGATGACCAGTCCTATTTTTCTTTCAGGGAAAAAAAGATCCTTCCTATGGAGCAGATTCAATACTCTGTGGATTTGAATGATATCAATCTGAAAGTGGCAGAAAAGGAAGCAGAGAATTACGGATATGAAAAACCACATAAAAAATCAATCAAGGAATCACTGGAGGAAAACCGGAAAAAGATCGCATCGGGTCAGAAAACATCCGGTGTGAAGAAAAAACGGGAAACGACGATAGAATGAGAGGAGGATGAATGGGTATGGCAAATAAATTATATGCCATGGAACAGCTGACGGAAGAAGTCGCAAAGGACATTGCAGCAAAGCCGGAAGAGTGGATGCGTTTTCTGGATACTGCATCCCGGTTATATAAATACACCTTTGATGAACAGCTTCTGATCTTTGCCCAGAGACCGGAAGCAACGGCAGTGGCATCCATGGAGGTATGGAATAAGCGGATGTACCGATGGATTAAGAAAGGGTCAAAAGGAATTGCCCTGATTGATCATACATCCGGTCCGAAGAACCGCCTGCGGTATGTGTTTGATATTTCGGATACTTATAAGGTGCGAAATCTGGGGAAAGACCCGGCTTTGTGGGTGCTGCCACAGGATGACCGTTCCTTTGCGGCAGATTATCTGCAGAGAGCGTATGGATTGGACGAAGGAGATGGCGGGCTTGCCGGAACCCTGTATCAGGCAGCACAGGAAAGTGTACGGGAATGGCTTCCGGATGCGTTTGATGAACTGAAACAGGATGTGCAGGGGACATTTCTGGAAGAACTGGATGAGCAGAACCAGGAAGTGGAGTTTAGGGACCTTATGACGGACAGTGTATGGTATGTCCTTTTAAAGCGGTGCGGGATGGATACGGAAGCGTACCTGTCTGCGGACAGCCTGCGGCATATCACGGATTTTAATGATCTCCGTGTGCTTGGACACCTTGGCACAGCGGTCAATGAGATCTGCCGACCGATTCTGATGCAGCTTGGACGTTATGTCCTTATGGATCTGGAAAATGACAGGAAAACGGTTGCAAAAGAATCGGAAGTGGTCTATAATGAATTTAACACGTTAATTCGCGAAAGTAAAGAAATTACACCAGAACCAGAGATAGAAGAAAACAAGGAGGAAACAGAGCATGAGAGAGATCACTTACAGCAGGAACGGGGATTATCTGATACCAGATATCAAACTGGAGGAGACCAGGGGGACCATCGGGAAATACGGGATGATGCGGAAGGAATATCTGAGGAACCACAAGAAAGCCAGGTTCAGCATACTGGCACTCCAGAACAGGCTGGACAGCCATCTGATGGAAGTGGACAGCGAAGCCAGACAGAAAGTGGAAGACCTGACCATTCAGCTTCTGGAGAAAGACCCGGCACCGGAGAAATCAGCCGACAGCATGGCTTGGACCCGTCACATGAACCGGATCCGGGCACAGGCAGAGGAACTGGTGGTTCAGGAGATTATATACAATTAAGCCTGTTCCCCACAGAGGAAGAACAGTTTGGAGAGATCAGGAAAGCGGCAGCTGCACTCACACAGCCAGCCGCTTTTTTTGTTTCAGATGAAATCGTGGATGATGTGCTTCGTACCGGAAGCGGTCGGAAGAATACGTTATTCCACATCACTGCAAAACTTGTGGAGGGAATTGACCATGAGGAACTGAGAAGTTTTCTGATCCAGGAATATGGTACCGGCGGGAAAGGGTTTGAGTTTTCCGGCCAAAAATTCAGTATCTGGTATGACGGGGACGGGATGCGATTCCGACGTGGGGAATCCGCAAGACACAATTATGACCGTATGCTTACCTGGGAAGAAGCGGCAAACCGTATTCAGGATATGTATGATGCGGGGACTTATGTCTCCAACGTGATTATGCAAAATTCGATCAAAGTGGAATGTGATGAGCTTTCCAGCCTGCTGGCACTCCACTTCAGGGATACTGGGGCTATTAGGGGGATATACAACCATACAGAAACGAGCGAAAGGTTCCGGGCAGGTCTGGATGATCCGGAACAGACAAGAGAGTATTACCAGATGCTTGTGGAACTGGAACAGGATATGGAACGTCATCCGAAAAACTATATGAGGTACCAGATCCGAAATAATCCGATGTACAAGCAGAGGGTCTATGACCTTGGAAGGACGCTCGATTGGAGTAGGCAGAAAGAAACCGTAACACCGCCGGAAATGGCTTTTATTACGCAGGATGAGATTGACTCTGTTTTACGAAGAGGTGGAAATGTAGCAGGCGGAAGGAACCGTATCTATGAATTTTTCATGGAACATCACGATGAAAAAGAAGCAGCTGACTTTTTAAAACATGAGTACGGAGACGGAGGATGTACGCCGGGCATCCAGGGAAGCGATCTTTCCGATGAGTGGCATGACGCAAAAGGAATCCGTTTGAGCAAAGGGCAGATTTCCAACCCGAGCCTGAGAACACTTATCAAGTGGAAACAGGCAGCTTCCAGGACAAGGCAGCTGATCCGGATGGATGATTTTCTGTCACCGGAAGAACTGGAAAAGTATGAAGAACGGCAGGAAGCTCAGCGTCTTGCTGATATGGAAGAAGTAAAGCAGTCACTGGAAACGGAGGAGGTTCCTGAAGAGATTGAGGAAGTTCATGAAGAAGTTCATACGGAAGAAAATGTGGAAGATAAGTTGGAAGAAAGCGGGCAGCCATTAAGGGCAGAAGATGTGCAGAACCTGGTATTAGTAAACCGCCAGTATTCCTCTGTAAGCAGGACAACGGAGTATGACTTTACCTGTGAGATACGTGGGGAGCAGGATATCCTGCATTATACGGTGGAATACCACGATGACGGGGAAGGGTTTACTATCCATACGGAAAAAGATGATATCTGGGAGCGGATGTCCGAACCGGAACTGGAGCGGCTGGAGATGGTACTGGAACGGGAAGCCCTTTATTTTCAGTACCATGAGGATATTGAAAATGCATCGAACCTGGAAGAACTCCAGGAAGTCAGCTACAGTATCATGGAAAATGAATCCATCTATTTCCGGCAAATATCGGAACGTGTCTGGAATGAGTATGGGGAAAGGGAACGTGCATTATCTGCGGAGATACCGGCAGTCAATTTTCATATTGCGGATGACCAGCTGGGCTATGGAACGGCAAAAGAAAAATTCAGAGCCAATGTGATGGCAATCCGGGTTCTGAAAAAATGTGAAAGCGAGAACCGTCATGCGTCACCAGAGGAGCAGGAAACCTTATCGAACTATGTAGGCTGGGGAGGCTTGCCGGATGCCTTTGATGAAAGAAAAGCCTCCTGGAGTGACGAGTATCAGGAACTGAAAGATCTGCTTACCAAGGAAGAATATGCGGCGGCAAGGGAATCCACGTTGAATGCCCATTATACACAGCCTGTTATCATCGAGAGCATGTACCAGGTGCTTCAGAACCTGGGATTTGAAAAGGGAAACATCCTGGAACCGTCCATGGGTGTAGGAAACTTTTTTGGAATGCTTCCGGATAAGTTACAGCAGTCCCAGCTTTACGGAGTAGAACTGGACAGCATCAGCGGAAGGATCGCAAAACTGCTTTATCCGAACGCTGATATCCAGATCAAAGGATTTGAAAAGACCGATTATCCCAATGACTTTTTTGATGTGGCAATCGGAAATGTCCCTTTTGGTTCCTATAAAGTGAATGACCGCCAGTATGACAAGTATAATTTTATGATCCACGACTATTTCCTTGCAAAGACCATTGACCAGTTACGACCGGGTGGCGTGGCTGCTCTGATCACAACCAAGGGAACCATGGATAAAGCATCGCCGGAGGTAAGGAAGTATCTTGCAGAGAGGGCAGAGCTTCTCGGGGCGATTCGTCTTCCGAACAATGCCTTTAAAGCGAATGCGGGAACCGAAGTCAGTGCAGACATCCTGTTTTTCCAGAAAAGGGAGAGCATTTCCATGGAAGAGCCGGAATGGGTTGCTCTTGGTGAGGATGATAATGGGATTACCATAAACCAGTATTTTATTACCCACCCGGAAATGGTACTTGGAACGATGGCAGAGGTATCCGGACCATATGGCATGGAGACTGCCTGTCTTCCTCTGGAAGGGGCAGACCTGGCGGAACAGCTGGAAGATGCCGCAGCGAAAATCCATGGAACGATGGTTCCGGCAGTAACGGCAGAAACAGAACTGGATGAGATTGTGGAAAGCATACCTGCGGATCCGGCTGTCCGGAACTACAGTTTTACTGTGGTGGATGACCAGATCTATTACCGGGTAAATTCCCTGATGAATCCGGTGAAGCTGCCGGCAGCCACGGCGGAACGTGTGAAAGGTATGGTTGAGATCCGTGAGGTAGTCCGGGACTTGATCGCCCTGCAGATGGAGGAAAATGCAACAGATGAGGCGATACAGGAGCTTCAGGTCAAACTGAATCAGGTCTATGATGCCTATACGGAAAAATATGGGGTCATCGGAAGTAATGCAAACAAACGGGCATTCTCCGATGACTCTTCTTATTGTCTGCTCTGTTCGTTGGAGGATCTTAATGAAGATGGTACGTTGAAACGGAAAGCGGATATGTTTACCAAGCGGACGATTAAGAAAGCAGTAGCTGTGACCAGTGTGGAAACTGCGGCGGAAGCCCTGACGATTTCCCTGAATGAAAAAGCAAGGGTTGACCTTCCTTATATGGCAAGGCTGACAGGTAAGCCGGAAGAGAAAGTTGCAGAAGAACTGACAGGTGTTATTTTCCGGGATCCGGTCAATGGGCAGTGGGAGACTGCGGATGAATATTTATCCGGTAATGTCCGGGAGAAGCTGAATACAGCAAGAATCTTTGCGGAAAACCAGCCGGAATATACCAGCAATGTACATGCTTTGGAACAGGTGCAGCCGGTAGACCTGGATGCATCAGAGATTGAAGTCCGGATCGGTGCCACATGGATCGCCCCGGAAATATACCGGGATTTTATGGAAGAACTATTTGATACCCCGGGTTATCTGGTTGGAAGGGTAATTGATATCCGGTATTCGGAAGCCAGCGGTGCATGGAATATCAGCGGTAAAAATGCGGACAGTGACCGGAATGTGCTGACTACAGCAACGTATGGCACCAGCCGGATCAATGCCTATAAGATTCTGGAAGAAACCCTGAATTTAAAAGATGTACGGATCTATGACACAAAGATTGATGCAGAGGGAAATGAAATCCGTGTGTTGAATAAAAAAGAAACGATGCTGGCAACCCAGAAACAGGATGCAATCAAGGAAGCATTTAAGGACTGGATCTTCAGGGATCAGGAACGGAGGGAAAAGTTGTGCAGGATTTATAATGACCGCTTCAATTCCATTCGTCCCAGGGAATACGATGGCAGCCATCTGACCTTTCCGGGAATGAATCCGGAAATAGAGCTTCGCCCGCACCAGAAAAATGCCGTCGCCCATCAGCTTTATGGGGATAATGTCCTGCTTGCCCATGTAGTGGGAAGCGGAAAGACCTATGAGATGGTAGCCGCAGCTATGGAGAGCAAACGTCTTGGCATTGCCCAGAAAAGCCTTTTTGTTGTTCCAAACCACCTGACGGAGCAGTGGGGAGCCGAGTTCCTGCAGCTTTATCCAGGAGCCAATATCCTTGTGGCAACGAAGAAAGATTTTGAACCGGCAAACCGCAAGAAGTTCTGTGCCAGAATCGCAATGGGCAACTACGATGCTGTGATCATCGGACATTCCCAGTTTGAGAGGATTCCCTTATCGGAAGAACGCCAGAAAAAGGTCATCGAAGAGCAGATCGAAGAACTGGAAGCAGGGATTCAGGCGGCAAAGTATGAGGTTGATGGAAGCCGTTTTACAGTAAAACAGCTGGAAAAGACAAAGAAAAGTCTCAGGAGACGTCTGGAAAAGCTGGAGAACAAAGAGAAAAAGGATGATGTGGTAACGTTTGAGGAAATTGGGGTAGACCGTCTGTATGTGGATGAAGCCCATTATTACAAAAATGCGTTCCTTTACACAAAAATGAGGAATGTGGCAGGCATTGCCCAGAATGAAGCCCAAAAATCGGCGGATATGTTCAACAAATGCCAGTATCTGGATGAAATCACCGGTGGGAAAGGTATTACGTTCGCTACGGGTACACCGGTCAGCAACAGCATGACAGTGCGCCCGTAAGGGGCTGTAATAATCTTACCTTGAGCAAGTAATAGGGCAAGGTATCAAAGCGGAATAATCCGCACCCTATCGTCACCCGACTTATCCAAAAGGGGAAACCCGATGGGGAGTGTAGCATGTCGGAGGGCACGAAACACGGAAACTTCCAAAGTGTTTGCGTGGTAGTGGCGAAAAGTTATGAATAAGGATGAAAGCTAAACTGCCTGAATGACAGTCGGAGATTGGGCAAAATGTTGCTCCATGCGTAAGGAAGTTATACTCGCATGTACTCTGGTGGATATGAGTCGGCCATGCGTATCCACAAGATACCCAGAGTAAATCAGCCATAGGATAATGGAAAACGACGAACGTCACATCCGAAATCATAACAGGCTTATGTTATTACAGTTCTAAACGGGGATTGCCTAAGGTAAAATGCCGAAAATCGGCTATGAGTGCTATGAGAAAAGTGACTCTGAATATTTACTATGGCAACAGAGTCTCCGTAGTAGTCCGAGGACGGGAAAGCCGTCCACATGGCGAAGGGAGACAGTCTTTCTTCAATACAAATAATAAGGAAAGGTGCGTGAGGCATTATGAGAAGTCCCGAAAATGTATTGAAAAGTTTAAGTGAAAAAGCAAAAAACAAAGAGTACAGGTACGAGAGATTATACCGTAACCTGTACAACCCAGAGTTCTATCTGCTTGCATACCAGAATATTGCGACCTCTCAGGGGAGCATGACGGCAGGTGCAGACGGATTCACTCTTGACGGTATGAGCATGGAGCGCATTGAAAAGCTCATTCAGAAGCTGAGAGACCACTCATACCAGCCGAACCCTGCAAGGCGTGTTTATATTGCGAAGAAAAACAGCAGTAAAAAGCGCCCATTGGGGATTCCGTCAACGGACGATAAACTGTTACAGGAAGTTGTCCGTATGATACTTGAAGCAATCTATGAGCCGACATTCTCTGATAATTCACATGGTTTCAGACCGAAAAGAAGTTGCCACACAGCGTTAAAAGAAATCGTAACGCTGTTCACTGGTGCAAAGTGGATAATCGAAGGAGACATTAAGGCTTGTTTTGACAGCTTCGACCACCATATCACAATACAGCTTTTGAGAAAGCGCATAAAAGATGAAGCGTTCATATCGCTGATGTGGAAGTTTCTAAGGGCAGGATATATGGAACAGTGGACATACCATGAAACGTACTCCGGCAGTCCACAAGGCTCCGGTGTCAGTCCGATACTTGCCAACATCTATCTGAATGAACTTGATGAGTTCATGGCAAGGATGAAAAAGAGTTTTGACAAAGGCGATACAAGAAGCCGTAAAGTCCACAAAGACCATGATAAGGTACGCTGGGCTTATCGGAAAGCGCAGAAAAATCTGGAAATAGAGCGCACAGAAGCAAACCTAGCAGCATTTAAAGAAGCAAGGAAAGTGATGTTGTCCACACCACATTTAGACGAGATGGATGAGAATTACAAAAGACTTCAATACAACCGTTACGCTGACGATTTCCTGATTTCAATAACAGGTTCAAAGCAGGATGCTGAAAATATCAAGGAACAGGTAAAGATATTTCTAAAAGACAAGCTAAATCTCACAATGTCGGAGGAGAAAACTCACGTTACCCATTCCTCTGAAAAGGTGCGGTATCTTGGATACGACATAAGAATATCAAGAAGTCAGGACACAAAGCGGACGAAAAAAGGTCTGCAACGGGTGTGGTATGGAAAAGTGCAGTTATATATGCCGAAAGAAAAATGGATTGCGAAACTGCACGAATACGGTGCGTTTAAAATCAAAAAAGACGAAAACGGCAAAGAGATTTGGAAGCCACTCCACAGAGGGGCGCTTATGCCATTAGACGATGTGGCAATCATCAGTAAATATAATTCTGAAATCAGAGGATTGTACAATTATTACAGGTTAGCAATCAATGTATGCAATCTGGGGAAATTTCATTCTATCATGCGTGGAAGCTGTTTAAAGACGTTGGCGGCAAAATATAATTCTTCTGTTATGAAGATGTATAAGAAATACCGTAGCGTAAAGGGCGACTTTGGCGCAGATTACAAAACCAAGAGTGGAACAAAGCGGTGTGAGTTTTACAATGAAGGATTTAGGCGTAATAACAATATCGCACCTGAATTTGTAGACATTATGCCGAAATACAGAGGGCAGATAAAACCGAATAGTCTTGCAGGACGTTTAAAAAGCGGACAATGCGAGATGTGCGGAGCAAACCCCGTGAAAGTGTATATGCACCATGTAAAGCGCTTAAAAGATTTGAACGCTGATAATGAATTTGATGAACTGATGTTACTGAAAAGGCGGAAGTCATTGGCTCTCTGCCCGAAATGCTACGAAGAAGCAAAGACAAAATCACTTAAACTATGAAAGATGGCGAGCCGTGTACATCGAGAGGTGTAAGCACGGTTCTGGAGGGGGTTACGCCAAGACCACGGACGAAAGGAAGTATGGCGTGGCGTTTCCTACCTTATGAGCTTTATACCATGCAGCGTTACCTGCAGTATGGCAAACTGAACCGGATGGGGCTGGGGCATTTTGATTCCTGGGCTTCCACTTTTGGCGAGGTTGTAACCAGTATCGAACTGGCTCCGGAAGGTACCGGATACCGGGCAAAATCCAGATTTGCCAGATTTTACAATATTCCGGAACTTATGAGTATGTTTAAGGAGATTGCCGATATTAAGACGGCAGACCAGCTGGAACTTCCGGTGCCGGAAGCAGAATATGAAACGGTGGTACTAAAACCATCCGAGCATCAGAAAGAGATCGTGGAAAGCCTTGGAGAACGTGCGGAAGTAATCCGGGATGGCGGTGTGGATTCTTCTGTTGACAATATGCTGAAAGTGACCAATGATGGGAGAAAGCTGGCACTGGATCAGCGTCTTGTGAATCTATTGCTTCCGGATGATGAGAACAGCAAAATCTGTGCCTGTGTGGAAAAGAGTTTTGCTATCTGGAAAGAGACCGCATCAAAACGGTCTGCCCAGCTTATTTTTTGTGACCTCAGCACACCAAAAGGGGATGGAACCTTTAATGTTTATGACGATTTGAAAAAGAAACTCATAGCAAAAGGAGTGCCGGAAGCAGAGATTGCTTTTATTCATGATGCAAACACGGAAGTGAAGAAAACGGATTTATTCAATAAAGTGAAATCCGGACAGGTTCGTTTTTTACTGGGTTCCACCGCTAAAATGGGTGCCGGAACCAACGTGCAGGACCGTCTGATTGCCCTGCATCATCTGGATGTGGGTTGGAAGCCTTCTGACCTGGAACAAAGGGAAGGGCGTATCATCCGTCAGGGAAATATGAATAAGAAAGTGCATATCTATCGGTATGTAACGGAAGGAACCTTCGACAGTTACATGTGGCAGCTGATCGAAAGCAAGCAGAAATTCATTTCCCAGATCATGACCAGCAAATCCCCAGTACGAAGCTGTGAGGATGTGGACGATACGGCGTTGTCTTATGCGGAAGTAAAAGCACTGGCAACGGGAAATCCAGCAATCAAGGAAAAAATGGCACTGGATGTGGAAGTATCGAAGCTGAAGCTGCTGAAAGCAAATTTTGTGAGCAACCATTATCGGCTGGAAGATGATATTGCAAAGAATTTCCCACAGCAGATAGCAGTACTTAAGGAAAGCATTGAGGGGTACAAAGCGGATCTGGAACAGTATCAGGCAAATAAGATCACGGATTCGGAGAAATTTGTGATGGAAGTCGGTGGCACTGTCTTTTATGAGAAAAAAGAAGCGGGTGCAGCCCTTCTTGCTGTCTGCCAGTCCATGAAACAGGCGGATGCCATGGTTAATGTCGGACAGTATCAGGGATTTTCCATCCGCTTAAAGTTCGATTCCTGGAATAAGGAATTTATCCTTTCACTGAAAAATGAAAATGTATATCGTGTCAGCCTTGGTTCCGATGAAAACGGTAATATCATCAGGATCAATAACGCATTGGAGGCAATCCCGCAAAAACTGGCGGAAGCAGAGCAAAAGCTTGAGACGGTACAGGGACAGCTGAAAAATGCGATGGAAGAGGTGAAAAAAACATTCCCAAAAGAGGAAGAACTGAACCAGAAACTGGAGCGTCTGTCGGAACTGAATGCATTGCTGAACATGGATGAAAAGGAAACTGTGATGGAAGGGGAAGAAGAGCAGGACGATCCTGGAAAAGAAAAACGTTCTATTCATGAAAAAATCAGTGCATATAAAAAGAGTACTCAACTGGAAAATGCTGAAGACAGAATCGGGATATCAAGCGAGATTTGTATTGGCTAAATAATGGTATGCAAGAAAATGAAAATAATGTAAAATAAAGGCAGGTTTTGAAAAATAAAAAAATGAATGTATCAGCTTGAAGTGCCAAACTTGCATTTCAAGTTGAGTAAGGAGCTTATATGGCTGATCAAATGACAAATGAAGTGATAGACCAGGAAACTGCGGAAGCACAGATGGTAGAAGTTGTACAGCCTGCTATTGAAAAACTAATTTATGTCATCCGTGACAAACAGGTTATGATAGATAGTGATCTTGCAATGCTTTATCATGTGGAGACCAAGCGGTTGAATGAGGCTGTAAAAAGAAATATCGCCCGGTTTCCAGAAGAATTCCGGTTTCAACTGACAGAAAAAGAAACAGAGAGTTTGAGGTCGCAAATTGCGACCTCAATGAAAAGTAACGGGGACAATGAGAAAAAAGGCGGAAGAAGATATCTGCCATATGCCTTTACAGAGCAGGGAATTGCTATGCTTTCTGCAGTACTCAGAAGTGACGTAGCCATTCAGGTCAGTATTAATATCATGAATGCTTTTGTAGAGATGAGGCGTTTTATTGCCAATAATGCTCTGCTTTTTGAGCGTATCAGTACTGTTGAATTAAAACAGTTGGAATACCAGAAAAAAACTGATGAAAAGCTTGAGCAGATATTTGAGTACATAGCTGATCATGAGGAGTCAAATCAAAAGGTATTTTTTGATGGGCAAATATATGATGCTTTCAGCTTGATTGTAAGCCTGATTCAAAAAGCAGAAAAAGAAATTACTCTAATTGACAGCTATGTCGATGTAGGAACGCTGAACCTGCTTTCAAAGAAAATAGATAATGTAAACGTTACAGTATATACGTTAAAAAGGACAAAACTTTCAAAAACAGATGTTGATAATTTTAATATGCAGTATCCAACATTGAATGTGAAGTACACGAACGTATTTCATGACCGCTTTTTAATCCTTGACAGAAAAACGGCTTATCATATAGGAGCGTCGCTAAAAGATGCCGGAAAGAAGTGCTTTGGCATTAACCTGATTGAAGATGCCGGTATTATAAGAGATATTTTGCAGAGGTTGGAGTTAGAAACGGAAGAATAGAAGGGAGATGGTTCCGTTGTTCCGGAAGAACCATAAAATGATTGATGGCAAGCTTCTTCAGACGGATAAGAAGTATTCTCATCTGAAATTGAAACAAAAGGAAAAAATAGCTGAATGGATGTATCTGGAGACAAAAGCATATTATGAGAAAAACTATACATTTCCAGGGGATAAGCAAATCGGGGATGTTATCTCAAAAGTATATGATCGGATCACCGACGCAGACATATGGATTCCTTATGACGAAGTTGTAAAACATTATAAGAGAAAGAGGGCTGATATTAACAAACGTGTGAGAAGATCCCTTAACCAGCATGAGGAAAAGAAAACGGAAACAGTTTGCTTCATGAATCTATGTATGGTGCAAGATGGAAAAGGAAATGTACTTGCACTGGACAAAGTAAATGACAGTTATACCGGAACGACGTTCCCCGGCGGACATGTCGAAAAAGGAGAAATCTTTACAGATGCTGTTATCCGTGAAGTATACGAAGAGACGGGACTTACGATTGAAAACCCCCTGTTCTGTGGCGTATATCATTGGAATAAATCGGGTACGCATCATGTGATATTCTTGTATAAGGCAGATCGGTATTCAGGAATATTACATAGCTCTGAAGAAGGAAAAATTTACTGGATTCCGATGAATGAGTTTAAAGAAAAGGAACTTGCGACTGGGATGGAATATGTTCTGCAGATGATGGAATCTGCACAGATGAATGAGTGCTATATGCATCTGGAAGACGGAAAATATGTAGGAACTTTATATTAAGTTATGGCGTTTGCCGGCAGTGAAATACCTGCCGGTTTTTTCATGCCTGGAAGGAGGTGCTATGTGAGGAAAATAGAAAAAGTAATGTTGATTGTGTTTCTGGTAATTTCGTTGATAAGCGGGAAATTCCTCTTGGATTACTGGCAGGATTCTTATGACAACAGACAGAATTACCGGCAGGTGGAAGAGATAGCGTTTCCGGAAAATGATACTGAGGATGACGAATTAGAATCAAATGAGGATAATCCAACGACAGAAATAGATGACTTTGATTATCAGGCATTGCTGGATGAAAATGCAGATTGCATCGGTTGGCTGAAGATTGCTGATACAGATATCAGTTATCCGGTCGTGCAGGGTAAAGATAATGAGTTTTATCTCCACCACGATTTTCAAAAAAATTATGCCATCTGTGGAACACTGATGCTGGACTGCCGGAATGATGTTGATGCCAGGCAGGAACATTTGATTATTTATGGTCACCAAATGAAAGATGGCAGTATGTTCAAACAATTAAATGAGTATAAAAAAGAAGAGTTTTACCGTGAGCATAAGGAAATCACGCTATATCTGGAAAACCAGAAATACCAGTATGAAGTGGCTGCCGTGTATGTGACGAATGTGGCACAAAGCGGTGGTTATTATGATTTTTTACACAAAGAAACACGAAAACAGCAGATGGATTATTTGCAGAAAATGGCAGCTTATCAGCTTTATCCGACGGGGGTTACCGTCAGGGAGGATGATGAGCTGCTTTCTTTATCTACCTGTGAATATTCCAGCACCAACGGCAGGCTGATTGTCCTTGCCAGAAGAATTGGACGGTAGGAGGAGAATGAATATGGCAATGAACAGGAATGTGACATTGGCAGAAAAAGAAGTCCGGGATTATGCCAAAAGACAGATGGAACGGGCAGAACAGAGGGAAAACATTTTATTTACAGAGGAACAAAAAGAACAGGTTCTGGAATATGCGGCTATGACCGGGGATGATTATGATATCAGGAAAATGATCAGAGACCTTGCAGATGCTGTCCGTTCCTCGGATGAAGAGAAGGTGGATGAAATTCTGAGGGATGCAAGAGAGGAAATTGACGAATTCCCGGATCGTTCCGTTGGTATGGCGGAACTAAAGGGATATGGCTATACCGCAGATGATATGTTCCCTCTTCGTCAGGAGATGGCACTGGAGCTTCATCGTGTTGGGGAAAAGGTGTACTGCCTGCAGTCAGAAGGCACTCATGGGGACTATGCCAGCAGGGAGATGATACTGGAACATGAAGGTCTCTATGGAATTGAAAAAGATGCGTGGCAGCGTATGCAGGAACAAGAGGACGAAATAGATTTTGAGGAAGCTGGATTGTATCAGCCTCCAATGACAGATCTTGATAGAGATGAAGCATTAAGGATGTTTGATGCTGGGGAGACAGTATTTCTGGTTACCACTTATCCAAGACCGATTGCAGTGCGGGAACGGATGGAGATTGAGAGAGGACCGGAGCATTACCAGATGGAGAGAGAGGATGTGGAACGGATCAGGACGTTGGAAAAACGGATGCAGGAGTATCCACAGATAAAGTCATTGAAAGAGGCGAAACTTCTTCTGGGGACAGAAAACAGATATGGAATATACCAGATCATAGACGGCAGTCCCGGCAGAGAATATGAATTTATGGATATGAATTTTATTGAAAGGCATGGGTATCAAGTGAAAAAAGAGGACTATGAGCTAATCTATTCCGATGAAATGCGATATGGCGATACACTGGATTCTCTGTATGAAAAGTTCAATATTGCCCATCCGGCAGATTATACCGGGCATTCCTTATCGGTCAGTGATATTGTAGTCTTCAATGAGAATGGGAATGTAAAAGTTTATTTTGTAGACAGTATCAGTTTCCGTGAATTGCCGGATTTCCTGCAATTAGAGCCGGAACTGAACCAGGAAGAATTGGCTTACCGGATCGGGGATCAATATTTTGCTATTCAGGTGGCAACGGAAGGATATGATTATTCCTTTTACGATAAGGAGTATAAACTCATGGACGGAGGCATTTTGGATGATCCGGATATTTCTATGGGACAGGCTATTCAGGATATTTTAGAGGACGAAGGACTGGAACAGTTAGAACGGATACCTGTAGATTATGATGAATTGCGGGAAAAAGCGGAAGAAGTAGGGGCAGAGATTCTTCAGGAAGCAAGAAGCCAGAGAAAACGTGTGCCGGTTATTTCGAATCATACCGAAGCGGAAGCTGGATTAAATGGAATGAGCCGGTCAGAAATCGAAGAGACAGTATGGGCGATTGCACAGTCAGAGATTATTGAAAACGATCTGGATGCCAGGATACAGGCTGTGCGTGTGTACGGAAGCCGTACAAGGGATGGGCTATATAAAGAAGATTCTGATGTGGATGTGGTAATTGCTTATGAGGGAACTGTACGTGAGGATGATTTGTTTTCTGCATTGAATGAAGCAGGGTATAAGGTCGGAAATATGAGGGTAGATATGAACCCGATCAGACCGGATAAGACTGGTACGTTAGAAGATTTTCTTGAAAAATCCGAACGGTATCTGGATGAAAAAACGGAGCAGATGAAAGCCAGAGGGGAGTACAAGCCATTGGCGAAAGTAGAAGAGCTGGAGGAGGCAAACTACAATATGATCGATAATGTCCTGAACAATATGCCTCCGAAGAAAGAGCCATATCTGGAATACTATGCTGCAGAATGTGATGAATACCATAGCCTTGGCAACATTTATAAGAGTACCAATCTGGATGAGATCCTTGCAAAATACCGGGAAATCATTGATGACCCAACGTTAAGCTACTATGGAAACGGCATGGGCATTATTTACCGTGACCCGAATGATACTTTTTATGATGAGGCAGAGGTATCTCTGGTCAGCAGGAAATCGATCCGGGGAGACAGCCTGGATGATGTTGCATTCCTGGCAGCCCTTCCAATGGTACATGAAGCACTGGAAAAGATTGTAGAAGCGTTTCCTGATTTTCGATATTATCCTCCGAAAGAATTGAATGTCCATTATTATCCGGACAAAATGACTGCAGATGAACTGGCGGCAGCACTGGATCAATTAGCGGAAGACTTTGACCATTATGATTATCATGACAACTTCAGCCCGGAGGAAGATATGGTGGAAACTGTTACATTGGAATTAAGATGCGGATATGCCCATAGGTACATTCCGCTTTTGAAAGATATTATTGATGAGAAATGCGAAGAGTCTCCACGGGCAGAAGAACTTCTGGAGAAACTGAAAGCCTATCAGCCTGAGATACCGGAGACAACAGTACCGGTTGTCCGCATCAATTTCTGTGAAGATAAGGAAATGGACATTTCCGGTTATCAGAAACTGGGAAGACTGGATGAAATAACAACCAAAATGGATACAGAACTGGCTTCACAAGCAGATCCAAAGACTGGAATGCCGGAGAAAACTGTACAGATGTATTTTACGATTTACTATCCGGATCGTGACCAGATGCAGGAACTAAAAGGGAAAATCAATATCGGAGATGGAAACGGCGGTATTTTGAGCCAGTTGAAGAATCAGAATGAAATGAAGCTGCATGATGAGAGCTGGCTGAATTACCAAAAGGGTAAGGGAGATAAATCCTTTCAGGCATATATGGCGGATCTTACGGATATGCAGGAGCATATACTGCCGTATTTGCAGAGTTTTTGCAGTTTGGAAGAAAAAGCACCTGAACGAGTAGAAGGAGCAGTTCAATTATCGGCGGATGGAGAAAAGAAGTTGCCTGAAAGAGCAGTATCCGATAAGGGTGCCTTAAAACAGGGCTCCCTTTTAGAGAACGAAAAAACAATGGGGAAAAAGGAAAGGAAATCTATTCATGAGCGATTAAAAATGAACAAGGAGATTATTGCAAAACAGCAGGGAAAAGATAGCAAAGCGAAAGGGGTTGAGCTTGCATAAGTACTGAAGAGCAAGAAGAGTTCTATAAGTTATATTGCAGAAGAAAAATACTGCAGGGGGAGAAATGTTCAAATGATGAATGTTTCTCCTTATTTTAAGGAAATTATTGTAGTTTATTTGTTATGGCAAAGTTTCATGAAACAATGATTTAAAACTATTAGACATACCTTGTATGAATGTCCATTTTTTTAACATAGCAAAGGTGTTTGCCTATTGTCGTTGGGAGGATATCTGATATGCTGAAATAGAGGATACTTGAAATAATGCATAGGAAATTTAAAAGTATATTTCTAGAGATAAGAAACAAGGAGGCAGTATAATGAAGGAATTATATATACCATCCTCAGATGGAAAGAATCAGTTGCATGTTGTTATTTGGGAACCCAATATTACAGTAATTGGAATTGTTCAGATTTCTCATGGAATGATTGAATACATAAAACGCTATGATGAATTTGCAAGGTACTTAAACCAATATGGTATTCTTGTAATTGGGAATGACCATCTTGGTCATGGAGAAACGGCAAAAATAGATGACGATTTGGGGTATTTTTGTCCAAGCAACATGAGTGAAACTGTCGTTGCAGATTTATATGAAGTAACCCGTTTTGCAAAGAAAAATTACCCTAATGTTCCTTACTTCTTGTTTGGACACAGTATGGGGTCATTTATGGCAAGGCGCTATATAATGACATATGGAAATGAGTTGGATGGAGTGATTATTTCCGGAACAGGCAACCAGTCTGGAAGTGTACTGAAAGCTGGTAAAATAATGGTATCGCTGACTAAATTCTTTAAGGGAGACCGCTATAGATCCAAGATGCTGAAAAATATGTTTTTCAGCAAATTTAATAATCATATTCCAAACGTCAGGACATCAAATGATTGGCTTACAAAGGATGAAACTATTGTTGATAAATATAACACAGATAAGTATTGTACATATTCCTTCACGGTAAATGGATACCGTACTTTATTGGACGTGCTGTCATTCATACAGAATTCAAATAATATTGCAAAAATACCGAAGAACCTTTCTGTATTTTTGATTGCAGGAGAAGAAGACCCTGTTGGTAATTATGGAAAAGCAGTTAAAAATGTTTATGAAATCTACAAAAAAGCAGGAATTAAGGATATTTCGATAAAACTTTATAAAAATGACAGACATGAATTGATCAATGAGACAGACAAAGAAGACGTTTATGACGATATCAGGCATTGGCTGATTTGTCATTTGTAATTTGATTTATTTTTTGTTCATTGTGGAAAATATGCGAGTTTGGTATAATATTTTTCAAACGAATGGAATGATATACAGAATAGGAAGGGATTGATAAGTGTCGGATATTACAAAAAGAGCATTAGAGGCATCTCTTAAAAAGATGTTACTGAAAAAACCGGTTACCAAAATTACAATTAGTGATATTACAGAAGACTGCGGTGTCAACCGTGCAACTTTTTATTATCATTTCAAAGATATTTATGACCTCATTGAATGGTCCTGTGAGGAGGATTCCCGCATAGCAGCAAATGGAAATACTACATATGATACATGGGAACAGGGATTTCTGAATATTTTTCAAGCCGTAGAAGAAAACAAGCCTTTTATACTTAATGTTTACCGTCATGTGAGTCAGGAACAGATTATTCAATATCTGTACAGGGTTGTTTATCAATTGATTATTAACGTTGTTGAAGAATGTGCACAAGGCATGAGTGTCAGGGAGGAGGATAAAAAATTTATTGCCGATTTTTACAAGTATGCTTTTGTAGGTATGATGCTGGACTGGATACGGCAGGACATGAAACCATCACCGGAAAAGATGATTTTCAGACTGAGTAATTTAATAGAGGGAGATATCATTCGTATGCTTGAAAAATGCCGGATTGATAAGCCATATGATAATATCAACAAATGATGGAGTTTGTCGAAAAAAACAACAATATAGCCCTGTCATCGAAGAATTCGATGATGGGGCTATTCTGTTGATTGAGAGTAGTTATCATACAATGTATATTGAGGATGTAATTGAAAAACATATATAACGAATTGAAATTCAGGAGGTATGATTATGTATTATTCAAGTGGAAACTATGAAGCTTTTGCTCATCCGAAGAAACCAGAAGGAGTAGATCACAAGTCAGCTTATATTATTGGTACAGGGCTGGCAGCACTTTCAGCCGCATGTTACCTTGTCCGTGATGGTCAGATGAAAGGTGAACGTATACACATTTTTGAAAAAGATCCGATTCCTGGTGGTGCCTGTGATGGGTTTGAATATCCGGGTGTAGGTTATGTAATGCGTGGCGGACGTGAAATGGATAACCATTTTGAAGTTATGTGGGATTTGTTCCATTCTATCCCATCTATTGAAACTGAGGGAGTCAGTGTACTGGATGAGTATTATTGGCTCAATAAAGAAGATCCGAATTACTCCCTTTGCCGTGCTACTGTCAACCGGGGACAGGATGCACATACAGATAAGAAATTTGCAGTTTCAGACAAAGCACAGATGGAGATCATGAGGCTGTTTTTCACGCCGGATGAAGAATTGTATGATAAACGTATTGATGAATATTTTGACGATGAAGTATTTGATTCAAACTTCTGGCTGTACTGGCGGACGATGTTTGCGTTTGAAAACTGGCACAGCGCACTGGAAATGAAGCGTTACATTAAGCGGTATATTCACCATATTGGAGGGCTTCCTGATTTCACCGCTCTGCGCTTTACAAAATATAATCAGTATGAGAGTATGATCCTTCCGATGGTAAAATATCTGGAAAATGCCGGTGTCGTATTCCACTATAATACAAAGGTTGTAAATGTTGAGTTTGATGTTACATCCAACAGAAAGCAGGCTACCCGTATTGAAATTGAGGCGGAAGGTGAAACACGTTTCGTAGACCTCACAGAGGATGATCTTGTGTTCATCACAAATGGTGGATGTGTGGAAAACTCTGCAATGGGATCCCAGAATACGCCGGCTCCATATAATCCGGAAATCAAGCCAGGTGGCGGATGGGATATGTGGAGACGTATTGCCGCCCAAAGCCCTGACTTTGGAAATCCGGATAAATTCTGTTATGACAGTGAGCTGTGCAACTGGATGAGTGCCACTGTGGAGACACTTGATCAAAGAATTATTCCATATATCACAAATATCTGTAAACGAGATCCGTTTACTGGTAAAGTGGTCACCGGCGGTATTGTATCTGTAAAAGATTCCAGCTGGCTTTTGAGTTGGACGATTAACCGTCAGCCACAGTTCCGTTCCCAGCCAAAAGACCATTGTCTCGTTTGGGTATATGCGCTCTTTAATGACAGACCTGGTGACTATGTCAAAAAGCCAATGAGAGATTGTACAGGAAAAGAGATCTGTATGGAATGGCTGTACCATATTGGTGTGCCGGAAAACGAGATCGAAGAACTGGCTGAGAACAGTGCAAACACAGTTCCAGTTATGATGCCTTATATTGATGCCTTTTTCATGCCTCGTAATGATACGGATCGTCCAAAAGTTGTGCCTGATGGAGCAGTAAACTTTGCATTTATTGGCCAGTTTGCCGAGACCGCAAGGGATACTATTTTTACAACAGAGTATTCCATGCGTACCGGTATGGAAGCTGTTTATACCTTGCTTAATGTAGACCGTGGAGTTCCGGAGGTTTGGTGCAGCACATATGATGTGAGGGATCTTTTGAATGCGACTGTCAAATTGCGTGATGGAGAACCACTGACTCAGATGAAGCTGGGAATCAAGGAAAAGATTGCTGTTAAAAAGGCTTTAGACTTTATCAAAAACACAGATGTGGAAAAACTGCTGAAAGAATATCATGTTATTTGAGTTTGAAAAAATTGAAATAATCATATTCTTTTCCATGATAAACAAATAAGCAAAAGCTTTCCGTTGTCGACATTTATGTCGGCAATGGGAAGCTTTTATTGATCTTGGACTTTGAATGAATCCAGACAAACATGTTAAGATTGCCTAGTTTTTGGATATATAGAAGACGTTTGCCCATAGAAGAAGAATGAAATAGTATGTAGAATTTAGGCAAGAAAAAGAGAATGGAGGTGAAAATATTGAAAAAGATTCGTATGGCAAGAGATGGGTATGTTTTGATTTCAATTATTTTCTATATAGCTGGAATCGTATGTATGACAATACCATCTATATCCCCACTGGTGCTATGTATCACAGGGGGCATCATATTAGCTGCCTATGGAATTGTTAAGATTATTGGATATCTTTCAGATGATTTGTATGATCTGGCTTTCCAATATGATCTGGCCTGTGGAATATTCCTGATAGTGCTAGGAGTGATAGTGCTTGGATGTAATTTGCGTATCCGTTCATATCTTTCCCCAGGACTAGGATTGTTGATTTTGCTTGACGCTGTATTAAAAGTTCAGACTGCAAAAGACGCAAAAGTATTTGGACTTGAAATATGGAAATGGATATTGACACTTTCCATCATTGTAGCTGCTTTTGGGATCTTAATTATAATAAAGCCGTTTCAGGAAAGTCAGATCAGTCATGTCATTATCGGATGCGGTTTTTTTGCAGAAGGTCTCATGAATCATCTCACAGTCAAGGAGACGGTGAAGATTTCAAAACAAATCCAAGGACAGGAAAAGAACGAGGAAGATACTGACTGGGAAGAATAAAATGTTTAAGTAAAACTTATTATTAACAAATATAAAATTATAGGGAGGAATTCTATTATGAACGCATCAAATACTTTAAAGAAACTGGGAATCGAGCAGACATTCAATTATATTTACAAGGATCCGGATAAGCATATGCCGAAGATGATGGACTGGGCGGACAAATTTGCTGATGGTGAATTTATTTCTCAGAGAAAAATTATTCGGGAAGCAATTACAGATCCGGAACATCCTTATTATAGCTATATCCGCCGTCTTTTTAAAGAGGTAGATCCCAATGTGACTAAGACACTTGCCGTGAATCTGTTTATTAATGCCAGTCTGGTTGGCTGGAAAAAGGAAGAAGAACTGAGAAAGAAGTATAACTGTAATATTCCATGGGCTATCCTTCTGGATCCCACATCGGCCTGTAATCTGCACTGTACTGGTTGTTGGGCAGCGGAATATGGACACAAATTAAATCTTACTTATGATGAGATTGATGATATTATCTGCCAGGGAAAAGAATTGGGCGTTTATTTGTACATTTACACTGGTGGGGAGCCGCTGGTCCGTAAAAAAGACTTGATTCGGATCTGTGAAAAGCATTCGGATTGCGTATTCCTTTGCTTTACAAATTCAACATTGATTGACGAAGAATTTGCGGATGAAATGCTCCGTGTAGGTAATTTTGTACCAGCCATTTCTCTGGAAGGATTTGAAGAGGCAACTGATGGACGACGTGGAACTGGTGTATATCAGAAAGTACGTAAAGCCATGGAACTTCTCAGAAGAAAGAAACTGATTTATGGAATCTCTTGCTGCTATACCAGTGCCAATTATGATTCAATTACATCAGAGGAATTCTATGATACATTGATTGAAATGGGCGCCTATTTTGTATGGTATTTCCATTATATGCCGGTAGGAAACGATGCTGTTCCAGAGTTGATGCCTACACCGCAGCAGCGTACCGGAGTTTATGAGAAAATCCGTCGTTATCGTGCCACAAAGCCATTATTTGCACTGGATTTTCAGAATGATGCAGAATATGTTGGCGGATGTATCGCTGGTGGTCATCGCTACTTACATATTAATGCTAACGGTGATATCGATCCTTGCGTATTTATCCATTATTCAGATTCTAATATTCGGGAAAAGACGCTTCTGGAAGCACTGCAGTCACCGATGATGATGGCTTACCATGATAATCAGCCATTTAATGATAATATGCTTCGTCCGTGTCCTATGCTGGAAAATCCTGACAAGCTTCGTGCAATGGTTGAAAAATCAGGAGCTCACTCAACAGATCTTCAATCTCCGGAAACAGCAGAACATCTTTGTGCAAAATGTGACCAGTATGCGAAGTATTGGAAGCCAGTTGCAGATGAACTTTGGAAAGAGAACAGAGAGAAAAAGGGAATCGCAAATTAAAGAAACAACTATGAATTTGAATATCGAAGTATTCATTCAGGTAATCGGAAAAAAGATGAAAGGAAATGAAAAATGAATAAAAGTAAACGATTTTTTACATCGGAGTCTGTCACAGAAGGGCATCCAGATAAAATGTGTGATGCTATTTCAGATGCCGTGCTGGATGAATTGTTGAAGCAGGATCCTATGAGCCGGGTGGCGTGTGAGACGGTAACGACTACAGGTCTTGTTATGGTAATGGGAGAAATTACTTCCAATGCATATGTAGATATCCAGAAGGTGGTTCGAGATACAATCAGGGAAATTGGATATACAAATGCAGAGTATGGTTTTGATGCAGATACCTGTGGTGTGTTAACAGCCATTGATGAACAGTCGGCAGATATAGCAATGGGTGTGGATAAGGCTCTTGAGGCAAAAGAACATAATTTGTCGGATGAAGAGATTGAAGCCATCGGAGCTGGAGATCAGGGGATGATGTTTGGATATGCGACGAATGAGACTAAGACGTATATGCCCTATCCCATTGAGCTTGCACATAAGCTGGCATTGCAGCTGACAAAAGTACGAAAAGAAGGAATACTTCCATATTTGAGACCAGATGGAAAAACCCAGGTAACTGTAGAATATGATGAAAAGGACAAACCATTCAGGCTGGATGCCGTAGTGCTTTCTACACAGCATGATCCGGACATAACACAGGGACAGATTCAGTTGGATATTAAAAAATATGTGTTTGACGAAATCCTACCAGGTGGAATGGTGGACGAGAATACAAAATTCTATATCAATCCAACAGGCCGTTTTGTAATAGGTGGACCGCATGGAGACAGTGGATTGACAGGCCGTAAGATTATTGTAGATACATATGGAGGATATGCGCGGCATGGTGGTGGAGCTTTTTCGGGAAAGGACTGTACTAAGGTAGATCGCTCTGCATCATATGCGGCTCGTTATGCGGCAAAAAACATTGTAGCGTCAGGGTTGGCTGAAAAATGTGAGGTGCAGCTTTCCTATGCTATTGGTGTAGCACAGCCCACCTCAATTATGGTGGACACGTTTGGAACAGGAAAACTTTCAGATGAGAGAATTACGGAGATTGTAAGAGAGAACTTTGATTTTCGCCCAGCTGGTATTATCAAAGAATTGACTTTAAGAAGGCCTATTTACAGACAGACAGCTGCTTATGGACATTTTGGAAGAGAAGATTTGGATCTTCCATGGGAAAGGCTGGATAAAGTAAATGAATTAAAGAAATATTTGTAATAGTATAAAAATGGCACAGGAGGATTATGAGATGAACGTTGCGATTGTAACAGACAGCAACAGTGGGATCTTTGAAGAAGAAGGAAAGATTCTAGGTGTCCATGTCATTCCAATGCCGGTGATTCTGGAAGGGAAAACATACTATGAAGGCATTGATTTAACTCATGAGGAGTTTTATCAATGCCTTGAGGAAAAAAGAGAAGTTTTTAGTTCTCAGCCTTCACCAGCAGAAGTTTTAGACATGTGGGATAAACTGCTCTTATCCGAATATGATGAGCTTGTATATATTCCAATGTCCAGCGGACTTAGTGGTTCCTGTCAAACAGCTCAGGTACTGGCACAGGATTATGAAGAAAAAGTACAGGTGGTTGATAATCATCGCATTTCTGTCACCCAGAGGCAGTCCGTGTTGGATGCGCTGATGTTGAAAGAAAAAGGGTGTTCTGCAAAAGAAATAAAAGAAGCTTTAGAACAAACTGCTTATGAATCCATTATCTATGTAGGCGTGGAAACCTTAGAATATTTGAAAATGGGTGGACGTGTCACTCCGGCGGGAGCTGCCATGGGCACATTATTAAGTATAAAACCACTGCTTGTAATTGCCGGGGAACGTTTAGATGCCTATACAAAAGTTCGTGGAACAAAAAGCTGTAAAAAGCGTCTGCTTATGGAAATGAAAACAATTGCAGATGAATTTCATAAAAATAGTGATGAGATATATGTGGGCGTCGCAGGGAGCTTCGGAAAAAAAGAAGAACATCAGGAATGGATGGAAATGGCCCAAGAGATGTTTCCTTGGGAAGATGTTAAATACGATCCGCTGACTTTCAGTATCAGCTGTCATGTAGGACCAGGGGCTTTCGGTATGGGGATAAGTAGAAAAATAAGAATTTAGAATAAGTGGGGAATCAAATGAAGCGTTCATGGTTTAGAGCATTGCTCTTGAGACGAGTACAAGTATTATTCTTGTTGATTTTACAACTTTGCTTTTTGTTCTTTATTTTTCAAAATGAAAGCTTTATTGCACAAGTATTACGAAGCGTTGTTCATATAATCAGTGGGTTTCTTGTCCTTTATATCATTTCTAAAAAGGACAAAAGGGCCAATAAAGTAATCTGGAATTTTTTGATTTTATTGTTTCCGTTGTTTGGAAGTCTGTTGTATATCTTATATAATTTTCAGGCATCTACAAGAAAATTTGAACAGAAAATATTTCAGATCGGACAAAAGAACAGAACCCTTTATGGATTACCTGGAAGTGCAGAAAAATCTGCATATTATGAGGCTCCTGCTCATATACCACAGATCCGGTATCTAAAGTATGCTGGTTTTCCTGTTTATGATGATACCCAGACTGAGTACCTTTCGCCGGGAGAGAAATTTTTTCCTATTTTCCTGGAGGAATTGAAAAAGGCACAAAAATATATTTTTATAGAATACTTTATTATTAAAGATGGATTGATGTGGCAGTCTATTTTGGATATTTTGAAAGAAAAGGTTTCTCAAGATGTTGAGGTGCTAGTTATTTATGATGATATTGGATGTTTTCTCGCACTACCGAAAGACTATGCGATGCAATTGAAAAATATTGGTATTAAATGTGAAGTGTTTAATCCATTTCGTCCTGTTCTTACGGCTATTCAGAATAATCGGGATCATAGGAAAATTACTGTAATTGATGGGAAGGTTGCTTTACTGGAGGCTTAAATCTGTCTGATGAGTACATCAATACTTATGAAAAACATGGGTATTGGAAAGATGCAGTTATACAAATCAAAGGGAAAGCTGCATGGAGTTTGACATTAATGTTTTTGGAAATGTGGGAATTATGTTGTGGAATACCAGATGACATAGAATGCTTTTTCCCCAAAAATGAAGTAGATGAAAGAATAGAATCAGATGGATTTGTACAACCCTATTCGGATAGTCCTGTGGATAATGAAAACGTGGGAGAACATGTATATCTTCAGATTATAAATAATGCTAAGGATTATGTCTATATCTGTACGCCATATTTGATTGTCGATGACAGCATGGTATCTGCATTGTGCTTAGCGGCTAAAAGCGGTGTAGATGTGCGGATTATCACTCCTCATATTTATGACAAGGCCTTGATTCATTTGACTACACGATCATTTTACAGGGAATTGATATATGGTGGTGTGAAAATATATGAATATTCAAAAGGATTTATGCATTCTAAAATATTTGTTTCCGATGACCAGATAGCGACTGTAGGAACAACGAATTTAGATTTTAGAAGCCTCTATCTGCATTTCGAATGTGGAGTATGGATGTATAACAGTAAGGCAGTATTACAAATTAAAAAAGATTATTTTGATACATTGAATGAGTGCACGCAGATTACATTAGAAGAGTGTATAGAAAGGTTGCCAATAAGGGTATTTCAGGAAATCTTGAGAATATTTGCCCCACTAATGTAAAGAGCACCGTCAAGTTAAAGCGGTGCTCAATCTAATCGGGTATTATGTCCTTGAAGATTCGGACAATTCAAGAAATGCCTGCTTCAAAGAATCTCCAATCAAATCAGTAATACGAGTAACTGACTTCAAAAGGTCAAAGTTCATGTTTTTGTCCAGCCAATCTAATGTGTATCCAAGAAGGCAACATTTATAGTACTGTATTAGGATAGTTTTATCTTCAGAAGGAATATTCAAATCTTTGGTAACAGTATGTACATATTGAGTTACTGTGTAGAGTATGATTCTTTCTAATTCGCTTTGGAATATATCTCGTTTCACAGAACGGTATATATGGAGCATGGCTTTTTTACGTTTTAAGCAACGCTCAACAATTGGAATCAAGCAATCCGTCGGTAAACCAAAATGTCCGTTAGTCTGGATGATTTGATCTACATCAGATTTTATCGTAGTTTCCAGAAGCTCAGGAATGTCATGAAAATGATAGTAAAAGGTGTTTCGATTGACTTGGCAGAGTTCTACGATATCCCTTACAGTAATCTTGGTGTAGGGACGTTCTTCCAACAACTGCCAGAAAGCATCTATGATGGCAGATTTTGTATGGTTCATATATATCAACTCGCTTTTTGTTTTTTTATATCGTAGCATAAAATGTCGAAGGATACAATGGTGTAGAATAATGAAAAAATTCGGAAAGATGATAAAAGGTATTTTGAGAATATGGTTCTTTTATTTGATAGTATGTCTGGTGATCCCGCCGCTGTATCACAAACGAGCTGATGAAGAAAACAGAGAGTGTGAAAGGGCGTTAAATATGGCTGGACAGGAGAGGATATTAAATATAGAAAATAATGTGGATGCGTTGGTGTGGCGGCTCCGTTTAATCGAATCGGCAAAAGAAAATATCGTGCTTGCAACTTTTGATTTTCGTGACGATAACAGTGGTCAGGATATGATGGCTGTACTATTAAATGCTGCAGATAGAGGTGTAAAGGTTCAGATATTAGTTGATGGCATAAATGGAACATTATATTTGAGAGGAAGTAGAAATTTTCGGGAACTTACGTCGCATGAAAATGTGGAGGTTAAGCTATACAATCCTATTACGCTGATAAAACCGTGGAAAAATAATTACAGGATGCATGACAAATATTTGATTGCAGATGATTTTGCATATATCCTTGGCGGAAGAAACACAGATGATTTATTTCTTGGTAATTATATCGACTCATATAATGAGGATAGGGATATTCTGGTTTATGAAATGGTACCGGGTGGAGGAAAGTCCTATGTCCAGCTGCAGGAATATTTTGAAAAAATATGGAATATTTCATGCTGCAGAAAGTATGAGAAACATGGGGATATTCATGGAAAATTAAGGGGGCATTATCAGGAAGTCAGAAAAAAATATCCAGAAGCTTTTTATGAGACTGATTGGTTAAAAGAAACGATAGCTACAGAAAGCATTGAACTTTGTACCAATCCTATGGAGCCGGAGAATAAACAGCCACAACTCTGGGATAGGATGGTAAAGGAAATGAATGAAGTGGACAATATTCTGATACAGACTCCTTATATTATATGTAATCAGAAAATGTATCAGGATTTGACGGAGATATGTTCAAGAAGTGTGAAAACAGAAATAATTATCAATGCGGTTGAGAGCGGCACGAATCCTTTTGGTTGTACGGATTATTTGAATCAGAAGAAAAATGTGAGACAGACAGGAAGTTATGTTTATGAATATCTAGGAGCGCAGGCATTACATACAAAGACTATATTGGCTGGGGATACGCTTAGCATGGTTGGTTCCTGTAATTTAGATATGAGGAGTGTTTATCTTGATACGGAAATGATGTTGTTCATTGAAAGTGGGGAACTAAACGAATCTCTACGTGAGCAGGCAGAAAGCTTGAAACTGGCTAGCAGACAGGTGGTTCCGGATGGAACAATCACCTATGGGGAAGAATATCGACAGAAAGAGCAGGGGGCAGGGAAAATGATTTTTTACGGAATCCTGCGTATTGTGATCATTCCTTTCCGACATTTGCTTTGAAAGAAATGGTCCTATGTCAAGATTTAGCGCAAGTTAAAATGAGAAATTTATCCTCATCTTAACTTACTAAGAGCAGTTCGTTTGTCTGTGTCTGCTCATATAGTTTTTCAAAGTCATTTGGTGAC
>NZ_NFLV01000018.1 GCF_002161065.1 Eubacterium sp. An11 | reverse complement strand
AGATCTCCTAGCAGAAATGTGAGAGACCCCTTAGAGACGATGAGGTAGATAGGGCAGGGGTGGAAGTACAGCGATGTATGGAGCTGACTGCTACTAATCGGTCGAAAGCTTGACCTCAAAAAGAAATCTGATAACTGTGTGCAGTTTTCAGGAGTACATCCTGAGATGGCCCGATGGCTCAGCTGGTTAGAGCGCCGCCCTGTCACGGCGGAGGTCGTGGGTTCGAATCCCATTCGGGTCGCTTATCCTTATCATAAAGGATATTTATTTCATAATGTGGGATCTTAGCTCAGCTGGGAGAGCATCTGCCTTACAAGCAGAGGGTCATAGGTTCGAGCCCTATAGGTCCCATTTTGCCGATGTGGCTCAATTGGCAGAGCAGCTGATTTGTAATCAGCAGGTTAACGGTTCGAGTCCGTTCATCGGCTGTCTATTATATTTTATAATAGAATATGGGTGGATTCCCGAGTGGCCAAAGGGGACAGACTGTAAATCTGCTGCAAATTGCTTCGGTGGTTCGAATCCACCTCCGCCCATTCAGATATTTTAAATATCTAATTAATTTAATATCGCGGGGTAGAGCAGTCTGGTAGCTCGTCGGGCTCATAACCCGGAGGTCGTTGGTTCAAATCCTTCCCCCGCAATTTTATGCCCAGATAGCTCAGTTGGTAGAGCAGAGGACTGAAAATCCTCGTGTCACTGGTTCGATTCCGGTTCTGGGCATATGGGATATTAGCTCAGTTGGTAGAGCACTTGACTTTTAATCAAGTTGTCCGGGGTTCGAATCCCCGATGTCTCATGTTAAAACCGTTGAAGAAATTCAACGGTTTTTTCTTTTATATAAATAAAATCACTCTTTTAATATAATCAGGAATCATAGAAGGAATCTGTAAAATGAATACTCCCATTTATAGTAAATTGTTAAAACTGAAAAATGAAAAGAGAATTCCCTTTCATATGCCGGGGCACAAACGAAGGGGAAGTGGTGTTTTTAAAGAAATAGAAAAAATGGATATCACGGAAATCACAGATTATGATAATCTTCATCATCCGGAAGGAATCATCCGGGAGTCCATGGATCATTTAAGAGAGATATATGGTACCAGGGAATCCTGGTATCTGGTCAATGGCAGTACAGTGGGAATTCTGGCAGCGATTTCTGCCTGTTGTGATGTGGGGGATGGTATCTTGCTCAGCCGGAATTGTCATAAATCTGTGTATAATGCGGTAAGACTGCTGCATCTCCATGCATATTACTTTTACCCTGAAATTTCTGATGAGTATGATGTCATTGAGGGGATAGAGGAAAATCAAACAGAAGAAATCAGAGCAATTTTAAATGCTCACAGAGAGATTAAAGCAGTGATTCTTCCATCGCCAACCTATGAGGGGGTGGTCATGGATATTGAAAAGCTGAGAAAGGCCATAGAACCTTACCAGGTATTTTTTATTGTGGATGAAGCTCATGGAGCACATTTTCCCTTCCATGAATACTTTCCGAAAAGTGCCACAGAATGTGGAGCAGATCTGGTCATCCAGAGTACCCATAAAACGCTGCCGGCTATGACCCAGACAGCTCTTCTTCATCTGTGCAGCGACAGAATTTCCCCGGAAATTATAAGTAATATGCTTTCGGTTTATGAATCTTCCAGCCCCTCTTACATACTGATGGCTTCTGCAGAATATTCGGTGGCATATATGAAAGAAAATGTGGATGCTGTACAGCAGTATGTGGATAACCTTCAGAATTTCCGGAAGAAATGTGCACAACTGCGTCGGATCCATGTCATTGACAGGGAAGATCTCAGATGCCGGGATTGTGACAGAAGTAAACTGGTATTTTCTGTGAAGAATACCGGATGGAATGGAATTACCTTATTTGAGCGTTTACTGCGGGATTATCATATAGAACTGGAAATGTCGGACAGCTCCAATTGTATTGCCATGACTTCCGTGTGCGACAGCGAAGAGATGTATGATGCTTTATTTGATGCCTTAAAAGAACTGGATGAAGAAATAGATATCCAGATGACAGAAAGCAGGCGCCCGGAATGGGAAAACAATGTTCAGTCGTACATTTCCTGTGGGAAAAAGATGCATGAAAAGGTGCTGGAGTCCTGGCAATGCGAAAGAAAAGAAAAGGAAAAAGTGATACTTGATGAGGCGGAGGGAAGGATTTCCGGTGATTATGTGATGTTGTATCCGCCGGGAATCCCTCTGCTGGTGCCAGGAGAAAAAATACTGAAAGAAACAGTGGAAAATCTAAGATATTACATTTATAATGGATATAATGTACTTGGTTTATCCGGAGATCATATGATCGTACTGCGATAAGGACAATATCAGGAGGATACAAATGAAAGGAATATTCATCGTGATGGAGGGACCGGATGGTTCCGGCAAATCAACACAGATTGCGCTTCTGAAAGAGTATCTGGATAAGATCGGCTGCGAGTGTCTGATCACCAGAGAGCCGGGAGGCACGGCAATCGGGGAGGCAGTGAGAAAGATTATATTGAATCCGGAATATAAGGAAATGTCTGATGTGACAGAGATGCTTCTCTATGCGGCTTCCCGGGCGCAGCTCATGGCGGAGGTTATCGGACCGGCTCTTGAGGCAGGGAAAATCGTTATCAGTGACCGTTTTGTGGATTCTTCCATCGTCTATCAGGGTATTGCCAGAGGACTTGGAACTGACACGGTGGCCGCAGTCAATCGTCCGGGGATTGGAAAATATGAGCCGGACTGCATTTTCTTTATCGATATCTCAGAGGAGGAAGGAATCCGGAGGAAAAAAGTACAGAAAAAACTGGACAGAATGGAACAGGAAAGTATAGATTTTCATGCCATGGTGTCCAGAGGATACAGAGAAGTTTTGTCAGGAAGAAAAGAAGTCATATATATTGACGGGGCGGCTGCTGCAGAACAGATTCAGCAGCAGATCCGGGAAGAGATTCACAGAAGAATCGAAGCCATGCGGAATCAGCGGCAGAAAGACGGACCGGTTTAAAAAACGGACTGGTTTAGATAATATGAAGTTGAAGGATGAAGAGCAGTGCCAGATTTGAAGGATATTCTCGGGAATGAAGTGCTGAAAGATCATTTCCGGACAGCATTACAACAGAATAAAGTTTCCCATGCCTATATCATTGAGGGAGAGAGGGGAAGCGGCAAAAAAATGATTGCAGCGGCTTTTGCAAAGATTCTTCAATGTGAGACAAGGCAGGCGCAGAGAGAGAAGGAAGGAACAGATCTCACAGAGGCCTGCGGCACTTGTGCCTCCTGTATACAGGTAGAACATAAGAATCATCCGGATGTAATCTGGGTGACGCATGAGAAGCCGGGAGTGATCAGTGTGGGAGAGGTCCGGGAGCAGATTGTGGGCACCATGGATGTGATGCCTTACAAAGGGCCTTATAAGATTTATATCGTGGACGAGGCGGAGAAAATGAATCCTGCGGCCCAGAACGCCATTTTAAAGACCATTGAGGAACCGCCGTCTTATGGAATCATTCTGCTGCTCACCACCAACCGGGGAGCGTTCCTGCCGACGATCCTGTCCAGATGTATTCTGCTTTCGATGAAGCCTGTACCGGACGGGGCCATCAGAGATTATCTGGTGAATCATCTTCATGTGCCTGACCAGACTGCGCAGTTCTGCGTGGGATTCTCCATGGGAAATATGGGAAAGGCAGTCAATGCCGCCCTGTCGGAAGAATTCCTGGAGCTGCGACAATTTTCTGTTTCTGTGTTACAATATATTCATGAGGCAGAGCCTTCCACTCTGGCGGAACAGGTGAAGAACCTGAAAAAATGGAAAGAATCGGTGGGTGATTTTCTGGATATCCTGTTAATGTGGTTTCGGGATGTGCTGGTGATGAAGCTGGCCGGCGGAGAAAATGAGATAATTTTTAAAGAGGAATATCTTTATATCAAAAAACAAAGTCAGAAGCTTTCTTTTGAATCACTCAACGCGGTTTTTCTTGAGATAGAACACACGAGAGCAAGGCTCAGAGCCAATGTGAATTATGACGCCTCCCTGGAGGTTTTACTGATGTTTATCAGAGATAAATGTAATGATGGAGGTAATACATGACAAAAGTAATAGGAGTCCGTTTCCGGGATAACGGGAAGATTTATTATTTTTCCGGCGGAAATCTGGGCGTGAAAATAGGTGACAGTGTCATTGTGGAGACTGCCAGAGGAGTGGAATACGGACGGGTTGTTCTGGGAGACAGAGAGGTGGAAGAAGAGAAGATCATTTCCACGCTGAAACCTGTCCTTCGTATTGCCACGGAAGAAGATGAAAAGATTCATCGAAAGAATCAGGAAAAAAGCAAAGAAGCCTTTGGTATCTGTCTTGAGAAGATCAAAAAGCACGGTCTGGAGATGAAGCTCATAGACTGCGAGTATACTTTTGACAATAATAAGGTTTTGTTTTATTTTACCGCGGAGGGAAGAATCGACTTCCGGGAGCTGGTAAAAGATCTGGCCTCTGTATTTAAGACGAGGATTGAACTGAGGCAGATCGGCGTGAGGGACGAGACCAAAATCATGGGTGGTATTGGTATCTGCGGACGCAACCTTTGCTGCAATACATTTTTATCGGAGTTTATTCCGGTGTCCATTAAGATGGCAAAAGAACAGAATCTTTCCCTGAATCCAACAAAGATTTCCGGCGTGTGCGGCAGACTCATGTGCTGCCTGAAAAATGAGCAGGAAACCTATGAATACTTAAACAGTAAACTTCCGGATGTGGGAAGCGAAGTAAAAATCGTCGGAGGCGGCAAGGGAACCGTGCAGAGCGTCAACGTGCTCAGACAGCGCGTGAAGGTTCTGATCACCAATGAGAAAGGTGAAAAAGAGATCGCAGAGTACAAAGTGGAAGATTTACATTTTCGTCCGAGACGAAAAAAAGAAAAAGTAAAGATGGATGACGAGCTTAAGAGACTGGAAGCACTGGAGAAAAAAGAAAGAAAATCGAAGCTGCAGTGATGATTTTCTTAAAATATTTTCGTATGAGAAAAGTAAAACAGGTGGTATAATAAATGGGGCTGGATCAGGAGAAAAATAAGGCGGACAGCGATAGACTACAACGGAATAAAGAAATGGATCAGGCGGATAACGGCCGCATAATTCTGAATCCCAACGAGAGAGTGGATGATCTTCAGATTAACGGTTTCAAGATCATACAGAATCCGGATAAGTTCTGCTTTGGCATGGACGCCGTTCTGCTCTCGGATTATGCCGGAATCAAAAAAGACAGCCGGGTGATGGATTTATGCAGCGGTACAGGGATCGTTCCTATTCTTCTGGAAGCTAAATACGAGGCAGCATATATCGAAGGTCTGGAATACCAGAAAGACTGTGTGGATATGGCCAGAAGAAGCGTAACGATGAACGGTCTCGATGGCAGGATCATGATGACTGAGGGAGATGTGAGGGAAGTAAAAGAACATTATCCTCAGGGTTCTTTTGATTATGTCACCTGCAATCCCCCTTATATGACAGGCCACCACGGACAGACTAATAAAAATTATGGCAAGGCCATCGCGAGACATGAGATACTTTGTTCTCTGGAGGATGTGGTGCTGGCGGCAAAATGGCTTCTGAAAGAAACCGGCCATCTGATCATGGTGCACCGTCCGTTTCGTCTGGCGGAGATTTTTTATTGTCTGAAAGAAAATAAACTGGAACCCAAACGGATGCGTCTCGTGTATCCTTACGTGGATAAAGAACCTAATATGGTTCTCATCGAGGCAGTAAAAGGCGGACGTCAGCGAATCACTGTGGAGTCTCCGCTGATCATCTACAAAAAGGACGGCTCCTATATGAATGAAATCTACAGCATATACGGCGGCCGGGTGTAAGTGGAAAAGGATACAGAAATGACATTTGGAGGAAAATCATGACAGGAACCTTGTTTTTGTGCGCGACGCCCATCGGCAATCTGGAGGATATCACGCTCCGGGTGCTCCGGACTTTAAAAGAGGTGGATCTGATCGCGGCGGAGGATACCAGAAACAGTATCCGGCTGCTGAATCATTTTGAGATTAAGACAAAGCTCACCAGCTATCACGAATATAATAAAATTGAAAAGGCAGCGGTTCTTGTGGAAAAAATGAAACAGGGCGTCAATGTGGCGCTGATTACCGATGCCGGGACGCCGGGAATATCCGATCCGGGCGAAGAGCTGGTCCGCCAGTGTCTGGACGCCAACATTCCGGTGACTTCACTTCCGGGAGCGTGTGCCTGCATCACGGCGCTGACCATGTCCGGGCAGCCTACCCGACGTTTTGCCTTCGAGGCATTTCTTCCCTATGACAAAAAAGAAAGGGAGGAGATTTTAAATGCGCTTAAAAATGAGACGAGGACGATCATTCTCTACGAGGCGCCTCACCATCTCAAAAAGACCTTAAAAGAATGCCGGAAATATCTGGGCAACCGGAATATGACGGTGTGCAAGGAGCTCACAAAGAAATATGAGAAAAAGCTGAGGGGTACCCTCGATGAAGTTATCGCTTTTTATGAAGAAAATGAACCCCGGGGTGAATATGTTCTGGTCTTTGAGGGAAAGAGCCGCCGGGAGTTAAAAGAAGAAGAACAGAAAAAATGGATGGAATTATCTCTCGAAGAACACATGGCGTTGTACCTGGATGAGGGAAAAGACCGGAAGGAGGCCATGAAGCTGGTGGCAAAAGACCGGGGAATCCCGAAACGGGACGTTTACAATGCATTATTAAATAAATAAAAAGGAAAGAAGAGCACAGAAAAATGGAACCATATTTGAGAACCTGGTGTGAGGTGGACTTAAAGGCTATCCGCCAGAATATGTTAAATATCAGGAAGAAAGCAGGAAAAGATATCAAAGTGATGGCCGTGATCAAGGCGGACGGCTACGGACACGGCGCCGTGGAGATTGGCAAATACATTGACCAGGAAGCGGATTACTTTGGTGTCGCGACCATCGAGGAGGCGGTGGAGCTTCGGGAGGCGGAGATCGACAAGCCGATCCTTGTACTGGGATACACCTCCCCGTCTCTGTACGGCCTGAATTTACGGTACGATGTGGAGCAGACCATTTATTCCATGGAGACGGCGGAAAAGATGTCAGAAGAGGCTGTCCGGGCCGGAAAAACGGCAAAAATACATATTGCTCTGGATACGGGAATGACCAGAATCGGCATTACCCCGGATGAGAAGGGACTTGCTTTGGTAAAGGAGATTCGGAATCTGCCGGGACTGGAGATCACAGGTCTGTTTTCTCATTTTTCCTGTGCGGACATGGAAGATAAATCTTATACAGAAGAGCAGATGGAACGATATGATCATTTCGTGAGTCTGCTGGAAGAAAGTCATATTGCCATCCCGGTAAAACATCTGTGCAACAGTGCGGGAATCATGGAATTTGACCACCACCGGTTTGATATGGTGCGGGCGGGTATCATTCTTTATGGCTTGTATCCGTCTGAAGAAGTGAATAAAGATACCCTGGATCTGCAGCCTGCCATGTCCTGGAGGACGCATGTGGTCAATATCATGGAGCCGGAGATGAACCGGGGAATCAGCTATGGGGCCACTTATGTGACAGACCATCCATGCCGGATCGCAACCATCTCCATTGGTTATGCGGACGGTTATCCAAGAAGCCTTTCCAATAAGGGATGGGTGCTGATCCATGGACACAGAGCGCCGATTGTGGGAAGAGTCTGCATGGACCAGACCATGGTGGACATCACGGATATTCCGGATGTAAAAATAGAAGATGTGGTCACTCTCATCGGCCAGGACGGAGAGGAGAGAATCTCCGTGGAGGACATGGCGGACTTATCCGGAAGTTTTAACTATGAATTTGTCTGCGATGTGGGCCAGAGGGTAAAAAGAGTTTATTTTGGATAGATTTCCATCGGCTGAAAGTACACGGCGCATGCGGTCTGCTCCCGGACAGCCGGTGATGAAACCTCATATAATATTAACAGGAAAGGAAGGAAGTTCTATGAAATCACTTGCAATAGAAAGAGAATTTGGAAGCGGAGGCAGAGAAGTTGGAATGAAGGTGGCTGAGGCTGCCGGAATCTCGTATTATGACGGCAATCTGCTGGAAAAAGTGACGGAACGGTACGGAGAGTCCGCCAATATATTAAATACATATGATGAAAAATGGACGGGAAGCCTGCTGTTTAATATTTCCATGGCAGCGGGATACAGCCAGGGCAATGATCAGTCCAAGATTTATCAGATGGGATATGAGGTAGGAGAAACTATTCAGAGACTGCAGAGAGAAGGCCCTTCCGTATTTATCGGACGATGCGCCACACACATTCTCAAAAACAATCCAAATGTACTCCGGGTATTTATCTATTCCTCCGATGAGAAAAAGAGAATTCAGAGAATTGTGGAGACAGAAAAGGTTTCAGAGGCGGAAGCCAGAAAAATGATAGATAAGAGAGATAAGGCAAGAAGGAATTATTTCAAATTCTGGACCCAGAAAGACTGGGGAGACCGGGGAAATTATGATCTGGAGCTGAATACTTCCATTCTCTCCACGGATGAATGTGCGAAGATTCTCCTGTATGCCATGGGCAAACAGGAATAAAAGGAAAATCCGAAGACTGAGAAAAAGTCTTCGGATTTTTCTATTTTTCATATTTTAAGATTTGTCTGTCAGTAAAAGCTGTTTCCTTCGAATGAGATAATATCCGATCCCCAACGCGTCGGCCAGGAACCAGCCAATGGGTACAGACCACCAGATGCCCACAACGCCCAGGGCAGGAATGGCGGACAGAGCATAGGCCAGGGCGACACGAATGCCCAGGGATACGATGGTCAGGACCACAGACATGCCGGGTCTTCCCAGAGCACGGTATAAGCCGTAAAGGAGAAAGAGGATTCCGATCATGAAATAAAAGGACCCTTCAATACGGAGATACCGGGCGCCTTCTGCGATGACAGCTGTCTCTCCTGCATCGATAAACAGTGACATCAGAGGTTCGGCAAAGAGAAATACACAGAGAGAAACAGCCACGCTGAAGGCAACAGAGGTCAAAAAAGCGGTGCGTATTCCTTTTTTGATACGCTTTGTTTTTTTGGCCCCGAAGTTCTGTGCCACAAAAATGGAAAATGCGTTGCCGAAATCCTGCACCGGAAGATAGGCAAAGGCATCAATCTTTACGGCAGCGGCAAAGGAAGCCATGATGGTGGTGCCAAAGCTGTTGACCAGCCCCTGCACGGCCAGAATACCCAGATTCATGATGGATTGCTGCAGGCAGGTGAGAGCCGAAAAACTGGTAATCTCCTTGATCCTGCTGAACCGGAGACGTACATTTTCATCTCTGCGAAGAAACTCCGGAAACTTTATGCGGGTGTAGATGGTGATTCCGATTCCGGATACATACTGGGAAATCACCGTGGCTTCGGCGGCTCCGGCCACGCCCCGGTGAAGGACGGCCACGAAGAAAAGATCCAGGATAATATTCAGGACGGCGGATACCGCCAGGAATATCAGAGGAATCACGGAGTTACCCAGAGAACGCAGCAGGGAAGCAAAAAAGTTATAAAGAAAGATACCGATCATTCCCGCAAAAATGACCATAAGGTAATCTTTCATCATACCCTTCAGCTCTTCCGGTGTGCGGAGAAACCAGATAATGCCGTCAATGCCGGCAAAAATAAGGATATTTAAGAAGATGGTGACGATACCCAGAAGACAGAAGGATGCAAGGATTCCTTCTTTTAACCCGATGTCGTCTTTCTCTCCGAAACGGATGGAAAAGACCGTTCCGCTTCCCATGGCGAGACCGAGAATGATGGATGTGAGAAACGTCATGAGGGAGAAAGCAGAGCCGACGGCGGCCAGAGCTTCCTCTCCCAGAAAGCGTCCCACGATCAGCGTGTCGGCAATATTGTAACATTGCTGCAAAAGATCCCCTAAAATCATGGGGATGGCAAAACGCAGCATGGTCTTCATGACAGGTCCATGTGTCAGTTCATTTTCCATGATAATCACCAGTGCTTTCTTTTCGAAATTAATTAATTAACAATCGTAATTAATTATAGTATTGCAATGTATAAAAGTCAAATAGATAATTGCGTTATGTTTGCACCGGATTGACTTATACTGTGCGGATATCGTATAATAACCAGAAATAAAGCGAGAAGCAGGAGGTGAGAGAACATGTTTTTGGATGGTCTGGATGAATTGGATCAGAAGATTGTCCAGCTGTTGATCAAAAATGCCCGCATGTCTTATTCAGAGATCGGACAGCAGATCGGGATATCCCGGGTGGCTGTGAAAATGCGGGTACAGGCTCTGGAGGATAAAGGAATTATTGAGGAGTATACCACCATCATCAATCCGCAGAAGATAAGCGGAGCGGTATCCTGCTACTTTGAAATAGAGACAAAACCGGAGGCTTTGATGGAGGCAGCGGAAGTTCTCAAAAAAAATGACACCATCACTCAGATTTACCGGGTGACGGGCAAAAGCCGTCTCCATGTCCATGCGGTGGCCTCATCCCACGAGGAGATGGAAGCGCTGGTTTCACAGACCATTGATAAATTGCCGGGAGTGACAGAGTGCAGCTGTAATATGATTTTGTCAAGGATCAAAGATATCAAGGGACTTCGGCTGTAGCGGGGATATGACTGTATCTGCGCTTCGGCTGCAGCTGACAGCGGAAATATATCCCATGGAGAATACATCAGTGGAAGTATGGAATTTCCTAAAAGCATAAGGAAAATGCAGTACATTTTTTGGTGGCATCGTCCATATAATGGAACAAAAAGAAGACTGGTAAAAAGATGCTGAACATTTTATGGGTCGTGATGATGGCAGGAGGGATTCTTTTTGCCTCCTTTCAGGGAACCATGGGAGAGGTGACGGAGTCTTTTATTGATTCGGCCACAGAAGCGGTAAATCTCTGCATTTTTATGCTGGGCGTCATCGGCGTCTGGAACGGCATGATGGAAATTGCGGTGAAAAGCGGTCTGATGAGAAAAATTGCCCGTGTGATGTATCCGTTTATCCACTGGCTGTTTCCGGATATTCCTTCTGGTCATAAAGCCAGCGAGTACATCGCGGCAAATATGGCAGCCAATATGCTTGGACTTGGATGGGCCGCAACGCCGGCGGGACTGAAGGCTATGCAGGAATTGAAAGCATTGGACAGCAGAACAGAGAATGTGCCGTCAGGCAGAAAAAGGCCGCCGGATACCGGGGGAGGTCGGGCTTCGGATATGATGTGCGCCTTTCTGGTGTTAAATATCTCGTCGCTGCAGCTGATTCCCATCAATATGATTGCCTACAGGAGCCAGTACGGATCGGTGGAGCCGGCTTCCATTGTGCTTCCCTCCATCGTTTCCACAGCCATATCGACGCTGGCAGGTATTTTGTTTATTAAAGGGATGGAAACGCTTAGAAAGAAAAGGAGGAGACGCCCATGAGAGGTTTCCTCTATTTTTCTGATTTTATCGTACCTTTTATCATGTTTTATATAGTGATTTACGGCTTTTTCAATAAAACAGATGTATATGAGGACTTTCTGTCCGGGGTGAAGGAAGGGTTCAAGATTGTCATAAAAATTGCTCCTACCATGGTAGCTCTGCTGGTCTCTATTGGAATTTTCCGGGTGTCCGGCGCCCTTGATTTTGTATCTGGGCTTCTGGAACCGGTGGGAAGGCTGCTCCGCATTCCTGCGGCGGTGCTTCCGGTCTTCCTCGTCCGTATTTTTTCTTCATCGGCGGCCACCAGTTTTGTGCTGGACATTTTTAAAGAATATGGTCCGGATTCCAGTATCGGCACCATGGTATCCATTATGATGAGCTGTACGGAAACGGTGATCTATACCATGACGATCTATTATATGAGCGTGAAAGTGACCAAAACCAGATGGACTCTGCCGGGAGCTATGTTTGCCACTATAGCAGGGACCATCGCCAGCGTGGTAATCACCGGGATGATCCTGTGAGGAAATCATGCGGGCGTTGCAAAAAAAAGAACAGTGTAGTATAGTCTAATAATATCTTACAGAAAAGAAGAAGGACCATGATAGAGAATAAACAATCCATAATCATTGACTATTTTAATATAGAGGGCACTCCGGGAGGCAATCAGGACTGGTGTACGGATTTCTGGATGTACCTGGGAGGATGCGCGGCGCTGGCCGCCTGTGATCTGTCCATCTGTCTTTCTAAGAATCTGGGACTGGCGGATTGCTGTCCTTATGATCCGGAGCACATGACGAGAAAGCAGTATGTGGACTTTTCCATGGTGATGAAGCCGTACATTCATCCAAGAATGGGAGGCGTGGCAAAGCTTTCCCTTTTTACGGACGGATATGGAAAGTATTTAAATGACAGGGGATATGATGTAACGTTTGATGTGTGCCCGGGGGAGAAATCCTTTGAAGAGGCGGAAATATTTGTAAAAAATGCATTGAAAAAGAACCTTCCGGTTCCTTTTCTACTGCTCCGTCATAGGGATAAAAGTTTTAAAGATTTGAACTGGCACTGGTTTATGATCACTGGCTATGATGTAAAAAACGAAAGAAGTATTTTAAAATATCATACCTATGGCGAAGAGCAGGAAGCTGATTTTCAGCGATTATGGGCCACCGGCATGTACCGCCGTGGCGGTATGGCAGCCATCAAAGAAATCAGATAGTCGATGTATAAATTACTTACTTATAATCTTCCAGTAACTGTACTAACTGAATTAATTTCTCCTTCTTTTCAGGAGAGAAATCCCGGATGAGATATAAAAGCTCTCTGTCCAGAGAAGTCTCTTTATAATCCTCATCGATGGTACCGGCGAGATAGTCCAGAGACATGCCGGTGAGCTGAGCGTAATAAGTCAGCATTCTCAGTGTCATAAGGCTTCGGTTGTTCTCTACATTACTGATGTAACCCGGAGTTACACCAAGAGCTTTTGCTACCTGATCCTGTGTCAGATGGTTAGCGATTCGAAGCTCTTTGACTTTTTTTCCTAAATCTTTATTCATAGTATCACCATCGTCCCTTCTTAATGGTAAATGGAAAAAGCTGTGCATGGACAAAGAGTTTGCCCTCTGGCAAACTCTTTGCTCAATTACAGAAGATAAACTGGTAATTCAACACCAAATCCGTGGTGAACAAATCCGATATGTTCAAGAGTGATGTGTTCAAGAGTCATTCTGTTTAAGGTCATGCGCATATATATTACCTCCCTGATATTTGTATTATAATTATTATAACAAAAGATGTTGTTTTTGGATAGTAAATATTAGGGAGATTTTATGCTATTTTTCGGTAAATATAAGAAATTTTTTTGACATTTTTTTGTTTGTATAAGATTTAGATAATAAAAGCAACGATAAATTACATTTATTGTATAAATTATTACATGTATTGTAGTATTGTTTTTGCAGGACAAGACAAAAAGGAGGAATACAAATGGAATATCTTGATATCAGAACAAAAGATGGCAGACGGACCGGACAGGTGAAAGCCAGAGAGAAGGTACATGAAGACGGGGACATTCATGGGACTTCCCACGTGTGGATCGCCCGCCGGAATGAAGAAGGACAGTGTGAGGTTCTCCTCCAGAAAAGAAGCGCCCATAAAGACGCCTATCCGGGATGTTATGATATTTCTTCTGCCGGTCATCTTCCTGCCGGCCAGGAGTATCTTCCATCAGCCATCCGGGAACTTGCTGAGGAGCTTGGCATTGAGGCATCGGAAGAAGATCTGCTCTTTCTGGGGATTCATGAAGGGTACAGTGAGGAGATTTTTTACGGGAAGCCGTTTCGGAATCATGAAATCAGTCACGTGTATCTCTATGAGAAACCGGTGGATGTGACGAAACTTCGTCTGCAGGAGAGTGAGGTGGAGTCGGTAAAGTGGATGTCCCTGGAGAAATGTCTTGAAAAAGTAAAGAGCAGGAGTCCGCAATACTGCCTGTTTGAGGAGGAGCTTAACATGATAAAAGATTATTATGGGAAAAAAATTTTTAAAGAGAATTCTTAAAGAGAGTTTTTATCATCAAAAAACCTTCAGGAGCCGGAATGGATATCTGACTCTTGAAGGCTGGTATGTTTCATAATGCGAATATATACAATTATGTAAGATGCACCGGAGACTGGTCAGGATACAACTTCCCATAGTTCCTCTCTGGTCAGCGACATGTTCTCGGCAACAATATGCGCGATATCCATGAAGTGGTCGTTCATCTGTCCGATTTCCGGATATTTGCTGAACAGATACATGAGCTTCTTGATCCAGATGATACCCCGGTAATTAAAAGGTTCTTTGGATAAAATATCGCTGACCTGGTATGGAAGGATCTGCATCCAGATGCTCATGCGGGCCAGAAGATGCATGGTAAAATAAATCTGACGGGTGGAGCCGTACTCCGCTGTGTTGGTGTAGTGCTCTCCGTAATATCGGATATTATCCATGGTCTCCCGCTCCATGATGCCGATCTTGTCCGGGCTGTATTTTAACTGGACGCCGTAGCGGTGCTTGAGCCAGGCGGCGTAGCCTCTGCGCTCAGCGTGATATTCTGACCAGTGCTGGAAAAGAACGGTCTCCGGATTACTGAACAGCTCCTCATAGGAGGAAAGGTGGTTCAGCCGGGCGTAATCTTTGTAATCGCACATATGGGTCAGCTCGTGGAAAACCAGACGATAAAGCTCGCAGTCTTCCACCCGCTCTATGTACGGCCGCTTGAAGATAAGATAAAACGGTTCATCCATGGAACGGGGATACTTCATGCAGGCGGCCACATGCTTCCAGTTCTGGCGGGCAGTGGCTTCGTCCAGAGTCTTGATATCTTCATCGCTGAACCCGTATTTTTTCTGACATTCATACATGTCGTCGGCCAGAATAAACCGCAGGTTCACATCTTTTAATTTAAAATAATTGAAATACGAATTGGCAATTCGCTGAATTTCTTTCATAATCATAATGGTAATCTCCCTCATGATTATTCTAACACAGAAGAAAAACCATTCAAAGAACATCTTTTGGTTCTTTAGGTGTATTTTTCAGGTCACCGCAGATGCCCCGGACGATATATTTTGGTCTTCCCTGTATCTCATCATAAATCTTTGAAATATAATAACCGATGATACCGAGGCTCAGCATGATGATGCTGCCGGTGAACAGATTGATGATGATCACAGTGGTAAAACCTTCCAGGGCGGTTCCGATGATTTTCTGATAGAGAGCGATTCCGCCCAGGATCAGAGAAATCAGCAGCATGACGGAGCCGAGCAGGGAGACGATCTGCATGGGCGCCGCGGAAAAAGAAGAAATGTTGGAGACGGCGTACTTGATCAGCGACCAGGTGGACCATTTGGTCTCCCCGATTTCTCTTTCTCTCACATCAAATTCGACGCTGGTGGTCTTAAAACCGATCCAGGAAGAAAGCGCGCGGAAAAATGCATTTTTCTCCCGAATATTCAGCAGGGCGTTGACGGCTTTCCGGTCCAGCAGTTTGAAATCCGACGCCCGGGTCATATCGATATCCGTGAGACGGCTGATGATTTTATAAAAGCAGCGGGCGGCAAAAAAATGAGCGGGACTCTCTTTTTCTCCCCGGGAATGTTTGACACCCTCCACAATCTCATATCCCTTCTCCCAGAGATGGTACATTTCTATGATCTTTTCAGGGGGATGCTGCAGATCGCAGTCGATGACCACGCAGCAGTCTCCGGAGGCGTAAAACAGGCCGGCGTATATGGCGGATTCCTTTCCAAAATTTCTGGAAAAATTGACGCCTTTTACACAGGAATTGCCGGAAGCTTCCTGGCGGATCTTTTCCCAGGTAGTATCTGTGGAACCGTCGTTGACAAAAATCAGCTCGTAAGAGATTTCGGCCTCTTCCAGAAGTCCCGATATAGTCTTTGAAGTTTTTGGTATCATGCCCTCCTCATTAAAAGAAGGGATGATGACGGATAGTAATTGGTCCATAAGTTATATCTTCCTTTATCTGCCATATGTTGTCCATATAATATACATATTATAATATTTTTGTGATTTCATGTATGAAACTTATTATAACATTCTCTGTCAATTGTTGAAATACAAAATGAGATAACACGGAAATGTAACAAAAGTTTCATAGATTGTTAATCTTCACGGGTTGTATAGAATATAAAAAAGGATTATACTATGAAAATGTGATTTAGAAGGAATGAAGACAGCACATGAAAGAAGGAGTTTCATGATACAGGACATCGGAGAACACAGAATAGATATTGTTTATAACGAAAAAGCAGCTTTAAGAGAATCTGACTGTATCATCGCTTTTCAGGGCAGGAACGTTTACATGAGAAAACGAAAGAAGGGAATGCCCTCCTCGTTTCTCACCTGCGAAGATATTCTTCCGGTGGAATACAGAAAGGAAGCCATGGAGAGATATGTGAAGGATGCCGTCTATCTTCTTTCTCTGGACGGAAAGAAGTTATTTCTTCTTCCGGCTAAATATCTGGCGTCTGCCTATCTGGCAGAGAAACGGGATATTGATATGTTCCGGGAAAAGGATGAGGAAGGAAGAGCCGTCAATTTTGCCATGATTACTGCATGGCATCTGTATTGCTGGTATGAGAAGACGAAGTTTTGCGGCGCCTGCGGTATCCGTCTCCGGCATGGAAAGAAAGAGCGGGCCATGGTATGTCCGATCTGCGGAAATGTGATCTATCCAAGGATGGATCCGGCTATCATCGTGGGGATTTATGAGGAAGACAGGATCCTTCTCACAAAACGATCTCCGTCATCCGGATATTTTTCTCTGGTATCCGGTTACAGTGAACCGGGGGAGACTCTGGAAGAGACAGTCAGGAGAGAGGTGATGGAGGAGACAGGACTTTCCATCAGCCATCTGGTTTATTATAAAAGTCAGCCATGGGCGGCATCCCAGTCGGTTTTAGCAGGTTTTTTTGCAAGATTAGACGGTGATGCGCATATACATATAGACAAGAGTGAATTATCTGACGCCAGATGGGTAAGGCGGGAGGATCTGGAAGGCTGTTATTCCACCAGCGGCGTCAGCCTCACAGCAGAGATGATCGCATATTTTCATAAACATCCGGAACATTTTCCGGCGTATTTGAATGAAAATATAGATAATTATAAGATTGATTATTAAAGACATGCATTGTTCAGACGGGTACTAAAGAATCCGAGACGTACCGGTTGATTTAGAAGAAAGGGGCACAATCATGGAAGAGAAGGAGAGTAAGAATACTTCTTCGTGGAGTACAGGAAAAAAAGTGGGCGTCATTGTGGCGGCAGTCATAGTGATTTATGCCCTGATTTCGGTATTTTTTCATTTTCATTTTTTTCCGGGAACGGAAATCAACGGATATAAATGCGGTTTCCACAGTGTGGGAAAAGTAAAAGAGATGATAGAGAAAGGTGTGGGAGAATACACCATTTCCATCGCAGAAAGAGATAATAAAAAAGAATCGGTCGCTTCTTCTGATGTGGGACTCACCTTTGTGGATGACGGAAGACTGGAGAAAATCAAAGAAGGGCAGAAGGCTTATGCCTGGATTACCTTTCCATTTATCAACAAAAAGTACTCCGACGGGGTGACTCTGGAAGTGGATGAGACTTCCTATGAGAATGCGTTTAACGGACTTAACGCTTTTGATGAGAATCAGGTGGTGGCTCCGGTGGATGCATGGTCTCAGTATAATGAAGAGACGAATTCCTATGATATTGTTGATGAGATATACGGTAACACGGTAAAAAGGGAGGAGTTCTATACGGCGCTCAAAGAGGCGATCATCCGGCAGGATGACAGTATTGATATTGAGGAAGCCGGCTGTTATGAGAACCCTGCTTATACCAAAGATTCTGAAGAGGTGCTTCAGTCCAACGACACGCTCAATAAATATGTCAGCACGGATATCGTCTATGATTTTGACGACAGGACACAGGAGTTGACGGGAAGTACCATCAATAAGTGGCTCAGTGTGACAAAGAAGTTTAAAGTCAAGGTGAATGAGGATAAAGCGGCAAAATATGTTGCAAAGCTTGCCGATAAGTATGATACAGTAGGTATTGAACGGCATTTTACATCCATTGCAGGCAATGATATTGATGTGAAGGGCGGAACTTACGGATGGACCATTGATCAGAAGGCGGAGACGGCGAAGCTGGTCAAACAGATCAAAAAGGGAAAGAAAGTAACCAGAGAGCCGGAATATTCTCACTATGCCAAGAGCCGGAAAAAGAATGATATCGGAGATACTTATGTGGAAGTGGATCTGGGTTCCCAGCACATGTGGTTCTATAAGAACGGTGAGACTGTAGTTTCCACTCCGGTAGTTACCGGAAATACCAGTCTTGGACGGGGAACGCCGACAGGTGTATATTATATTCTCTATAAGACCACCAATTATACATTAACAGGACAGGGATATGCATCTCCGGTAGACTACTGGCTGCCGTTTACTCACTCTGGCGTGGGTATTCATGATTCTTCATGGAGAAGCAGTTATGGAGGCAGCATCTATACATATGACGGTTCCCATGGATGTGTCAATACGCCGTATGATGCAGTAAAGACCATTTACAATAACATAGAATCCACGTATCCGGTGGTAGTGCACTGGTAAAAAAGAAAGCTGCGGGCGACTTAACGTCGTCCGCAGCAATTTTTATATTTTTTTCCACTGCCGCAGGGGCAGGGACTGTTGGGATAGATTTTTACTTTTTTCTGTTTAAGTCTCATGGCTTCCGCCGCTGTATATCCTCTGTTGAGAAGAAGGGCAGCGTGCGAGAAGACATTGTTCAGGGCAGAGAGCAGTTTCCGCCCGGAAGCATCGGCGATGCCCGCGTCAAGGATGTCTGCCAGGGCATATCCTGGAGAAGCTTTTGGCTCCGGAGTGCCGGATTTATGACTGACTGCCTTTGGAGATCCGGACGACTGGTTTTCTGACTCTGGAGTTTTTGTCTTCTGATTGCCTGTCTTTGAATGTTCCCGGGATCGAGCGTATTTTTTAAGAAATGTGACGGCGTCCTCCATGGTGCCGCCCTGACGGAACAGAGTCTGGATCTCACCGCTGAGTTCCCGGGCTTTTTCCCGGGTGATTTCTCCTGTGCCGGCAAGAATTTCGGACAGTTGCCCTGTATACTGATCTTCCGGGAAATATCCGAAACGGGACAGATACCGGATTTGTGTTTTGTCCGGCATATAAAAAGGAAGCGTTCCCTGGCATTGCTGTATCTTCTTATATAAAGCATTGGCGTACAGGGCTTCCTGAATGATCAGATCATTTTCCAGAATAAAACTTTGGAAATACGGAGGTATGATTCGTATTTCCTGCAGAATATCTTCCCGTTTCAAAGGTGCTGGCGCGTATGCGTTGTACATTTTCATAAGAATGGACGCCGGAAAACAGCCGTACAAATGCCCTGAAGCGTTGAGACAGTCCAGAAGAAAACTTTTTCTTTGGCGCTCTTTTTCAAAGGCTCCTGTCAAAAGTTCTGCGGAAGTTTCCATCAGCTGCTGCGGAATCTGGTATGAGCCATCTGTATTTTTCAGACAATAGCCGCCCTCATACATCCTCCGGTATAGTGCCGGATGTCCGGATTCCGGGAAATGTATGAGATTCAGTTCGTCATCCCCTAAATAGACAAAAAAGTTATGGATGACGGAAGGGGTATACAGATAGTCCAGAAGATTCCGGGCAAGCTCGTCTTTTTTCATGGATGAATATCCGGACATGCCGTGAAGTTTTGCCAGCTGAATTAAATCTTTTTTTGTTCTTGTTAATAAGTAATTGCTGTATGTGTTCATATAGTATATTTCCTGTCAGTGATAATAAAGAGTATTTATTTCATAAGAAATTACATGGATGCTTTTTTGTTGTCCTGATACATTATACTATTTTTTTCGTGATTTTCCTTATAATTAATGAGCTTTTGGCTCTCTTTTTTTGGTAGTATTGTTATTTTATAGTGAAAATAATTTGCATTTCATAAAAAATATTGTTCTGCACTGTTTTTTACTTCCGCTTTCAGGAGGTTCGAGTGTCGGACGGCGCTGATGAAATCATCTCTGGATACGGTATCCCTTGACTGCAGGGCTGCATAGGAAAAAGCCATTTCAAGGAGAGTGAGCGGAAGCTCCGGTCTTCGGGTCCTCTTATCCTGCGGTTGATAGTCTTCCGATGAGAGTCGGATGAGAGTCCGGAGAATCTGAATGGTGACTTCCTGAGAAAATGCATTCCTCACCTTCGTCTCGTATTCCACGGCAGGGATGGTTCCAAGAAGAATGCGGAGTGTCGTATCCGCATCTGGTTCTTCCACGGTAACAGGGTAGAAACGACGGGCCAGAGCCTTGTCGCTTAGAATGTATTTTTGGTACTCATCGCTGGTGGTGGAGCCGATGATTTTGATATCGCCCCGGTCAATATACGGTTTCAGCATATTGGAGATATCATTATTGGAGCTTTCGGTGGAACCTGCCCCGACGATGGTATGGATTTCATCGATGAACAAAATGATTTCCGGATGTCTGTCCAGCTCTTCCATGAGCTGGCGGATGCGCTCTTCCATCTCGCCCACATATTTGGTGCCGCTTAAAAGAGAGGTGGTGGTCAGTTTGTAGATTTCCCTGTTTTTCAGGAGGTTCGGTACCTGTCCTCTCTGCAAAAGCCAGGCAAGTCCCTCGGCCACGGCGGTTTTGCCGACGCCCGCTTCTCCGAGAAGAATCGGAGACTTTTTCGGGGAAATCAAAATCAGTTCCAGATCATTCAGTTCCGCTTCTCTGCCGATGGCAGGGTTTGTAATATAGGAGGCGGCTGTCATGTTATAAGCATATTTATTTAAAATGCTGTCGGAGGACAGATGGGAACTGCCGCTATGGCGCCGGTATCCCGGAAAGACTTCTTCGGGTGCGTGTTCCCGCAGTCCGGAGAAATCGAGTGCTCGAAGAGCGAGATATTCCGGGAAATCCATCTCGGACAGAGGAGAGGCTTCCCGGAGCAGAGATTCCGGAACAAGGTCCGCCCCGCCCTGGGATCCGTCCTGACTGGTGGTCAGCCGGCATAAAAAGTCCAGCTCTTTTTTCTGGAAATCAGCAAGAAATCCCTCGATGCGGATGTCATCCAGAGAAGAAATCTTGCTGGTATACATTTCGTTAAATAATTTTACCAGCCAGATATTCTTTTCTGTGGTGAAACAGGCAAGCTGAAAGCGCAGAATATCCGCCAGAAGTTTTTCGTTCTGTTTCAGGTATATTATATAGGAAGAAGCCCGTTTCGCAATGCGGGCGATGTGCTGCAGGTTTTCCGGTGTGGACTTGATGATGACTGAGTAGAAGTCCTGCAGTGTCCGAAGGAATAAACTCCTGTCTTTAAAGCATGGTTCCAGTCCAAGCATAGTTTGGGCATACACAGAATAAAAGGGTGTTTTTAGATTTTCAAAAAGACTGATGGTGCACTGCAGCCATATATCTTCCGGAAAACTGTTATCGGCAGATGGATCTTCCGATTGTGGAAGAGTATCGCCGGCGGATGGACCTTTTGATTGTGGAAGAGTATTGCCGGCGGATGGACCTTTTGATTGTGGAAGAGTATTGCCGGTGAATGGATCTGCTGTTGTTTTGGCTGGATCACCGGCGGAACGCATCTGTTCTTTCAGGCGGATGCAGTCTTCAAAGTACCGGTCGTATTCCCGGGCGTTTTCCGGAAAGGAAAAGTTGTTCCGTTCCCGGAGAAGATTTTCGATAAATTTGAGAAAAAGCCCGTCATCGTGGAAAGCCTCGATGCGGGACGGAAGAAGGAACATATTCTGTATGCAGTTGTTTTCAAAAGAGAGGGGCTGTCCGGCATTTTGAACAAGGCGGAAAGCCTGTGATAAAGTGTCAATGATTGTATTCAAGATTGCGATTACTCCTTTACAGATAATTTTTTACTTTAAAGCGAAAAAGTGTTGTACTTTTGATTTTTTTATGTTAAGATAGCTTCTGGTGACTGCAATAGGCTTTCATTATGCAAATCACCTGTTTATTATAAGGAAAATAATAAAAAAATGCAATGATTGCGGGAGCCACGCTGCAATGCGGAAAAGGAGGGTTTCTGTGATCATGATTACATTCATTGAAAAATCAGATTTTTGGAAGAAAAGGAGAAAAAAGTATCATGGATATGCAGATGAATTTCTATAGAAAATTGCCGATACCGAGAGATCTGAAGAAGCAGTTTCCGGCAGATGAGAGAGTAGTTAAGATTAAAAATGAGAGAGATCCGGAGATTGCAAGGATTTTTGAAGGAAAGTCCGACCGGCTTCTGCTCATCATCGGCCCGTGTTCTGCAGATAATGAGTCTTCAGTGCTGGACTATGTTTCCAGGCTGGCAAAGGTACAGGAAAAAGTAAAAGATAAAATCTGGATCGTTCCGAGAATTTATACAAATAAGCCTCGTACTACGGGAGGCGGATACAAGGGGCTGATTCATCAGCCTGACCCGGAAAAGAAGCCGGATATGTGGCAGGGAATCATTGCTGTCCGGGAGCTTCATCAGAAAGCGATTCTGGAAAGCGGTCTGACCTGCGCTGATGAAATGCTGTATCCGGAAAATCAGAGATATCTTTCAGATTTATTATCGTATGTGGCTGTAGGCGCCCGCTCCGTGGAGAACCAGGAGCATCGTCTGGTGGCCAGCGGCGCCGGCGTTCCGGTGGGAATGAAGAATCCGACCGGCGGAGATCTGAGTGTTATGATGAATTCCATTACAGCGGCTCAGAGCGGTCATATGTTTATCTACCGGGGATGGGAAGTGGAGTCCATGGGAAATCCATACGCACACGCAATTTTGCGGGGATATGTGGATAAGCACGGTCAGACTTTCCCGAATTATCATTATGAAGATCTGATGCAGCTTTATGAATTATATCAGGAGACCAACCTGAAGAACCCTTCAGTCATCATTGATACCAATCATTCCAATTCCGGTAAAAATTATATGGAACAGATCCGGATTGCCAAAGAGGTTCTTCACAGCTGCCGGATATCAAAAGACATCAGAAAACTGGTGAAAGGATTAATGATCGAGAGTTATATTGAAGATGGATGTCAGAAGATTGGCGGAGGCTGTTATGGTAAATCCATCACAGACCCTTGTCTTGGATGGGAAAAATCTGAGCAGTTGATCTATGAAATCGCAGATTTGTTATAAAATTAATAATTTTTATAAATAAGATATTACGAAAGGCTTTGTATTCATTACAAAGCCTTTGTACATTGTAAACAAAACATGTGTGCAGGCTTGTTTTTTGTAATAATTTTTTGTAAAATGATAACATGTATCGTCGGTTTCTTTTCTGGTAATTCTGTACACTTGTGAGAGAAAATGTTACAATAATTTTAAATAAGTCATTTTTAGAACACTTTTACGTAATATAATTTTAACAAGTAAAGGAAAGGGAGATGGCAGATGCTTCTGAGCAGACTGATGATTTTTAATCAGAAAGAAGAAGAGTGCCGCCAGATGGAAGCTTACTTTGAGGAAAGCGGATATGGCGTCATAAGTTGTTCGGATTTGGATGAATTGATGGATATCATTTCCAAGGGAAGACATAAGCCGGAAGTATTTGTATTTTATATAGATGATTCCGGACGAAAAGGATACGATATCATTGAGAAGGTCCGGGCCGTATCAGATATGGCGATTATCATTATATCAAAGGACAGCCGTCTTGACACTCAGCTGTACGCTTATTCCAAGAAGATTGATGATTACATGGCAGAACCGGTTCCCCTGCCTCTTCTGGAGGCTCATGTGGAAGCAATCCTCAGAAGATTTTCGGAGAAAAAGCTTTCTGTGGAGACAGCAGGAGCGATTACCATTGATTATGAGAGCAGAAAGATTTATCTTGAGGGGAAGGCTCTGAAGGTTACAGCGAAAGAATTCGATTTAATGGAATACTTTATCAAACACAAAGGAATGATTTTATCCAGAGATAAGATCCTGGATTCCGTGTGGGGATATGATTACATTGGCGGATACCGCAGTGTGGATACTTTGGTAAAGAAACTGAGAGCGAAGCTTACAAAGCAATACCCTTATATACAGACTGTGTATGGCGTGGGATACTGCTTTGACGTTTAAAAAATACAAGGAAAGGGGATTTTTATAACGATGAAACGATGGTTAGGTTTATTGATGGTCATTATTATGTGTTTCAGTCTGACAGCGCCGGCTGCGCAGGTGGATGCATCTTCCAGAGTGACGGTGGTGTACAAAGGAAAAACGAAATCATTCGGCGGAAAGAAAACATATGCTTACGTAAATAACAGCAAAATCAAGGTAGCGAAACAGCCGATTTTCCTGAAGAATGGCTGCTACATGGGACCGGTTAATAAGCTTTTCAAGAAAAGTTCCCTGAAAGTGACAGTAAAAAGCAGCGGCAATACGCTGACCATGCAGTATCGTTCCAATGTTATCGTATTGAAAAATGGAAGCCGAAATGTGACCGTCAACGGTGAGAAATCCCGGATGAGCGCACCGGCTATGCAGGTGACTTATCCAAGCGGAAAGACCAAATGGGCAGTGCCTTTAAAGAGTGTCTGCAGCCGTCTCGGAATCACTTATAAGCTGAAAAATGGCGTGATCAAGATGAAAGGAGCGGTGAACTCCGCAACGACATCCTCAAGCAGCAGTTCCTCCAATTCCTCAGCGGAAAACGGACAGATCACCCTGGTTCTCGACGCGGGACACGGCGGCATGGACTCCGGAGCGACGGGAAATGGTTACAGAGAGAAAACGATGACACTCTCCATTCTTCTGGGCGCCAAGAGAATGTTTGATAATGACAGCCGGTTTAAGGTGTACTATACAAGAACATCGGATACATATCCAAGTCTGACAGACAGAAGTAATCTGGCTAACAACTATGACGCAGATTTGTTTGTAAGTATCCATATTAACTCTGCATCGGCTTCGGCTCATGGAACGGAGACTCTGTATAATTCCAGCCGGAATACAGTGACAGCGAAAAATGGACTCACCTCCAGAGAGCTGGCAACGTATATCCAGAAATCCGTGGTATCGACCACAGGATTTACCAACAGAGGCCTCAAGAATAGAACAGACCTGAGCGTTCTGAACCGGACAAAAATGCCAGCCTGCCTCATTGAGTATGGTTTCATCAGCAATTCTACGGAAGCCAGACAGATGAACGCCAACGCGACCCGTTATGGTCAGGAGCTTTATCAGGCCATTGTTGGTTATCTGCAGTCCGAGGGTAAATTATAAGCAGAAGTTTAAAAACGGATTCCGGCAATATGCTGGAATCCATCTGTTTAAAATAATAAAAAATAATATGGAAATATAGCATTAAGCTGTCACAAGTGATGTATTCACATCTGGATATTGACAGAGCCGGAAAAGTCGGCTATCATATCCAGATGTGGGCTGCAGAATGTGGCAGCTTCTTTTTATGTCTGATAACTTATTCTTTTGAATCCCCAAGAAACACAATATATAGTAGAATAATATGTTGCATGGCACGATTTGTTGTGCTATAATGGCAATGCTCATGAAATGAGAGAGACAATTTTTTCCGGCAGTATGTTTGGTAAGGCTCTTCCGGAAGTTTTTGGAACCAAAACCACAGCACCGGAATTATCCATATAGACATAACATTTGACAGGAAATCGAGGTAGAGAGTATGAAGATTATCAAGAGAAGCGGCATGGAAGTCGAGTTTGACAGAAGCAAGATCAATAACGCGGTAAAGAAGGCCAACAACAGTGTTGTGCTGCAAGATCAGATGAGCGATGAGCAGATTGAGGAAATCGCGAAAAATGTGGAAATCATCTGTGAGGGTATGGGCCGTGCGCTGAGTGTGGAAGAGATACAGGATCTGGTGGAGAATCAGATCATGAATCAGAAAGCGTTCCGTGTGGCAAGTAATTATATCACTTACCGGTATAAGCGGGCGCTGGTTCGTAAGTCCAATTCCACTGATAAACAGATTTTAAGTCTCCTGGAGTGCAACAATGAAGAGGTCATTCAGGAGAACTCCAATAAGAATCCGACGGTCAACAGTGTCCAGAGAGACTATATGGCCGGAGAGGTCAGCAAGGATATCACAAAACGTTTCCTTCTGCCGGAACATATCGTGGAAGCTCACGAACAGGGTATCATACATTTCCATGATTCCGATTATTTTGCCCAGCACATGCATAACTGCTGCCTGGTGAATCTGGAAGATATGCTGCAGAACGGTACGGTGATCAGTGATGTGATGATTGAGAAGCCGAAGAGTTTCTCCACCGCCTGCAATATCGCCACGCAGAGTGTGGCACAGATTGCCAGCTCCCAGTACGGCGGCCAGAGCATCACTCTCTCCCATCTGGTTCCGTTCGTGCAGATCAGCCGGGATAAGTTCCGGAAGGAAGTGCGGAAAGAGTTTGAAGAAGAGGGCATGCCGATTAATGAGGAAAAGATCAACGAGATCGCCGAGATGCGTGTCCGCAAAGAGATCAAGCAGGGCGTACAGGTGATCCAGTATCAGGTCATCACCCTCATGACCACCAACGGTCAGGCACCGTTCGTGACGGTGTTCATGTACCTGGATGAGGTGGAAGAAGGACCGGCAAGGGACGATTTGGCGCTGATCATTGAGGAAATGCTCAATCAGCGGATTCTTGGTGTAAAAAATGAAAAGGGCGTGTATATTACGCCGGCGTTCCCGAAGCTCATTTACGTGCTGGAAGAGGATAACATCCATGAAGACAGCAAATACTGGTATCTGACTAAGCTGGCAGCCAAATGTACGGCAAAACGTCTGGTTCCGGATTACATTTCCGAGAAAATGATGAAGAAGTTAAAACAGGGCAACTGCTACCCGTGTATGGGATGCCGTTCCTTCCTGACTGTATATAAAGATGAAAACGGCAAGCCGAAGTTCTACGGAAGATTCAACCAGGGCGTTGTGACCCTGAATCTGGTGGATGTGGCCTGCTCCTCCGGAAAAGATATGGATAAATTCTGGGAGATCTTTGACGAGCGTCTGGAACTCTGTCATGAGGCCCTTATGTGCCGTCATAATCGTCTGAAGGGTACTCCTTCCGATGTGGCTCCGATCCTCTGGCAGAATGGCGCTCTGGCCCGTCTGAAGAAGGGAGAAAAGATTGATAAACTGCTCTACGGCGGTTATTCCACCATCTCCCTCGGCTATGCGGGACTCTGCGAGTGTACCCGTTACATGATGGGCGTCAGCCACACAGACCCGAAAGGCAAAGAATTTGCCCTCAAGGTTATGCAGCACATGAATGACGCCTGCGCTAAATGGAGAGAGGAGGGCAACATCGATTTCAGCCTGTACGGCACTCCTCTGGAATCCACCACTTATAAGTTTGCCAAATGCCTGCAGGAGCGTTTCGGCATCATTCCGGGTGTGACAGACAAGAACTATATTACCAACAGCTATCACGTACATGTCACAGAGCCGATCGACGCCTTTGACAAGCTGTCCTTCGAGGCTCAGTTCCAGGAACTGTCCCCGGGAGGAGCTATCAGCTATGTGGAAGTGCCGAATATGCAGAACAACATCGAGGCGGTTCTGGCAGTCATGAAACACATTTATGACAATATCATGTACGCAGAGCTCAATACCAAGAGCGATTACTGTCAGGTCTGCGGCTACGACGGAGAAATCCAGATCGAGAGCGACGAACACGGCAAACTCATCTGGGTATGTCCGAACTGCGGCAACAAAGACCAGAACAAGATGAACGTGGCCAGAAGAACCTGCGGCTACATCGGAACCCAGTTCTGGAACCAGGGAAGAACCCAGGAGATTAAAGAGAGGGTTATGCATCTGTAATTTTGATACCTCCGTATGAATTTAATTCGTACGGAGGTTTTTTATTTTTCGGAATAAAATATTTTTTATCATTCTGAATTGATTTTTTTCATTTTCTGTGTATAATACAACTTAATACAAAAACTGATTAAAATTTGTATAAAGTTGTTTTGGAAGTGGGCAGGAGTGTGTTTATGAATTATGAATCAATATTTAAACAATACGGAGGAATCATGCGCACGTGTGAACTTAAAAGGGAAGGGGTATCCTATCAGATTCTTCAAGAGTTGATGGCAGAAGGTCTTGTAGAGAAGATTAAATATGGTTACTACCAATGGCAGGACGAAAAAGCTTTCTCAGAAGTTTCAGTCATAAGTGCACTATTTCCGGATGCCATTGTTTGTGATATGTCCGCAGCAATGTATTATGGATATACCGACCGTGTACCTGGTATATGGCATATCGCAGTGGATAATAGATCGGCAAGAAATAAATTTAAAATAGATTTTCCTCAAATAAAACCGCATTTTATTTCTGCAAACAGGTTAGGAATAGGTGTGAGTGAGGGAAAGATTGACGGGATAACTGTAAAAATATATGATAGAGAAAGAATTATCTGTGATTGTCTCAGACATATCAATACAATGGATGGAGAGGTGTTGAATACTATAATCCAAAGATATGTGGGAGATAAGGATAAAGATTCTGCCAGATTAATGGAATATGCGGCAAGACTGGGTGTGGAAAAAAAGGCAAGAAGGATGATAGGAATATGGCTGTAAAAGAAATTAAAGATATGGGAGCCTCAGTTCTTTCCAGATTAAAAAAACAGTCCAGGGAAACGGGAATTAATTATCAGACTTGTCTCCAACTGTTTGCACAGGAGGAATTTCTTCGTAAACTGGAAATATCCCGATATGCCGGAAATTTTGTTTTAAAAGGTGGGATGTTTTTATATATAATATCTCATTTTGAGGGCAGACCTACTATGGATATTGATTTTATGCTCAGAAAATTATCCAATGATATTTCGGGTATGGAAAAAATAATTAAGGAAATATGTCAGATGGATACTGGAAATGACTTTATAGATATTCAAGTTCTTGGGATAAAAGAAATTACGCCAGAAAAGAAATATTCAGGTGTAGGAATCAATATGAAAGCTTGTATAAAAAATGTTATAATTCCTTTTTCTGTTGATATTGGAGTTGATGATGTGATAATACCTGCACCGATAAAGAGAACGGTAACAACCCGGTTGGCAGGTTTTAAAGAACCGGATATTTATACATACTCTTTGGAAAGTACGATGGCAGAAAAGTTTGATGCTATTTTGAAACGAATGTCAGCTTCCAGTAGAATGAAAGATTTTTATGATATTTTCTATTGGTCAAAGATATTTGATTTTGATGGAGCGGTATTATACAGGGCTATTTTTGAAACTTTGAAACACAGAGGAACTACATATAAAAAAGATAGTTTAGAAAAAATAAAATTATTTCATCAAAATGAATTTATGAGAACGTTATGGAATAATTATAATCCAGGACCGGGACTTGAAAAACCGGATTTTATTTCCGTACTAAATCAAATTGCCTTGTTTATTGGTCCAATATATGAAGCTATACTAAATCAAAAAGATTTTTTTGGAACGTGGTCGGCAAAAGAAAATGTATGGAGTAAATAGAAAGAAATAAACAGGAGGGAATACATGGCAGAAATCGTATGTATCGGGCAGGCAGTCATCGACTGCATCACCAGGGGTAAGGAAGAAAAGCCCCACAAGAAAAATGTATACCGGGCGGAAAAAATCAGTCTGAACACCGGCGGAGACGCCCTCAACGAGTCGGTGATTCTGTCGCGGCTGGGGCATCAGGTGAAGCTGGTCTGCGGCGTGGGCAATGATGTGGCCGGTAATCTGATTCTCCATGAGATGGAGGCCCGCGGCATCGACGTCAGCGATGTGACGCAGAGTGATTCCCTCACCACACCCATTGCCAATCTCATGGTCAACCGGGACGGCACCCGCATATCCGTCAACAGTGAAGCTACCATGCTCACCGGTTACGCACCGTCCGAACATGCCATAAAGGGAGCGAAAGTTGTCTCTCTTGCCAGCCTGTTCCGGGCGCCCCTGGACAACAGCGATACGATCATCCGTCTCGCCCGGGCGGCCAAGGCACAGGGCGCCATCCTCTGCGCAGACACGAAGATGCCCACCTACCGAAAACTGGCTCTCGATGATATCCGGGAAATCCTTCCGCTCATCGATTACATTTTCCCCAATGAAAATGAGGGGGAGTATTACACCGGAGAGACGGAATGCATGGCCATGGCGGAACATTTCCGCAGTCTCGGCGTAAAAAATGTCATCATCAAAACCGGCGAGAAAGGCTGCACCGTCAGCGGCGGACAGGGCCAGTTTTCCATGCCGGCCTATTCTGTGGATGCAGTGGATTCTACGGGTGGCGGCGACAACTTTGTGGCTGGATTTATCTCCGCTCTGCTTCACGGCGGAAATCTCCGGGAGTGCTGCCAGTACGGAATGGCCTGTGCGGCGGTATGTGTGCAGAGTATCGGGGCGACCACGGGAGTGAAGAGCCGGGAGAGTGTGGAGGAGTTTTTGAAATAGTAGAAAAGGAGAAGAAATAAATGTATTACGGCAACATTAAAAAAAGCGATATCGCCAATGGCATCGGCGTGCGGGTTTCTCTCTTTGTCAGCGGCTGTACCCATCACTGCAAGGGATGCTTCAATGAAGAAACCTGGGATTTTAAATATGGAGAAATTTTTACGAAGAAGACTCAGGAGCAGATTTTTAAATGGCTGGAGCCTTCCTATGTGAGCGGCCTGACGGTGCTGGGCGGCGAGCCTATGGAATATGTGAACCAGCAGGAACTGCTGCCGTTTCTTAAAGAAGTGAAACGAAGATTTCCGGACAAGACCATCTGGTGTTATACAGGATATGTGTTTGAGAAAGATATTCTGGAGCGGATGGTGCCGAAGTGGCGGTATACAGGGCCGCTCTTACAGCTCATTGATGTGCTGGTGGACGGCCCGTTCATAGAAGAGTTAAAGGATATCAGTCTGTTGTTCCGGGGGTCTTCCAACCAGAGGCTCATTGATGTGCCAAAGAGCCTGGCGGCCGGAAAGACCGTGCTGTGGGAACATGAAGATTGATAGGATGGATGACAAATGCCATCTGATGATTCCCACAGCTGTCAGTCGGGATGCCTAGCGGCTGTGTTTTCCGCCCGATGTGGTCAGGAACTGTACCAGTGCGCCTAAAGCGATAATGCAGACTGTCAGCAGCAGCGGATAGGAGGACAGAAGATCCATGTTCATGTACTGTCCCAGTACGGTCAGACATCCGGCTGCGGAGGAACCGCAGACAACGGCTGAGGTGATGATGATCACCGGCCGGATGAAGCGGAGCGCCAGGGATCCGACGATGAATCCGACTACCACGGACAGGAAGAACTGAATGTCTCCTGTGAATGGAAGGACGGATGCGGCGGCCATGAAAGCCAGTCCAAAACATAGAAGAAAGATGCCGGCCTGATAGATGCGGTAGGCAAGGATGGAAAGAACCACCGCTCCCACCAGTGCGCAGACGGCAATGACGCCTCCGGAACCATCAAGAAAAGATGCGCCGATCATGCCTCCGGCAACGGCGCCAACCAGAAGTCCGGTGAGGCTCATGAACAGTTTGGACAGCTTGTAGCCGAAAAAGCAGCCCAGAAGAGCGATGATCAGAGAAACGGTGGTGGCGATGATCTTGTAAGAGGTATCGATACCGTCGATATAATTGCTGATGGTATCCAGATGGGCGGCTCCGGTTTCAAAAGAATCCGGAAGAAAGGTACCTGTGTGTAAGAGCTGAGCGGGCAGTTCTGTGATAAATGTAATGAAATCTGAAAACATAAATGTCCTCCTTTGTGTATTTGAGGCCGCGGAAAGCGGCGTGTGTCTCATAGCCTGCCACTACACTAGCATAAAATGAGGTTTTGCGCAATTTTTTCCCGGAAGGCATCTTTCAGATTTTTTACTTTGTTGTTATGTTTTTGTAAGAGGAATCATCGCTGGAATTTAGAATATGGCTTGTTTCCGCCAGGGTTTTATACTATAATACCGGGGAGAATGTCCCTGTGATATGGGCGTAACAGCTGCCGTGGGGAAAAGCCCCTGGCGATACAGTACATTTACCGGGAAAGAAACCCCGGTCCGACAATACATTTGGAAAGAGAGGAAGAAAATATGAGCAAGATCAGAACAAGATTTGCTCCGAGCCCGACGGGAAGAATGCATGTGGGTAATCTGCGTACTGCGTTATATGCATATCTCATTGCGAAACATGAGGGCGGAGATTTTATTTTGAGGATTGAAGACACGGATCAGGAGAGATTTATGGATGAAGCTCTTCCTATTATTTACCGTACGTTGGAAGACACGGGACTGAAGCATGATGAAGGTCCGGACAAGGACGGCGGATGTGGCCCTTATGTTCAGAGTGAGCGCTGTGCTTCCGGTCTCTATATGAAATATGCCAAAGAACTCATTGACAAAGGTGAAGCATACTACTGTTTCTGTGATCAGGAACGTCTGGATTCTCTGAAAAGAGTAGTGGGAGGCAAGGAGATCAGTACTTACGATAAGCACTGTCTGCATCTGTCCAAAGAAGAGATTGAGGCGAACCTGGCAGCCGGCAAGCCGTTTGTCATTCGTGCCAATATTCCAAATGAAGGTGTGACATGCTTCCATGATGAGATTTATGGAGATATTTCTCAGCCAAATGAAGAGCTGGACGATATGATTCTCATTAAATCCGACGGATATCCGACCTACAATTTTGCCAATGTAGTGGACGATCATCTGATGGGAATTACTCATGTGGTAAGAGGAAATGAATATCTGTCTTCTGCACCGAAGTATACCCGTCTGTATCAGGCTTTCGGCTGGGAAGAACCGAAATACATTCACTGTCCGCTGATCACCAATGAGGAACATCAGAAGCTCTCCAAACGTTCCGGACATTCCTCCTACGAGGATCTGATCGAGCAGGGATTTGTTTCTGAGGCCGTTGTAAACTTTGTGGCTCTTCTTGGATGGAGCCCGTCTGATAACAGAGAGATCTTTTCGCTGGATGAGCTGGTGGAAGCCTTTGATTATCATCATATCAGTAAGTCTCCGGCGGTCTTTGATATGACGAAGCTCAAATGGATGAACGGCGAATACCTGAAAGCCATGGATTTTGATAAGTTCTATGAAATGGCAGAACCGTATCTGAAAAAAGCTATCACAAAGGATTATGATTTAAAGAAGATTGCTGCTCTGGTAAAGACGAGAATCGAGATTTTCCCGGATATCTATGAGATGGTGGATTTCTTCGAGCAGGTGCCGGAATATGATGTGGCTATGTACACGCACAAAAAGAACAAGACGACACCGGAGAAGTCACTGGTAGTGTTAAAAGAACTTCTTCCGGTTCTGAAAGAGCAGGAAGATTACTCCAACGATGCTCTTTATCAGACTCTTCGTCAGTTTGCCGCAGACCATGAATATAAGAACGGATTTGTGATGTGGCCGGTTCGTACCGCTGTGTCCGGCAAGCAGATGACGCCGGGCGGCGCCACCGAGATTATGGAAGTCATCGGCAAGGATGAGACCCTCTCCCGGATTGAGGCAGCCATCGCTAAGATTGAAGCGGCCATTGGTTAATTACGCTAGTTTATGTGTGGACAAAAAAGACGTGAAAGCGACTTTTTTGTCCATTTTTTCACCCATGATTCCGATACATTTTCCCATGGTAAAGGCGGCGAAGATGGTGCCGATGCCGAGGCCTTTCAGATGTCCCAGACAGAAAAATGTCATGCAGGCGGTGACCAGCAGACAGATAACATCGAAGGAAATCTTGACTCTGGAATAACGGATGCTGGTTATCTCGGAAAATTCCCGTGGGAAAAGATCCGTCGGGATAATCGGCATCTGACAGCGGTTTGAAATGGCGATGCCGAAAGAAATCACAAGATAGCTGACGATAAAATACAGAATCCGCAGCGGCAGTGTTGTCGGCAGAAGAGTAACCCACATTTCATGTACATCGATCATGATGCCAAAGAAAAATCCCACTACAAAGCTGAACAGATAAGAAACGACAAAACGTTTTCTCATGATCATGAGGACAGCGATGAGCAGTCCCTGGAAAATGTATGTCCAGGTACCCAGTGTCAGTATGGGGAACACCTCTGAAAAAGCGTAGGGAACACTTGAAATGGCGGAGATGCCGGAACCGGAGTGAAGCATCAGCACCACGCCGAAACTGTTGATGATGACGGCGAGAACCAGCGCCAGCTCTCCGCGGAATGTATAAGGAGTATCGGTTGTAGACATAAAAAATCCCTCCTGGTGATAAGATATATTGCCATTGCCGTGCAGTGTAAATGCACGGTTTGATATGATTTTACGGTATAACTGTACCACCGGGAAGGATATAATTCTAATGAATATTTTTTATGAAATTATAAATTATGTCTATATTATAGCAATTGTACCTACTTTGTGTTATAGAGACAGCCGTCTCCGCCCATCAACGCGGTCATTTCCTCGATGCGTTCCAGAGGAAACGGTGGTCTGGACAGTGGCCGCATGGCGATAGACATAAGTTTCATGGGATTGTCGTCCGCGGCGACCCGGTTGGAACTCAAATGTCCGCAGCGTTTGCAGCGGTGGATGATTGCCCATTCTCCCTTGTTTCTGACCCAGACGCCCACCGGTTCCATGATGCCGCCGCAGTCGGATTCCCGGTCGCCCGGCTCAATGTCCAGATGCAGGCTTGAGAGACAGTTGGGACAGTGATTGCGGTGATTGCTGCCGGAATCGGCAGATACGACCGGGCGTCCGCAGACCTTGCAGGTAAAACTGTCATTGCATGGATGTGTTTTATAGTAGCCTTTCTGATATGGTTTTCTTTTATTTTCTCTGTTCATTTTTTACCTCCCTGAAGGGACGGCGCCTGAAAATACATTTCCAGAATACGTTTCCAAGGAGAAAAGCCGCCAAGGAAAAATGCCGCTGGCCGCCACATTTTGTGGGGCGGTATTGTTGCATTAAAAAGCGGTTTCCATATATTTTTTCAGTCCGTCCCGATACTTTTGGGTGAGGAGCAAATATTGCTGCTGTTCTTCTTCCGTCCAATCTGCCCAGATTTTATTTTCGATTTCAAACAGCGGGTAAATTTTACGGCGGGCGTAGTTTTTGCCCTCTTCGGTCAGACAGACAATCGTATTTCTCCCCTTGCCCTGTTCCAGTCTTATGATTCCTTCTTTTTCCAACTTGTGAATGGCGGAATTGATGGTTTGCCGGCTGATGCCTGTCAGTCTGCTGATCTCACTCTGCAGGCAGCGGTCCCCCTTTTCACAAATGACATATAAAATGTTCTGCACGCTGTCAGAGACACCCGTTTTGACGGCGGCCTCATGATAGAGTGCATTGATTTCGCCGGCAAGATATGTATATTGATTTGCTTTCAAATAGTGCATAAGTCAACCCCTTTTTAATTAATGTATGATTTCGTACATCCTTATTATATACGATTTCGGACATAAGTCAACTGTTTTTTCAGATTTACATATATTGAAAAATAAAAATGTACAGGCAAAAAAGTCTGTTTTTTGGTAAAATGATTTTAGTGAAAAAGTCATAAAAGGAACATAAAAAATGGGACAGACAGAAACATAAAATAATGATATGAACTGACGGGGAAGGGGATAAAGTATGGAGGTAGATAAAAATTACAGGATCGACGCGAATTTCCGCTGGCTGGGCAGTGAGATCAAGGCTAATGAGGAACTGTGTCTGACGGTATGCGGTATAGAACGATGCAAGCCGGATAAATCTTACGGGCCTTCGGTGCGGGAGGATTATCATGTACATTTTGTTCTGCATGGGAAGGGAACGCTGGAAATCGGCGGGAAGTCCTATCAGCTGCGGAGAGGACAGATTTTTGTGATTCCGCCGGATATTGAAACGTATTATTATTCGGACCCGGAAGATCCGTGGCATTATACCTGGGTGTCATTCGGAGGAACGAGAGCGGGATATTTTCTGGAAAAGGCGGGGCTTACCAAGGAGTGTCCGGTGAGAGAAACTTATATTGAGCCGGAGCGTTTTCTGGAGATTACGGAAAAGATTCTTAATCATCATGAGCTGACGGTGGCCAACGAGCTTATCCGTACATCTCTGCTTTATGAGATTATCGCTCTTTTGGTAGAATCCCAGTATGAGAACAGGGATGATAAAGATAAGACGGAGGTTTATGATTATTCCCCGGAGATTTATGTAAATACGGCTTTGGAATACATGCATGAGCATTATTCGAATACCCGCATCAGCGAGGTGGCTTCTTTTATCGGAATTTCCCGATATTATCTGACGCACATTTTCAAGGAAAAGCTGAATATTTCTCCTCAGGAGTATCTGTTAAATTACCGCATGGAGCAGGGAAGCCGGCTGCTGCGGACCACCAGTCTGTCTGTGCAGGCCATATCGGAGAAGGTGGGATATGAGAATCCGCTTACATTTTCCAAAACATTTAAAAATAAATTCGGGCTCAGTCCGAGAAAATACAGAGAGAAGATGAAGGAAAAAGGAATGTAGTATATAAAGGGAAATCAAATGAGTAAGACAAAACGGCTGCCCGAATCATATCGGACAGCCGTTTTTGATGAAACAGACAGTCATGTCTGTATTTCATTTGAAAGGCGGAAGGCATTGGAATGCCCGGCTCTTTCATTTTTTAGAGAAGGATAATTTATATCAATGAGCAATTGGAGTGGCGTTTTTCCAATACTCCTCGATATCAGTAGCCAGCTGAGTGCGGTCAATCTTATCGGCAAGGTATTCCTGCATATGTGCGCCCACAACGGATAAATGATCGTCCGGGTCGAAGTCATAGTTCGGAACCATTTTACCTGCGTCTGCGTACTCTTTTACCATGGCGCCCAGAGCGTTGGTACATGGTACAGTGTTGCTCTTGAACGGAGATACCATACCGCATGTGTCAGAAATTAATGTTTTTCCTTCGTCTGAGTCAACAATCCAGTTCAGGAAACCTTTGGCAGCTTCTCTCTGTTCGTCTGTGGTGTATTCACTGCTGTCGATATAGAAGAATTTGGAACCGCCGCCCACGATACATCCGGTGTAAGCATCCTGGATATCCTGAGGAAGAGGCATGATGCCTACATTTCCTGTGTAATCATAGTCGATGATATCGTTCCATTCCCAGGAACCGCCGAACTGGAAGGCAACTTCACCTTCGGACAGTGCCTGATGTACCTGCTCGTCTTCTACAGATACTGCCATGTCTTTGAATTTGTTATATTTTTTCAGAACATCAAATGTATCCATGATAGCGTTGTATTTGGCGTCATTGGCCAGATCTGCGGTTCCTTCAAAGAGGGAGTTTACAAAACCGTCCACATCTTCTCTCTCTTCATATACCTGCTGGATATAATGAGCGCCCAGGGACCAGTCAGGTTTTAAGATGGCTGTTGGAGCTTCCATACCGCCGGCAACCAGTCTGTCGCACATGGCAGTCAGATCATCCAGAGTCTGGATAGTTGACGGATCAAAAGGTTCTCCGGTGACAGCTTCGATGGCGTCCGCGTTGTAGAGAAGACCTCTTGCTTCCACACATACCGGGAAGCCAACAACTTTTCCGTCCACGGAGATGGCGTAATCAGTATCGCTCACCCAAGGCTGATCACTTAAATCTGTGCAGTATTCAGATGCAAGATTATAGATATCTTTAGCATCGGTCATGGCGATAGTGTAAGGATCGGAAGCCGCATATTTGGATGAGAGATGAGCTGCAACGGTATCATTGGAGTAATATACTTCAATATCCACGTTATTCTGCTCGCCGTAAGTTGCTGCCGCTTCTTCCAGATATTCCTGAATTTCCGTTTTGGAATTGAAAATAGTGATGGCAACTTTTCCGTCATTGGCGCTTTCGTCACTGGAACCACAGGCGGCTGCGGAAAGTGTGAGAATTCCGGCCATACCAATGACAGCAGCTTTTTTGAATAGTTTCTTCATAGTTTTTCCTCCTTCATTTTGAAAAATTATAGTAAATGTTTATTCATAAGAATCCGGATGAAACAAAGTACATCCGATCCTCTTAAAAAACCGAATTTTATTCTGCAGATCCTGTTCGCTTACTTCAAAGGCAGCGGCCAGACAGGAAAGGCAGTAGTACCGGGTGGTGCCGCGGTTGACAAGCTTTTTTGTCAGGGCAATTTCGTCATGGGAGAGAGAAGTCCCACATCTGGTACACACAGAGCCGGCGGCAGGTGATTCTGTCTTATCAGAGTCGGAAGTAGCCGTTTTGGCTTTTTTTGGGGCATAGATCAGAGAAGTATCACGCATTGCAGTCCACCAGCTTACAGATATAAAGTTTGCAGTCGTGACCTGGAACCGTCACTCTCTGATAATCCCGCACGACACCGATGGATTCCCCGGTAAATGCATCTTCCATGGTAAATCCGTATCCGCTGGCATAAGGGATGCCGGCGTCTGCGAAAGAGAAGAGCATTTCCTGTTCCTGCTCAAACAGATTGTAATAAGCAACAACAAATGTATTGTCAGAAAGAATCTTAAGGAAAATGTAAAGCTGATCTTTAATGCAGCGGAGCGGCTCAATGGCGTTTTCTCTGTCTTCTTCCGGAATTTTTACGCTTCTCTGAGACACCAGATAAGGAGGACGGCATTCCGGATCCTGATCAATGGCGATCAGCCTTTTGTTGAGAAGAAGTTCTTTCATGGCAGGATTCAGTTCGAGGATATTTGCTCCAATAATCAGAGGGGAACCTGCCAGGCACCAGAGGGAAAACTGCATCCGGTACTCGTTGTCGGTACAGGCTTTGCCTATGGCCACATTTCCTTTGTTATACATGCCGACAGTCAGCATATCGATATCGTTGAAACAGAAAGGAGCGGACTGACTGAAATGAGGCAGCTGTGACTGAAAAATCCGTATAAAGGATTGATAATTGTCAAAAATATCTCCTGTGGAACGATAGGTGTGAGCGCCGATGGAACGCATCCAGTTCCAGGAATCTTCGGTGCCCCAGTTGCAGGCGGCGAACAGAATTTCTCTGCCGCTGGCCTTTAAAGCCATACTCATGGTGAGATAACGGTTTTTGCAGTCGGCGTTGTCCGGAAAATTACAAAAATCATATTTCAGGTAGTCAACACCCCACCGGGCAAATTGTCTGGCGTCCTGATATTCGTGGTCGTAGCTGGACGGATAGCCGGCACAGGTCAGAATACCTGCACAGGAATAAATACCGAATTTCAGCCCTTTGCTGTGAATATAATCGGCTACAGCTTTCATACCGTGAGGAAATTTTTCAGGATCCGGGACCAGATTACCTTCCGGGTCTCTCTCTTTCAGAGCCCAGCAGTCGTCCACAATGACGTATTCATAGCCGGCTTCACGGTATCCCTCCTCAATAATTGTATCTGTAATTTGAAATAATAACTCTTCTGATATGTCTTTCCCAAAAGTATTCCATGAATTCCATCCCATAGGAGGTAATTGTGCAATCATTTTGTTCATCTCCTTTCTTTTTCTGATATTATAGAGGGGAAAGTGGAATTGGTACATGGTTTAATGTTGGCAAAACCAGACGTTATGTGCGATATTTGTGAAATTTGAGCAAAAGAAATGTAAAGAGACTGTTATAAAACAGCCCCTTATCTCATAAAACGATTTTCTTTTTTCCTTTTCCGGGGAAATCCTGTTCATATACATATTTCTGGAATAACTGAACGGATGGGGTAAGATAAGTGTTTTGACTGCTGACCATAAAGATTTCCCGCTTGTAGGCGGGTTTTTCGATGGTTAAAATCTGCACATCCAGCCGACGCAGCAGATCCATATAAGGAACGATGGCGATGCCGAAGTTCCGGGCCACCAGGCCGGCGATCACCTGGTCTTCTTCCACCTCGTAGGCGATGGACGGACGGCTGCCGAGGATTTGAAAAAGTTCATTAATATCATTGCGGATGCCGGCTCCCTTTGCAAAGTAAATATAAGGATAAGGCAGAGTTTCCCCGAGAGATACGGATTGTCTGTCTGCCAGAGGATGATTTTTCGGTACGATGACCACCAGATCCTGATAGGCCACAGGCGTTTTGGTCAGATGATACTGCTGGTATTCCTCAGGAATCTGAGAGCTGAAAATCAGATCGTAATCCTTGGCGATAAGACCGTCCAGCAGGAAAGAAGTGGAACCGGTACGGAAAATAAAATGAATATCCAGCTCAGGGTGCTGCTGTAAGAATCCGGCAGCCAGAGTTGGAATGAATTCCACTCCCAGAGGGCGCAGGAAGCCAAGGCGAATGAGACCGTTTCCCCGGGCGCTGTGTTTCAGGGAGTCAATGCCGTTGTCGAGGATGTTCAGGGAATTTTCTGCATAAGAGAGAAACTCTTCTCCGAAACAGGTGAGGGTGGTGTTGCGTCCGTTTCGTTCAAAAAGAGGGACGCCCAGTTCGCTTTCCAGTTGCGAGATGGCGTGGCTTAAGCTTGGCTGGGTGATGCCCAGCTTTGCGGCGGCTTTTGTGTAATGTCTGGTGTGGACCAGCTCAATAAAATATCGAAGATGATACAGATTCATGGATACCTCCTGAGTAATATATATAATCTATTATAATATAAAAATTATTTATTTTACATATAAAAAATAAAGTCGACATTCCATTTCTGGCAGAGTATACTTATAGAAAAAAGGCAAAAGGAGAGAATGATATGAAAAAAAGAAATGTAATAGCTATGTTGTGCGCTTTGTGTGTGCTGACTCTGCTGCTGCCGATGCAGACCAATGCGGCATCAGCCAAAAAGAACAAAAAAGCCATGACAGCCTACCATCAGTTTTTGTCGCAGGATCAGATCCAGTGGTCAGAATGGACAAGCATCCCTTCTTCTGATGTGTTATTTGCTGCCGCAGATATCAATAAGGACGGAGTGAAAGAATTAATTGTACGATATGTGCAGGCGTCCCATATGGACGGATGGCATCGAATCTATACATATAAAAAAGGAAGAGTAAAGTCTCTGGGACATTTTACCAATGTTTACATTTATAAAAATAAGAATTTCTTTGTGGATTCTTATGCCAATACGGGTGTTATACAGAATTCCTACTATCGTCTGGGCAAAAACGGGAAAAAGATTACCCTGGCGAAATATCAGATTTCAGATACGCCAGCCTCCGCGAAAGGGAAAACCGTAAAAAAATATAACGCCGATATGGGTTACGACGTTTACTATTCTGATATGAAAGTAAATGGCAAAAAAGTTTCTTATAAAAAATGTATGAAGAAAATCCGTTCTCTGGAAAAAAGAGCAAAACAGCTGAACTTAAAGTTTTATGAGAATACAGCTGAAAATACAGGAAGATATCTGGTGAAATAAAGAACGGAATGTTCCCGGCAGCAATTTTGACATATCCGAAAATTTTAGCATTCCAGCTGAATTTTTTGTGTTGACAAAGATTTTCAAATATGCAATTATATAGATGATTTTAAGAATTTGCCGGGAAGACGGAAGTTTTTCTGACAAGATATCATAATGGTATGTTTGTCACCATTTGCAGTGACAGATGATCCGGCCGCTGACGGATATGTGAGTTTACACAGTGTGGCCGGAGAGACAGCGCTTTTTCGCTGTCTGTTATCAGCCGACCGTCTGGGCAGCTTCTTCTTGAAGTTGCCCTTTTCTTATTTCATAGGAAATTGCATTCCCATGAAATAAAAAACGCTCCGCGAGGATCGCACTGCGGCGGATAGGAAGATGCCGCTTTCGCGACCCACCGCAGGCGGAGAATCCTACTTTGCAGGATTCTTTCTTATTTGGTAAGCTGATTTCTATGAGAAAACCGTTGATGTAAAGATAAAAAAGAAAGGAAAGTATTTATGAAGACAGATATTCAGATTGCACAGGAAGCAAACATGCTGCCAATCCGCGATGTGGCAGCCAAGTATGGCATTGGTGAGGACGATTTGGAATTATACGGAAAATATAAAGCAAAGTTTTCCGATGAGCTGTTAAAAGAGATTGAGAACCGTCCGGACGGCAAGCTGGTGCTCGTGACCGCTATTAATCCGACTCCGGCAGGAGAGGGAAAGACAACCACCAGCATCGGTCTGGCACAGGCTCTCGCAAAGCTTGACAAGAAATGTCTCCTGGCTCTTCGTGAACCATCTCTGGGGCCTTGTTTCGGTATCAAGGGCGGCGCTGCCGGCGGAGGATATGCGCAGGTTGTTCCGATGGAAGATCTGAATCTGCATTTCACAGGAGACTTCCACGCTATCACTTCCGCCAACAACCTGCTGGCAGCTATGCTGGATAATCATATTCAGCAGGGCAACGAGCTTCGCATTGATACAAGACAGGTTATCTGGAAACGTTGTCTTGACATGAATGACCGTGCTCTTCGTAACATTGTTATTGGTCTCGGAAAGAAAGCGGACGGTTTCGTGAGAGAGGATCATTTCGTGATCACAGTTGCCACAGAGATTATGGCAATCCTCTGTCTGGCAGAAAATATGGCTGATTTGAAGGAGCGTCTCTCCAAGATCATCGTGGCTTATGATCTGGACGGCAACCCGGTAACTGCCGGACAGCTTAAAGCTGTGGGAGCCATGGCAGCACTCTTAAAAGATGCCATCAAACCAAACCTTATCCAGACTCTGGAGAATACCGGAGCCATCGTCCATGGCGGACCGTTTGCCAATATCGCTCACGGCTGTAACAGTGTCCGTGCTACAAAGAGCGCATTAAAGCTTGCGGATATCGTTATCACAGAGGCAGGTTTCGGCGCAGACCTGGGCGCAGAGAAGTTCATGGATATCAAGTGCCGGATGGCAGATCTGAAACCGGACGCCGTTGTTCTGGTTGCCACAGTCCGCGCATTGAAATATAACGGCGGCGTGCCGAAGGATCAGCTTTCCACCGAAAACCTGGACGCTCTGGCAAAGGGTATCTGCAATCTGGAGAAACACATTGAGAACCTGCAGAAGTTCGGTGTACCGATCGTGGTAACTCTGAACTCCTTTATCACCGATACCCAGGCAGAATACGAGTATATCCGTAATTTCTGTGAGGAGAGAGGCTGTGAATTTGCCCTGTCCGAAGTTTGGGCAAAAGGCGGTGAGGGCGGAATCGCTCTGGCAGAAAAAGTGCTGAACACCCTGGAGAATAAAGAGAGCAACTTCCATGTACTGTATCCGGATGAGATGCCGTTAAAGGAGAAAATCAACACCATCGCCAAAGAAATCTACGGAGCAGATGGCGTCAATTTCGATCCGGCCGCATCCAAGATGCTTGACAAGCTGACAGATCTTGGATTTGGCAACCTTCCGGTCTGCATGGCAAAGACCCAGTATTCTCTGTCCGACGATCAGACCAAACTGGGACGTCCGGAAGGCTTCAACATCAACGTCCGCGACGTATTTGTCAACGCCGGCGCCGGATTTGTGGTAGCCCTCACAGGAGCTATCATGACCATGCCTGGTCTGCCGAAGAAGCCAGCAGCCTTCGGCATCGACGTGGACGACGACGGAAAGATTACGGGGCTGTTCTAGGATAGTTTATTTTCCGAATAAGAAATGTTTATGATGACATATAAAACTGGCAGGAGCATTCATACGCGTCCTGCCAGTTTTCATCTTTATCTGATATTATTCAGTTATTATTCCGTGATATCCACCCACATTACCGGCTTGATGGTGAAGGTATCGTCGGTGGAGTCATATCCGTAATTCATCACAGTCTTGTCCGGGTAGACGAAGCTCATGGAGCCTTCGTATGCGCCCGGTGTGCGCAGCCACCAGCAGGTCTCCGTACCGTGGAGAATGTCATGGTAGCGGGAAGCTTCGCTGGAGCTTAACAGATAAACCTTGTCGGTGGTGTCATGGCCGGCATTCGTGCCGTATACCGGATTGTGTTCTGCGGTAACTTTGGTTTCCTTCAATGCATCGATCTCTGTCTGGCAGAAGTTCTCATCCAGGAAGGTGCTGTTGAGCCAGCTTCTGGCGGAAGAATTCTCCCATGTGGAGGAGTCATTTTCCTCTTTTTTTGCGTCCGCGGTATTCACAGTCCTGAACGGAATATCGCTGATGGATTTATCTTTGATCAGCAACGCCTGGTCATCCTGTTTTTCCAGTACACGCCATTCCAGATTGGCAAACATGACGATGTCTCCCAGCTCTGTCTGGCGGATATTGTCTTTTTCCATGGCGATGAGATGCTGCGCGCTGTCTTTATAGTTGTCTCTGGCGAGGGTGTAAAAATCCGCGTAGGCCGTGTTAAGGGTGTCGGCGTCATCGCTGTCTTCGGCAGCCAGAGCAGCCTGATATCGCTGTTCCTGATATTTCTCATAGGCGCCGGCATCGCCGGTACGCTCATAAACTACATTGTAAGCGTGCCATGAGGTGTCGTGATCTCCGATGAAAGAGAGAGCTGCTCCCGCGCATTGATAGAAGGCGGTAGTCCTGGAGAAAGCCAGGAGTGCGATGATAACGGCGATAAAACAAATGCTCACAAAGAGACTGTGCCGTTTCATTTCCGCCGCTTTTTTTGCGGCCATCTCTCCGCAGGCAGCGGCCTGCTGTTCGGAGTCTGTGCATTGACAGAGGCGTTCGTATAATTCAGGGGAAACTTTTCGTTCCGGAATTTTATGTTTGAGCTCGTGACGGTGAATTCTTTCAAAAACTGTCTGGGCGGAATAGTAATCGTTCGGTGTTTTAGCCCTGTCACGAATCTGACAGGCTTCCTCGTAGAGGGCAATCTTTCCCTCTGCCCGGGCAGTGTATTTCTTTTTGCGCAGATCACGGAGCAATGGACGAACTTCCATATATGGACGGGCAAGACGAAGATATTTGATTGCCCGGTGATAATATTTATCCTGCTCCTCAAACTGTTTCATGTGTTCGGCAATATTGATATATCTGAGCGCTGTGTTGTAATGCTGCTGCGCAATCTCTTCCGCACTCAGGTTCTCATCGGAAACTTCATTGAGCTGGATATCTATTTTTTCATCGTTTCTCATGGGAAAGCCATTCCTTTCTAAAAAACTAATCAGGTTATCTTACCATTTTTTCAAGGTGAATACAAGTCCCAGGCGCATGAATACTGCATATTTGACAGACAGACATGCGGAAGCAGCATATTTTCACTCGTGATGTTGATAAAAATGAAAAGGCTGCCCTTGGTGGAAGGACAGCCAGAATCAGTATGTATGTTAGATTAGGTCAATTATGCCCGTTCGGCAAGAAATGCTTCAATGGCATCCTTGGATGGAAGGGATGGCTGTGCGCCCAGATGCTGTACGGAAATTGCGGCTGCCGCGCTGGCATATCTGGCGGAAGCGACAATATCGCCGGTCTCGGCATACTGTTTTACCAGAACTCCGGTGAAGCAGTCGCCGGCAGCAGTTGGGTCCACGGCTTCAACTTTAAAGGTAGGAACCATCTGGCAGATGCCTTCTCCGTAAATAAAGGAGCCTTTATCGCCCATCTTCAAAACAACATATTTACAATTGGAACGTTCATGCAAAATCTTGCAGGCTGCCACGCAGGTGTCATCGTCTTTTGGAAGAATACCGACGAGGGCTTCTGTCTCCGTCTCGTTTGGAGAGAGAATGGTGATACCCTGGAACTTTTCAATCGGGTAATCCTGCGCAGGGCCGGCGTCAAGACAGGTGATCATGCCTCGCTCTTTGGCAAGCTCAAAGGCCCGCACATTGCTTTCCAGAGGAATCTCCAGCTGCATCATCAAAGCGTCGTATTCTTTATCTTTAAATGCTTCTTCTACAGATGCCGGTGTAGTGTCATTGTTGGCGCCGGTGTAGATGGCGAGACGATTCATACCGTTTTCCTCCAGCATGATAACAGCCATACCGGTGTTGGCGCCCTCTTTCAGACGCAGATTAGATACATCAATGCCCACATCTTTTAACATGCCGAGCAGTGCCTCCCCGTTGGCGTCCTGTCCCAGAGTACCGCAGACGGATACATCTCCGCCGGCCTTTGCGGCTGCAACGGCGGAATTGCTTCCCTTGCCGCCGCCAGCATTGGAATAGGAGGTGCCAAGAAGACTTTCACTGGGGTGTGGAATCCTCGGCATCTGTAAGATTAAATCCATCATAATACTTCCAACCATCAAAATTTTTGCTGCCATAATACTTCTCCTCCATAAATATATTATGCATAATGTCTGAAAAATAATCAATTATATGGCTATTTTAAAGAAAAATTGTAGAAAAGTCAAGGTTTCTCCATGAACATATGGCAGATTGTATGAACGAATTGCTGAATATGTTGTGGTAGTTTTTTGTTTTTTTCATATACAATATACAGATTGCGCCAGCTGGAAGCTTCTCCCAGATGAAAGACGAGAATGGAGCCGTTTTTTTCTTCTTCAGCCACAGAAAAACCGGACATGATGGAGATTCCCAGGCCCTTTCGAATAAAGGATTTTATCATCTCCTGATCGTTCATCTGCGCCACCACATTTAATTCTGAGACGGAAATATGCATCCTCTCCAGAAATAAAGTGGCTTCTTTTCGGGTTCCGGAGCTGTTTTCTCTGAGAATCACCGGTTCCTGCATGAGCCGTTCCAGACTGGCATGCTCCTCTTGCAGCTGCCTGTAGTAATCATTGGCGGGCGCGGCGATGATCAGTTCATCTCTGGCAAAGGGGATAAAGGTATAGTCCGGCAGATTAACTTTTGTTCCCACGAAGCCAAGATCAAGGTGGTGTTCCTGCAGCCGGTCCAGAACGCCCATGCTGTCGGACTGCCACAGCTCAAATTGGTATATCGGATGTTTTTTTCTGAAAACCGGCAGTACATTCGGCAGAAGATAGAGGGCAGGGATGGTGGAAGCGCCGAGCCGGATGGTGCTGACCGGATTCTGACTGAATTTTTCGTAAATCCGGCCGCGAAGTTTTAATAATTTCTGCGCCTCTTCATATAAATATTGCCCATCTTCTGTGACCTCCATATGTTTGGTGGTCCGGTTGAGGAGGGTGGTATTTAATTCTGTTTCCAGAGAGCGGATGTGTGAGCTGATGGTAGGCTGGGTGAGATAAATATGTTTAGCCGCTTCGGAAAAGCTGTTCCATTCCACAACAGCCACAAATGCTTCAAGCTGTTTAAATTCCATAAGTACGCCTCTTCCTGTGATTTATAGATTTATCTTAATCCTACTACAAATTATTGAGATAATCTATAAATTCTTTAACGGGAATCCGTAGAATTTGCGTATGACTGTCCCGGGGAAATGTTATAATTGTATCAAATTTTACTGATACAGCAGAAAATACAGTCTGCACCGTTGAAATGCAGGCTGTCTGAAAAAACGGAGTAAGGAGAGAGTTATGATATATTTTGATAATGCGGCGACGACGTTACAAAAGCCGCCGCAGGTGGCGGAAGCAGTAAAAGATGCGATTCTTACCATGGGTAATGCCTCCAGAGGCGCTCATGACGCGGCCTTGTCCAGCATGAGAATTCTATATGAAACCAGGAGTATGTTGTGCGAAATGTTCCATGGAGACAGCCCGGAGCGCACTGTCTTTGCAATGAATTCCACTATGGCTTTGAATACAGTCATTCAGGGATTATTTGCTCCCGGCGATCATGTCATTACCACTGCTCTGGAACATAATTCTGTGCTGCGGCCATTGTATCTCATGGAAACCAGGGGCGTCGCGCTGACCATAATCCCGGCAGATACCAGAGGAAATATTGATTATGACGATTTCGAAAAAAATATCCGGCCATCCACCAGGGCTGTCGTCTGTACCCATGCTTCTAATCTCACAGGAAATGTACTGGACCTTGTCCGTATAGGAGAAATCTGTCATCGGCACGGGCTCTGTCTGGTGGTGGACGCTTCGCAGACGGCCGGCGTGCTGCCTATTGACATGCAGAAAATGGGCATTTCTGTCCTGTGTTTCACTGGTCATAAAGGTCTGATGGGGCCTCAGGGTACCGGGGGACTCCTCATAAAAGAAGGGGTGAGTATCCGCCCGCTCATGGTGGGAGGCAGCGGCGTACACTCTTACAGCAAAACGCATCCGTCGGGACTTCCCACAGCCCTTGAGGCGGGAACTCTGAATTCTCATGGGATAGCAGGACTCCATGCAGCGCTGACATATCTGAAGGACCAGGGAACAGAAAAGCTGTATGAGAAAGAATACCTGTTGATGCGGACTTTTTATGAGGGAGTACGAACGATTCCGTCGGTAAAGGTGTATGGGGATTTTGATTCCGGCCGGAGGGCACCCATTATCACCTTAAATATCGGTGACTATGATTCCGGGCAGGTCAGCGATGAACTTCTGACACGTTTTCATATTGCCACCCGGGCAGGCGCCCACTGTGCGCCTCTGATGCATGAGGCCCTTGGAACAAAAAAGCAGGGAGCCGTTCGGTTCAGTTTCTCTCACTTTAACACCATGGAGGAAATCCGGCAGGGGATTGAGGCTGTGCGTACTCTCGCCACAGAATCATGAAATATTAAAGGCAAAAATCTAACAGATCTTTGGCGTGGCTGCTAATACAGAAATGTGATTATTTTATGACTTTTTTGTGAATAATTAACGAAAAAATAGTTGTTGCCATGGGAAGTTTTATATGATATTCTAATGTCAGGAGATTCACAATTCTTCAAATAACAAAAAGGAGTAATGCTATGAAAAAATTAAGAAAGTCATTGGGATTATTTGCTGCGGCTTTTGCTATGTGCATGGTATTTGCCCTGGGAGCAAAGGTGAACGCAGCGGACGTGGAAATGCAGATTGGAAGCGCTGATGGTCAGGTTCAGACAATGAATCTTCCAGATTTTGGTGTATCTTATATTAGTGAGGATAAATCAACAGCTGGCATTTCTGTAAATTATCAATATGGTGATGGATGGAACAGGGTCGGATTATTTGATGCGAATGATAGATTGATCGCAGTTGATGATACTACATCATATGCCAGATTTACTGGATTGTCTAAAAATACAGTGTATTATTATAGAGTTCAGAAGGTTTCTGGATTAAATGGTACTGCTACTTCCGCATGGTCAGAGCCGAAGGCTTTTACTACTGCCATGAACAACAAGTTTAAGTTTAAGGGCGTGAAGAATCAGAAGGCCTGCACGATCAAGGTTCCTAAGATTAACGGCGTAAAGAATTACACCATCTATATGTCCAAGAAGTCCACAGGCGGATTTAAAAAGGTTAAGAATTTAAAACCAGGCAAAAAACTTAAGCTGACCAAGTTCAAGAAGAAAGCATTTAAGATTGGAAAGACATATTATCTGAGAATTCAGGTAAACACCAAGAAGAATATCACCTGTGGTAACTACTATCAGGGATCTGTATATTTCTACAGAACACTGAGATTCTAGTTTAGATATTCGTTTACGCATGAGATTCTGGTTTAGATATTTCGTCTGCACATGAGATTCTAATTTGAATCTTTCGTTTACACATGACGTCTACATATGGGGTCGTTGCAGAACATGCTGATTGTACAGATATTATAGATTTAGGATCATAATATCTTATACAGTACGTGTTTGGCAGCGGCCCTGTTTTCGTGGCTAAAATAACACTTTGAAAAGCAATACTTTTCTGCCCTCCTGCTTTCCCAACCGGTGTCTGCAGTGGTCTCTGCTGGATATTCCCTGATTTATATGATACAATTGGATAATAAAAAGAATCGAGGAAAAATTTATGAATGATAAAATGATGGACAAGATCAATATCGCGCTTTACTATGTGGTGGCGCCGATCCTGGTACTGGAGTTTCTGCTGACGGACCTGGGAATCATAGCGTTTACGGTGCCGCTGTTCGTGGTGTCTGTGGTGGTGCTTCTGGTTTTGATCGGTATTGTGTTCTTTTATAAAAGAAAGAATCCGGAGTATGAGTTTAAGGCCAATGATCTGTACACGAAGCTTCTGGTCATTGTAATTCTCATTGAATGTTTTTATACTGCTGGATTTTTTAATTAAAGTGTCGTAAGCTAAAATTTTATGACATGAATGGATTAAAATGGATTATAAAACCTCCGGACAGAGACTCAGTGCTCCGCCCGGAGGTTTTTTACTTCATAGGAAACGTTATTTCAGAAATTGGCATTACTCAGCTTTTGGGCCTGCTGCTTTGATGTTTTCAGGCATGTTCGGGTATTTCTTCTCGAAGTTATCCTGGAACATCTTAGCCAGTTTCTTAGCCTGTGCATCGTAAGCATCTTTGTCTGCCCATGTATCACGAGGGTTCATGATCTCAGATGGAACATCCGGGCAGCTCTGTGGGATATCAAGATTGAAGATATCGTCGTGTTTGTATTCTACGTTATCAAAGCTTCCGTTTAAGGCAGCTGTTACCATAGCACGGGTATATTTCAGTTTCATACGGCTTCCGACTCCGTAAGGGCCGCCTGTCCAGCCGGTATTTACCAGATATACTTTAGTGTTGTATTTCTGGATTCTTTCACCCAGCATGTTAGCGTATACGGAAGGATCCATTGGCATGAATGGTTCACCGAATAAAGTAGAGAATGTCGGCTGTGGTTCTGTGATTCCACGCTCTGTTCCTGCCAGTTTGGAGGTAAATCCTGTTACAAAGTGGTACATAGCGGCATCCTGATCCAGTCTTGCGATTGGAGGAAGTACGCCGAATGCGTCAGCGGTCAGGAAGATAACAACCTTAGGGATTCCGCCGATACCTGGTACCTGTGCGTTGGAGATGAAATCTACAGGATAGCCTACACGGGTATTCTCTGTAAGAGAGTCATCTGTGAAATCAAACTCACGGGTCTCCTCATCCATTACTACGTTTTCCACAAGGCTGCCAAACTTGATGGCATTGTAGATTTCCGGTTCGTTTTCTTCTGTAAGGTTGATACATTTTGCGTAGCAGCCGCCCTCGAAGTTGAAGATACCTCTCTCGGACCAGCCGTGTTCGTCGTCACCGATCAGTTTACGGTTAGGGTCAGCGGAAAGAGTTGTTTTACCTGTTCCGGACAGACCGAAGAATACAGCTGTTTCCTGAGTCTCCGGATCCATGTTGGCGGAGCAGTGCATTGGAAGAACGCCTTCCTTTGGCATTAAGTAGTTCATTACGGAGAAGACAGATTTTTTCATTTCTCCTGAATACTGAGAACCACAGATGACAACCAGTTTTGCCTCATAATCAATCATGATAGCTGCTTCGGAGTTCACACCGTCGATTTCCGGCACGCATTTGAAGCCCGGAGCTGCGATGATGGTGAAATCAGGCTCGCCGTAGTTCTCAAGCTCTTCTGCTGTAGGACGGATCAACAGGTCACGGATGAACAGATTCTGACTTGCCAGCTCATTGACAATACGGAACTTTCTTGTGCAGACAGGATCTGCGCCAGCCATACCGTCGAATAAGAAGATCTCTCTGTTCTGAAGGTATGCAACGACTTTTGCCTTGATGGCGTCGAATTTAGCTTTCTCAATCGGAACGTTGACATTTCCCCATGCAATATCATCATGCACAGCCGGTGTGTCTACGATAAACTTATCTTTTGGGGAACGTCCGGTATATTTACCTGTTGTAACAACCAGGGCACCTTTGTTGGAGAGCTTTCCTTCGCCTCTGGCAAGGGCAGCCTCTGTCAGCTGTGCAGGTGTCAGGTTGCGATAAACTGCTTTTGGGTTCACAATGCCCAATTTCTCAAGACCATATGTTTCCATCATAATAACCTCCTGAATATGTTCTGTTGTTTTGTGTGTCAACTTACACGCGGTAGTTTGGGGGATGATTCATCCCAATACCCACAGTTGTGGGGAAATTTTGCAAGATTCATTATAAAATGTTGCAAAATAGTCTTTTCTCTCATACAGGGGTATTATACACTCTTTTCGGCATTTTTCAAACATAAAATTATATTTTATGGAAGAAATTTTTCTGGAGTTAAAATTCATTTTTGAAGGAAGGAGAAAAAGAAACGGGAAAATCCTTCATTTGAAAGTTTTTCTCATTCAGTCATTAATGAAGAAACCTGCTCTTCGAGAAGAGAAAACGGACAGGAACCGCAGGACAGCACTGCCTCATGATATTCACTGATATCGAAATGACTCCCAAGCTCTTCTTCCATGGTGTTACGAAGCTGTTCCAATTCGTACCAGCCGATGCTGTAGGAGAGATAGGTAGTCGGATTCTCGATGACATACTCGTAAATGGAGCGGGCGCCCTCTGACTCAACGCCGTAATCAGAGAGATATGCAGTCAGCTCTTCTTCCGTGTAATCCTCATAATTGACGTATAAATCACTGAGGGATGACAAAGCTAAAGAAAGGATATCATTATCCCTGTATAACTGCCGCAGAAGAGCAGTGGTTTCCCGGTCTGTGTCTTTAAACTCCATATAATTATAACTGTAGAGCTGGGCGTAGGTGCCCCAGCCTTCGTCATATCCGTCGCAGCGAAGCACAGAACGGACAGGGTGGGGATCCGTACTCAGATAGTAGTTGGTCTGATACAGATGGCCCGGGTAGCCCTCATGGGCCAGGGTGGAGAACTGATCCCGGCTGTCCACACGGCTTTGATTGATATAGATGACATTTGCTTCCTTGCTGTCAATGGGCGGAAGAAGATAAAATGCGCTGGCCGAAGTCGATGAGAGAGCGTCTGGTACATTTTTTAAGGTGTAGGAGACATCCGGCGGTTCCGGAAAATCAATGAGCGTGTCATTTTCCAGTTCTGTGAGGATCTCCTGGGTGTCTGTGAGTAACGGCTCTGCCGTCAGATAATCCGTATAAAGGTCAGAATTCTCCTGAGTGAGAGTGACGATGTCGGAGGCGGTCTCCTGAAGTGTGTCTTCCAGTGCCTGAATACATTCTTTCGGCGTCATGTCCGTGCCTACGTTGGAGGACAGGAGCAGTTCGTAATATTCTTTTCCGCCGTCATACTGACAGAGGCGTTCTTTATCTGAACTGTCGTCCAGGTATTCTTCCAGGGAGTCCCGGAGGGATTTAAAAGCCGGAAGAACCACCTGACGCACCAGAGAGCGGTTGTTGTTTATGTAGGTCTGTTTCTGATCTTTTCCCAGATCCGATACATTTTCTATCTTATCTTCAAAGGTTTCGATGAGCAGGTTATCGTCCCCGGAGGCGGTCAGAAACTGGTCAATCTGATCGATGGTATCGGAGACCACAAAATCGGGACTGATAAATCCGGCTTCCCGGCGCTGCTGTTCAAAGTCGAGAAGCTGATCAAAAAGTTCCGGTACCTGATTGATCAGGGCCAGATAGTCCTGGATATCTTTTTCATCGTCAAAATAGTATTCGGACAAGGTGACCGGAATCTGGGACTGCAGGCCGTTGGTTCCAAGAAAAGACTGGTAGAGAATGTAATCTTTGGAGTCGACGGAAGTCTCCAGATAATTTTTTAAAATCCGCCAGATAAACGCATCCTCTTCAGACAGGGTATCAGGATCAAAGGTGTTCAGTTCTTTGAGAAGCTCCGAGGAGCGCTGGCAAAGTTCTGTCTGTTTTGCCACAGAGAAATCTCCGTAGGATGGAGAGATATTTTCGTCGATACCATAAGCAGAGGGATCAGAAAGTTTAAAGTGCAGGGTGACGGTGTCGGAAGAGACATATTCTTTGAAACAGTTATCCAGAAATGTATCAAATTGTTTCTGGGAGACGCGGTCCGGTTCGCTGCAGCCGGTGAGAGCCAGAATGAAAAAAAGCGGCAGAATCAGCTGGCGGACAGCAGAAAAATGGCGGCGGACAGTGTGCGTTACGGGCAGGAAAAGCCGCCGTTTCGGTGAAAAAAATCTTAAAATTCGTGTCAGTAACATATCGGAGGACTCCCTTCAATGGGTGTTGAATGAAAAGTTTTCCATATTATACTATGTTTTGGAACTGAAAACTATTAATTTTTCAGTATTTTGACCATAGACGAACAGACTTGTTTATTCTATAATAAAAAAATACGCAGAAAAAGCGCTGGTACACGGTTTGTTTCTTTATGGAAAGGAACGAACGGTGTGTTCGGAACGCTGCCGGCGCTGATATTTGGAACAGGAGGCAGAGATGAGTAAAAAACCATACTATATTACAACAGCGATTGCATACACATCTGGCAAACCGCATATCGGAAACACCTACGAGATCGTTCTCGCCGATGCCATTGCCAGATTTAAGAGAAAAGAGGGCTATGATGTTCGTTTTCAGACAGGAACGGATGAACATGGACAGAAGATTGAATTAAAGGCACAGGAAGCCGGCGTTTCTCCTAAAGAGTTTGTGGATCAGACCGCCGGAGAGATTAAGAGAATCTGGGATTTGATGAATACTTCTTATGATAAGTTTATCCGCACCACTGATGAAGATCATGAGAAACAGGTACAGAAGATCTTTAAGAAGCTCTATGATCAGGGCGACATTTACAAGGGATATTATGAAGGAATGTATTGTACGCCTTGTGAGTCTTTCTTCACAGAGTCTCAGCTGGTGGATGGCAAATGTCCGGACTGCGGACGTCCGTGTCAGCCGGCGAAAGAAGAGGCATATTTCTTTAAGATGAGCAAATATGCGGACCGTCTGATCCAGTATATCAATGAACATCCGGAATTCATTCAGCCGGAATCCCGTAAAAATGAGATGATGAATAACTTCCTGCTTCCTGGACTTCAGGACTTATGTGTGTCCCGTACCTCATTTTCATGGGGGGTTCCGGTGGACTTTGATCCGAAACATGTGGTTTATGTGTGGCTGGACGCCCTCACCAACTATATCACCGGTCTTGGATATGATGTGGACGGAAACAGTGATGAACTGTTTGAAAAATACTGGCCGGCGGATCTGCATCTGATCGGCAAGGATATCATCCGTTTCCATACTATTTACTGGCCGATCTTCCTGATGGCTCTGGATCTGCCTCTGCCGAAGCAGGTGTTCGGACATCCCTGGCTGCTGCAGGGAGACGGCAAGATGAGCAAGTCCAAAGGAAATGTGATCTATGCCGACGATCTGGTGGAATTATTCGGTGTGGACGCCGTTCGTTACTTTGTGCTTCATGAGATGCCATTTGAAAATGACGGTGTGATCACCTGGGAGCTTTTGGTAGAGCGTATGAATTCTGATCTGGCTAACACACTGGGTAACCTGGTAAATCGTACCATCTCCATGTCCAACAAATATTTCGGCGGTGTGGTTGCCAACTGCGGCGTGACAGATGGTTTTGATAAAGATCTGATCACCGTTGCGCTGAGCACAAAACACAATGTGGTCAATAAGATGGCGAAGCTTCGGGTGGCTGATGCCATGACGGAGATTTTCAACCTGTTTAAACGCTGCAACAAATATATCGACGAGACCATGCCTTGGGCGCTGGCAAAAGATCCGGAGCAGAAACAGCGATTATCCACTGTTCTTTATAATCTGGTGGAGAGTATCACCATCGGTGCTTCTCTGCTGGCTCCATTCATGCCGGAGACCGCAGAACGTATTTTCAAACAGCTGAATTCTTCCGAGAGAACCATGGAAGAGCTGGAAATGTTCGGTCTGTATCAGTCCGGCAATAAAGTGGTAGAAAAACCGGAAATCCTTTTTGCCAGACTGGATGCCAAAGAGGTTATCGAAAAAGTAGACGAAATGTATGCGGCAAGAGCCAAAGCTGATGAGGAGCCGAAGGAAGAAGAGCCTGTCATTGACATCGACAATAAAGAGGAGATCACTTTTGAAGATTTCGAAAAAATGCAGTTCCAGGTGGGAGAGATTATTTCCTGTGAGGCTGTAAAGAAGTCCAGAAAGCTTCTCTGCTCTCAGGTGAAGATCGGCAGCCAGGTAAAACAGATTGTATCCGGTATCAAAGGCCATTACACACCGGAAGAAATGGTGGGCAAGAAGGTTATGGTTCTTGTCAACTTAAAACCGGCAAAATTGGCCGGCGTATTATCGGAAGGAATGCTTCTCTGTGCGGAAGATGAGAATGGTGAACTGTCTCTCATGGTTCCTGAGAAGAAGATGCCTGCCGGAGCGGAGATCTGCTGATAGAAGGTATTTGTAAATGAGAATAAGCTGCTGCTCATAAAATGTGGGCGGCAGTTTTTCTGTATGTGGACTTGAAAAGAGGAGGCAGTTATGATTTTTGATTCACATGCCCATTATGACGATAAACAGTTTGATGAAGACCGGGAAGAAGTTCTCGCTCATTTAAAAGACGCCGGCGTGGAAAGGGTGGTAAACATCAGCAACGGCTGGGATGATATGCTCCGTTCTCTTGCGCTGGTGGAAAAATATCCTTTTATGTATGGAACCGCGGGTATTCATCCCTGCAAAGTCAGCGATTTAAATGAGGAGCGGATGGAAGAGCTTCGGCAGTACTGCCGCCGGGACAAGGTTGTGGCGGTAGGGGAAATCGGCCTTGATTATTACTGGATGACCGATCCAAAAGAGGTGCAGAAAGAATGGTTTGTCCGGCAGCTGCGGATGGCGAAAGAGGAAAATCTTCCGGTAGTGATTCACAGCAGAGACGCATCTCAGGATACGTTCGATATCATGAAGGCGGAACATGCCGGAACCACCGGCGGCGTCATCCACTGTTATTCCGGTTCTCTGGAGATGGCCAGAGAATACGTAAAGCTTGACTATTATCTGGGAATCGGGGGCGTGGTGACCTTTAAGAATTCAAAAGTATTAAAAAAGGTGGCAGCGGAAATTCCCCTGGAACATATCGTGGTAGAGACCGACTGTCCATATCTGGCGCCGACGCCTCACCGGGGAAAACGCAACAGTTCCGCCTATCTTCCGCTGGTGATTGACGAGATTGCCTCTCTCCGGAACATTTCTCCGGAAGAAGTGGAACAGGTAACCTATGAGAATGCCTGCCGGCTGTACGGATTACAGTGAGGTATGATGTTTTTTTGTCAGGTCAGGATGTCTGTATCAGGTTTTGATGTTTATGTCGGACCGTGAAGGAGCATAAATAAAAAGAGGAGAGATATATATGGCAACATTAGGGAATCCGCAGGAAACCATTGCGGTTCTTCAGAAATATGGATTTAATTTTCAGAAAAAATTCGGGCAGAATTTTCTGATTGATACTCATGTGCTGGATAAAATTATCGCTGCCGCTGAAATCGGCCCGGATGATTTTGTGCTGGAAATCGGCCCGGGTATCGGCACCATGACCCAGTATCTGGCGGAGGCGGCCCGGGAGGTGACCGCCGTGGAAATTGACAGGAATCTGATTCCGATTCTTGATGATACCCTCTCGGAGTATTCCAATGTGACGGTCATCAATGAGGATATTTTAAAGGTGGATATCGCGGCTCTGGCCCGGGAAAAAAACGGAGGAAGGCCGATCAAAGTGGTGGCGAATCTTCCATATTATATTACAACGCCAATCATCATGGGACTGTTTGAGAGCGATGTGCCCCTTTCTTCCATTACGGTGATGGTGCAAAAAGAGGTGGCGGACCGGATGCAGACTGGTCCCGGCTCCAAGGACTACGGTGCGCTGTCTCTGGCAGTACAGTATTATGCCAAGCCTTACATTGTGGCAAATGTACCGCCGAACTGTTTTATGCCTCGTCCGGCGGTGGGGTCGGCGGTCATTCGTCTGACACGCCACGAGAAGAAGCCGGTGGAAGTAAAAGATGCAAAATTTATGTTTAAACTCATACGCGCTTCTTTTAATCAGCGAAGGAAAACTCTTCAGAACGGCCTTCATAATTCCGGCGAGCTGCAGATTCCAAAAGAAAAGGTCGTAAAAGCTCTGGAAGAGATGGGGCTTCCGGCTTCCATCCGGGGAGAGAAGCTTGATCTGGCGCAGTTTGCCAGACTGGCGGATCTGCTCATGGAATAAGAGGGAGTCATAATCTGTGATACCGGGAATACATTAATGAAAAAAGGAGTTTTTTCATGGCCGAATATTACAGAATTCTCTCGTATTTATATCGTTATGATAAAAAGAATAAGATGGATTGCAAAGGATTCATCAAAGCAGAGCAGAAAAAGAATGGACTGAAAATTACTCTGCAGATTGATGATGAGCGGCTGCCGGAGGATGTCAAGCTGGCTCTTTGTTTTTATGGAAAGGAAAACGAGAACTGGACGCTGTGGCAGCTGGCTCTTCTGGAATCTTCCCGGCATCATGAAGAAACGGTACTGTTTTACCCGGCAAAAACTTTGCCGGAAGGTTTTGATATAAGAAAACAATATGGCGTCATTCTTCTCTATCAGGAAATTCTTTTTTATGGAAGTGTCTGGATTGGCGATGAGATTCCGGTGGAAGAACTGATGACAACTTATCGGGAGAAATTGGTATCACCTGACGCTGACGGGAAAGACGAAGAAAATCATGCTCCCGGGACTGAACATGAAGGAGAAGATGTTCGGGGAGGGGAGATTCCCGGGCAGCCCTATATGGAAACGGGGCCGGCCGACGGCCGGGGCGTTGTGGAAACAGAGCAGACGAATGACCAGAGTATTATGGAGACGGGGTCGGCCGATGGCCGGGGCGTTGTGGAAACAGGGCAGACGAATGACCGGAGCATTATGGAGACAGGGCCGGCTGATGGCCGGAATTCTGCGGAAAAAACTTCCACTATCCTGGAAACAGAGCCATCGGATACAGCCAGAGAATATCAGCCGGGCCGGGAAGATAGTGCGGAAATCGATACATCAGGGAAAACAATGTCTTCGGCGGATCCCCGGGAGGAGGACGCTCAAATATATAGGGCAGATGGCGCCGAAGAACGTGAAAACGGTAATCGTGCGGAAAATCAGACCGTCCGGGAAGCGGAGCGGTTAGAGCGAAAGTTATCCACAGAACCGGAAGATGTGCTGCATCATATGTGGATAGATACCGGAAAAAAGGCGAAGCCTGTGGATAACATTTTTAATCCGGCTTTCCGGAGTGGTTATCAGATTTCTGTTGATCAGTTGAAAGCTTTGAGTCCCGAAGCGCGGGGGCTGTCTGATAATCAGTTTCTGGCGAAGGGATATGCCATATATCATCATCTTCTGGCCGGGAAAGTCATCTATGGCGGCGAGGAGAGATACTGCGTCGGGGTTCCGGGTATTTATGAGAATCGAGAACGGTATATGGCGCAGCTATATCAGTTTCCGATATTTTTATCGCTGACGGAGAATCGGATTAAAACAGGAGGATTTGGTTACTGGCTCCACCTGCTTCAGGAATAAGAAAAGTGTTATCAGGAAAACGGGCTGAAAAAATGAGCGGAATTAAAAAAGTGACATTATGTTTAAAAAATCAGAAGATGAGAAAGGAAGAGCGGCCGGAAAATGAGAAAATATACCGAAGATGAGAAGTTTATGAAAGAAGCCATCCGACAGGCGAAGAAGGCGGAAGCCATCGGGGATGTGCCCATCGGCTGTGTGATTGTCAGTGAGGGCAGAATTATTGCCAGAGGATATAATAAGCGCAATAAAAATAAAACAGTTCTGGCCCATGCGGAACTGCTTGCCATGAGTAAGGCCTGCAAAAAAACAGGGGACTGGCGTCTGGAGGACTGTACCATGTATATCACGCTGGAACCCTGTCAGATGTGCGCCGGAGCTATCGTCCAGGCAAGGATTCCCCGGGTGGTCATTGGCAGCATGAATCCCAAGGCCGGCTGCGGAGGTTCTGTCCTGAATCTTCTGCAAATGAAGGAATTTAATCATCAGGTGGAGGTCACCCGGGGCGTTCTGGAAGAAGAATGTTCTGAAATGCTGTCGGCGTTTTTCCGGAAACTTCGGCAGAAAAAGAAGGAGAAGAAAGCGGAAGTTTCAGAGGGTGATGCAGAAAAATAGCATCAGAGAATCTTTTTTCAATCATTTTTTATCTTAATATCCATTGACAGATATTTTAAAATCATTTATACTGATACTTACCGTGCAGCTGGGGAGTTAGCGGCGTCCTGTACCTGCAATCCGCTATAGCAGGAGTGATGGTTGGCCCCGGACGTTCTGTGGATGGAGCTGCCCTTTATAAGTGGTGTTGACAATTGGGTCTCGCGCAACAGGAACCTCTGAACCGTGTCAGGTCGGGAACGAAGCAGCACTAAGGAGTGCTTCTTGTGTGCCGTGAGGGTGCCTGGTTCGAGCTAACTGTAGAGGTAACGTCTGTTGGCAGTCGTACAAAGCCAACCGCACGGTAAAAAAGTGAAAAAGATGGATTACCCGTCAGTTATCATAAACAGCGAATGAACTGTCGTTCTGTGAAAAGCAGGATGGCAGTTTTTTTGTTTCGTAGGAAACTGTTTCATGGGAAACTGGCAGGGGCGAAGGAGGGATATTATGATCAAGAATGAAAAGAATACGAATACTTTTCCCACCGCCGGCCAGCGGGAAACTGCCTGGATGGCGGACGCTTATCCGGTTCCTCTGACGGACAGCCAGGAAATGAACTGGAATATGTATATTGAGTCGGGCAATGCCAGCGATGAGAAGCTGTTCCGGGACTGGATCAGTCAGGTGCCGGGCAGCCTGTCGCCCAGTCATCTGGTGGTGGCGGCCATACAGTGCATGAGAAATCGTGGGTATGATGTCCGGGAGGCGGAGAAATATATTGATAAGGGCCTGAAGGCGGCGGAAGAGAAAGACGGGGCTGCTTTACAGAAGATCACGGCGCAGATATATTATCTGCTCAATACAGCGCCGAAGGATGCAGATTCCGATTACTGGAAATATCATATTTATACGGATTGGGAGGAGATCCGGGCAAATAGTACGTTTCCGGAGATGGGAGACCGGGAGGATGTATTTTCTGATGATTATGCAGACCGGATTCAGGCCGGATGGACGGCACAGCTCATCGGCGGTGCACTGGGAACCCAGGTGGAAGGATATAATACCGATAATATTGAAAAGGTGTACGGAACGGTCACATCTTACCTGCGTCCGCCGGAGACGTACAACGATGATATCACCTATGAGATTGCATTTCTTGACAGTTTCCGGGAGCATGGTTATGCGGTCACCTCGGAGCAGATTGCGGAAAAATGGCTGGAACTGATCGCCGACGGATACTCGGCGGAGGAAGTGGCGCTCCGTAACCTGCGGCTGGGAATCCGCCCGCCGGAGAGTGGGACGCATCTCAATTATTATTCAGACTGGATTGGCGTACAGATGCGGACGATGATCCACGGCATGGCGGCTCCGGGCAATCCTGCCCTGGCGGCAGAGCTTGCTGTGCGGGACGGTGTAATTTCCCACTCCAACAGCGGACTGCTGGGTGGAATTTTTAATGCAGTCCTTGTGTCCATGGCTTTTGTGCTGCGGGATGTGCGGGAGCTGTTAGTGAAAGCGGCGGACTGTATTCCAGAAGACAGCGAATTCTATCAGGTTCTGATTTTTGCTCTGGAACAGTGCCGGGAGAAGGACAGCTGGAGGGAGGCATGGAGGCAGTGCGAGATAAAATATAAGGACTATAACTGGATCCATGTATATCCCAACGCCGCAGCGGAGATCATCGCCCTCTGGTACGGCAATGGCGATTTTGACAGGACAGCTTCCATTATCTGTATGGAGGGCAAGGACGCGGATTGTACCGCCGCGCCGGTGCTCAATATCCTGGGTGTTATGTACGGGACGGAGATTCTGACGCCAAAGTGGACGGAGCCATTGGGGACGACCATACACACTATTATGCGGAAATACCGGAAGATAGCCCTGCAGGATCTCTGCCGGGAAACTGTGGAGAGCGTGCGGCGGGCCCAGGGCTGCAGGCGCATTGCCGATTATTCGTCACCGTCGAACCATTTGCTCTTCTCCTCCTAAACTTCCCCTTGCAATGCCCTGTGCCATTTGCTATAATGACTTATTAGCTGTGAGCCGCTTGTTATGCGGTTCTCAGGAAATGACAGAGAGTTGGATTACAGTTTTGGATTTAGGAGGAAAAGCAATGCATTGGTCTGAGAAGATTGCAAAAGATATTATTAAAAGGTCTCCGGACAAAGAAGAGTACGTATGCGCGGCGGGAATCAGTCCGTCGGGTTCCATTCACATTGGTAATTTCAGAGATATAGCCACCAGCTATTTTGTATATAAAGCACTTTTGAAACAGGGAAAGAAAGCGAGACTGTTATTCTCCTGGGATGAGTTTGACCGTCTGAGAAAGGTTCCGGTAAATGTAAAGGAAATCGCGCCGGAACTGGAAGAAGATATCGGCAAGCCTTATGTGGATGTGAAGGATCCGTACGGCTGCTGCGGCTCTTATGCGGAGCATTTTGAGAAAGAGTTTGAGCGGTCTTTGGCTCGCTTTGGTATCAAGGTGGATGCCAGAAGACAGAGCGAGAATTACAGAAGCGGCAAATACGCCAAATATGTGATTCAGGCCATCCAGAAGAGAAAAGAGATTTTTGATATTCTGGACAAGTTCCGTCAGCAGGAGGCGACTCCGGAAGAGAGAGAGGCTTACTATCCGGTGAGCATTTACTGTCCGGTCTGCGGCAAAGATGATACGACGATCACATCCTCTTCTGAAGACGGCGTAACCTGCGAATATACCTGTAAATGTGGACACAGCGGACACTGGGATTTCAGCAAAGATTTCAACTGCAAGCTGGCATGGAAGATTGACTGGCCGATGCGCTGGATGGTGGAAGGCGTTGATTTTGAGCCGGGCGGAAAGGATCATGCAAGCCCGGGAGGAAGCTACGATACCAGTAAGATCATCGCCAAGAAGATTTTCGGCATCAACGCGCCGATGTTCAAAGGATATGAGTTTATCGGAATCAAGGGTACCACAGGAAAGATGTCCGGTTCCACCGGTCTTAATCTGACGCCGGAAACACTGCTCAAGATTTATCAGCCGGAAGTAATTCTGTGGCTTTATTCCAAGTCTGAGCCGAACAAGGCCTTTGATTTCTGTTTTGACGATGAGATCCTTCGTCAGTATTTTGAGTTTGATAAGATGCTCAAAACTTATCAGGCAGGAAAAGGCAAGAACTTTGATTATATCGAAGGTATCATGTACAATTGTATGATTGAAGGCAGAACCGTTCATCCGGTGCCGATGCAGCAGATCGTGAATTTCGGTTCTGTGGTTGACTTCAATGCAGATATGCTGGAGACAGTCTTTGAGAAGATCGGTACTCCATATAAGAAGGAAGAGTTTGCGGAGCGGCTGGAGCTTGCAAAATACTGGCTGGAGAAATGTGCGCCGCAGAACATGAATACTCTTCTCGGATACCGGAACTGGGATTATTATAATCAGTTAAATGAGGTGGAGAAGAAGGAGATCGCTCTGCTTCATGATTATATTCAGAAGGGTGGATATGATCTGGATGCGTTAAACGCATTTATTTACACTATTCCGAGAGAAGCAGATCCGAATTTTGACGAGGAAAATAAGAAGGCGGCGCAGGCTAATTTCTTTAAGAATGCTTATAATCTGATGATTGGCAAGGCAGCAGGTCCGAGACTTTATCTGTTCCTCTATGCCGTAGAGCCGGAGAGATACCTCTCCCTGCTGGATTTCTCCACACCACAGACCGAGGAGGAGAAAGAACTGGCAGCGGCAGCCAGGGCTGAGGCAGAGAGAATTGCAGCAGAGGAAGCGGCTGCAGCCAAAGCGGCGGCGGAAGAAGAGGCGAGAAGAGCGGCTATTGCTCCGGTAAAACCGCAGATTACCATCGATGATTTTGATAAGATGGATATGCGTGTCTGCAAAGTGACTGCCTGCGAGATCGTGAAGAATGCGGAGAAACTTTTAAAGATCACTCTCTTCGACGGACTGGGAGAGAGAATCATTGTGTCTTCCATTCGTGATGAGTATACACCGGAAGAACTGATCGGCAGAAAGATTATTGTTCTGGCGAATCTGAAACCGGCGAAGTTTGCCGGCGTGAAGAGCAACGGAATGTTATTGGCGGCTACCCACGACGACTGTGGTTGCAAGCTGATCTTTGTAGATGACAGTGTTCCGGAAGGAACTGCGATTCATTAATAATGGGCGCATGGGCGACGAAAATTGTTGTCCGTGCGCCTTTGCGCGTATGAGCGGCCAATTTTTTCTGTTTGGCCGGGCAGATTCTGTTTGATTTGGCAGCGAAAAGGCCCGGATCATGCAGAACGAAAATAATTATTGAAATAATCGTAAAAGAGAAAGGAAAACATACATATGAAAACATTGATCTTTGATCTGGGAATGGTTCTGATACATTTTCGCTGGAGAGAGTTTCTGACAGATATGGGTTATGAGGGAGAGCGGAAAGACGGGCTGGCAAAGGCCATGTTCCAGAATCCTCTGTGGCAGGAGTTTGACCGGGGCGTCATGGGTGACGCCAACGTCATCGCAGAGATGAAAAAAGAGTCTCCTCAATATGCGGAGGATATCGACCGTATCTGGCAGAAGGAGAATTTCTGTAATGTGTGCCATCCTTTTGCCTATTCGGAGGAGCTGATACGGACACTCCATGAGATGGGATATAAGATCTACATTTTATCCAATTATGGAGAGACACTGCTGGGGCTCAACCGCGAGAAATATACATTTTTAAATTATGTGGACGGCGGCGTGTTCTCCTATGCGGTAAAACAGATGAAGCCGGACGATGTGATCTATCAGACTCTCATTGAGAAATGCGGTATTGAGCCGGAAAATGCGGTCTTTTTTGATGATCTGGAGGCGAACTGTGAGGGCGCCCGCCGGGCAGGCATCACGGCCGTACAGGTCACAGACGGACTGGCGTCGATTCTTCAGGGATTGAAAGAAGAATGTGGGGTTGAACTTCCGCAGATGGAGAAATATCTGTAATATATAAGCTTTTTTCTAAAATTTAAGAAATTTATAGAAAATTTATCGTATCCAGCAGAATTATTATATGATTTTTTGTTTTGTTCTGTTAGAATAATCAAATTAATGGTCTTCTACAATGGAGAAGATTTCGTATTTTAAATGCAGAAGCAGAAGATACATTTAGCAGAACAGGGGGGAATCATAAATGAGGGTTTTGCTGGTGGATGATGAGAAATTGGCTGTGGAGGCTATGGAATGTATGATTCCGTGGACTCAGTTCGGAATTCATGAGATTTATAAAGCATACAGTGTAAAGCAGGCACAGCAGATTTGTGAAGAAAGAGAAATTGATATTACTTTTTGTGATATTGAAATGCCCCGGGCCAGTGGCCTGGACTTTGTACAATGGCTTCGGACAACGGAAAGAGATACAGTGGTCATTTTTCTCACGAGTCATGCTGTGTTCAGCTATGCCCAGCAGGCAGTACATTTTGGGGTACAGGATTACTTGCTGAAACCTATAGACAGGGAGGAAATGAGAAAAGTTCTCGGAAAAGCGGTACGGATGGCAGAGAAGAACCGCAAGAGGAGAAAAACAGAAAAAAGAATAAAGGAACTGCACGGAGAGTCTGACCGGATGGAAGAAAATGTCCGCATAGTACAGAATTATGTGGCAGAACATTTTCAGGAACCTCTTACAAGAGAGCAGCTGGCTTCTCTGGTATATCTTAATGAGGACTATCTTTCCCGTCTGTTTAAAAAATATACGGGACTTACTTTGATGGACTATGTTACCTGGGAGCGGATGGAGAGAGCGAAGCAGATGCTCGCACAGTCCTCGCTGTCCATTTCAGAGATTGCGCTGGAAGTGGGATATTCCAATACGGCATATTTTACCAAAATGTTCAAAAAACATACAGGGGGAATCACTCCAAGGCAGTACCGAAAGGAGCAGGGAATATGACAATAATAAGAAAAAAACCATGGACCCTGCGCGGATTGAACTGCTCCCCGTCAAGTAGACAATGAAAAAAATATAAATTTTTCCTGCCAGTAGATTAAAACTACTGGCAGATTTTATGCTGCCTGCAAATAAATTTCATGTTTTTCCATAGGAG
>NZ_NFLV01000017.1 GCF_002161065.1 Eubacterium sp. An11 | reverse complement strand
GTGCCGTGCTGATCGTTCAGCACTTTGATGAGAAAAGTCTGTTCTTTATATCCTCCTGCCTTCACATCTCAAAACCCCTTTCCATTTATGATATTTTCAGAATTATTAATGAAATTTTACCCCCCCCCCGTGACAAAAAGCATTACAACTACTCTATTTTCAGAATTTTTTTCTTAAATTTTTCTTAATTTTCTTTATAATTATAAACCCATACTTGAAGAGACGACTGAAAGGGAGAAAATTACTGTTTGTGGACATAAGAAAGAATCCTGCAAAGCAGGATTTTCCGCCTGCGGCGGGTCGCGAAAGCGGCATCTTCCTATCCGCCGCAGTGCGATCCTCGCGGAGCGTTTTTATTTCATAGGAATACAATTTCCTATGAAATAAAAAAACGCCCTGAAAGCATTCCCATATCTTACGGATTACTTCCAGGACGTTCTGCGCCATATATTATCTATTATTTCTTTTTTATTGTTTTAATATTATATCAAAATCGTAATTTCCGCTCTTTTTCTCCTTATACCTGAACTATCTCTTCTTCCTTCAACTTTTCCAGTATCTTCTCTATCGTCTCTTCATCAACTCCCTGTACTCTCATTAAATGTATTATCGCCTGGCGTTCTTCCCGGCGACCTTCTCGATACCCTTCAAGACGGCTCTCACGATATCCTTCCCAATACCCTTCGAGACGACTCTCTCGCAATCCCTCTTCTCTTCCAGCATTAAAGATTCTCTCTGAATATTCACCCATTTCCTCGATTCCTCCTTTTTCCCGTTTCAGGTAGTGTACCCGGCGGGACAGGGCTTTTTGTTCTTAACTCATATACTTTAAGGTATGTTTACGTTGTTTCTTTATACTGAAACTATCTCTTCTTCCCTCAAATTCTCGAGTATCTTCTCTATTGTTTTCTCATCAACTCCCTGTGTTTTCATTATTCGTATCATCGCCTGGCGCTCTTCCCGACGGCCTTCCCGATGCCCTTCAAGGCGGCCCTCGCGTAATCCCTCTTCTCTTCCACCATTAAAGATTCTTTCTGAATATTCACCCATTTCCTCGATTCCTCCTTCTTCTCGTTTCAGGTAGCGTACCCGGCGGGACAGTGCTCCCTGACTCATGTCATCCGGGTGACAGGTCTTAAAGTATTGCATTAAGGCGGCTTTTGGTGAACCGTCGTTGATGGCCGCGTTGATGTATATGGTATGCTGGCCATCGTCGTATTCTGTCATCTGTCCTTTGAAATGTTTCTCCACCGGGGATTCCGTCATCTGCGTCTTCCAGATATCCGTTTCACTGATGTAGATCACGTACACCTCCGGCATCTCGTTGTATTCTTTTCCTTTCTCCAGGTACTCGGCGTCCACCATGGCGTTGTACCGCCGGGTGCGCCGGGCGTGGTCGAGGGTTGTCTTTCTCTGGATTTCCAGGTTGTAGACCCGTCCCTGCGTATCTTCTGCCAGGATGTCCAGCACGGCGTCCTTGGACACCAGTTTTGATATCCGGTAGTGGCTCCTCACTTCCACAATCTCAATGGAGGGATCATCCATCAGGATTCGGATGACATGCTGGCAGGCCTCGATGTCGTTGAGGGCTATTTTCATAAATGTGTCGTCGAGCAGGGTGAGGTCTTCCACTCCCTGCAGTAAAAATTCCCGATGCCGGATCCGGCTGTCGGTTTCTCTGGCGTAAATGTCTGAATGTCTTGTTTCGTCCATTTTTCGCCTCCTTAGCTGTACCTTTTTGGGAACAGCATTTTGCAAATATTTTGCTGCTTCTTCAGAGACCATTGTCTCTTATTCCGCATTGTATCACATATTTCTTCCTTTTTTGTCATTTTCCGACAGAAAGTATGTTTTTCCTGATAAAGCAAAAAATCCCCGGACAGCCTGCCTGCAAGGCCTGCTGCCGGAGATTCTATGATCAGATTATTCTATTTTTTGTGTTTCCTTACGTTCTGTTCTCTGTTTCTGCTGTTGTTTTACTTCTTCCGCCTGTCTGCTTCTGCATGCCAGATGCCGGATGGCAGCCGCCGTGACAGGCGCTGCAGTCTCCGCCGCAGCCGATACATTTTCCGTTTTTCCGGCGTTTTCGCATATAGCGGAGGGACAGGAGCAGCCAGAGAAACAGGGCGGCAAGGATGATGATATCGCCCAGTGACATTTTTCTCCTCCCAACCATTGTTTTGTAAAACTGTCTGACAGATTTTCAGTGAAGCGGCAAGGGCAGATCACTGTCCCTGTCCGTTTTCTTTTCTGACGCTTTCCTCTCTAACCGGTTATTTCCGTTAGAAGAACAGTCCGCCGACGTGGTACACGATCAGCGCCATGATCCAGGCCACTACGCACTGGAGGACTACCACACCCACAGTACGAAGAGTGGAATTCATCTCCCGGTGGATGGCTGCGATGGCTGCCACGCACGGGGTGTAAAGCAGAGTGAATACCAGGAAGCTGGCGGCTGACAGTGGAGTAAAGAGCTGTCCGATGGCGCCGGCCACTCCTGAGGCGCTGGTGCCCAGGAGAACACTCAGAGTGGAAACCACTGTCTCTTTGGCGCTGATACCGGTAATCAGCGCAGTGGAAATCCTCCAGTCGGAGAAGCCCAGCGGTGCAAATACCGGCGCCAGCCACTGTCCGATCATGGCCAGAAGGCTGTGAGCGCTGTCTGCAGCCACATTGAGCTGTGCGTCAAAGGTCTGCAGGAACCAGATGATGATCGTTGCCACAAAGATGATGGTGAACGCTCTCTCGATGAAATCTCTGGCCTTTTCCCACATGAGGAGCAGGACGCTCTTTGCGGACGGAAAACGGTAATTTGGCAGCTCCATGACGAACGGCATCGGTTTGCCGCGGAATAATAATTTCTTAAAAATCAGAGCCATGAGAACGCCCACCGCCATGCCGCCAAAGTACAGCAGGGCCATCACAAGAACTCCGTGATTCGGAAAGAAAGCCGCGGTAAATACCGTATAGATCGGGATCTTTGCCGAACAGCTGATGTAAGGCACCAGCATGATGGTCATGTTCCGGTCCCGTTCTGAGTACAGGGTACGGCTCGACATGACTGCCGGGACGGAACATCCGAAGCCGATGAGCATCGGCACGAAGCTCCGGCCGGAGAGGCCGATTTTACGAAGAAGCGTGTCCATGACGAAAGCAATCCTTGCCATGTATCCGGAATCTTCCAGGATAGACAGGAAGAAAAACAGCACAAGGATGATCGGCAGGAAGCTTAATACGCTGCCGACGCCGGAGAACACGCCATCTACGACGAGACTTTTTACCACCGGATTGATGCCGTAAACGGTCAGTCCGTAGTCCACCCATCCGGCCAGCTTGTCGATACCGGCGCTCAGATAATCACTTAAAAACGCTCCGACGCTGCCGAAAGTCATCCAGAAAATAAAGATCATGATGGCAGCAAACACCGGCAGGGCCAGATACCGGTTGGTCAGCACGCTGTCAATACGCTGACTGCGGAGATATTCTTTGCTGATCTGGCATTTGACCACCGTATCTTTGCAAAGCTTCTCAATAAATGTATAGCGCATTTCCGCCAGGGCGGCATTCCGGTCCAGACCGCTGTCTTTTTCCATCTCAATGATACTGTGCTCGATCATGTCCATCTCATTTTGGGACAATTTCAACCGCCAGATGACTCCCTCGTCACCTTCAATCAATTTTACGGCTGCGAATCTGGCGTTCATACCCAGTTTTTTGGCATGGTCTTCCACCTGATGGCACAGGCCGTGAATACACCGGTGAATAGGGCCCGGTTCACAAAAATCATATACCTTCGGGTACTCTTTATTCTGGGCCACACGAAAAGCCGTGTGTACCAGCTCTTCCACACCTTCATTTTTTATGGCACTGATGGGGATGACCGGGATACCCAGCTGCTCCGACATTTTTTTGATATTGATGGAGCCGCCGTTGTTTCTGACCTCGTCCATCATATTTAATGCCAGCACCATAGGAATATGTAAATCAATCAGCTGTAAAGTGAGATAAAGATTTCTCTCTATGTTGGTGGCGTCCACAATATTAATGATTCCATCCGGTTTCTCATTGAGGAGGAAATCTCTTGTCACGATCTCCTCATTGGTGTAAGGCCGCAGGGAATAAATTCCCGGCAGGTCCACTACAGAACCTTCCTGTCCGGACTTTGTGTGAATCTCTCCCATTTTCTGGTCAACAGTCACGCCCGGAAAGTTCCCCACATGCTGGTTGGAACCGGTAAGCTGATTAAACAGTGTTGTCTTTCCGCAATTCTGATTGCCGATTAATGCAAATATCATCTTGTCTACATCCTCTCTGTCCTTCGCTGTTTTATTCGTCTTCCAGCTCAATCATTGCCGCATCTTCTTTACGAATGGTCATATCATATCCACGAAGATGAATCTGAATAGGATCTCCCATGGGAGCTACCTTCATGACCTTCACCCTCGTTCTGGGAATCAGACCCATGTCCAGGAAACGGCACCGGAGATTACCCTCTCCGCCCACTGTCTTAATGACAGCCTCCTTTCCGATGGGAAGATCCGCAAGCGTTCTATGCTTCATTGTCTTTTTTTCTTCCATGCTTATCATCCTTTTTTGTATCTGTACGCCGCAGTCACATTTTTATGAAGATCACACGGCCTGGCCGGTATATCTTCTCGTGACCGCATCATTTATAAGTTAGAATATTTTAATCAATGTTAGTATAGTCTAAATGATAAAATTAATCAATAAGCATTTTGCACAGAAATTCTCCCCGAAAGCGGCGCAAAACAAAAACACCGGCACAGGTTTTCCACAATCACAGAGAATATGTCTGATTGCAGAAAATTCTGTGTCCGGTGCCGATGTTTTTCTATCGATATTTGCAGGGAACAACACTTACATCTGCCGTTCCCCATATTTGCCGAAATCTTTTTTACTGTTCTTCCTTCAGCCAGCGCGCCACATCAAGGGCATGATAAGTGATGATCATCTGTGCGCCGGCACGTTTGATGGCGATCATATTTTCCATGACCAGCTTCTTCTCATCAATCCATCCCTGCTGGGCGGCAGCCTTTACGATGGAGTACTCTCCGCTGACATTGTAGGCAGCCAGAGGCATGTTCGTTTCCATGGAAGCGGTCTTTAAAATGTCCAGATAAGCCAGAGCTGGTTTTATAATGATAATGTCCGCTCCCTCATCAATATCGTCCTGGATATCACGCATGGCCTCTCTCGGATTGTGATAATCCATCTGATAGGTCTTTCTGTCACCAAATCCCGGTGCGGAGTGAGCCGCATCCCGGAACGGGCCGTAGTAGCCGGATGCCATCTTGGCGCTGTAGGCCATGATCGGAGTATTCTGGAGTCCTGCCTCATCCAGCGCTTCCCGGATGGCAGCCACATGGCCATCCATCATATTGGACGGAGCTACCATGTCAGCGCCTGCCTGGGCACAGGTGACAGCGGTCTTTGCCAGCAGCGGCAGAGTCTCATCATTTAAAATAATACCATCTTTGATGACGCCGCAGTGTCCGTGGGAAGTGTACTCGCACAGACAGATATCGGTGATGACCACCAATTCCGGAAATACTTTCTTTATGTAACGGACTGCCTCCTGAATGATACCATGCTCATTATAAGCTTCAGAACCACACTCATCTTTATGGGCCGGGATACCGAAGAGCAGCACGCCCTTGATGCCCGCTTCCCGGATCTTGTCCAGTTCCTCATCCAGCCGGTCAATGGAATACTGATAGATCCCCGGCATGGAATCGATAGGATTCTTGATATTTTCTCCCTCGATGACAAATAACGGATAGATCAGATCTGAGATACTGACGGAAGTCTCTCTGACCAGCGCCCGCATATTTTCTGTTGCACGTAAACGTCTTCTGCGAATCATCGCCAACTCCTCCTTTTTGACAGCCTCCCGTGGAAAGCTGCTGTTTCCGTCCGGCTGTCCTTACAAAACTTCTATTCTTAATGACATATTATACACCCGCCGCGCCGAAAATCCAATGCCGCCGCGTGAAAGTTTCTGTGTTCAGGGAACTGACATCCTCTGCTAAAGTTCCAGATACTGTATCATCCCCGGCCCAAGATCGTCTGTGGGTCTTGCGATGAAACCGTGCTTTTTATAAAACGGTTCTCTTCCCTTGGCGCACATGAGATCGAACATCATCGTGGTTCCCTCAAAACCAGTGTTGATCACAAAGGATTTGAGGCTCTCCAGAATCAGTCCGCCGATGCCCTCGCCCTGCACTTCCGGACGGATGATCAGATCCTGCACATAACAGATGATGGCGCCGTCGCCCACGATCCGTCCCATGCCCACGGCCTTTCCGTCCTTATAGGCCACCAGGGTGTAAAGACTGTTATCCAGCCCCCGTTTTGCCTGGTCTCTGGAGAGCTTGCGGAAGTTCACCGCTGCCCGAAGCTCCATGTAGGTGTCAATGTCCAACTGGTCCTCCACTAACTGTACCATGATTTAAAACCTGCCTTATCATCGTATTGATTTCGCTTCGTGACAGGGTTCTTTCCTGCCGGAATGCGGCCGCAGCCGCCTGTTTCAGGATTGCTCTCCGGTCGGCTTCCCGCTCCACGTGGGATTTCACATATTCCCGCAGATGTCCCAGCTGTTCGGCAATGTCTCCATAATAATCCGGTACGGCCTCTTCAATATCCCGGCGCACCTGACTGGATACCGACGGACTTTTCCCTCCGGTATTGATGCCGATGCTGATATCGCCTTTTTTCACCACCGCCGGAAAGAAGAAGCTGCATTCCTCCGGCGCGTCTGCCACATTGACCGGAATACCGTTCTCATGGCAACAGACAGCGGCCTGATGATTGACTTCCCGGCTGCCAGTGGCAGCGATGACCAGGACTGCGCCGGAAAAATACTCTGCCGGGATGGCGGTCAGCTCTCCCTCATATATATTCTCCGGCGTAAGCAGCGCGCGTATCTCCTCGCAGACTTCCCGGCTTATGACCTGCACCTGCGCTCCATAGCGAAGGAGGGTCTCGATCTTTCGCAGGGCGACCTTTCCGCCGCCGATCACAAGACATTTTTTCTTCTCAATCTCTATGAATATGGGAAAATACGCCATGCTTTCACCTCTTTTTCAGGCGCGTGCCGGGAATCCTGCCTTTTCCAAAAACGGGAAAACCACCAGCTGCTTTTGCCTCTGTTATTTCTCAATGCCGATGCGGGAGCTCAAGCCCTCATCAAAAGGATGTTTGATCTTCTTAATCTCGGAAATGTAATCCGCGTGCTCCTTCAAACGTCCGGACGGATTCCTTCCGCTCATGACAACCTCCAGATGCCGCGGTTTGTTCTCCAGAAAATCAATGACCTTATCTTCGCTGAGAAGCCCCATGTCCATGGCATAAACGCTCTCATCCAGAATGAGCATGTCATAGTCTTTTGCCATGGCAAAAATGCGATCCAGACGGGCATTATTTTCTTCCCGGAGCGCCGCCAGTTCTTCCTCACTCATCTGGAAAGTAAACTTATCCATCTTTGCGCCCGGGATCACCGTCACGCCCGACAGCTTGTCAATGACCGCCCGCTCGCTGGAAGAATCATCCTTCAGGAACTGATGGAGCAGCACCTTTTTGCCGGCTCCCGCCGCCCGGACAAGAAGTCCCATCACACAGGTGGTCTTTCCTTTTCCGTCTCCGCAGTAAATGTGCACGCAGCCGACACCTGAAGTATCGTCTTTCATACCGCCGCAGCCGGTCTCTGCCGCTGCCGCTCCGGAACTTTCTTCATTGGCTTTGGCCGCCTCAGCCTGGCTGTCGGCTTTATCTGTGCCGGCAGCCGTCTCTCCTGTCACTTTATCTTCGAAATCGTTCTGTTTATTTTCGTGCGGCTTCTCTCCGTCAAAGAGGATACGGTAAATCTGATCCATATCCAGATGATTCCGGATTAAATCCGCCAGCTTATTATACTGTATCTCTTTGTATTCTGCCACACTAAGATGATTTTCTCCCGGATTTATTCCTTTTTCCCGCATGATATCGTGGACAAGACCGAATACCAGCTCTTCATTATCAAAGATTCCGTGGAGATAACTGCCCCAGATGCGGCCGTCCGGCGTCATGTAGGCATCGGTCCTTCCATCGGAAAGCTCGATCATCGGCACAGCGCCGCCCAGATTGGTGGTGGCTCCCATGTGGATCTCGTAGCCTTCCAGCTGACGGTTCTCCAGGCCATAAAGATTGTGCTCTTCCCGGATACAGCCGTGGATCCTGGTCCGGGTCTTTCCTCCCTGGAAAACAGTGGAAGTATCCAAAAGTCCCAGTCCTCGCATGTCTCCGCCGTGTTCCACATGTTCCGGATCGTGAAGTTCCTTTCCGAGAATCTGGAAACCGCCGCAGACGCCGATGATCCGGGTGTCTTTGGCTGCCCGGATGATCTTGCTCTCCAGGCCGCTCTCAATGAGCCATTCCATGTCAGCCATGGTGTTTTTGGTTCCCGGTAAAAGAATCAAGTCCGGCTCGCCCAGCTCCCGCTTGTCAGTCACATACCGGAGTGAAACCCCGTCGATCAGTTCAAACACACTGAAATCCGTAAAATTGGAAATGTGCGGCAGACGGATGACCGCCACATCGATCCCCTCTGTGAACGTCCGCTGATTCAGACGGTCAGAAAGGCTGTCCTCATCATCCACATCAATTTTCTCCATAGGGAGGACACCCAGCACAGGCTTATCAGTGAGGTCTTCCAGCATTTTAAGGCCCGGTTTCAGAATCTCCACATCCCCCCGGAACTTATTGATCACGATGCCACAGAAACGATCCTGGTCCTCCTGAGGAAGAAGCTTGATAGTGCCATAGGCAGAAGCAAACACGCCGCCCCGGTCAATGTCCGCCACCAGGATCACCGGTGCGTCTGCCATCTTGGCCATTCCCATATTGACGATATCATTTTCCGCCAGATTGATCTCTGCCGGAGAACCGGCCCCCTCTATGACGATGATATCATTTTCATCGGCCAGATGCCGGAAAGCCTTCATCACCTCCGGTGCCAGGTTGTCTTTGATCTTGTAGTAATCCTGGGCGCTCAGGTTATCATATACCTCGCCGTTTACAATGACCTGAGAACCCATATTGCTGGTGGGTTTTAAAAGAATCGGATTCATCCAGTGGGTCGGCGGGATCATGGCCGCCTCCGCCTGCATGGCCTGCGCCCGTCCGATCTCCAGACCTTCTTCTGTGATATAAGAATTCAATGCCATATTCTGGGATTTAAAGGGCGCTACCTTATAACCATCCTGTTTAAACACCCGGCACAGCCCGGCTGTCACAAATGTTTTTCCTGAATTTGACATAGTTCCCTGCACCATGATTGCTTTTGCCATAGTCATTCTCCCTTCCTGCCTTTTTAAAAAGAATTCCGCCTGGCGGACTGTTCTTTTCCTGCTGTCATTTCATCATTTTCTGTCATTGTCTCAGTGCCTGCCGCAGCTCCTGCAGCAGGATCACATTTTCTTCATGGGTCTTTACGGCAATCCGCCAGTAATCATTTCCCAGATTAACATAATTACTGCAGTTTCTGATCATGATTCCCCGGGATTCCAGCCGCCTGTCCAGATCTGTCACGCCCGGCGTCCGGAAAAACAGATAGTTGGCTCTGCCATCATAAAGGGTCAGCGGAAGATTTGCCATTTCTTTCTTCATATAAATGAGTTCTTTTTCCACGGCGTCGATCACCGCCGCCTTGTACTCCGGATGTGACAATGCCGCCACGCCCGCGCACTGGGCAATATGGCTGACAGACCACGCCTGTCCGGCACGGTTCACCTGAGCGATGACTTCCCTGTCTGCACAGAGCAGATAGCCCAGCCGGACGCCCGGAATGGCATAGAGCTTTGTAAAAGACTTTAAAATCATCAGATTCGGATACTCTTTCAAATACGGTTTTACCGTGTATTGCTCTTCTTCCCGGCAAATCTCCAGAAAACATTCATCCACCAGAACCCGGCAGTGCATTTCTTTTGCCCGTTCCAAAACAGCCAGCACCTGCCGGCGCGGTGTCAGAAGCCCTGTAGGATTATTGGGATTACAGAGGATGACCAGATCTGTGTCTTCCGTGATCCGCTCCGTCATATCCTCCCGGATATGGAAATCCTCATCCATGGTCTCATAGACCATACGGGCGCCCGCCGCCGTCATAGCTTCCTCATATTCCACAAAAGCCGGCACCGGCAGGAGGACCTTTTTCGGTTTCAGACCGAAAGCCAGCCGGTACAACAGATCCGCCCCGCCATTTCCGCAGGTCACACAGTCCGGCTCCACGCCGTCCTGCCGGCCGATGGCCTCCCGCAGCGCGGTGCAGTCCGGATCCGGATAATTGATGGTTCCTTCGATGGCGTCCACCATGGCCTTTTTGATGTGGGACGGAATTCCCAGAGGGCTGATGTTCGCGGAATAGTCCAGAATCTGATGTTCGCTGATGCCCAGCTCCTTTGCCTTCTTATATATATTTCCGCCGTGGGTGCTGTTTTTCATGATCTTGTCCTCGTCTTATTTCAAGTATACTAATAAATGTTTGATATCAATATTTGTTACATACTGTCCTTTTATTTCATGCCGCTGTTGTCCGTCCGGCCGCATCACACAATGGTCAGCGGATTGCCCAGCCAGAATACCAGGGCGTAGGTCAGCAGGCAGCACACCGCCAGAGTGAGAAACGCACTGACATAGAGCAGACGGTTGGTCCGCCGGATGTCCTCGTATTCCACCGGCCGGATATCATCTCCGATGGTTGGCTTTTCCACCGGTTTCCCAAAGTAGTTGTGGGTACCGCCCAGCTGGATATTTAGGGCTCCCGCAGCCACCGCCTCAGTCTGAGCACTGTTGGGACTCAGATGCGCAAACCGGTCTCTCCGGAAAATCCGCACGGCTCCTTTCACGTCAAACAGAAGGATTGCCGACGCGAGGATCATCATCACCGCCGACAGCCGCGCCGGGATAAAGTTACAGATATCATCCAGCTTCGCCGAGGCGTGACCGATATCAATAAGCTCCTCATTGCGGTAAGCCACCATGGAATCCAGGGTATTGACCGCCTTGTAGGCAAATCCCAGAGGCGCGCCGCCGATGGCGATAAAAAACAGGGGTGCGATGACGCCGTCCGCCGTGTTTTCCGCGATGGTCTCCACGTCTGCTTTCGCCACTTCGCTCTCATCAAGCTCCTGGGTATCCCGGCCCACCAGATAAGAGATTTCTTTTCTGGCCCCCGCCAGATCTCCCTCTTTCAGACGGGCGTACACTTTCATGGACTCCCGCTTCAAACTTTTGGTGGCGAGGATCTGATAGATGAAGAAGGTCTCCAGCACAAATCGCAGCGCCGGATGGATCAGGTCCGCCACATACAGAATACCTGATATGACAAAAAATGTACCAAGTACAATGACCACCGTCAGCACATATCCGGCGATGAGCTCTCCGTCTTTTTTTCGGGGCAGCCCCTGGCTGACGGCTTCCTCATAGGAACAGCCATATAGCAGCCGCTGCAGTCCTTCTTTTATTTTTGTGATAAACCATCCGATTATCTGTACCGGATGAATCAGACCATGGGGATCCCCCACGATCAGATCTATGATAAATCCCAGTATCATCGAAACGATTAAACTCATGTCTCATCCTCGCAATTTCTTTTTCTATCATCCGATGCGGCCGCCGGGCCGTCACCGACAGTTCTTTTTCGTACTCAGCGTACATTCTCCATGTGCTCCGCTGCCAGCTGCACGAACCGTCTGGCCACATTCCGGCAGTTATGGAAATACAGATGCGGGTATCCCGCCATCACATTTCCTTCCACATACATGCCGGTCCAGCTTCTTCCGGTGGATTTCTCCATGCGGCAGACATTGCCTTTTTCGGCCGCCTTGGAATAATGAAATTCATGGACCCGGATCTGCGTCCCTTTATCAAAAAACGGCGTATCCCGCAGCGCTTCCATGGTCACATAGCCAAATTCCATGGACAGCCGGGGAGTCATCTGCACATCTGTGTGAATCAGTCCCAGCATCGGCATGGCGCTGCCGTCGGTCTCCACCAGCTGATCGCAGGTGTACATGAATCCGCCGCACTCTGCCAGCACCGGCATACCTTTCGCCGCCGCCCGGCAGATATCTTCCTTCATGGACAGATTCTCCGACAATTCCTTCCGGTAAGTCTCCGGATAGCCGCCGCCCAGATAGATACCTCCGATATTTTCCGGCAGATGGCGGTCAGAAACCGGACTGAAATACACCAGTTCCGCTCCTTCCTGCCGGAGGATATCGAGATTCTCCTGATAATAAAAACAAAAAGCTTTATCCCAGGCCACGGCGATACGGACCGGTGCCGGCTGCGCTGTTGGCGTGACCGTTTCGTCATCAGCCGTTTTCGGCTCTGAGGATTTTGCCGACAGGGTATCCGGCCGCAATGAGCTCTTCTCCGGCAGAACCGGTGCCTTTTCGCCCAGACGAAGAAGCAGATCCAGGTCAATACATTCCTCCGCCAGAGCGCCCAGCCGGGCGATCACCTCATCCAGGTTCTCTATCTCCGCGGCGGTCATCAGGCCCAGATGACGGCTGCCGATGTGGACGCTGTCATCATTGGGGAAATATCCTGCCACTTTGACAGGCAGCTCCCGCTCGATTTCCGGCTTTATCATCTGATAAAGGCCTTTGGAGCACCGGTTCAGAATCACGCCGCAGACAGGATTCTCCCGGTAAGAAAGGATTCCCGAAATCAGCGGAATCATCGTGTGTGACATACCCTTTGTGTTGAGAATCAGGATGGTCGGCGTCTTTGTGGCCGCCGATACGGTATGGGTACTTTTCTCGCAGCTTACACCGATACCGTCATAATAACCCATGACTCCTTCCACCACAGAAAAATCTGCTTTCCGGCTGTCCTTCGCCATCAGTTCCCGCAGTTCCTCTTCCGTGGAAAAAAACGGGTCCAGATTCCGGCATGGCTGCCCGGTAATATGGCTGTGCAGCATGGGATCAATGTAATCCGGACCGCATTTGTAAGATTGTATCCGAATTCCCCGGTCGGTAAGTGCTTTCAGAATGCCGCAGGTGATGCTGGTCTTGCCGCATCCACTGTTCATTCCCGCCAGCAGAATCCGGGGAAGTGTTTCCATGTTTGTCATTAAATTTTGCTCCTTTATTCCTGTCCCGGACGACGGATCAGAACACAGGCAATCCCCGCCCGCCGGCAGGCTTCCACCTTGATATCCACGCCGCCGGTCTTTCCACTGTCCTTGGATACCAGAACGGACGCTTTCGTTTTTTCAATCAATGCCAGATTATCTTCTACCGTATATGGAGGCATTTCCCCGAAAACATGATCTTCCGGATAGCCTGCCTTCGCACATCCCTCGTAGGAGGCCGGAGTATCCAATACCCGGATATAGAGCCTTTCCTTCGCATTTTTCACATGCTCCGCGTAGACGGCCGCCGTGTTGACTCCGGTGGTCAGCAGCACATTTCCTTCCAGCTGATTGAGATACTCCGCCGCCTCCCCGGCATCTGCCACAGCAATAATACGGTCATAATCATAATGAAGACGGCTCCGCTCGTACCGCTCATAGGGAATCCCCACGGTTTTTGCCGCTGCCTGCACCGTCTCCGATACCACCTGAGCGAAAGGATGGGAGGCATCGATGATCTTCCCACAGGGATTCTCCTCCAGAAGCCGGACAAAGCCCGCTTCGTCCAGCCGTCCCGTATGGACGTCAATGGGATACTCATCAAGCATCTGCGCGCCCAGCTCTGTGGCCACCGACGCCAGTATTTTTTTATTTTCTTTTAATTGCCGCTCGATCACTTCTCTGGCTTCCGTGGTTCCGGCAATGACGATCACATCATATTTCATAACTTTACATTTCCGACTTGATGATCATGGTCGTAAAATATCCGTATTCTCTGTCCGGCAGCAGCGGACCCACATATTCGCCTTCCATGCCCACGTTGCTGATGATGATCGCGTGGTCTTCTTTTCCTTTTGCTTTCAGAATCTCATAGACATCCTTCACGTGGCTTCCCACTTTCATGATCACCAGATTATCAAACACTTCCATGGCTTTTTCCACCTGGTCAACGCCCTTTAAGGACGGGATCACACCGAAGCCTTCATTACCTTCCACGATGGAAATATTTGCCCGGCTGGCTCCCGCACAGAAAGACGGGATGCCGGAGATCATCTCCACCTCATAACCGGCCTTGATGAGCCGTTTGTGTACATAAGAATACGTGCTGTAAATACCCACGTCGCCCAGCACCGGCATGGCCACAGAATGTCCCTCATCGAGGTACCCCATGATGGTCTCCGCCGCCGCCTGCCGGCAGGCTTCTCTCTTTTCTTTATCTTTATTCATGGTGAACAGCACCCGGCGCACTTTCTCCTCCGGCACTTTCGCGGCGCCTCTGGCGATATTTAACGCCACGCTTTCTTCCCCTTCTCTTTTTACCGGAACTGCCACAATGTCACATTCCTCTATGAGTCTTTTAGCTTTCAGGGTCATGAGCTCCGGATCGCCCGGGCCCACGCCGATGCCATATAATTTCCCCTTCATAAATATCCTCCTATACCTGCTTTGCCGCTTTTAGATGCTCCACGAACAGCTGCGCGATGCCGTCCATCTCACCCATACCTTTCAAGAATACCTCTGTCTCAAACCCTTCTGCCTGCAGCAGAGAATCCCAGGAATCCGCCTCGGCGCCGGCCAGATCATTTCTGGCGTGGTCGCCGGCCACGATCATCAGCGGCATGAGATACACTTTCCGGATTCCCCGGATCTTCATACGACGGATGACATAGTCAAGACCCGGAAAACCTTCCACAGTTCCCACATAGGTATTCTCATATCCCAGGTCTCTGAGCATATTTTCAAACTGACAGTAGGCGCTGTTGGCATAATGCTCGGTACCATGTCCCATGAGCACAAAGGCTTCATCCTTATGCAGCGGACGGGACAGCTCCTGCATCACGATCTGGCAGGCCTTTCTGTAATCTTCCTCCTCGGTGAGCAGCGGTTTGCCCGCCCGGATCACCGGAATCCTGTCCTTATAAGGCGCCAGCATTCCCATCATTTTCTCGTATTCCATCCCGTTGATGATGTGGGTCGGCTGGCAGAGCACTTCCTCATAGCCCTGCGCCGCCAGTTTCTCCATCACTTCCTGCGGGTTATCAATGACAATGTTTTTCGTTTTTTTCAGCTTTCGGATGATCATGCCGGAAGTGAAGGCGCGGTAAAAATCATAATCCGGAAATGCTTTCCGGCAGGTCTCTTCAATATTCACAATGGCTGGCATGGCCTCATCAAAACTTGTTCCAAAGCTGACGATCATCAATGCTTTTTTACTCATGTATTTTTTGTCCTCCCGGACCATGTATGGTCGCTGTAAATATCATCACCGGATTATTGGTGTCCATGATATGGTAACTGCCGATCTTTCTTCCCCGGCCCACCGTCGCCTGGATCACATCATAATCCGCATCATAGTTTCCAAGAATCTCCCCGGCTTCTGCGATGGTCTCCAGGGTCACCGCCGACACCGTCACCCGAATCTCCCGGTCAAAGGCGGCGATATTTTTCATGATCTCGCCCAGCTTTCCGCCGCTGCCGCCGATAAATACCTTATCCGGCACCGGAAGATCCGCCGTGCGCTCCGCCGCGTCTCCCTGATAGATAAACAGGTTGTCCAGTTCAAACTTATCCCGGTTCTTTTCTATTAAATGTACCGCTGCCTCATCCCGCTCTACGCTGTGCACCTGGCCAAACGGCGCCTGTCTGGCACATTCCACAGACACCGACCCGGTGCCGGCACCGATATCCCAGATGACGTCGTCCGGATGGATCTTCATTTTGTGCAGGATCAATACACGGATCTCCTCTTTCGTCATAGGAGTCCTGCCCCGCTCAAAGTCCTCATCGGACAAAAAGCACGGACGGGTCACCGGACGGGGATGCGGATTTTTGATCATAGCCACGCAGAGGGACGGAAACTCTTTTTTTGCCATCTCCGCCGGACTGCCTGACTCAAGGATCTGATCTTCATAGGAAAGATTCGCTCCCGCAAACACTTCCACATCGTCCAGATGGTAGTCCAGCATGATCTGAGACAGCCACGCCGGTCCCTGTTCCTTGCTGCACAGGAAAAATACCTTTGGATTCTCCGTCACACAGAGAGCCACGGACCCCGGCGTGCGGCTTCTTCCGTGAACGCTCACCAGACGGGCATCCTCCATGGTCTCCCCGAAGGCCGCTCCCAGCATCTGCATGGAACCGATCCCCGGAATCACTTCCATCTCCCAGTCCGCGCTGATCTCCTGATTCAGAATGGTTTTGTAGAGACTGTACATCAGAGGATCGCCGCTGACGATGAGCGCCACTTCCTTTTCTTCCCGAAGCAGGCCGTCGATCATCTCCAGCGTATCTTTTATTTTGCCCATGGGAAGAAACTCTGTCTCCACGGCGCCGCAGACTTCCCGGAGCATGGGAAGAATTCTTCTGGCGGCGATGACCGTATGGGCCCCCCGCATCCGGTTCCGGGCCGCCGGCATAAAATATTCGGCACTCCCCGGGCCGATTCCTATAATTGTCAAACGGCTCATGCTACTCCTCCTGTTTTAAAACTTTCTTTAAAATGTCCGGCACATTTTCACTTTCTGCCAGCACCTGATTGTCTCCATCCAGAAAAATCATCCCCACCCGGGCCATGCCGTGGGCAGTTTTCTCGCAGTAGAAGGATGCTTTCTGCGCCATATCTTTCCAGATATCCATCAATCCTTCTTCCTCCACGATCTTCATGGCCGCCTTGGTGGTCAGACAGGAATAAATCCTCTCTATGACCTCCCGGGGCGCCCCGTGGAGAGCCGCGTGGGTGCAGATGGTTTCCAGTCTTCCGTCAGCCACATGGCTGTGGGTATTCATGGTTCCGGAAGCCACCTTCACCAGTTTGCCCACAAAACCGCCGATCAGAATATCGGTAAACCCTCTCTCCACCGCTTCCTCTATCATAAATCCGATGTAGTTGCTGACCTGCAGCACACACTGAAATTCTCCGTATCTGGCCTTCAGGGCGTTTTCTCCCGTGGTACCGAGGACAAACAGGATGGAACGGTGTCCCTGTCTGGCGTACATATCAAGCTCCACCAGCAGCGAATCCTTCATGGCCTCCTCGCTCATGGGCCGGACGATCCCTGTGGTGCCCAGCACCGACAGACCGCCCAGCACTCCCAGTCTCGGATTAAAAGTACGTTTCGCCAGCTCTTCCCCGCCGGGAATGGATACCGTCACGACGGCTCCCCGGTTTCCGATAATCTTTCGCAGCGCTTTCTCAGCCATCTGCCGCGGCACCGGATTGATGGCAGGCTCACCCACCGGCAGCTTCAGTCCTTCCTGGGTGACTGTTCCAATCCCGTCGCCGCCCACAAAGGTGATCCCGCCGTCATCCGGCAGAATCTCCACCTTCGTGATCACTTCGCTGCCGTTTGTCACATCGGGATCATCTCCGGCATCCTTGATGATACCGCAGACTCCCTTTTCCTTCGGCACCACATCCAGATATAATGTCTTCCCAATGGGCGTCTCCACCTCAATGACATCCGGACACTTCCCGGTAACCAGCCACAGCGCCGCAGCCGCTGCGCCGCCGGTCATGCAGGAGCCGGTGGAGACCCCTTCTCTTAATTTCTTCATAATTGATATAACATGGCGTTGCAGATGGTGGCTGCGATGTTGCTGCCGCCCTTTCTGCCCTTCGGCACGATGAACGGCACATCGGCCTTCTTTCCGATTTCCATGATCAGCTCCTTGGATTCCACCACGTTGACAAAGCCCACCGGCGCACCTATGATGAGAGCCGGTTTTGTCTTTCCTTCCTGGATCAACTCATACAAACGAATCAGAGCCGTCGGCGCATTGCCCACGGCAAAAATCACTTCGCCCGGCAGAGCCGCACCCCGTTCCATGCAGATGGCCGCTCTGGTGCATCCTCTTTCTTTTGCCTCAGCCGCCACATCATCGTCAGACATAAAACAGTACGCTCTGCCGCCGAGGGACTCCAGTTTCTTTTTATTGATGCCGGACCACGCCATTCTGGTATCCGTCACAATATGAGCGCCTCTTCTCAGCGCTTCCACGCCCAGCTGCGCGGCATTTTCTGAAAAGCAGAGATTGTCCGCATAATCAAAATCCGCAGAAGTGTGGATGCATCGCTTTACAATGGAAAATTCCGGCTCCGGCCAGGTCCTGCCGCCAAGCTCGCTGGTGATGATCTCCATGCTGCGTTTCTCGATATCTTCCGGTTTTACGATCGTAATCTTATCCAGCATTTTTCTCCTCTTCCTTTCTTGATATTCCTCATGATACCGCAGGTTTCTCCCCGTTTCATATCCGCGATATCATCATTTATCATTCAAATCTTCGTAGGTTCCAAAATTGGTCTGCTCAAAGCTCGGCAGTTCCCAGTAAGCCTTGAAAGCATAGTCCGCGATGGTAAAGCCCATGACTGCGCCGGTTCCCTCGCCGAGACACATATTGGCAAGGATATACGGCTCTTTGCCCAGAGCGTCCAGTACCAGCCGGCCCGCCGGCTCGTTGGAGCAGTGGGACGGGAAAATATACGGGTCACACTGAGGCGCGATCCGCACTGCAAGAAGCGCCGCCACGGAGGAAATAAAGCCGTCCACAAAGGCCGGAACCCGGCACGCCGCCGCGCCGATAAAGCATCCCACCAGACCGGCGATGTCTAAGCCTCCCACCTTGGACAGCACATCCAGCGGATCCCCGGCATCGACCTGATTGAAGGCAATGCTTTCTTTGATGACCTCGATCTTATGCTCCAGATCCCTGCTGGTAAGGCCCGCTCCCTTGCCGGTCACTTTCTCCACCGGCTGATCTAAGAGAACCGAACAAACCGCGCTGCTGGTGGTAGTGTTGCCGATGCCCATCTCTCCGGTGGCAAAAAGATTATAGCCTTTGGCTGTGAGCTCCTCCACCATATGGATGCCTACCTCGATGGCTCGGACGGCTTCCTCCCGGCTCATGGCCGGACCTTTTAACATGTCGTCGGTACCGTATTTGATCTTACAGTTGCGCACTCCCGGATTATCGCAGTCCGTGGCGATGCCGATATCCACCGGAATCACGTCGGCGCCGCTCATGGCGGACATGATACAGATGGTGGCATTGTGCTTCGTCATATTTTCCGTGACAGTCTTTGTCACTTCCTGCCCGGTCTGGGTGACGCCCTCCGCCACCACGCCGTTGTCGGCCGCCATGACGATGACCGCCTTCTTGTTCAGGTGCGGATTCTTATCACCATAGATCCCGGCAAACTGCGTCACCATCTCCTCCAGCCGTCCCAGGCTGTAAAGAGGCTTGCCCAGCGTGTTCCACCGGGCATGGGTATATGCCATGGCCTCTTTATCCAGAGGCTGTATTTTCTTAATTGCTTCCTCCAGCGTCAATTCTATCATCCCTTCCAATGTTTCCGTTCTCTCGTTTCCACCCATAGATGCGGGCGCTTTTCCCGATACTCACATCTGCCTACCATATTCCATAAAGTCCCGCCGGGAATCCGGCGAATCTGGTAATGATGAGTACCAGTATCAGCAGAAATATCTCCGCCAGCTCGCTGCCGGCTCCCATGACATCTCCTGTGATTCCTCCGATCTTGCCGGTGATATAAACCCGGAACAGATAGGCCAGCAGAAACAGCACCGCATACATCACGATTCCCCACCAGGAGAAGGCCACGGTCATGGCGATCAGCCCCAAAATCACCGTGCCGATGACCGTGCCCAGACTGACGGTGCCCACGTAGATACCGATGCCTGTCTTTCTCGGATAAATGGCTTTATAGACGATGGCTCCCTGCACCATCTTGCCGGCAATCGGCATCATGAGGATCATCAGCCATCTCATATCGCAGCAGGCCAGTCCCACCACCTTCAACATGATATCAAAGCACATGGCGATACCGCCGTTGGTACCGATGCGGCTGTCCTTCATGATTTCCAGCATCCGCTCCTTCGTTCTGGCGGAATAGATACCGTCCGCCGTGTCCGAGAGGCCGTCCAGATGGAAGGCTCCCGTCACGAAGAAGTTGGCCAGCAGTGCGAAAATAATACCGTAAATCTCCGGCAGGACCAGACACACCAGCAGGTACACCACCATGTCGATGAGTCCGATGATCAGACCCACCACCGGATAATAGAGGAATCCCTTGTGCATATCCTCATCTTTGACCTCTCCCAGATTTACATTGACCGGAATCCGGGTCATGAATCCCAGGGTCAGCAAAAATCGTTTTATCTGTGTTTTCATCGAGCTGCATCTCCTTTTGCCGCGGCTTTTTCTTCCCTGACATCTTCAATAATCGTATCCACGATACCCTGGGCTGTATAGACCGCCGCCGTCTTATCCATATGCAGTCCCTGATTCTCTGCCGTCTTCGTGGTCACCGGGCCGATGCTGATATATTTCGCCGTCACATTGTCCGGATTCTCCGCCATGGACACAAAGGCCCGGACGGCACTGGAGCTGGCAAATGTAATGTAGTCCACCGTTCCCACAAGCCGCGACAGCTCATCGGCCTTGCGCTCGTCCACCACCGTGTGGTAGAGAGACACGCAGGTATGATCGATACCCGCCGCCGCCAGAGCATCCGGCAGCACCGCGTTGGCTTCCTCCGCCCGCAGTAAGAGCACCTTATCCTCCGGTTTCATGTGCGGCACCATGGCCGCCGCCATATCCCTGGAAGAATAAGCGGTCGGAATCAGGTCACTGTAAATGCCATGGTCTTCCAGAGCTTTTTTCGTACCGTCGCCGATCACGGCAAAATGCACATCCTTAAAATCACGGATGTCTTTCCGCATGGCCTTTAATTTATCAAAGAAACATTCCACGCCGTTGGCGCTGGTCAGCACGATCCATGTGTAACTGTCAATGTCCGCCATGGCCCGGCCGAACTCCGGCGTATCCATGGTTTCCGTCCGAATCAGACTGAAGGAAATGGCCTCAGCTCCCTCTTCTTTTAACAGTGGAGACAGGCGGTCCACCATGGAACGGCTTCCCGTCACCAGCACCCGCTTTCCGGACAGTGGTCTGCCGCCATACCACTGCAGCTCGTCGGCCAGACGGACCACATCACCCACCACGGTGATGGCCGGGGTCTTTATGCCTTCCCGCTCCACGATCTCCACAATGGTATCCAAAGTTCCCACCGCCATCTTCTGTCTCGCGGTGGTTCCCTCCTGCAGAACGCCTGCCGGCGTCTTCGGATCTTTGCCGTTCTCCATAAGACTTTTTACGATATTCGGCAGATTCTTAAGACCCATGAGGAAAATAAGCGTTCCCTCTTCTTTTGCCAGCGTGCCGTAATCCAGCACCGTGGCGCCGTTTTTGTGATTGCCTTCATGGCCGGTGATCACGTGGAAAGATGAAGCGTAATCCCGGTGAGTCACCGGAATTCCACAGTAGGCCGGAACCGAATAAGAAGAAGATACGCCAGGCACCACCACAAAATCCACGCCTGCCGCGTGAAGTTCCTGACCTTCCTCGCCTCCGCGCCCGAAAATGTACGGATCGCCGCCCTTCAGACGGACGACATTTTTTCCTTCCTTTGCCAGATCGATCAGCAGCTGATTGGTCTCATACTGTTTCTTAAAATGATGAGAAGAACGTTTGCCGGCAAAGATCAGCTCCGCGTCATCCCTCACCTCATTTAACAGGGAACTGGACGCCAGACTGTCGTAGACAACCACGTCGGCTTCCCGGAGTACTTTAAGACCCTTTCTGGTCATCAGATCCTCGTCCCCCGGGCCGGCTCCCACCAGATATACAATTCCTTTATTCACTTCTTTTGCGATATCCCTTCCCAGATGTCTCGCCGCGTCCATTCTGTCCCGCGCATCCGCCGTCTCCAGATGGGCCCGGCGCATATATACGCCTTCTTTTACAAACATGGCGTCCATGATGAAACGTTCGTCTTCCCTGCGGCAGTAAGCCGCCGCCGGCGCGTTGCAGCTGCCGCCGATGGTCTTTAGGAACTCCCGCTCCGCCGCCAGCAGGCAGGCCGCCTCATCATCATGGATGGCCGCCAGCATTTCCGCCATCTCAGCGTCATCCGTCCGGCTCTCCACCGCCAGAATTCCCTGACCGGCCGCCGGCAGAAATCTTTCCGGATCCAGATATTCATAGGAAAATCCGTCTTCCTTTTCATAACCCAGACGCTCAATGCCGGCCGCTGCCAGAATGATGCCGTCGTACTGGCCCTCTTTTAACTTCCGCAGCCTTGTCTGTACATTTCCCCGGAGCATCCGGACCTGTACCTCCGGATTGATCTCCTTAATCTGCAGCTCCCGCCGCAGGGAACTGGTTCCCACGACACTGCCCGGCGCCAGCTCAGCAAGCTTCTTTCCATTCAGGGTGACAAAGGTATCCCTGGCGTCCGCCCTGGAAAGCACCGCGCCGATGCCCAGCCCCTTCGGAAATGTCATCGGCATATCTTTTGCGCTGTGCACGGCGATGTCAATGGCTCCGGATAAAAGCTCCGCCTCCAGCTCCACCGTGAACACGCCCTTGCCTCCAAAAGAAGTCAGAGAACGGTCAAGCATCTGATCTCCCTTGGTATCAATCTTGACGATCTCAATCTCCGCCTCCGGAAAGGCACGAAGCAGCGCATCCTTTACAATCTCTGTCTGAACCAGCGCCAGCAGGCTCTTTCTGGTTCCAATTCTAATGTTTTTCTTCATAAATGCCTCCGACTAGTCAATATTGGCAAATCCGTATTTATCCTCATATCCCCGCGGAGTGATCATCTTACCGTCTCTCACGTAGGTGTTGGAATTGCCGATGATGACAATACTAAACATATCGATCGACGCATTTTTTAATTCTCCCAGGGTGGTGATAAAGGAAGATTCCTCCTCCCGGCCCGCGTGGCGCACCACGCCCACCGGCGTATCGGCATCCCGGTACTTCATCAAAATATCCGCCGCTTTCTCCACATAATCCACACGCTTTTTGCTCTTTGGATTGTAGAGACAGACGATGAAATCTCCCTGTCCGGCGCAGTCCACCCGCTTCATGATCAGGTTAAACGGCGTCATCAGATCGCTCAAACTGATCACCGCGAAATCGTGCATCAGGGGAGCCCCCAGCACCGAAGCCGCCGCGCTGGCAGCCGTCACACCCGGCACCGTCTCAATCTCCACGTCGGCTTTCTTCTCGTTGGCAATCTCCAGCAGGATGCCCGCCATACCGTAAATACCGCTGTCGCCGGAACTTACCATGGCAACGGTCTTTCCCTCGCTGGCCAGATCAATGGCCATCCGGCACCGGTCCATCTCCTTGGTCATCGGCGTCGCTACATATTCCTTATCCGGGAAAAACTTCTTAAGCATCTCCACGTAAGTGGTATATCCCGTAATGATATCTGCATTTTTTATCACATCAATGGCTTTCGCCGTCATATGTTCATAACCGCCTGGGCCAAAGCCCACCGCGTATAATTTACCCATTGTTTTCCTCCATTATCTGCCGCCGGACACTGCCCGGCTTTCTTTTATTTCCTTCACGCAGGAACTTCCTGCTGCAGCAAATTTTCTCATTTTGCCGCCGTCAGTGATTCAGGCACCGGAAAAACATCTCCAGATCTTCCGGATCGTTGTTCTCCCGCACCCAGTAAAAGAGATGATCAAAGGCTTTCTCCACGCCCTTATGCTCGGTAACCTTCATAAAATTATCCCGCACCTTCGCCATGATCGGCAGAGATTTCTGGAAGACCATCCACTGCTCAAACTGCAGCTCGTACTCTTCCAGGATACTGGTGGCCGCCTGGGCCTCCCTCAGCTTTTTCTGATTATTTTCTTTGGCAATGCGGGTGAAATCATCGATATTATAGTAGGCCACTCCATTAATGGCCGTCACCCTGGACTCAATGTCCATCGGCACCGCCAGATCCACAAAAACTCTCGGCTTCTCCGTCCGGATATTCTTCCTGATCTTGCTGGCGGTGAGCGTGTAATGAGGACTTGAGGTGGCGCTGATGACCACGTCCATGGCGTCTATGTAATCGTAGCGGTCCTCATACTCGATGGTCATGAAATTATCCTGCCCATGTTTGGTGCTGATGACCTTGTTGCTCCGGGTGGTCACATAGACCTCCGCCTCATCCAGAGACAGCAGATTCATCAGCACGATGCCGCCGATCTTGCCGGTGGCCCCGATGATCATCACCTTTTTATCATGAAGACTTCCCAGGGCTTCCTCCGCCACCTTGATGGCCAGTGTGGCCGTGGACACCGAAGTCCTGGACAGATCCGTATCGGTTTTCACCTTCTTGGCACTGGTCACCGCCATGCGGAAAAACGTGTTCAGATACACGCCCGTGGTCCCGGCGGCTCGCGCCTGCTTGTGGGCGGTCTTCACCTGCCCGAGGATCTGGTCCTCACCGATCACCATGGAATCCAGACCCGCCGCCACCTGAAACAGGTGCTGGATGGCCTTTTTTCCGTGGAAGAACAGCAGATAATTTCCGATATCCTCTTCTTCCTCCGCGCCTGCGCACTGCAAAAGCACGTCCTCCATAAGATTGTACACCACGCCCTCGCTGCCGGATTCCGAATACACGTACATCTCCGTCCGGTTGCAGGTGGACAGCACCACACACTCGGACACTTCCAGATATTCGGTCATCCTGCGCATCATGTCCACCTGCTGTTCTTCCGTAAACGCGAACATTTCTCTTATGCGCAGGGGCGCGATCTTATGACTGATACTGATTATCTGAATACCCATTTTTATTCCTTTGCTTTCCTGAACTCATGTGTAAATGTTTTATCGTACAGTTTGGACAGTTCGTACTCATCTCCCAGGAAATCTCCCACCACGGTGAGGGCTGTCTTGGTGATGCCCGCCTCTTTTACTTTTTCCGCGATATTGGTCAGGTTGCCGATGACAATCTTCTGATCTTCCCAGGACGCCTTATAGACAACCGCCACCGGCGTATCCTCCCGGTACTCTTCCCGAAGGGTCTGTGCCAGCTGATCGATCATACCGACGCTCAGGAAAATGATCATGGTTGCATTGTGTTTCGCCAGATCCCGAAGCTTCTCCTTCGGCGGCATCGGCGTTCTTCCTTCCATTCTCGTGAGAATGACTGTCTGGGAAACTCCCGGAAGGGTGTATTCTTTCTTCAGTGCTGCCGCTGTGGCAAGAAATGAGCTGACGCCCGGAATCACCTCGTACTCAATGCTCAGACGGCTGAGCTCGTCCATCTGTTCCCGGTGAGCGCCGAAAATCGCCGGGTCTCCGGTATGTACTCTCGCCACATCCAGTCCCCTGGCGTCGGCGTCCTTCATCACATCGATGACCTCTTCCAGGGTCATGGTGGCGCTGTTGTAAATCTTTGCGCCCTCCTTGGCTCCCGCCAGCACTTCCTTATTGACCAAGGAACCCGCATAGATGATCACGTCCGCCTGGTCGATGAGTTTCTTTCCTTTTATCGTCAGTAATTCCGGGTCTCCAGGACCGGCTCCTATGAAATGTACCATTATTTATATTCTCCTTTTCTACAGGTGTTGTTTTAAAATTATGCAGGCTTCTTCTCCGGCTCGTCCGCCACCTGTCTACTCTGCCAGCAGCACATCGATGGTCTTCTGAATATCCGCATCGGAATGTGCGCCGGAAATAAACATTGCCTCAAACTGGGATGGCGCCACATAGATGCCGTGCTCCAGCATATAGTTAAAGTAATCAGCATACGCCTTGGTATCCGAAGACAACGCTCCGGCGTAATCCTTTACATTTTCATCGGTGAAGAAGGCGCTCATCAGGGAACCAATCTGGTTGATGTGCATTTTCAGACCAAACTTCTCCGCCCTTGCCTTGTAAGCCGCCGCCAGTTTCTTCGTGTTGGCCTCGATTTTATCGTAAATGGACGGGTTGTCCCGCAAAAGTTCCAGGGTCCTGATCCCCGCCGTAGTGGCAATTGGGTTGCCGGACAGGGTGCCCGCCTGATAAACCTTACCGGTCGGAGCCACATTTTTCATGATCTCCTTCTTACCGCCGTAAACAGCCATCGGCATACCGCCGCCGACGATCTTGCCGAGAGTGGTCATATCCGGCTTCACGCCAAACCACTGCTGCGCACCGCCGATGCCCAGACGGAATCCTGTGATGACCTCGTCAAAAATCAGGACGGTGCCGTTCTCCTCGGTAATCTCCCGCAGGAACTGAAGGAAGCCTTCCTCCGGCAGAACCACGCCCATGTTGGCAGCCACCGGCTCCACGATGAGTGCAGCAATCTGATCTTTGTTATTCTCAAAAAGCTCCCGCACGGAATCCTTATCATTGAAAAGAGCCACCAGTGTCTGCTGGGCAAAAGACGCCGGCACGCCGGCGCTGTCCGGCACCGACTGGGTCAGGGCTGCGGAACCTGCCTGCACCAGTAGTCCGTCGGAATGTCCGTGATAACAGCCCTTGAACTTGATGATCTTATCTCTTCCGGTATATCCCCGGGCCGCGCGGATGGCGCTCATGGTTGCCTCCGTGCCGGAGTTGACCATACGTACCATCTCCATGGAAGGGATCAGCTCCCGGATCATGGCTGCCAGCACATTTTCCTTACCGGTCGGCGCACCAAAGGTCAGACCGTCAAAACATGCCTTCACCACCGCCTCAATGACTTCCGGGTGGGCATGACCGAGAATCCCCGGTCCCCAGGAACACACGTAATCTATAAACTTATTGCCGTCCACATCGTAGACATACGCTCCCTTGGCATGATCGATGAACAGAGGATTCCGTCCCACAGAACCAAAGGCACGCACCGGCGAATTGACGCCGCCCGGCATTAAATCCAACGCAATTTTATAAAGCTCTTCTGATTTTGCTGTATTCAACTCTACAACCTCCTTCTTGATATTTATGACTGATCGGTCAGATGTGGAAAGACTCCTGACCGGTTTCTTCACATTGCCGCCGATATCATCGCAACGGAATATCAGTTCATTTTAAACGCTTTTCCTAGTATATCATGAATCTTACCCGGGCTAAAGATAGTTTTTCATTTTGGTGGTCAAAAAATTATCAGTTTAGTGCAAAAAAAATTGTTCTGCCCCGTATTTCTTATATTATTAACAAAAAATACTGATTTTTTTATATTATTTACCCATTTTTCTCCATCATTCCGTCACATTTCCCATAAGAAAAAGACAGAAAAATACAGCTCCCCTTTCCCCTTGACACCCGCCTTTCTTCCATTATATGATGGTATCAGAAACTGGAGTCATGCAAGGAGAAGGGAAACATGGAGTTACGCCAAATACAATATTTTATACAACTATACAAAGACCTGAACATTACAAAAGCCAGCAAGAATTTATACATATCCCAGCAGGGCCTGAGCAAATCCGTCAGCCGACTGGAAGAAGAGCTGGGCTTTTCTTTATTTGACCGCCGGACCTCCGGCGTAGTCCCTACCAAGGAAGCCGACGCGCTTTTCTCTCATTTCAATAAGATTTCCAACTCTTATCACGAACTGCTCCTGGCCATCGACAATATCCGACAGAACCGGGTACTGAAGATCGCCGCTTATCACGGTTTTGCCCTGTCCTGCAGCAAAGACCTTCTCTCCGGCTACCGGACCTTTTATCCCCAATCAAAAATCCGGTATCAGGAAAAAAACAACAGCGACATCCCTTCCCAGCTATTCTACCAGCAGGCGGATATCGCTTTCATGCGGGCGCCAATCCCAGCCGCCCTGTCCTCCCTGCATCTGTTCCACAAGGAACCTGTGCACCTGGTCATGGACCGGCGGAATCCTCTGGCTTCCCGGCCCGCCATCCATCTGCATGATCTCCACAATCAGAAACTGCTGCTGCTGGACAACATGGAAGACTTCAACACCACCATCCTCAAACAGACATCCAAAAAAGGCATCGCCTGCCAGGTCCACGACACCGCCGATATGAACGAATTCCTGCACATCCTGCACGGTTCCTCTCTCATCGGCTTTGTCTCCCGCCGCATGTACCAGTACCACAATTTTCAGGAAATCGCCTTCGTACCCTTCGCCTCCAGCGAATACGAACAATATCCTGAACTGATGATGGAAACCCATCTGGTCATCCCCGCGGACATCACCCCGGACGAGGCGGCCCAGCAGTTTATCGACTATATTATTCAGCGGACACTGCTGAATCATTAACATACACATACCAAGCAGGAGGAACATCACATCATGTCAACCGCATATTTTTACCTCACCGACGAAGGCGGGCAGCTGGCCCGCCGCCTGGCCGCCTCCCATCCCGGCGACCTCTACAATAAAGAAAACTTCAAGGCTGCCCTCCGGGAAGCCTTTCACAAGTACGACTATCTGGTCTGCATCATGGCCACCGGCATTGTAGTCCGCATCCTCGCCCCGCTGCTGGTCCACAAAACCAGCGACCCGGGCGTTGTGGTCATGGACCAGAAAGGCCGCTTCGCCATCAGCCTGCTGTCCGGCCATCTGGGCGGCGCCAACGATCTGGCCCGGGAAATGGCCGCCCTCTCCGGCGGCGAAGCCGTGATCACCACCGCCACCGATGTGGCCGGCGAACTGTCCTTCGACACCTTCGCCAAAAACCATCACATGGCCATCGAAAACATCCAGGAACTCAAGCACATCAGCGGCGCCCTCCTGGCCGGAAAACCCGTCCGCGTGATCACGGACAGAACCTATGCGGAACTCACTATCCGCAAGCCTGCCGCTGCCGGGCATAGTTCCGGGGATTCCAACACCGCAGAAAAAATACAGACCCTTACCGTTCAGGAGGCAAAAGAACATTTATCCAAATATACTGCAGATCATACCAAAGGTGCGGGCACTCCCAATGAAGACCCTGCCGGGGAAGAAGCCCTCCCCACAGTAGTCATCGACGAAGGCTTCACCTTCCTACCCACGCCGGCATTTCCTGTGCTGTACCTCCGTCCCCGGACCATCTGCGCCGGCATCGGCTGCAAACGGAACATGGACGCCGCTTCCATCGAAGAAGCCCTTCTTACGGTACTAAAAAAAGAGGGCATAAGCCCTCTCAGTCTTAAATGTATCAGCACCATTCCGCTGAAAGCCGATGAACCCGGTATTCTCACCACCGCTGAGCATCTGCACGTCCCGGTACAAATCATCTCCACCGCCGATATCGAAGCGCTGGACATCGACACCCTGGGCATCCAGACTTCAAACTTCGTGGCTGAGCAGACCGGCGTCCTCTCCGTCTCCACCGCCAGCGCCTACCTGGCGTCCGGCAGAGGACGCATCCTGCGGGATAAAGTAAAATTCAAGGGGATAACCGTGGCGCTGTGCCAGGTGGAAGGGGAATAAACATAAAAGAAAAAAATTGGGGAGACGAAAATGTCTCCCCTGAAGATTTTTTGTAATGGTAATTAATAATAAGAACTGTGAAAATTGTTTTTACTTTCTAAGATAATTTGTAATTATTATTTATTAAGTTTTTTTATAATAACACATCTAATTTAGGCTGTCAACTACGCTTTGAATTGAATCAGCCTTTGCTTCATCTATAGCTTCCATCTCATCTAGAGTTTGGTCATCTTCCGGAAAATCACTAACAACAGGACTCTGAAACACTTGAAATGGATCAATGTCTATACATCTGCTTTCATCTCTATCTCCGGAAAGATCCCAAGCAATAGAATTATTTAATACTGTCAATTTTTCTCGAAATGTATTTTCATTCTCCAGAACCTTAAAAACTCCACCTCGTTTTATAAGCGGCTTCATATCATAAAGTCTCACTTGACCGTCGTTCATGTAAGCATAAACAGTGAAATTTCTCCCAGCTACTGCCTGAAAAACTTCAGGGAAAAAATCCAACTTATTATTTTTCATAAAAATCACCCCTTTATTATATTAACGGGTTTATCCTGTTTAATGGTTTATTCTCCTTTGCCAACTCCCAGTTTTGCATAAGCTCGTCTTTGTGAATTTCGGCCCATGCAAGAACAAATTTTAATTGTCTTTTTGGAAGTCCGCCTTTAATAATAACACCTTCATCAATATCATTAATCACTTTTATTAATTCTTGTCAAGCTTTTATTTCCAACAAAAAATATCTCCCCTGAAAGTTTTAAAACTTACATAATTTGATTTACAAATAAAAAGTTATCCGGCAGGCGTCGCCTCTCCTGCATCTCTTTTAACCCTCAAGGGTGCGTGATTACAACGGAATTTACCACCTCGAATAACTTCTTACCTATTGTACCTCAATTATATGATAATTTCTGCCTATTTTCAAAAATCTCCTTTTATCTCCTCCAGCACATCCTCAAACCGAAGCGGCCCGCCAAATAAATCCAGCGCACTTCCGATGGTCACGTCTACTTTGCCGCGGCCCAGTCTTTTCAACTGACGCAGGTCTTCCATGGTACCTACGCCGCCGGCGTAAGTCACCGGAATCCCATCCCAGCTGCCAAGGAGCGCCGCGATATCTTCCTCGATGCCGTTGGATTTTCCTTCCACGTCCACGGCGTGAATCAAAAATTCATCGCAGTAGCCGGACAGTTCCTCAAGCACCGTCTCGGTGAGCTTCACATTGGTGAACTTCTGCCACCGGTCTGTGACGATATAATAAGCATCATCTCTCTTCCGGCAGCTCAAATCAAGAACCAGCCGCTCTTTGCCGGTTACCTTCACCATTTTGTTCAAATTATCATAATTGATCTCCCCATCACGGAACACAAACGAGGTCACAATAATGTGCGAAGCTCCCTTATCCAGGAAAAACGCCGCATTCTCATCGTTCATGCCACCGCCGATCTGCAGACCACCCGGGTAAGCGGCAAGAGCCAGACATGCCTGCCGGACATCCTCCTCATAATAGGAGCTTCCTGCCGGATTCAGGAGGATGATATGGCCACCGGTTAAACCGGCATCCCGGTACAGAGCGGCGTAATAGTCCCCGTTCTTCTCCGAAACGAAATTGTCTTCGGCAAAATCTCCTTTATCCAGAAGACTCCCTCCCACAATCTGTTTTACTTTTCCGTTATGAATATCTATACATGGTCTGAATCTCATAATGATACCGTCACTTTCTCATATATTATTCCATTTTATATTGTACCACAGAATTTCATCCTTTTCTTCAATTCCTGACAGAAAGTACTTTCTCCCCTGATAAATAACCAAAAAAAACAGAAAACCCCCGACGGTCTCTCCATAAACCGCCGGGGGCTCTCCCCGCATGATCAGAGATCATATCTCTCCCTGCATTTATTTATTACAATGTCATATCAAATGACATCGCGTCATTGGGCTGTATTATGTTATCCGTTCCGTCTTCTTCTTCTGACAACGACCACGCCGCCTACAACCACTGCTGCTGCCAGGAGACCTGCGTACAACAGAATCTGGTTATTATCGCCGGTCTTTGCAGAACTGGAACTTCGGCTGCTGCTTCCGGAACCGGAGCTTCCACTGCCACTGCTGCTGTTGCCATTGTTTCCATTGCCACTGCCCGGATTGGCTGCCGCCGGCTCCTGTGTGGATGGCTCTTCCTGATAATAGCCGTCACCACCGCCAAGGGTATTGACGATAGCCACAGAAGCCGTGTTCTGATTCATGGAAAGATTTACATTTCCTTCACCTGTAACGGTATAAAGGAAACTGCTGTCCTGGCTGACCGGAACGCCTTTCTCGTTTGTCTCTCTCACCGCATAGGTGATAGGCTCCGTGCCGTTGGTACCGCCTAAAGGCACTGTAACTGTCACTGTGCCGTTATTATTCAGCTTCACAACCTCGACCGGCGTGCTGCTGATATTTCCCTGGGCATCCAGAGTAAAGATACCAGCATAGAAAGTGTCTTCCGTAGTGATCATATTGCCTTCATTCATCACGCTCTTGGAGATGGTGATGTCGCCGGTATAATAAAAACCTTCCGGCAGTCCGTCTGTGTATACGTTGCTGATCACAGTGCTTCCGATATGGTCTGTTTCATCCTCCAGAGAAATGATCGGAGCCGTATCTTTTCCTTCTGCCAGGATATCCTCACCGGCCATACAGTAGAACGGATTCTCCGTACCCTGCGGCTCCAGATAAGCAATCGGCTCTCCATCCGCAGTGGTCTCAAAAACATAGTATTTCTGGTCTGTGATCGGGATATTATCAAAACTGATGGTCGCGCTGTTTCCATCCATGATGTGCACTGCCTTCACACTGTTTCCCGCACCACGATACGGCTGTGTTCCCGCTGCATCCAGGAACAGACCGATATAATAGGTAGCGTCCACTGCAGTTATATTGCCCTGCAGATTGCCATCGCCGTCCACACTCTTCACGGTCTTGGTCACATCAATACGTCCAAGAGTCGTTACCGGGTCCGCTTTCGGTGAAATACTCACATCATAATTCCAGCTTGTCTCATTGGCATATGGCACCGGTACTACGGAAGCTCCGAAAATACCGTAAGCATTGGAATTTCCCTGTGTGATCAGATACATACCCTGTTCCAGATTCTCAAACTTTACCACGCCGTCCGCGTTCGTCCAGAGACTATCTGTGGTTCCAATCTCTCTGTCTTGTACCGCAGTCGCCAGAGCCTCCGCCACATCCGCATTGGCCTGCTCTGTTGTGATATCATTGAGATCCACATTCACGTCTTTCAGCGCCTCCACCAGAGAAAAGTCAAGATAACCTTTACTGGTATCCAGATCACCTACTTTATAAAGGTTAACCTGTACCCCCTCTTTATCTGCTCCTGTCAGATCCGGAAGAGTTACCGTGATGCTTCCCTTTGTACCCGCATCATACGCTTCCCCGGCACCGTCCGCTGCCTGTGCATCAGATCCCATTCCAAACAGCAAGGTGAAAGCAAACAGAAATGTCATAATTATGCCGCATTTTCTCATCTTATGCATTATTTCTTTCATAATACGCCTCCTTTGATTCTCTATGGGTTTTCCCTTATTTTCCTGAATTACGGATTATCCGCAAATACATTTCTATAAAAACATTTATTTCTTTCTCTTTCTGTTCAGACAGATTCGAATGACCACAATCACGATACCTGTCACACACACGCCGCCGATCAGGAAGAACATGTAGTAATCCTGCAACAGGTTCTTTGCGGTATCCACCGGCGTCTCCGCTGTCTCTTCTTCATGATACTCGACCCGTGTGCCCCGCACCAACAGCCGGTGGGTATTGACGCCATAAGGCGTGCAGGTAAATAATGTAACATAATCCTGACCATCCTCAATGGCAAGCGCTTCACTGAGCGCCTCGGTATCATCCTTATCTACCATGGGAAGGATCTGATCCACCTGATAGGCCAGAGTCTCATCCAGGATGTGGATATAGAACTCATCTCCCTCTTCCAGCTGATCCAGATCTGTAAACAGCCGGGCGCTGGGCAGTCCCCGGTGGGCCGCCAGGACGGTATGATTACTCTCTCCGCCGATGGGGAGCTTTGTCCCCTCGATGTGTCCAATCCCGGTCTGAAGCACCTCATCGGACGTGCCATGGTAAATGGCCAGTTCCACATTTATTTTTGGGATGGAAAGGTAGCCCATCATGCCGTCACCTGCGATGTTGAGCACGTTCCAGTATTCGGAGCTTTTATCCTCCTGCCCGCCTTCGCTGAACACATCGGCACTCATGGGCTGATTGACAGTGATACTGTCGTTATATTCCTTTGCCCTTTCCCATTCCCTGTCGAAATCCTCAGTATCTGTATTTTCTGTGATATTTTTATAATTACTGATCAGCCTGCTCTGCCGGTAATTATTCCACTGGTTGGAAATGGTCGGATAGGCCAGTATCCCAAATCCGGCCAGAAATAACAGAGCAAACAAAATCGTAAAAACCTTTCTTCTCATGACTGCTCCTCATCCCGCTTACTCCTGTCATGTTTCCTTCTCTTCTCCGGGTGTTTTCTCAGATATCTGTCCCGCAGAACCAATACGGCAATAAATGCACCGGTAAGCACCAGGCCCACAGCCACCCATAAAATGTAGTTGGTATGGAGGCTGTTTCCAAATAGTGAGTTGGAAGCCTCATCTGCCACCACGTCCGCGTCATACGGCACCCGATGTCCCCGCACCAGCAAACGCTGGGTGTTCACCCCGTAAGGGGTACAGGTAAGCAGCGTCGCCAGATCTTCGCCTTCCACCACAGACAGCGATTCCGTCTGATCCGGCTCCACCACGTTGATTTGATCCACCTCATAACAAAGGGTGTCATCTAAAATATGCAGAAGGAAATGGTCTCCTTCTTCCAGTTGATCCAAATCCGTAAACAATGTAGCACTTGGCAGACCTCTGTGGGCGGAGATAACCGTATGGGTGCTCTCGCCTCCCACCGGCAGGGAACTTCCTTCCAGATGCCCTGCCCCGATCTCCAGCACTTCCTTATCGGTGGTATGATAAATCGGAAGCTCCACATCAATTTTCGGGATCTCCACGATCCCCATGATCTCATCACCATTGATATTGAGGCAGTTCATATACTCTTCATCTCTGTCCGAAGCCTCCGCTACAGCGAAAGAATCGGGAAGGATCATCGGCATCAGCGCGTCATTATAAGCTCTCGCCCTCGCCCACTCTGCCTCATAATCAATCTCTCCATTGGCGTCCTTCTCCGCCACTCCTTCCTCATAACTGCTCATCAAACGGCTCTGCCGGTAACTGTTCCACTGGTTGGCAACGAAAGGATACAGCAATACGGACAACCCGGCTAAAAATAATACTGCAATTACTATGATGTTTAATTTCTTTTTCATCCGACCTCTCCTTATTGTTGTAACTTTGGTATGGTTAATTTCACTCAAAAGATATCTCCGTAGAAAAACAGCCTTTTGTATATGTCTTCCTCCTCCACCTCAGACAGCCGTTTCTTTTATATTATGTATCGTCTCTTCTTTCCCGGCGGCTGTCTTCACAGTCGTCGTCGGACGATACAAATGTTTTGTTTCCCCGAATAAGGGATTCTTGAATCTGACACCAGCAAACTGGACTACTACTTATGGCGGTTGATGGGTGTCTTATAAAATTTTTATATTGAACGGCTTCCAAATGTCATGATATCTTGACAGAAAAACCTTTTTATCTGTGTCTTCTCTTCCACTTCAGACAGCCGTTTCTTCTATTATTATGTTATGTTGTACTATGCATCATCTCTTCTTTCCCAGCGACTGTCCTCACAGTCGTCGTCGGACGATACAAATGTTTTGTTTTCCCCGAACAGGGAATGCTTGAATCTGACACCAGCAAACCGGGAATCTCTTTTATGGTGGCTGGCAAGTGTTGCTCGTGAAAAAACTTTAAAGCGGCTGGCTTTCTGCCTTTTCTTATGATAAGCCGAGGTGGGAGTTCCACCCCGGCTTGTGGTTTGTGTCAATAACTGATTACTTTATGTAACTTGTTATTTCCTTGATTGACTTTTCAGTTCTTCACCGAATAATTAGTTGGCTTTCTTACGTGTTGCGAAGAATAAACCAGCTGCGGAGATCATGATGACACAACCCGCGATGGTGAAGAGAGTTGTACCCATGCCACCGGTGGATGGAAGAGCGGACATTGTTGTGTTTGGAACCTTAACTATGCCACCACCAAAATCTGTACATTTATACTCAATTACCTTGGTTCCATCTGGTTCTGTTCTATCTGGCTGTTGAGTAATCTCTGCATCTGTTAATGCTTTAGGTGTACTGTCTACTTTATATCCGCTCGGTGCCTTAGTTTCTACAATGTAATAATGTTTAGTTGCATCCAGATTATAAAATACCAATTCACCGTTTTCATTTGTTTGTTTTGTATCAACTAATGTTCCTTTTCCAAGATTCTCATTCGTTCCATCATATTCATAAATCTGGAATTCTGCATCTTTCAATACCGTTTCTTCGTTATTTACATCGTATTTTTTAATTGTAGCTTTAGATGGATGGATAATGACTTTAGTATCTGTCTCAGTTGAAGTACCATTTGGAGTCAGTTTTAAAGAGGATTTAACCTCATTGGACAATGCTGCCGATTCATTTCCTGTATACTGTGCAAAATAAGTTATTGTAATCGTCTGACCCGCTTTGGATGAATCATACTGAGATATTTTAATACTATATTCAGTAGCATTATTTACAGGTGCTTTATTATCTACAATAGTATAATCTAAATCATTATTTCCCACTTTAACACTAAAAAGATGGTTAGAATCTACCACTAATTTTCCATTTGTTAATTCATCAGAAATTGTAAAAGAAGCATTTGTATAATTTGGAGAAATAAATGGATACTTCACCGTTACAGTATATTTTACAATTCCATCTTTCCCTACTGATTGTTGTTCAATAGATTTCTGAATCTGATCTGGAGCACCCTTTACATAAGCTTGTACAGTCTCCGTTGAATTAACAGGAACATACGCTAATGTAGGTGCATAAGTCCAACCAGTCTTTTCAGGAATGATAAGATATATACCTGCGCTAGTAATATTGTTTATAGTATTACCTGTCACGGGAGTACCATTCTTTAAAACAGTTTCTCTTAATGCTTCTAATGCAGCACCTAATTTTCCATCTGTATTAATTTCCCCAGGGTCTTGATTATCTGCTGTTGCATCAATAATATCTTGCAAAGTTACATTTGCACCAGTAATCACACTTGCATAACTATCAGATAACTTCCATCCAGTTGAAGAGGAAGTATCCGGTTCTACAATCTGGATATATTTCACAGTTGCATCATCAATATCATTAATTATAATACTTGCATTTGTAGTATCAGCCGCAAACCCAGTTATGCCTAATCCCATAACCATCGCCAATGTCATTAACAAGGCAAATAATTTTTTCATTCTCTTCATAATACATCTCCTTTTCCGGGGATTGTCCCCTTTGTTGTTATTGATTGCTATGATGTTTTGTTTTCATCCTAGCGGCTCCCGGGGGAGCCGCTGAAAAAATCGTGTTCATTATTTTCTCAGCAGCACCTCCCGTTTACGTTTTTGTCTATATACTATCAGCGCTGCTCCTGCCATAAGGAGGGTTCCGCTGAGTGTATACCAATAGATGCCCGGGCCGCCGGCGGATGGGAGGTCATAGACCACTTCATTTTCATAGAAATAAGATACTAGACCATTTGCTGCAACATCTGTTTCCATTGGAGTCCCATCTTTAGCTTCAATAGATTTCAAAGCTCCCGAAGAAGTAATCTCTACTGTCCACTCTAAAGTACTACGCTTATATCCACTTGGGGCGCTTTTCTCTGATAATGTATAAGTACCAGCATCAATTTTATTTACTAATACTCCATTCTCTTTCCAGATAATAATTCCTGTTTCTTCTGCTGATGTACCAGTGTATTTTTTATCTGAAGCGCTTGTAGAAACAAGTTCAAACTCTGCTCCGCCAAGTTTCACTTCATGACCAGTACTGCTTACTTTTACAATCTGCCAATTTGCTATCACTTTACTATTTGTAAATATAACTACACCATCTCTATATCCAAGATATGCCGTTCCTGTTGCTTCAGCTTTTGGAAGACCTACATACAAATTAGCAGTTTTATTAGTATCATTGATCTTTGTTTCTATAATCGGATTTCCGTTTGCTTCTAGTCCTCCTGCTACAACACTTTGCGCCTCAAATCCATTTACAGAATTTTCACTTACTGTATAAATGTCCTGCGCCAAATCTGAAACTACTGTTGCTTCCTTGGTAATTTCTGTTGCATTTGAATCGATCTTCTCCAAATCGCTTTCGTCAAATGTAATAGTTACCCCCCTTAGATATGGCTGATCCGGATTATAACGATCAGTACCATTAATAGTAAATGTAAACTGTATTTTTTTATCATCTGAAGCCTCTAACGCAGCTCTCAAATCAGCTACTGAAAGCGTTTTTCTTACCGTCATAGAACCAGCTACAACATTAACTGTATATACCGAATTTGTAGATATATTATTTGTTACTACTGTACCAGCATCAGCCCCCGGCGTACTCAATCCTTTACCTGTTGTAATGGATTGTCTCTCATCTAGACTTTTTGCCGTATAAGTAACAGTTAAAACATATCGTTCTACGGCATTGCCAGACTGATCTAAACGATGTGCCGCTAACTGTCCTTTATTATTCTGTACAGCAAACTGTAATGTAAATTTTCCGACAATATCATTAGTAGTACCATATTTATAATCTACATTAACAGAATTTCCAGTAATTAAAGAAGTTAACTGTCCATCTGTCAGTGTACCCACCAAGTCAGAAACTGATATCGTAACTTTTTCATCTGTACTGTCATTCACTAATTCAACAACTTCCGCTGTATTCAAGAGTTCTTGAATAAAATTCTGCGGAGTAACGGTTTCTCCTTTAAAATATGTAACTTCCTTATTCTCACTATGAAGAGTTAAAAGCTTCACGTTAACAGTTGGCATCGGAAATTTAACCACATCATCATCTGTAACGTAAATTCCAGATTCAGAGCCATTGGTAGGAATCATATTTCCGCCGATAAAATCTTCTTTTGCTTTTACGTAGAAAGAAGCTGACCAGCCGTCATCATCATTAACGTTTGGAATAGTGACTTTACTCCATGTGATAGTGTAGCTCCTAGTATTTTCATCATAAGTAACCGTTCCGCTATTACCTTCGGAATCTGTGATAATATCACTAGCTTTTGCTATACGATACCAAGTCTGGGTCTCCGTGTCTTGCCAAATTCTTTCTGAATCATTTTCCGTAGTCGGCACAAGCAAATTAAATCTTTCATCGACAACGTCCTTGATGTTTTCTACGTCCATAGTTACGTTAGAACCAACGCTACCGGCGATGTTTGTAAATATTTCACTTAATTCTGTTATATCATCAGTAATAAAAGCACAATTTTCACTAGCGATATATTGGCTGAGGAAATTTTCGCCACTTGTCTCAGTGTCATGTTTCCCATGACCATACTGTGTGTTAGCGGAATGACCAGGCGTCCAAAATAACTCTCCGTCTAGTCCACTACCATATCCTACCGTATATATTATTGTCCCTGCATTTTTCATACTGGAAGCATGATTATAAGCATCATTCGCCACCATACAATTAAATGAATTATCACTACTATTATACCCTGGCAATCCATCTGTAAAAAGCAAAACATACTTATTAGAATATTGTGCATTATTCTTCAAAAGTGATTCTGCTTTATCCAAAGCATCACCCATAGGCGTTCCACCAGATGGAGACTTTTTACTATCAATAAAATCATTTAAATCCCCAGCATTTTGCTTCACATCTTTGAATCCACTGGAAGATGTTTTATCTGTAGAAGATCCCTGTGTCCCTTGATACCACACAACAGCAATTTCAATATTTCCACTATTCACTCCAGAAACTTTATTTGCCGCTACAGCTATAAAATCTTTCGCTGCGTCTTGTACATCATCAAAAGCACTTCCCAATGAACTACTTGCATCTAGGCAAAGTACAATACTTGCACTTTCTCCTTCACTACCTGCAGTTGAACCAATGGCTCCGGCGCTTAAATCTACTTTATACACACGATTCTCATAATCCTCTACTTTTGCTGTTTTATTCTTATTCAATAACTGCGAAGAACTATTCGGCGTATTGACAAAAACAATCTGATTGACCCCTTCTCTTACTATAAGCTGGCCGCTTAAATTATCATTGTCAATTACATAGTCTTGTCCATACACTTGAATACTCGTGTTGTATTCACTATTTCGAGTTTCAAAAACTCGGAAATACGTACCAGCCGTAATGTCACTAAACTCAGCACGTTGTCCTGGTTCAAGTGTAAATTCCCCGTTACTTCCTATTGTTCCTGACGTGGAACCTGTACCATCTGTATTATTAATAATAAATGAAGTTCCTTCCTTAAGTGCTGTCCAGTTTTTTCCATTTGCGCTGGTTTCCGCCTTAAATGTAAACTTATCATCAGTGGTAAGACCTGCTATACCTAATTGTTTTTCAACAATAACTTTATCAGTGGGTACCGTCTGAATATTGAACTCCAGCTTGCAGTTCGAAGTACCTTCACCTCTTTCTAAATAATAGAAATTAATAGTATGGTCCGTATAATCAGCAAAGGTATTTCCATTAAATCCAGTATTTGTATCTCTGTTTGCAGCTTCAAACAACGCTTTAAGAGTCGTTTCAGGCTGACCTGTTACCGTTACCTTTCCTGTATTGAAATCAATACTTCCATCCAAAGCATCATGAATACCACCAATATCTAATACCAACACACCATCGATAAATACCCATACGTCATCGTCACCATTAAAATTAAAAACCATATTCTGGCCATTGACTTTACCTTCTGCTGGCTGAACAAATGAAGCACTCATCGTCATACCAAAGTGAGTATTTTTTTGGGTTCCTCCCTCACCTGTTGTAAAATCTCTCAATCCAGTAGTTGTATCTTTTATAGTGCTATTATTAGCCAGTACATTAAACGGGAAGAAACTTCCCTTCATGTATACGTCTTCTGTTCCATTTGGCGCTGCCGGCACATCATACACAGTAAAATTGCCGGCGTTACCACCTGATTTATTATAGTAAGCAAAGTTTTTGCTACTATCGTACCTATAATAACCATCACTATCTTTGGTAAATAAATGATTCACGTTCGGATAGGCAACTTTACCTGTTCCATCTGTCGGAGCAAAAAGATAAGATGCATCTTGTCCACCATTATACGAATCATTGAAAAGCGGATATGTATAGTCATCTCCACTCTTTGCCATATTTTTTTCAAATATGCCGTCAAATACAGCGTTTTCGCCTCCACCTGAATGATACGTATTTACATCTGTATTTGTTTCTGAACTTCCATTAGTGAACTTAAAGTCTTTTCCCGAATTAATACCTCCGGTATAATTCGTTCCTGTGGAATAATCAAATAAATTCAGGGTTATACCAGCAGATTTGCTGTCCACGGTATTGATTGTGCCAAGATCAGAGGCTTGGTAGGTGTAGATAAAATAAATAGTTTGATATCCTATTGACTGCCAATTATTATTACCTAAACTCTTTGTACTATACTCATTTCTCCACCTATCAGAGTTATACCTTATTCGAGCTACTTCTGTATTTGCGCTATTAAAATTCCCACCTATCTTTGCTTCTGAAAAGATATATCCCTCCGGCACATTAATTTCCTCTGCAATTTCTGCGACAGTTCTAGCCTCAGTAGACCATAAACTAGTATCATCATCGCTTCCTATCGAATTTCCGCTACTATCCACTACTTGAACTGCAAGATAGCCATAATAGCCCCAATATATAGTAAATGTCGAGAAACTCTCCGTCTTCACTTCCACTTTCTCCACCTGTTTCGCATCGGTGGTCTCCAGTGTATCAATCTTGCCAGCTTCTCCCATATCCACAACCTGAGATACATTTCCATCAGCGTCCTCTTCCAGATGCATTACGGATACTTCCGTATTCTTTGCATCCTCTTCACTGAGTTCCGCCGGAATTGCAGCCTTTCGATATTCCATGGACACTTTTACTTCGCTGTTCGGCTCGATTTCATTGCCGTCTTCGTCCACGAAAGTAATATCGTAAGCCAAGAAACCTTTGATCTCTGTCTCAGTTTCGGCAGCTTTTTCCTGTATTTTCTGTTCTACTTCTGTATACTGTGCCTGTGTTTCTGTATCATCTTTAAGGATTGGCACAACCTTCAACTCTGCGCCTTCTGGGATAGCTCCCTCTGCCACTTCGCTGACTGTAACGATAACATCATCATTTTCATATGTAAGCTCTGTTACAGCATTTTCTTCGTCTTTAATCTCTGTACTTTTCTCTTCTTCTGTACTCTTTTTATCAGAAGCTTCCGAGGTTTCTTTACCTTCTTCTGTCGTGGTTGTTTCTTTCTTATCGGCAGTTGTAGTCTCTTCTTTGGCTTTTGTGGTTGCCTCAGTGGTAGACTCCTCTTTTTTCTCCGTGGTGGCTTCCGTAGTTTCTTCCTTTTTCTCGGTGGTCTTCGTCTCCGGAGCCGTTTCCTTATCGGATTGCTTCGACGTATCTTCCTTGCTTTCCGTGGTCTTGTCTTCCTCAGACGCACTTTCATCCTTTGTCGATTGGGTCTCTTTTACCTGTTTTTCCGCAGTGGTTGTCTCCACTGCCGGTGTATCCGCTAGTATGGACACGCTGTTACAGATAACCAAAACCATGCAAAGCATGAACGCTATTAATTTTTTTCTCATTTTACTCTTCATGGCTGTCTCCTCCTGTTTTTTCGTCGTTCTGAACCAAAGCTTCATCTATTAATTTCAGCATTTCCAGTGCGCTTCGGAAATACTGCTCGTTCTGCTGTTCGACCCAGAGAATACTTCCCTGCCACGTACTGTTTTGCCTGTCCAGAATCTTTAAAATGAATGTCTGGTCTTTTTTGTAATCCTTTGTTTTCACATTCTGGCACTCCTTTCTGGGCAATTTCATTCATTTGTCATGAATCTCTGGTCTCCGGGTTTTTCCCTTCTCGCATAGAATCCATCAGGGTTTATGCTTATCATGAGGTTATTATACTAATGAGGGCATTACAGGAAACATTACATTAACGCCATTTTGAAAACTTTTTGTACGCTTAATTTTCGTAATTTTGTAATATTTTTGTCACCTGATTATTTTAGTAAATGTAATGTTTTGGACGAGGCATGAGATTAACAGCCTGTCAGCGTTACATTTCCTATATTTTTTACATTTTTTTACAGAAATGTGTTGATTTTCGTCTGAAATTGATGTATAGTAAAAATATACTTTCTAAACGTATTTCATGTGATATATGTTGTGATTCTTAACGACCCAATTTATCATTTTCAGGAAGGAGTTGCCTTTGTTCACAGAGTCTTCTTTTGACACACAGGCAGCCAATGATAAAAAGCAAAGATACCATAAGAGTGAATCTGAGACATGATCAGCCGTGGCGGTAACCAATGCGCCACGCGACCACACAGATGAGAGTTATGAACATAAACCCATGACCGGAGTCAGCGACATAGAAGCGCAGTACGACCAACGCGGCCACAGATACAGCCGGGGCACGCATCGTCGGCCTTAATACAGAGAACAGCGAACTTTGCGAGGGAAAGATTTTCTTCGATGTGCTTTTTTACCTTTACCTGCCGGCCAAGCGCGGTCTCCACCGTCTGCTGCGGGTGCTGTTCTCCCCAGTGCTCACTAAGATGCAGAAGTTCAAGATTCTACGGGAAGAATATGGTATTGGACAGGATTTCTACGACACAGATATGATCGATACATTCAGAAAGGAAGTGAATGCGATGTGTAATTTAAGCCAGGGTGTGAAAGAGTATGGAATTAAGATTGGGAAGGAAGAGGGATATATTGCCGGAAGTGAAGAAACTTTAGTTAATATTATTCTTCGGTCTTTCCAGCAGGGTTTTACCGTGGAAAACATTTCCTCTATTACAGATATGAGTATTGAAAAGATTAAAGAAATTATCTGGAAAGAGATGCATGTAAAGGTATAATCTTCCCCAAAATGCACTTTTTCTTCTCTGTCTTGTTTTTACATTTTTTTACATTTTAGTATTGCATTTACATTTCAGTTGTTGTATACTATCAGTAAACATACATCAGATATCTCCTTCGTAAATAACCACAGATTATATTCTAATAGCAGCAGTAAACTATGATATATGTATTGCGGGAGGTACATAAATGTTAGAACAACGTGATTATACTATGATTGCCGATATAGTCAATCAGGCTATGATACCTGTAATCAGCCATATTGAAGACACGAGGCAGGATATCGCCCATATACAGCAGGGGATTTCTGACATGCAGCAGGAAGTTTCCAACATGCAGCAGGATATCAAGCAGCTTCAGGATGAGGTTTCCAAGATTGGTCCTATGCAGCAGGCCATTGAACAGCTTCAAGTCGAGGTGGCCAAGATTGGTCCTATGCAGGAAGCCATTGAACAGCTTCAGGTCGAAGTTGCCAAGATCGGTCCTATGCAGCAGGCTATTGAACAGCTTCAGGTCGAAGTCGCCAAGATTGGCCCTATGCAGCAAGACATTGCCGACATGAAACAAGAGATCTCCGGCATGAAACAAGAGATCTCCAGCATGAAACAGGAGATCTCCGACATGAAACAAGAGATCTCCGGCATGAAACAGGAGATCATCTGCATGCAACAGGATATCTCCGACGTGAAGCAGGAAGTTTCCAACATGCAGCAGGATATCTCCGACGTGAAGCAGGAAGTTTCCAACATGCAGCAGGATATCTCCAAGGTGAAGCAGGAAGTTTCCAACATGCAGCAGGATATCTCCAACGTGAAGCAGGAAGTTTCCAACATGCAGCAGGATATCTCCAACACGAAACAGGACATCGTCAAAATCAATCTTGAACTTGAGAATAATGTCCAGCATAAGATTAATATTCTCGTGGAAGGCTACGGTTCTCTGAATGACAAAATGGATATGATGATCGAGGAGCAGAAGCGCCAGGGGAAGAGGCAGGATTATTTTGATTTACAGCTTCGGAGCCATTCTGCCAGAATTACCCATGTTACACGGCTGATAGAACACTTACCATGTCAACATGGCAGGGATAACACTTTATAAAAAGAAACAGACGCGCAAAAGATTACCGTGCCGCGTCTCTTTCGCCCGTCTGCTTTATTTTCCCACCACGTAATCATCCATGGTGCTTGTTTCTATTTCAGTTAATGTCAGATCTCCGTCGATGATTTTAATGAGATCCAGAGTACTGGAGAATTTCTGTTTTTCTCCTCTCTCCATCCAGAACAGCTCGCCCTGCCAGGTGGAATTCTGCCGGAACTTTACAGTAATAATGAAGGTCCCCTTTTTCCCCCTCTGGCTTACGATGTCATTCTGATCTGTCACTCTTTGTTTTTTCTCCCTATTCTGTGTATCTGATGCGTAAAAGCTGCGGCTTCGGGTTGAGGACTGTGGAAACTGTATATCATCAAAGAATTTTTCCATTGTCCTGAGTAGCTGCACGAGATTGGAAAACGTCAGCGGGCCTTTCTGATAACAATGATACAGTCTGCCGGCTATTTCCCCGTCCAGGCTTTCATCTACACAGACATTAACCAGATTAGGAGCAGATATATTGATAGGATATTTTTCCATATTTGTCTCCCTCTTCTAGAATGATTATGCCTCCCAGCGGATTCCGTTTTTCTGAAATACAATCTGCGCGCTGTCTTTATCCGCGTCAGCAAGAGACGTAATGTAGAACTCAAGATGTTTCTTCCAGGATTTGTGCTCTCTGGAGAAATATCGCTCAATCCGGTCAAAGATCAATCCACAGTTCTCCTTATTGGTTCCCACAAGAAGAATAAGGAACTGGCTTGGATTATAGCGTGTAAAAGAATCTCCCTTACGTAAGCAATGCTTGATGGCAGACATCAACTCTTCCGACATAGTACCAAGCTTCTCCGGATCTTCCAGAGGGGCTCCCTTGCCATCCACCAGGGAACAAAGCATCAGATATACGGACTGCCCGTTTCTCTCCATGATACGGCGCACCAGCCGGTAACTGTCTCTGAATCTCGGAAGCGTCATATAGAAGGCTCCTGCCTCAATCTCTTCTTCCCGCAGGCGGCTCTTGATACCACGAATGGTCTGCGGCGCATTACTCATACGTTCACTCATATATTTGAACTGGTCGATCATCTTCTCTGATGGACTGATTCCCAGTTCTTCAAAGAATAGCTTTGCCGTTGATTCATATTCGTTCATGGCTTCCTGATATCGGTTCATCGCCATGAAACAGTCAATGCGGACTGCCTGCCACTCATCAAAAGGATACATGGCGCAGGCCGGTTCGCAGAGCCGGAGAATATCTTCATATTCTTCTTTCTCCCACAGGTAATCACAGAGCTGCTGCAGAGCACTGCTGTACATTTTTTTGCACTGTACACTCTCTATAAGCACCCATTCTTCCTCTGAGGATCCCGGAAGCAGCTCTCCTTTATATAAGTTGCACGCCTCCCGCAGATAGCCCATCTGCCGGTCCTCGTCTGTTTCTGCCTCCGCCTTCTGAATGAGACGATTGAACTCATGGACGTCTACCTTTGTCTCCATCGGCCCATTCCAGTAATAAATTCCTTTTGAGATTTTGATATAATTATGCTCTGGCAAGCCCATGTTTACCAGCATTTTCTTCAGCCGGTATGATGTTACTCGCAGACTATTAGGCGCGTCCGCCAGTTCTTCCGCCTTATAAAGATTCTCGATCAGCTTATTACGAGATATCCCTTTCTCTCCATAGTACAGAAGAATCTGCAGCAGCTTCATTGCCTTTGTTGTCGTATTCCTTGAAAAAGAAATCGGCTCCTCTCCAAACATTAAAGACAATCCTCCCAGCATCTGCACCTTCAGCACCGGTAATTTTATATCCATAGATTTATCACCCTTTATATAATTCCCCATTTTATATTGATTCTTTTATTATTATAAAACCGAAAAATAAAAAAATCAATGTCCGTTCGTGGAGAAATATGAGCATTTCACGTACACTCATTTCATAATTCGATTATTTCTCCATCATATGGGACAAAAATTGTTCCCTTAAAATACTTTTTTGCCTCTTTTTTGTACAGTGATTTCCTGCGGCGGATATTATCATCCTCCGTATGCCAGAGCAGAAGATTCTTCACCTCCAGCCGGTCAGCCAGCTCCGCTGCGTCCTTTACAGTACTATGACATTTTTCATAAGGTTTAAAAGTCTCCCTCTGTTCATAAAGGCAAAAGGCCTCATGCAGAAGATAATCCGTCCGAAAAGTATAATCGTAACAATGTTCCTGATAAGGCTCATCCCCGCAGAAGGTCAGCCGTTTTCCGTTATTGAGCGTTGTCACAAATCCAAATTGTTTTGCTTTTGTGGATCGTATATCGAAAAACTTTACTTTGTAATCCAGGATCTGTCGTTCTTCCCCGTCTTCCACCTGGTGGATGAAGATTCTGTCGTCAAAGAGCTTCATGATTTTTCCCACCAGGGTCATCTCACAGATCTTTCTGATAATCTCTGTCAGCTCGTCATGACAGTAAATATGAAGATTTCCTTCGTAGGCGCCATTTCCCATCAGCTGGCCGACATTCCGGATGATCCAGATAACACCCAGCAGATGATCCGTATGTTTGTGGGTCACGAACAATTCATGAATATCCCTCACGGACACCTGCGCTTTTTCCAGACAAGTCAAAATCCCGTTTCCTCCTCCTGCATCCACCATGAGATACCTTCCCTTGCTGTCCTGCAGCAGAAAACAGGTGTTAAAACATTTCGTCACCGATGCATTCCCTGTCCCCAGCACAATCAATTGTTCCATTTGCTCACCTCCGTAAAAATGTACCGCTCACCGGCATCAGGCCGGCGTCTGTTTCCTCTGGTTTTATTCCTGCATCTGTTTTTTGTAGTATTCAAAGGCTGATGGTATCGCGTATTCTTTCTTCGCCTTCTTCTTCGATACCAGCATCCAGTCTTCACTCTCTTCCGGAATCTGCGGCAGCTCTTTGCGGCTGTCCGCCGGACTGTCATCTTCCACAGCAAAACCGGCCATGATACATTTTTTCAATGTATCCACTTCCGAAAAGGTTCCCGAACTACCGCTTCTTTCTGTTTCTGTAATTTTCGTCAGCCGAAACAGATAACCGGTCATATGCCATTCCACATGGGAAAAAATATGTTTCCCTTCTCCCAGGGAGGCCATTTCTTCTATGGTATAATCTGTTCCGCGCAGCCAGTTTATCATCTGTTCCCGCGCTTTCTCCAGAGTGTATCTTCCCTGTTTATTGGGAAACTCCCATAAATCCGGAAGCAGGCCGCCGGCAGGCCTTTTGTGGAGCAGAATATCCCAGGAGCCTTCCGTCTGCCCATCAGATTCATGTTCCACCTCAATGAGAAATATGCCTTTTTCTTCTATTTTTCTTGCCTTCTTTTTGGCTTTCACCGGAAACTCCGTCTCCCTGCCGGATTTGTGAGCCTGACATACACTCTCCCAGGGGCACTGTTCACACAACGGCTCTCCGTTAGGCAGACATACGGCGGACCCAAGATCCATTAACGCCTGATTAAAATCTCCTGCTCTTTCTTTCGGGAGTACACGACGAACTTCCCGGCTGATCTTTTTCTTTACCACCTGCCTGGTAATGTCTCCGTCTTCTGCCAGCAGCCGGGAAAATACCCGAAGTACATTTCCGTCCACTGCCGGTTCCGGCAGTCCAAAAGCGATGGAGGCGATGGCCCCGGCCGTGTATTCGCCGATTCCTTTCAGCGACAGCAGCTGTTCATGATTTCCGGGCAGCTCCCCTCCGTATTTTTCCATAATAGTAATGGCGGCCGCCTTTAAATTCCGGGCGCGGTTATAATAACCAAGCCCTTCCCATAATTTCATCAATCTCTCGTCATCCACTTCGGCCAGAGACTTCACATCCGGCAAAGCCTCCATCCACCGGTCATAATATCTTTTTACGGCTTCTACCCGTGTCTGTTGCAGCATGATTTCAGAAATCCAGACATGATATGGCGTGGGATCGCTTCTCCACGGCAGAATTCTCGCATTATAATCATACCATTTCAAAAGGATATCACCGATACCTTCCGGCGCCGCTTTCAGAGGGCCGCAGATCACTTTCCAGTTCTCTTTCAGACGCTCCAGCGAAAAAGCTGCGTTGGCAGGGCTGGTGGACGACAGTTTTTCTGCCTTCTTTCCCGTCTGTTTTTCCTGGTATTTCTCATAATATTGATAAGATTTGGCGCCGTTACAGTAAATAGCCTCAATGGACGCTTTCTCAAATATCTCACTCAGATTGTTGGGCTTCACATTTCGTATGCTGCTATCCGAAGAGCCCTCAATATCACAGCTGTGAATCACATCCCATAAAGCGATGTGGTTCCTGTGCAGAAAATCTTTCTTTTCTTCTATAGTCTGCGGTACTTCTTCTGACAGCACCCCGGCAACAGTCTTCCAGAAACGATTCTGTGGATGTCCATAAAAAAAGTTCTGTTCCCGCGATTTCACAGAAGGAAAACTTCCCAGAATCAATATCCTGGAATCCTTGTCATACAGCGGTGGAAACGGGTGCTCAATTGCCATTTTTTCTTTCCTTCCTGTTTTTACTCATAAATTCCGCTTTTTTCCCAAAGCATATTCTTTTTAATTATAATACATTTTCTACATAAAATAAATTTTTTTCCGAAAAAAAGGCTGCTGTAAAATATGCCTTGTTACAGAATATAATGAATTCTTCTCTAAAAAATTATATCCCATATATCAGGCAGATTTCACAACAGCCCTGCTATTTTCTGTATATTTCCTGACACTCCCCATAGCTAAAGCACGGATCCTACGACCCATTGGATAAAATGGATGTCAGTACACAACTTACCCGGAAATCAAAAAATCTCGTATTCTTTTCCATGTTTATTCAGCCAGTTCTGACATTCCCTGTATTCCGGCATGATTTTCTCCACCTCGGTCCAGAAGGACGCCGAATGGTTCATCTTTTTCAGATGCGCCAGTTCATGGACAATGATATAATCAATGATTTCCACCGGCAGCATGATAATCCTCCAGTCAAAACTCAGACATTTTTTCCGGTTGCAGCTTCCCCATAGAGTCCTCTGATCTTTGATCTCAATATTTTTATAACTGAGCCGGGCCAGAGCTGGTCTTGCATTCTTTCTCTTGCCGGCAATCTGCACATGATTGAACTTAAGATGCATCTTCTTTCCAAAATCTGCAGTCTTCTTTCCAATAATGTCCGCTGCACATTTCTTATAATAGCGCATAACACAGTAACGCAAAAATCTCTGATTCACATTATCCGTCCGGATGGTAAGAATCTGTCCTCCCTCCGGTCTCTCTTCCACATATAAATCCGTGTCTTCCCCCTGAGAGAGATATTTGACCCTCAGCTCCATATCCATATTTCCGAGAAACGGCAGCATAAGCCCGCTGTAATACTGAATACGCCCGTCTTCCAGCTCCAGAGTAACCGGGAGAGCCTGATGATTTCGCTTTTTCCGCCACTCATACTCCCGCCAGATTCTGTCCTCATTGATCCGGACATACTTCTCGGCCATCTCACGGCTCATCCCTACAGGCACCTTCATGCTGACGGACAGATCGTCGTTCACCACAAAGCTCACACATCTGTTGTCCACGCTTATTATATTAATATCAAGGATTTCTGTTCCGTTCTGCACCTGCAAATGTGTCATGAGCCGCCCCCTTCATATGCCGATTCCAAAAATGACCGTCATAGTACAAAATAATAAAAGGAAGCACCTGCGAACCCCTTCTTTCGGCTGTATACAGCCTGCCGATATGACGCAGGCACTCCCCTGGTAAACTACTGTTATTTTGCAGTATAACTCTTTTTTTTGCAGTTTTCAACACATTCAGAGAAAGTAACTGTATTTTAATAGTTTTGTAACGATTGTTTGCAGAAATGCAATATCAGAATACCACTCCGGCTCTTAAAATCACATTTGGGTATGGAGAAAATTCTCCTGTCCGGATGGCAAATCTGCATTTGCTGCTGAACTTCTTCAGATCTTCATGAGGCATATACTCGACCTCTGCATCTTTCAGAGAATCCTTGATATATTCTTCCAGATCAGGATTGAACTCTTTGATTTCATGGGCAAGATAATATCCTTCCACGCAGGTTTCTTCCAATACCGCGTCCATGACCTGTTTGAAGGTAGGAACCCCGGCTGTAAGTACAAGATCCACGACTTCCACATCTTCCGGAATCGGCATGCCGGCATCACCAATCATAAATAAATCTTTATGTCCCAGTGCCGCAATGAGATAGGACAGCTGCGCATTTAAAATTCCTTTCTTTTTCATGTTAACCTCCCGTTTGTTTGTCATATAGGCTGTGTTGCACTGCTGTTTTTATTAAAAAGAATCGCAGCAACTGGTACTCCCAACTGCTGCGACAATACTATGCTCTAAGACACATTATTCTACTGTGTAAGGCATCAAGGATACGTGTCTTGCTCTCTTCACTGCCACAGTGAGAGCTCTCTGATGTTTTGCACAGTTACCGGTAATTCTTCTCGGTAAAATCTTGCCTCTCTCAGAAACGTATCTCTTTAACTTATTAACATCCTTGTAGTCGATGACTGAATTATTCTTATCTGCACAGAAAATGCAGACTTTTTTTCTTCTGCGTCCGCCTCTTCTTCTCATGGAAGAATCGCCGCGTTCTTTGCTGTATGCCATTTGATATTACCTCCTAAATTCCTCAAACCTTAGATAAATGGCAGTTCCTCTTCAATTCCTTCCGGAATTGTCATGAATCCATCGCTCACCGCTTCTGACGGAGCCGGACGGCTGGTCATAGTCGGCTGTGGTTCCGGTGCCGGAGCCTGCGCTCCCTGATAGCTGTTCTGCTGATATCCTCCGCTGTAGTTTGCTGCCGCAGCTTTGCTCTCAGCAAAATCCTGCTCCTCCACAACAACGTCTGTGGTATACACCTTGACACCATCACGATTCGTATAACTGCCTGTCTGAATTCTTCCGGAAATAACAATCTTTGTACCCTGTTTCAGATACTTCTCCGCAAACTCGCCCTGTCTTCCGAATGCAACACAGTTGATAAAGTCTGCGTCCTGGTCGCCTTCTCTCCGGAATCTTCTGTTAACTGCTAAAGTATATCTTGCTACGCACGTCGCCTTCTCTCCCTGTGAGTATCTCACATCAGGATTCCGGGTCAGACGTCCCATCAAAATTACTTTATTCATGGAATTCCTCCTCTTCGTTATGCATCCTGTTTAACGCATAAATATCTGATGACTGGCTCCATGATACGTACACGCTGTTCAAGCTGTGCCGGGCAGTCACTGGATGCATCGAATTGGATGAAATAGTAATATCCCTCTCTCATCTTCTGAATTTCGTAAGCTAATCTTCTCTTACCCCATTCATCAACGTTAGTAATCACTCCACCGAATCTTTCGATTAAAGCTTTCACTCTCTCAACGGCTTCGGCTCTAGCGTCGTCTTCGATCTTTGCATTCACAACCAATGCTAATTCATACTTATTCATGGTTATTCTTGCACCTCCTTCTGGTCTTCTCGGTCCTCCCATCTCGGGAGAACAAGGATTTTCACACTACAATGACCTATTCTACCATAGAGCTTTCACAAAAACAAGTTATTTTTTTACATATCCGCGAAAGTTTTTCTCCACGGTTTTCCGCGGAAGCATGACTTGCCTGCCACAGCCGCTGCACTGCAGCCGAAAGTCCATACCTACCCTCAGCAGCTTCCACTCATTGGCTCCACAGGGATGCGGCTTCTTCATTTTAATCACTTCTCCGACCTGAAAATCCATGCTGCATCTACCTCCATACGCTAACTATAACAAAATTTTTCTGCCGCGTCAAAAAACTTTACGGGCGTTTCTATGCTTTTTCCTTCTGATTTTTCCGGGACTTTCTCCTGAAATACACCACGCCGCCTGCAGACACCGCTGCCAGTCCCGACACCATCAGTACCCAAAATGCCGGACTCTTTGCAGGCCCGGAATAGCGCTGTTCCTTCCTCTGTTTTTGTATAAAGTTCTCTATCTCCTTTGCATCCTGTTCTATCCGCCTCCATCTGTCAGCCATTGAAGCGTCCATCACCACACAGCTTATCTCTTCGCCGGCTGCGGCCGTATCCAGGCAATTCCCTGCCCGGTCCCATGCCTGATAACTGATTATCTGCCTTCCCTCCCAGGCCGGTAATTCTTTTACCACGCTGTGACTGCTCTTAAGATCCTCCGGCATGATCCGAATGGTCTGCCCTTCCCTGCGCTTTCTTCCCTGTGACCGATCCTGCTCTTCTTTCTCATTTCCATATTGTACATCCAGCTCCTCATATCGTATGTTCAGATCCATATAGGCAAACTCGCAATTATCCATCACAGTGATCACAAACGGATGCTTTTCTTCTTCATAATATTCTTCTTCCAGCCCACCGATCTGAACTACCGGCGGCGTCCTGTCCACCGTAAAAGAGATGGGATGACCTTTCAGAGTAGTACTGGTTTCTTTGATCACTCTTTTCCTTCCGTTTTTTACTACATAACCACTGGATTCCAGCGTAATCTGATACGTCCCTTCTTCCCGAAAATTTTTCTCTGAAATATAATGCCGCTTCACATACCATCCCTTCCTGATCCCGGAAGAATTCTTTTTGGTAAACACCGCATATTTCCCATCCCGGGTCTCCTGCTGTAATACCTCCTTCCTCCGCAAATCCTTTTGTTGAACATTTTCCTGACGAACTTCCGGATATAGTTCCCTCCAGCTTTGATTATCTTTCAGAATAGTGACTCTCGTGTCCACCGGATCGACACTGTACTCCGTAATTACAATCCCCTCCTGCTCACGCATATATCCTTTTTTAAGTGTTTCCTGAAATTCATCCTGAAGCACATAGACAGAACCAAACCGATTGACGGTAAAGAGGATCCCCCCGCCTAATGTTTTCTGATTGCCCGCAAGATCTCTCGCATAAGCCTGCAGCTGATAAATGCCGTCATTCTCCTCTTCATGGGCAACATCCATCCAGGTATATCTCTTTCCGGCTCTTTTTCCCAATATCTCTTCTGTTTCCACTGCTATCCGTCCGGTCTTTTGGGAGCCATCGATCCTTTTCAGCTGTACATGTACTGTCTCACTATCAAGATTTTTATCGGAAATCGTTATAGCCGGGCGCACAGTCCCCGCATAAGACATTTTATCTGCCACGCCTTCCACCCGGATATCCGGCTCCGTGCGGTCAATGACAAACTGAAGCGTATGTTCTGTCTTGGTCACATTTCCTGCCAGATCTGTACACTGAAACTGTAAACAGTATTCACCGTCTTTCTTATAACGCTTTACCGCCTGATAAGTGTTTTCTCCCATCGGCCGCAGCGATATAGTTTCTTCCTTTAATCGGTTTTCTGTCTCTTCCTCCTGCCAGACTTCCAATTCCTCTTTTTGAATATATACGGCGGCATTTTCAGTGTTGATATTGTTATCTTCCACACTGAAAGTGACATCCTGCGCCGTACGGTAATACTTTCCATTTTCTGCATTACCCGCATCAATCTCCATGCGGATAACCGGAGGTGTTTTATCAATAGTGAACGCCGTATCTCCGTCCCACACCGCTTTGTTTCCGGCATAGTCTTCCGCTGAAAGCCTTATCCGGTAATCTTTGCCATCCTCCGCAAACACGACCTGACATCGGTGGATCTCTCCGTCCCCCGTCCATTGACTGATCCGGTATTTCTGATTGGATCCGGCGATCTCCCACCGGACGGAATCCGGGTTAAAATTTCTGTCTCTGACAGTGACCGTTGCCGTTCTGGTACAGTTATAATACTTCCCATTCTTCGCACTGCCGGTATCGTAGGCAACCCGAATCTCCGGCTGTATATCATCCAATACGACTTTGTATTCTTTATATTTTGCGGTCGACACATATCCCGAGTTGTCCGTCAGCGATACTTCGATCTCCACAGGCTGTTCTTTGCAGCTTTCCCGGAACTTTTCCGGTTTGATGTCCATAGTCAGTGTCTCCTGATAGCTTATGTCCGGATCTTTCGTCTTGTCCGCTTTTTTGTCTGTGATTATCTTTTTCCCATCGCCGGCCCACAATCTGAACTGTGCGATTCCCGCATGGGAATCTTCTCCCTGTGCGGTGACCATCGCCGGATTCCGGTAATATTTTATTCTTGCCTCCTCATCGGTATAATCCGCCTCTGATAACTCAAACGAAAGCGTACTGCTGTTTTTGTGCATGGCCTTTGAGGCAAGAAGCAGTCCCGGACTGCTGACTTCTTCGCTTTTCTTCCCGGCAAAGTTCTCCGCCTGCACGTAAATTCTCCCTTTGAAATCTTTTTGATTTACCCGGATTTCTATACAATATTCCAGAAGATTCTCCTTGCGGACATCCGTTTTCTCATTCTGACAGATAACGGAGGCCCACTCCATATGGTTCTTATCTTTTTCATTTTCTTCACCAAAATAATAGGAAATCAGTTGTACCCCGCTGATATCATCCCTGGCCGACACCGATACTCTGAACTGCTCCTGTCCAAAATACTGATACGACTTATATGGCATAAAATAATCTTCGCTCCAGACACGGACTTCTATTTCCGGCGGCGTTGTATCATAGGTACACTCTCCCGTCTGCACCGGACTTTTCCATCCACAGCCATCTGTCACCCATCCGGAAAATGTATGATTCGCCTCTTCTTTTATCTCTATTTCCGCCGTATTGATTCGTTTTCCTTCCTCATAATGGCTTGTCCATGTCATTGTATGAGAATCTTCGTTCTTCACCGGACAGAGCAGGCTCCCATCAGCCAGAGTTAAAATATCTCTGAGAGCAAAATCTCCTCCATTAAAATTCTCCTCCTCTATCTCTATTTTTACAGTGGGCTTATCCGTAAAATAGCTCCGTGTCCCCTGAACTTTTTCCGGACTCTGCACATACGCAAATGTTCTCAACACCGGGGCCGTATTATCCAGAGTGTACACCGGCCCCTCATATACTCCCTCTTCCATACAGGAAGCGGTTTCTTTACCTTCCACATCGTCTTTCCGGGCCGTCAGCACATTCCCGGCATGATCTTCATATTCAATCTGAAATTGATAATGTCCTTCCTCCTCCCACTGATATTGCAGGATAAAATCGTCACCTTCCTGCTTCCACTTTCCTTCGGCCTGCACATACTGTTCCCATTGCTTTGTCACATTATCTTTCGTTCTGTTTTCATAGTTTTCCTTCCATATGTTTATCTTCACATTTTCAGCAGAAAAATAGTCCTCCTGAATCTTCACCGTAACCTTTCCTTTCCCGGCGGCAGACACTTCACAATCCGGAGATGTAATGGCCTTAAGTCCCCGCTTCATTCTGCGGTTTACATTGCCAGTGGAAGCACTGATATCACTGATATCCCGGACATTTTCATAGACAACAGACAGCTCCGGCGCTCTTTGATCTATGATAAATTCCTCACTTGCCGTTTTCAGTTCTCCCTCCTTATCGGACAATATTATCTGCCATTTTCCCTGAAGCTGAAAAAGAAACGTTATCCGATCTTCTTTTATCTCCCGATTAAGGATCTCATAGTATCCATTCTCACAGGAATCACTACTATCGCCGCACTGTCCGACAGCTTCTTCTGCCACCTGGTCCCGGGGTACGGCGCAGAGCATTATATCGCTCTCCCCTATTTGCTCTCCCTGTAACTGTATGTATCCTTTTACTCCCTTATCATAATAGTCCGTTCCATCTACCTGACAGCAACTGACAACCGGCAGAAGCTCCATGAACATCTCCTGTGCTCCGGCGTCTATTTTGAGCATGAAAACACATACTGCCACAGCCGCAAATCCTGCCATATATAACTTATAATTTTGCTTTCGCCGCCTTTTCCATCGCCGCTTTCTCTGCGCCATCTTAAAAAAATACCAAAAAGATTGGTAAACTTTCATTTTGCAGAATACTGCCGCTGCTGCCAGCAGAAATACTACAATTCCTATACAGCCGCACAACGCCAGAAATCTCCACATTTCCACCCTTTGCATAAACTGTCCACTTTGTCCTATCCCATCTGCTCCCCTCCCTGTCGCAGGCCATTTTCCGCCAGCTCAAGCTTTCGTCCGGCATCTTTCACCAGATTTTTCAGGTTATCTATCTCTTCCTTCTCTCTGAACTTCTCTAAAATAGTGATCCTATGCTGATCTCTTTGGGCCTTCGGCCGAACATCAGTATTACTCTCTGATTCTCCTGCGGCATCGTTGTCTGCTGTTCGGTATATCCTGTCCAGCTCCTTCTGTAACTTCTCACCGGATATTCCTCCTTCCGTCAAAAACTGAAAGGCAAAACTTCCTATCTCCACTGCCACCTCAGCGGAAATCATATATACCGCTGCTGCCTGTGACGGCGTGCTATTTTCATGAATCGTAACGGAATTTAACTGGCACAGAGTATCAAAAAAATCCGCATACCCGCTTCCCACCTGCTCTCCGCTCCTGTCAGCTCCTGTCGTCAGGAAAGAATTATAATAGGAAGAAATTTCCTTATACAACAGCGCCCGCTTCCTTTGAGACGCCGGAAGACTGTTCCCCGGAGCATGAACGGCATCTTCAAACCAGACCTGTGCAGCCTTCTTCCCCTCTACAGTTCCCATATGAAAAAAATATCCGATTCCCACGTTGTAACAGAAACCTGCATAAACTTTCGGCTCCTGCTGCCGCAGAATTTCCAGCACTGGTTTACTCCCACTTTCTTTTCCTGCCATCTCAAGAATATTCATCAGTTCTACTGCGTCTCCCACTTGAAAATCATTGGTCCTCACATACTGTGTCAAAAGACTTTCATAAATTTGCCGGCAGTCAGGAAGAAGCTTTAATGCCTGAATATAATTCTCTTCTTTCCTCTTCCCGTTTTCCGACCGTTCCGCCTGTTCCACATAAATTCTGACAGCATCCAGCAGCGTGTCTTTTATGGCGATGCGACAGAAACACACTGTCCACACACACATTGCCATCCCCAAAATCAAAAGAACAAACAGATATATTTTCATTTTTTCCTGTCTCTGATACTTCCCTGTATTTTCTTCCAGATGCGCCAGAACATACCCGGCCTCTTCACTGCTTTGGTATCGCTCCTCCGGATTTCGCCGGGTGCAGGTCATAATAAACTCTTCCAGCCCCGGAGAAAGAGCCGGATTCCACCGGCGGACAGGGTAGATTTCATAGGGTGGCTGCTCCGGATTCTTTCCGGTCAACAGATGATATAACGTTGTCCCCAGGCAATAAATATCCGTCCTCTCATCCGACTGTCCGCCAGCCGTATATTGTTCCGGAGCAGCATATCCCCTTGTTCCCAGGCACACCGTGTCTTCCCACGCCGCCTTCCCCCGGTATTCTCTCGCAGTGCCAAAGTCTATGAGGACGATCTTCCCGTCAAGCTTCCGCATTACATTGGAAGGTTTTAAATCTCTGTAAATCACAGGAGGATTCCTGGTATGGAGATATGAGAGTACTTCACAAAGCTGTATTCCCCAATTTACAGCCACTTTTTCTTCTATCACCCCGCATGTGTTAAGAAGTTCTTTCAAAGTATGACCAGAAATATATTCCATAATAATCAGAAGATAATCTTTCTCAATGATGATATCAATGATTTCCGGCAGTCCCGGATGATCAAGGCTTTTTAAAATGTCAGCTTCCCTGATGCAGCGCTGCCTTAGTTCCTCATACCCGGCATACTCCTGCCGGCAGACTTCTTTAATGGCACGCTCTATTCCCAGAGTCACATGCCGCCCCAGATAAACCGTGCTCATCCCGCCCCGTCCCAAAATTCTGATAATCTCATATTTTTCATCGATAATCTCACCTGCCGTCAGCATTGTCTTTCCTCCCTTCCTTATCACCGCTGCCGTCAAAAAAACATGGTTTTCTCTCCTTTCCAGTGGTATACTTAACTTTCAGACATTGACAACGCAAATGTACAAGGAGTGAATATTTTATGATAGCCAAAGACGATATTGTCATCAGAAAAGCCATTTTACATATTCTGGACACTGTGCACGGGGATTGTATCCTCTCCAACACACTTCTGGATCCAGGTCCCGATTTATATGAATTTATCCGAAATCACATTTATAAAATTGTCATCAGCGATGATACCAAAGACTGCGAATTCAATCCGGAGACATCCCCCGTTTACTCTGTCCTGGCCGCCTGGGATGAATCTGACGAGGAATCCTTTATCTCCACCAGCCAGGTTATTGCCGAGAAACTGTATACAGCCATGGCCCAGGGACTGGATATCCCTGCTGCCGATCTTTTGTTTGTAACCTTTCAGGCGGAAGGCGTTATCTATCTGGCACTTTTAAAAATGAATTATAAAGAAAGTTATACCCACGAAATCTCTGTTTCGGATATCTCTGATGATGGTCTTTCCGATACAGATATCTCCGCTGATACGGATATTGACTCTGGTACAGATATCTCCTCAGGTATCGCATCCAAACGAGAACCAGCCACAGCGGAAGTCCACGCAGATATTGTAAAATCCCGGGCGCTGCTTCCCGCTTCCAGCACACGAATCCCGGAAGCCATCGTCATTAATCTCGATGATCTGCATATTAAACTTCTGGAAAAAAGATATGAAGTCAACGGAGAAAAGGTCTTCTATCTCTCCGAGAATTTCCTCGTCTGCCATACCAGCCTTCCTCCAAAAAAGAAGCTTAATATTCTGACCAGAGTAATCAATACCATCTCTAACAAATACGACGGCGCTGATCTTAAAACCAAAATGGATACCAAAAGCGCTCTGCAAAAAGAATATGTGGACCGCCAATCCTTTGATGTGGAGGAGATCGGCAATCGGCTTTTTGGAAATAGTCCGGAGAAGAAATCCGAATTTGATGAAAAAATGGAACAATATGACCTGCAGTTTGATAACTTCACTGTCACCAATGAGTCAACTGTCAAGAAGCTGGAAAAACAGATTATGGTCACCGACAGCGGAATCGAGATCTCCATTCCCATGGAAACCTATAACAAACTCGCCAATCTTGAAGTCCAGACGGACGTCACCGGTAAAACCACAATTATTATCAAAAACATTGATAATCTTATTCTAAAATAATAACCTGTCCTCCGCATGAGAATTGAATCTGAAAAGAATAAAATATCCCCTTACACGATTTCTCTTCTGTGTAAGGGGATATTTATATTTCGTTTTATCCCGGCCTGATTCCGGTTATCTATGACCGAAATCTATGCCGCTTAAAACGCTTTATTATTTGTTGCTTCTTCTCCAGATCTTCATCTTCTCAGCTTCTGCAATAAGTTCATCTCTGAAATCCGGATGAGCGATGCTGATTAACGCCTCCGCTCTTTCCCATGTGGACATTCCCTTCAGGCAGACCTTACCATATTCTGTCACTACATAGTGCGTATTCGGGCGTGTGTCAGTAACAATAGAACCTTCCGCAAGAGTCGGACGAATTCTGGAATGCATTACACCGTCTTTGGAGGTAAAGGTGGAAGAACAGCAAATGAAGCTCTTACCGCCCTTGGATGCATAAGCACCTAATACAAAATCAAGCTGTCCGCCTGCTCCGCTGATCTGCTTGGTTCCGGCACTCTCCGCGTTGATCTGACCGTACAGGTCGATATCTACCGCATTATTAATGGAAATGAAATTATCCAGTTTGGAGATAGTGTCAATGCTGTTGGTGTAATTTACCGGTGCGCTCATACATTCCGGGTTATCATCCAGATAATCGTACATCTTCTGCGTTCCGGCACCAAAAGCGTATACCTGACGTCCCCGGTCAATGGCCTTTCTTGTACCGGTAATCTTTCCGGCCTTTGCAATGTCCACAAAGGCATCCACGTACATCTCCGTATGTACTCCTAAATCTTTAAGATCAGACTCAGCGATCATGGAACCAACGGTATTTGGCATACCGCCGATACCCAGCTGCAGACAGGCACCATCCGGAATCTCTTCCACGATTAATTTAGCTACGGCCTTATCCACATCTGTAGGAGGCGCTCCTGCTCCCATCTGTCCTATCTCCGGATTGGAGCCCTCTACAATGTAATCAACCTGAGAAATATGGATACCCTCTTCATATCCACCAAGACATCGAGGCATCTTCTCATTTACTTCCACGATGATGACATCTGAAATCTCACAAACTGCTTTCATGTGGGAAGCATTCGGTCCAAAATTGAAAAATCCGTGTTTATCCATCGGAGCAACCTGGAACATAGCAACGTTGATATGACCGATGTGCTCTCTGTAATAACGTGGAAGTTCCGAATACCGAACCGGCGCATAATATACAAATCCCTGATTAACCGCTTTTCTTTCAATTCCACTCATATGCCAGGAATTCCATGTGAAATGCTCCGCTACATTTTCCACCTTGAAAATCTCCGGAACCCATAATAAAATACCGCCACGTACTTTAACATTCTCCAGTTCGTCTGCTCTGGCAGCGAGAGCTGCGTCCAGTGCAACCGGTGTACCAGTTGTCCAGCCGTAGTCCACCCAATCATTGGAATTCACAACTTTCACGGCTTCTTCTGCTGTAACCAGCTTTTTTGCGTACTCTTTAATATAGCTCATGCGTTTCCTCCTTGAAATATTCACAAAATTCGCAAATAATAGCATGACTATATTGTACCATTGTTATAAATCATGGTCAACCGTGAACTATTTCCTCCGCTCTGTGGTTCCTTCCTCACACTTATCTTCCATGCCGCTCTCCAGCAGAATATTCACATTGGCCTTATACTTCTTTGAGACTGGGATAACAAATTGGTCATGAATATGGAGGACTCCCTGTGATATATTCAGCTTGCTTATGTGCATGAAATTCACAATATAACTTCTGTGACAGCGGATAAAATATTCCGGAAGAACCCTTTCCATCTCGCGCAGAGAGCCGTAAAATGCCAGCTTCTCCTGACCGCTGTAAAGAATCAGCTTCTTCTCCCTGGCTTCCAGAAATAAGATCTGTGTATAACGGAAATATCTCCTCTCTTCGCCGCTGCGGACAACGAGACTATGGGTATAGGCTTCCTTCTCTCTCTGCTCATAGCAATATGCCATCATTCGCCGTATTGCTTCCATTGCCCTGGGTCTGTCCAGAGGCTTCAGCAGCAGCAGTGTCGGGCACAATTCCGGTGTCACATACCATTCCGGCGATATCTCCGGTTCTATGATAATCATGAAGGCTGATTCCGGATACAGCTTCCGAAACCTTGCTGCTTCTGATATATCCTCACTGCTGCTCATCTCAAAAATGAGCAGGTCCCAGACTCGTCCTGTACCTTTCTCCATCTGTGCTCCCAAAGACGAACCATACAGATCCGTTACCTGTGCTTCATCTCCTGTCAGGGCTGCACAACATCCGCAGAGCTTATGTAGTATATCTGCTTCTTTCTTCTTATGACAAAAAATTAAAATCGAAACCATTTTTCATCTCCTGTACGGAAGCAAAATATAACTACAATCCTCCTTCCTCTTCCAGCGCTTCCAATTATCTGACTGCAGAAACAGTATAACACATTTTTTTACAAAAATGCGAAAAACTGACAGAATGTACTATTTTCCTGATAAAAGAAATATTTTTGCAGTAAAAAGAAAAAGGACCGCAGCCATTGACTGCAGTCCTGATTATTAAAAGATTGTCGCACAAGTTTGCGCAGGTACAATTCTTAAAATATTCTGTTGTAACAGGAGCAAAGATACTCCGTTCTCCCTACGGTCATCATGCGCCGTATCTGTACGTAACATCACTTCCGAAAGAAATGTATCTTTATTCTCTGTCTTTGTGCTGTCACCAAAGGAAAATCAAAATGAACAGGCCTGTCCGCTTCTTTCTATTCTCCTTATCTGGCACAGCCTCTCATCATACGATGAATTATTTTCCAGCCTGAGCTTTGATTGCCTCTGTCAGCTTTGGAACGATCTTCAGAGCATCGCCAACGATACCATAATCAGCTACATCAAAGATAGGTGCATCCGGATCTTTGTTGATAGCGATGATGATATCAGACTCTTCCATACCAGCTACGTGCTGGATAGCTCCGGAGATACCGATTGCAAAGTATACCTGTGGACGAACAGTTTTACCTGTCTGACCAACCTGCAGGTCTTTCGGTTTCCATCCGTTATCTACAACGGCACGAGAGCAGGATACTGTTCCGCCGATTGCTTCAGCCAGATCATCCAGAAGTGCAAAGTTCTCCGGTGAGCCCATTCCACGACCGCCGGATACCAGAATCTTAGCTGCCTGAATGTCAACTGTCTCGGAAACAGATTTCACGATATCAAGGATCTCTACATATTTGTTATTTTCTTCGAATCCCGGATTGAATTCGATCACTTCTGCCTTAGCGCCCGGTACAGGATCTTTTTTCTGCATAACGCCTGGACGTACTGTAGCCATCTGTGGACGATGGTTCGGACAAGCGATAGTAGCGATGGTGTTACCACCGAAAGCAGGACGTGTCATTAATAACTGTCCCTGACGAGGTTCTGCGTCTCCACGAGCTTTGAATTCGCCGATTTCAAGAACAGTACAGTCAGCGGTAAGACCGGTAGCCACACGTGCGGATACACGAGGACCCAGGTCACGTCCGATAGCTGTAGCACCAACCAGAAGAATTTCCGGTTTGTATTCATTGATTACAGAAGCCAGTGCATGTGTATATGGCTCTGTTCTGTATTCTTTTAAAGCCGGGTCATCTACAACGATGACTTTATCTGCGCCGTATTCAGCCAGCTCATCCACAAGACCTTTTACATCATATCCGATTAAGACTGCTGTTACGTCTGTTCCTAAATCTGCAGCAAGATCATTTGCTTTTCCAAGTAATTCTAAAGCGATGGAATCAATTTTATTATCAACCTGCTGAGCATAGATAAATACACCTTTATATTCTTGTAAATTCATTCTATTCACCACATTCCCTTTATATTAGATAACATGTTTAGTTAACAGTTTGTCCATGATGTAATCAACGCCTTCTTCTGGTGTTTCTGCTGTCATCATGACACCTTTGCCTTTACGCACTTTATCGGAAGCTTTTGCGATCTGAGTAGGTGAACCTGCAAGACCAAGGTTGCTGTCATCTACATCTTTAAGATCTTTTCTTCCCCATGTTGTGATCTCTGCGTCATATGCATCGAAGATTCCGCCCGGTGTCATATAACGAGGTTCATTTAATTCGGAAAGTGCTGTGATTACACATGGCATTTTTGCTTTTAATACATGATATCTGTCGTCAAACTGACGCTGAACGATAACGCTGTCGCCTTCTACTTTGATATCCTGTGCATAGGAAATCAGAGGAAGATCAAGATGTTCAGCGATCTGAGGACCAACCTGAGCGGTATCACCATCAATAGCCTGACGTCCGGTGATGATCAGATCATATTCAAGATTGCGGATTGCTCCGGCAAGTGTTGTGGATGTAGCCCATGTATCAGCTCCACCTAAAACTCTGTCTGTAACAAGGATACCCTTGTCAGCGCCCATAGCCATAGCTTCACGAAGAACTTCTTCTGCTTTTGGAAGACCCATTGTGATCGCTGTTACTTCTGCGCCAAACTGATCTTTTAATCTAAGGGCTGCTTCAAGACCTGCTTTATCATCCGGGTTCATAATTGTGAGCATGGCTGCTCTGTCCAGAGTTCCGTCCGGTTTAAACTTAACTCCACCTTTTGTATCAGGCACCTGTTTAATACATACTACGATTTTCACAGTATTTTCCCTCCTTATTTCAATAAGCTGCCAGAAATAACCATACGCTGAACTTCGGAAGTTCCTTCGTAGATCTCTGTAATCTTAGCGTCACGCATCATACGTTCTACATCGTATTCTCTGATGTAGCCGTAACCACCGTGTAACTGAACGCACTTGGTTGTTACTTCCATTGCTACTTCTGCAGCAAACAGTTTAGCCATAGCAGCTTCTACAGAGTAAACTTTCTGTGTAGCTTTTGCCATTGCAGCTTTGTAAACCAGAAGCTGAGCAGCCTGAACTTTTGTAGCCAGGTCAGCCAGTACAAACTGTGTATTCTGCTGCTGAGCGATTGTTCTTCCGAACTGTTTTCTCTCTTTTACATAGTCAATGGTAAGATCCAGAGCACCTTCTGCGATACCCAGAGCCTGAGAAGCAATACCAATACGTCCGCCATCCAGTGTATGCATAGCGATACCGAAACCTTTGCCCTGCGGTCCAAGGAGGTTTTCTTTTGGAATACGGCAATCCTGGAAAATCAGTTCATATGTAGCTGAACCACGGATACCCATTTTCTTTTCTTTTGTTCCAAATGTAAATCCTGGTGTACCTTTTTCTACGATAAATGCTGAGAAGCTCTTTTTCTTTCTTCCTCTTGCATCAACTTTAACGTCTGTTACTGCGATGATGATATAAACATCTGCGTAAGATCCGTTGGTGATGAAACATTTGGATCCGTTTAATACCCACTCGTCTCCATCTAAAACGGCTTTTGTCTGAGCGCCCTGCGCGTCAGTACCAGCGCCTGGTTCTGTCAGAGCAAATGCGCCTAATAATTCGCCTTTTGCCAGAGGAACCAGATATTTCTGCTTCTGTTCTTCTGTACCATAAGTCATGATAGGGTCAGCACAGAGAGAAGTATGTGCAGAAACGATAACGCCTGTAGTAGCACAAACTTTGGACATCTCTTCTACACACATGATATATGTCAGAGGGTCACAGCCCTGTCCGCCGTATTCTTTTGGAAATGGGATTCCCATGAAACCTAATTTCTGCATTTTAGCAACGGTTTCTTCTGGGAAATGTTCTGTCTCATCTACCTCCTGAGCAAGAGGTTTTACTTCGTTCTCAGCGAAATCTTTGAAAAGCTGTCTAGCCATTTCATGCTTTTTGCTTAATGTGAAATCCATTTTCATTCCTCCATTTAAATTGGTTATTCGGCAGGCCAAATGATTTCCTAAAACCCACCTAAAGCCGCGGGGCAGAGTTGCCCCACGGCATTATAAATTTACTTAAATTACTTTCTGTAATCGTAGAAACCGATACCAGATTTCTGTCCCAGTTTTCCTCCACGAACCATTTTTCTTAATAATGGATGTGGACGATATTTAGGATCTCCTGTCTCATGGTACAGAACTTCCATGATTGCCAGACAGATATCAAGACCGATCAGGTCACCCAGAGCCAGAGGTCCCATTGGATGATTTGCACCTAATTTCATAGCTGTATCGATACCTTCTACAGAAGCAACACCATCTGCATAAATACCAACAGCTTCGTTGATCATTGGAACTAAGATTCTGTTAACTACGAATCCGGCAGCTTCTTCTACCTGTACAGGAGTTTTGCCGATTTCTTCAGCGATAGCTTTGATCTTGTCAACCATATCATCTGGTGTGTTGATACCAGCGATAACTTCGATTAACTTCATAACCGGAGCCGGGTTGAAGAAATGCATACCGATAACCGGTCTGTCTAATCCTGCACCGATCTCTGTGATGGATAAGGAAGAAGTATTTGTTGCAAACATACAGTCAGCTTTTACGATATCCTGTAACTCTTTGAAAGTCTGTTTTTTAACTTCCATGTTTTCCAGAGCTGCTTCTACGATTAAATCAGCATCTGTACAGATATCTTTTGTTCCTGTAGTGATTTTAGCAAGGATAGCATCAGCTTTGGCCTGATCCATTTTTCCTTTAGCAATTCTCTTTTCAAAGCCTTTGGCAATTTTGTTTTTGCCGTTTGCAGCAAATTCATCATTAATATCGCATAAATATACTTCATAACCTTCTGTCTGAGCAAAAGCCTGAGCGATACCGGAACCCATTGTACCTGCGCCAATAACTCCAACTTTCATTGATTTTTCCTCCTAAAATAATATATAATTTTGCCTGCATCCCGTTTTGATAAAACGGAATGCAGGACTTATTCACTATCAATTAGCAATTTTTAAATGGCTCTTTTACCTTATCTTTGTTTTTGTCAAGGAAGAATGCCATACCATATTTCTGGTCTTCTGTCTCGAAGCAGCTTCCGAATAATTTCTCTTCGATCACGATAGCTTCGTCCATTCCAACTTCCAGACCCTCGTTGATAGCTTTCTTGCATGCGCGAACGGCAATCGGAGCGTTCTTTGCAATGCCTTTTGCCATCTTGAGCGCCTGAGGCATAAGCTCTTCAGCTGGATATACTTCATTAACAAGGCCGATTCTGTATGCTTCAGCAGCCTTGATATTACGTGCAGTATAGATCAGCTGTTTTGCTTTTCCTGGTCCGACAATACGAGCCAGTCTCTGTGTTCCGCCAAATCCAGGAGTGATTCCAAGACCGACTTCCGGCTGACCAAATACAGCGTTTTCAGAGCAAAGTCTGATATCACAGCTCATGGAAATCTCGCAGCCGCCGCCTAAAGCAAATCCATTTACTGCAGCAATAACAGGGATTGGTAAAGTTTCGATCTTTCTGAAGATATCGTTACCAGCTTTACCAAATGCTTCGCCTTCTTCTTTTGTCAGTGTGCTCATTTCTCCAATGTCTGCACCTGCAACGAAAGATTTCTCTCCGGCGCCTGTTAAGATAAGACATCTGATGGCATCTAAGTCTACGGCATCGATTGTTGCATCCAGCTCTTTTAATACTTCACTGTTTAATGCATTTAAAGCCTTTGGACGATTGATGGTAATAATACCAACCTGTCCATCTACTTCGTAATTAATGAATTCCATTGTTATGTATCTCCTTTCAGATAACAAATCATATCATGGAAATCACCGGTATCAGTAAAAACTGCTACCGGGTTATTCTATGGAAATTAATCTCTTTTAACGATTGTAGCGCAGCCCATACCACCGCCGATACAAAGTGTAGCAAGACCTGCTTTAGCGTCACGTTTCTGCATCTCATGCAGTAATGTAACAAGAATACGGCATCCTGAAGCTCCTACCGGATGTCCAAGAGCGATAGCTCCACCGTTGACATTTAATTTAGCCGGATCAAATCCAAGCTCTTTGCCAACTGCCAGAGACTGAGAAGCGAAAGCTTCGTTTGCTTCGATCAGGTCAAAATCATCAATGCTCATGCCTGTCTTAGCGAGAACTTTCTTAGTAGCTGCAACTGGTCCAACACCCATGATAGCCGGGTCAACGCCGCCTAATGCGCCTGCAACCCATGTAGCCATTGGTGTAACACCAAGTTCTTTTGCTTTTTCTTCGCTCATAACAACGATTGCTGCTGCACCGTCGTTGATACCTGAAGAGTTAGCAGCTGTTACGATACCGTCTTTCTTGAATGCCGGACGTAATTTAGCGATGCTTTCTGCTGTAGTTCCAGGACGTGGTCCCTCATCTGTATCAACGATCACTGTTTTCTTTTTCAGCTTAACTTCTACAGGAACGATCTCATCTTTGAACTTACCAGCTTCGATTGCTGCTGCTGCTTTCTGCTGAGAATTAGCTGCGAACTCATCCAGCTCTTCTCTTGTCAGTCCCCACTGTTCAGCAACGTTCTCTGCTGTGATACCCATGTGGTACTGATGGAAAGCATCTGTCAGGGCATCGTTAACCATACAGTCTTTTAATACGCCGTTGTTCATTCTGTAACCAAAACGAGCCTTGTCCAGACAGAATGGAGCCATGGACATGTTCTCCATACCACCGGCAACAACGATATCAGCATCGCCAGCGATAATCTTTGTAGCTGCCAGGTTAACACAGTTAAGACCAGAACCACAAACGATATTGATTGTAGTTGCAGGTACCTCAACAGGCAGTCCGGCATTGATGGAAGCCTGACGAGCAACGTTCTGTCCTAATCCGGCCTGAATTACGCAGCCCATTAATACCTCGTCCACCTGATCTGCAGCAACATTTGCCCTTTTCAGGGCTTCTTTGATAACGATGGTACCAAGATCTGCTGCAGGTACTGTGCTTAATCCTCCACCCATAGTTCCGATTGCGGTACGACAAGCGCCTGCTAATACAACTTTCTTTGCCATAATACTAATTCCTCCATTTTTAATTATCAAAATTACTAAATGATAGTTACTCTGGGCTAGAAAATATCTAGTACGATGTGTTAAGTTTATCACAATCTCGGATTCTTTGCAATAACATTATAATATGTTTTTTCTTTTAGCGCTACCTTTTATTTAATTTTCACAAAAACTTCTCTTTTTACACTTAATTGCTTTTCTTTATCCGATTTTGGACAGTATATTATAAAGAAATATGTCCTGGACGTGAATTTATGGATGATTTTTGATTAGATGGACAAATATTCTATATGAAATAAGAAAGAATCCTGCAAAGCAGGATTTTCCGCCTGCGGCGGGTCGCGAAAGCGGCATCTTCTTATCCGCCGCAGTGCGATCCTCGCGGAGCGTTTTTTATTTCATAGGAAATTGCATTCCTATGAAATAAAAAAGGCCATCACTGATTGATGACCTTGGAAATTGCGGGGGAAGGATTTGAACCAACGACCTCCGGGTTATGAGCCCGACGAGCTACCAGACTGCTCTACCCCGCGATATTAAATTAATGAATGTAAAAAGAGACTAATCATTGACTAGTCTCTGAAGAGGCGTCGACCAGATTTGAACTGGTGATGAAGGTGTTGCAGACCTCTGCCTTACCACTTGGCTACGACGCCATATGACTCCTAGGAGATTTGAACTCCTGTTACCGCCGTGAAAGGGCGGTGTCTTAACCACTTGACCAAGGAGCCAGAACTCCCCGAGTAGGACTTGAACCTACGACAGCGCGGTTAACAGCCGCGTGCTCTACCGACTGAGCTATCGAGGAATATCTTTCAGGGCGCACCCTGAAAACTGCACACATTATATCAGATTTCTTATTCTTTTGCAAGTGTTTTATGGTCATCTCGGGAACTCCGTTCCCTCGATGTGGTTGCTCCGCAACCTCATCCACATCCATGAGCCATGCACCCTGTGAGAACCTCCGGCTCTCTCCGTGTGCCTGTCTCCTGTCTGTGATGACCTTTCTCCGCTTGAGGTCAAGCTTTCGACCGATTAGTAGCAGT
>NZ_NFLV01000016.1 GCF_002161065.1 Eubacterium sp. An11 | reverse complement strand
ATGGGATAAACGCTGAAGGCATCTAAGCGTGAAGCCCGCCTCGAGATGAGATCTCCTAGCAGAAATGTGAGAGACCCCTTAGAGACGATGAGGTAGATAGGGCAGGGGTGGAAGTACAGTGATGTATGGAGCTGACTGCTACTAATCGGTCGAAAGCTTGACCTCAAGCGGAGAAAGGCGGCAGACAGCAGAAGGCTGGCGGAGGCATGTTTACATGCAGAAGACAGACTTTATGCTGGATGACATCTGCGGAGCAGATACATTGAGGGAACGGAGTTCCCGAAATGACCGCTGAAAAAATAACCACATCGAGGGAACGGAGTTCCCGAGATGACCATAAAACACTTGCAAAAGAATAAGAAATCTGATAATTGTGTGCAGTTTTCAGGGGTACATCCCTTATATGCACGAGTGGCTCAGTGGTGGAGTATCGCCTTGCCAAGGCGAGGGTCGCGGGTTCGAATCCCGTCTCGTGCTTTAAAACTGGAGTTTTCCAGTTTTTTTTATGAAAAAGAGTTCTGATATCAGGATTCTGTTTTAATTCTTTTCTACAGGGATTTTTTCCCTGTTTCTATATATTATATAGCGCTATCGCCAAATGGTAAGGCACTGGATTCTGATTCCAGCATTTCCAGGTTCGAATCCTGGTAGCGCTGTTTGAAAACTATCTGATAAAAAGATTCTTGTCAGATAGTTTTTTTCTGCAAAAATTTTCTTTTAGAATTCTCTTGGAATTTTTCAGAAAATACTTTGCTGTCGAAAACACATTGTATTCTTTGACTTTTTTTGATATAATACCATAAAATATGCTGTTTAAACTGCTTGCAGTTTGCAGACAGCGGATAACTCATATAACTGAAAGGAAAGTGAACTATGTCTTTATTAAAAGATTGGCGGGAATTCGCCTACAGTCATGATGACAGAACTCAGGAAGGACAGCGTTTCTGGATTGATTATTTTCAGCAGGAGAAGGCTGTATATGAGCAGATTCTCTCGAATCCTGACGAGCCGGTGAGCGGCACCGTTGCGGAGCTGGCAGAGAAGTTCAACATGGAACTGACATATTTTGTAGGATATCTGGATGGTATCAATGACAGTCTGAAGACTCCGAATCCAATTGAGGAGATGGATGAGAACACAGTGGTTTCTCTTGATTATGACAAAGAGAAGTTATATTATAACATGGTAGGAGCCAGAGCAGAATGGCTGTATAATCTGGAGCAGTGGGATAATCTGCTGACACCGGAGCGCAGAAAAGAGCTGTATCGCGAGCAGAAGAGCTCCACAACAGTTGTGAAGCCTCCGAAGATCGGACGGAATGATCCATGTCCATGTGGAAGCGGCAAAAAATATAAGAAATGCTGTGGCAGAAACTAAAATAAATACTCGTGTACTGTATCATTCACAATTCGCATAATGACTTGCCTGAATTTCCATCTGCGGCGTTGTCATCAATCGGCGTAGCGCCCACTACGCCTCATTCTTCCGCCTTGCAGAGATAAAATTCATTCTGCGTCATTACACTGAAAATGAATGATACAGTACACTAGGTGACAGTTCAGCATCCGGTTTTCATTGCAGGATGCTGATTTTTTTACATGGAGAGAGTATGCAAAACAAATATGATGCGATGCAGGCAGATATTGTGCAGGGAGATATGGAAGCGTCGTCAGTTATGCAGAAGACACCGGTGGAAACCGTGAAATCCATATTAAGCAGAATCGGGGTAGAGTTTGAAGAAGGATTGCCCAAGGAAACATATATCTCTGCATTAAAAGAAGAATTTTGTAATAACAGCGAATGGATACTGAAAATGATTCCCCGGCATTTTCTGGAATTTTTGCTGTCCATCTGGGAAAAAACAGAAATAGAAGTCAGCCTGGAAGAATGGGATTATCTGGAATATCTGAAGATTTTCGGCCTGGTGACTTTCAAGAAAGGAAATCCTATTACAGATGAGCCTAACCTTATTTATTGTATTCCGGAGATGAGAGACAGATTCTATTTCCTGTTAAAAAGCAGAAAAAGCAGAGCGCTCATGGAACAGTATGAAGAATGGGAGAAAATCATCTGCGGCCTGATGTATTATTACGGCATGGTAGAGGTAGCAGTTCTCCATGAGAACTTTATGCGGGTGACAAAACGGGTGATTCCTTACGGAGAGTTTCTGACTTTTGTGAAATGCCGGTGTTCTCTCTGGGCCTTTGGAGTACTTTTAAGGGATGTACAGAGGCAAAAAGACTATTACCAGTGCGTCAATGTGGAGAATCCGGAGATGCTTCTGATGTATATTCAGCAGCATAATGATCTATCATATAAAAATATCGGAAAAGAAGACTTATTTTACATCAGCGAGGCGGCGGGAATCGATAACCGCTGGCCGGGAGTTTCTGAGCTGGGTACCTTTATGCTGGATGAAATGCATATGAATTATTACCGGGCAACGGTGATGGTCAAAACCCTTCTTTTGATGATACAGAACGGATGTGAATGGGGAGATTTAAAAGAAAAAATGGCAGTTCTGCCATTCGATTCCCCGGATATGGAAGAGAAAGTGTATGACATTGTAAAAGTGCTTTATGAATCTGCTCCGCTCTATGAATTGAAGGGATACTCACGGAAAGAGTATGAGAAAATGTTTCGTCAAAAACAGTTGAAAAAGAAAAGGGAAATGTTTACAATTATTAATGGAAGAAAAAGAGAATAACAGGAGGGTATTTCTATGGGTGACAAAAAAAATGTATATGTGATCGGCCATAAGAATCCGGACACAGACAGTATATGTTCGGCTATTTCTTACGCCTATCTGAAAAATGAGATAGCGGCCAGGGACGGGCTGGATTATTTTTATGTTCCGGCCAGAAACGGACATGTGAATGAGGAGACGCAGTTCGTTTTGAAACATTTTGACGTACCTCAGCCACTTTATCTGACTGATATCCGCCCGCAGGTACTTGACATTGAAATAAGAAAGACAGAGGGAATTCCAGCGGATCTATCCCTGAAAAAAGCGTGGGATATCATGCGTACGTCGCGGATTGTGTCTCTGCCGATCCTTGATAATGAGGAGCTGGCCGGCATCATCACAGTCGGAGATATCGCTTACTCGGATATGGACGTGTACGACAATATGATCCTGTCCAAAGCAGGAACCAGCTACAAAAATATCGTGGAGACCATTGACGGAGAGATGGTCGTGGGTGATATCGAGGGCAATTTTGATGAAGGTCATGTGCTGATTGCCGCAGCGAATCCGGATATGATGGAAGATATCATCGAACCGTATGATATGGTCATTCTGGGTAACCGTTATGAGTCACAGCTGTGTGCCATTGAGATGGAGGCTCAGTGTATCATTGTATGTATGGGCGCGCCGGTATCCAAAACCATCCGTAAGCTGGCAAAAGAGCGCGGCTGCCGTATCATCGTAAGTCCTTACGACACATATATCGTGGCAAGACTCATCAACCATAGTATGCCGGTGCGGTATTTTATGACCAAAGATAACCTGATCACTTTCCGCACAGTGGATTTTGTGGATGATATTCAGGAGATCATGGCAAAGAAACGATTCCGTGATTTCCCGATTGTAGATACACAGAATAAATATATTGGTATGATTTCCCGGAGAAACCTGCTGGATCTGGACAAGAAGAAAATAATTCTTGTGGATCACAATGAGAAGACACAGGCGGTGGATGGTTTCGAGGAAGCGGATATCCTGGAGATTATCGATCATCACAGACTGGGCAACATGGAGACTGACGCTCCGCTGTATTTCAGAAATCAGCCGGTGGGATGTACGTCAACCATTGTCACTCAGATGTATATGGAAAATGATATCACCATTCCGCCGTATATTGCCGGACTCATGTGTTCCGCCATTATCTCAGATACATTAATGTTCCGTTCACCGACCTGTACGGCCATTGACCGTCTGATGGCGGAGAAGCTGGCGTCCATCGCGGAGATCGACATTGAAGAATATGCGAAAAATATGTTTGACGCAGGAAGCAACCTGAAGGCCAAATCTGCGAAAGAGATTTTCTATCAGGACTTCAAGAAGTTCAATGATAATAAGATTAACTTCGGCGTCGGCCAGATCAGCGCCATGAACAAAGAACAACTGTCCGCATGCAAAGAAAAGCTGCTGACTTATATGGCGGAAGTGAAAGAAAGCTATGGACTTGACATGCTGTTTTTTATGCTTACCGACATTCTCACAGAAACTACGGAACTGCTGCTGTTAGGCGATATGTGCAAGGAAGTACTGGAAGGAGCTTTTCAGGTGAAGGTGGAAGGAAATTCTGTGATGCTGCCGGGAGTTGTCTCCAGAAAGAAACAATTAATACCTGCGATTTTAGGGCAGCTTCCGAAATAAAGTATAGTTTTGCTTTCAAATGAAAGAATCTTGCTGTTTTCAAAAATAATACACAATTTTAGTGGGAAATGAACAATTTTTTCCTCTAGTTTAACATGAAATTTTAACAGAAGTAGTGTATTATAATAAAAGTAATCCCCTAAGTTAAAGGTTAGTATTATATGGAAGATGTCCACAGTGAGTTTTGCCCCTCATTGTGGACATTTTTCATTTTACAGATAAAGGAACAGCCCGGTAAAATGAGAAATTCCGGGGGGAATCTGCGGAACGCTTAAATCATCCGACATGAAAATGATTTCATTCGAAATATTTTTTCTGAAGAAACGAAAGAAAAGATGGACTGGAAGAAAGAAATAACTGCCTGGAATCAGAGGGAAGGAGAAGAAGTTAGAAATGTTGTCCTACCAGAATAATATGGTGAAGACTTCTGTGCGGAAACTGGTGGAGTTTTTTCTGCGCAGCGGTGATATAGAGACGGGAACAGGTCTGGTCTCCGACCCGGAGGCGATGCTGGAAGGAAGCCGACTGCACCGAAAGATTCAGCGTTCCAAAAAGGCCGGATACCGCAGTGAGGTCCCCTTGAAAATGAGCTGGCACCGGGCTGGTTATGAGCTGGTGCTGGAAGGCCGGGCGGACGGCATCGATATGGCGGAATACCGGGCTGGTGACACTGCCGACGCGGACACGGAAAACAAAAGGGGCACGGATGCAGAAAATGACAGTGCCTGCATGGATGCAGAAGGCGGTGGAAATCCGGAGATCTCGGCAGATGCGGAAGAGGATAGTGTCAGGAAGATCCCTCTCATCGATGAGATTAAATGCGTTTATAAAGACGTCCGGCAGATTGAGGAGGCGGAAACGCTTCATCTGGCTCAGGCAAAGTGCTATGCGTACATGTACGCCGGTCCTGCCGGATATAAAGATGTGCTGGTGCAGATTACCTACTGTAATATGGAGACGGAGGAACTGCAGTATATCACCAGACATTATGAGATCGATGAGCTGGAACAGTGGTTTGGTGCCCTGATGGACCAGTATGCCCTGTGGGCGGATAGGTATGTGGAGGCGAGAAGACAGCGCAATGAAAGTATTGAAACGCTGGAGTTCCCTTTTGACTATCGTCCTGGCCAGAAGAAACTGGCAGCCATGGTGTACCGTTCCATCAGCGAAAAGAAGAGTATCTTTTTGCAGGCACCCACCGGGGTAGGCAAAACCATCTCCACCCTGTATCCGGCATTGAAGTGTCTTGGAGAAGAGAAAGCGGAACGGGTATTTTATCTGACGGCCAAGACCATCACCCGGACCGTGGCGGAACAGACGCTTCGGCTGCTGAAAGAGCAGGGGCTGCGTCTGAAGGCGGTGTCCCTCACAGCGAAGGAGAGGATTTGCGATAATGAGGTGATGGAGTGTCATCCGGCGGCCTGCGAGAAAGCCCGGGGGCATTTTGACCGGATCAATGGAGCGCTCTATGCTCTTTTGACGGAGAAAGATGTGATCCGCAGAGAAGATATTCTGGAGTACAGCGAAAGGTACCAGGTCTGTCCTTATGAACTTTCCTTTGAGGCGGCGCAGTGGGCGGACAGCGTGATCTGTGATTATAATTATGTATTTGATCCCCATGTCAACCGGAAAAGTCTCTTCAGCGAACAGAGCGGCAGCATTCTTTTGATCGACGAGGCCCATAATCTTCTGGACCGGGCGAGGGATATGTACAGCGCGGTTCTCAGGAAAGAAGATTTCGTGAAAATGAAAAAGATTTTCCGGGAGAAGCAGAAGGGAATCGTCAGAAAGCTGCAAAGCTGCAACAGCGAGCTGCTCCGGATGAGTAAGCAGAAGGAAGAGATTGCCGATCATATTGATAAGCTGTATTATCCGCTGTTCTGGCTGTTGGGCACTCTGGAAGACTATCTGAAAGACCATCCGGAGTTTGAATACCGGGAGGAAGTTGTGGAATTTTATTTTCAGGCAAGACATTTCTTCATGATTCTCGATACCATGGAAGACGGGTATGAGATTTATGGGGAGGGGGAGGGAACTCATCTGAAAATACACCTTTTCTGTGTGGACCCGTCCTCCCGCCTTGTCGGATATCTGGAAAAATGCCGGGCGGGCATCTTTTTTTCCGCTACGCTGCTGCCGATACAGTATTACCGGCAGCTGTTGGGGGGAAACAGCTCTATGGAAGCGTTCAGTGTATCCTCTCCTTTTGAAAAAGAAAAGCGGCTGCTGGCCATCGCATCGGATGTGACCAGCCGGTACAGCCGCCGGGGAGCCGATCAGTATCAGAAAATGGTGCGGTATCTGGAGGAGACTATTTCTGTCAGGCCGGGGAATTATATGATTTTCTTTCCGTCCTACGATATGCTGTCTCAGGTCTGTGCACTGGCTGAGGAGAGTACGCTGGCTCTGGCCGCTGATTTTCTGGTGCAGAGTTCATCCATGAGCGAGAAAGAACGGGAAGAGTTTCTGGACGCGTTTCAGGAGGAAAACAGCCGCTCACTCATTGGATTCTGTGTGCTGGGGAGTATTTTTTCCGAAGGCATTGATCTGACGGGGCGCCGGCTCATCGGCGTGATGGTTGTGGGAACCGGGATTCCCCAGATCTGTGAAGAGAGGGAGAGGATCCGGACGTATTTTGACAGGAGGGGGAAAAAAGGGTATGATTATGCCTACCGGTATCCCGGCATGAACAAGGTGCTCCAGGCGGCCGGGCGGGTGATCCGCACTGCCGGGGACACGGGGACCATTCTGCTGATGGATGACCGTTTCCTTTTGAGGGAGAATCAGCTGCTTCTGCCTGAAGAATGGGACAGTTATTATGAAGTGAATCTCCATAATTATAAGACAGTGCTGGGACATTTCTGGGAAAATGTACCGGAAAAATTTTGACAGAAAGATAAAATTACCAGGTGATTTCAGAAAATACCTGGTAATATCACAGAAAATTTTGATAAACAGGGAAGAAAAATATAAAATAACATATCAGAGAAGAGGAAAATGAGATATAATAATCTACAGGAGGCAGTTTTCTTAAAAAGGCCCAATCGGTTCAGGGCACATATCTGTATCGACGGGAAAGAAGAAATCTGTCATGTGAAAAATACAGGGAGGCTGGGTGAGCTTCTTCTGCCCGGCGTTTCGGTTCTGGTGGAGCCGGCGGCGGAAGGAAGCAGCAGGAAGACCAGGTATTCCCTCATTTGTGTGAAAAAGGACGGGCAGTGGGTGAACATTGATTCTCAGGCGCCCAATAAACTGGCGGAAGAATGGATCGCCGGCGGAGGACTGCTGAGGGACGTCACATTGATCAAAAGAGAACAGAAATACGGCAATTCCCGGTTTGATCTTTATGTGGAGGCAGCCGGGGAGCGGTGGTTTATTGAAGTGAAAGGCGTAACCCTCAACGTAGAGGGAACGGCCATGTTCCCGGATGCGCCCACGGAGCGCGGGAAAAAGCATGTGGAGGAACTGGTGATCTGTCAGAAAGACGGATACCGGGCTGGCGTGTTGTTTGTGATCCAGATGAAAGGTGTCAGCCGGTTTACGCCTTTTGAGGAGAGACAGCCGGAGTTTGCTGAGGCGCTGCGTCTGGCGAAGAAGGCAGGCGTGGAAATCTGGGCAGCCGACTGCGTGACAGACAGAGAGAACATACGGATTGACCGCTTTGTGCCGGTCTGTCTGTAGGGAGGAGCGTATGTTTGCATACTGGAAACTGATCACGACGCCGCTAATCGGTGCGGTGATCGGATATATTACAAACTGGATAGCCGTGAAAATGCTGTTTCGGCCCCGGAAAGAAGTTCTTCTTTTTGGAAAGCGGCTCCCTTTTACGCCGGGAGTCATCCCAAAGGGAAAAGCCAGACTGGCCCGGGCTGTGGGCAGAGCGGTGGAGCAGCAGCTTCTCACAGAAGAGGTGCTTCGGGAAGTGCTCTTATCGGAAGAAAAAAAGGCAGCGGTACAGGAGGCGGCCGGCGCCTGGGCCGGGAAACAGAGAAGGTCAGAAGTGACTCTTCGCGTCGCGGCCGGTCAGCTTCTGTCTGAAGAAAAAACGGAAGATTTCATTGAGAGCGCCGAAGAGACGGTGACCGATATGATCTTTGACAGGCTTCTTCAGATGGATGTGGGAGAGATCATCGCTGACAAAGTTCTGGAGATTGCCAAAGAGAAATTAAAAGATTCCATGTTCGGCATGATGCTCGGGGGTTCCGTTCTGGACCCCATCGCCAGACAGGTGGAAGAAAAGATTGACGAGTATGTGGCGGAGTATGGAAGACCGGTCGTGGAACAGATGGTTCTGGAGGAATCCGAAAAACTGCAGGAAAAGACGGTGGGAGAGGCCTTTTGTCAGATGGAAGCCTGCGGCGTGGATGTTCCGGATCTGGCGGTCGCTCAGTATGAAGCGGTGATTTCCGGGAAGCTTCCGCAGGTGCTTCGGGGACTGGATCTTTCTTCTGTTGTGGAGGAGAGGATCAATGCCATGGATGTGGCGGAAGTGGAGGAACTGATGCTTTCCATCATGAAGAAAGAACTTGGCGCGGTTGTTAATCTCGGCGCTCTGATCGGGCTGATTCTCGGGCTGATCAACGCTGTGATTCTGTATATATAGGATTCTGTATCAGGAATCTGCACCTGTAAGAGATCCGGGCGACCGGAGAAAGGAGAAGGGGTTATGGATGATAAAGTAAGAAAATTAAAAGAGATTGTGGACAACACGGACAATCTGGTATTTTTTGGAGGAGCGGGGGTTTCCACGGAAAGCGGGATTCCGGATTTCAGAAGTACGGACGGACTTTATAATATGAAATATAAATATCCGCCGGAGACCATAGTGAGTCATACATTTTTTGTGAGACGCACGGAAGAGTTTTTTGAATTTTATAAAGATAAGATGATGGTGCTGGACGCCAAACCAAATAAAGCCCACTATAAACTGGCTCAGTGGGAAAAAGAGGGCAAATGCCGCGCGGTGGTGACCCAGAATATTGACGGACTCCATCAGATGGCCGGAAGTAAAAATGTTCTGGAACTTCACGGAAGTATCCACAGAAATTATTGTACCAAATGCGGTAAATTTTTTGACGCTTCTTATGTCAAAAACAGTGAGGGCGTGCCGTACTGTGACGCCTGCGGCGGACTGGTGAAGCCGGATGTGGTCCTCTATGAGGAGAGCCTGGACAGTAAAACCATTTCCGATGCAGTCTACGCCATATCCCATGCGGATGTGCTCATCATCGGAGGAACTTCCCTGGCCGTATACCCGGCGGCAGGAATGATCGATTATTTCCGGGGCAGTCATCTGGTCCTGATCAACCGCTCGTCGACCCCGAGGGATAATCAGGCGGATCTTGTAATTAATGACAGTATTGGAGAGGTATTTGGACAATTATGACAGAATTCTGTTTTGATGTGCTTGGCATTGCGCCTACAAAGGATGAGACAATAATTAAAAAGGCGTATCGGAAGCTCCTTCATTCGGTGAATCCGGAAGATGACATGCAGGGGTTTCAGCGGCTGCGCGGTGCCTATGAGGAAGCCTGCCGCTACGCCAAACAGAAGGAGGGTGCACGAACAAAGAGCGCATCGGAACAGTTTATGGATCGATGCCGGGAACTGTATGATTCCTTTTTTAGACGAATACGCCCGGAGGAGTGGGAAGAATTATTTGAAGAACCGGTCTGTGTCAATCTGGATACGGAAGAAGAGGTCCGGAAAGCATTTCTCACTTTCCTTATGGAACATTTCCATTTCCCGGCCAGGGTCTGGAAATGCATTGACAGCGCTTTTGATATCAGCGGAGACCGGAGGACTCTCACCGAGTGGTTTCCGAAGGATTTTGTGGATTATCTGTGCCAGGCGGTACAGGATGAAGGAATTTTAAATTATGATCTCTTTACAGAAAGGGATGGCAGCGGCGCTGTTGCTGGGGCAGAGAAAGATGCCCAGAGATTTCCGGAAGATATGACACAGGACAGTACCGAGGTGTCCGTGGGAGATCTGCCGGCAAAGGCGTTTGATGATTACATCGACGTATACTACCGGCTCCGGCAATTTACGGACCTGGGGCTGATGGAGCAGGCGGCAGCAGATCTGGAGAAACTTCGGACATTTCCGGTTTATCATCCTTATGAAGAGATTGAAGAGGCGAGGATCCTTCTCTATGAAGGAAAGCAGCAGGAGGCGGGCAGGATTTTTGTCCGTCTGGGAAAGGCTTATCCCGGGGAAGAGAGGATTGTGTGCTGTTACGGACAGTTTCTTCAGATGGAGGGACGCTGGGAAGAACTTGACGGCATCTATGACACCCTTCTGGAAGCAGATCCGGATTCTGCGTCCGCCCGCAGCGGTAAGGCGGAGGAGCTCATTCACAATGGAGCATACCGGGAAGCCAGAGAAATGGTCCTCGATCTGCTGGAGTACAGTCCTCAGGATGAACGGCTGATGAAAGATCTGACGGATGCCAATGTATTTATGATTGAGGAGCTGGAGCCTCTCTGGAAGGACGGACAGCTGGATCAGGACGGCTGGATGGATCTTGGCTGGTGCTATTATCAGAATATGCGGTTTGACGATGCTCTCGCCGTCCTGGACAGCCGTGACCCCGATGAAGAGCATCTGCTGGATTACCATAATCTGAAGGGCCGGGTCTATCTGACCATAGATAAAAATGAGGAGGCACTGGTTCAACTTATTCCATGGCTTGAGGAGATTCTTAAACTGAGACCGGACGGAACCAAGAAGACAGAGCGGCGGCTGGCAAGGCTTGGTTATGCCTATTACACCATCGGTTCCGCCAGAATTGCGATTCTGATTCGTCTGAAAAAGACCGGGAGAGATACATTTTCAGAAGAGGAAAAATATAAAAAGCTGTTTCCGGAAGCGGCGGGATATGAAGACGCCTTCGCAAAGACCATGGAGTATTTTGATAAGGCCATCGAGGCGGAGACCGAGGAAAGCCAGATCGTCAGCTACTATCATACGGTGGCGGACATCTGGAGACAGCAGAAGGAATACGGAAAAGAAGTAGATGCCTGTGATCATATCCTGATGCTCAATCAGGGATATTATCCGGCTATCCTTCTGCGTCAGGAGGCCTGCCTGCATCTGGGGATGTATCAGGAAGTGGCAGACGATTATCAGAGGGCGGTACACATGTATCCGTACTATGGAAGGCCATACGCCACACTGATAAAAATGTATTTCATGTTCGGGGAATATGAGAAAGTCCGGGAGATTTTAAACATCACCGAAAAAAATAAAATAGAAAGCGACGCTCTGCAGATTCTGACAGCAAGATACCGGGCGGTCACCGCCAAAAGCCGGGAGGATCTGGAGGCGGCTCTTGATATTCTGGACAGATTAAAAGAAAAAGGATGGAGCTATGCCTCCGATGTGGAGCAGGATGAATGGAGCGAAGTGGAGTACCGGCGGGGACTGATCCTCACGGATCTGGGTCGGCTCCGGGAAGCAAAGGAGGCGCTTATGGCCTCCATGACCGATGAAGAAGAGAATGTCTCAAAGATGTTTGGCTATGCGGCGGTTTTGATGCAGAGTGAAGAATATGATCAGGCCATCGTGTATCTGAAAAAGGCACTCTCCCGTGTGCCGGACGATGAGGGGATTCTGTACCGCATCGGCTGGTGTTATAAACTGAAAGGAGAGTATAAGGAAGCCCTGCCATATATGAAGCAGGTGCTGTCGTTAAATCCCGGCCATCCGAGAGTGCGCCATGTGATCGTGGAATTGTATGAGAGGCTGGCCAGACGGGAAGAGGATAACGACTATTACTTTCTGGCGCTTCCCTATATGGAAGAGCAGGTGGAAAGATATCCGGAAGAATACTATCTGGTGGAAATGGGACTTCTGTATCTGGACATGGATGCCTATGAGAAGGCGCTTGTCTATTTTGAGAAAGCCCGGGAAAAGAATCCGGAGAGTGTGTTTGCCTGCAATAACGCGGGAAACTGTTATCTGTCCATGAACATGCCGGAAAAAGCAGAGCCTCTTTTTCTGGAAGCGGTGCGCCTTATGAAGAATGAAATCACCCCTCTGCCATATAATAACCTTGCAAGGTGCTATCGTATCATGGGAGAGTATGAGGCGGCGCTTTTGTGTTATCAGAATAACATGAAGCTTTTCCCAGACAGCGCGGATATGTATCTGCTTCTGGGGGATTTTTACCGGGAAAATGAGAAGTATGGCAAAGCCATCGCCACCTACGAGGAGGGGATGAGTAAAACAAGCCATCCGGCGCCTCTGGAGATGGAGATGCTCCGGACCTATGGCATGAAAGGGGATTATGCCATGGTCTCGTCTCTGATGCAGCGGCTGAAACGAAAATATCCGGAAGATGCTGTGCTGTGTCAGCTGGCCGGGGAGGTATATTTGTTCGGTTTTGAAAAGGGAGCCGAGGCGGCCCGGTGGCTGGAGGAAGCGCTGCGTCTTTGTGAAAAAGAAGAAAATATGGAATGTGTCCGGGGAAGCCTGTATCTTCTGGGGCGATGCCGCCTGTTTCTGGGAGAAACAGAGGAGGCAGAGCGTTGTTTCAGAAAATATCTTGAGGCCTGCCGCGGAAAAGACGGGCGTTCCCGGAAGTATGAAGAATTTTACGGAGAGCGCGGCCGCCGGAAGTTCCGTATCGGCTGTGTTTTCTTGTTTCTTGGAGACCGGTCGGAGGCGGCGCAGTGTTTCCGGGAAATGCACACGGAGAAATACCGCTGTGACGGCTGTCTGAAGTCCTGCTGTTATGAAAAAATGCTGGGGGAAGCGCTGCTGCTTTTGTCAGAAGGAAAGGTATCGTCAGCCATAAAGAAATATAAAGAAGCAGCCGAGAAGGTGCCTGATGATATGGAGCACCGATTTGAATATAAACAGATGAAAAAATGGGAGGAATCACCATGATAATTGGAATTGATCTGGGAACGACCAATTCTCTGGCGGCGTATTACACAGATGAGGGGCCGAAAATCATACCGAACCGGCTGGGCGAACGTCTGACCCCTTCTGCTGTGAGCATCGATGAGAATGACCAGGTTTATGTGGGCAGGAGCGCCCTGGAGAGGATGGCCGTTCACCCGGAACAGGGTGCCTCTCTTTTTAAGCGGAGCATGGGCAGCCGGAAGGAATTTCAGCTGGGCGGAAGGACATTTTCTGCGGAAGATCTGTCCTCCTTTGTGCTTCGTTCCCTGAAAGAAGACGCAGAGTATTATCTGGGACAGGAAGTGACGGAAGCGGTCATCAGTGTTCCCGCTTATTTTAATGATATAAAACGAAAAGCCACCAAACGGGCGGGCGAACTGGCCGGTTTCAAAGTGGAGAGGATTATCAGCGAACCTACGGCCGCAGCTATCGCCTACGGACTCTATCAGAAAAAGGACAGCACCCGTTTCCTGGTCTTTGATCTGGGCGGAGGCACATTTGATGTGTCGATTCTGGAGCTGGATGACGATATCATGGAAGTGCGCGCCGTGGCCGGTGACAATTATCTGGGCGGCGAAGATTTCACCAACCTGATTCTGGATGCTTTTCTGGAAGATCACCACATCGACAAGAACAGTTTGTCGGAAAAAGAAAGGGTGTATTTCAGAAACCAGGCGGAGAAATGTAAGTGTCAGGACGGCGCCGATGCGTTTTTCCGGATGCAGGCGGTGAAAAACGGAGAAAAACTGGAGACCTTTATCACCAAGCGTGAGTTTGAGAAGAAGGCAGCACAGCTTTTTGACCGCATTAAACAGCCGGTGCGGCGCAGTCTCGCCGATGCCGGAGTCCGTATCAGTGAGATTGATGAGATTGTGCTGGTGGGCGGTACCACAAAAATGCCGGCGGTGCGGAAATTTGTGGGCAAACTGTTCGGCCGGCTGCCGGATACCAGCGTCAACCCCGATGAGGCGGTGGCTCTCGGCGCTGCCATCCAGGGGGCCATGAAAGAGAGAAGAGAATCCATCCGTGAAGTCATATTGACGGATGTGTGCCCGTTTACCCTGGGAACGGAGGTATCGGTCCGGACGGAGGGAGACCGGCTGGAAAGCAATCATTTTTGCCCTATTCTGGAGAGAAATACGGTGATCCCGGCCAGCCGTACGGAGAAGTTCTACACGGTATATGATCATCAGACGCAGGTGGATATTCATATCCTTCAGGGAGAGAGCAGGTTTGCTTCTAATAATGTATCTCTGGGAACGATCAGCCTCACGGTGCCTGATAATAAGGCGGGGGAGGAAGAAATCTCCGTCACCTATACCTATGACGTCAACGCGCTTCTGGAGGTGGAGGCAAAGGTGAAATCCACCGGGGAGACAGTGACGAAACTCATCAAAAATCAGGAAAATGATATGACCATGGAGCAGATGCAGGCCCGGATGCGGGAGCTTTCCTATCTGAAGATCCATCCGAGGGATCAGGAGGCCAACAAGGTGCTTCTTCTGCGGGGCGAGAGACTTTATGAGGAGGCCACCGGAGAGCTGCGGGAACAGCTGGAAGCGGTGACCAGACAGTTTGAATATATTCTTGATAAACAGAATCCGGACCGGATCGCTGAGGCCAGGAAAGATTATGAAGAAGCGCTGGACTGGATTGAGGAGGAGCTGTGGTCCGGCCAGTAGAAATACTGGCAGGGCCCTTTGCGCCAGTATAGGAAAGGACAAAAAAATGATACCTACAACATTATGTTACATAGAAAAAGATGATTGTTATCTGATGCTTCACAGGATATCCAAGAAGGTAGATATCAACAAGGATAAATGGATTGGCGTTGGAGGAAAGTTTGAAGATAAGGAGAGCCCTGAAGAATGCCTCCTGCGGGAAGTCAAGGAGGAGACGGGGCTGACTCTGACTTCTTACCGGCTGCGGGGAATCGTCACCTTTGTCTCGGACCGCTGGGTGACAGAATATATGTTTTTGTATACGGCGGATGATTTCACCGGAGAGATGACTGCCTGCAATGAGGGGACTCTGGAGTGGGTGCCTAAGAAAGAATTGTCCCGGCTGAAACTTTGGGAAGGAGATAAAATCTTCCTGAAACTGCTGGCGGAGGATGCGCCGTTTTTCTCCCTGAAATTATCGTATGAGGGTGACAAACTGGTTTTTGCCGCCCTGGATGGAAAAAGGATAAAATAATGGGGCGACAAGTTGATTTTGCCGCCCCGGACAGGAAAAACTGTTTTATCTCAAAAAGAATCGGACTAGTTTCTCGTTGAGAAATTTATATGGCTGGTATCGCATCGGAAGATCCAGCCATAATTTTTTGTCTACGATGCTCTTATAATGGGAGAAGGTGCGAAATCCGTCCAGACCATGGTAAGAGCCCATGCCGCTGGCGCCGAATCCACCGAATCCCATCTCGCTGGTGGCCAGATGAATGATCGTGTCGTTGATGCAGCCGCCGCCAAAACCACAGCGGTTCATGACCTTTCTGGCAGCCGCTTTGTTCCGGGTGAACAGATACAGTGCCAGTGGATGAGGCATACTGCCAAGCCTGCGGATGGCTTCCTCCAGAGAGTGGAAGGTGAGCACCGGCAGGACCGGACCGAAAATCTCCTCCTGCATGACAGCGTCCCGAAAGCTTACGCCGGTGAGAACCGTCGGTGCGATCTGCAGGGTCTGTGGATCGGTATTGCCGCCTGCAACGACCTTCTTCGGGTCGATCAGACCTGTGATTCTGTGGAAATGCTTTTCGTTGATGATCTTCCCGTAATTTGGATTGCGAAGCGGATCGCTGCCGAACTGACGCCGGATTTCTTTTTTGATCTCTTCTACAAGGGCGTTCCGGATGCTCTGGTCACAGTAAATGTAATCCGGAGCCACGCAGGTCTGGCCGCAGTTTAAAAACTTGCCGAATACGATCTGTCTGGCGGCCAGGCGGAGGTTGGCAGATCTGTCCACGATGCATGGACTTTTACCGCCAAGTTCCAGAGTGACCGGCGTGAGATGCTCAGAAGCCCGCCGCATCACTTCTTTCCCCACAGCCTGACTGCCGGTGAAGAAAATATAGTCAAAAGGCTGTTCCAGGAGGCAGGTATTTTCCGCGCGGCCTCCGGTGACCACAGCCACATAGCTGGAAGGGAAACACTCATGGATGATCCGGCGGATGATCTCGCTGGTGTGCGGAGAGTAGGCGCTTGGTTTCACAACGGCAGTGTTGCCGGCGGACAGGGCGTCCACCAGAGGTTCCATGGTAAGCATGAACGGGTAGTTCCATGGACTCATGATCAAAACAGTCCCATAGGGAGACGGTTTGACAAAGCTTACAGCATGAAACTGTGACAGCGGGGTAGGCACTCGTCTGTCCCGGGCGAAAGAGCGGAGATGCTTCAGCATGTAAGTGATTTCACTGTAGACCATGCCGGTCTCACACATATAGCTCTCAAAATTACTTTTGCCCAGATCTTTTTGCAGCGCCTGATGGATGGCGCTCTCATTTCTTTTAATGCAGACTTTCAGTCTCTGCAGCGCCCGTATCCGGAAGGATACGTCCAGTGTGATGCCCTTCTGGAAAAAATCGCGCTGGTTGCGCAAAATTGTGTTAATCTTCTTTTGATTCATTGATCTCCTCCGTTTTATTGTCCGGGATGTCTGCGGGCGATCCGGAAACGGCCGCGGCGGTTTCCTCATGGGAAGAAGAGCCGGCATCTTCGGAAGCGTCCGGGGCGGCCTTGCCATGAGAAAAGGTGCCTTCATTGGCGGAAACAGCCGCAGCATTTCTATTATGGGATATTTTGGCTTCCTCGGCGTGGCTTTGCGCGGCTTTCTGCGCTTTGTACTGCGCTGCCCGCTGTGCGGCCTGTCTGGCATAGGCCTGGAAATCCATCTCCGGCTCTTCCGGATGATGGTGTTTCGGCATTAACATATAGTAGAACTTCTCCAGCTCCTGAGCGTTCATGAGAACAGGAACCGGATAGAGAGGATTTGCCTCTTTGTCCGCATAATGGCTGAGCTTCGGGATATCTTCCTCACGGATCTCTTCGATGGTATTGCCGATCCCGTATCGTTTCTTCATGTTCTGAATGGCATAGATAAATAACCGTGCGCCTTTATAATGTGGGATATCCTTCCTGGCTATACCTGCTGCAACGGCAAGGTGATGCAGTTTCTTATAGATACATTCACCGTAAGAATCCAGCACATATGGAAGAAGCACTGCGTTGGCGTAACCGTGAGGCACATTGTAAGCGCCTCCGAGAGAGTGAGCCACCGCGTGGACATAACCCACATAAGATTTGGTGAAGGCACAGCCGGCGTAGTAGGAAGCCTTTAACATGTTCCGTCTTGCCTCCATATTATTTCCATCTTTGACAGCGGTATCCAGATTCTTAAAAATCAGGGACACAGCCATCAGAGCATTCTTTCTGGTGCCCGGTGTGGTGGAATTGCCAATGTAGGCTTCCACTGCATGGGTCAGCGCGTCCATACCGGTACAGGCGGTAATAAACGGAGGAAGACTGCGGGTAACCTCCGGATCCAGAACCGCATATCGCGGAATCAGCGGGAAATCATTGATGGCATATTTATGTCTGGTCTCCGCGTCAGTGATCACTGCGGCGATGGTCGTCTCGCTGCCGGTGCCGGCAGTGGTCGGAATGGCGATCAGCAGAGGAAGCTTTTTATGTACTTTGAGAATCCCCTTCATCCTGGCGAGAGATTTGTCCGGACGGGCGATCTTTACTCCCACAGCCTTGGCACAGTCAATACTGGAACCTCCGCCAAAGCCGATGATAGCGGAACAGTGATGCGCATGATAAAGGCCGGCGGCCTCATATACGTTAGTGGTAGTTGGATTGGCCACTGTTTTATCGTAAATGACATAGGAAATATGCTTGTCTCTCAGAGCGCTTTTTAATTTTCTGAGAAGTCCGAGGCTGACAATGCCCTTATCTGTGACGATGAGAACAGAATGGCATTTTTTCTTTTGAAGTACATCCGGAATTCTTTTGACGCTGCCCAGAATCTTCGGATGCCGGTATGGCAGAAACGGAATGGCAAATTTGAGTACGGACTGGAATGTCCGGCAGTACATTTTTCTCACTGGATGCATAATAATCTTTCCTTTCTGATGGTGTATGCATATCTCAGACGTACGGACGAAAACCGCTCCGTGACACATTGTGACAGGAGGCAGAATTCCGGGGATATGCACCGGTATATCTGTTATGATGATACATCCGATGGCGGGGAAAGGTCAATGCTTTCTTATTGAAATTCGGTCATGTTTTTGCGGTACCAGAGCGGCAGCATGGTTCTCTGGCAGCGGGGATTATATCGCTGCCGGATGCCAATGTGAGTAAAAAATCCTTTCCAGAGATCGACGAATGCATCGTCCGGTTTTTGGGAAAGTTCCCGCATCTCATCCGGGGACAGGGAAGTTAGATAACACTCCTGGTCTGCGGGATGGACCATGGCGAGACGTCGTCCGTCATCGATGATCATCCAGTTCTCGGAGGGCAGACGGTCGGAAAAATACGGAGAGACCAGAGAGAGAACATTGCTTTTGGGTTCGATATGGCTGACCAGAACACGATTCTCATAGCTGGCAAACCGGATAAATTCTTTAAAATAGTGGGCTTCATTGGAGACCTTCCGGTCCAGTTCAAAGAGACGCATGACTGCCGGATGCTGCAGACAGTCTGTGACGGATGCGCCAACATAAAAACCGAGATTTAAAAAGCGGTAGATGGCGTCTAGTTTGTCATCCTGGTCGGACATGGCGGCGCGGCAGACCATTTGAAAAGCCCGGCGGGAGATCTTCTGCCGGATGGTGCGCACAACGCTTTCGGCCTTTTCCGGCTGGGCGTCCACATGCCGGTATGTGCAGAAAAGCTCCGGCGTGCCCAGCGGTTCTGTGAGAAGACGCACATTGGAGTGTCCCAGACGGGAGGCCCAGGCGTCATAAATGCAGGTCATCATATCGTCAAACTGATCTTCACAGGTAAATACAGTGATCATGGCAGAGCTCCTTTCTATAACTGTCCCGAAAGCGTTTTGGCGGAGTCTTCTATCATCACGTCTCCGTCAATGTGAAAATCATCGAACAGGGAAAGCTGCCGGTAGGTTTCCGGGTGAGTAATCTCCCAGTTCTTCGCGGAATTGTCACAGGTAAGCCTCCGGGTGATGAAGTCTTCCTCAATGGGAATCCGGTGGAGCATCTTTCCGCCGCAGGTGATGAAATACTGGGCGCGCTTGAGAATGACCCGCATCTTTTTTAAATGTTCGAAAGTGAGGCGTCCGTGTCTTCTTGCCTGGACGATCCGTCGGGCAGACTTCACTCCGATGCCGGGAACCCGGAGCAGCTGGGCATAACTGGCGTGCTGAATCTCCACAGGAAACTGCTCCAGGTGCCGGAGGGCCCAGTCGCATTTCGGATCGATCAGAATATTGAAGTTGGGCCTTTCTTTGCTCAGAAGTTCCCCGGCGTGGAAACCGTAGTACCGGAGGAGCCAGTCGGCCTGGTACAGTCTGTGTTCCCGGAGAAGGGGAGGAGCGGTGTTAAGGTCCGGCAGGGCGGCGTCTTCGTTGAGGGGCACATAGGCGGAGAAGAAAACCCTCTTTAAATCATACTGCTGATACAGCCGCTGAGTGACAGACAAAAGCTCCAGATCGGTCTCGCCGGAAGCGCCGATGATCATCTGGGTGCTCTGACCGGCAGGAACGAAGGAGGAGGCACCTTCTAACACCGAATCCGGAAGGAAGATCTTCGATGCTGCTGCCGGGGCTTCTGTCTTTGAAAAAATGGACTTGCCAGCTGTGCTGTCAGGCGCCATTGACGCGGCAGATAACTCTGTGCGGCCGGGAGCCGCAGTCTCCAGTGAAGCTGACGTCTCGAAGAGTCCCGGAGCCCGGGAGCCTGCGGTCAGAAATCTGTAAGGGTTCTCCTTAAAAATCGTATGAGCAAGATACTGGTTCCCGGAGGCGCGCTCCATCTGAGGGTCTTTGCCGATGGCAAGGCGGTGTCCGGCAATACCCTGCTGAATCTGCCGCATGGGCCGGACGAGATTCTCCGGATTCTTATATGGAGCCAGCCGGTGAAGGCCCTCTCTGGTGGGCAGCTCAATATTGACGCTCATCCGGTCCACCAGACAGCCGGTGCGCATGATCAGCTCTTCCGGTGCGCCGGGAATGGCCTTGGCGTGAATGTAGCCGTTAAAACGATAGCGGGTGCGGAGAAGATGGATGGTCTGGTACATCAGTTCCATGGTGTAGGCGGGACTTTTTACCACGCCGGAACTTAAGAACAGCCCTTCGATGTAATTGCGCCGGTAAAACTCCACCACCAGCGTGCATACTTCTTCCGGAGTAAAGGTGGCCCTGGGCCGGTCATTGTCGGAGCGGTTAAGACAGTATCGGCAGTTGAAAATGCATTCGTTGCTCAAAAGAATCTTGAGAAGAGAAATGCAGCGGCCGTCGGAGGCGAAACTGTGGCAGATACCCGCAGCGGAAGCATTCCCCAGATACCCCTTCTTTCCGCGGCGGTCGGAGCCGCTGGAAGTGCATGCCACGTCATATTTGGCGGCGTCAGCCAGTATATTTAATTTGTCCTGCAGAGAAAGAGAGCCATTTGTTATATCCATCCTGCAAATCTCCTTTCGAATGTATGTTTGCTTATATGCTACCATATACTGAAACAAAATACAATAAAAAACGAACAAAAGTTCGAAAAATGTGAGAAGTAAATTTTTGCCATAAAAGATGGAAGAATTTATGTAAATTATGATGAATACTTTGTTACATTTTTAGAAAAGATTGAAAAAAATTAAGCAAAAAGCTGATTTTTACCTGTTAAAAACAGGTTTAATCTGTTATAATAAATAAAAATGAGCGGATGAAATATTTTTATATCAAAATATTACGAACGGACAGAGAAAACAAGAAAAAGTGATCTTTGTCTGTTCCGCTTGTTGTCACTAATTTTTAAGGAGGATTAAATGAAATGGGCAAAGAAATGATTGCAATGCTTCTTGCCGGAGGACAGGGCTCCCGTCTTTATGCTCTGACACAGAAGCTGGCAAAACCTGCAGTTCCATTCGGAGGAAAGTACCGTATCATCGACTTTCCGCTGTCGAACTGCGTGAATTCAGGAATTGACACAGTAGGTGTTCTGACACAGTATCAGCCTCTGGTACTGAACGAATACATCGGAAACGGACAGCCATGGGATCTGGACAGACTGTACGGCGGCGTGCATGTGCTTCCGCCATACCAGCAGGTATCCGGTTCTGACTGGTATAAAGGTACCGCCAACGCCATTTATCAGAACATCAACTTTATCGAAAGATATGATCCGGAGTATGTCATCATTCTTTCCGGTGACCAGATCTGTAAGCAGGACTATAGTGATTTCCTTCGCTTCCACAAGGAGAAGGGTGCGGAGTTCAGCGTGGCTGTCATGGAAGTGCCGTGGGAGGAGGCTTCCCGTTTCGGCCTGATGGTAACCGATGAGAACGATAAGATTACCGAGTTCCAGGAGAAACCGAAGGATCCGAAGTCCAATCTGGCTTCCATGGGTATCTACATATTCAATTGGGACATTCTGAAAAAATATCTGATAGAGGACGAGGATGACCCGGAATCCGAGAATGATTTTGGTAACAACATCATCCCGAACCTGTTAAGAGACGGACGGGAAATGTACGCCTATCATTTCAACGGCTACTGGAAGGACGTGGGAACCATTTCTTCCCTGTGGGAAGCCAATATGGAAGTTCTGGATCCGGAGCACAGCGGAATCAACCTGTTTGACGACGACTGGAAGATTTACAGCCGGAACAGCGGTATGACCGGTCACAGGATCAAAGCGGGAGCCGTTGTGGAGAATTCCATGATCACAGATGGATGCCGGATTGCCGGTGAAGTGAAACATTCCATCCTTTTTGCAGGCGTGAAGGTAGAAGAAGGCGCAGTAGTGGAAGACGCCGTTGTCATGGGCGGAACCATTATCAAGGCCGGCGCAGTTGTAAAACACTGTATCGTGGCAGAGAATGTCGTGATCGGTGAGAACGCGCAGGTTGGCGCAATGCCGACGGAAGAAGAATCCGGAGTGGCAACGATTGGTGCCGGCATCTATATCGGTGACAACGTAAAAATCGGCCCGAATGCCATGATTAATGAAAATGTAAAGGATGGTGAAGAACAATGGTAATGTCCAACAAGAGCGCACTGGGAATTATTTTCCCGAATATTTATGATAAGCTTGTACCTGATTTGACCAGCGAGCGTTTGATGGCTTCCATTCCGTTCGGAAGCCGTTACCGCATGATCGACTTTATTTTATCCAGCATGGTAAACTGCGGCATCAGCAATATTTCCATTCTGGTCCGTGAGAATTATTTCTCCCTGCTGGATCATCTGGGCTCCGGCCGTGAATGGGATCTGGCCCGCAAGAACGGCGGTCTGAATATTTTCCCTCCGTTCGCCCAGAAGTCCATGAGTGTCTATGGCGGACGAATTGAAGCCATGGCAGGTATCCTTGGTTTCCTGAAGTCTCAGAAAGAGAAGTACGTGGTAATGTCCGATGCGAATATCGCCATGAACTTTGATTTCAGAGCTCTGATCGAGGCTCACATTGCCAGCGGCGCCGACATTACGGCAGCTTACAAAAAAGAAGAGATTCCGGAAGACACTGTGACCATGAGAGAAGATTCCAGCAAAGGAACCTACTATACATTTGATATGGACGGCGACAGAATCAACGGTCTTCATATTAACTCCCAGAAGTCCGGTATCCAGAATTTTGGTATGAACATTTACGTGATGGAAAGAGAACTTCTCATCGATACCATCAACACCGCATTTATCAGCGGCGGCGTTTATTTCGAGAGAGATATCCTTCTTCCACATCTTAACGACCTGAAGATCTGTGGTTATGAGTATACCGGATATACTTCCAGAATCCTCAGTCTGAAAGGATACTTCGATGAGAACATGAAACTTCTTGACGATGAGAATCTGGATGCACTTTTCTCCGGTCACACCATCTACACGAAGATTCGTGATGATAACCCGACAAGATATATTGGCGACGCCAAAGCTTCCAACGTGATGGTAGCCGACGGCTGTGTCATCGAAGGAGAAGTGGAGAACAGTATCTTATTCCGTGGCGTTAAGATCGGAAAGGGCGCCAAAGTAAAGAATTGTATTCTCATGCAGGATACTGTTGTGGAAGACGGCGTGGACATCGAGTACGTCATCACGGACAAGAAGGTGACCATCACCGAGAACAAACACCTGAACGGAACCGATTCCTTCCCTGTCTTTATCGCAAAGAGACAGACCGTATAAAAGGATCCGGCCCACACATTTATTTGACCCATACATTTATTGACAAAAATAGAGCTGTTGCTCTGGACGGAAGTCGCAGGATTTCTGCCAGGGCAGCGGCTTTTTTGCGCCATAGATCCGGAAGACGGCCGCCGTGTCTGCACGGGTGGACACCCGACGGCAACGAAGAGCAAACGGCTTTGACTGCGCTATAAAACGTGAGCGATAAAAAGCGAATCTGTGACTTTACGAAAAGCAGGGGGCAGTTTATAATAGAAAAAGGGAACCAATGTTCTGAAAAAGGAAAGGAAATGTAAATGGAAGCAAGAGAAGTATTAAATCGTGTGAAAAACGGAGAAATTTCCGTGGAAGAAGCGGAAAAATATTTTAAGAGAGAACCCTATGAAGAACTGGGCTACGCCAAGCTGGATCTGCACCGGGAAGTCCGCTCCGGTTTTCCGGAAGTGATTTACTGCAGCGGAAAGCCTGACGATTATCTGGTATCCATTTACCAGAAAATGTACGAACACAACGGGGAAGTTTTCGGCACCCGTGCCAGCCGCCATCAGTACGAGCTGGTAAAAGAAGTGATTCCTTCTATTATATATGATGAGATTTCCCACATATTAAAAGTGGAAAAACCAGATAAAAAGCATATCGGCAGCGTTGCAGTCTGTACCGCCGGCACAGCGGACATCCCGGTGGCAGAGGAAGCCGCCCAGACCGCGGAATACTTTGGCACCCGGGTGGAGCGGATCTATGATGTGGGCGTCAGCGGCATTCACCGTCTCCTCTCCCAGGTGGACGAGATTCAGAGCGCCAACTGCGTGATCGCCGTGGCCGGCATGGAAGGAGCCCTGGCCAGCGTCCTGGGTGGTCTTGTATCCAACCCGGTCATCGCTGTGCCGACCTCCGTGGGTTACGGTGCCAGCATGAACGGTCTCTCCGCCCTCCTCACCATGATCAACTCCTGCGCCAACGGCATCGCCGTGGTTAACATCGACAACGGCTATGGCGCCGGATACATGGCGACCCAGATCAACCGTCTGGCGGAACGGGCGCCGCGGAAGTAAGCGCAAAGCTCAGGCCGCGGACAGTTACGCTGTGACATGATATGATGTAACATGGAGAGATAAGGAAAGATAACAGAAATGCAGCAATAATATCGATACCAATACATTTGGAAATATATTTGGAAAGGATACCATATGCCACAGAATGACAGAATAGAAAACGGACAAAATGACATGGCACGAGCAGCCTTTGAGAAACTGGACAAACTGAAAGCGTGGATGAGGGAAAAGGGACGGGTGGCCATCGCCTTTTCCGGCGGAGTGGACTCTGCCCTTCTTTTAAAAGCCGCCTGCGATGCGCTGCAGGGAGAAAAAAATCCTGGAAGTACAGATAACGCTGAAAGCAACACTGAAAGTGAAAATTGCGTCGGTAAGGGGAACAGCGGAAATGTCAGCCTGGCAGAGGACGCTGATGCAGTAAGAGACAAGGTTCTCGCCATCACCGCAGATTCCCGGGTGTTCCCGGGCAGAGAACGGACGGAGGCAGAAGAATTCTGCCAAAGTCTTGGCTGCCGTCAGATCATTTTCCGATTTGAGGAGATGGCAGTACCGGGCTTCGCCGATAATCCACCGGACCGCTGCTACATCTGCAAGACAGCCCTCTTTACCCGCATGAAAGAAATCGCGGCTGAAAACGGCATGGACGTTCTGGCGGAAGGCTCCAACATGGACGACCTGGGCGACTACCGTCCGGGACTGCGCGCCATCGGGGAGCTGCACATCGCAAGTCCCCTGCGGAAAGCAGGTCTTACCAAAGCGGAAATCCGTTTCCTCTCAAAAGAGCTGGGGCTTCCTACCTGGCAGAAGCCATCCTTTGCCTGCCTGGCTTCCCGGTTCGTCTACGGCGAGACCATCACCGAGGACAAACTTGCCATGGTGGAGCAGGGCGAACAGCTTCTGTTCTCCCTGGGCTTTCATCAATTCCGGGTGCGCATCCATGGGACTCTAGCCCGCATCGAGCTGCTGCCGGAGGAAATGGACCGGCTTCTGACGCCGGAGCTGCGAACAGAAATCGCGGAAAAGTTCCGAAGCTTTGGCTTCTCTTATGTGACCCTCGATCTGCAGGGATACCGGACGGGAAGTATGAATGAGGGACTGAAAAGTGTGAAAAACACAAAGATACGTAAATATCAGAAAATTGGTGCGAAATATCATCAAAAAAGTATTTATGCTGGATATGATTGTTTTGAATGAGGACCGCCATGTGAATAACCTTGCTGTCATTTATAGCAACAAATAAATTTTTTGCAAAAAATGTAATGGAGATAAGCATGAACGAAAAAGAACGCATGTTATCCGGCCGTCTCTATCATTCCCTGAAGATGAATGACGGGCAGTGGGAGCGGAGCCGGGGAGTATTGAAAAAGTTTAATGATATGCCTTTTGAGCAGGCCAAGGAGCGGATGGAACTGCTGCGGGGAATCTTCGGACAGATGGGAGAGGACGTTTATATTGAGCCGCCCTTTTACTGTGATAAGGGTGGGCAGATTCATATTGGCGATCATTTTTATGCCAACACCGGTTTTCTGGCGTTGGATGAGGCGAAGGTGACCATCGGGAATCATGTGATGCTGGGGCCTCGGGTGTGCATTTACACGGCCTGCCATCCGGTGGACGCGCTGATCCGGAACATGCATCTGGAGTTTGCCAAACCGGTGACCATCGGAGACGATGTCTGGGTTGGAGGAAATGTGGTGATCAATCCCGGAGTGACCATTGGAAGCAACGTGGTCATTGGCTCAGGGTCTGTGGTGACCAAAGATATTCCTGACGGAGTCATTGCGGCCGGCAATCCCTGCCGGGTGATCCGGAAGATCACGGATGAGGACCGGCGGTACTGGCAGGAGCAGGCGGACGAATATTTTGCTGATGAAGATGTCAGGGAAAAATAATAGGCAGGAAAGTATTTTGCCGATGAGACTGTGAGGATTTCAGGATATGGGAGGGAAAATGTTATGGGAAGATTAAAAAGGTCTGTGGCTGGAACAGTATTGTGCGCCGGCGTAGTTTCCGGATGTATGACTCTGGCGTTTCCGGTTTGTGCAGCTGATGCAGCAAGTGCATTGATGCAGGATATGGGGACACAGAAAGTATCTGTGCAGGCGAAGGATATGGGGACGCAGAAAGTATCTATTCAGGCGAAGAAGATGAATAAGAATAACTGGTATAAAAAAGTGCTGAAAAAGAAAAAAGGCAGCTATAAGGTACGCTGCTGGAATTATCAGTATAGTTATGCCTATAAAACCATTCGGACAAATGTATCTTCGTATTCTTATTACAAAACAGTGGATATCAATAAGGACGGTACAAAGGAACTTCTATTGTCTACCAGTTCCACAGGAAGAGGAATGGGCTCCCGTGTACTGGTTCTCACATTTCGTAAGGGAAAGGTAAAACCGCTGATGGCTTTCGAGGAACTGCGGAACGGCCTTTTTCTGAGGGGAAAGAAACTGTACGCGCAGGTAGGCGGCAGTACGGAGAGCATTATTACCGGTTATAAGATCAAAAAGGGAAAGGCGAAACAATTTGTGAAACTGGAACGGCTCAGGAGATGGCCCGGCGGAAGTCTTGATGAGGTCACAACATATTGGAAGAACGGTGGTCAGATTACAGAGACTCAGTATAATGCTGAATGTATGAAAAGCATAGCTTATAAGACGGCGCTTTCGTTTGCAAGAATTGACTGAGAGAAGTGCCGGACTTCTGTTGGAAAAGTGCAGAGACTTTTCAGAATGCAGTGCTTCCGGCCAGGTATGATGAAAAGATGAAAATCAAAAGTACAGGCAGGATAAAGTGAAAACAGGAAAGTAAAAGGCAATCCGGACAGTTGGTGTTACTGTCACACGGATTGCCTTTTTGTTGTTTGTCATAAATGTGTCAGGAGTATCCTCTGTTTTGTTATTCTTTTGACCGCCTCATTTATTTCTCTTTCTTACTCTCATAATCCTTCAGCGCTGCCAGCGCTTTCTTTGATAATGGATAGAGCATAAAGATATTAAATACTGTCATGAGTCCGACGCCCACATCGCCCAGATCCCATACCACAGAGTAGGCGGCGAGACCACCGATAAAGAGCATGACAAGGGCCAGGATCTTGTAGATGGTCTGGGATGTCCAGTTATCTCCAAAGAGGTATGCCACATTGGAGCGGGCGTAGAACAGGATACCGATGAAGGTGGAAAAACTGAACAGGAAGATGATGACGGCAATGAAGATGACGCCGAATTCTCCCAGGTGATACTGCATGGACGTCTGCAGTAAATCCATTCCCTGAAGGCCTGTGGTAAGTTTTTCCGGTGTGAGCAGCATGATCATAGCGGTGCAGCTGCAGATCAAAATGGTATCGATGAACACGCCGAGAGCCTGAGAAAGACCTACTTTTGCCGGATGGTCTGTCTCGGCGGTAGCTGCGGCGCATGGAGCGGAACCGGAACCGGCTTCGTTGGAGAAGAGGCCCCGCTTGACACCGTTCATGATCACAGCTCCGAATCCTCCGGCGGCAACCTGACGCAGGCCGAATGCCTCGGAGAAAATTCTGCCAAATACCGATGGGAGCATCTGAATATTTATGATAATCAGAATGATCGTCATCAGCAGATAGATACCGGCCATGATCGGCACCATGATATCCAGCACCCGGACAGTGGCATTTTTACGAAGAACGATGACCGCGCCCAGGATCACAAGAACGATCGTGGTATAAAGCGGCGGGATATGGAACGCATTTTCAAATGCGGAAGTCACGGAGTTGCTGACCACCTGGCTGATGCCAAACCAGCAAATGAGTCCGGACAGGGCAAACAGTACCGACAAAGGCACATACCGACGTTTTTTACCGCTGCGTTCTTCGAAATATCTGTGGATGTAATAAGCCGGCCCGCCGCGCCATCCGCCGTAGAGCGGATCCTTTTCTTTGTAAAGCTGAGCGAGAGTGGCTTCAATAAAAGCAGTGGATGAACCGATGATGGCGGTGATCCACATCCAGAATACGGCGCCGGCTCCTCCGGCGGAAATGGCGGCTACCACGCCCACCAGATTCCCCATACCGACACGGGTGGCCGTGGATACGATCAATGTCTGAAGAACAGACAAGGCGCTGTTTTTTTCATCTTTTTTGCCAAGGACGGCGCCGACCATGTCTTTAAAAAGCCGGACCGGCAGGACTTTGGTGCGGATGGTGAAATAGATACCTGTGGGAATCAGTAAAATCACCAGGATGGACAGCGGAAGCGTTCCGCCTCCCGGGAGGGGAAGAAAGAACAGATCTCCCCATAAAAAATTGTAAACAGTCTCAATTATTCTAGTCATACTTTCCTCCATAATAAAGAGTCGCGGGAAAATCTGCCCATGCGACTCCTGGCTAAGAATTTCATTTCTTTGAAGCTATAACTCTTTAATGATAAAAAGTGTATCGTAGTGAGTATATAATTTCTTTTGACATTTGTAAAGAAAATCCTGCAAATGTTCCGGTCTTTCATCGCATATTCTCTTGATTCAACATGGAAAAAGAATTTCCGATATGCTATTATTTTATATGATGCCATTTCGATGGCGGATATATTTCTATTAGAAAGGAATTTTCTACAATGTCAAATATACTTTATCTGGAATGTAACTCCGGTATCAGCGGAGATATGACGGTGGCGGCTCTTCTTGATCTGGGTGCCAGCGAGGAAGTTTTAATGAAGGCCTTGGACAGTATACCAGCCGACGGATTTTCGGTGGAAGTGACCCGGGTCAAAAAAACGGGGATCGATTGCTGTGATTTCGCGGTGTTTCTGGATGCCGAACATGAAAATCATGACCATGATATGGAGTATCTCCATGGACATCCCCACGAACACCTGCACGTCGAGGGGCATGAACACCCTCATGAACACCCTCATGGCGAGGGGCATGAACACCTTCACGAACATTATCATGGCGGGGAACATGAACATATCCATGAACATTATCACGGGGAAGAACATGAACATATCCATGAACACCATCATGGCGAAGAACATGAACATCATCACGGCGAAGGACAGGGACATTCCCATGAGCATCCGCACGGACATGTGCATCGGGGCATGAAAGAGATAAGAGAAATCATCGCTGTGGTAAAGATGACAGACCACGCCAGAAAGCTGGCACTGCGTATTTTTGAGATTATCGCCGAGGCGGAGGCGAAAGCCCATGCGGTTCCGGTAGAGCAGGTACATTTTCATGAGGTGGGAGCCATTGACTCCATTGTGGATGTGGTGGCTGCGGCGGTCTGCCTGGACGATCTTCATATTGAAAGTGTGGTGGTTCCAAAGCTTTGTGAGGGAACCGGAACTGTGCGCTGTCAGCACGGTGTGCTTCCGGTACCGGTGCCGGCGGTGACCAATATTGTGGAGAAAAATGGTCTGAATCTGGAAATTATGGATGTACAGGGAGAGTTTGTGACGCCGACAGGCGCAGCCATCGCGGCAGCGGTGAAGACTTCGGATGTACTGCCGAAGGCCTTCCGGATTGTCCGGACCGGTATCGGAGCGGGCAAACGTACCTATGAGCGTCCGAGTATTCTTCGCGCCATGCTCATTGAGCCGGCAAAGACGGAAGAAAAGGGAGACAAAGACTGCATTTACCGGATGGAGACCAATATTGACGACTGTTCCGGAGAGGTGCTTGGCTATGTGATGGACCTTCTTTTTGAGGCGGGAGCCAGAGATGTGCATTACCATCCGGTTTATATGAAGAAGAACCGGCCGGCGTGGCAGCTGAACGTCATCTGTGACGAGGCCGACATTGCCCGCATGGAGGAGATTATCTTCCGGGAGACAACAACCATCGGTATCCGGAGAGTGAAGATGGAACGAACCGTCCTTTCCAGAGAGTCCCGGGATGTAAAAGTAGGCAGCGGACGGGTACAGGTGAAAGTCTGTCATTATGGCAGCGAAAGCAAATTTTATCCGGAATATGAAAGTGTGAAAGAACTGTGCCGGACAACCGGGCGGTCTTACCGGGATATCTATCAGGAAGCGGTGGCTGCCTGCAGGCTTACAATGGAAACAGGCAGAGTAATGTAAAATAGTAAAGACATGGCAGAAGGAGGAAAAAACATGGCATATTTGGGAGAAGACATTAAAAAACTTGGTTTTGGACTGATGCGTCTGCCGATGAAAGGGGAGGCCATTGATGTGGAGCAGGTCAAAGCGATGGTCGACCGTTTTATGGGAGAAGGATTTACTTATTTTGATACGGCGTGGGCTTATGCCGGCAGCGAGGATGCCATCCGGCAGGCGCTGGTGGAGAGATATCCGAGAGAATCTTTCCAGCTGGCCACGAAAAACGCCGCGTGGATTAATTGCAAGACCAGGGAGGAGGCTGTCGCGCAGTTTGAAACTTCTCTGAAACAGACGGGAGCCGGCTATTTTGACTTCTATCTGCTGCATAATCTGGGAGAGTTCCGGACGAAGTTTTTTGATGAGTTTGATCTGTGGAGTTTTGTGAGGGAGAAGAAAGAGGAAGGTTTGATCCGGCATATCGGCTTCTCATTCCATTCCACACCGCAGGAACTGGAAAAGATCCTGAACGCACATCCGGAGATGGAGTTTGTACAGCTCCAGATCAACTATGGAGACTGGGAGAATCCGGCCATTCAGTCCAGGGCCTGTTACGAGGTGGCAAGAGCCCATGGCAAACCGGTCATTATCATGGAGCCGGTCAAGGGAGGCATGCTTGCCAATCCGCCGGAACCGGTAAAAGAGATTTTTAAACAGGCGGAGCCGGATGCCTCCTGTGCTTCCTGGGCGATCCGGTTTGCGGCAGATCTGCCTGGCATTATCACGGTCCTTTCCGGTATGAGCAGCATGGAACAGATGGAAGATAATCTGTCCGTCATGAAGGATTTCAACGGACTTTCTCCGGAGGAGAAAAAGACGCTGGATGAAGCGAGAGAAGCCTTAAATAAAATTCCGCTGATTCCATGCACCACCTGTAATTACTGCGCTAAAATCTGCCCGATGGAAATCGGTATTTCCGGTACATTTACCGCTATGAATTATCTGACGTTATATCAGGATAAGGCTGCGGCCAAACATCAGGAAGAATGGCTGGTGAACGGACACGGAAGGAAACCGGCATCGGAGTGTATTAAATGCGGAAAATGTGAAGTGGTCTGTCCGCAGCACATCAAAATCCGGGACGAACTGGTGCGGGCGTCAGAAAGTCTGGCATAAAAAGTCTGGTATAAAAAAGACAAAAGAATGCTGGCTGTCTTCTGAAATTGGGAGACAGCCAGCTGTCTGTGTGTGAACAGATGGTTGAGTAAGAAAATGGAAGGAGAGAGAATCATGAAAAAACAATGCTGGCTTTTTCGTATTTTTTTCTATATTTTATCACTGTTGATTTTGGCTCTGGGACTTACGCTCAACACGAAAACAGGATTGGGCGTATCACCGATTATCTCCGTGTCCTACAGCATATCACAGATTTTTCATCTGAATTTTGGAAATACGACGCTTGTGTGGTATACCGTTTTTGTGATAGCCCAGCTGATCATCCGGGGAAAGAACAGACGCTGGTATGATCTTCTGCAGATTCCGCTGAGTATTGTGTTCACAAGATTCCTGAATCTGTTTGAGAAATGTATTCCCTGGGAGACGGATTCCTTTGCCGCCAATATGGCATTGCTGATAGTGGCGATTATCTGTACCGGAGTGGGTGCGGCCATGTCTGTCAATATGCGGCTGATACCAAACCCGGGAGACGGTATTGTCGCAGCCATTGCGGATTTCATCCACAAAGATATGGGATTTGCCAAAAATATGTTTGACCTTTTAAACATTTGTATGACTTTTGTGATTGGTATCATTTCCGGACATTTTCTGCTGGGAATCGGAGTGGGAACAGTCTTTGCGGTCATCGGAGTGGGAAGAGCTGTCGCGGCTTTCAACTATCTTTGCAAGGAAAAAATGAATATCCTGTCAGGGCTTTCCGCAAATCCGGAGACCTGCACGCAGTAAAAATGTTTCGGCGGTCTGTGTAAACGGAATGTTTCTGTCATTGATTTGTATGATTTAGAGGAGAAAAAAAATGAGTGAAGAAAAAAGAGAGACGGTGGCGGGCAATCCGCTGGGAGAGGAACCGGTATCCAGCCTCATGGTGCGTTTCGCTGTGCCGAGTATAGTGGCTATGCTGGTCAGTGCTCTTTATAATATTGTGGATCAGCTTTTCATCGGACAGGCGGTGGGAACGCTCGGCAACGCTGCCACCAATGTGGCGTTTCCGCTGACCACCTCCTGCGTGGCGCTGGCCCTGATGTTCGGCATCGGCGGCGCTTCCTGTTTTAACTTGAACATGGGAAGAGGAAATAAAGAGAAGGCTATTTATTTTGTGGGAAATGCATTGGTGTGTCTGGCGGGAAGCGGTCTTATTTTATGTGTCCTGACCCAGATTTTTATGGTGCCTCTTTTACAGCTGTTCGGGGCTCCGGCAAATGTACTTCCTTATGCGGAGACCTATGTGAGGATCACGGCGGTGGGCTTTCCGTTTTTGATTCTGACCACCGGCGGCTGTCACCTGATCCGTGCCGATGGCAGCCCGCAGATGGCCATGATCTGCAACCTGACGGGAGCGGTTATCAACACGATTCTTGACGCTGTGTTTGTCATGGTGTTCCACTGGGGCATGGCGGGAGCCGCCATCGCCACGGTCATCGGTCAGGTGGTTTCCGCTATCATTGTGGTACGCTACCTGCTGCATTTTAAGACGATTCCGCTGCTGCCGGAACATTTAAAATTGCAGGCGGCTTACGTGAAGCGGACAGCGCAGATTGGTCTGGCGTCCTTTTTCAATCAGATCGCCATGATGATCGTGCAGGTGGTGCTCAACAACTCACTGACTCATTACGGAGCGCAGTCTGTTTACGGTGAAGCAATCCCCCTCGCCTGCGCCGGCATCGTCATCAAAGTCAACCAGGTATTTTTCTCCGTGGTCATCGGCCTGGCGCAGGGCAGCCAGCCGGTGGAAAGCTTTAACTACGGGGCGGAAAAATATGACCGGGTGCGGAAAGCCTATCGTCTGGCGGCGACCGCCGGAGTTATCATTTCGGTGATTTCTTTTGCACTCTTTCAGATATTCCCGGGACAGATACTTTCCCTCTTTGGAACAGGAGAGCCGGAATATTTTGAATTCGGCGTTCGCTTTTTCCGGATTTATCTGTTCTTTATCTGGCTGGACGCCTTGCAGCCTATTACATCCACTTTCTTTACTTCCATCGGCAAGCCGGCAAAAGGTATCTTCTTGTCTCTGACCAGACAGATTATTTTCTTTGTGCCGCTTCTTCTGATCTTGCCGCTGTTTATGGGCGTGGACGGATGTATTTATGTGGGGCCGATCGCGGACTTTATGGCGGCCATGGTGACCATCCTCATGGCATTTCTGGAGTTCCGGAAGATGCCAAAACATGCAGTCAGCCATGGGAGTGCAGCATAAAAGAAACGGATCGTGCAGGTTCTGGCTACGGCAGTTCTCCGGCGTCAAGCGCTGGAAGGGCTGCCGTTTTTATGATTTTTATGATCCGCCTTTTTGTTTGCTGCGGTATTCCTTAGGCGTACAGCCGTACCATTTTCGAAAATACCGGATATAGGAGCTGGCGGAGGCAAACCCGGTTTCAGAAGCAATCTTGGTGACGGAAAGTTCGGTGTCCTTCAAAAATGCTTCACTCATGTGCAGGCGGTATTTGATGAGATACTGATACGGCGATTCTCCCACATATCTGCGGAAACAGCGCAGACACTCTGTCTTGCTGATATGGGCGGCAGCGGCGATGGATTCCACGGAAAGTTCTTCCTGATAATTGCTGTGCAGATAGGTGAGAAGCTTCCGGATACGGAGATGTTCCCGGGACGGCGCTGCCGCCGGCAGCGGCGGAAGAATGGAAATAAATGAAAGCCACAGGGAAACCAGTGCCGTACTCAGCCTGTATTCATAATGCGGTTTTGTTTTCTCTAAAGGAGAAAAGTAAAGGTCGTCCAGGGCCTTGAGTGCATTGAGAACAGGTTCGTGGGCGGGCTCTGATTTTTTTATAAGAAAATGTGTGAACCCAGGATGGCAGAGAAAAGATTTCACATCCCTTTTTTCCATGATACTGCCGGGAAAGAAGGCGAGCATCTGTTCCGGAATGATAAAACTGTGATACCGGCAGTCTTCTTTTTCTATGGTCTTGTGGGGAACCATCCGGTTGATGAACAGGCAGTCCCCCGCGTGGACTTCAATCGCCTCCTCATAAATGCGGGTCTGAATCACACCCTGCAATACCCGGATAAACTGTACTTCCTCATGCCAGTGGAGTACCCGGAAACCTTCATTGGAAGGCGTGCAGACCTGTCTTTCCACATCCAGTACCAGCAATGGAAATTCACCGCCTTCATGGGGATTATGGGAGTAAATGGGAGATGGGCGACCTTCTGGCTGTTCATGCTGCGTGATATGCTGCGGACGGCGCTGTCCGTCGGTGATTTGTGACATAAGAGGCCTCCTTGATAACGATTTTGGCTCTTTTTTTCTATATTATAGGTGTGAAAAAGCTATTTTGCAAGACTGCGGGAAGTTATTATTATATTGTATGGAACAGCTGTCACCATGACATTTGATATATGATAAGCAACTACGAATCACGAAAAGGAGAACAGTCATGATCATTGATGGAAATGAAATCGAAAAAGCAGCCATGAAAGAATTTCACAAAGGAAACCGAAAAGAAGGATTGCGCATCCAGGAGGAATTTGCGTCCGCATTTCGGGAAGAATACAAAGAAAAAGATCACTGCTCCTGCAAAAAAGCCTGCCGCTATCACGGCAACTGCAAGGAGTGCGTGGCCATCCACCGGGCCCATCAGGAGCATGTGCCAAACTGTATGCGCCCGCTGATCAACAAAAAAATCCGACTGCTGTCCGAACTGACGGAGCACACCATCGCCAATGAAATCGAGGCGCCGGCAGAGGTGACGGTGAACAGGGATTTGTAAATCTCTTTATAATACGCGATAGTCCACTTTGAAAGAAGACAAGTCATTGATAAAAGTTTTCCTCCTCCACTTCGGCAGGCTGACACCTGGCTATATTTTATTAATATAATGTAGACGCCTGCGCTCACAGTCGTCGTCAAACCATATCAATGATTTGTCTTCTCCAAATGCAGTCTGCGTGCATAGAGATTTACAAGAATCCTGGCTATTGTGGTGAAACAACAGGTTGTGGAGGTATGTTGGCTGTGGAACAGTTCTATCATCGAAAATTAAAATTTCAGTGGTATTTTTCGCCTGGCAAATCGCTGCAATCTTTGCACATATCATTAAAAAGTCAAGAGGAACACCGACAGTCCCGGCGAGCCAGCTACTCTGGTATAGATTTCGTCGATTTGAATCCGGTGGCTTTGCTATAATCCGGGTGATGCAGAGGACAGGGATTTGCGGTATATGTGATAATGATAGAAAAATGAATCAGGGAAGATCGACGACGACTGTGAGTGCAGGCGTCGCCGGCAGTTATAAAAAAGGGGACGGTTATCAGCCTGCCGAAGTGGAGGAGGAGACTTCCCTGACTGCGTTTTTCTAGGTTATATATAAAGCCGCAAATCCCGTCTGTTTATCCATACCCCGATCATTTCAAAACCTGCGGATTCAAATCGACAAATCCCCATTTCAATGATAAATCTCTTCGCATTTATGGTATAATAATCCCGGTGTCTTTTCGGATGCCGGGATTCTTTCTTGAAATAGAGTATTTCGGCGGAAAACTTTGTTTTTTTCGGAAAATGCTATGTCACTTTTAATTTTAATATCAGGAGAGGAAAGTATTATGAAAAAAGAAAACTGGAAAGCGCTGCTGCCCATCGGGGTGTTTTTGGTGCTGTATCTGGGACTGGGGATTTTGTTTGAATATGTGATGAAGATTCCGATGGGATTTTATAATGTTCCCATCGTGGTCTCGTTTCTGGCGGCTCTGCTGGTGGCCTGCATACAGAATCCGAAACTGAATTTTGACAAAAAACTGGAGATCATGGCGAAAGGCGTGGGCGATAAAAATATCGTGACTATGATTCTCATTTTTCTGGCGGCCGGCGTATTTGTGGGCGTTGTGGGAAGAAGCAGCGCGGAGAGCGTGGCGTACTGTCTGCTTTCGCTGATTCCGGCGCAGTATGCGGTGGTAGTGCTGTTTGTGGTCAGCGCTTTTGTATCTCTGGCCATGGGAACTTCTGTGGGAACCATCACGCTGCTGACGCCTATCGCCGTGGCGGTGTCGGAAGCTTCCGGATTCGGCGCGGCTTCCTGCGTGGGCGCCGTGGTAGGAGGCGCTATGTTTGGGGACAATCTGTCTTTTATTTCCGATACGACCATTGCGGCCTGCAACGGACAGGGATGTGCCATGAGAGATAAGTTCCGGGCGAACTTTAAGATCGCGCTGCCGGCGGCGCTGGCGGCCATGGTGGTGATTTTCTTTCTGACGGCCGGAAATGTTCCGGAAGGCCGGATCGTGCAGGAGTATAATCTCATCCAGGTGATCCCGTATGTGCTGGTACTGGTGGGAGGAATCATCGGCATCAATGTTTTTGTGGTCCTTCTCATCGGCATTGTGTCCGGAGCATTGATCATGCTGGCGACGGGAAATATTTCGGGCGTTGATCTGCTCACCAATATGGGGTCCGGAGCGTCCGGCATGTACGAGACGATCATGGTAACCATTCTGGTGTCGGCCATCGGTGGTCTGATCGGAGAATACGGCGGATTCGATGCGCTGCTGCATTTTATCAAGAGGGTATTCCGGAGCCGGAACGGCGGAAAACTGGGCATCGGACTGCTGGTGGGAGCGCTGGATATCGCCACCGCCAACAATACGGTGGCCATCGTCATGGCGAATCCGATCGCCAAAGACATGTCGGAAGATTATGGCATCACGCCGCAGAATACCGCTTCGATCCTTGACACCTTTTCCTGTATTTTTCAGGGAGTGATTCCTTACGGCGCACAGATGCTCATTGCCCTGTCGGCGTCGGCGGAGCTTGGATGTGAATTGTCGGCGTTTGATGTGATGCCGAACCTGGTTTATCCGTATATGCTTCTGATCAGTTCTCTGATCTTTATGTTCCTGGTGCCGGATAAAAAGACTCCGGTGAAGGAAAAACAGTTGCAAAGTCAGTAAAAAGTAGTATAATAAAAATGTTCATAAGAATAAAAACGGGGAGCTTGCGTATCAAGCAGGCTGAGAGGGGGCTGAATCGCCTCGACCCTTTACCTGATTTGGATAATGCCAACGTAGGGATATATACAGGCACGAGGAATTTCGGCGGATATGTCAGTTTGGCATATCCGCCTTTTTGGGTTTGATATGATCAGGTACATTGCCGGATATCGGCAGACGGCAGTGCCCTGCGGGATCATCAGGGCGGCTGCATGATGACGATGTACAAAGTGCAGCGATGGCTGCATCATCAGAGAAGGAGGAAATGCGATGCTTGGAAAATGTTTTGATAATGTGAGAAATACCGTTCCGCTGGTACATAATATCACCAATTATGTGACGGTCAATGACGTGGCAAATGTACTGCTGGCCTGCGGCGGCAGTCCGATCATGTCCGATGAACCAAAAGATGTGGTGGACATCACTTCCATCTGCGGCGGATTGAATATCAATATCGGCACCTTGAATGAGAGAAGCATCCAGGGAATGTTTGCTGCCGGAAAACGGGCCAACGCCCTTGACCATGTGGTTCTGCTGGACCCGGTGGGCGCCGGAGCCAGCGCACTTCGGACTGACACGGCGGTAGAGCTGATGAAGGAGCTGGAACTTAGCGCCATCCGGGGAAACATTTCAGAGATCAAGACGCTGGCTCTCGGCAGCGGAACCACAAAGGGAGTGGACGCCGATGTGGCCGATGCTGTGACGGAAGAAAATCTCCCGGAAGCAGTAGCTTTCGTTAAGGATTTTGCGAAAAAGGCAGAGTGTATCGTGGCCATCACCGGCGCCATTGATCTGGTCAGCGACGGAGAAGTCTGTTATGTGATTCGGAACGGACGCCCGGAAATGGGAAAGATCACGGGAACCGGATGTCAGCTGTCCGGTATGATGACTGCATTTCTTGTGGCGAATCCGGACGATCAGACGGAGGCTGCTGCCGCTGCTGTGTGCGCCATGGGACTGGCCGGAGAGATCGGATGGAGCCGGATGCAGGAAGGAGACGGCAATTCCACTTACCGCAACCGGATCATTGACGCCATTTATAATATGGACGGGGCTGCTCTGGACAAAGGCGCCCGTTTTGAAATCAGATAGGGAGGACAGTTATGGGACTCAATAAGAGCGACCTGCTTTTGTATGCGGTCACGGACAGAAGCTGGCTGGGCGGCCACACACTGTATCAGGATGTGGAGGCAGCCATAAAAGGAGGAGCCACTTTCATTCAGCTTCGGGAAAAGAAGCTGGATGAGGAACATTTTCTCGAAGAAGCAAAAGAAATCAAGGAGCTTTGCAAAAAATATCGGGTTCCTTTTGTGATCAATGACAATGTGGACATTGCCCTGGCCATGGATGCCGACGGCGTCCATGTGGGACAGAGCGATATGGAGGCCGGAATGGTCCGGGAAAAGCTCGGCCCGGATAAAATCATCGGCGTGTCCGCTCAGACGGTGGAACAGGCGATTCTGGCGGAACAGAAGGGCGCAGATTATCTGGGCGTAGGTGCGGTGTTCCCGACCGGTTCCAAAGATGACGCCGTGGAGGTCAGCCATGATACATTGAAAGCTATCTGCGAGGCAGTGCATATCCCGGTCATCGCCATCGGCGGCATCAGTACAGGAAATGTGATGGAGCTTTCCGGCAGCGGCATCTGCGGTATCGCGGTGATCAGCGCTATATTTGCAAAGCCGGATATCGAGACGGCCGCCAAAGAGCTGAGAAAACAGACAGAGAAGATGCTGGATGCGTCGAAAAACTGAACAGAAATAATCGTTGCAAGATGCTGCCGGAAAACAGCCGGCAACGACACATACGGAAAAGGCCGTGCGCCGGCGGAAAAGGAGAGGAAATGACAGGAGCAATTTTTGATGTGGACGGAACCCTGCTGGATTCCATGCCCATTTGGGAGGATGTCAGCGTCCGTTACCTGAAGAGTCTTGGTGTGGAGGCGGAGAGCAATCTCTCACAGAAACTGGAACGGATGTCCGTGGAGGAAGGGGCGGCATATATAAAGGAAAACTATCATCTTCGGAAGTCCGAGGAAGAAATTGCGGCAGCCACTTTAAAAATCGTGGAAGATTTCTATTATAATGAAGCCCCTCTGAAGCCGGGAGTGAGGGAATATCTCGCAAAACTTAAGAAAGAAAAAATCCCCATGGTGATTGCCACTTCCAGCGTGCGTCTCCATGTGGAAGCGGCCCTGCGGCGTCTGGGCGTCCTTTCCTGTTTTGATAAAATCTTCACCTGCTCGGAGGTGGGCGAGGGAAAGACCCGTCCGTTGATTTATGAGAAAGCAGGCGAATACATCGGCGGAGATTTCAGAGACATTTACGTGTTTGAAGATGCCATCCATGCGCTGGAGACAGCAAAGCAGGCAGGCTTTTATACGGTGGCGGTCTATGACCCGTCTGCAGAGAAAGACTGGGGACGGCTGCAGGAAGAAGCCGATGTTTCGGTGACAGATATGCGCCAGCTGATGGCACAGTAAGAAATTTGATGAAAAAACGGCGGCACATTGGGGGCACCACCTTGTGTCGCTACCTGCGGCCGGCAGTTCTGTCTTCCGGAAAGAGGGCGGACGCCGGGATGCGGGGAATAAAATTAATGCGAAAGAGGGAATGAAATATGAGAACAGCATTAACAATCGCCGGAAGTGATTCCAGCGGAGGCGCCGGCATTCAGGCAGATATCAAGACCATGCTCTGCAATGGAGTGTATGCCATGAGCGCGGTCACAGCTCTGACTGCGCAGAATACCACCGGCGTAACAGGAATTATGGAAGTGACTCCGGAATTTCTCGGAGAACAGCTTGACAACATTTTTACGGATATCCGCCCGGATGCAGTAAAGATCGGAATGGTTTCTTCCGCGGCACTCATTAAAAAAATCGCCGAGAAATTAAAAGAATATCATGCAGAAAATATTGTGGTGGACCCGGTGATGGTGGCCACCAGCGGAGCAAAACTGATAGAAGATGACGCCGTATCTGCTCTGAAAGAATATCTGCTGCCCATGGCGGCAGTATTGACGCCAAACATCCCGGAGACAGAAGTACTTTCCGGTATGGCGGTCAGAACCGGGGAAGATATGATCGAGGCGGCAGAGGTCATCAGCAAGACCTATGGCTGCGCCGTCCTCTGTAAAGGCGGCCATCAGTTAAATGACGCCAATGACCTTTTGTACCGGGAAGGCACAGGCAAATGGTTTTACGGAAAACGAATCGATAATCCCAATACCCACGGTACAGGGTGTACGCTGTCCAGCGCCATTGCTTCCAACCTTGCCAAAGGATTTTCGCTGGATGAATCGGTGGAGAGAGCGAAGCGGTACATATCCGGCGCTCTGGCGGCGATGCTTGATCTGGGAAAAGGCAGCGGTCCGATGAATCATGGGTTTGATCTGCAAAGCGTTTTTCTTGGGGAAGCGACAACGACAGGAGGGCAGCGGTGATGGAAATGAAACGAACGGGAATCTTTGAAAACGGACTGATCTGGTTTGGGGCGGCGGTTTCCCTGGCGGAAATCCTCACGGGAACCTATATCGCGCCTCTGGGATTTCAGAAGGGGCTGGCAGCCATCCTGGTGGGACATCTCATCGGCTGCGTGTTGCTTTTCCTTTCCGGCGTCATCGGAGGCAGTGTCAGAAAGAGCGCCATGGAGAGCGTAAAAATGAGTTTCGGACAAAAGGGCAGCCTGCTGTTTGCCATCTTAAATGTATTGCAGCTGGTGGGATGGACGGCCATCATGATTTATGACGGCGCCATCGCGGCCGATGGTATCATGCATACCGGCCGCTGGGTGTGGTGCCTGGTCATCGGCGCGCTTATTATCCTTTGGATTTTGGTGGGCGTCACCAATCTTGGCAAGATCAATACCATCGCCATGGCGGCTCTGTTCATTTTAACTCTCGTGCTGTGCAAAGTGATCTTCTTTGACAGTGGCATGGCGGGAGCAGGTCTTGATGACGGTTCCATGAGTTTTGGAGCGGCGGTGGAATTATCGGTGGCCATGCCTCTGTCCTGGCTGCCGCTGATCAGCGACTATACCAGAGAGGCGGAGAAACCGGTGAAGGCCACGGCAGCCAGCGCCATTGTCTACGGGCTTGTGAGCTGCTGGATGTACGTGATCGGCATGGGAGCTGCTATCTTTACCGGAGAATATGACATCGCTCTCATCATGGTAAAGGCAGGCCTTGGCATTGCGGGTCTGATCATTGTGATTTTCTCCACCGTGACCACCACGTTTCTGGACGCTTACTCCGCCGGCGTGTCCGCAGAGACGATTTTTTCAGGAGTCAGGGGAAAATATGCGGCGGTGCTGGTGACAGTCATCGGTATTGTTGGGGCTATTGTCTATCCTATGGATAATATCACGGATTTCCTCTATCTCATCGGTTCCGTATTTGCTCCGATGATCGCCGTGCAGATTGCGGATTTCTTCTTTTTAAAAAGAAATGCGGAAGAAAAAACGGTGCAGATATCCAATCTCATCGTCTGGGCAATTGGATTTATCGTGTACAGAATCCTGATGCGCATAGATCTGCCTCTCGGCAACACCCTACCGGATATGGTGATCACCATTCTTCTCTGCCTGCTTGTGGCAAAATGCACAGGCGGACGGCAGGAAAAAGAATGATCTGCCGGGAGAACATTTGACAGAAAGGAAGGCCGGCTGAGAAAAAATCGCTGGCATAAAAAATGATAAAATTTTCTTGACGGCTGCCAAAAATCTATATTATAATAAATGCCGGAAATAATATATTGCTAAAACCTACTGTGGATTTTTCTGGTCAAGCCATTTTTCGCCACACAATCATTGGAGAGATGATTGTGTGGCGTTTTCTATTGTAAGTATATCTATGCAAAGAGGAGGAGATGAAAAATGAACGAGACATTTATGAAAGAAAAACCGGTGCTGCCGCTGCTGATTTCCATGTCCCTGCCCATGGTCATTTCCATGCTGGTCAACTCTCTTTATAATATTGTGGACAGCTTTTTCGTGGCAAAAATCAGCGAAGAGGCCATGACGGCGTTGTCTCTGGTTTATCCGGTACAGAACTTCATCAACGCCGTGGCCATCGGTTTTGGCGTGGGCATCAATGCGGTGATCGCTTACCATCTGGGCGCCCGGGAACACGAGAAGGCCAACCGGGCGGCCACCTGGGGATTTGTTTTGTCCCTGATACACGGGGCAGTGATGATGGTCGGATGTATTGCCGTCATGCCGGCGTTTCTGCGGATGTTCACCGGAGAAGAACAGGTGATCGATTACGGAATCCGCTATTCCCGAATCGCCTTTGCTTTCTCACTGATCATCGTTACCAGCCTTGCTTTTGAGAAGATCTTCCAGTCTGTGGGGCGGATGAAAGTGACCATGGGAGGTATGCTGGCAGGCTGTGTGACCAATATTATTCTGGACCCGGTGCTGATTTTTGGAATCGGACCATTTCCGGCCATGGGAATTGAAGGGGCAGCCCTGGCGACCGGCATCGGCCAGGTGCTTACCGTAGTCATTTATGTGGTCATCTATTTTGCCAGACCGATCCCGGTGCGCCTGGGTAGAAAATACCTGATATGGGAAGGCGGCTTGTTTCTCCGCCTTTATTCTATCGGAATACCAGCGACCTTGAATCTGGCGCTGCCGTCTCTGCTCATCTCTGCCCTCAATGCCATCCTGGCGGCATACGGACAGATTTATGTGGTGATTCTGGGGATTTATTATAAACTGCAGACTTTCCTGTATCTGCCGGCCAACGGTATCGTACAGGGAATGCGGCCGATCATCGGTTACAATTACGGGGCAAAAGAACATAAGCGCGTCAGACAGATTTACAGGATCACACTGACCATCAGCGCTGCCATCATGCTCATCGGCACGGTCATCTGTCTGGCGGTGCCGGGACAGCTCATCGCCATCTATACCACCAATCCGGAAACCATTGAAGCCGGAAAGACCGCCCTGCGCGTCATCTGCGCCGGATTTATCGTTTCCGCGGTATCCGTGACTTCCTCCGGCGCCCTGGAAGGTCTTGGAAAAGGAGTGCCATCCTTTATCATTTCCCTCTTCCGCTACGTGGTCATCATCATTCCGGTGGCCTTTCTGTTAAGCCGCGTCTTTGGCGCCGCCGGCGTGTGGAACGCCTTCTGGATCGCAGAGACGATCACAGCGGTCATCGCCTTTGTGGTGTACCGGAAAGCGCTGCGGGGAGCCTCCACTTTTCAATTTTCTTAACATTTCCCGAAATCTATTGCCTTTTTGTCGTCAGTCATCCATAATAGAGATATCATAAAAGAAAGCAGGTGATTGCCGATGGGCCTTCAGATTTCCGAAGAAGTGCCGCAGGACTACCTGTCGGAGGTGGAGCATATTCTCTCCCATGAAGACTTTATGGCGTTGGAGCAGTACACCCAGCATCAGTGGACGAACCGATTCATGCACAGTGTGAACGTGTCGTATCTGTCCTGGGTACTGGCCAGAAAGTTCGGATGTGATGAGAAAGCTGCTGCCAGGGCAGGGCTTCTCCATGATTTCTGTCTGTATGATTTCAGCGAGGAGACACCGACCGGAGAACATCAGGCCTTTTATCATCCTAAGGCCGCGGCTGAGAACAGCACCCGTCTCTTTAACATCAGTGAAAGAGAAGAGGCAGCCATAAGAAGCCATATGTTCCCTCTGGGACCGCTCCCGAAGAACAAGGAAGCATGGATCATAACTCTTGCGGATAAGATCTGCGCCACCATGGAGTTCTGCCATGTGGCCATTGCTCTTGCGAGAAAGAACCGACTGGTAGTCGAGAGAGCTTCTGCGTGAAACAAGGTGAAGAGAATGATAATGTCAGCCGTCAGCGTAATGTATCGGATACAGCGCTGGCGGCTGTTTTTGTGTGAAAACATATCCCATTGGAACGCTTTCTTCTCCTTTTTCTTGACAAATCAGAACAGCGGCCTATAATAGTTTCTAAAGAAACAGTTCTTTTTATAACTACTTAGAACAATGCTTTACATGGATCATAATTTCAATGGATCATAATTTTAAAGCGGGAGGTCTTAACGTGAATCAGACGACCAATTATCTGATTGGCATCCGGCGGATCATCAAGCTTCATGAAAGTATGCTGAAAGAATCCGTCTGCCGGGAATATGCGCTGACGCTGACGGAGGCGACGGTGATCAGTTTCCTTTATAATAATCCGGGAAAAGATACGGCGGCGGATATCGTGGAACTGCGGATGCTCCAGAAAGGAAACGTATCTCAGGCCGTGGAATCGCTGGTGAAGAAATCTCTGCTGATCAGGAAGCAGGATGCGGAAGACAGAAGAAAGATTCATCTGTCTCTGACTGACAAAGCAGAACCTGTGGTGGAGATGGTGGAGAGAGTATGCCGGGAATTTCACGAGGAGGTATTTTACGGAATCACTCCGGAGAAGCTTCATACATTTTCTGAGGTCAATGAGCAAATGGAAGAAAATGTACGGAAGGCCATCGAGAAAAGAGGATAGAGTGTGCGCTTATTGCATCGTGAATACATCAGCACACGGACGGAAAGGAGAGAAATCAAATGAGTGAAGAGAAAGATTTCCTTGGGACAGAGCCTGTCGGGAAGCTTCTGGCAAAATTAGCGGTGCCGACGGTTGCCGCGCAGGTCATCAATATGCTATATAACATTGTAGACAGAATTTATATCGGTCATATCCCGAAAGAGGGAGCCATGGCTTTGACCGGCGTGGGCGTCTGCATGCCGCTGATCATGATCGTCACAGCCTTTGCCGCTTTCGTGGCTTACGGCGGTGCGCCCCGGGCAACGATTTTCATGGGAAAAGGCGATCATAAGACGGCGGAAAAAATACTGGGGAACTGTTTCATCGTGCAGATTATTATTTCGGTACTGCTGACAGCAGCGCTTCTTCTGTGGAACAGAGATTTTCTCATGGCCTTTGGCGCCAGTGATAATACCATCGACTACGGCGTGGCATATATGAACATTTACGCCTTAGGAACGATTTTTGTGCAGCTCACCCTGGGAATGAACGCCTTTATCACGGCGCAGGGGTTTGCTAAAACCGGAATGCTCTCCGTGCTGATCGGAGCTGTCATCAATATCATCCTGGACCCGGTATTCATTTTCGGATTCCATATGGGCGTGGAAGGAGCCGCTCTGGCAACCATTATTTCCCAGGCGGTATCCTGTCTCTGGGTGCTTTTGTTCCTGTTTGGAAAGAAAACGCATCTGAAGATCCGCACGGCAAATATGAAGCTGGAAAAAGATATCGTTCTGCCCTGTCTGGCGCTGGGACTGTCCAACTTCGTCATGCAGGCCAGCGAGAGTGTCATTTCCGTCTGCTTTAATTCCTCGCTGCTTCGCTACGGCGGCGATATCGCCGTGGGAGCCATGACCATCCTCACCAGCGTCATGCAGTTTGCCATGCTGCCGATGCAGGGGCTGGGCCAGGGAGCGCAGCCAATCATCAGCTATAATTTTGGTGCAGGAAATGTACAGAGAGTGAGGGGCGCTTTTAAGCTCCTTTTAAAATGCAGCCTCATTTATTCCTGCCTGCTGTGGATGTTCGTGATGATTTTCCCGCAGGGATTTGCCGCCATGTTCACTTCCGACGCGGACCTGCTTTCCTACACACAGATGGCTCTGCGGATTTACATGGGAAGCATGCTTCTTTTCGGTATTCAGATGGCCTGCCAGATGACTTTTATCTCCCTGGGCAATGCCAAGGCTTCCATTCTGGTGGCTGTTATGCGGAAGTTTATCCTGCTCATTCCGCTCATCTATATCATGCCGCACATTTTTACGGCGGACAAGGCGAGGGCCGTTTACATGGCAGAGCCGGTGGCGGACTTTGTTGCCATCTGTTTCACCGCCGTGCTGTTCTATTTCCAGTTTAAAAAAGCATTGCGGAAGATGGGAAAAAAAGCACAATAACAATAGAACGACAATAACAGCCGCTGGACAAACTCCGGCGGCTGTTGTTTGAATTTATTCCCGATTTTTTATTTTACAGATCATCTGTGTCATCGTGCCCATAGGGCAGTACACGCACCAGCTGCGGGGCTTAAACAGTACCATGGTGATCAGGCCAAGTACCGTGGAAGTGAGCATGACGCTGTAGAAACCGAAGGCAAACTGCGCCGTGCCCGAATGTCGATGACGCTGGCCGGACATTCCTTTGCACATTTTCCACATCCGACACATTTATTCTCGTCCACCTGAGCCATGATCCCCTTGATGATACGGATTGCTCCCAGAGGGCAGACTTTGACACAGCAGCCGCAGGCCACGCAGTCGGATTGTTCTACGATGGCCTTTCGCTTTTTTTTGATGACAGTCATGATGATTTCTCCTTCCATTGGAATTCTTTTTTTATTTATATAATAGTTCACCGCTTTTTTCTGTGATAATATCACATTTGGAGAAAGATTCTGGTTCTGCAGCTATAAATATGATACAATAAATATATTTGCAGGAAAGGAAAACACCATGAAGGAAAATGTCAGACAGTATATTTTAATATTGGAGGATGATGAGGATCTGGCGGAGGGAATCTGTCTCTCCCTTCAGAGTCCGGAGCTTACTTTTGTCCGCTGCCGGACCATCGCCCAGGCAAGGCAGCTTCTGAAGGACCGGAAGTATGATCTGCTGATTCTGGATATCAATCTGCCCGATGGCAGCGGACTGGAGTTCTGCCAGGAGATACGGAAGAGCAGCCAGGTTCCCATTGCTCTGCTGACAGCCAAAGATATGGAGCTTGATATTGTCAGCGGACTGGAGAACGGCGCCGACGATTATATCACAAAACCATTCAGTCTGATGGTGCTGCGGGCCAGAATCCGGGCGCTTCTTCGCAGAAATGTACCGGAACAGAAAAATGAATACCGGAAAGGCTGTTTTCATTTTCTCTTTGACCGGATGGAGTTTTATAAAAACGGACAGTCCATTGATCTTAGTAAGACCGAGCGGCGCATCCTTCATCTGCTGGTATTTCATGAGGGGCAGATCATTACGAGAGAGCGCCTTATGGAGTGGGTCTGGCCGGACGGCGCAGAATATGTGGAGGATAATGCCCTGTCTGTGGGAATCCGGCGGCTCAGGGATAAGCTGGAAGATACTCCTTCCAAGCCCGGATATATCCGGACGGTATATGGCAAAGGTTATGTGTGGGAGATGAAAGAATGATCAGATTTATGATTTATGTGGCAGTACCTGCGGTGCTTGTGGGTATTGCCATCATTTTTATCAGACGATATTACAGGAAAAAGATGCAGGACACCGCCCGGGCGCTGCAGGAACGGCTGGACAGAGCCATCGGCGGGCAAATGCAGGATACCGTCTTTGATGAATCGGTGGACGCTGCCGTGACCGAGCGGCTGAACCGCCTGTTAGAACTGACCGGTATGCATCAGGGACATGCGGAAGCAGAACGGGATACCATCAAGTCGATTATCTCGAACATCACACACCAGATTCGCACGCCGATTACCAATATTATGCTGTATACAGGATTGCTGCAGGAAATTTTAACCGCGTCAGGGAAGGATGACGGAGAGAGCGCCCATACAGGTAAAATCAGCAAACAAAGCGCTGGAAAGAACAATGGTGAATCGGGGGTGAAAGATGGAGAGAAGACGGAACAAATCATCCACCTGCTGTTAAAACTCCAGAAACAGGCAGACAAGCTTGATTTTTTCATGAAGGAGCTGGTGAAGTCCACCTACACGGAACAGGAAATCATTTCCCTTCATCCCGAGATGAGCGATGTGCAGGAGATAGTGGCCTCCGCCTGTCAGAATGTGGAACTGTCGGCCATGAAAAAGGGGATCGTCATCGCTGCAGATATGGCGGGAGGCGAAAAACAGCCTGGAAATAAAGAAGCAGCAAAAGGAATCTTTTGTTATGCCGACAGCAGATGGACGGTGGAGGCGCTTACTAATGTGCTGGATAATGCAGTGAAATATTCTCCGGAAAGTTCCCGGATCGATGTCCGGGTGCGGGAAGGGGAATCCTTTCTGTGTGTGGAAGTGGAAGACCGGGGCCGCGGCATCCGGGAAGAAGAGCAGGGTAGAATCTTTGAACGGTTTTACCGTTCGGAGGAAGTCAGTGCAGAACCAGGTTTTGGTATCGGCCTGTTTCTTGTCCGTGAAGTACTGTCCCGGCAGGGTGGCTATGCGAGAGTGAAGTCTGCCCCGGGGAAGGGGACGACCATGTATCTTTATCTGCCCCGCTATGGAATGGGAAGCCGGCAAAGTCAGCGGTAGTAAAGAAAGTGGGACGGATGGAGCAGGTGGGCACAGCGAAAGGATCAGATTGGCCACAGTGTCAATTCTGTCCGGATTGTCACTTTTCAGAAAGATTTGAGAAACCTTCTTTTGTTATTATTCAAGTATGTCTGGTACTGATATGTTCATGATCTGATGGATGGTGCAGAGGGAACGATACAGCATACCAGACTATGACAATACATAATAGAAGAAAGCGGGTGCGAACATGAATATTCTTGAGGTAAAAGACTTAAAAAAATATTACGGCCAGGGAGAGAATCAGGTGAAGGCGCTGGATGGCATCAGCCTCTCGGTAAAACAGGGAGAGTTTCTGGCGGTGGTGGGAACCTCCGGCAGCGGCAAATCCACGCTGCTTCACATGATGGGCGGCCTCGATACGCCCACATCGGGTCAGGTGATCGTGGCAGGAAAGGACATTTCCACCTTATCCAGGGATGAACTGACTATATTTCGCAGAAGAAAGATCGGATTCGTATTTCAAAGTTATAATTTACTGCCGCTCATGAACGTGTATGACAATATCGTTCTGCCCATAAAGCTGGACGGCATCCGGCCGGACGAGACTTACGTGGAACAGATTCTTGTTTCTCTGGGACTGGAAGAGAAACGATGCGCCATGCCCAATCAGCTTTCCGGCGGTCAGCAGCAGCGGGTGGCGCTGGCAAGGGCGCTGGCGGCCAAACCGGCGATCATTCTCGCCGATGAGCCCACAGGGAATCTGGACAGCCGCACTAGTATGGACGTGCTGGGACTTATGAAGACTTCCGGGGAACGGTTCGGACAGACCATCGTGATGATTACCCATAACGATGAGATCGCTCAGATGGCCGGGCGCATTATCCGTCTGGAAGATGGGAGAATCTGCGGACACTGCGGACAGCCCGGGCGGAGGCAGGAAGTCTCTCATGAAAGCAGAAGGGCAGGTGCTTTCTATGCTTAAAGTATCCAACAGGAAGATTATAGCGGAGATTGCCGCCGTTACTTATAAAGCCAATGGAAAGAGAAATCTCCTTGCTGTCTTTGCCATGTTTCTCACTACATTCCTGATCTCGGTGATCATTGTTCTGGGTGTCAGTTACTGGAATACCATCTCCCAGCGGCAGATTCGCATGGAAGGCATGGATTACGATGTGGAGCTGACAGAGCCGGAAGAACGGCAGGTACAGATCATCCGGGATATGGATGAAGTCAAATACGCCGGGCTGGCAGTAAAATGTGCCATTGTAGAAGAATATAACGGAAAAACACTGGGTAAGATGCGGCTCTACTGGCTGGATGATGTTTGCTGGGAGCGGCAGACCATTCCGGCGCTGGAAGAGTATGAGGGACATTATCCGCAGAAAGAAAATGAGATTATGCTGTCGGGAAGTGCGCTGACAGCCATGGGTATTGAGAAGCCAAAGGAAGGTATGTCCATTCCGGTTACTTATTATACGTTGGCGTCGGAGGAAGAAGGTGCTGTCGAAACGGACAGTGCATCAGAGACAGACAATGCGGATGGAAGTGCCGGAGGAGACAGCGCGGCGGAAGAAGGCTCCGCAGCAGAAAATGCGCAGGCGGCAGGCGATCAGAGCGTTCAAAAAGAATTCATTCTCTCCGGCTGGTACACTGATTATACCGGAAGTGACAGAGGATATGTGTCGAAAGAGTTTTTCCAGGAGACCGGTGTGAAGCAGACGGATCTGACCCAGGGCTCTTTAAAGATTTCCCTGAAAAATCCCCTGTATTCAGAGAAAGATATCATCCGGATGCAGCAGGCGGTGGGCATTGGAAGGACGCAGATTATCGAGGGAGATTATGATACCATCAGCAGTTTCCTGAAAATGTCAGCAGTGCTGGCCGGCCTGCTCCTGATGATCTTTGCCAGCGGATGGTTGTTCATTTACAATACGCTGTACATTTCCATCACAAAGGATATCCGCTATTACGGCCAGTTAAAGACTGTAGGAATGACTTCACGGCAGCTGAAAAATGTGGTGTACCGCCAGGCGTTTTTTAACTCCTGCATCGGTATCCCGGCGGGACTGTTTGTCTCAGCGGCCGTATCCCGTCTGGTGGTTCCGGGGATTCTCCACCTGGTAAATCCCACCGTACCGACTGGTCAGGCGGTGCCGGCTGGCATCTGGATTTATCTGCTGGCGGGCGGGTTTGCGCTGCTGACTAATTTCCTGAGCAGCCGGAAGCCGGCAAAGTTCGCAGGAGAAGTCCCACCGGTGGAAGCCATGAAGTATGTGGCGGGGTCAGCCGCAAAACTTCGGCGCTCATCGGGAAGAGAGCGGATGCCGAAGCCGCAGCGGGCGGTCAAAATGGCGCGTACACAAAAGCCGCGGCGATCATCAGAACTGCCTCCGGTTTCCAAATCACAACATTCGGGGCACATCCTGCTGTCCATGGCGAAGCAGAATATGTTCCGGGATAAAAAACAGGCGGCGGTCATTTTCCTGTCGTTTATCATCGCATTGTCTGTATTTTTTACTGTCAATGTGATCCTGCGGGGCAATGAGGCGGCCAGGGTGCTGGGTGAGACCATGGATTATGATATCCAATTGAAAAATGAGACCACTCTGGACGAAGACAGGAGGCAGCTCATCACCGATGACAAGATTGAGCAGATTCGCGGGATTGCCGGCGTAAAGGAAGTCCGGAAGGTGACTTCCACCGTGGCGGTAGTGCCGTATCAGGAGGAGGCGTATGGCGAGTATCTGAAAGAAATCTACCAGACAAGGTACAGTCCGGGAAATTATAAGGAAGATATGGAGAAGTACAGGAAGGATCCGTCCTGGGACATGTTTAATTCCCGGCTTATCGGCGTAGATGAAGCAGGATTTGATATTATCAATGAAGAACTGGGGAATGTGCTGGATAAAGAGAAGTTTCTGCGGGGCGAGATTGCAGTGTCCCCGAACTTTTTCCTGGAAGGAGATGCCGGCATGAAGGGAAAGACGGTACATTTCTATCTGCCGGACGGCATGGATCCTGACAAAGAAGAAACGGTGGAGATTGCCGCTGTGGGAGCAGGCAGTATCAATCCCGCTTATTTTGCGGGCGGTTACATTCCGGAGCTGATCGTCAGTGAAAGTTATGCGGAGAAGCTGATGGGAGAGACCTTTACAGAGTTGATTGATGTGGTCTACGACAAGCCCTTTGCGGAAGAGACGGAAGAAAATGTAAAGGCAGTCTTTGCCGGGGAAGATGACATTACTTATAATTCCAAGCTGGAAAGATACAATGAGATGAAACAGTCGGAGAATCAGGTGCGGGTGCTGGGAAGCAGTCTGGGGGGGGATCCTTGCCGTCCTTGCCGTACTGAATTATCTCAATGTGATGGCCTCCGGGATACAGGCAAGACAGGATGAACTGGCCACTCTGGAGAGTATCGGCATGACGGTGAAACAGACCCGAAAGATGCTGTGTATGGAAGGTATAGGATACGCGGCCTTTTCCATGGCAGGCGCGGTCCTGCTTGGAATACCGGTCAGTTTTGCTGCTTTTCAGGCGATGAACGTATATGATATTTCTTATTCCATACCGTGGCTATCCAATCTGCTTCTCTTTGCGGTAATCCTCCTGTTATGCGCGGCGGCGCCGGTCTGCATTTATGAGAGGACCCAGAATAAAAGCGTCATTGAGCGGCTGCGGAATGTGGGGGATAATTAAATGAACAGGCGGGCACAGTGGAAATAATAATCTGCTGTGTCCGTTTTACTGAAAATGTAGTAAAATTAATTTTCATAATTGAAATAATTGAAATTTTACTTTCATTTTACCATTACGTGATAGAAGCTCTTACATTTCTCCGGTAGTATATAGTTGTTTCCGGAACAGAGACAAAAAACATTATCATTGCTGCTGGAGCAGAAAGCGATGATCATTGTTTCGGGGACGGGAACAAAAAATAATGAAGAAATAAAACAAAAAAGGAAAAAATGTGGAGGAATGAAAATGTCTATTACGCAAAATGGAGCTGTGACGCAGTCTCAGAAATTAATGATTTTTGTTTTATCAATGTCCTTATACGGACTGGCAACTTTATTTACAGAGCTGATTCCGAGCTTTCAGGTGGGAATCGTGGAGTTTTCCGTGGAATTCTTCCTGTTTATCCCGCTGGTGCTCTCGATGTTATTTGACCCGCTGTCCGCGGCTCTGGGCGCAGCCACCGGCGAGCTGGTTTTCAGTGAAATCATGCTGGGACAGTTCGGCGGACTGGGTGAACTGGAAAAATTCATCACCGTGACCATCGGCGTGTATATTGCCGGACGTCTGGTGAGAAACCCGAAAAACCGTGTGATGGTCGGCGTCGCCGCCTTCGTGGGAACCGGTGCACAGCTTCTCATGGGAACGATCGTGGATATCTTAAAAGTACAGTTTGCCGTATCTGATTTTGAGGCGGTGGCCGGACTTCCGGAAAGTGTTTTTGCCACCGAAGGATTTGCTTTCTTAAATGACCTGTTATTTTCCGGCATCCTGTTCTGCCTGCTGCCGACCCTCTACCTGGTGCCAAAGCTTTACGGAAAGATTGAGCCGCTGCTGGGTATGCAGCCTCGCACCGAGGAGACCGGTCTGGGTCAGATCAGCGTGAAAAATGTGATCGTCTGTCTTATCGCCTTTGCCTGTGCCATCGGTGCGGAGATGATGGCAGAAAGCGGCCTTTCCCTCATTGACTGGGAAGCAGGATGGGCGGAAAGCGGTACCGCTCTCGCTGTGGGCATGGTTGTCGCTGCCGTGATCGCCATTGTGATGCTCGTTGCCATGAGAAAAAATGCGCAGCCCGTCCGTGAGGCGAAATAGCGCAGCCATGGGAGATACAGGAAACAATATGGATACAATCATTAAAATAGAAGACCTGACTTACACCTATCCCGGTGCCAGCCAGCCGACTCTGAATCATGTGAATCTGGAGATTGAAAAGGGCGATTTTCTCGCCATTGTCGGCAACAACGGCTGCGGCAAATCCACCCTCTGTAAAATACTAAACGGGCTGATCCCTCATTTTATCACGGGGAAATTCACCGGAAATGTGTGGGTGGAAGGAGAAAACACGCGGGACGCCGACGTGGGAACCCTGGCCCGGAAGGTGGGCTATGTTTATCAGGATTTCGAGAATCAGATTGTCCGTCCCACGGTGCTGGACGACGCTTCTTATGCCTGCCTCAATTACGGCATGAAAGACTATGAGGAGCGGGGAAGAAAAGCGCTGCGTCAGTGCGGACTGGAAGGCAGAGAAAATGAATATATCTGGCAGCTTTCCGGCGGCCAGACCCACCTGCTGGCGCTGGCAGGGGCGGTCGCTCTGGGACCGGAGGTATTGATCCTCGACGAGCCCATCGCACAGCTGGACCCGGGACACGCGGACCGCATTTACGAGGTGCTGCGGGAATTAAACGAGACTTACGGAAAAACTATCATTGTCATTGAACATCATACAGAGTACATAGCCGATTACTGCAAACATGTCCTCCTGCTGCGGGACGGACAGACAGCCTGGATGCTTCCCGCCAGGGATGCCCTGGCCCGGGTGGAAGAACTGCAGGAGAGCAACATCTTCCCGCCTCAGGTGACCATTGCGGGCTACCGCCTGCAGAAATCCGGCCGTCTGCCGGAAAATCAGATACTTCCGACCACCGTGGAGGAAGGCAGAGAAGCCATGTCAGACCTCTCCTATACGGAAAGAAAAAATACGGTGAAAGAAACCGTACCGGATCCTGTGGGAGCTGTGGCAAAGTTTACAGATGTGACCGTTTCTTATCGTTCTGTGAAGGGAGAACCGCACAGAGTCTTTGACCGGCTGAATCTTTCCATACATAAGGGAGAGAAGATCGCCCTCATCGGCTCCAACGGCGCCGGAAAGTCCACGCTCATGAAGATGATGGTGGGCCTTTTAAAACCGGCGGAAGGCACTGTGGAACTGAATGGTATTTCCGTAAAAAATGTAAAGCCGGAGCAGCTGTCCCGGCAGATTTCCCTGGTGTATCAGAATCCGGAGGAAATGTTTATCAAGGATTCCATCTACAGTGATATTGCCTACGCCATGCAGGTGCGGAATGTGGAAAACTGGAAGGAAAAAACACAAGAGCTTTTAGAGCGTTTCCGCCTGACGGAGCTTTCCGACAGAGACGGACGTCTGCTCTCCGGCGGACAGATGCGCCGGGCCAGCCTTGCCATCGGCGTGGCGCTCAATCCGTGGATCCTGCTTCTGGATGAGCCGACGGCAAACCTGGATATTGCCACACGAAAAGAAATCATGCGAACATTGAGCGACATGAAAGAAATCACTGATACGGTGATGATCGCCACCCACGACATGCAGCTGGTATGCGAATGGGCCGAGAGAATCATCGTGCTGTGCCAGGGACAGGTGGCAGCGGACGGAACAAGAGATGAGATTTTTGGTGACGCCGGTCTGATCGACCGGGTGGGCATCCGGCCGCCGGAGATATTCTCCATGGGACAGGCCCTGGACAGCCGGGCGTTATGTTACACGGTGGATGAGTTTCTGGAAGCCTTTGCCGGTGAAATAAGACAGGAGGAATGAAACAGATGATGCAGAAATTATCAGAGAGTGTCCTGGATAAATTTTCTATGGACTTTCTCAGAAATCAGGTTTTAAAAAATGCATATGGAAACGATGACACGGTTATTGCCGTGAGAGACCCGCGGATTCTGCTGGTATGGTACCTGTTCTTCGGCCTTGTGCCGTGGTTTGTAAACGACCTGCCGTTTCTTCTGGGCTGTTTCCTGCTGGTGATGATCACCACAGTGCTGGCAAAGGTGGCCGGACTGGTACTGCTGCTCTTCGCCGTGGGCGTCTTCTCCCAGACCGGATACCTGCTCATCGCCACCTGGATCTTCGGCGGCGACGCCTCAGCCATCGCGCCGCTCCTGGTGCTCACCCTGAAAGTTGCCACCATATCGCTGGCGTCAGTGACCGTATTTTCCGGTCTGGACCCGGATCGTCTCTCCAACGGACTCATGTGGTTCGGCTGCCCGGAACGGCTGTCATTTTCCATCTCTTACGCCTACCGAATGCTGCCGATGCTCATGGAAGAGTTCCAGAACGTACTGCTTTCCTACAGGTTGAGAGGCAACCCGCCGGCCCACGAGACCGTGCCGGGCAAGATCAAATATCTGATTTACCAGATTAAAATCATCATCCACGCATTCTATCCGCTGATGCTCAACACGGCGAAACGTTCCCGAACCACAGTGGAAGCCCTGGAGATCAAAGGATACCGCTACGCGGCTGTAAACAAAGAAGTGCGGAAAATGAAACTTTCTTCTCTGAAAGTGACCTACGATGACATGATTTTCCTTGCCATCTCTTTTCTCTGGGTGGCAGTGACCGTGCTGGTATCCACCTTAGTATAATGCATAATTGATATGGACAACAAGACAGGAGGAGCATACAATTGTATATAGATTTTCACACCCACGGAAAACTGGCAAAAAAACTGCCGTTTTCCGAAGAATATACCCACTGGCTTTTTTCAGAAGCCCGTCAGGCAGGACTTGACGCCCTGTGCCTGACAGAACATTTCAACACGCTGGGATTTGACCGGCTGTACCGATTTATCGCAAAACACTCCGAGAGAGAGGGAGACACCCTCATCTTCGACGGACTGCGGATCTTCCCTGGAATGGAAACCGACATCGCCGAGGGCGGACACATTTTATCCATCGGTCCCATGGAGGCGATTCTGGAACTGAACCGGCGGTTGGAACCCCACAAAGAAAAAGGACATTTCCTTCCGTTCCAGGAGCTGAGAGATCTGTTTGACCAGTATCCGGTCATTGTGGGAGGCGCCCACCCCTTCCGTGAGGGCGGGCATATCCCGGAGCTGCCGGAAGAACAACTGGCACGGTTTGATTTCTTCGACCTGAACGGAAAAGATGTGGCAGAACACCGGATGCGCACCGAGAGACTCACCTATCATCTGGGAGAAAGCCTGCACAAACCGGTGGTGGGCGGCAGCGACACCCATCAGGCCGTGCAGTACGGCTGCATCCGCACCAGATTTGAGAAGACCTGCACCACCGTACCGGAATTATATGAGGAAATGCAAAGCGGCAACTATGAGATCGCCATCTCCGACCAGGCAGCCTTCCAGGTGAAGACCGCTAACCTTCTGAAACGGGCGCTGAAAGAAATCCACGCCCTGGGCGGCGATTACGTGGCTCTCCTCATGGGAAAAGAGAGCGGGACAGAGACAGAAAAACCTGCACAAACAAAACAGAACGACAGAGAGAAAGTCTGCACAGAAAAGGAAGCAGGCGGCAGCGCACTGAATTTTAAGGAAAGGAAGCGCAGAAATGCATCTTGAATTTCCAAAAACGCCGGAGAGATTAACTCCGGCGGAACAAAAGCTCCTGGAATACATCGAAGGAAACCGGGAAGAGTTCCTATTCATGACTATCGGCCAGCTGGCCGCTAAAATGGACGTGTCCGAGGCGACCATCTCCCGTTTCGCAAGACACCTGGGCTGCCAGGACTTTAAACAACTGAAAAACATTGTCATTGAACAGAACCATCTGGAAGGCCCTGCCGGCAAGATGGCCGGCACCCTGTTCACCGGCAGCAGCGAAGATTCCTTTCAGGCGGCGAACTTTTTGAATAAGCAGATGCTCTATCTGGAAAAAACCATGCAGCATCTGGACAAACAGACCTTTGAGGACGCCATCGGCGAAATCCTGTCCGCCCGCCGGATCTGGATTCACGCCAAAAGTGCCTCCACCTCCATGGGACAGCTCCTGTTCTTCCGCCTGCGGCGGCTGGGACTGCCGGTCTCACAGCTTCCCTCCGGTGGAACCGAAATGCTGGAAGGACTGGCCCAGGCCGAAGAAAACGATCTGGTCATCTTTTTCGGATTCTCCAAAGTATCCTGGGAAGGACAGGTCATCCTCGACTGCCAGAAAAACGCCGGCTATCGAACTCTCTGCTTCACCGGACGCCTGCACGCCCCAAAAGAAGAACAGGCCGACGTGAACCTGTACGTTTACCGGGGCGAAGCCGGAGAATACCATTCCATGACGGCCGCCGCCGCTCTGGTGGATGCCCTTGTGGTGGCAGTCTCCGAAAAACTGGGCGCCGACGGGGCCACAAACCTTCAGAAAATACATAAAATGAAAAAGAGATACCGGCTGTAACATTATCAAACAGATTATACAATACGCTTTCTCATAATATAATTTCTTATAGAGATACCTTTTCGCACCACCTGCTGCGCTTTCACCACCGCATATCCCCTTTTCTCAAAAAAAGGTCTGGCGGTGATGGAAGCGTGGGTGGTGAAGGTATCGTTTTTTATTTTTTCAGAAGTGTTTTCTTTCTGCACATAACTGTCCAGCATCACATTTTTTTGTGCAGCACTATTCTGTAAAAACTGTCCATGGGACAGCCAGAACTCTTCTTCCAAACGGTCGCAGATTGCGGTGGCGACGCCTTTTCTCTGATAATCCTTATGCACATAAAGCCGGTCCAGATAGCCGGTGTCATCCATATCACCAAAACCGATGATGAGAGTAGTGGCCGGGATGTCGTCAGTTTTGCGGGGAGCAGGGCCGGCGCTGTCAGATGCACAACTGTCGATATCATCGGCGCCGTCGCACTCCTGCACAGCCACATAGGTATTGTGCGCCAGAAACGATTCGTTCCATGCGTTCAGATCCACCTGGCCGTCCGCCCAGGCGTCAAGCTGTTCCGGCGAATAATCTTTGGCGTTGACGGTGTGGACCGTCTCATAAAAAAGCGCCGCCAGAGCGGCACAGTCGGAAGGGTGGTATTTTCTCAGGTACATATATAAAATCCTCCTTGGTTTTGTATGTGATAATAAAATAAAGATGTTACAGCAGAAACGAGCAAAGAAAAGATGATAATCTTTCGGCTAAACAGTGTTATAATATAAAAAATAATATTTTGTCAAGAAACGAGGATACAGAAAATGAATCAATCTTTTTCCATTATTTTAAATCAGCTGATTTCTTTTTTCTTATGATGATTGCCGGCTACCTGGCGGCCCGTCTCAAAATCATTTCCCGGATATTCCTTGACGGACTGTCTGCGCTTATCATGAAAATACTGCTGCCGGTGCTCGTTTTTGCCAATATGATGAACGGCACCAGCCGGTCACAGCTGGCGCAGGACTTCCCTATCCTGTTCCTGTCAGCAGCCATGTACATAGCGCTGATCATCATTTTTGCACTGCTGGCGAAACTCCTCCGCCTGCCAAAAGAACGGGGGCAGGTCTTCCAGGCCGCATTCATCTTTGGTAACGTCGGTTTCATCGGTATCCCTCTGGTCATGGGGATCAGCCCGGAACACGGAGCCATCTATGTGGCTCTCATGAGCATTATAGACCAGGGATTATTATGGACCTACGGTCTTTATCTCACAACACCCTGTGAGGATACCGCCGCATTCTCCTGGAAATACTTTCTCAATCCGGCTCTGGGCGCCATCGCCCTGGGAATCATCCTTCTTTTATGTGATATCCACCTGCCGGAAGTGGTGGAAAGCAGCTTCCTGACCATCGGCGACACCGCAACACCGCTGTCCTTGATCTACATCGGCGGCCTTCTGTTCTTTTGCAACTGGAAAACAGTGATCCGCCGGAAAGAACTGTACGTGGGAATTCTTGTAAAAATGATCTGCTTCCCGCTGCTGTTTTGCGCGGCGGCGTCCCTGTTTACAACGAACACCGATATGGTTCACGTGGTATCCGTGCTATCAGGGCTGCCTGCCATGGTAACCATCGCCATGTTCGCCCAGGCCAGACACAAAGAAGGAGAATACGCCCTCGGCATGGTGCTGGTGGAGACGGTGGCCAGCCTGTTTACTCTCACGCTGGTGGCGTGGTGGTTGTTTTGAAAATGTTATGAGAAAATGTTTTGGGGGGAGAGCGAGGCGTTCTTCTCCCTTTTTCTTATGTTGCTGAAGCGGGAAATACCAGAACGGAACTTTATGGGAAACTCAGAAAACACAGTGCTCCGATCAGCGGAACCTCCGCCACAAGAATTGCCTTTTCACCGAAGAGTGCGGACATACATACCCCGATGGCGGCACCGCCTATAAATGTAAGAATAATGCCAAAATACTGCCCGGCATTCTTCCGGAACTTTGAATCCTTTGTCGTAATCGCATGATAAAGATTCTCTGTTCCGCTGCGCAGATTTCCCGTACACATCGTCGATGCGAAAACCTTGCCTCCCACTTTGCGAAAACTCTCCGCCTGGAGAGCACATAAAAAAGAGACAAGTACATTGGCAAAAACATTTGCGGCTGCACCGACCGGGATGGCGCTGACAATTCCCGCCACTACTATCTCTACAAGCAAAACCCTCTGCCGCCAGACAGACGGGCTTCCTTCTACATATCTGTCCTTAATGGCCATGGCCAGAAAAACTCCTCCGGAAAAAGCAAAAATTGGGATCAGATAACGAATCAAATGTTCATAATCCCGCATAGCAACAGCGATTCCCACCTGCACGATATTGCCGGTCTGTGCATTGGCAAACACATGATCTCGGCAACAAAACGTGTAGGCATCCAGAAATCCTCCCGTTATCGTCAACAGGACAGCCAGAAAAAAAGACTCTTCCGCCGGCTCCCCTGTTTTCCTTCCCATCATATCTTAAAATGCTGCCATTTTTGCAGCACCGTTGTATCCCAACAATTCCAACATAAAAAAGAATATCGCATCACGTCCGCCTTCCTGCTATTACCCGGCGAAAATTGCCGGGGTTTATATTTGATGTTTGTATGTGATGAATTTTATTATACACAAAGAGGGAAGAAGAGGCAATGGAGGAGTGCGAGAAGGAAAGCGATGTGAGAAGAAAGAGCGAATTTGGGAAAATTCAAAAGAATATTATGAAAAGAGTTAATGATCATTGATAATAGAAAATATGGTAAAATATAAAATAAATTTAATTGATATTATACGGGAGCTTAAACTATGACCAATGAAAAGCTTAACAATACAATCACTTCTACAATAGAATACTATAATAAAAATGCAGAGCATTTTATGGAAGAGACCGTGACAGCGGATTTTACTGCAATCCAGGAGATGTTTCTGAGCCTGCTTCCCCCTGGAGGAAGAATACTGGATTTCGGCTGCGGTTCCGGGAGAGATACTCTGGCGTTTCTCAAACGAGGATATCAGGTGGATGCCACGGACGGATCAACCGAAATGTGCAAATTAGCTGCAGAATATACAGGCATTCCGGTTCGCCAGATGCAGTTTCAGGAATTAAGCGTGCGGGAACACTATGATGGAATCTGGGCGTGCTCATCCATCTTACATTTGCCTGAAAATGAACTTAAAAATGTGATAGGGAAAATGGAAACAGCATTAAACCGATGTGGAATTATCTATGCATCTTTTAAATATGGGACATTTGCAGGTGAGCGCAATGAAAGGTATTTTACGGATTTTACAGAAGAATCTTTTGAAACATTTGTAAAGCAGATCAAAGGGCTTAAGATTAAAAAAATGTGGATCACAGGAGATGTAAGAGTCGGACGGGAGAAAGAAAAGTGGCTGAATATCCTACTGCGAAAACAGATTATATCTTAAAAATTGACGGGAAATATGAGAATACACTGGACGTCGAGGGATTTGCTCAGATGATGAAGGATCCTTCCTACTGCTATAAATTCTATTGGCTGGAAGCAATTGTGAATTTGATTTCTCAGGATGTAGCAGAGACTATGTTGTTTATAGAAAAGGTTAAGATATAGAGTTTTTTAATCCTACAAGTACTGTCTGTAACAGAAAAAAGAGTATTAAAGGCTTCTAATGATATCTTATAGCCTAATTTTCATAGTTTGGCGCTATATCTGGTGTTGTCTGTAGCTAACGCTACAATAAGAAAGACAAGATTATCTATAAAGCTTTATTCTGTTTGATGGATAAGTTAGGAAATATTATGTTTCTCCAGTCCGTTTGCAGTATCAAGGATGTCCTTATGGGATATTTTCACATCATGAGATGTATAAAATTTTAGATAAAGAAGAATTGTGGTAATTGGGTAAATAATGTCACTAAAAAAGAATCTGTGTCTGAGATTATCGACTGGATGATTGTGGAATGCAAAAAATGTTTTCGGAAAATATAGTTTTATTTACGTGTCGAGACATTTGTCTTGTTTTAATGAGATTTCTGGGAAAAATAGCTTTATTGATAGAACGAAAAGAGGTCTAATCGGTCGCGAATAAATATATTTTTAAAGTAAAAAAGCTGTTATGGAAAATTATGCAAAACTTTTGGACAAGATCTTTGTTCTTATGGAAAAGTGTGAGAATCTTTATGGACTTCGAATCATATATGGTTGGAAAATCTCCCTTATTTTTTAAAAGTTTAAGGGAAAAGATGTGCGGGATCAAACAGGAGATAGAAGTATATTTGTTTATGAAACAGGACAAAGAAAAAAGCGTTTTCAGAAATCAATAGAAACTTATATAGCCAAACTGAAAAAGGATGATATGTCAAAGAATAGCTGAAACTGCTTTACAATCTTCATCATGGAGTAGATTCGAAATATATTACCTGGCGGGATATCGAGCGGACAGAAAGCATGGGGTATGATGAAAAGATGGACTATTGTTATTGTAAAAAAGGGTAGACATTGATGGTACAAGTCTATTGGAAAACAGTTACTATATATGGAAGTAATGACTTTTTTTAAAACAACCTGTATTAAGAATAATAATTCGTTAATGTAATTTGATAGTCACAAGATTGACTATATGTGTATAATTGATTAAAATAGAGATGATAAAAATAGTAGATGATGAAAAAATATTTTTGATAAAAAACGTTGGTATTATTAGTGTTCAGAAACTAGTAATAAAAGAAAAAGTAGGTGAGTATCAGAATGTGGTGTAGAAATTGCAATATAGAAACAAATGAAAAAGAGTGTCCAATCTGTGGAGAAAAAACCATGGAAGATCTTCCTACGGAGGTTTATTGGTGTAAAACATGTAATATTCCTATTATTCAGACAATAAATCAAGCTGATAAAGGAATATGTCCGATATGTGGAGGGACAACAAAATACTTGTCTACGGATTTGAGACCCGTTTTCCCAGAAGAAAGGCTGCTTTTAGAAATATTACTGGATAAGAAGCCCCAAGAATTTAGCAAAAGTTCGATATGGGCAGCTAATAATAGATATTATATTGATGGAAAAGGTATTTCTATTCCAAATTCAGTATTTCAACATGCAGATACAGACGCAATTAGCGAAAAATTAGAAGTGAATGCTGTATCGAATACATATGAATATTTTGACAAATATATTGAAGCATTTATAAATGCTAATAGAAACAGACTGAATTATCTCAAAAATGAAGCGTTTGAATTTGTAAGAAAAACCGCCTCTGGATTTGATGAAGAACGATTAGTTATTTCATTTTCTGGTGGTAAGGATTCGACAGTAACAGCAGATGTTGTTGTAAAGGCATTAAGTAATCCTAGCCTCGTGCATATTTTTGGAAACACAACATTGGAATTTCCAACAACTATAAAATACGCTGAAATGTATAGAAAAAATCATCCTCAGGCAATTTTCCTTTTTGCCAAAAATGAAGAACAGGTATTTTATGATGTTTGTGAGGATATAGGACCGCCGGCAAGGATGATGCGGTGGTGCTGTTCAATGTTTAAGACCGGTCCAATAACACGAGTGATAAATAGTTTGTATAGAAATCAGCAGATTCTTACATTTTATGGAATTCGAAAATCCGAATCTGTTAGTCGTAGTAAATACAATAGAGTAGAAGATGATGCAGAGTCCGTGAAAATCCAACAGCAAACAGTGGCTTCTCCCATTTTTTTCTGGAAGGATTTAGATATATGGTTATATATACTGGCGGAGGAAGTGGATTTTAATGAAGCGTACAGATTGGGGTATGATCGTGTTGGGTGTTGGTGCTGTCCCAATAATAATCAGAGAGCTCAATTTTTATCTAGAATTTATATGCCGGAACAATCAAAGAAATGGCGTGAGTTTTTAATCAGATTCGCTAAGAAAATAGGAAAACAAGATGCAGAAGTTTATGTAGATACAGGAAAATGGAAAGCTCGGCAGGGAGGAAATGGACTTGCGGCAGCTGGTGACGTAAAAATCAAGTATACAAATTGTACATCAGAAGAGAATGCGAAGATTTATCGATTGGTAAAACCGTTTGATGATGAACTAATAGGCATGTTCACTCCGTTTGGGCGAGTTGCGCCTGAACTTGGAAAGAAGTTATTAAGAGAGACATTAGTTCTTGATGCAAAAACTAATGTTCCAATATTGTCTATTCAACCATTCAGTCAGGATAGATATGAGTATGCAGTAAAGGTTCGAACTATGAATGTTAAAGATCATGATGCTTTACAACGTATGGTTGGATACCAGATACGGAAGTTTAATGCATGTAGAAAGTGTTTAAAGTGTGAATCTATTTGCAGAGCAGGGGCTATTTCAGTATCTGAAGACATCTATTATATTGACCCAGATAAGTGTGTACACTGCAAAATGTGTATGACAGCAAAATATTTGGATGGCGGTTGTATGATGGATAAATATTTGAGAACAAAGTAACAATAATGGAGGGTAGTATTATGGCAATGAAGTTTCGCGCTCATGATACATTTTTTATAAGAAAAGGGTGGCTCAGTAAGGGTATGGAACGCGTAGTGGAAAAGCCAGATTTGTTTATAGATAAAAATGAAAATCCAATGGATATTTTGGGCATTGGATCTAATATGGTTAAGGCGCTTAGGTATTGGTTACAGGCGGTTGGACTTACAACGGAGTCTAAAAAGGGTAGAAGAATACAGAATCTTACACCATTAGGAGAACAAATTTATTTGAACGATAGGTATATAGAAGAATTAGGGACTTTATATTTATTACAATATCAACTTGCAAAGCAGAAAGAAGAAGCTACAGCATGGTATTATTTTTTTAATGAGTTTTCAATATCAGAGTTTACAAGAGAAGAGTTTGTACAGGCATTACAAAATTATATATTAATGATGGAGGGGGTAAATTCCGTTGCAATTAGATCTTTAAATGACGATTTTAATTGTATTGTTAATACCTACCTACCTAGATACAAATTAAATCCGGGGAAAGTTTCTCCAGAAAATAATATTGATTGTCCGTTCGGTGAGTTAGGGTTGATTGATATAGCAAATAGAAAACAAAAAACATATAAAAAGTCAATCCCAGCAGCAGGATCTTTAAATCCGTGGGTGGTATTTGCTGTGATTGAAGATCAAGCAAAAGGAAGAGACGAAATAGGTCTTAACGAATTGCTTACTAAACCATGCAATATAGGAAAAGTGTTTAATTTGGATGCTATTACTATGTTAGATGCATTACACGAAATAGAGAATCTTGGCTTACTTAAGATAATTAGAACAGCTGGATTGGATATTGTTCATTTGAATCAGAAATTGGATTTCAATGAATGTGTCCAGAAATATTACAAAACCATTGATTAAGAAGTATAGGTGGCATTAGATGAGTAAAATGATTTCTGTCGCTTCAGGATTTCAATATTCGGTAAATATTGGATATGATCTGAACAATGACGATAAATTAAAAAATTTTATACCAACGAGATCGGCATTAGCGTTGCTTGAAGAAGTTCTTCTAAGCACCGCTCCTTCATCAACAGAACGTGCTCGTGTACTTATTGGCGCTTATGGTAAAGGAAAATCCCATATAGTATTAACTATTTTGGCCATGTTAATGAGACGGGATCTGAACCTTTTCAAAAAAACTATGCCTAAGATTAAGGATAATCCTAAATTGTTTCAGTGTGTCAAGAATTATTATGAATCAAATAATAAGCTTCTTCCGGTTATTATTACGGGAAGTAATACAAGCTTACCTCAGGCATTTCTTCTTGCTTTACAGAGAACATTGTCCATGAATGGGCTTCTAGATGTAATGCCTGAAACAAATTACAAGGCAGCTGTTAAAGTAATTGAAAGATGGGAAAATGAATTTCCAGAAACATATCAAAAGCTAAAAGATGCAATTGATATACCAATTGAGAAGTATATTGAGGAATTGCAGTCATATAATACAGGGTCATATGAGCGATTTGAAAAAATATACCCAACATTAACTTCTGGCAGTGTTTTCAATCCTTTTTTGGGCTTTGATGTTGTGGAGCTTTATGAGGAAGCAGTTTGCGGATTGAAAAGTAAGGGGTATACAGGAATATATGTTATATATGATGAGTTCAGTAAGTTTCTAGAAGCAAATATTACAGATGCTTCAGTAAGTGATACAAAAATGCTTCAGGATTTTGCTGAAAAATGCAATCGCAGCGGAGATCAGCAGATGCATTTGATGTTAATTTCTCATAAAGAAATAGCAAACTATATTGATCAACTTCCTAAACAGAAAGTTGATGGATGGCGTGGTGTATCTGAGAGATTTAAGCATATTCATCTTAATAATAATTTTACTCAGACTTATGAGATTATTGAATTTGCTATTCAGAAAAGCGAGAAACTTTGGTCGGCATTTTGTACAAGGTATAGTGAAAGCTTTCAAGGATTAATACAAAGGTATAAGAAGCATAACATCTTCAGTGATGTTGCTGAAGACCAGATAAAAAAAACTATTTTTGGATGTTATCCTTTACATCCAGTTTCAACATTTATACTGCCTAGATTATCAGAACGCGTTGCTCAGAATGAAAGAACACTATTTACGTTTCTTTCAGCACCCGGGATGTCAACTTTACCTGCTTTTTTGGATTCTTATCAGGACGATCATTTTGAGGTTATTACGCCAGACTTAATCTATGACTACTTCGAACCGTTGCTCAAAAAGGAAGTATATAGTGGGAGTATTCATGAAAAATATATTTTAACGGAATTGATTTTAGAGAAGATTCAGCCGACTTCTCTTGAAAGTAAGATTGTAAAGACACTATCGCTTATTTATATACTTGAACAATTTGAAAAATTGCAGCCTTCAAAGAATGAGCTGATTAGTATTTTTTCAATAAGCTATAGTCCGGAACAGATTAATCGGGCAATTGATAACCTTATAGAGAAAGAGTATGTAGTGTACTTGAAGCGAAGCAATAACTATCTTCGCTTAAAGCAGACGTCCGGAGTAGATATTCGCCAGAAGATTTGTGATATGGTTGAGGCTCAGAGTAGTAGGGTGACAGTTAAGGAAACACTCAATAACTCTAATTTTGATAATTATGTATATCCGTCTCGATATAATAATGAACGAGATATGATTCGTTATTTCGCATTTGAATTCATTGACGAGGATGAAGTGACAGAAGATGTTGATTGGATAAGCAAAAGTGAAGATATAGAAGCGGATGGTGTTATTTATGGGATTATTCCGCATAGCGAAGAATCTATTAGTAACTTGAGAGAACTGTTGATTACCACAAGTAAAAATTGTGAACGTTATATTTTCATTTTGCCAAAGCATTTTTCACCTATTGAGGAGATTGTAAGAGAATTTATGGCTGTATCTGTCTTAAGAGATGACGCTAATGACGATAAAGTTCTATTTGAAGAATACGAAGTAATCTACGAAGACTTGAGAGAAGTTATTGGATCCTTTATGCGCGGATATATACGACCAGAGGCATATAAATCGATATATATTCATAATGGAGCTCAAGCATCGGTAGGTAGAAAAGCTGCACTGACAGAACTGATGTCTAACATTTGTGATCATGTTTATTCATGTACACCGGTCATTAATAATGAAGCCATGAATAAAAATGAGATTACCACAACTGCTAGTAATAGTAGAAATAAGATTATTGCAGCCTTATTACGAAATGAATTAGAACCTAATCTTGGACTAAGTGGTTCAGGTCAGGAAGTATCTATTATGAGAAGTACTCTTGTACGTACAGGCGTATGGGAAGAAAATAATGGTTTGCCAAGACTGAATCTTCATCCGAAAAAAGTGGAGCATATGGCGAAAGTTTTGGAAACTATTGAAAATTTTATATTGGAGGCACGAAAAAAAGGGACAGTGTCTTTTGCAGAGTTATACAGAAGGCTGATTTCACCGCAGTATCATATTGGCCTTAGAAAAGGATTAATACCGATTTATTTGTCTGCTGTTATTCACGAATATAAGAGAGAAGTAATAATTGCTGATCAACATGGTCAAATTCCTGTATCAGTAGATACACTTATACAAATAAATTCTAAACCAGATATGTTTACAATGTCGTATTTGGACTGGAATCCAGAAAAAGAAGCATTTGTACAACAGCTGTCAGATTATTTTTCGGAGTATATCGTGGAAGCAGAACGTTGTGCTAATTCTTATGATTATGTTGTTTTTGCGATGAGACGATGGTATATGGCTTTGCCGAAGTACACGAAGGAATGCAAAGCCAAACCAGATGGCGGAAAACTCAGAAAAGATTATCAAGAGATGCTAAAATTATTAAAACAGAATATCAGCGGAAATGAATTACTATTTGAGCAATTGCCAAAGATATTTGGCTTTACAGAATTTCAGGAGGCGTTAGCTGATAATGTAAAAATGACAAAAGATTTTTATGATAGTTATTTATCAGAAGTAAAAAAGGAGTTAAAAAAAGAAGTAAAGGAAATATTTGTTCTACCGAAGGAAAAAGACTATGTGGATAGGATGTCACTGGCTTCGGTTATTAAAGATTGGTGCGAATCGTTAGATCAAGCAGTATTTGAGCAATTGTTTACCGATGGAACGGAAAAATGTCTGGGATTGTTTAAATCGATTACAAATGATGATAATCTTACAATTGTTAGGCTAGCAAAGCTTGCTACAGACCTAAGAATAGAAGATTGGGATGAAAAGGTAAAGGTACTGTTTATATCTAATATAAAGAAATACAAGAAGACAGCAGAGGCATATCATTCAATTAAGAACTATATAGGAGAAGAGCAGAGCACAAGTGCATACCAAATAAGTTTTATTGACGATAATGGTGTTGTGATTACAAAAAGGTTTGACAAGGTTACAAACACAGGTAAAGGCAGATTATTACATAATCAAGTGACAGCAGCATTGGATTCAATGGGATGTTCAATATCTGATCAAGAAAAACGGCAAATCCTGATGGAAATATTAAAGACACTTTGCTAAATAGGGAGGGAAAAGATGGCTTATTTTGATAATGCTGCAACAACATACCCGAAACCAGAAGAGGTTTATTCTTTTATGGATAGTTTTTACAGACAGAATGGAGGAAACGCTGGACGTGGAAACTATTTGATAGCACAAACGGCAGGGAGCTTAATATCTGATACAAGAAAAAGAATACAAGAGTTATTGCATTGCCTCGCCAAGCAGGTGATTTTCACACCAACCGCAACAATTGCCTTAAATATTATCATTCAGGGCATAATAGAAACAGGAATAAGAAATGTTTATATAAGTCCGTTTGAACATAATGCGGTAACAAGAATTCTGCATCACTTTGAAAATAAAGGCTCTGTGTCAGTTTATCAGCTTGCTGTGACAAAAGAGCTTGTATATGATATGAAAAAAATAAGATATCAGTTTGATTCTGTTAAGCCTGATCTTGTCATTGTTAGCCATGTAAGTAATGTTATTGGACTGATATCGCCTGTGGAAGAAATTTTTTCATTAGCAAAAAAGTGGGGTTCCCTTACATTGGTTGATATGGCACAGAGTGCTGGTCTGGTTGATTTAAATGTAGGGCTTAACTGCATTGATTTTGCAGTCTTCGCTGGACATAAGACTTTGTATGCCCCTACAGGGATTTCTGGTTTTGTTATGGAACCGTTGGTTAAGTTTCCTGCTGTTATTTATGGAGGAACAGGATATGAATCATCTAATCAGGATATGCCAGAAAGTCTTCCAGAAAAATATGAAATTGGAACACTTAATATTGTTGGAATAGCTGGGTTGAATGCCGCCATTAAATGGATGCAAGAAGTTACTGTAGAGGAATTATGGAAGAAAGAAATAGATCATAAAAATCATTTGATAGATATTCTGAATCAATACGAATTTGTCAAAATTGTTGGCGCTCCAGACGGAGCAAATTATGCTGGGATAGTATCATGTTTATTGGATGATATTAGTAGTGATAGCGCAGGCAATATTTTTGATCAACAAGGGATTGCTGTAAGAGCTGGTCTGCAATGTGCACCATTGGCACATCAGTTCTTAGGGACATATCCTGCTGGAACTGTTCGGTTTAGTGTAAGTTATTTTACCAATGATGATGATTTTGATCAATTACAAGCGGCATTAGATTTTATAAAAGAGAATCTTTAGGAGAAACTTAATGGGACTTAGAGAATTGACTATTAAAAGTGAATATAGATCGTTTATTGATGATGTGGTTAAAGACTTCTATATTCCATTGTTAAGTGAAGCTGTTTTGTATCAAAGAGCAGTTGGTTTTTTTAGCTCATCGGCACTTTCAATGATTTCGAGAGGAATAGATGGATTAATAAAAAACGGTGGTAAAATACAAATAGTAGCGTCCCCGAGATTGACAGAAGAAGATTATATAGAAATACAAAAAGGATATGAACTCAGAAAGGTAATTGAAAATTCACTTTCTAGAGAACTAAAAGATCCTGAAAATGAGGAGGATAGAAAAAATTTATCTTTGATAGCTCAACTTGTGTCGCAGGGGATTCTAGATATTAAAATTGCTTTCTTAACTACAAACAATGAAGTCTCTATGTACCACGAAAAAATGGGAATAATAACAGATGCTAATGGTGATTCTGTAGCGTTTTCTGGATCTATGAATGAAAGTGAAAATGCTTTTAGAGGCAATTACGAGTCATTTGATGCTTTTTGCTCTTGGACATCGGATGCAGAAAGAGTATTTCAAAAGGAGATGGCATTCAAAGCAATTTGGGAGGATTATGAACCTGGAATTGAAATTTATGAATTCCCAGAGGCTGTGAAACAGCGATTATATGAATATAATCCCACATTAGCTGATAAACTGAATATTAAAGCTACGAAGTCGAAGAAGGATAAAAGCACAGCCGACGAGAAGTTGCCTATTCATTTACCGGATGATTTCAGAATACGATCATATCAGAGTCAGGCATTAGAAAAATGGAGGGAAAATGGATTTCGGGGTATATATGATATGGCGACAGGTACTGGGAAAACGCTGACTGCACTTGCTAGTATTGAATATTTGTATAGATTTAATAATAACCGTTTGGCAATCATTATTGTATGTCCTTATCAACATTTAGTAGAACAATGGTGTGAAGATATTGTCCGATTTGGAATAAGACCAATAATCGGATTTTCGGCATCGCCACAAAAAAAATGGAAGAAACATCTTGAGCAAGCAGTAAGATCTTTTAATTTAGGCGTACTAGATTATTTTTGTTTTGTAACAACGAATGCGTCATTTGTGACAAAATCAGTACAACAGCAAATTCAACTTTTGGCTAATGATACTGTTTTGGTTGTAGATGAGGCTCATAATATGGGGGCACAAACTTATAGACGATATTTACCGAGTGGAATACCTTTCCGATTAGCACTATCTGCGACAATCGACAGGCATAACGATGAAGAAGGGACCGAAGCCTTAAAATGTTATTTTGGAGAAAAGTGTATTGAGTATTCACTTAGAGATGCTATAGATAATAGAATGCTGACAAGATACTATTACCATCCGGTCTTAACATATTTGGAAGAAGATGAGCTGGAAGACTATTTATCTATCACCCATCAATTAGCGAAGGCCATTAAAAAGAGAAATGGAAAAGTAGTTTTTTCGGAATATGCAAAACAACTATTGATAAAAAGAGCAAGAATTATTGCAGGGGCTAGAGGGAAATTATCAGAGTTGGAAAAGCAGATTCAACCTTATAAAAAAGACAATCATTTACTGATATATTGTGGAGCAACAACAATAAAAAAAGGGGATGTTGAAGATCTTTCATTCGGAACTAGACAAATAGATATTGTTACAAATCTACTTGGAAATAAAATGCAAATGCGGGTAGGAAGATTTACATCGCAAGAAACTGCTCAGGAAAGAGCACAGATAAAAAAAGAATTTGCTAAAGGAGACATGCTACAGGCTTTAGTAGCCATTAAATGTTTAGATGAGGGCGTCAATATTCCAAGTATAAAAACCGCATTCATTCTAGCTAGTAGTACAAACCCAAAGGAATATATTCAGCGTAGAGGAAGAGTATTAAGAAAGTTTCCAGGAAAAGAGTATGCAATAATATTTGATTTTATTACTTTACCATTTAGTGCAGACACAATTGGTAGCCATAGTCCTGATGTTGTTAGTTCGTCTAAAGGATTAGTAAAAAGAGAATTAATAAGAATGTTGGATTTCGCAGAAATATCTGAAAATCCTTCAGAGACATACAATTTAATTTATGAATTAAAACATGGATTCGGAATTACAGAGGAAGATTTGAAAGAAGAGGAGGAACAAAGCAGTGTTGTCTGATGAGATTAAGAAAGTACAGATTGATGAACAAAAATTGACACAAATGAAAAAATTAATTATTTCAGCTGAGCGAAGAAACATTAAAACAGGAGAATATACTACGCAGGATATGGTTAAGGCCATACGAAGAATTGTTGAAAAGAATGCCGAGTAAGTCCAGCTAATAAATGTCAATAGATAAATGAAAAATATTTTTCATCAGAAAAAAGGGCAGACTTTCCCCTTGGTGATAATATCATTTTTAAAAAGATATTGATTCGTTGGATTTGC
>NZ_NFLV01000015.1 GCF_002161065.1 Eubacterium sp. An11 | reverse complement strand
ATACGAAAAAGCGGCTGACTTATTAAAGCAGCTCGACGATGAGGATATGATCGCTGTAATCAGTATACTACATCGGCTCGCTGCCAGACATAAATAATTTTCAGAGGCTGTCCACACGGGCAGCTTTTTTTCTATTTTTTTACACATTCTGCATTTTCTCCCCTATTTCCCTTACAAATGGCAAAATAGAGTACCTTGAAAATTTCACACCCTCCCGGAAGAGGGATACGGGTGCCTGCAGATAGTGCAGCATGATGCGTGCCTGCAGGCTTTAAGATTGCATAGCAACGCCGAAGACGCGGCTTGGGAAGGCGCAGGAACTGGCTTCCAGGGAGATAGAGAAAAACGGTATCTTAAACATAACTATAATTTATTTTTGCAAGAGGTATCTGAACCTAAAGACCTTTTACTCAAATTCTGGTATAATAATGAACAGGTATTGAGAATGGTACTCTGTTCATGGAAAGGAGGGTTATGGTTACTGTAACGAAATCAGATTTAATTGCACTTGGATATGGTCCTTCTTTTGCTGCTGACATTATACGTGAGGCTAAAAAGTTAATGGTGGAAAAAGGACATACCTACTATCAGTCAAGAAAGCTGGACAGAGTTCCAAAAGAGGCCGTAGAAGAACTGCTCGGTATCAAACTTCCAGATGAGCAGTAATGACACACTTCTTGCAGAAATGTAAGGAGTAAACTTTATGGCAAAAGATCCAATTAAAAAAGCGGAAAACGGAACCTATTATTTCAGGGCAAACCTGGGCTATGATTCTGTAACCGGAAAGCAGATCCAGAAATACCGCAGCGGCTTTTCTACAAAAAAGGAGGCTCGTACAGAGTATTCCCGATTGGTGCTGGCGGCAGAAGAAGGACTGGCTATGGAAAAGAAACAGCCCTCGTTTAAGCAGTACATTGAGGAAATTTATCTTCCATGGTATAAAACGCAGGTCAAAGAAAGTACCTATAAAAACCGATTAAATACTATTGAAAAGCACTTTAAATTTTTTTACAGGAAAAAGGTTGCTGAAATAGAGCCGATTCATGTACAGGCATGGCAGCTGAAGCTGGCAAAAGAGTACAGTCCAAATTATGTACGGATTATCCAGGGCATGTTGTCGCTCGCTTTTGACCGTGCAATTATCCTTGGTCTTGCTTCAAAAAATCCGTCACGTATGGTCGGCAATATTAAGTCAAAAAAAGTGAAGATAGATTTCTGGACGCTGGATGAATTTCAGAAAGTCATTTCCCTTTTATACAAGGGTGACTACTATGAACATTATTTGTTCATCTGCTTCTGGCTCCTGTTCACAACAGGACTGCGGATCGGAGAGGCTGCTGCATTACAGTGGGATGACATTGATTTTGAAAGCGGAATAATCAGTGTAACCAAAACGCTGTATTACAAATCAATGACGGAATACAAATTTGTGGAACCCAAAACATCTGCCAGTGTCCGAACAGTTGTGCTTGATGATGATACTATCAGGGAATTAAAAGAGTGGAAAGAAGTACAGAAAAAAGTTTTGAAAGACTGTAACTTTGTACTAAGCTACAATGGGATTCCCACCAGCAAGCATACCCTGCCAAGAGCCCTGGAAAAGCTGGCAGGGCTTGCCGGCGTTCACCGAATTAAAATCCATGCTTTACGTCATTCTCATGTTGCACTCTTAATCAGCATGGGGGTGAATCCATTGATCATTAAAGACCGTCTCGGCCACGAAAAAATCCAGACGACTTTAGGGACCTATGGACATCTATATCCTAACAGCAACTTTGAGGTTGCTAAAATGTTAGGCGGAGTTATTAACTTCACACCTGCTACGGAAAGCGTGGCTGATTACACACACAATCAGTTCACCGCTTCTTATCACAGGCAAATGTAAAAATGCAATGATAATGCAATCCAGAGGCACCGGTGCCGGAAAAGCCCGTAAATAAAGGCTTTCTGGCCCACCGCCGACTATTCAAACTCTATCGTTCCCGGCGGTTTGCTGGTCAGATCGTAGAATACACGATTGACTCCTTTCACCTCATTGATGATCCTGCTCATGACTTTCTGCAGGACTTCAAACGGGATTTCGGCACTTTCGGCAGTCATGAAGTCGATGGTCTTGACGGCGCGGAGCGCTACGGCGTAATCGTAGGTTCGCTCGTCACCCATGACTCCCACAGAGCGCATGTTGGTGAGGGCCGCAAAGTACTGGTTGATTTCTTTGTCGAGGCCGGCGTTGGCGATTTCTTCGCGGTAGATGGCATCGGCATCCTGAACGATGCGGACTTTCTCAGCTGTAACTTCACCAATGATGCGGATGCCAAGGCCCGGACCCGGGAATGGCTGACGGAATACCAGATTTTCCGGGATGCCCAGCTCGAGGCCGGCTTTGCGGACCTCGTCTTTGAAGAGGTCGCGGAGAGGCTCGATGATCTCTTTGAAGTCGACGTATTCCGGCAGACCGCCCACGTTATGGTGAGATTTGATGACGGCGGATTCGCCGCCGAGGCCGCTTTCTACTACGTCAGGATAGATGGTTCCCTGGGCCAGGTAATCGACGGCGCCGATTTTCTTTGCTTCTTCTTCAAAGACGCGGATGAATTCCTCGCCGATGATTTTCCGTTTCTGCTCCGGTTCTGTGACGCCTGCCAGCTTGCTGTAGTAGCGTTCCTGGGCGTTGACTCGGATGAAGTTTAAATCAAAGTCGCCGTTCGGTCCGAAGACATTCTCCACCTCGTCGCCTTCGTTTTTGCGAAGAAGGCCATGGTCCACGAACACACAGGTCAGCTGTTTGCCGATGGCGCGGGACAACAGTCCGGCTGCCACAGAGGAATCCACACCGCCGGATAAGGCAAGGAGAACCTTTCCATCGCCGACTTTCTCACGGATGGACTTGATGGAGTCCTGCACGAAGGAGTCCATTTTCCAGTCGCCGGCACAGTGGCAGACATTGTATACAAAGTTGCTTAAAATTTCTTTGCCGCGGACAGTATGCAGTACCTCCGGATGGAACTGGATAGCATACAGGTTCCGGCTGCGGTCTTCGGCCGCTGCCACCGGGCAGTCTTTTGTATGAGCGCAGATTTCAAATCCCGGCGCTGGCTGGGAGATGTAATCAAAGTGACTCATCCAGCAGACGGTGGTCGGCTCAATGTTGGTAAACAGCGGGGACTCTGTGTTGACAAAGACCTCTGTTTTTCCGTATTCACGCACTTTGGCAGACTCTACTTTTCCGCCTAAAATGTGCATCATAAGCTGCGCGCCGTAGCAGAGTCCCAACACTGGGATACCAAGTTCGAATAACTCTTTGGTGTAAGTCGGGGAATCTGCTTCGTAGCAGCTGTTCGGGCCGCCGGTCAGAATAATTCCTTTTGGATTCATTTTTTTGATGGTCTCGATATCCGTTTTGTAAGAATAAATTTCGCAGTATACGTTACATTCCCGGACACGTCTCGCCACCAGCTGATTGTACTGTCCGCCGAAATCGATAACAATGACTGTTTCTCTTTTCAATGGGCTTTCCTCCTGTTTATCTGTAATTGTTTATCAAAGATTGTCCTCTTTTGACAATCAAAATCTTTTTATCTAAAGAAGTGTAACATTTTCTGAACAAGATTTCCACACATATTCTTATTTTTATAAATACGGCGCTGCAATTTCTTTCAGTTTTTCCGGATTCTCTGTGTACCAGGTCTCAAAGTCCCTGCCGCTGGCTGCCACTTCTTCACCCAGGGCTTTCATGAAAGCCGGAATCTCTTCCTCAAGAATCGTTCCCAGCTGTTCACCAAACTGTGCCGGTTCTCCTTCTTTGCCATTGACATAAAGAACGAAAGCCGATACCGGTTTGCCATCCACCTTTTTCATGCCGCCGCGGAATCCGATGCGTCCGATCTGATGAGTACCGCAGGATGACGGACATCCGGAAATGTGAATGCGTGGCAGGGTTCCCTCCGGGAAGTTCCATTCTCTGGCTGCATCCACAAGAGTTGCCAGCAGCTTCTGAGAATCTCTGACGCCCACCTGACAGATGGAAGCGCCGATGCAGGCAACAGATGTCTCAAAAAGACTGGCCGCTCCGTCATTGGTGACATCAAGGATCTTCTTCGCCTCGTTTCCGGTACAGTTGATGATATATACCGTTTCGTCCGGTGCCACACGAAGCTCTACCTGATCCATATCTTTGATGGCGTCATAAATTTCAATTAATTTCTCCGGATTTGGACATCCGCCGATCGGATGATATTCCACTGCGTACAGACCGTCCTGTTTCTGCGCAGTGACACGGCTGTCTTCCACGGTACTGCCGTCACCGGATTTTGTCACATGCATTGGAGCATCGGCACCATCTGTTTTGCCATGGGCGCCAGCCTCGTTTTCTGCTGCCGGAACATTTTCTGCCGTAATTTTTTCTTCCGGAATATCCATATTGACGCCGCTGGCAAAAACTGCGTCCAGTTTTTTCTGAAATTCTTCTGTGTACTTATCTCCCAGCACGTCCTGCATATATCGGGTTCTGGCTTTGGCTCTGTTCTCATAATTGCCGTAGGTGGTAAACAGGTCTACCATGGCGCGGATGTAATAGAGGATCTTGCTGCCTTCCACGCCTTCGGCCACCAGCACTCCCATCTTAGCATTGTTACCGAGGCCACCGGCACTGTATACATCAAAGGTGCCGTCCTCTCTTGCCACAAATCCCAGATCACGGAAGGTGGCATGGGTACGGTTAGCCGGGGAGTTAGAAAATGCAACTTTTAACTTACGAGGCATTTTTACTGTTTTAATCAGAGTCATCAGGTACTCGGCTGCCGCTTCCGCATACGGGCTGACATCAAAGTACTCGCCCTGTTCCACACCGGAAAGTGGGGATACCATCACATTTCTTGGAAAGTCTCCGCCGCCGCCCCGGGTCACGATCCCGTGGTCAAGGGCCTCCACCGCGATGGAACAGACCGCATCAGCATTCAGATTATGAAGCTGAATGGTCTGACAGGTTGTAAAATGTACTTTATCAATATTGTATTTACGGATACTGTCAGTGATAAATTTGAGCTTATCCTTTGTCACTCTTCCGCCCGGAAGGCGAAGACGCAGCATGCTTGCCTTGCCGCCCCGCTGTGCGTAGCTTCCGAATCCGCCGGAGAAACCTTTGTATTCCGGGACAGAAACTTTTCCATCATAGAAATCTCTGGTAACTTTTTCAAATTCTTCGTAATCTTTTTTCCAGTTTTCTGTATTCATTTTTTACTCCTTTTCCTTGCTGCATTTATTCACAAAAATAAGTACCCAGCGTCTTTTTATCCACACCTTTACCCACATAGGAACCGATGATCATGCAGAGCAGCGAAACCACGATGCCGATCAGGATCTGATGGATCTCCATGATTTCGATGCCAAGAAGCATAGTCACGCAATACACGATCGTTCCTCCGGCCATGGCCCAGATGGCTCCGGTTTTGTTGGCCTTTTTCCAGAACATACCAAGAACAAACACCCAGAAAAATGCTGTTTCCAGTCCGCCGAAGGCAAACATGTTGATCTTCCAGATGACATCTGGCGGATTAATCGAGATAAAGAAAATGATCAGTCCCAGCACCAGAGTACAAAGCTGACTGAGCATGCTGGTCTTCTTCTCCGATATTTTCTTCTGACGCTTCTCTTTTTCATACATGTAAACATCCTTTATAATAGAAGAAGTCGCCGTCAAAAGCAGAGACGATATGGTGGATATGGACGCTGCGATCGGTCCGATGATGGTAATACCTGCCACCAGCGGTGACAGAGAGCGGACAATAGCCAGCGGCATAATGTTATCCACGCTGTTTCCATACGCTGCCAGATCTTCTGTCAAAATCCCCTGAGACAGGACTCCGATAAAGTTCATGCCGATATTCATGGCGCCAATGACAACCGTACCGATGATGATGGCACGGTGCAGTGATTTCGTATCTTTATAAGTGATACAGCGCACCACCGACTGGGGAAGTCCCACAGTAAAAATACCAACCAGCATCCACTGGGAAATGTACAGGGTATACGGCATATTTCCTCCCGACAGCGGTTCCAGCAGTTCCGGCCGGCGGACGGTGATCTGCTCCATGATGGCTTCATAGCCGCCTCCCGCTTTCAGGATACCCACCAGAAGAATAAACATGCCCACAAGCATAGCGATGGCGCAGAGAGCATCGGTCACCGCCACTCCACGGAAACCGCCCACGGCGGTATAAATAACCACCACCAGGCCGAAGACTACCAGACCTATTACATAAGAATAACCGGTCACAGCCTCAAAAAGCTTGGCGCCGCCCACGAACTGCGCTACCATGGTGGCAGAAAAGAACAGCACGATAATAACGGCTGATAAATTTGCCAGCGCATCAGACTGATACCTGTGACGGATCACATCAATGACCGTGACCGCATCAATCTTTCTGGAAACGATCGCCATCTTTTTGCCAAGGATTCCCAGCACCAGAAAAAGTGCCGTTACCTGTACCACAGACATGTAGATCCATCCAAATCCAATATCCCAGGCCTGTCCCGGACCGCCCACAAAGGAACTGACCGAACTGTAAGTGGCCACAGTTGTCATGGCCAGAACAAAGCCTCCCAGACTTCTGGAACCGGTAAAATATTCATTTAAAAAATTACCGGAACCTTTTTTAGCCGCAGCTCTTCTCAAATAAATGCTGACTGCCAGCATGGCCATCATAAAAATAAATACCGGCAGCAGCCCCCAGATATTACCGCTCATTGTTCTCATCCTCATCATCTAAATCAAAATCTTTAAATACTTTTTTTACCATCCAGACTACCATGATAATGGAAAAAATCCATGTGCCGATACACCCGGTGATGGCCCAGAGCGGAGTATGGTACACGGTAATGTCCAGATGGCTGACGCCAAATCCTGCCACCGTCCAAAATACAATGAGAACGATGAGGGCAATGACACAAGCCCCGGCTTCTTTTTTAATCTGCCGGTATTTATCTTTTAGTTTCATACTTTCTCCTCTTTTCTCTTTTGTTCCAAAACCAGTTCTATGTCTGTTCCGGAACCCTTTGCTTCATATTACTACATACTGTTTGTACTTCTTTAAATCTTTCAGGAGACAATTCATGGTGATCTTTGTTCCCTCGGCGAGATATTCCGTATCTCTGATGGTTGCATTTTCACTGAAATAGGAAACAAGAGCCCCTTCTGTATAAGGAATCAGCATCACACAATCCACATAATCCTGATAAATGTGGCTGGAAATCATCTCGATCAATTCTTCCAGCCCGATTCCTTTTTTGGCTGCCATGTAAATATTATCTCCCCTGATCTGCGGAAGCGGATCTATGAGACCATCACATTTATTATAAACATGAATACATGGGATCTGCTCCGCTCCCAGCTCCCGGAGAGTATCGGCGGTCACCTGCATCTGTTCTTTGTGATTCTCATCGGAATAATCCACCACTTCCAGCAGAAGATCCGCATATTTAACCTCTTCCAAGGTGGAATGAAAGGCCTGCACCAGATTATGGGGAAGCTTATTGATAAATCCAACGGTATCTGATAAAAGAAATTCTTTCTTGTCCGGCAGATGGATGCTTCTGATAGTGGTATCCAGCGTGGCAAACAACATATCTTCCGCCAGAACCTTCTTCTCATCCTTCTGCTCGTACTTGTCGAGAAGGGCGTTCATCAGCGTGGATTTACCGGCGTTGGTGTATCCCACCAGCGCCACCTGAGGAATTCCCTGAATCAGACGGCGCTTTCTCTGGGTTTTGCGGTTTTTCTCCACCACTTTCAGCTCTTTTTTCAACTCGGAAATGCGGTGGCGGATCTTCCGTTTATCAAGCTCCAGCTTTGTCTCACCGGCGCCACGGTTGGACATACCGCCGCTGGTTCCTCCCTGACGGCTTAAGATCTCACCCATTCCTGTCAGTCTCGGCAGTTCGTACTGCAGTCTCGCTGTCTCCACCTGAATCTTCGCTTCCCGGGTCTGTGCTCTGGACGAGAAAATCTGCAAAATCAGATTGGTCCGGTCCAGAATCGGTCTCTCAATAATATCTTTCAGATTCCGAAGCTGCATGGGAGAAAGCGTGTTATCAAAAATAACTACGTCCGCCTCAAGCATATGCGCCGCTGCCTTAATCTCGTCCACCTTTCCGGTACCCACATAGACACCGGTGTTGATCTGATCCACATTCTGTGTCTCCACACCCACAACCTCCATGTTGCAGGCTTCCGCAAGGCTTTCCAGTTCTTTCAATGCAGTTTCAAAATCAGGGTCGTCCTTTAAGTTGACGCCAACCAATAAAGCTTTTATTTTTTCGTCCATTCCATCTCCATCTTCTTAAAAATATTTTTTATTTCTTCCTCAAATATACAGGTTTCCGGTGAAATAATCAACCTCTATGCGGGATCTGCCCGTGAAAAACCGCATAATACGGGCTTCCTGGGCCATATCCGTATCTTTTCGCCGGATTTATACCCAAAATCTGCAGCCCGCGGCTTCCCCATCTGATCTCATCTTTTATCTGATCAGATACTTTTTCAAATACTGTCCTGTGTAGGATTCCGGCACCGCGGCCACCTCTTCCGGCGTTCCGGCAGTGACAACGGTTCCGCCGCCCTCGCCGCCTTCCGGTCCCATATCTATAATATAATCTGCCGTCTTGATGACTTCCAGATTATGTTCAATGACCACAACGGTGTTGCCGCCTTCTGTCAGCCGCTGCAAAATCTCCGTCAGTTTATGAACATCCGCAAAATGCAGACCGGTGGTCGGCTCGTCCAGCACATAGATGGTCTTTCCTGTACTCTGGCGGGAAAGTTCGGTGGCCAGTTTCACCCGCTGTGCCTCACCGCCGGAAAGAGTTGTGGACGGCTGTCCCAGCTTAATATAACCGAGTCCCACATCACGAAGGGTCTCGATCTTTCTGCGAATGGATGGCAGACTGTCAAAGAACCGGCAGGCCTCCTCCACCGTCATATCGAGAACCTCATAAATGTTTTTCCCTTTATATTTTACTTCCAGCGTCTCCCGGTTATACCGCTGTCCGTGACATACTTCACACGGTACATAGACATCCGGCAGAAAATGCATTTCTATTTTGATAATACCGTCTCCGGCGCAGGCTTCGCAGCGTCCGCCTTTTTTGTTGAAACTGAATCGTCCCTTGTCATATCCTCTGGCCTTGGCATCCTTGGTCATGGCAAACAATTCCCGGATATGATCAAAAACGCCGGTATAGGTGGCCGGGTTAGAACGGGGCGTCCGGCCGATCGGAGACTGATCGATATTAATAATTTTATCCAGCTGTTCCACTCCCACAATATCCCTGTGTTTTCCCGGTTTGATCCGCGCCCGGTTCAGCATGCAGGCCAGCTTTTTATATAATATTTCATTAATCAGAGAGCTCTTTCCGGAACCGGACACACCGGTCACACAGGTCAGTACCCCCAGAGGAAACTTCACATTGATATTTTTCAGATTATTCTCTGCGGCTCCCTTTACCGTCAGCCAGCCGGTCGGCTTTCTCCGCTCTTTTGGCACCGGAATCTTTCGTTTGCCGCTTAAATACTCCCCGGTGATGGAATTCGGATTACGCATCAGTTCTTCCGCCGTTCCCGTTGCAACCACTTCACCGCCATATTCTCCGGCTTCCGGTCCGATATCCACGATGTAATCCGCTGCCAGCATGGTATCTTCATCGTGTTCTACCACGATCAGTGAATTTCCCAGATCCCGAAGACTTTTTAAGGCGTGAATCAATTTATCATTATCTCTCTGATGAAGGCCGATGCTCGGCTCGTCAAGGATATAAGCCACGCCCACCAGACCGGAACCAATCTGCGTGGCAAGGCGGATTCTCTGGGCTTCTCCGCCGGAAAGCGTGCCGGTGGCCTGGGAAAGGCTCAGATAATCAAGGCCCACATCGTTGAGGAACCCGATTCTTCCCCGTATTTCCCTGAGAATCTGTTTCCCGATCATAAGCTGACGGTCTGTAAGCTGTATATCTCTGAAAAATTCCATCAATCGTTTCACAGAAAGATCGGTCAGCTCGGCAATATTATAATCGCCCACGGTAACAGCCAGAGATTCCTCTTTCAGTCTCTGTCCGTGGCAGGCGTCACAAGGGGTTACTGTCATAAAATTCTCATACTCGGCCTTCTGCCTTTCCGAATGGTTCTCCCGATATCGTCTCTGTACATTTTTGATAAGTCCCTCGAAGGCTACGTCATAATAGCCCTCACCCCGTTTTCCTTTATAATGTACTGTCACTTCTCTGCCGTTTGTTCCGTGAATCAGCATGTCCTGAATGTCTTCCGGCAGATCCTGGAATGGAGTGTTGAGGTCAAATCCATACTCCTCTGCCAGGGCATCCAGAATGGCTCTCGTGTAGCTCTTCGGATCTGTACAGGACTGCCATCCGAGAACAGTGATGGCTCCCTCAGCGATGCTGAGTCTTTTATCCGGGATCATCAGGTCCACATCAAATTCCATTTTAAATCCCAGACCATGGCAGACCGGGCAGGCGCCAAAAGGATTATTAAAAGAAAAACTTCTCGGCTCAATCTCATCAATACTGATACCGCAGTCCGGGCACGAAAAGCTCTGGCTGAAATTCATCGGTTTCCCGTTGACATCCACCAAAAGCAGGCCGCCGGTCAGTCCCATGACCGTCTCCACGGAGTCTGTCAGCCGCTGCTCAATGCCTTCTTTGATAATGAGACGGTCTACCACAATCTCTATATTATGCTTTTTATTTTTTTCTAACTTGATCTCCTCAGACAGATCATAGAGATTCCCGTCAATACGCACCCGGACATAACCGCTGCGTCTGGCATTGTCAAGAATCTTCACGTGCTCTCCCTTTCTTCCCCGGACAATAGGCGCCAGCAGCTGGATCTTTGTCCGCTCCGGCAGCGCCATCAGGGTGTCCACAATCTGATCCACCGTCTGCTTTTCGATGACTTTGCCACATTTCGGACAGTGCGGGATGCCCACCCGGGCATAAAGCAGACGGAGATAGTCATAAATCTCCGTCACCGTTCCCACCGTAGAACGCGGATTCCGGTTGGTGGATTTCTGATCAATGGAAATGGCCGGGGACAGTCCCTGAATATCGTCCACATCCGGTTTCTCCATCTGCCCCAGGAACTGTCTCGCGTAGGAAGACAGAGACTCCATGTATCGCCGCTGTCCTTCCGCGTAAATAGTATCGAAGGCAAGGGATGACTTTCCGGAGCCGCTCAGTCCCGTCAGCACCACGAATTCATTTCTCGGTATATTTACATCAATATTCTTCAGGTTATGCTCTCTGGCTCCCCGAATCCGAATATATTCTTTCTTTTCGCTCATGTATCTCTCCCTTTACCGGTCAGATTGCTGACCGCTGCATAAGCTTCATACATTTCCCGGCAAAACGTCCTGCGGACAGTTCAGCCCCGGAAATATATTAGTGTACCGACATGTTCATTTTCCAATGAATGTGCCAGTACACTAAGCTCTGTGTTCTTGTTATAACTGCTTTTGGTATCTTACCTTCTTATAAAATATTTTGCAAGACTATTCTGTTTTTTTGGCTTTTTGCACACCAGTTAATCAAAATCTCTCAAAGCAATCTTATATTTTTTCAGCTCATCACGCAGCACAGCCGCTTCCTCGAAGTTCAGTTCCGCCGCCGCCCGGTTCATCTTTTTGGTGAGCTGAGCAATCATTTCTTTTAATTCTTTCTTATCCATGGACTCGAAATCTTTCTTCAGTCCCCGGCCGGTTTCTTCCTTCTCCTCATCGTTGGTAATGGATATCACATCCCGGACCGCTTTCTGGATGGTCTGCGGCGTGATGCCGTGTTCCTCATTATACTCCATCTGAATCTTCCGTCGACGCTCTGTCTCACTGATGGCTGCCTTCATAGAATCGGTAATGGTATCGGCGTACATGATCACATGTCCGTCAACGTTCCGGGCCGCCCGGCCGATGGTCTGCACCAGTGAAGTCTCGGAACGGAGGAATCCTTCCTTATCGGCATCCAGTATGGCAATGAGCGTCACTTCCGGAATATCTAATCCCTCTCTGAGCAGGTTGATCCCCACCAGCACATCAAAAACGTCCATACGCAGATCCCGCACGATCTCGATTCTCTCCAGAGTATCAATATCTGAGTGCAGATACTTCACCCGGATGTCCAGTTCTTTCATATAAGAAGTCAGATCCTCCGCCATCCGTTTGGTCAGAGTCGTCACCAGAATCTTATGCTTTTTCTCCACTTCCTTATTGATCTCACTGATCAGGTCGTCAATCTGTCCTTCCACCGGGCGCACATCAATCGGCGGATCCAGCAGCCCTGTCGGCCGGATAATCTGCTCTGCCCGGAGCATCTCATGCTCATCCTCATATACATTCGGCGTAGCAGATACAAAAAGCATCTGATCAATATGTTCCTCAAACTCGGAGAAATTCAGCGGACGGTTGTCCAATGCCGACGGCAGACGGAACCCGTAGTCCACCAGCGTCTGTTTCCGCGAACGGTCGCCGGCATACATTCCCCGCACCTGGGGGATGGTGATATGGGACTCATCCACGATCATCAGAAAATCATCTCCGAAGAAGTCGATCAGTGTATACGGTGCTTCTCCCGGCGCCAGCCCTGTCAGATGCCGGGAATAATTCTCGATACCGGAGCAAAAGCCTGTCTCCTTCAGCATCTCTATATCAAAGTTCGTCCGCTCCGCAATCCGTTGAGCCTCCAGCAGCTGGTCATGTTCCTTGAACCACGCCACCCTCTCTTCCAGTTCTTCCCTGATAGTCACCACCGCCCGGTCAATCTGTTCCTGCGGCACCACATAATGAGATGCAGGGAAAATAGCCGCAAAATTCAGACTGGCCTTGATCTCTCCGGTGAGGATATCCACCTGCACGATCCTGTCAATCTCATCACCGAAAAACTCCACCCGGATGGCGTCCTCGAAGGTAGAAACCGGCAGAATCTCCAGCACGTCCCCCCGCACCCGGAAGCTTCCTCTCTTAAAATCCAGTTCATTTCTCACATACTGAATATCGATCAGTCTCCGCACAACTTCATCCCGGTCAATCTCCATACCCGGCCGCAGAGAAATCATCATCTCCTCGTAATCCTTCTTACTACCAATACCGTAAATACAGGAAACCGATGACACCACAATGACATCTTTCCGCTCGATGAGCGCCGCCGTGGCGCTGTGCCGCAGCTTATCAATCTCATCGTTGATCGACGAATCTTTCTCAATATAGGTGTCCGTGGACGGCACATAAGCCTCCGGCTGATAATAATCGTAGTAGGAGACAAAATATTCCACCGCATTGTGCGGGAAAAATGCTTTAAACTCGCTGTAAAGCTGCGCCGCCAGCGTCTTGTTATGCGCCAGGATCAGCGTCGGCTTATTTAACTGCTGAATGACATTGGCCATGGTAAATGTCTTGCCGGACCCGGTAACGCCCAGCAGCGTCTCAAACTGATTACCCTCTTTAAACCCTTTCACCAGCTGTTCAATGGCCTGGGGCTGATCGCCAGTGGGGGCAAAATCTGATACTAATTCGAAATGGTCCATACGATACTTCTCCTTTGCAGTTTTTTAATACTCTTTCCTTAATGATATATAACTACAATTCTCATTTTTTGATAATAAGAAAAATAACCGTTCTTTCCCCAAAGTATACCACACCCCTTCTCAAATGTATAGGCATTTTAGAACATTTGTTCTTTTTGAAATGTAAATTTTAAGCCGGATGCAGAAACACCCGGCTCGTGCCAACAGCATTACAGATCATAATATTTTTTAAATTCCGCCGGATTCGGTATCTGGGACAGCTCCAGGGCTTCCCGGCGTTTGCGGTCGATCCAGATTTCGATGAGCCGCTCCGGAAAGACGCCGCCGGCGGTCAGATAGTCGTGGTCAGCTTCCAGGGCGTCGAGGGCTTCCTCCAGGGTCTTTGGCAGAGATTCGATTTTGGCTTTTTCCTCCTCGGACAGATCGTAGAGGTTAAAGTCGTAAGGACCCCAGCCACAGGCAGATGGATCGATCTTGTTGATAACGCCGTCGATACCTGCCATAAGGATAGCAGCGTAGGCGTAGTACGGGTTTGCGGTGGCGTCCGGGTTGCGCAGTTCAAAGCGTTTGGTCTCCGGAGATTTGGCGTAGGCCGGGATGCGGATGACCGCACTTCGGTTGGATGTGGCGTAGCCCACCGTTACCGGAGCCTCAAAGCCCGGAACCAGACGTTTGAAAGAGTTGGTGGACGGGTTGGTGAGGGCACAGAGGGATGCGATGTGCTTCAGCAGCCCGCCGATAAAGTAATGGGCAGTCTGGCTTAAACCGGAATATCCGTCCTTATCGTAAAAGACTGGTTTTCCGTCTTTTTTCAAAAGCATATGAACATGCATACCATTGCCGGCCTCCCAGTGAATGGGCTTCGGCATGAAAGTGGCGGTCTTGCCGGCCTGCACAGCGGTATTTTTGATGACGTATTTGATGATCATTGTCTTGTCCGCCATATCCACCATATCGCCCAGTTCTACTTCAATCTCCATCTGGCCGGAGCCGCCCACCTCATGATGGTGGTACTTTACGTCCACGCCCCAGTTTTCCAGAAGAATACACATTTTACTTCTCAGGTTATAAGCGATATCCTGCGGGGCAGCGATATGATAACCACCTCCGGCAGGCACCTGAAAACCGTTATTATACGGGCTTTCTTTTCCGCTGTTCCAGGACGCCTGCGCCGTGTCGATGGTGAAGGAAGTCTTCTGCGGAGATACCGAATAACTTACGTTGTCAAATAAATGAAATTCAAATTCCGGGCCGATGAGCATTTCATCAGCAATGCCCTGTTTCTTCATGTACTCCACCGCACGCAGGCTCACATTTCTCGGATACTGATCAAAGGGCCGGTTTTCCTCGCCGATCACGCACACATTGCCGCACATGGTCAGGGTTGGAATCTCCACAAAGGGATCGATGACCGCCGTGGCCGGGTCCGGAATAAATACCATGTCGCTTTTTTCCACCGGTGCGTATCCGTAATTGGATCCGTCAAAGCCGATGCCCTGAACAAAAATATCTTCGTTGAAACGCTCCACCGGAATGGTGATATGGCGCCACCGACCGTCCAGATCTGTCATTTTAAAGTCAATCATACGGATTCCCTGTTCGGCACAAAGTTTTCTTAATTCTTCTGCTCTTTCCATAATAACCTCCCGTTTCTTCCCCGTGAACAGTCTCCAAAGGCACCTGCTCACACTTAATTTTATTAAGTATATTCTATCATATATTTAATTTTTTTCCGATACATTTCCCGAATTATTCATTATTTTAATTTTTTCGACACATATTTTATGAAGATGCAGTTTTTTATATTTTCACCTGCATTTCCATTTTTTTCGATGACAGAAAATAGTATCCTCCTGTTATTTTTACAATTTTTCTTTCTTTTCCTGCAATTTTCGTAATAAAGTTTTAATTTTTTCTCAAAAAATCTTGCCTTTCTGAATATTATGTGATAGTATTTTTCCATTCGCTATAAATACAGCATTACTCTGGAGAGTCTTTACCGGCTCCGGTGCCGATTTTAAAAAGGAGAAGCATTTCATGTGAACTCATCCGGCAATCGGCCAAGGCCGGCGGTAAAGCGCCGAAGGTGTACGGCAGGGTTTCCTGCTAATCTCTCAGGCAAAAGGACAGAATATGTAAATGCATGTTTTTCTTTGGAGGGCTGGAAGTTTTTCGGCTCTTTTTTTATGTACACATACTGGTATGACGGTACATCCATGATCCCGCCAATGATTGTCTGAATTTCTTTCTGCATTCAAGGTTTGAACATGAATGTGACAGTTCACCAGAACGTCTCAAAGACCCTGTTCTTTCTATATCTTTAGATTCTTATTTATTTCTCCCTGTTTTTGCTGAATCACAGATGGCGGAATTCCACAGTACAACAGAAGAAAGGAAGTATCAAAAAATGTTTGACACCATCAACAACATTTTATCCTCCATCGACAACGTCGTATGGGGCGTACCGCTGATTGTCATGATCATGGCAACCGGTATTTATCTTACCATCCGTCTGCGCGGACTGCAGGTTCGCAGACTCATCCTGGCCGTAAAATATATGTTTGCCAACGAAGAGCACGAAGGAGACGGCGAGATTTCCAGTTTTGCCGCTCTCTGTACCGCCCTCTCGGCCACCATCGGCACCGGAAATATCGTCGGTGTCGCCACCGCCATCGTAGCCGGGGGACCAGGCGCCCTGTTCTGGATGATCATGGCCGCTGTGGTCGGTACCGCAACCAAATATACCGAAGGCTTTCTGGCCATCAAATACCGGACTGTCGCAGAAGACGGCCATGTGGTAGGCGGACCGTTCTACTATATTGAAAATGGTATGGGAAAACAGTGGCGCTGGCTGGGTAAAATCTTTGCCTTCTTCGGCGTCTGTGTCGGTCTGATGGGAATTGGTACATTTACACAGATCAACGGTATCACAAGCGCGGTCAAAAATTTCTTTGACCCGGAGAGTGTCAACACAGTTTCCCTGTTCGGACGGGAATATTCCTGGGCTGTGGTCATCGCCGGAATTATTCTGACCGTGATCGTTGCCTTCGTTATCATCGGCGGTATTCAGAGAATCTCCACGGTTTCCCAGGTTATTGTGCCGTTCATGGCCATCGCCTACGTGGCTGTGGCGCTGCTGATTCTCATTCTTAATTATGAAAGGATTCCAGGCGCCATCGTGGAAATCGTACAGGGAGCCTTCGGTCTCCGCGCCGCTGCCGGCGGTGCGCTGGGCGCCATGATCGTAGCCATGCAGAAAGGTATCGCCCGGGGTATTTTCTCCAACGAATCCGGTCTCGGAAGCGCTCCGATCGCCGCTGCCGCTGCCAAATCCAATGAACCGGTAAGACAGGGCCTTATCTCCATGCTGGGAACTGTCATTGACACCATTATCATCTGCACCATGACCGGTCTGTCCATCGTCATCACCGGTTCCTGGAATGTGGGTCTCGACGGTGTGGACGTTACCACAAGAGCCTTCCAGGTGGGACTCCCGTTCCCGGCGCAAGTCTCTTCCTTCCTATTAATGATGTGTCTCGTGTTCTTTGCATTCACGACCATTCTCGGATGGGACTATTACAGTGAGCGTTGTCTGGACTACCTGTCCCACAATAACGCCAAGGCAGTGAAAGTATTCCGCTGGCTCTATATCGCCTGCGTGTTCATCGGCCCTTACATGACTGTATCCGCCGTATGGACCATCGCCGATATCTTCAACGGTCTCATGGCAATCCCTAACCTGATTGCCCTGCTGGCCCTGAGCGGTATTGTGGTCAGAGAGACAAAACAATATTTTAAGAATTTTAAAAAATAGTGTTTCAATTTTTTAAAAACCTTTTGTACCGGCAGCTTTCCTGCAAAAAATAATATTTCCCATTATTATTAGCACTCATTTCTAATGAGTGCTAATTTTCTCTTGACATTCATTTTTTTTGGTATTAGTATATTATCCAAAGCCCGCTCTTTTTCACTTTTAGCGGACCTCATATGTCGTTACTGTTCACACAGTAACTGTATGTCAACAATTCCGCGTCACTGCGGCGCGGATTATCATCAAATCAAAAAAGGAGATGCTATTATGGCAAAGCAGGGAAGTTTATCAATTAACAGCGAAAACATTTTTCCTATTATTAAGAAATGGCTTTACTCCGACCATGATATTTTCATTCGTGAGCTGGTCAGCAATGGCTGTGATGCCGTAACCAAATTAAAAAAATTATCCGTCATCGGCGAATTTGAAGAACCGGAAGGCAACAAATACAGAGTGGATGTTCTTGTCAGCCCGGAAGATAAAACCATCAAGTTCATTGATAACGGTATCGGTATGACCGAAGATGAGGTGGACGAATACATCAATCAGATTGCCTTTTCCGGCGCAGAAGCCTTTCTTGCTCAATATAAAGATAAAACCAACGAAGAGCAGATTATCGGTCACTTCGGTTTAGGATTTTATTCCGCTTTCATGGTTGCAGATAAAGTTACCATCGACACGCTTTCCTATAAAGAAGGTGCAAAACCGGTACACTGGGAATGTGACGGCGGAACAGAATTTTCCATGGAAGACGGGGACCGGACCGAGCGCGGTACCGAGATCACCCTCTACCTCAATGAAGACAGCTATGAATTTTCCAATGAATACCGTGTTCGCGAAGTTCTTGAGAAATACTGCTCCTTCATGCCGGTGGAAATCTACTTCACCAACGAAGACGCTGAGGAGCCTGAGAAAGAGGAGACACCGGATGTGGTAGACGTTGACGCCAAGGATGAATCCACCGACACAAAGGATGACGCAGCTGAGGGCGAAAACGCAGAAGAAAAGAGTGAAGAGGCCTCCGGCAGCGATGACGAGAGCGGAGACCATGAAGTCACTCTGGACGATGAAGAGGAAGAGGAGGAAGACAAGGGTCCAAAACCAATCAACACGATCCATCCTCTCTGGACCAAACATCCGAATGAATGTACCGAGGAAGAATACAAAGAGTTCTACCGGGATACCTTCCATGACTACAGAGAGCCTCTGTTCTGGATTCACCTGAACATGGATTATCCGTTCAACTTAAAGGGTATTCTTTACTTCCCGAAAATCAACTCCCAGTACGAGAACATTGAGGGAACCATCAAATTGTACAACAATCAGGTATTTATTGCCGACAATATCAAAGAGGTAATTCCGGAATACCTGCTCTTGTTAAAAGGATGTATCGACTGTCCGGACCTGCCGCTGAACGTTTCCAGAAGCGCACTGCAGAATGACGGATTTGTCAAGAAGATTTCAGATTATATCACGAAAAAGGTTGCCGAGAAGCTGTCCGGTATGTGCAAGACCGACCGGGAAGCTTACGAAAAATACTGGGATGACATCAGTCCGTTCATCAAATACGGCTGCATCCGCGATGTCAAATTTAACGAGAAGATGCGGGATTACATCATCTTCAAGAATATGGAAGGTAAATATATTACCCTGCCGGAATATCTGGAAGCAGGCAAAGAATCTTACGAAAACAAAGTCTTCTATATCACCGATGACGTTGCCCAGTCCCAGTACATTAATATGTTCAAAGAAAACAACATGGATGCCGTTTATCTGACCCATCCGATCGACAATACTTTCATCACTCATCTGGAACAGGCCAACCCGGATGTACGTTTCCTGCGTATTGACTCTGACCTGACCGATAACTTCAAAGAAGAAGTATCCGAGGATGAACTGAAAGAGACCACGGAGAAGCTGGCTGAATTATTCAAGAAAGCCACCAGCCAGGAACATCTGATCGTCAAGGTGGAGAAATTGAAAAACCCTGATATCTCTTCCATGATCACTGTTTCTGAACAGACAAGACGTATGGCAGAGATGATGGAAATGTACGGTATGAGCAGAAGTGAAACCGGCCTGGGCGCCCAGGGCGAGACACTGATATTAAATGCCAACAACAATCTGGTTCAGTTCGTTTTAAATAATGAAGAAAACGAAAACACTGATCTGATCTGTCAGCAGATTTATGATCTGGCCCAGCTGGCAAATCATCCACTGGCACCGGAAGAGATGACCAAGTTTGTGGCACGCTCCAACAAGATCCTTGGAATTCTCGCGAAATAATCAAGGCATAAAAGACGTAATCAGACACAAACTTATTGAGGCATGACAAAACCGCCGCCTCACAGATTCGATATTCTGTGAGGCAGCGGTCTTTTTATTTATGGTATATACAAGAAGGATTTCGATTTACTGACGCTTCCGCTGCTGTCAATATGACGGTTCTGCTTTCCGCAGAATCCTCTCTCAATCCGATCACCTTAGTTAAAGAAGTAATCGTATGGATTGCTGTAGTAATCTCCGCCGCCGTTTCCGCCGCCATTGTAGTAATACTCATATGGATCTGTTCCGTACTGCTGAGATTCCTCTTCTGTGGTTGTGGATTCTTCGGTGGCTTCTTCGCTATTTTTCTCATAATCACTCTCTTTGCCAAGAGTTACCTTTACGGTCTGTTCCTCATAGGTACCATTCTGGTTTGCTCTTTGCAGAGTGATCTCTACTTCCGTACCAGCCTTCTGTGCTGAAATTCTGTCTTTCAGTCCATCCATGGTAGAAACGGTATTGCCCTCAAAACCGGTAATGATATCGCCGGCTGCAATACCTGCCTTCTCGGCCGGTGAACCTTCCACTACCTGAGATACATAGACACCGCTCGGCATTCCGAGAGCTTCTGAGTACTGGGAATCGATCGTTCTGCCGAGGATACCCAGATAAGCGGTCTCTCCTTCCGGAATACTTCCGGCATTCATCAGGTTCTCCAGTGTAGTCTGCGCAGTGGAGATCGGGATGGCATATCCCATACCCTCTACAGAAGTATCTTCCAGTTTCGCATTATTGATACCGACCACTTCTCCATTCATGTTGACAAGAACACCGCCGCTGTTACCAGGGTTGATGGCGGCATCTGTCTGCAGAAGAGTCATTGTTCCGTCTGTGAAGGAAACTTCTCTGTCCTTGGCACTGACAACACCAGTTGTTACGGACTGTCCATATCCCAGCGCATTACCGATGGCAATGACCGGTTCTCCCACCTTAAGATCATCGGAGCTTCCCAGTACCGCAATTTTGATCGTCGATAATGTATCATCAGAAAGATCCTTGGCATTGACAGAGATCACTGCCAGATCCGCATCGGAATCAGTTCCAACGATGGCGGCATCTGCTGTGGTTCCGTCAGAAAATCCTACCGTAAGAGCTGTGGCGCCTTCCACTACGTGATTATTTGTGGCAATCATCAGCGTATCGTCGGTCTTTGCCAGAATAAATCCGGAACCGGCGCCCTCGGACTCCTGTGTTCCGAAGAAATAATTGGAAACCTGTGTTTTGCTGGTGATGGAAACCACCGAAGGCATTACTGCATCCACAACATTGGACACATCTTCTGCCGCCGCATCGGAGCTACCTGAGGAACCGTTATCCTGTACAGTGGTCGTCTCCACTCTCTGTGTCGCCGCCGGAATCAGACGGTCTCTCGCGATAGACACTCCCGCAAAACCGACGCCGGCAACCACGCCGAACAGCAGGGCCGCTCCTGCAATCTTTGCGATCTTCTTTCCCACGGCACCTTTCTTTTTATCCGGTTCCTCGGGGATATTGCTGTAGTACTGCTGACCGCCGTCATCATAGGAGCTGCCGTACTGTGCATCCTGCGATCCATTTCCACTGTAGAACCCGCCGGATGTCTGCTGGCCGCCGTCTCCAAAAGAGGCGTTCTGCTGGCCACTCTGCTGACCGTGATACTGATATCTGGGATTCCGGCCATCCTGGCCGGCAGCATTGGTTTCTTCTTTATATGGATCTCCGGCATAATGATAAAGACCATTTTCCACCGGACTATCCTCTTTTGCGGTCTCCTGACCGGCTGCTCCATAAGAAGCGCCGCCGGTTCCCGCAGAAGCCTCCGTTCCGGTTCCGTTATCCGGATGATTTACAGATGCATCTTCATGGAAGCTGCCGCCTGCCTCGTCATTCTTCGGGTCATCCCCGATATTGTTAGTATTCAGACTGTCATTTGTATTGTTATAATCAAATTCGCTCATATCGCAAACCCCTTTCTTTCGATCTGATATGCATATCTTAGCAATGATATGTGAATAAATTGTGTCATTTTTATGTTGAAAGAATGGTCGTTCCCACGACTTTCCACCTTCTCTGCTTTTTTCAGTAAAAAATCACAAAATAAATATTGTGGAATAATTTATTCTATTGTATGATAGATTAGAACAATTTTCCTGTCCGTACAACAGTTTCGATTCTTTACGGAGCAGGTTTGCAATTCACTGTAAATTATCCCAGTGTAAATTGCTGTTAATTTCCCGCAAATTATTATATAATAAGGAAAGGAAACCAGTCACTTTTTGTTTTAAGCCGGCATATGTCCGGATCAGTAAGGGTAACATTATGATTAAAGAGAATCAAAAGTACTTTAACCGGCTTCACGTGGTCATTGATGCCGTAGTTATTTATTGTTCGTTCTGTTTCAGCTATTACATCCGCTTTAAGAATCCATTTACAAAATATTTGTTTGGATTGTTTCTGCCTCCGGTATCTTTTTACCGGCAGTTGTGGCAGTACCAGGGCATGCTTATTGTTCTCGTTCTGGCTTATCTTATTTTATATGCCAAATTTAATCTTTACAAGCCCAAACGCTACCAGAATCAGTCAGCGGAATACAAGAATCTGATCAAGGCCAATACCTGCGGCATCCTGTTTCTGTTCATTTACATTTTCTTTATGAAAATAGAACATGTGCCGAGAAGCCTGATCGCCACCTTCTATATTGTCAGCATGGCTGCCACTCTGCTGGAACGCTTCCTCATCAAAAGTTTCCTGCAGAGAGCCCGCCGGAGCGGTCACAATCTGAAACATATCATCATCATCGGTTTCAGCGCCGCGGCGGAGGCATATATCGACCGGATCAAGGCGAATCCGCAATGGGGCTACATGATACACGGCATTTTTGACGATAACCTCAATGAGAACTTTCAGTACAAAAACATCTTCTGCATCGGCAAGATCAGGGATCTGGAAAAGTACCTGCAGAATACGGCCATGGATGAAGTGGCTATCACACTGAGTCTGAAAGAATACTACAAGCTGGAAGACATTGTTAATATGTGTGAAAAATCCGGCGTTCATACCAAGTTTGTTCCGGATTACTATAAGTTCATCACCACCAATCCGGTCACCGAAGATCTGAACGGGCTTCCCGTCATCAACATAAGAAATGTGCCACTGACCAACACGGTCAACAAGTTTATCAAGAGAGCCATTGACATCGTCGGTTCCCTGGTATGTATCGTTATCTTCTCTCCGGTCATGCTGGTGGTCGCTATTCTGGTGAAGAAAAGCTCGCCGGGACCAATCATTTTCTGTCAGGAACGAGTGGGACTCCACAATAAACCTTTTAAAATGTACAAGTTCCGCTCCATGGGCGTACAGCCTCCTTCCAAAGAAAAGACGGCCTGGACTACCCACAATGATCCCCGGGTTACTCCGGTGGGACGGATCATCCGGAAGACCAGCATCGATGAACTTCCACAGCTTTTTAATGTCATCAAAGGCGATATGAGTCTCATCGGCCCGAGACCGGAGCGCCCGCTTTTTGTAGAAAAGTTCAAAGAAGAAATTCCGAGATACATGATCAAACATCAGGTTCGTCCGGGTATGACCGGCTGGGCGCAGGTCTGCGGTTTCCGCGGCGACACATCCATCGAAGGCCGGATTGAACATGATATTTTCTATATTGAGAACTGGACACTGTCCTTCGACATTAAGATTCTGTTTCTCACAGTATTTAAAGGATTTGTAAACAAAAACGCATATTAATATATCGGCACGCTCCCCATTCTGTTTAACCAGGAAAGGGGAACGTGCCAATATATTAGTCAGACATCACAGAAAAGAGAGGTGCATCATGCAATCATCCTCATCCAATAAACACAGCAAAAAACGTTCCAAAAGCTCACTGAGTTACCGTTCCGCTCAGAACGCCTCATACCGGCAGTTGGACGACGGACACAAAAAGAAAACACGGGCCGACTCTCGGGAAGAAACTTCCTCTCAGACAGGTACCGGCGCCCGGTCCCGGCGGCAGGAATCCGGCACACGGTCACAGGAAGCGTTCCGCAGCCAGCCGGAGAACCGTTCCGGCAGTTCCGGCACTGTTTCTTCCGGAAGCAGTACCAGCAGAAATGGCAGCCGTTCTTCCGGTCCCAAAAAGAAACGGGGGTGTCTCGGCAGGATACTTCTGCCGCTCATCCTTCTGATTCTGATCATTGTTGTCCTGTTCTTTTTATTTCTTCGCTCCTCCTTCGGGCGGATCCAGAAATATGACCTGAACATGGACGATATCGTTGTCAATGATAAGGACAGCAACATGGACGATTATCAGACCATCGCTCTGTTTGGCGTGGACAATCAGGATAACGAGATCAAGGACGTAGGTTCCCGGACAGACAGCATTATCATTGCCAGCATCAATAAATCTACCAAGGCTGTCAAACTGATGTCCATTTACCGAGACACTTACGTTAGCATTGACGGCGACTATGACAAGATTAATGCGGCCTACGCCTACGGCGGTCCGGAACAGGCCATCAACACCATCAACAGGAACCTGGATTTGAATATCACTGACTTCGCCACCGTGAATTTTAAAGCTCTGGCCGACGCTGTGGACATCGTAGGCGGCATTGAACTCACCATCAAGAGTGAGAAAGAGCTGGATAACCTCAACGATTATATCGGAAATATGAACAAGATCAACGGAGGCGATTCTCCGAAATTTGAAAAAACCGGTACTTATACTTTCGACGGCAATCAGGCCGTTGCCTATTCCCGTATCCGCTACATGGAAGGCGGAGATCATGAGAGAGCCAATCATCAGCGGCTTGTGGTGGAAGGCATCGTGAAAAAGGTAAAACAACAGCCATGGAAATTAAAAGCTCTGGCCGACACGGTGATCCCGCAGTGTAAGACCAGCCTGTCCACGGGAGATATGACTTCCCTTGCCATGGGCCTTCTCCGCTACAGCATCGTAGATTCCCAGGCCTATCCTTTTGATTCTGTGGATGAACGTTACGGCGGCATTTACTATGGATTCCCGCTGACAGTTTACTCCAACACAGTCAAAGCCCATGAATATCTCTATGGAACAAAAGACTACGAACCAACAGAGGAACTGGGACGCATCAGTGATAAGGTGGAAGCCGTCACTGACGATCTGGGATATTAGACGGGCATCTTTTTCTTGTCGGGCAGATAACGAACCCCATCAAAAAACTGCCGCAGGTATACCGGCTGTACTGAATATCATGTACTCTTTTTGTACAGCCCGCATATGCCTGCGGCAGTTTCTTATGTTATCATTTTTTCAATTCTGTCTTTGATGCACACATCCATTCAATTCTGTCTTTCTGTTTACTCTTCAAAATAATTGAATTTCGGTGTTCCCTGAATCTGACAGGACGCCCGCAGAGGACGGCGGTTTCTGTGAAGGAGGACATTGATCAACAATGTATCGCCCTCTTCTACCATTTCCTGGATATCCTCTTCCGTGATCTCCACGGAATCTTCTGTGATCATATCTGCATACTGCAGTTCCATATAGACATCACACATATTTCCCAGCAGCGCATGGAATTCACTCTCTTCACTGCTCATTTCCGTCTCGCTTTCCGCCTGGGCGTATCCATAAGACATGATGATCGGAATGCCCAGCTCACCGGCCAGTCTCCGGATACCTTCCATCAGAGGTTTGATATCCTCAGAATCTTCCACAGAAAGAATATTCTCAATATTATCAATGAATACCACCGGTTTATGGACGCCGTCTCTTACAATAGAACGAATCAGTTCAGCCAGGACATCCCCCGCGGAAGCTTCCTCCATGGACTCCGTATATTCTGATACCACTTCCTGATCCAGGATATACAGATGCTCGCTGATTCTTCCCCGGTACCAGTTAAGCTCATCTTTCAGTGATTCCAGATCTGCTCCGTTTTCTCCTGTCATGATGGACATAACAGAAACTGCCTTGTCCAGATCCCCCTGATGGATCTCATAACTCAGCCTTGAAATGGTATCCACCATCAGATCATACCGGGACAGTTCCGTGGAAATGTACAGAACATCCACGCCGCTTTCCGCCGCCCGGTCAGCCATCTGCTGCATAAAGCTGTTCTTTAAATACTGCGGGTCGGAATCAATAAAATATGTTCCCTTATGCAGACCGTACCGCAGCATGGCATCCAGCTTCTTAAAACCGGTACTTAACTTCCGGTTCTCCTGCGTATCTGCAATGTACCGCTCAAACTGATCCATGAAGCTGGCGGAATTCTTCAGGACAAAAGGATGACGGAGAGAGACCTGATATTCTTTCTCTTCCACCGGTCTGTCCTCCTGCATCCAGGTATCCGGTTTCTGATCGGTCTGTGTCTTTGTGCCGCCGTTTTTCTTTTCTCTTCTCTTCACAACTTTCTTTCTGGAAGAGGTTCCTGATTTCTTCACGGAAGCCTTCTTTCTGTCTGCTCCCGGGACCGGCACTGTATCTTCCACTTCCACTTCGGAAATGACATCTTCGTCCATGTCCTCCGGCGCACTCTGTGCTGCCTGATCTATCTGATCTGCGCCAAAAGCTCTGGATTCTGCCTGATCTGCTCCGGACACCGTATTTTCTTCTGTCTGGCCTGCTCCGGACACTGTATTTTCTTCTGTCTGGTCTGCTCCGGACGCCACATCTTCTTCTGCCTGATCTGCTTCTTCGGACGCCGCATTTTCTTCGTCCACAGAAACAGCATCCGATTCCGCATCTTCTTTATCAGGATCCGGAACCCCGGCCTCCTCTTCGGGAGCTTCATCAATGTCTCCCAGGAAATCTTCATCCATGGCAAGCTCCAGTTCTTTTTCCAGCAGATCCTCATCAAAGTCATCCAGATCCAGATTGTCATCGTCCCCGTCCAAGGCTGATACCGATGCTTTCTTTTTCTTTCCTGTTTCCTGTTCTTTCAGCCATGCGTCCAGCTCCGCTTCTGAACCGGCCAGTTCCAGAAGCAGCATCCGTTTAGCCCTCTCATAAACTTCGCCTTCCAGTCCGAGACTGTTCAGATTGGCGATAGCCTCATCAATCTCTGCCTGGGTATGCTCTCCGAGAACCAATTCGTCCGGATCCACATACTCAAACTCTTCCTCCGGCTCCTTCTGAGCTGCTCCGGCATCCGCCTTTTCCCCGGTCTCTGCGGATTCTTCAGCTACCGGCTCCTCCATACCGCTTTCTTCCGGGCCATCCTCTTTTGTCTCCGCCAACGGATTCTCTGCCTCAGACTCTTCCGGAACTTCTTCTCCTGCCTCAGATTTTTCTTCATCTGTTACAGATTTATCCTCGTCCGCTTCAGATTGCTTTTCGTCTGCCGGATGACTGCCTTTTTCGTCACTCTGCTCTGCCTCTTCACTCTGGCTGAGCATTTCCTGTGCAGGAACAGGCTCACTGACGGCTGGTTCCTCTTCAGGTACGCTGGCCTTTATAGATTCCCTTCTTTCCTGCTGTCCTGTCTGTGTATCGGCAGACTCTGCCGCTTCCGCTCTTGCTTTTGCTTCCCGGGCCTTCTCCTGTGCCTCTTTTGCCAGCTCCACTGCGGACACGCCTTCTTTGATTTCCTTTGGTTCCGGTTTTGCCGCTTTCTGTGCAGCCCTGGCCAGCTCTACCGCTGACAGTCCCCGTGGTTCCTCCGTCTCTGCATCGTGACCTTCGGCATGACTGGCGGAAGAGGCAGCATGTTCTTCGTCAGAAACAGCATGTTCTCCTCTGGCTGATGCGGCGGCCTGCTGCAGTAAATCTCCCACATCTTCCTGCGGAACAGCGGCTCCGCTGCCGCTCATCATCGCTCTGATATTATTCATGATAAGATCATTGAGACTTTCCATGTCTTCGTTTTCATTTTCTGACAAAATCATATCAGAATTCTCACGGATCACTTCCTGACTCAGCTGACGAAGCATCTCTTCCGTGAGAACCGGCGCTGCAGAAGAAGCTGCAGGTGCAGACTCTCTTTCGTCCGGTAATGCATCTTCTGAAGGAGCCGCCAAAGACTCTTCCTTTTTTGTCGCTGCGGACGCTGCCACGGCTTTTAATTCTTCCGGAATGAATTCCTCCGGCACCTGATCATCCACCTCGTCCGGATTTACACCGTCAGCCAGCTGTTTTTCAATGTAAATCTGACGCTCGATCTCATATTTTTCTTCCGGAGACAAGTCTTCATAATCCTCAAAAGAAACCAGCTCATCGCTGTTTTTCTCCAAATATCTGAGGATTTCCTGCTGATGGAGCGCAAACTTCATCGGGTCCTGTCCCCGTTTCTTTGCTTCTTCCATAAGCCTCTCCGCCTGCTTTTCAATCTCCAGCTTCTCCCGGTCCTCTTCCTGCGAACGGCGGATTGCCTCCGCCGCCAGCTGAGAGGCGGACTTTGTCGCCGGCGCATCGTCCAGCACCTGCGGAATGTACGGCTCTTTTTCATGGGCCTGCTCATCCCTGTCAATGGCATCCTGTGCCAGCTCCCATGCGGAACGCGGCCTGCTCTCCTCCCGGTCTGCCTGGGCCATGCTGCGGATCTGCTCATCCATGGCCTTCTGTTCCTCTTTCAGCCGCTGTTCTTCTTCCCTCTCTTCCTCCAGCATCTCTGTGACAGACTTCTCTCTGCCATACTGAATCTGAGAAGGATCAAAGGGATATTCCACCTGTGGATTCTGCATTCCCATCATTTCCATAAGATTCTTATAGATCAGATCATTGAGCTCCGCGGTCTGCTGCGCATCAAAGGACTGCTCCAACGGAGAGTTGACCTCTTCCTGCGCGCCGCTGTCAGCAGCTGATGGATATTCTTCTGCCGCCCCTGCCGATGTTTCCTGCGCCGGTCTGCTCTCTGTGTCCCGGTGTTCTTCCTCCGGTCCGTTCTCTGGGTTCCGGTTTTCCCCGCCGGTCTCACTCTGCCCGGCTTCCGCATCCGCTCTTGCAGCGTTCTCCTGTTCCATACCTGCACTCTGAGCTGAAGCTCTGTTTCTGCCGCCCATTCTTCCTCTTCTTAAACTTTCTTCTATCATACTTGCCGCAGAAGCTGCCCTCTCGGCATCATCCATTTCTTCAAAGGTTTTTGGCGGAAAGATATCCGGCGCCAGCGTCTCCACAAGCTTCTGTATGGAGTCCACCATCTCCGCCACTTCCTCGGATTCATCGGGACGGCCCAAAATATTCATGGCCATGTCCACAATATCATTCATATCAAAAGGTTCTTCCTCCGTTCCCTCTGTGGCAGAATGCTGTGCTCTGACTACATCCAACAATGCTTTTATAATGTCTTCCATTTCTGTAAAATCCTCCGTCAATCAGTCATTACGTTTCCTGTGTATTGTAACACTTTTGTACCATTATTACAAATGTCGATTCTATTCTTATGGTCATACTGATGAAGTTTCACAATATTTTTTCCCAACAACGGCACTGGTCCTCCTAAAATCGTTGCTTTTTCTCCTTTTTTCTGCCATAATAAAAGGCGGAATACAGCATAAAATATGCTGATACATACCGTTCACCGGCGGCCGGGATATTCCGGCCCGCATCGCTTACTATTCATTTGGAGGAAATATATTTTGAAAACGTACATTGATTTACACATTCATTCCACTGCCTCAGACGGCACTTTCACCCCGGCAGAGATTGTAACCTCCGCCATGGCCGCCGCCGGAAACAAAAAAGATCCGGTAGTTATCGCGCTGACCGATCATGATACTGTTGCCGGCGTCCCGGAATTTATAAAGGAAGCCAAAAAATATAAGGACCGCCTGACGGCCATTCCGGGCGTGGAGATTTCCACCGATTATCACGGCGTGGAGATTCATATTCTTGGATACAACATTGACATCAACAACGCAGCTCTGCTGGAGCGCCTGAAGGTATGCCGCGAGAGCCGCGACGGAAGAAATGAAAAGATCATCCAGAAACTGCAGGAGCAGGGCATTCAGATTACCATGGAAGATATCCGTCCGGCAGATCCCAACGAGACCATCGCCAGACCACATATCGCCAAACAGCTCCTCAAGAAGAAATACGTTTCTTCCGTCAAAGAGGCCTTTGACAAATATCTTGCCGAGGGACGGAGCTGCTACGTGGAGAGGATCATGCCGACTCCGCAGGAGGCCATCTCTCTCATCCAAAACAGCGGCGGTATCGCCGTGCTGGCTCATCTGATGTATTACAAAAAGCTCAACGCAGAGCAGAAGGCCGAACTGACCGCAGAATTAAAAGAAGCCGGACTGGCCGGCATCGAAACTTACTATAACACCTACACGCCTGTTGAAGAAGAATATGTCAAGAGTCTTGCCAAACAGCACGCTCTTCTTCTCACCGGCGGAACCGATTTCCACGGACAGAATAAACCGCACATTTCCCTTTTCAAGGGACAGGGCGAGATGGACATTCCGGAAGACATTTTACCGGAATTTATGGAAGCCATCGGAAAACTCAAGCAGCCGACCGGAAAATAGTCCTGTCTCCGCCTGCGGCGGGTCGCGAAAGCGACATCTTCCTATCCGCCGCAGTGCGATCCTCGCGGAGCGTTTTTTATTTCATAGGAATGCAATTTCCTATGAAATAAGAGAAATGGCAGACACCATTAGATGGTTCCACATGAAAGAGCGCCGCGTTATCCGATAATTCTTCCGCCGCCGGCCACGGCGTCTCCCCGGTAGAGAACTACGGCCTGGCCTTTTGTGATGGCCCTCTGCGGTTCAAGGAAATCGACTTCCACCCTGTTGTCTTCGAGAACCCGGACAGTGGCTTCTTTCTCCGTCTGATGATAACGGATTCTTGCCTTGATGATCTCATCCGGTCCCACCTGCTCGATCCAGTTAAAATGATCTGCCGTCAGATGGCTGTGGAACAGATCCTCGTTGCTCCCGAGAACCACTTCATTCTTCTCCGGCCGGATCTCCACCACATACAGAGACTGAGGCGCGGAAATGCCCAGTCCCCGGCGCTGGCCGATGGTGTAACAGTAATAACCTTTATGGATGCCCAGCACATTTCCTTCCTGATCTACAAAATTACCCGGCGTACTTTTCTGTCCGGTAGTCTCCTCAATAAATCTCCGGTAATCTCCGTCCGGAATAAAACAGATATCCTGACTGTCCTTTTTGCCGGCATTGAAAAACCCCTGCTCCTCTGCCATCCGGCGAATCTCCTCTTTCGTATATTCACCCAGAGGAAAGCAGGTGTGTGCCAGCTGCTCCTGGGTCAGGGAGTACAGTACATAACTCTGGTCTTTGGCCGCATCTTTGCCTTTCAGCAGATGGTATCCTTGTTCATCTTTTGTAATCCGGGCATAGTGACCGGTGACCACCACATCACACTGGAGCTCTCTGGCTTTCTGATGAAGCTGTGTAAACTTCAGATGCCGGTTGCATTCAATGCACGGATTCGGCGTCATGCCACAGCGATAGCTGTCAATGAACGGATCAATGACTTTCTCTTTAAAATCCGCCTTAAAATTAAACACATAATAAGGGATGCCCAGCTTAACCGCCACGCTGCGGGCATCCTCTATATCACTTAAAGAACAGCAGGTCTTCTCCTGATCCATTCCGATATCTTCATTATCGTAGAGCTTCATCGTCACGCCGATGCAGTCGTACCCGGCCTCTTTCATCAAAAAGGCCGCCACGGAAGAATCCACACCGCCGCTCATGGCAATCAAAGCTTTCTTTTTCATTATCGACTCTCCTTCTTCTCATCCTGGCACACCGCCGGAGACATATTTCGTTTCAGATAATCTTCCCCGCATTCTTCAGCAACATGATGGATGGAGATCGGCTCAATGCCCAAAGCCGTGAGCAGTTCACATCCCGTTGCCTTTCCCACGTCCATGGCCTTCTGCACAGCGGCAATATCCCCGGTCACGCCGGCCACAAATTCATTCATCATCAAAAGATTATGGCTGGGCGTTCCGTACCACACGATATCCACCGGCGCCGCCTTCACAGCCCTGTCCACCGCGGCAATTCCCACTCCTGCCGGAGCAGCTCCCACCACGCCGAAAGCTCTGCCCACCGGCGTGCCGAAAATCTCATGAAGAACTTCTCCCGCCCGGGGCGTCACATGGGACTCCATATGTCCAACTTCGTTAATATAAATGCACTGGGACCAGTAATCAATATTACGCAGCGACTCCTCCACCACTTTCCTGGCATCAGAAATGGTCTCCGCGCCGAGAATAAAAAGGCAGCCCTGTCCACACTGCCTTCCGGCGTCAATGGCCATCTCAAACCGAAGCAGTTTCGCATTGCACTCTTTCACCGCATCATCAATGGCAATGGCCTGGGCTACCGTGCCGGTGCGGGAAGAAAGAATTCCCAAAGCACGATATTTCCCGGGAATATCCAAAATCACCCGTATCAATTCATTAACGCTGCCAATCACCAGCCCGATAGTATGAGCGGCCGCTGTTCCTACAAACTGCTCCGCCTCCGGAATCCATTCATTAGTCATCTGCATATTTTGTCCCCCGCTGTCTGTCCTGAATTTGTCGTTTTCCTATTCATGCATATAATTATATTTGCAACATTTTCATTATACCCTACGAAAACAGATGCGTCAATTCATATTCTCTATATAGGAATTATAAACACCTGCGCATGCCTCCCATTTATTTTCTTTTTCTGATCATTGCTGCAGCTGCCAGTACTGCCGCGTAAAAGACGCCGGCAACCGGCCAGACAATCCAGGTTCTGTGCCACCATCCGGACAGAAAGCTGACAGCCAGATAGGCTGCGGTGATGGTACACCAGTACACCGTTGAAAGATGATCGTTGCGTTTACTCTCCATTTTATTCCGGCGGGCGTAATCCCCTTCCTCCAGCAATTTCTGATAGCTTCCGTAAATCATTCCACTCCATACAAACTGAAAAACGCCAATGGCCACCAGGGTCAAAAGTACTGCCACCGCAAACACATATACCACATCCGAAGCATCAAAGGTAACGCCGATGAAAATCGGGATAACACTCAAAATGCAGAGCACTACGCCGGAAGCCACCACTCCTCTGTAACGAGGTTCAAAACTTTCTTTTTTGTTCTCCACCAGTTGCCGAACACCTTTTTCCAGAGAAAGTAATTCCTTTTCCAGATATTCATAGCGGTCCAGTTTCATGCCCTGCAGTATGAAAATCGCCACAGCTCCTGCAATGATAAGAAGAAGAAAGATCGTTCCAATACCTCCTGCCATATCTTCATTCATAAAAATCATCTTCTGCTCTGCCAGTCCACTCAGAATTATCAGGATAACCGGAGAGAAGATGCATGCAGCGATCCCGAAAGCAATCTTTTTCGCCGTCATTTCCACGGTCTCCATATACTTCCCAGCTTCCTCCATGGCCACTTCTTTCACTTTCTCTGTCTCTGAAAAAATTTCCTGCTCTGGCTTTTGTATTTCAGGAAACTCTTCAGAAAGTTTCTCCAAGGCTCTGTTTTCCGCCACATCATTTCTGCTGTTTCTTTCATTTTGTAACGGCATCACGGATTCCGCAAAAGTTTCCTCTTCCGTCTCTTTCAAAAGATAATCCGTACTCACGTTAAAAATCTCACTGAGCTTCAAAATTTTATCCAGATCCGGAACCGATGCTCCGCTTTCCCATTTGGACACAGACTGACGTGAAATCGCCAACTGTGAAGCCAGCTCTTCCTGAGACCATCCTTTTTTCTTTCTCAGACTCATTATTTTTTCTGCCAAACTCATAATAATCCTCCCTGGCTTATTTATAAATCAATACCATACTCTGGTATCTGCGCCCATTGTAGCAGAAAAGCCGGTTGACAACTACCAAGTACCCTTGGAAATGTGTCAACCGGCGGTTGCATCGCGGCAATTTTCCCCACTCTGCGAATTTTGCGCATTGCCGCCTGCCGGCTGTCTGCCGGCCGCTGGCTGTTATCTGAATTTAGAACTCCCGCACTGTAAAAACAGCCACGGATCTTGGCCGCATGATAAAATGACTGTCTATTCTCGTCTCTTCCCCTTCTTTATAACAGTACCGGCCGGTGCCATCACCGTAAGTGTTGACGGACAGATACCAGGATCCTGTGGTCAGGGCCGGAAGAGCGATCTCCACGTCTTCCCAGAACGTATTCAGTACCATGTAGACAATATCGTCTTTTCCTTTCACCTTATCGTAGCCTGCAAAGCTGACCGCGATGGTTTTGGCATCTCCCGGGAGATTGATTTTATTTCCGTTCACGTCGTGGGCGCGCATGGAATCCATACCGCAGACCGCATCCGGAAGATTCCGGCTGATGACCGTATGTTCTTTTCGATAAGCGATCATATATTTAAAGAATTCGAACAGCTCCCTGTTTTTTTCCAGCATGCTCCAGTCCAGCCAGGAGATCTCATTGTCCTGACAATATCCGTTATTGTTGCCGTACTGGGTATTACCGAACTCATCGCCAGCCAGGAACATCGGCGTTCCGCGGCTGCACATCAGTACCGCGCAGGCGTTTCGGATCATCCGGTAGCGAAGCTTCAGCACTTCTTCATTGTCGGTCTCTCCTTCCACTCCGCAGTTCCAGCTTCTGTTATCATCGCTGCCATCGGTGTTATTCCATCCATTGCTCTCATTATGTTTTGTATTGTAGGAATACAGGTCGTACATCGTAAACCCGTCATGACAGGTAAGAAAATTCACGCAGGAATTATATCCGGCATAGTTGCCCTTATAATCTGAGAAAAATCCTCCATACATATCGCCGGAACCGACGATCCTCCACATGGCGTCATTGGCCAGCCAGGCGTCTCCCTTCAAGTAGCTGCGCATGGTATCCCTGTATTTTCCGTTCCACTCTGCCCAGCGCTGATGAGCCGGAAAGCTTCCCACCTGATACATACCGCCGGCGTCCCATGCCTCGGCGATCAGTTTTACATTGCTCAGCACCGGATCGAAGGCCAGACTGCTCAGAAGAGGCGGCATATTCATTGGAGTTCCGTCTTCATTTCTTCCCAGAATACTGGCCAGATCAAAGCGGAAACCGTCAATGCGGTAATTGACCGTCCAGTAACGAAGACATTCCAAGATCATCTGACGCACGATCGGATGATTGCAGTTCAGCGTATTGCCGCAGCCGCTGAAATTATAATAATTTCCATCCGGTGTCAGCATATAGTACACTTTATTGTCAAATCCCTTGAAACAGAAGACCGGTCCCTTCTCATTCCCTTCCGCCGTGTGATTGAACACCACATCCAGGATGACTTCAATGCCGTTTTCATGGAGATCTTTGATAAGTTCCTTCAGTTCCCAGCCCTCATGATTGAGATTATCCGTTGATGCGTAGCTGGTGTTCGGAGCGAAGAAACAGACGGAATTATATCCCCAGTAGTCCAGGAGCTTCTTTCCATCCACTTCCCGGGCATTGGCCAGCTCGTCAAACTCAAAAATCGGCATCAGCTCCACCGCATTGACTCCCAGCTCTTTTAAATAAGGAATCTTCTCCCGCAGTCCGGCAAAAGTTCCCGGATGCTTTACGCCGGAAGACTCATGCTGTGTGAATCCCCGCACATGAAGTTCATAGATGATCAGATCACACAATTCCTGCTTTGACTGCGGCATATCGCCCCAGTCGAAAATATCCTTGACAACCCGGGCGTGGTAAGCACCCACTTTTCCTTTACCCCAGCGTCTCTGACCGGCCACCGCTCTGGCGTACGGATCCAGAAGAATGTTCTTTTTATCAAAAATCATGCCTTTTTCCGGGTCATAAGGTCCGTCCACCCGGTAAGCATACTCAAACTCTTCAATGTCCAGATTAAATACGATCATGGAATATACATCACCAATCTTGTATTCTTCCGGGAACGGCAGTACAGCGAAGGGTTCTTCCTCTCCTTTCCGGAACAATAACAGTTCACAGGCGGTACCCCTGTTGGTGTGTACTGTAAAGTTCACGCCGTTTTGGAGAGGCATGGCGCCGTTGGTATCAAACAATCCCGGGCGTACCGGAAATCCTGCAATCTCGTCGATAGGTTTTACTGCTTCCTGTGATGTCGCAATATACGTATAATTATGTCCTTTCACGTTTTCCTCCTCTTCGTCTCTTATCTCCCTTGCATTTCTCTTTTGTTCACACTCTGTCTTTGTTCCTGTTCCCTGAGCCCCCTGCTTTTCTTCCGGCCGATGCCTGTGCGGAGCTGCCGCTGTTTCCTCACATCTTCTCATAATTCCTGTTTTTCCGCTTCCGAAGGATCATAGAGCTTCACCGATACCTCCGAATCCCTGGTAATCTGTTTTCTTGCTTCGTTGGCGGCGTCTATGGCAAAAGATGCGCTGGAGCAGCCCGGTTCAATGACATAAACACCGGTGCGCAGCCGGATCTTGGCTCCCGGAAACTTCTCTGACTGTATCTGTTCAAATTCTTTATTCATCTGATCAATGATCTCCAGAAAATCACTCCCCTTTTCATAAGGAAGAAGCATCAGAAATTGATCAGAAACCACCCGGGTAAAATATACGCCTTCTTCGTTTTCCATCTTTTCGATGAAATAATTGCTGAACTCCTTCAACAACTGGTCTCCCACACAGTAGCCAAACTTTTGATTAAAGTACTTAAACCCTATGAAATCACTGTAGAGCATCAGGTGCGAGCTGGCGTAATCGCCCACGATCAAATGTTCCGCCTCTATACGGAACCGGGAGAAAGACATCAGTCCCGTCAGGCTATCATACTCTGTCCAGTAGTTTTCCCGGTATGTCTCTCTTTTGCCTTCCAGATTTCTCGCCAGGTGCGCAGAGATAATCTTGGTAACTTCTCCGAGCTCTTTCCGGTTCTGTTTGGACCAGTACCGCTTTTCCCGGCAGACCACATAAGAGATGGCGCCGGTATATTTTCCTTCCAGATACATGGCAGCGTAGAGCACGGTCTTCGCCTCTCCCTGCATCAGAAGAGCTGCGCCCTCCGGCGAGTACATGCCCATATTATCATATTGAAGTACCGTAGTCTGATATTCATCATAGCTTTGAAACAATGTTAAGAAATCATCTTTTGTAAAACTTCCCGGTTCATCCAATACTTCCGGAGCAGAATCTGAAACCCACTGATACTGCTTTCCTGCGTTCTTTTCCTTGATATCCGTGCGGATCACTGTAATCCTGTCCAGCTGAAAACGGTAGCCGATCACTTCCATCAAAAGCTTCATAGCCGCCGAGAAACTGCTGGTTTTCTCAAAAATCTCAAAAGCTGTGGAAATGATATCATTGTGAAGATACCGGATATCGATATTCTGTTTCGTGGAATTATCTTTTTCCAGCAGCTCAAACCTCTGAAGATTATCGCAGAATACGTAACGGTTCCTTCCGTTTTCTTTGGCGCGGTATAATGCCCAGTCGGCGTTTTCAAAGAGCTGGTTATAAGTATAGCCCGACATATTTTCTTTCAGGAAACAGATGCCCACGCTGCAGGTAATCGCATAATCCTTTCCCTCAAAATGAAGATCTCTCACTGCTTTGACCAGCTGCATCCCTTTTTTCACCAGCGTCGCATGGCTGATGTCTTTCAGGAAAATTACAAATTCATCGCCGCCGGCGCGCATGATCACATCCTTTTCATCAAACATCTGGACCAGCAGATGTGCCAGCTCCACCAGCACCTGATCCCCAAAGAGATGCCCGTATATATCATTGGCGTGTTTGAAATAATCCACATCCAGCACCATCATGCCGCAGGTGGCATACGGATCCTTATTCTTCAAATATTCATTGATCAGTTCTTTTCCAAAAAAATGATTATAGAGCGAGGTCAGGGAATCCTTCATGGCCTGCTGTTCCAGCAGCGCCTCCCGGTCTTTCTCTCTGGTAATATCTTTTGCGAGAATGGGAAGACAGACCGACGGATCCGTTCCCTCCATGGGAAGAACCTGAAACAATAATTTCGTCATCTTTTTTCCCATCAGAATACGGACTATGGCCTCTCCTCGTATTTTCCCCTGATAAAAATCTTTTATTATCCATCGGTCTTCCGGATGAACGGAAGAATTATCCTGTAAATATTTCATGTAGTGTGGAATCTCTCTTTCCACTGTCAGCGTGTCATCATAAAATATAAGCCGGTCTTCTTTCATCATATACTCGCAGAATTTCATTCCGCAGCTTTTCAAAATTGCGCTTAAAACTTCTGCATTTCGTTCATATTTATTCCTTTGCATATATCTCACTTCCGATGCCTGGTGTCAATTTATTGCTGTTAATTTCTCATTATTTACATTTTATTAAAACGTATCTATTCTATCATATATGTTTTCTGTTTTCCATGAAAAATACAAGCATATTTCTACCATTTCCGATGGTATTTTTTGTTTTACCTGCCAAAAAAGGCTGCCGCAAAATGTATGATTCATACAAAACAGAATCTGTTTGCCGCGGAATATCCGTCATCCCGCGGCAGCTTTTGCAGCAGCCTCCTTGTTACTGTCTTCAATTATTCCTCTGGCTTCGTAAAGGTCTCGCTCCTTTTTATACTGTCCGGTTCTGTGTAGCCTTTTTCAATAAACAGACATTTCTTCGGGCAGGCTGACACACAGCTTCCGCACTGTACACAGTCAAACCGGTCAATGGTCCATGTTCCGGCCTTCCTGTCCACCGCGATAGCACCGGAAGGGCAGGAACGCATACAAAGGCCGCAGGAAATGCAGTCTTTAATCTCAATGCGCACATGCCCCCGCATCCGTTCCGGATAATCCGCCGGTTCAAAGGGATACTGTGTTGTGGCCGGTTTCCGGAACAGATTCTTTAACATTCTTCCCGCCAGGGTAAACGCTCTTGTTTTCTCCATATGCCTTCTCCTTTCCCGCAAGCAGTCTTTCTACCGCTCCGTACAGCTGATGCACGGATCAATGGTCAGAATCAGCACCGGCACATCCGCCAGCTGACATCCTTTTAATGTCTCCACCAGCGGCGGAATATTGCTGGTAGTCGGAGTCCGCAGACGGAAGCGGTCCAGAAACTTCGTTCCATTTCCCTTGACATAGTAGATAGCCTCCCCGCGGGGCTGTTCAATACGAAGGAAATATTCTCCCGAAGGATTGCCCTTTACCGGCACCCGGATATCTCCCTCCGGTATCTTTCCTATGGCCTCGCGGATCAGTGCAAAGGACTGGAACAGTTCCTTAAGCCGCACCTCGCAGCGTCCATAGCAGTCTCCGTCAGCGGATATGATCGGTTCCACTGACAGGTGTTTGTATGCGCCGTACCCCAGCACTCTGGCGTCATATTCCACGCCGCTGGCCCGGAGCATCGGTCCCACCGCGCCGAGAAGAATGGCGTCATCTTTTTTCAGGATTCCGGTTCCCTTCAGACGGCTCTGCACAGTGTAATCTTTCAGGAAAGTGTCCACCAGAGGTTTGAGATCTCTCTCTATATCCCTGATGGTTTCCAGCAGATGCTTTAGCATGGCGCTGTCCATATCTCTCTGAACGCCGCCCACCTGATTGACCGAATGAATAATTCTTCCTCCCGTCGTCTCATCAAACATATCAAGGATCTTCTCACGCACCCTCCAGCTCTCCATGAACAGGCTCTCAAATCCCAGGGCATCCGCCAGCAGTCCCAGCCACAGAAGATGGCTGTGGATCCGGCTCATCTCCACCCAGATCACCCGCAGATACTGCGCGCGCTCCGGCACCTCGATGCCCATGACATTTTCCACTGCCATGCAGTAACCCAGTCCATGTCCGCAGCTGCAGATGCCGCAGATTCTCTCTGCGATATATACATATTGTTTAAAATCTTTCTTTTTGACCAGCGTCTCCAGTCCCCGATGGACATATCCGATGCTCGGAACCGCGCCCACCACTGTCTCATCCTCCAGCACCAGATCCAGATGGATCGGTTCCGGCAGTACAGGATGCTGGGGACCAAAAGGTACTATGCTTCTCTTTGCCATCTTTCCCTACTCCTTTTCCTTAAACGGTGTCTCCTCCTCGATCCGGTACAGTTTGTCTTTGTAATCCGGCTTGATATGGGTAATATTTACTCCAAAAAGCTCCTTTGCCTCATTTTCCTGTAGAAATGCACAGGGATAAATCTGGGTGATGCTGGCCACCTCTTCATCTCCATAGGCTGTAAAACGATATGTCCGCATCTCATAATCTTTACAGAACGAGTAGCTCATCTCACAGCCTCCTTCCACCGATGTGGCGCAGATCTGCACCAGCCGCCATTTCTCCGTTCGCATCTTCACGATGGCCGGGAAGAACTGCCCTGCGGTAATCTCTCTGATGTCATTTTTTTCTTCCATCCCTGTCACCTCTCTTTCTCTTCCGGTGTTTTCATGGCCGCCTGCTTTTCATCCAGTATTTTCAGGGCCTTTACCACACCATCTATGATCGCTTCCGGGCGGGCGGCGCATCCCGGCACATACACATCCACCGGGATGACCGTGTCAATTCCTCCCCGGATATTATAACATTCCTTAAATACACCGCCGGTACAAGCGCAGATTCCCACCGCCACCACGACCTTCGGCTCCGGCATCTGGCTGTAAATCTGCTTTACCACACTCTCCGTCTGGCTGTTGACACCGCCGGTGATCAGCAGGATATCCGCCTGAAAGGGATCTCCCGTATTGATGATGCCAAACCGCTCAATATCATACCTGGGCGTCAGGCAGTCCAGCACCTCTATGTCACATCCGTTGCAGCTGCTGGCATCATAATGAAGCAGCCACGGTGATTTTGATACTTTACCCATGTTCTCTCCCTCCTGCTTACTTATCCAGCATCAGAATCAATATATTTACGCCTCCTGCCACCAGGGTGACCACCCAGCAGCTGTAAAGCAGTGTTTTCCATTTGACGCGGGCGCTGACATTATCCCACAGGGTCTCCAGAAAGAAGATCACCCCGCAGAGCACGACCGCCACGATCCAGCTCCACCAGGTACTGTTCACAAAGAACAGGCAGAAAATCCCAAGCAGCAGCACCATCTCATAATATTCCGCAATATTCATAATGGCCAGCGTGGTTCCGGACATCTCTGTGGTCAGTCCCTTTACCATTTCCTGATGGGCATGATGACTGGTGGACAAATCAAAGGGCGATTTACGAAACTTGATGGCAGTCGTAAACATAAAACCTGCCAGCAGTCCCGGCATCCACAGTACCGCACTCACATCCTCGTGAATGATGTCCGACACCAGAAAAGAATCTGTGGTCAGATAAAATCCCACCGCCACCAGAAGGGTCAGCGGCTCATAGGCCATCATCTGCAGCATTTCTCTGCTGGAACCCATGTTGGAATACGGAGAGGAATCGCTGGAAGCCGCCATGATCAGAAACATGTCCGCAGTACTTAAAATAAAGAGCACCATCAAAAGATCTGCTCCCGCAAAGAGCATACTTCCGGCAATCATGAGGATCACCAGATAACTCATATTCAGAAAAAGCTGTACGTCGTTCACACCGATCCTTTCCTTGGAAAAAAGTTTTCCCAGATCATAAAACGGCTGTAAAAGTTTCGGTCCTTTTCTCCGCTGCATTCTCGCACTGATGATACGATCAACGCCATCCAGAAGTGCGCCGAGAAAAGGCGCAAAGATCAGATACGCCAGAACAAAAATCACTTTTACCATGACACACCTCCAACGACAAGACAAAATCCGATGACCAGCACTGCCGCCGCAATGATGATCGACGGGATCCTCAGATGTCTCCGTCCAAACTCAAAACGCAGATACCAGTTGCTCAGATATAAATGTTCCTTTCCCCCATAGCTGTTGGTAAAAAACCGGTTGTCCCCCTCGTTGATACCGTTCATATAAATCGGCACCAGTTCTGTGTGCGACCGGCGGCTGATAAAGAACATGGCTGCCGGAACCACAAAGATGGAAACCAGCATGATTGCCATGGTGGTCAGTACGCTCATGGACAGCACGTCTGTGGCGTTGCCGAAAAGCTGCCGTACGATCGGATTGACCAGCCATCTGGCCACCAGAGGCAGCAGCAGACACAGGAGCAGCATGACACCGGCGTGAAACAGCATGGACAGGTATTCGTCTTTTCTTGTCACATCTTTGACCGTATCCCGCGGAATGTGCCGGCAGAGCAGCTTGGACAGCCACTTGGTCCAGTAAAACATGGTGGTGGCACTGCCGTAGGCGATACACAGCACCAGGATCACGTTGCCGGAATCCACGAAGGCCTTTAAAGCCACCCACTTGGAGATCAGCATGCCAAACGGCGCCAGATACATGCCCGCAATACCGATACCCATGATATAGGCAAGCCGCGGCACCCGTATAATGAGGCCGTGCATATCCTCAATATCCCGGGAACCCAGCGTATTCTCCGTGGCCCCCACGGACTGAAACAGCATGGATTTGCTCACTGCGTGGAACACCATCAGGAAGATGGCCGCCCACACCGTTTCTTCCACTCCGATACCGGAACAGGCTACGATCAGTCCCAGGTTGGAGATGGTAGAGAAGGCCAGTACTTTTTTGGCGTCATTCTGCGCAATGGCCATCATACTTGCCATAATAAAGGTCAGTCCTCCGATACTTGATACGATCAGTCCCACCAGATTACCGGACAACGCCGGAGAGATACGGATGAGCAGATAAACGCCTGCCTTCACCATGGTTGCGCTGTGAAGAAGCGCGCTGGACGGCGTCGGAGCGACCATGGCTCCCAGCAGCCAGGTGGAGAACGGCAGCTGCGCCGATTTGGTCAGGCCCGCCAGCGACAGACACATCAGCGGCAGCAGAGCTCCCGTGTTCACCACATCGACCAGCTGCAATGATCCCTGTCCCATTGCCATGAGAACAATGGCCACGGCAAAGCCCAGACCACCCAGAAGATTCATCCACAATGCACAGAAACTGTTATTCACCGCTTCTTCCGTGCGGGTATAGCCGATCATCAAAAATGAGATCACGCTGGTGATCTCCCAGAAAAAATAAATCCAGATCAGATTCTCAGAGAGTACCAGTCCGAACATGGCAGCCAGAAACAAAAACAGCATGGAAAAGAAAAACGGCTGTCTGTCTTTCACATCTTTATGATGATGGTGATACCCTTTCATATAACCAACTGTATAAATACAGATAAAACCTCCGATAAAAGCAATGATGATACACATCAATATAGTGAGCCAGTCCACCATCATGTGCGGCCCCCTCGTCACCTCTGTGGTAAATTCCACATAGAGCACCAGCACTGTCTGCAGCACAGACAAAATAACAGGAACCACTCTCCGGTATCTGACACTCAGCCAGATGATCAGACACATGAGAAAAATATCTCCCACTGTCATCAGATGATCAATGATCTCTGTCTGCGGATAGAAGGTCCACGTCTGCGCTCCGCTGCCAATCCAGTCCGCGATAAACAGAACCGTCATGGCCATAATGACACCGGCGCCCGCATAGACGATATATCCCCGCATCTTTTCATTTCGAATGATCTGAAATACCACCGCAAGTACTGCCGGAATTCCAATCAGGAATGGTATCATTGATGTTGTCCTCCTTTCATTTCTCTCTTCTTTCAGCAGTCGGAAACTGCTCTTTTTCTTTTTTATTATCACCCTGATTTTAATCCTCATTTACTAATTTTACAAGACTTCTGCTCGATTTTATGTTTATTTTAACTAAGAATACTGAAAAATGTCTGCCGGAGGCACAACATTTACACAAATTTCACTGTTTATTTTGTATTTATTTTCACAGAAAATGTGTTAGAATGTCTCTGGAACAAATCACAAAGTTACAGGAGAACTGCCATGCATGAATTCAGCATAACCGAGCATCTTCTCAAAGACTGTATCCGCGAAGCGCAGGCGCAGAACGCATCAAAAATCCGGGTCATCCGGCTTTGCATCGGTGCTCTCCGGGGCATCGTGCCCGACTGCATCCAGATCTATCTGGACATGCTGGCGGAAGGCACCATCGCCGAGGGAGCGCGCATCGAATCCGAGACGCTGCCCGTCAGAGTCCGCTGCCTGGACTGCGGCAGGGAAGGAGAGATCACTCCGCATCATCTGGAATGTCCCCATTGCCAAAGTCTGCACCTTAAGCTCCTGTCCGGAAAAGAATTCTATATAAAAAGTCTTGAGATCGATATAAAACAAAACACAAGCGAAATCACACAGGAGGCGAATATTCATGGAAATAAAAGTACTGCACCAGGTCATGGACTGGAATGAAGATGTCAGTGAGGAAGTCAAAAATACCCTGGCCGGCCACCACATCTGCATGATCAACCTCATGGGAAGTCCCGGCGCCGGAAAGACCAGCCTCATTTCCGCGCTGATCGGCAAACTGAAATCCACCTTCCGCATCGGCGTCATCGAAGGAGACATCGCAGGACAGGTGGACGCCGAACGCATCGCAGATCTTGGCATCCCCGCCGTTCAGCTGAATACCGACGGTGCCTGCCACATCGAGGCCATGAGCATCCAGCACATTTTACCTGAACTTCCTCTCGAAGATCTGGATGTCATTTTTGTGGAAAATATCGGCAATCTGGTATGTCCTGCTGAGTTCCGCATCGGTGAATCTTTGCGCATCACCATCTTAAGCATCCCGGAGGGGGATGACAAAGTCGAAAAGTATCCCCTCATGTTCACAGATACAGATTGTCTGGTTCTTAACAAGTATGACATGCTGCCATATTTTGATTTTGATGAATCCAGGGTGCGTGCTAATTACGAAACAGTAAATCCCGGCGCGCCTCTCTTCTGTATCAGCAGCAGAACCGGAGACGGGCTGGACGGCCTCACAGATTTTCTCACGGAACAGATCCGCAAAGCGCAGTCTGCCGGAAATGTCACCGGAGAATATACGAAGGAGGGATAGAAACATGTGTCTGGCAATGCCTATGAAAATTGATCAGATAGACGGCACCCTGGCCCGCTGCGAAGCCGGGGGGCTTTCCCAGAATATCCGCATCGACTTTATCACGGACCCGAAACCCGGGGATTACGTCATGGTCCATGCGGGATTCGCCATTGAAAAAATGTCAGAAAAAGAAGCCCTTGAAAATATAGAGCTTCTCGAGGAAATCAAAAATGCTTTATGAAAACTGGTTTAAAAATCCCGGGGATGTGCCGCTTCTCCTTGAAAAAATTGCCGGTTACAGCCAAAAGACAGGTCCCATCCGGCTGATGGAGGTCTGCGGAACCCACACCATGTCCATTGCCCGCAGCGGGATCAAGAGTATTCTGCCGGAAAATGTACAGCTGCTCTCGGGTCCCGGCTGCCCGGTCTGCGTCACCCCCGCCAATATCATTGATATGATCCTCTCTCTGTCCAAAAGAAAAGAGATCCTGATCGCCAGTTACGGGGATCTTTTGCGGGTTCCCGGCTCTATTCAGGGAGAGAGTCTTTTAAAACGACGCGCCGGGGGAGCAAACGTGGAATCCGTCTACTCACCGATGGACGCGCTCCAGCTGGCTGAGGACCATCCGGAAAAAGAGGTGGTCTTCCTGGGCGTGGGCTTTGAAACCACTGCTCCCGGGACGGCCGCCTGTATTCTGGAAGCAGCTGCCCGCCGTCTTACGAACTTTTCCGTACTCTGCCTGCTGAAACAGACGGAACCGGCCCTGCGCTCTCTCATCGAAGCCCCGGATTTTGCCGTCGACGGCTTCTTATGTCCGGGCCATGTAGCTACCATCATCGGCGCAGACCGTTTTTCTTTTCTGCCCGACGACTACCGGCTGCCCGGCGTCGTAGCCGGCTTTGAGGCGGCTGATCTGCTTTATTCCATTCTGGAGCTGACCCGGATGCTCGCCGAAAACCATCCGGCCCTGAAAAATGAATATACCCGCCTTGTCCGTCCTGAAGGGAATCCGGCAGCCCTTGCCCTCATGGATAAAGTGCTTTGTCCCGCTCCCTCTGACTGGCGCGGGCTCGGACACATCGAGGACAGCGGATACGCCATCCGCGAGGCATATGCTCCCTGGGACGCCATGAAAAAGTTCTCTCTGGATCCGCCGGAAGCCACCCGGATTCCGGGCTGTCAGTGCGCTCAGGTCATCCGGGGTGTCATCCGCCCTGCAGACTGTCCGCTGTTCCGGAACGTCTGCTCACCGTCCAATCCGGTGGGGCCCTGCATGGTATCCGGCGAGGGTGCCTGCGCCGCAGCGTATCAATACGAATAGGGATGATAAGAAATAACAACACTGGTCCTATCCGGCGGATAGCACATGATTCATCATGCTGCTATATACTGGCAGAGATAATTATGCCCATAAGCATAATCGTCATTTGAAGAGTAGTTATCAACTGAACATTTATTATATAGACATTCAAAAAATTGACATTTAAAAATTATGGAAAATAAAACGATTGAACATACAACAATAAATAATCACACAGAAACTATGAATGAACGCATCACCCTGGATTACGGCAGCGGCGGCCTGAAAACGGCGGAGCTGATCGATAACATCCTGCTGCCCGCCTTTGACAACCCCGCCCTGTCTTCCTTGGGCGACGGCGCCCTCCTGGCAGGAAACCGGCAGCTGGTTTTCTCCACCGACAGCTTCGTGGTCACTCCCTGGAAGTTTCCCGGCGGCGACATCGGAAAGCTCTCCGTCTGCGGCACCGTCAATGACGTCTGCATGGCAGGCGGAGATCCAAAATATTTAAGCCTTTCCTTCATTCTGGAAGAAGGCTTTCTTTTCTCTGATTTCCGGGATATCGTCTCTTCCATTGCCCGGGAAGCAAAAAAAGCCGGTGTCTCCATCGTCACCGGTGACACCAAGGTGGTGGAGGCCGGCAAATGCGACGGCATCTATATCAACACCGCCGGCATCGGCTTTCAGCGGGCAGCTCTGCCCGGCAGAACCGGTATCCGTCCCGGCGACGCAGTGCTCATCAGCGGCACCATAGGCTGCCACGGAGCCGCCGTCATGATGGCTCGTTCCGGTTTACTTCCGGCAGACAGCCCTCTGGTTTCCGACTGCCGTCTTCTGCACGAGATCAGTGCGGCGGCGCTCACCGCCGCCGGTGCCATGGAATATGATTCTCCGGCGCCTGGCCCTGTGCCTTCTGATCCCGCGCTCCCTCACGAGTCCGGCGCCATCCGTATCCTGCGCGATCCCACCAGAGGAGGCGTCGCCACCACCCTCAACGAATTTACCGAGCAGATGCCTTTCTCCATTGAGCTGGATGAAGCCGCCCTGCCTGTGGATTCCGCGGTGGAAGCGGCCTGCCACATGCTGGGACTTGATCCTCTCTATTGTGCCTGCGAGGGACGAATGCTGGTGGTCTGCGCCCCGGCAGCCGCTGCACAGATTCTAGCCGCCATGCGCCAGGTTCCCGGCGGAGAACACGCTGCGCAGATCGGCACTGTCACTGAAGATATGCCTGGCAGGGTTCTTCTGAAAACCTCCATCGGAGGCCGGCGCATTCTGTCCCGGCTGACCGGCATCCAGCTGCCGAGAATCTGCTGAGCCAGCTGCCCTGCCGAATGAATGCCTTCATGATCACAGATTCATTATATTTTTGCGGTACTATACAGTAAATCTCCGTAAGGAAGAAGCATTTACAGATGTGACGGGACAATATATAATAGACGGGATTTTTGCACAAGAAATGGAGGATATATATGAATATCAAAAGAAGCACAGCTGTTCTTTTAGGGGCGCTGACCGCTGTCATCGTCTTTCTTAATTTTTATCTGGCCATATACAGGATACATTTTTTTGATCTGTTTTATGATTTTTCCAGCGATATCTCTGAACCGAGAGCCGTTCTCAGCGCGGCAATCCTGATCGGAGGGCTTACCTATATCGTTCTGGCCATTCTTCGTCTCCGAAACGGAAACATTCCTGTGGTTATGATCGTACTTCCTCTGCTTTCCGTTTTGCTGTACCGTTTTATCTTTGAATATAATACCTTGGGATTGGTTCTGCCCCTTATCACCATGGTCATCCAATTTGTGCTGGGCATTGTTCCGACTATTCTCTGGGTGATCGTGAACTGGGTACTGCGGCTGCTGCCTTTCCCGTCCATCATCCACACAGCGCTTTCTGTGGCGGCGGCTGTCGTTCTGGCCGTGGGCAGCGCCTTTCTTTTAAACCGCAAAGCAAAATACAAAAGAAAGGCCATCGTCAAGACCAAAACCAGGACCAAAAGGGGAAAACACAAACATTCTTCCACTCACACAGAAGTTACCTCCGGGCCGGAACAGACTTTATATCAGCAGGATTCTGACAGTGTCTCCGGTACAGGCGCAGACAATGCCGCCTCAGGCGGAGCCGGCCAGACGGCGGCCACTCAGGGAAACAGCCAAGGAAACAGTCAGAGCCTGAGCAACGATCTGAGCAGCAATATTTATGAAAAGCACGGCTATACTCTTGACGGTCAGGTCCTCTGGAGCGGAAGCATGCAGGCCGGTTCCTGCACCGCTGACCTTTCTCTCCGGAGCCGCGCATTCCCGGATCATGCTTACCGGATCACCGGCAGTGGATGGGAAAGTTCCGATTCCCTCACCGGCGTTCTTCAAGTCAACGCCTCTGTGGAATCCGTCAGCGGAACAGACAGATATGACATCAGCGGAACCGTCCAATATGATGAATCCGACTTTGCCAGAGTGGCGCTGCAATTATCTGACAGCGCACGGACGGTATCTTATTCCATCAAAGGAGAAATCAGCAATTTCTCCTCCACCCAGTCCGGTTTCCGCCACGTACATCTGATTTTTGAAGACCTGCAGGGCCAAAATGATTTCTATGTGGAAGGCTCCTATGAGACCAGCGGCCTCCACTAAAAAACAGCCTTGTTCCGGATATAATGTCCGAAACAAGGCTGTTTTTTTGTCTGCCATTTTATCGCAATCCGCTGTATCAGTCGGCTATGTCAGTCCGCCATGTCTATCCGCCGTATGCGTTGCCGCATCTTTTTAAGCACCGGCAGTCTTATCCCTGATGGTGACCGCAGCCGCTGTGTCCATGACAATGTCCTTCTCCTCCATGATGACCGCCTTCGCCGTGATGATGACCGCAGCCGCCTTCGCCATGCTCATGTTCATGATGGGCGCACCGGGTATCCGGATCATAATCAAGATTGCCATTGAGGAACGCCTCCACAGCCGCATCGGCAGCGCCGTTTACTCCCGGATACAGTTTGATGCCTGCCTCATCGAGGGCCATCCGGGCACCGCCGCCAATACCTCCGCAGATGAGCATATCCACCTTCAGTCCCGCCAGGAAACCTGCCAGAGCTCCGTGGCCGTTGCCCGCGGTATCCACCACTTCCTCTTTGACAACCTTTCCGTCTTCCACATCATAAATCTTCATCTGACTGGTATGTCCAAAATGCTGGTACACATTTCCATCCTCGTAAGTTACTGCAATTCTCATGATATGCGCTCCTTTCTTTTTCCTCGCTATTTCCATCTGTTCATCCGGCAACTCCGGCTGCATCCACCGACAATGCCGTCCACAGCCCCGTCCTCCGGCAGCCCGCCCCCGGCAGATCTGGTAATTTCCCCCGGCAATCCGTAGCAGCTTTCCATTGACCAGACAGTCCGCAATCTTATAACGGGCCTTCTCGTAAATCTCCGTTACTGTTGTCCGTGAAATATCCATCTGTTCTGCACACTGAGCATGTGTCTTTTTCTCATAATCCACCAGACGAATCACTTCATATTCATCCACCGTCAGAGAAACTTCTTCCACTCCATCTCTGCCGCATGGGGCAAAACGATCAAACGCCGGTTCCTCGCACACACGCCGGCATCGGCTGGGTCTTGCCATCCGGTCACCTCCAGTCTCCTTTATTTACGACATATGTCGATAATATTATGGCACAGATGGGAAAAATAATCAAGGGCAGAAGGCAGATTTTCTGATCCGCATATGAAAAAGCAAAAGAAAAACGGGCGGCAAAGCCGCCCGAAAGGGGATTACTCATCTATATATTTTTTCAGTTGTTCCACCAATTTATATACCTCTGTTCCAGGATCGTATTCTGATGGTTTATTGTTCGCGGGATCAAAATCCGCCATACGACGTTTTGCATGTTTAATCGCAGTATTTACCCCACCATAAACATTGACCAGATTATAAATATCTTTATAATTTTTGCGATACGTACCATCGCCCAGATTATACTGCTGGAATATCTCATTCAGTTTCTGATTCCAGTCCTCCCTGTGAAGCGCAGAATCTGAATAATAAAAATGCAGATATAACCAATATTCAAAAGACTGATTGCTCCATGCCACCTGATACCCTCGTCTGATACCTTCTTCAATAGCTGAATCAAAATCTTCAAAGTCATCTTTATCAAAAAGAATCCATATATTTTGATAAATAATTTTCGCTTCTTTTACTATCTGATCTGTCTTCTCAATTAATCTTCCGGTCGAACGCCCCTCTCCCCGAACATCAATATGCGGAATCTCCACAACATTGACTGTTCCTCCCACTTTTTCAAGAATTAATTTTTTTAATCCCTGAAAATATAGTGGCTCCGTTCGTTCTCCCTCGGTAACAATCAGAAAAGAATTGGCTTTAGGTGTTTTGTATTCATATTTACGCTGCTTTCTTGCCGCTCTTCGTTTTTTAAAAAGATCATCCGTTCCCATTTATTCGCCCCCGATTTCAAATTCCTTAAGAAGTGGTATTCCACCGTACACCCCGGCCAGATAATCTTTTTCAAAAGAAGCATCCGATCTTACTTTAAAATCAGATAAAGCAAATAATTCTGAGTATCCAAATTCATCTTTTTGAACAAACCAGATTTGATCTCTACGGAAGAACTTTTTATCCATCAATGTTGTATCGTGGGTTGTATAAATCAACTGAGACGCCGATTCTTTCTCATAAAACAAGTCAATAATAAACTTCAAAAGTAATGGGTGCAGTTTGATATTGAGTTCATCTACAAACATACATTTATTCAGCAAAACCGCACTTCTGGCATTAATATAAATTAAAATGCTTCGAAGGGTCCCTTCTGACTCTGCAAATAAATCCAGAGAATACTTTTTCCCATCTTTGCCCAAATGTATCGTATCAAAAAATACATGATCACCTTCTTTAAAATAACCAATATCCACAATACCCGTGTCGATGGCGTTTAAGAAGGTTACCAGCTTCTCCTTATCCACATCAATCGTACCTGGTAAAAGCCTTTTTAAAACATTCCTGTCTTCATAAAAATCACCCGGTGCAACCATAATATCCATAATTGACTGATATACTATTTCAAAAATATCCGTTTTCAACTTCAATCTGTTAAAAAAGGATAAGGCCAGAGCCTCATGAGGAATCTGTTCTTTATAAATATCACATTCTTTTCTGACAGAAGACCCCAGACTGATTTCTTCTTCTGTCCTCTCAAGAATTATCGTATTTCGATTGGTTTCCAGACTCTTTCTGTACAGCCACTCACTGACAATCCTTTTGTCATTATACTCAAAACCATATTTATACTCAAAACCATCGACAATTTCGATAATTTCAAATTCTGAATTTTCTTTTTCTCCATCAAAAGCAAACGGAACATAATATTCAACAATGGCAGTCTCATGATTCTCGTCAACATTGTTCATGGATTCCGCAACAATTCTTTGAAAATAATACATCGCCAAATGCAAATTTGACTTTCCACTGGCATTGGCACCATAAATCGCTGCCACTTTAACAAATTTCTCTTTTGTCCCTATATCAATTAGATTCTCCTGATGCTCTTTATAAGCATTGATGGCTGTCATATCCAATCTTGTTTCCTCTTTAAAAGACAAAACATTTTTCAGCATAAATTGCACTAGCATAAATATGGCACCTCCTTATATATAATATACTCATTTTTGTATATTATATCAATTTTTTTACGGATTTTCCACTATTTTATGGATTTAATCTTTCTATTTTAAATTACAGATACCTCTCCATATTCTCAAAAATCACATAATACGCATTGGCGTACATGTGAATCCCCTCCACGGTGAACTCCGCTTTCAGTTTCCCCTGCGCGTCCCGGAGGCCCTCGCTGACATCGATAAAGTGCATCCCCATTTCCGCTGCCAGCCCGGCGATCCGCCGGTTTGCCGCATCAATGTTTCGGTTATTCCGATTGGCAAAGGTGCTCTCCCCCTGGGCACACCGGGACAGCTTATCCGTCTCGTTGACCGGATAGTAGGCCATGACATAAACTTCCGCCTCAGGCAGCTGCTCTTTGATCTGAGCGAGAATCCTTCTGTAATTAGATAACAGCGCATCTTCCGAATAGTCGGGTGCTCCGATATCATTGGTTCCGATATTTATAAAAATCCGGGATGGCTCCAGGTCAAACACCATGGTATCCATATGGTTCAGCATATCCGCTGTGGTGAAACCGCTCACACCCCGATTATATATCTTATAGAAAAGTCCCTTTGTCATGAGGATCTCATTGACGGGAAACTGCTCCATGAGTGAGGAGCCGACAAAAAGAATCTGTCCTTTCTCCGCATACCGATTGAGTATATGTAATTTTTCGATGCGTTCCTGCTGTTCTCTTTGAACGCGGAGCATTTCCTGTTCTTCCATCTGTTCTTTGTTCATTTTCTATCATCCTTTCCTGGCGACGCACCGATACCAATTATAACACACTTTGCTATTTTCCGGTCAACTCCACGCAATTGTTTTCTTCTACCATTACACCGCTCTCCCGCTCTGCTATAAATATATCAGAACACAAGCTGCACCAGCAGCATATAGCAGATCGTCCCTCCGGCGATGGACAAAAGCATCTGGCGTTTCCATAGATGAAGCCCAATCACCAGAAGAATGGAGATCAGCTCCGGTAAACCGTGACTTCCGGTAAATATACTCACATTCCGCAGACAATAGATGACCAGCAGGCCGAAGACGGCAGACGGCAGCACCTTTCCCAGATACTGCACATATTTTGGCACCGGCTTGTCAGCCGGAAAGATAATAAATGGAAGAAACCTTGTGATGGCGGTTCCGAGCACGACCATGGCGATGGTGATGATTTGCTGTAAAAGGGTCATACTGTACCTCCTTCTTTTTCTATGGTACCGCGCAGAAGAGTCAGCACACCGAGCATGGCGAACATAGAAGGAATGATAAAATTATCAGCGCCAAAAGCCAGCAGGCAGAGAACAGAAATTCCGATCCCCACAAAGGCGCTGGTATGTCTCTTTTCCTTCAGCCACTGCTCCAGGAAGATCACTACAAACATGGCGGTCATGACAAAATCCAGTCCTTCTGTATTGAAATGAATCAGAGAACCGAAGATACCGCCCAGGGTTGCCCCAAAGAACCAGTAAAAATGATTCAGCAGCGTCACAAAAAACATGAACCATCCCCGGTCCACATCCTCCGGTATGTCGGCTGTATAATTGATAGAAAAACTCTCATCGCACATTCCAAATATCAGATAGAACTTCTTCCAGCCGGTTCCCCGGAACTTTTCCAGCATGGAAATACCATAAAACAGATGCCGGGCATTGATCATAAGGGTCATAGCCAGCACCTGCAGAGGATTGAAAGCCCCTAGAAGCATATTGACGGTCACAAACTCCACAGATCCCGCAAAAATAGTAACGCTCATGAGCATAGGGTACCAGAAGCTGAAACCCGAAACATTCATATAGATGCCGTAAGTAAGCCCCAGAAACCAGAATCCGGCAAAAATAGGTATCGTATAAGGAAATGCGGTTATAAACGCTTTTTTTATCACGCCTGTTTTTTTCTCTGATTGTATACAAGTCTCTGTTTGCATCGCGGTCCTCCTATTTTCTGCTCAGCAGGCACACATTTTCTATCTCTTCTGTCATCGGAAACATGTCTACCGGCTGGATTTTTTTCACCCGGTATCCATTCCCGGTCAGGTAGCCGAGGTCTCTTTTGAGCGTCTCCGGATTACAGGAAATGTATACCACTTTCCGGGGTTTCAGACGAAGCAGAGAATCCAGAAACTTCCGGTCACTGCCGGCCCGGGGAGGATCCATGAATACCACGTCGGCTTTCTGGCCGGCCGCCGCCATTTTCACCATGAACCTGCCGGCGTCCTCCCTGTAAAAACGGATATTTTTTATTTTATTCATCCGGGCGTTAGCGATGGCGTCGCGGACCGCCTCTCCGTTGAGCTCCACGCTGATCACTTGTTTCGCTTTATCGCTGGCCACCATACCGATGGTTCCGATACCGCTGTAAGCGTCAATGACCGTCTCTTTCCCGGTGAGCTCCGCATATTCCATAGCCTTATTGTAGAGGATTTCCGTCTGCACCGGATTGACCTGATAGAAAGATTTCGGCGAGATCCGAAAATGTTTGCCGCACAGTACATCCTCGATATATCCCTTCCCGTAGAGCACCTGCTGTTTATCGCCAAGAATCATGCTGGTATTGCGGTCATTGACATTGGCGACAATGGTGGTGATCTCCGGGTGCAGTTTCCGGAGTGCCTTCACAAAATTATTTTTTGACGGAAATACCGGGGAGGCTGTGACCAGCACCACCATAACCTGTCCGGTATGATATCCTGTCCGGATCAGAATGTGTCTGAGAAATCCATACCCGGTATCTTCGTTATAAGCTTTCATCTTAAAAGACTTCATAAGACCTACCACAGACTGCATAATGGCGTCGGCAGTTTCATTTTCAATGAGGCAGGCATCCACCCGGACGATCCTGTGACTTTTCTCCTCATAGATTCCCGTATAGCCGTTTCCTTTCCGGTCCGCAGCCACCACCCCATGTACCTTGTTGCGGTAATGATACGGATCTTTCATGCCGATAATCGGCTGTACTTTGCCAAAAGGAGCAAACAGGCTCTGTTCCCGCTGCTGCTTTCTCTCCAGCTGTTTTTTATATGGAAGATGCACATACTGGCAGCCGCCGCATTTCTTCTCGTAAGGACAGGCGGCCCGCCCGGCTTTGCTCTGTTCTCTTTTATTTTTCATATTCTTTGCTGTTTCCATCTTACTCTCCACTTCTGTAAACTGTCCCCTTATGCTCTCTGTATGCAGTCTCGTCCTTTGTCCTTTCCCATTTCTGTGCTATTCTCAAACTCGTTCTGCGCCTCACTGTTCCTTTCCGCTGCCTCACTGCTCCTTGCTTCCGTCCGTAAACATCAGGAGAAAGGCGATGACCAGCAGAAAAGAGGATACTACAATGGCTGTTTTGCCCTGCCACTGAATCATTTGATTGCCGATAATGGCGCCAATGACAAAGAAAACGATGATGCCATAATACAGAAAACTCTTTTTCAGATGTTTCCATTCACGTTTTTCCACAAACTCACAGAAATTCTGGGTGCCGGTGCGCAGGTTTCCGATGCACATGGTTGTGGCAATGCCGTTGCCGTGAATTTTCCGGAAACTCTCCACCTGCATGCCGCAGGCAAAAGACGTCAGAGCGTTGGCGGCAAAATTCTGGCTGAGAGGTATAAACGCCACCAGCAAAAGAATAACCGCCTCCAGAAAAACAGTAATCTGCCGCCAGTGAAGCAGATTCTTATCCACCATCCCAAAGCGGATAAATTCCGCTATGGCAATTCCCATGGCAAAGGCAAAGACCGGCAGCGCATACCGGGCGGCCATATGCCACTGACCGGAGGATAAATTTACTCCCAGGAGAAGCATATTACCGGTCTGGGCATTGGCAAAAACGCCTCCCCGGCAGATATAAGAATAGGCGTCCATAAAGCCGCCGCTCAACGCCAGAAGAATACCGATTTTTAAAGTTTCCGATGTCTGTATCTCCTTCATATCCCGCGTATTTCCTTTCCTCTTTTGCAAATGATATTTATCTTTGACTATAAACCCTTCCTATTATAATACGCTCCGAAAAAATGTAAAGAAAAAACTGACCTGCAAAAATCAGATTTTTCGTAACGTTCCGGCCATGCACGGGTAAGCTGCGTCAGCAGCGGGTTCCCGAGATGTCATGGCTGAACTGTTACGATTTTCCAGTTCTGACTTCTGAGATCAGTTTGTTCGTGTACCTCATTGGATCGTTTGTTCTTTTATTTATTAAAAATATTTTTTTATTTATTTCAGACTTCCTCTGGCATGAAATTTACTCATGGCAGTGCGGACATTCCCCTTCTGCAAAAAGTGCAGGATCATAAGAAATGTTATTTTTATCATAATAATCTTTCACTGCCGCCTTCACAGCTTCCTCCGCCAGCACGGAACAGTGAATCTTGTGCGTCGGCAGTCCGTCCAGGGCTTCCACCACCGCTTTGTTGGACAGTTCCAGCGCATCCTCCACAGACTTTCCTTTGATCATCTCCGTTGCCATGGAACTGGTGGCAATGGCAGAACCGCAGCCGAAAGTGTTAAACTTTACATCCGTGATGATACCGTCGTCTACCTTGATATACATTTTCATGATATCGCCACATTTGGCGTTACCTACTTCACCGATACCATCGGCATTTTCCATCTTGCCCAGATTTCTCGGATTCTGAAAATGATCCATGACTTTTTCACTATATAACATGCTCTTTTTCTCCTTTCTCCAGACTCTCCCAGACCGGGGATATATCCCTCAGATATTCCACGACCTCCCGGACAGCATCTACAATATATCGCATCTCTTCTTCCGTATTTTCTTCACTTATGGATAAACGCAGGGAACCATGGGCCACCTCGTGGGGCAGTCCCAGCGCCAGGAGCACATGGCTCGGATCCAGAGATCCGGACGTACAGGCGCTTCCTGAGGAAGCTGCAATGCCCTTGTTATCAAGAAGCAGCAGCAAAGACTCTCCCTCGATTCCCTCAAAACAGAAATTCACATTGCCCGGCAGCCTCTTTCTGGCGTCGCCATTTAACCGGGCATGAGGGATTTTTGACAATCCTTCTATGAGAATATCCCGCAGCGCCGCTGTTTTCTCCCCGGCTGCTTCCATATCAGAGACAGCTTCCTTTAATGCCGCTGCCATGCCCACGATGGCCGGAAGATTCTCCGTGCCAGGTCTTCGTCCTCTCTCCTGAGCTCCTCCTTCAATGAGATTGAACAGAGGCACCCCTTTTCTCACGTACAGAACGCCGATTCCCCGCGGTCCGTGGAACTTGTGAGCTGACAGGGACAGCATATCGATTTTTTCTTCTGCCACATTGATCGGTACATGGCCCGCCGCCTGCACGGCGTCTGTATGGAAAATCACTTTTTTCTCCCGGCAGATTTCCGCGATTTCACGGATTGGCTGCAAAGTACCAATCTCATTATTGGCGTACATGATGGTTACCAACGCCGTATCCTCCCGGATGGCCTTTCGCACATCTTCCGGATCAACAATTCCTTTTTCTCCCACATCCAGGAGAGTGATCTCAAACCCCTCTTTTTCCAGCCGGTTTAACATATGCAGCACCGCATGATGCTCGATGGCGGAAGAAATGATATGCTTCCTGCCCTTTTTCGCTCCAAATACTGCCGCAGAATAAATGGCCTGATTATCTGCCTCCGTCCCTCCGGAAGTGAAATAAATCTCCCGGAAATCCGCTCCGAGAATCTCCGCGATATCTTCTCTCGCCTTCTGCAGCACCTCCGCTGCCTTCTGGCCGACGCTGTGGAGACTGGACGGATTACCGTAAGCCTCCTCCATACATTTCGTCATGGCCTCCCTGGCCGCCGGACTGATCTTTGTCGTTGCTGCGTTATCTGCGTAAATATACATCATATCACCCTCTTTTTCTTTCCAAATGTATTGGCACCTCCACCAGTCAAATGATCTGCCTGAAAATGAACCGGTTCAGCACCTGATGTTCTGTCATTCATCATGAAAATGAATGATACATGAATTAGTATGTCAAATAAATCAATTTTTAATTCCTATCTTTATGATATGGATTATAAACACTAATTCCTATTTTGTCAATAGGATTTTAAATATAATTTTCCACAAAAGAAAAAAGCCGCTTTCTCTCCCGAAAACGACTCTTCCATCAGCAAACACTTTTTATTTTTTACAGGAAACGTCATAATGTTTGTCATTCATTATAAATCTCTATACATTTCCTTCCAACAGATCCTTAAGGGTTATCCCGTCCAGATACTCTTCGATCATCGCGTCCAGCTTCCGCCAGAGAGGCAGAGTGATGCATCTTTCCGCCCGCTCGCAGCAGGCGTTCCCGATTTCCGGACAATTCACCGGAGCCAGCGTTTTTTCTGTCAGTTTCAGGATGGAACCGACCGTATATTCCTCCGTACGATACTTCAGCCGGTATCCGCCCTTTTTCCCTCTGCCGCTTATGAGCATACCTCCCCGGTTCAGGATACCGACGATGATTTCCAGATATTTCATGGAAATCTCCTGCCGTTTGGCAATGTCTTTCAGAGAGATCAGCTCCCCATTATCATGCTGCGCCAGATCGATCATGACTCTCAGGGCATATCTTCCTTTGGATGATACAATCATTTCTATCACCTCTTCTTCTAATCTTTTTCTTCACATTTCTTTACTGAACATCCCATCTCCCCACATACATCCGATTATAAAACAATCTTTCCATTCTGTCACATCCTAAAATGTCTGCGCCTGCAGAAAAATATCCACCTCATACCCACATCCCGCCGCAGACTCAGTATCCGCAGAAACTCTCACATTCCGCGGCAAATTCCGCATTCTCATCCATCCTCACATCAGACCGCCATGCATAAAGTGCATGACCAGCCGATACCATCCGTAGACAGTGAGACTGCTGAAGGTTCCCACCAGAAAACCGCCCAGTACATCACTTGGATAATGAACGCCCAGATAAAGCCGGGAAAATCCGATCAATGCGGCAAGGATTACAAAAGGAATCCCCTGACCGCGGGGCAGCATCCAGAGAAGGATCAGCGCACAGGCAAAGGCGGCGCAGGTGTGTCCTGACGGGAAGGAAAAATCTGAGGGTCTGCTTATGAGAAGAACCATATCCGTCCAGGTCTCATATGGCCGCGGCCTTGCCACCATGGGCTTCAGCCACAGATTCGTGATGATCGCCCCGAGACCCAGTGACAGAAGACTCAGCACACCTGTCATCCGGGTCTGCCGTGGCAGCAGCAAAAGCACCGACGTGGCAATCCAGAACCAGCCTCCATTTCCAAGAAATGTGATAGCCTTCCAAAATGGCGTCCACATCTCGGAACGGAGATTTTCCTGTATCCATAATAAAATTGAAATGTCCATATCCTGAAACCAGCCTGTCATCTGTTTCACTCTCCTTTCACCGCAGTCCATGCGGAACTTCCGGGAAACAAAACAGGGACGCCATACGAAAGATTTCTCTCTCGTATGACATCCCCTTTACCTATTCTTTATCCCGAATCTCGCTGTGAAGCTCCTGAATGGACTGTACCTCACTGCTTCCGTGATTCTTAATGTAATGAATGCCTTCCGCCGCAGCTTTAGCCGCCGCGATGGTTGTATAATATGGAATTCTTGCCTTTATGGCAGCTTTACGTAAATAACTGTCATCGTGTACACTGTCTTTACCTACCGGAGAGTTGACGACTATATCAATCTTTCCGTTGGTGATCAGATCCAGTATATTCGGACGACCTTCATAAAGCTTCTTGACCAGTTCCGCCTCAATGCCGGCTTCCTGGATCAACTGGCAGGTATGCTTCGTGGCCATGATGTGGAATCCGTTTTCCGCAAAGGTCCTCGCCACATCGACCACTTCATCCTTATCTTTCCGGTTGACGGAAATCAGGACGGTGCCCGACAGCGGCGGCTTCGCCTGCACGGCTTCCTGCGCCTTGAAGAACGCCTCGCCGTAGGAGTGGGATAATCCAAGCACCTCTCCGGTGGAACGCATCTCCGGTCCGAGAACCGGATCCACTTCCTGGAACATGTTGAACGGGAAGGCAGCTTCCTTCACTCCGTAATACGGGATCACTTTTTCTTTCAGTTCCGGGATTGGAGACGGCCGTCCGGTAATCTCGGAAGTGATGATCTCCGTTGCCAGCGGCACCATACGGATATTGCATACTTTTGATACCAGAGGCACGGTACGGGACGCCCTCGGATTGGCTTCCAGCACATACACTCTGTCATTTTCGATGGCATACTGCATGTTCATGAGACCACGCACATGCATTTCTTCCGCGATCTTTCTTGTGTATTCCTTGATAATCTCCACATTTTTCTCAGAAATGTGTACCGACGGCAGGATACATGCCGAGTCCCCGGAGTGTACGCCGGCCAGCTCGATATGCTCCATCACCGCAGGAACAAACGCATGGGTGCCGTCGCTGATCGCATCGGCCTCACATTCCATGGCATGATTTAAGAAACGGTCAATGAGAATCGGACGATCCGGCGTCACACCGACCGCCGCCTTCATATAGCCGGCCATGGCCTCTTTATCGTAGACCACTTCCATACCACGGCCGCCCAGCACGTAAGAAGGACGCACCATAACCGGATAACCGATCTTTTCCGCCACTGCAAGGGCTTCCTCCACGGTGGAAGCCATGCCGGATTCCGGCATCGGAATCTCCAGCTTTTCCATCATGGCGCGGAACTGATCTCTGTCCTCTGCCAGATCGATGACAGACGGAGAAGTACCGAGAATCTTCACGCCGTTTTTCTCCAGATCTGCCGCCAGATTCAGCGGAGTCTGGCCGCCAAACTGAGCGATGACGCCCAGAGGCTTCTCCTTCTTGTAAATGCTCAGCACATCCTCCAGCGTCAGCGGCTCAAAATACAGCTTATCGGAGGTATCGTAGTCCGTAGACACAGTCTCCGGGTTACAGTTGACGATGATGGTCTCAAAGCCCATCTTCTTCAGCGCCTGGGACGCGTGTACACAGCAGTAATCAAACTCGATACCCTGGCCGATCCGGTTCGGACCGCCGCCGAGGATCATGATCTTCGGCTTATCATTGGAAACCGGATTCTTATCCGGCGCATTGTAGGTGGAATAATAATAGGCGCTGTCCGGAGTTCCGCTCACATGAACGCCCTCCCAGGCTTCCTCCACGCCAATGGCAATCCTTCTGTTCCGGATATCCTCCTCCGGAATCTCCAGCAGCTGGCTCAAATATTTATCGGAGAATCCGTCTTTCTTTGCCGTAGTCAGCATCTCATCGGACGGAAGGCTTCCCTTGCAGGCAAGCAGCGATTCCTCTTCCTCCACCAGTTCTTTCATCTGCTCAATGAAGTATGCTTTTACTTTGGTAAGCTCAAAGATTTCTTCCACTGTGGCTCCCTTGCGCAGCGCTTCGTACATCACAAAATATCTCTCGCTGGAAGGAGAAACAAGCTTCTGCAGAAGCTGTTCCTTCGTCATGGAGTCAAAGTTTTTCGCATGTCCGAGGCCGTACTGTCCGATCTCCAGACTGCGGATCGCTTTCTGGAAAGCCTCCTTGAAATTCTTTCCGATGCTCATCACTTCACCCACAGCGCGCATCTGTGTTCCCAGTTTATCTTCCACACCTTTGAACTTCTCAAAGGCCCAGCGGGCGAACTTGATTACCACATAATCTCCGTCCGGCACATATTTATCCAGAGTACCGTACTTGCCGCACGGGATATCTTTGAGAGTAAGTCCCGTTGCCAGCATGGCAGAAACCAGAGCGATCGGGAAACCGGTAGCCTTGGAAGCCAGCGCGGAGGAACGGGAAGTACGGGGATTGATCTCGATGACCACAATACGGTCAGATACCGGATCATGAGCAAACTGTACGTTCGTTCCGCCGATCACCTGCACAGATTCCACAATCTTATATGCCTGTTCCTGCATGCGCTTCTGACATTCCTCGGAAATGGTCAGCATCGGCGCAGAGCAGAAGGAATCGCCGGTGTGCACGCCCAGCGGATCGATATTCTCGATAAAGCAGACAGTGATCATATTGCCTTCCATATCGCGGACAACTTCCAGCTCCAGCTCTTCCCAGCCGAGAATGGATTCTTCCACCAGCACCTGACCTACCAGACTGGCCTGCAATCCTCTGGCCATGACTGTCTTTAACTCCTCTTTGTTATACACAAGACCGCCGCCGGCGCCGCCCATGGTGTAAGCAGGACGAAGCACCACCGGATAACCCAGCTTCTCCGCGATGGCAAGACCGTCCTCCACGCTGTAGGCCACCTCACTTCTGGCCATCTCAATGCCCAGCTTGTTCATGGTTTTCTTGAATTCGATCCGGTCCTCGCCGCGCTCGATGGCATCCACCTGCACGCCGATCACCTGTACATTGTATTTATCCAGAATTCCCTTTTTGTATAACTCCTCACAAAGATTCAGCCCGGACTGGCCGCCCAGATTCGGCAGAAGGGCATCCGGACGCTCCTTTTGGATGATCTGTTCCAGGCGATCCGCATTGAGCGGCTCAATATAGGTGACATCTGCAGTCTCCGGGTCCGTCATGATGGTGGCCGGATTCGAATTCACCAGCACGATCTCATAGCCCAGTCTGCGCAGCGCCTTACACGCCTGGGTACCGGAATAATCAAACTCGCAGGCCTGCCCGATCACGATAGGACCTGAGCCGATGATCAACACCTTATGGATATCTGTTCTCTTTGGCATAAATTCACCCTCCTCTTAACTTTATAAATAATTATATCCGAAAATGGGAAAATCACAAGCCATTTTGCCTGATTGCTTTATTTTGTGACATTTTATACAAAAGAAAATTATTTCTGTCCCCAAATTTTATTTACTGCCGCCACCGCCGGCGGCAGCACCGGCAGCGAGCTTCCGGACTGCCATGGCTGCACTGTCCGTCACGCTTCCGGCAGCTTGCACACATCCACCCACTGTTCATATCCGGAATACTTCTCCAGATCATCCATGGTCATCTCGATGGCGCTGTTGCTGCTTCCGCAGGCCGGGAACACCGTCTCGAACCGTTTTAAAGACTCATCCAGGTATACCTTTACGCCTTCCTTCACACCAAAAGGACACACACCGCCCACTGCATGGCCCACCATCGTCTCCACCTCATCAGGTGACAACATCTTCGCCTTGGTGCCAAACTGTGCTTTATACTTGCCGTTATTCACCTTGGCATCGCCCGCCGCCACGATGAGAATCGGCTGATCATCCACCTTAAAAGACAGCGTCTTGGCAATGCGCTTCGGCTCACAGTGAAGAGCCTTGGCCGCCAGCTCCACCGTAGCGCTGGACACATCAAATTCCAGGATCTTATCTTCCATATTATATTGTCTGAAATACTCTTTTACACGTTCTATGGACATAATTTACACTCCTCTTTCCTGTTCGTCTATTTTTTTACAGCGTTTGTTTCGGTACCTGCCGGCGAACCCACATCCAGGAAGAAGATGGTGTAGAAGAAAAATACCATCAGCGTCCAGCCGGAATTCATCACCGCATAGTCCATGCACATGGACATCAAAAGCGCGCCCCAGATACCCAGCGTGAAGATCGAGAACTTCTTCTCCAGGGAATACACGATGATCAGTACAAAGAAAATGATAAAGCAGATACCCACGGGGATGGACAGACGCAGCATCTCATTGAGAAAAATGTTGTGTCCGTTGTTGGTGGCGACCATTCCTCCCAGCGCGTCCAGATGCAGCTTCTTAAAGGAGAAACGCAGTCCCAGTCCCTCCGGTCTTTTTAAGAGCAGGTCGATGGCACTCTTCCAAATGTAGGTCCGGGAACCCAGCGTCAGAACAGAACGCTCCGCCGCGATCTTATGAAACGCCATGACGCAGGCGCCCACAACGCCCGCTCCAAACAGCGGAATTACCACAATTTTAATCCAGAGCTTTATTTTCTTAAAATTCCTGATAAACCAGTCCACACAGAAACTGACCAGAATGAGTCCGCCGCCTACCATGGCCGTATTCACATGGGAAATGTACAGACAGACCACCATCACCGCCAGACTCAATCCCAGGGTAACTTTATTGAGAAACTTCTTCCGGTGCACCAGCATAAACGCTATACTGAGCAGCAGCATCAGCGCATACTGGGATTTGTGATAATAAATCCACTCAAACCGCTTTTCCCCGTAAAAGGACTGCGGCAGCATCAGCTGAAATTTAAAATCATACCAGTACACAGAGGCATATCCCTGCAGATACACCACAATGCCGATCAAATTCGAGATCACAATACTCCGGTTGGCAAATTCAATGATGTGATGTTTATCAAACCATTCCTGATTCTTTCCACACATCAGCAGCAGGAAAAATCCAAAACTGATGACACAGTTCACTCCCTGCCACTTCCACTGGATGGAATCCATCATTATATAATAGAAAAACACATAACAGCACATCACAAACAAAAACTTGATGCAGAAGACTAGATTCTCCCTGTTCCACCGCTTCTGCCAGATGGTCGCGATTCCATAAAAAATCAAAAATAAAACAGCCACCGCATTTACCAGCAGAAACTCCTGATAATACTGCGGATGTTTGCTGCCCTCCATGGTGGTGCTGATGGGACAGAACAGGGCCACGATCAGCATCAGCTTCATGACCACAGAGGCCGCTGTGTCCAGATAATCCACTCTGGTGCCGTTATGGCTGTTCTTTTCCCGAACGCTTCTGCCCGGAGCCTTCAGATTAAGAGCTTTCATTTCTATCCTCCTGATTCCTTTATTCCTCTTTTTACTATTGCTGATTATAGCCTATCTTCTCTCAAATGTCTAATACAGATGTCATTTCCCATTCCTCTCATTTTTTACCTGCTACTCTCTGGATTTTCACAATTTACTCCCCTTTTCCACAGAAATCCTCTTGTAAAATCATTTTTTCGTATGCTAAACTACAACTGAATCTTTTACTTTTTTCACACTCATTTTTTACAAAAGATTTTATATCCGGAGATGGCAGTGCCAACAATGCCTCCCTTTCCGGACATTTCCACATCAAAGGAGAACTGAATTATGAATCTTTCTAAAAATGATTCCCTGGCGCTGAAGGGTATCGCCATTCTGATGATGTATGTACATCACTTTTATCTGAGCCCTGAACGCTGGGCCGGTTACACCGTTGACTTTTTCCCTCTGACCCAGAACATGACCGTATACATCGCAGAGTTTCTAAAGACCTGCGTCTGCGTGTTCGTCTTTATCACCGGCTATGGCATGACCCAGTCCATAAGAAGGAATCATCCGGATCTGAACGTTCCGTCCCGGGATATGTTTTCCTACACGAAACACCGGCTGATTTCCCTGCTTTCCAATTTTATCTTCGTTTACCTGCTGGTGATCATTGTCAGCTTTCCCACAGGACGTTTTTTTGAGATCTACGGACGCTTCGACTCCTCCGTTCTCTACGTACTGACCGATATGTTCGGACTGGCCAAGCTTTTTAAAACTCCGTCCTACGTGGGTACCTGGTGGTACATGAGCCTTGCCGTCGTTCTGGTGGTACTCTTCCCGCTGTTTGTCAAATTGTACCGGGAATACCGCTGGGTCTTCGTGTTTGCTGTGATGCTGCTGCCGCGGTTCCTGAACTTAAAGGTGGTGAACACAAACCTGCTTCACTACACTTTTGCCATGGCCGTCGGCATGTACTGCGCTCAGAGTGACCTGTTCACCCGCTGGAAAGGCTTCGAGGACAGGCATTTTCGCAGGATACCGGCGCCTGTGCTCTTTCTGTTCCATCTGCTGATTCTCGCCCTTTTAGTGATGTTCCGGCAGAGTACGGCAGGGCAGGAACTTCTGGAAGTTTTTGACGGCATCATTCCGGTCTACATCGCCTATTTCGGACGCCTCTATCTGTTCCGGCTCCGGGGTCTGAGTCCTGTGCTCCGGTTCCTGGGGAAACATTCCATGAACATGTTCCTCACCCACACGCTCATAAGGACCACCTTTTTCCAGGACTTTTCCTACAGCTTTGGAAACGCCTGGCTCAATGTGCTGGTGCTTTTAGTGATCACCGTTCTGATCTCCATGGTCATTGAAGCTTTAAAGAAACTTGTTCACTTTTCAGATTTTGTTCATCTCATCAGTCAGAAAGCAAATGGATAAAAACAACATACCGAAACACTGGCAAATGCAGTTCAAAGGAGAAAATATATGAATTTTTCAGTAAAAATTGAAGACAACTGTCTCCTCATCGAACAGGAGACAAAGGAGAATGAAAGAAATCTTTGATCCAGGAATTTAGACGATTTTGTGCTGCGCCAGACAGTAGATACCCATTTAAACACCGATGAAAAGAATCACTATACCCTTTTCTTCTGGCAGCCCATGGGCGAAAACATTCTGATGGTATATTCCAAATCATCAACGGTAAAATGCGCCCTCGCCACTGCCAGTGGTGCGCCTCTCCGTCTTGTCGACCGGGTCAACGAGACCCTTTCCGCCTCTCTTTCCAGAGGCGGCCTGGATATCCAGTGGTTCGGCGGCATCATCAATCGAATGAATTCCGAGATTTCCGATGTATATATCCAGATTGGCAGCCGGATGAGACAACCCTTTGACATTCCCATCACCAGTGAGAATATCTCACTGAAAAAGAAAGATCCGAAATACATCCGGAATATCCACTTTGATCTGTCCGAATTAATAAAGAATCACGGGGAAATCAATTCGCGCATCTGCATTTCCTTAAAGATCAACGGGCAGATGACAGAATTTCCGGTCAAAACATTTTCTTTGATCGATGAGAAGAACAGATACAGCCATGTGCCGATCACCTGCTTTTATGCCGATGATCACGCCGTTCAGCTGCGTTTTTCCACCAAAGGAAATCTCGTTTTCGTCTGCCGGCCCATGGAAAAAGTGGAATACAGCAGATGGTTCCGCTTCTGGGAAAGCCCTCTGGTTTCCGGATTTTTATACCGCATCGGACGATTTATCAAGAGCCATTCTTCCAGAAAAGTGGCGGTGTTTTACGAGAAATTCTGTGAAAAAGCGGAAGAAGGCGCTTACGATATCTTCCTGGAAGCCCGGAAGGATCATCCGGGAAATGTTTATTTTCTCATCAATCAGCATGCACCGGATTACCTGAAAATAAAGCACACGCCCCATGTGGTCCGCCAGTACTCCATCAAATATTACTGGCTGCTCTTCCGGGCAACTACATATATCGCTACGGAGACCCCCGGACACATGAACCTGCTGCGCTCCAACAATAAGTATTTCAGAAAAACTATCCGCGATAACCAGTTCGTCTTTCTGCAGCACGGCATCACCTACATGAAGTTTCACGGCAAAAACTCGCCGTTTGTGGCCGGCAAGGAAATGGAACCTTCTTATATTATCGTAAACAGCGACAAAGAACAGCAGGTCATCCACAATATGCTGGGCATCCATAACAGCCATATTTTAAAAACCGGCATGGCCATTTTCAGTAAGATTCCATACAAACATCTCACCCAGGATTCCGATGACATCGCGGTGATCATGCTCACCTGGAAGCCTTACGAAGAGATGGAAGAAGATTTCACCAAAACCAGTTATTACAAAAACACTGTCGGCATCTACGAGATTCTCCGCCGGTATCTCTCTGCCGATCAGATTAAGATCGTCATCCATCCAAAAACCAACGGACATCTGGAGAACACTCCTCTGGCTTCCTCCATCTGGACACGTCCGATTTCCGAGGTTCTCAGCATCGCCAAACTGCTGATCACAGACTATTCTTCCGTCTGCTACAACAGCTTTTACCAGGGCGGCGGCGTGGTCTTCTTCCAGGAAGATCTGGATCTCTATGAATCAGAAAACGGCAAACTGATCCCCGCAGATGATGAGTACATCGGCCAGCGGGCCTTCTCTTTTGAGAAACTGGAAACCATTCTGGAAGACGGTCTTGACCATGGACGGATTCTTCTGGATCACTTCCGCACTCCGGAGTTTGAGCGGCGGTACCAGACCATCAATGAATTTTCTGACGGCAGAAACATTGAGAAAATCTGCGACAGTCTTCGGGAACTGAAAGTATTGTAAAGCTGACCGTACTATAAAATGATATAAACGCGAAATGAAAAAAGAGCTGCCCTGATGTGTGATTGAACTGCTCCCCGTCAAGTAGACAGGGGGCATATCACAATGGCAGCTCTTTTTTATATGTCTTATTTACATTTGCTCTTCTTCATTCCTTTGCTTAAATTGCTTCGACAGCAGGAACCAGCCAAAGCAGAGGGCGTTGAGAATCAGGCTGAAAAATACGCCCGCCCAGGTCACCTGCTGATTTTTCAGCACATCGGCGGAATAGTTGGCGGAAACCACCGGAATCAGGTTATTATTCAGGAAATGGATAATAACCGGCACCCAGATGTTGTTGGTCTTCATGTAGGCGTAGGCCAGGAAAATTCCCAGGAAGATGCATGTCACCTGCTGGGACACCGCCATGATCAGTCCCATATCCGGCGTAGTGTAATAGAAGAAATCCACCGGCAGATGCCACAGGCCCCACACAACCCCCAGAAAAATCACGCCGCCCCGCAGGCCGAACTTTCTCTGAAGGTATGGCTGCATATAATATCTCCAGCCATACTCCTCACCAAAAAAGGCCACAAATACCAGAAAGAAGTTCGGGATCAGCGCTGCCAGGTTGATCCAGGTGTACGGCTGTGCAAAGGTCTGCATGATGTCGGAAAGCTGTCCGCCCAGAGCATAGGAAATCACATTTCTGAGCATATAGATAACAAAAAATAAAACCACGCAGAAGATGGACGCACCGGTCTTTTTCCAGCGCAGACCACCGTTTTCCCGTCTCTCCCTGCCGGAAGCAATGAGAGCGATCCAGCAGATGATGCTTCCGACGATGAGCACCATCTGTATGAGAAGAGTCCATGCGGAAACGGATGCTTCCGCCGTACCCAGAGACGGCAGCTCCACAAATACAGAAATCACAGCCATGACTGCCATGATCACCGTCAATATAATAAATACGACATAAAATGCTTTTGGCAGTTTCTGCTCTTTTTTACCTGTAATGAGATAAGCCAGCGCCACTCCCGCCGCCGGGTACATCATCTGTGCATTGGGAAAGGCGCTGACATCCACGCCGGATGCATTACCATACCACATCAGAAGTCCCAGCACATAGGTAAGGCCGTAAGCCATCAGCAGAAAGATGATAAACTGCCTTTTTTCTGTTTGCGTATACATAATATCCTCCTTTTTCCGGACGCCGTTTACCGGCAACCGCTTTGCTCCTTCAGTTTATAGTATAAAAATATTTCCGTCAATCATTAAATTCTTCTTCACTTTTCTTTACATATGTCTTGTCACCTGCAAAAACACGTGATATACTCTTAAAGATTCAAAGCATTCATCTCATGTACTGACAAGAAATGCTGCTGTACATGAAACTATTATGGAGAAGAGAGATATGAATACCAAAAAAGAAATCATTCAGCAATTAAAAGAAGAAAAAAATGCTGTCATTCTGGCGCATTACTACGCGCCTCCTGAAGTCCAGGAAATCGCCGACTACATTGGGGATTCCTTCTATTTAAGTAAGCTGGCGGTCAATCTTGACAATCCGGTTCTGGTCTTTTGCGGCGTGTCCTTCATGGGCGAGAGCGCCAAAATTTTAAACCCGGACAAAACCGTTCTCATGCCGGACGCCTCCGCCGACTGCCCGATGGCGCACATGGTGGACAGATCCGTGGTTGACGCCGCCAGAGAACAGTATGAAGACCTGGCCGTGGTCTGTTATATCAATTCCACTGCGGAAATCAAATCCTGGTCTGATGTGTGCGTGACTTCCGCCAACGCTGTGAAGATCGTCCGCAATCTTCCGAACAAGAACATTCTTTTTATCCCGGACCGAAACCTGGGACATTTCGTGGCAAAGCAGGCGCCGGAGAAACATTTTATTTATAACGAAGGCTACTGCCCGAGACACGAATTTATGTCCGCCGACGAGGTCCGCCAATTAAAAGAAGCACATCCACAGGCGCAGGTTCTCGTACATCCGGAATGTAATGCGCAGATTCTCGCCCTGGCCGATTACATCGGTTCCACCAGCGGCATCATAAAATACGCCGCAGAACACACAGAGTGCGAAGAATTTATCATCGGCACCGTGTCCGGCGTGGTCTATAAGCTCAACGAGAGCCGTCCGGACGCCCGGTTCTACTTCCCGGCCACACGGCCATCCTGCCCGGATATGGAGCAGATGACTTTAGACCAGGTGATCCACGTGTTAAAAACAGGAGACAATGCCGTTGCAATGCCTCCGGAAGAACTGACCAGACAGGCCGGGCAGGCGCTGTCCCGGATGCTGGAACTGGCCAGATAAACAGCCCAAAATACTTACAATGGAGAACATACCTATGAAACATTTATACTATGACGCAGCCATCGCCGGCTGCGGCGTTGCCGGGCTTTACACCGCCCTGCATCTGCCTTCCGATAAAAAAATACTGCTTTTATCCAAGGGAAGTCTTGACACCTGCGATTCCATGCTGGCCCAGGGCGGCATCTGCGTCCTCCGGGATGACGATGATTACGATTCCTATTTTGAGGATACCATGCGTGCCGGCCATTACGAGAACCGTCGGGAGAGTGTCGATATCATGATCCGGGGCAGCCGGGCCGTCATTGACCACCTGCTGCGCCTGGGTGTCCGCTTCGCTAAGAATCCGGACGGTTCCCTGCTTTACACAAAAGAGGGCGCCCACTCCCGTCCACGCATCTGTTTTCATGAAGATGTGACCGGCAAGGAAATCACCACTGTGCTTCTTCGCACCGTGCAGGCGCTCCCCAACGTCACCATCATGGAATACACCACCATGACTGACATTCTGGAAGAAAATGGACAGTGCACCGGCATGATCGCCGAGACCGCTGACGGCGAAGTGCTGCAGATTCACAGCAAAGATACCATTTTTGCCACCGGAGGCATCGGCGGACTGTACAAACATTCCACCAACTATCCGATCCTCACCGGGGACGGCTGCCGCATCGCCGAGAAGCACGGAGTTGCCCTGGAACACATGGATTATGTGCAGATCCATCCCACCAGCTTCTACAGCGAGGAACCGGGACGACAGTTTCTCATTTCAGAATCCGCCCGGGGCGAAGGCGCCATCCTCTTAAATCACAAAGGGGAACGCTTCACCAACGAGCTGGAACCCCGGGATGTGGTCTCCGCCGCCATCGAGAAAGAAATGAAAAAAGAACATGTGGACCACGAGTTTCTTTCCTTCGAAAATGTACCGAGGGAAACCATCCTGGAACACTTTCCTCACATTCGCGAATTCTGTCTGGAACACGGCTATGATATCCTGAAAGAGCCGATTCCCATTGTCCCGGCACAGCATTACTTCATGGGCGGCATCCACGTGGACAGCAACTCTGCCACCACCATGCCGCACCTCTACGCTGTGGGAGAGACCAGCTGCAACGGCGTTCACGGCAGAAACCGCCTGGCCAGCAACAGCCTGCTGGAAAGCCTGGTGTTTGCCAAACGGGTGGCGCAGCATATCGCAGGTGAAGGATCTGCCAATATACAGTCCTGAATTTTCATTCAGACATACCATACATATTTATTGCAGAAAGGAACAATCACATGAATCCAATTACCCTTCGGCTGGTTGCCGATAAATATATCAAAATCGCACTGGAAGAAGACATCAACAGCGAGGACGTATCCACCAACGCTGTGATGCCGGAATATAAAAAAGGCGAAGTTTACCTCTTCGCCAAGGAAGACGGTATCATCGCCGGCCTGCAGATTTTTGAGCGGGTATTTAAACTGTTAGACGAAAATACAGAGGTCACTTTCATTGAAATCAACGGAAGGACCATCCAGGACGGCGATCGGGTGGAGGCCGGCCAGGCGCTGGCTGTGGTCACCGGTGATGTCCGCGTTCTGTTATCCGGCGAACGCACGGCCCTCAACTATTTACAGCGTTTAAGCGGTATCGCCACCTACACCCGACATCTGGCCGACATGTTAAAGGGCAGTAAGACCAAGCTTCTGGACACCCGCAAAACTTCCCCGGGCATGCGCATTTTTGAAAAATACGCCGTCCGCATCGGCGGCGGCTGCAACCACCGCTACAATCTGTCCGACGGCGTTCTTTTAAAAGACAATCACATCGACGCGGCCGGCGGTGTCCGAGAAGCCATCGAGGCCGCCAGAGCTTACGCTCCTTTTGTCCGTAAAATCGAGGTGGAAACCGAAAATCTTGATATGGTAAGGGAAGCCGTGGACGCCGGCGCCGACATTATCATGCTCGACAACATGAGCCCGGAAATGATGGCGGAGGCCATCCGAATCATCGACGGCAGAGCGGAGACCGAATGTTCCGGCAACATCACAAAAGAGAACATCGCGACCATCACTTCCCTGGGCGTCGATTACATTTCCAGCGGCGCACTGACTCACTCTGCGCCGATACTGGATATCAGCCTGAAACATCTGAAAGTTCTGGACGAATAAAGATTCCGGACGTGCAATTTATGCCTGTCAGAAAAGGAGGCAGATTTCATGAAAAAAGAATTAGACGGAAACAGCAGAAGGCAGACCCTCCTGTCCCTTCTCTCCCAGTCCGACGTTCCTCTGTCGGGAACCCGGCTGGGAAGGGAAACCGGCGTCAGCCGCCAGGTGGTGGTCCAGGACATCGCTCTCCTGCGTACCGCCGGCTATCCCATTCTCTCCACAGGGCGGGGATACATTTTAAATGACAAATCCGGCGGCTGCACAAGAGTATTCAAGGTCTGCCACAGCGATGAGCAGGTGGAAGACGAACTGCAGACCATTGTGGACCTGGGCGGCTGCATCGTGGACGTGAGCATCAATCACCGGGTCTACGGCAAAGTTTCCGCCCCTTTAAATATCAAAAGCCGCCGGGACACCCACAACTTTCAGACGGAACTGGCCTCCAGCAAATCCACTCTGCTGTCAAGCGCCACCTCCGGCTACCATTATCATACCATCCGCGCCGACAGCGAAGAGATCCTCAATGAGATTGAGGAAGCGCTGCGGGCAAAAGGTTATCTGGCGGAATACATGGAATATGAGATTTAGATTCGTCTGAATCTCATATTTCATACAATACCACTCTGGCTTCATATGGTTTTAATACACCGTCTTTATGAAAACGATAATTGGAAATCAGTTCTTCTCCGTTCTGCTGTTCAAACAGATCGCAGGCAACCTCTTTTGCACTGAAATTGCAGGCAACGATCAGTTTCTGATCCCCCAGCGTTCTCTGGTACGCATAAATATTTTCATCATCGTTCAGCAGCCCTTTAAAGACTCCCTCCACGATGATCTCCTGTTCTTTCCGAAGCCGGATCAGCTTCTGATAATAGTAAAAAATACTGTCGGGATCTTCCATGGCCTGTTTTGCATTTATCATCAGATAATTTGGATTTACCTTGATCCACGGGGTTCCTGTGGTAAATCCGGCGTTGGCGCTGTCATCCCACTGCATCGGAGTTCTGGCGTTATCTCTGCTGACCGCCTTGAGCGCGTCCATCATTTCTTCCTCATTCATGATTCCATTTTCTGTGTACTCATAAAAGGCATTGATGGACTCGATATCCCGGTAATCCTCAATCTTCTTAAAATAAGCATTGGTCATACCGATTTCTTCGCCCTGATAAATATAAGGCGTTCCTTTCATCATATGCAGACAGGTTGCGATCATTTTGGCGGATACTTCCCGGTACATCGGGCCGTCGTTTCCAAACCTGGAAACCGCTCTCGGCTGATCGTGATTATCCCAGTACAGGCTGTTCCAGGCAACGCCTTCCAGCTCTTCCTGCCATTTATTCATTACCTCTCTGAGCTTTTTCATCGGGATTCTGTCCGTGGTCCATTTTCCATGTTCGCCTGCGGCGATATCCATATGTTCAAACTGGAATACCATATTTAATTCCCTGCCGTCCAGATTGGCGTACTTCTTCGCCTCCTCAATGGTAACGCCGGCGGTCTCGCCCACTGTCACCAGATCATATTTGGACAGTACTTTCTGATTCATCTCCTGCAGATATTCATGCACTCTCGGTCCGTTGCAGACATATGGATCCTTGTTCCCGTACAATCCGTTCACGACTTCTCCATCCGGATATGCCGGATCTTTGGAGATCATGCTGATCACGTCCATACGGAAACCATCCACACCTTTCTCACACCACCAGGTCATCATATCAAAGACTTCTTTCCGAACGGTTTCATTCTCCCAGTTCAGATCCGGCTGCTTCGGAGAAAAGCAGTGGAGATAGTACATATCTGTCGCCTCGTCATACTGCCAGGCAGGGCCGCCGAAAGAGCTGCCCCAGTTATTGGGTTCTTTTCCATCTTTTGCATCTTTCCAAATGTAATAGTCCCTGTAAGGATTGTCTTTTGATTTTCTGCTCTCCACAAACCAGCGGTGTTCATCGCTGGTATGATTGACAACCAGATCCATCACCAGCTTCAAGCCTCTTTTATGCATTTCTGAAAGCATCCGGTCAAAATCTTCCATGGTTCCGAATTCTTTCATGATATCCTGATAATCCGAAATATCATATCCATTATCATCGTTAGGAGACTGGTAAACCGGAGACAGCCAGATCACATCCACTCCCAGCTCTTTCAGATAATCCAGATGTTCAGTAATACCATTCAGATCTCCAATACCATCCCCGTTGCTGTCCGCAAAACTTCTCGGATATATCTGATAAATCACGCTTTTTTTCCACCACAAATCGTTATTCATGTTACTTCCTCCCATTTATTATGCATTTCATGTAAATTCAGTATAAAAAATTTCTTTTGTTCTTTCTTGCAATATGTTATTCTAAACATGTACAATATTCACTTATTATCTCATCACTCAAAAGAAAGAGCAGAAAAACATGAACAAAATTCACCTCCAAAAAGAAGCACAACACGGAACCCCTCAATTTCGCTTCCAGGCATTTTCCCAGCGGGATACCTGCGGCCAGTATTTTGCTCCCTATCACTGGCACGATGAAGCGGAATTTTTATATGTGACGGAAGGAAGCATCACTCTCCGCACAGAAACCAGCACCAAAATCCTGTCTGCCGGCCAGGTTTCTTTTATTAATCCGGGAACCGCCCACGCTTTATTCGGCAACAGCGTCATTTCCCATCACTATGCACTGGTTTTTGGCCTGGAACTGCTCAGCTTCGCCCAATATGACGTCTGCCAGAACCGATATCTGGAACCTCTCTTTTCCGGCAAACTCATGTTTCCTCCTGGAGATTCCTTTGATCCGGACACTTCCGCGAAAATCGGGCAGTTCATCGCTCAGGCAGAACAGCTGTATCAAAACACCGATCCTGCGGTTCCTGCTCCCCTTTCCATTAAAATCATTCTGCTGCAGATTCTGGAGATTCTGTTTTCAAAACAGGCGTTTCTGTCCTCCGGTGACAATGCCCGCTGGAAATCTTCCGAGGAATATTCTCTCCGCCCGGTATTTGAATATATAAAGCAGCACTATCAGGAGCGAATCACCCTGGAGCAGCTTTCTTCCAGGCTTCATATGAATAAAAATTATTTTTGCAAATTTTTCAAACAAAAAGTAGGAAAAACATCGTTTTCCTACTTAAATGAATACCGTATCAATCAGGCAGCCGCCCTCCTGCTCACAACCAACGCCCCGATCACAGAAATCGCCATGGACACCGGCTTTGATAATATGAGCTATTTCATCCGCCAGTTTAAACACTGCAAAGGCTGCACCCCTTCTGCATTCCGCAAGATGGAACACCCGGGGGCAGTGCCTATTGTGTGAACATCCTCGTGAAGTATGTTTTGTTTCATAGAAACACAGTTTCCCATAAAAATCGAGTAGGGGAGATTTTCTCTCCCCTCTCACACCACCGTACATGCCGTTCGGCATACGGCGGTTCAACATAACTTCAAAGCATGACGCTCATTGTAATAGTCAAGGCAGCTTAT
>NZ_NFLV01000014.1 GCF_002161065.1 Eubacterium sp. An11 | reverse complement strand
GAGAAGACGAGGTATTGATATGGTTTGACGACGACTGTGAGCGCAGGCGTCTGATTTATATTGACGAAATACAGCCAGGTACCAGTCTGCCGAAGTGGAGGAGGAGAACTTTTATCAATACCTTGTCTTCGGTAAAGCAGCCTTCTGTGGGCTGCAAAGAGATTTACAAATCCAAATTTGGAGCCCAAAAACCATCCGCAAATCATTTTTGTGGAATATTATCATAAAATGTAGAATATAAATGGATATGGATATGAAAAAAGAAAAGAAACCGCTGATTGTTCTCACCGGGCCTACGGCCGTCGGGAAGACGGCGTTGTCCATTGGATTGGCAAAGGCCGTGGGAGGGGAGATCATCAGTGCGGATTCAATGCAGGTATATAAAAAAATGAATATCGGTACAGCGAAAATCCTTCCGGAGGAGATGCAGGGGGTACCGCATTTTCTGGTGGACGTGCTGGAGCCGGAGGAAGAGTTTAATGTGGTCCGTTTCCAGCAGATGGCCAGGGAGGCCATGGAGCACATTTATGAGAGAGGGCATATTCCTGTTATTGTGGGAGGAACCGGATTTTATATTCAGGCGCTTCTTTATGACATTGATTTTTCTGTGCATGAGTCGGAAGAAACATACCGGCAGGAGCTTTCAAAACTGGCGCAGGAAAAAGGAAAAGAGTATCTGTATGGGATGTTGAAAGAGGTGGATGCGGAATATGCGGCGACTCTCCATGCCAATAATGTAAAGAAAGTGATCCGGGCGCTGGAATATTTTCATGAGACCGGGGAGAAGCTTTCTGTCCACAATGCCAGTCAGAGAGAAAAAAGTTCGCCGTATCGGTTTGTCTACTTTGTGCTGAATGACAAAAGAGAGGTTCTCTATGAGCGGATCAATGCCCGGGTGGATGCCATGATGCGGGAAGGCCTCCTGGAAGAAGTGAAAAGTCTGGTGAAGGACGGCTGCGGAAGAGAGATTGTATCCATGCAGGGGATTGGGTACAAAGAGTTTTTTGATTATTTTGATGGTAACAAAACGCTGGAGGAAGCGGTGGAGCAGGTGAAGCTTGATACCAGACATTTTGCCAAGAGGCAGCTGACCTGGTTCCGCCGGGAGAAGGATGTGATCTGGCTGAATAAGGGAGATTATGAGGGGGAGGACGCTCTTTTGGAAGAAATGCTCAGAATTACGGAGGAAAAAGGGATTTACCATGAATGAAGAAAAGCAGATTTTGGAACAATATTATGAATCAATGGGAATCAGCAGACCGGTATTCCGGTTTTGTTCAGAGATAGAAGAGAAACTGAAGGGACGTTTCGCAGAAATCGACGCGGTGGCAGAGTGCAACCAGATGAAGGTACTGGGGGCGATGCGAAAGAACAGACTCAGCGAAGCCTGCTTTGCGCCTACCACCGGATACGGATATAATGATCTGGGCCGGGAGACGCTGGAAAAAATCTATGCGGATGTGTTTGGCACGGAAGACGCACTGGTCCGTCCGCAGATTACCTGCGGTACTCATGCGCTGGCTTTGGCGCTGATGAGTCAGCTGCGTCCGGGAGATGAGCTGCTCTCTCCGGTGGGGAAACCTTATGACACCCTGGAGGAAGTCATCGGAATCCGCCCGTCCAACGGTTCCCTGGCAGAGTATGGGATCACCTATCGTCAGGTGGATCTCCTGCCGGATGGAAGCTTTGACTGGGAGGGAATTGAGAAAGCGCTCAATGATAAAACGAGAATGGTCACCATTCAGCGGTCCAAAGGTTATGCGTCAAGACCAACGTTATCTGTGAAGAAAATCGGAGAGCTGATCGCATTTATAAAAGAAAGAAAACCGGATGTTCTCTGTATGGTGGATAACTGTTATGGAGAATTTGTGGAACTGACGGAGCCTTCTGAAGTGGGGGCAGACCTGGTGGTGGGCTCTCTCATAAAGAATCCCGGCGGCGGGCTGGCGCCGATCGGCGGTTATCTGTGCGGTACGAAAGCATGTATAGAGAGAGCTGCTTACCGGCTGACATCGCCGGGACTGGGGAAGGAAGTGGGAGCGACGCTGGGCGTGACCTCGACCCTGACACAGGGACTCTTTCTGGCGCCTACAGTGGTAAAAGGCGCCTTAAAAGGTGCGATTTTTGCGGCCAATATCTATGAGACTCTTGGTTACCGGGTGATTCCGGATGGAAAAGAAAGCCGTCATGACATCATTCAGGAAGTGGAATTTCACGATCCGGAACTCATGACAGCGTTTTGCGAGGGGATTCAGGCGGCAGCACCGGTGGACAGTTTTGTGCGGCCGGAGCCGTGGGATATGCCGGGATATGATTCTCAGGTGATCATGGCGGCCGGAGCCTTTGTATCCGGTTCTTCCATTGAACTGAGTGCCGACGGCCCGATGAAAGAACCTTACGCCGTATATTTTCAGGGAGGGCTGACCTGGGAACATGCCAAGTACGGTATTATGATGTCCCTGCAGAAAATATACGAGACGGGAAAAATTCAGCTGCCGGAAGCATAGACGGTTTGGATTGCCGGATATTTGGTTTAAGGTAAGGATGCCTGCCCGCGAAAAACGGGACAGGATTCCATGAAAATCAGGACAGGATTCCGTGGAAACAGAAGAGAAAATGGTTTTTTATGTCATTTTTTTGTAACATAATACACAAAAAATTAAGGAAACCGCCACTGTTAAAGTATATACAAACCTTATTTTATATGTTAAAATATTTTACTAGGCCAGCTTTCTGATTTGCGCCTGGAGAGACAGGGGAGGCAGAATGGAGAAGCGGTTTAAGACAATGAAAGAGAGGCCGGCGACAGAACGGCCCTATGAGAAATGTCTGGAGTATGGACCTGAAAGTTTGAGTGACGGCGAGCTTTTGGCTGTGATTCTTCGGTCCGGCACCAGAGAGTGCAGTGCCCTGGAACTGGCGTGGAAAATTCTCGAAAAACATCCGGTTTACAAAGGTATTGCAGGATTGTATCATATGAAGATAGGGATGCTTAAGGAGATACCCGGGATCGGCAATGTAAAGGCCATCGAGATTCTGTGTATCCTGGAACTGTCCAAGCGATTATCCCGGGCGTCTGTGGCCAGAGAGGCCGATTTCAGTTCGCCGGATTATATTGCGGCTTACTATATGGAGAGTATGAGACATCTGGAAGAGGAGAGGGTGCTTTTGCTGTTGCTGGACGGCAAGCATCATCTCATGAAGGAAGTGTTTCTCTCCCAGGGGACAGCTAACAGCGCCTATGTGTCGGTGAAGTCTATTTTCATCGAAGCATTCCGTCATGAGGCAGTGCATCTCATACTGCTTCACAATCATCCGTCCGGATGTCCGGATCCAAGCAGAGAGGATCTGGTGCTTACCAGGAAGATCCGGGAAGCGGGAGAACTGCTGGGGATTCCTCTCACGGATCATATTATCATCGGAGACCGCTGTTTTACCAGTCTCCGGGAGCAGAAGATGATGTGAGGCCGGCACAGCCCCATAAGATACTGAGAATAAAGAGACAAAAAACAACCCGGAGCACAGTGCTCCGGAGATTCATAAAGATTTAGGAAAGGAGACATACCGATGTCCGAAAAAATATATGGAATTGACATGGGAACGAATTCCATTAAAATTTATCAAAAATCCGCAGGTGTTGTTGTACATCAGAAAAATATGATTGCTATGGTGAAAAAGAATGAGCCTATGGCCATGGGCGATGAGGCGTATTCCATGTATGAAAAGGCGCCGAAAAACATCGAGGTCAAGCATCCGATCGTGAACGGCGTTATCGCAGATTTTTCTGCCATGCAGACAATGATTCAGCTCTATTTTAAAGGGTTTAAGGGTAAAAAGGCAGCGGAGGGCCTGACGGCCAACGGAACATCGGAATTCTATATTGCGGTTCCAACAGACATTACGGAAGTGGAGAAGAGAGCATTCCATGATCTGATTGCCAGCTCCTCTCTGAAGACAAAGAAGATCCGTCTGGTGGAGAAACCGATTGCAGACGCGCTGGGCGCCGGACTTGATGTGATGGATGCGACAGGACGTTTGATCGTCAACATCGGAGCAGATACCACTGAGATCAGTCTGATTAGTCTGGGAGGAATTGTCCAGAGCCGTCTCCTTAAAATCGGAGGTACAAGATTTGATGAAGCCATCCAGCAGGCAGTAAAGAAAAAACATAACCTGGTGATCGGCATGAAGAGTGCGGAGCGTCTGAAAATGCAGCTGGCCAGCGGTATCAAAGAAGAGGAAGAAGTGACGTATGATGTCATGGGACGTAATCTGATCACAGGTCTTCCAAACAAAGTGACAGTGACCAACCATCTGATTTATGATGCCATGTCCGAGAGTATGTCCTCTGTCATTGACGCCATTAAGTTTATTCTGGAGAAGACTCCGCCGGAACTGTCCATGGATATCATGCATGACGGTATCTGTATGACCGGCGGCTCCACGCATATCAAGAATCTAGATCTGCTGATTCAGCAGGAGACAGGCCTTTCTATCATGAAGATGGAGGAGCCGGAACTTACGGTGGTCAAAGGCCTTGGAATGATCATGGAGAATCCGGAATATGAGAGAATTGCCAACAATTTTCTGGAGTCCGATTTCCGATAGAAGACAGACAGTATAGTTGGGAGTGGAATTATGAAACATCGCCGTAATTTTGAATTCTCGCCGAAAATGCTTTTGATCCTGCTCACAGTGATCTGCATGCTCCTTGTATCGGTGAGCGTCCTGTTCAAGGATGCGACGAAGCCTTTTACCAATATTGTGGCAGCTGTGGTGATACCGATGCAGGATGGAATTAATTCTGTCGGCGTGTGGGTCAGCGACCGTTTCAGTTCCATGCAGAGCATGGACGACCTTCGGGCGGAAAATGAAGAACTGAGACAGCAGGTGGAGGATCTGACGCAGCAGAATGAGAGCCTGAGCAGCGACCAGCAGGAGCTTGAAGAGCTGCGGTCTCTGCTTTCACTGAGTCAGCAGTACGCGGACTACACCAAAGTCGGCGCGAGGGTGATCAGCAGCGGCAGCGGCAACTGGTATGAGAATTTCATTATTAATAAAGGTTCTGATGACGGGATTGCGGTCAATATGAATGTACTTGCAGGAGACGGCCTTGTGGGTATTGTGACAGAAGTAGGAAAGAACTACGCCAGAGTGCAATCCATTATCAGTGATGACAGCAGTGTCAGTGCCATGTCTGTCACGACCTCAGATACCTGTGTGGTGAAGGGAAACAGTGAGTCTGCGCACAGAGACGGCGTCATCGACGTAACGTACATCAGCAAGGATTCAACAATGGCGGACGGAGATGAACTGGTAACTTCCAATATCAGTTCCAAATATCTCCCCGGGCTTAAGATAGGTACGGTCAGCGGCATCGAGATGGATTCCTCCAATTTGACGAAGTCGGCGGTGATCACGCCGGTGGTGGACTTTCAGCATATTGATGAGGTGCTGATTATCACACAGTTAAAAGAGGTGCCGGCTGGCAGTGAAACTGCAGATTAGAAATGTATCGGCGGAAATTCGGCATCAAAGCAGATGCCGTTCTTTCCGCCGATTGTATAAGAAGGGATATTTATGAGGCGGATAGTAGTGACAGCCATTACCATACTGGTGTGCTTTTTGCTGCAGACATCAGTGTTTGACCTGTTCAAACTGGCGGATACGGTGCCGAATGTTCTGCTGATTCTTGTGGCGTCGGTATCTGTCATGCGGGGACAGAAAGAGGGAATGCTTACGGGATTTTTCAGCGGTCTGCTGCTGGATATTTTTTATGGTTCCTGGCTGGGAGGATTTGCATTTTTATATATGTTCTTTGGTTTTGTAGATGGCCTGTTCAATCAGATCTATTATTCAGATGACAATTTTCTTCCCGTCATTATGATCGGGGTCAATGATCTGGTTTACGGGATTTTCATGTATGTGGTCTATGGACTTTTACAGAATCATATGCGCATATTGTTTTATATCAGAAGCATTATTTTACCGGAAATGGTCTACACGATCGCGGTGGGACTGATTTTATATCAGATTCTTCTGCGGATCAACGACTGGCTTGAGAAAAAGAATAAAGGAAGTGCAGATTTTGTTTAAGAAGAGCCTGAAAATAGACGGAAATAAATTAAAAAGGCAGTTAAAAGAAGTTGTTTCCAATCGTCTGGTCATTGTGGGCATCCTTGTTATCTTTCTGTTTTGTCTTCTGGTGTACCGCCTTTTTGTACTGCAGATCGTGGAAGGGCAGGAACACCTGGACAGCTTCAATTACAAGGTGGAGAGAACCATTGAGACCAGTGGTTCCCGGGGAAACATTTACGACTGCAACGGCAAACTGCTTGCTTACAATCAGCTGGCTTATTCAGTGACGCTGGAAAGTACCGATAAGACGGAAGAACTGGCCAGGGAGCGCAGCAAAGAGGAGAACCGGGATGTCTCCGAAAACGAAATCCGAAATGAAGTGATCTATAATCTCATAGAACTGCTGGAATCCAACGGGGACGAGATCCAGTACGATCTTCCGCTGGAGATCAATGGAAAAGGCAATCTCACCTTTACGGAATCGGGAAGTACTCTCCGGCGCTTCAAACAGGATATATATGGAATAAGCAACGTGGATGATATGACAGGAGAAGAGAAAGATAAAGCGGAAAAATGGCTGAATTCTTCTCCGGAAGAAGTGTACGAGTATCTGCGCATGGGAACAGACGGACCGACCGGTTCCGGACGCATGTTTGAGATATCGGATGACTATTCCATGGAGGACACATTGAAGATCATGTCTGTCCGGTATGATCTTTATATGAACCGGTATTCACAGACGACGCCGATCACAGTGGCCTCTAATATCAGCAACGAGAGTATTGCGGCGCTGTCAGAGCGCCATGACGAATTTCCGGGAGTTGAGATCAAGACGGATTCTCTCAGAAAATATAACGATGCCAAATATCTGGCGGGAATCATCGGATATACCGGCGTGATTTCCGAAGATGAGCTCAATGAATATAACAGTGCCGGGGGAGATTATGAGGCCAATGATGTGATTGGTAAAACCGGCATTGAGAAGACCATGGAGACTACGCTCCAGGGCAAAAAGGGAAGCCAGAAGGTGCTGGTGGACAATCTGGGCAAGATCATCCAGGAAGTGGATTCCACAGAAGCGACTGCCGGCAATGACGTGTATCTGACCATTGATCTGGATCTTCAGAAATACGCCTATAATATTCTGGAGCGGCGTCTGGCCGGTATTGTGCTGGCTCATCTTACTACTGCGGATGACGGCGGCAGCAGCAATATGATTCCGATCAAAGATGTATATTTTGCTCTGATCGACAATAATATCATTGATATAACCAAACTGAACCGCAAAAAAGCAGAAAAAAATGAAAAAGAAGTGTATCAGATTTATCAGAAAAAACAGAGTTCTGTTATGAAGACTTTGCGAAATGAACTGAGCAATGGCACAACGGCCAGAAAAGATCTCAGTGATGAACGCAAAGAATATACGGATTACATCTATGATATGCTGGTGGATAATGAGATTTTGTCCTCTACATTGATCGATGAGACCGATGAGGCATATCAGAAATGGGAAGAAGGCAGCAGTACTCTGAAGGCCTTCCTGCAGCATGCCATCAACAGCGAGTGGGTGGATATTTCTGCTCTGGATATTGCGTCGGATTACTATTCCAGTGATGAGATATATAATGAATTGATTGATTATATTATTAATGCATTGCAATCAGATGAAGCATTTGATAAAATTTTATATAAATACATGATCAAAAACGGGGACCTGAGCGGCAAGAGGGTATGTATGCTCCTGTTTGACCAGGGGGTTCTTAATAAAGATAAGGACGAGGATTATGATGCTCTGCGGAGTGATCAGATGTCCGCCTATAATTTCATGTATGAAAAAATAAGAAAAATTGAGATTACGCCGGCACAGCTGGCGCTGGACCCTTGTTCCGGTTCGGTCATCATCACTGATCCGGATACCGGAGAAGTGCGGGCTATGGTGTCTTATCCAAGTTACGATAATAACCGGCTGGCCAACGGCATTGACTCTGATTATTACGCTTCTCTGAACAGTGATAAGTCTTCTCCGATGTTGAATCGCTGTACTCAGACCAGAACGGCGCCGGGCTCCACCTTCAAACCGGTTTCTGCCACGGCTTCGCTGGAAGAGGGGATCATTGATGAGAATGACTATGTTCGCTGTGTGGGTATATTTGAGGAGATCACACCGAGTCCGCGGTGCTGGATTTATCCAAGCGCCCATGGCCCGTTGAATGTCAGCGGGGCCATCGCGGTGTCCTGTAACTACTTCTTCTATCAGATGGGGTATAATCTGGGAAGCACCAACGGTGTATACAGCAGCGAGACAGGTCTTCAGAAACTGGCCAAATATGCGGCTTATTATGGCCTTGACAGAAAGTCCGGTGTGGAGATCACGGAATACGAACCGCATATTTCCGACGAGGACGCCGTTCGTTCCGCCATTGGACAGGGTACACACAGTTATACGCCAGTGCAGCTTTCCCGCTATGTGACCTCTCTTGTAAATGAGGATAACCTGCTGGGACTTTCTCTCATTGAGAAAACGACGGATTCGGAAGGAAATGAACGTACCACTTTCGAGAAGAAGGTGGAGGACGAGCTGGATGTCAGCGATAAGACTTTCAGCCTGATCCGACAGGGTATGCGGGACGTGGTCAACGGACCGAACAGTACCATCCGTTCCCTTTATGAGAAGCAGGGTCTGAAAGTGGCGGGCAAGACCGGTACCGCTCAGGAAAATACAGAGCGGCCAAACCACGCGCTGTTTATTTCTTATGCTCCGTATGATGATCCGGAAATCACCATGACTGTGGTCATGCCAAACGGATATACCTCCGTCAATGCGGCGGCGGTTGCGAGAGATATTTACAAATATTATTTCAATAAAGCCAGCAAGGATGAAAAGAAAGCGACAACGGCGCTGATGCCGTCCGGAGGCGACAGCAGTAATGACTAGAGACAGGAGGAAGTATGAAGAGTTCCGTTATTATTAAAGGAAATAAGTATGGATTTCAGATTGTGTTAAATCCTACCCTTCCTTTTGAGGAACTACTACGCGAGGTGGCGGAAAAGTTCAGAGAGTCCATTCGGTTTTTTGATTTCAGCCAGTCCATCGCAGTAAGCTTTGAGGGAAGAGATCTTACACAGGGAGAACAGAATTTACTGGTAGATACCATTGTGGAGAACAGCGGCCTGAAGATTAATTATATCATTAATGGCGGAAAGGCCGTGGAAACAGAATTTGCGGAAGCTCTGTCCGACGTCGCGGAAGACGAGGACATGGAAGAAGATACTGAAGAGGAGGAGCAGCCGGAGGTGAATTTTCCGGAAAATATCATCGGAAAAAACGGGCAGTTTTACCGTGGAACCCTCCGCTCCGGACAAAAGATAGAAGTTGACGGCAGTATCGTTGTCCTCGGGGACATCAATCCGGGCGCACAGATCATTGCGGGAGGCAACGTGGTTGTTCTCGGATGCCTGAAAGGAACCGTCTATGCCGGATATCCCCAGGACAGAGGCGCATTTGTGGCGTCGTTGATGATGGAGCCTATGCAGATTCAGATTGGTGACTGCATTGCCAGGTCTCCGGACCAGAAAGCGAAAAAACAGAAGACAGGAAGAAAAAAGAACCAAAAGCAGCTGGAAGCAAAACTGGCTTTTGTAGAAAATGACAGCATTTTCATTGAGACGATCACCCGGTCGCTGATCAGTGAAATAAGCATCAGTTAAGGTTATAAAAGGAGATTGAAGATGAGTGAAGTAATTGTAATTACATCAGGAAAAGGCGGTGTGGGCAAAACCACGACCACGGCCAACATTGGTACAGGACTTGCGAAAATGGGCAAAAAGGTTGTCATGATCGATACAGATATCGGACTCCGGAATCTGGATGTGGTTATGGGACTGGAGAACAGAATCGTCTATAATCTTGTAGATGTGATTGAGGGAAACTGCAGGGTGAAACAGGCGATGATCAAAGATAAAAGATACTCCAATCTCTTTTTACTTCCTTCTGCGCAGACAAGAGATAAAAGCTCTGTCAATCCGGAGCAGATGAAAAAACTGGTGGACGAACTCAGGGATGAGTTCGATTACATACTGCTTGACTGCCCGGCGGGCATTGAGCAGGGCTTCAAAAATGCTATTTCCGGTGCGGACCGGGCGTTGATCGTGACCACGCCGGAAGTGTCTGCCATCCGGGATGCAGACCGGATCATCGGCCTGCTGGAGGCCAATGATTTAAAGAGGATTGACCTGGTAATCAACCGGATCCGTATGGATATGGTCAAGCGGGGAGATATGATGTCTGTGGAGGATGTCATTGATATCCTTGCCATTGACCTCATCGGGGTAGTGCCGGATGATGAGAGTATTGTGGTGGCTACCAATGAGGGAGAGCCTCTGGTGGGGAAAGATACGCAGGCCGGACGTGCCTTTGAGAATATCTGCCACAGAATCCTGGGAGAAGAAGTACCGTTTATGGAATTCGATGTGGACGGCATTTTTAAGAAGATCATCGGTTTATTTAAACGGGGTTACTAAAGGAGGAAGACAAAATGGGGTTCATAGATACATTTTTCAGAAAAAGGTCTTCCGGAACGATGGCAAAGGACAGACTGAAGCTGGTGCTGGTCTCTGACAGAGCCAGCTGTTCTCCGGAGACATTGGAGATGATAAAGAATGATATCATCGAAGTGATATCCAAATATATGGAGATTGATACCCAGGGCCTGGATATACAGATTACCCAGACAGAGACGGAAGAAGGCAGCGGCAACGGACCGGCGCTTTATGCCAATATTCCAATCAAAGAGGTACGCTTTCACAGATGATGTTAGGAGGCTTGCATGTTAAGACAGAAATACCAGTTTAAAAATTATAATTGGATGTTGGTGATTGCTGTGATGGTTCTTTGCGGCCTGGGAGTGCTGTTTATCAACAGTGCTGACAGTACGTATACCAGCCGGCAGTTTCTGGGACTTTTGGTCTGCACAGCCGTGATGTTTTTCCTGTCTGTGGTCAATTATAATTTTATCGGTGACTACAGCAGGATTCTGTATGTGCTGAACCTGATTCTGCTGCTGCTGGTAAAAGTTCCGGGCCTGGGCGTCAATGTCGGAGGTGCAACCAGGTGGCTGAATCTGGGATTTACCAGAATACAGCCGTCAGAGTTTACAAAGATTTTTATGATCATATTTGTGGCGGTCTATATTCAGGAGCACGAAGAGGATTTCAATGAATGGAAGAATCTCATAAAGCTGGCGGCTTTATGTGCGGTTCCGCTTTTCCTGGTGGTGGCAGAACCGGATTTGTCGACGACCATTGATATTACCTTTATTCTTCTGGCCGTCATTTTTGTGGGAGGACTGAATATCAAACTGATTCGCCGCTGTATCATTATCGGAATTCCGCTGATGGCTTTGTTTATCTGGTATATTCAGACCCCGAATCAGATTCTGCTGCAGGATTATCAGGTGACGAGAATCATGACCTTTTTAAATCCTTCCGAGTATGCCGATACCACTGCCTATCAGCAGGAAAACTCAGAAATGGCCATCGGATCCGGACAGCTCTATGGAAAAGGTCTTAATAATAATACGATTTCCGAAGTCACGGTAACCGATACCGGACTTGTGTCGGAACAGCAGACAGACTTTATTTTTTCCGTTATCGGCGAGGAAGCAGGATTCATCGGAAGCATTATTGTTATTGCATTATTTGCGATAGTAGTGATACAATGTTTAATAATAGCCCAGCGGGCCAAAAATATAAGTGGAAGGCTGATCGCAACGGGAGTGGCGGCCTGGATAGGATTCCAGACCTTCATTAATATCGGAGTGGCAACGCATTTTCTTCCGAATACAGGACTGACGCTTCCGTTCATGAGTTATGGACTGACTTCACTGCTGAGCTGCATGGCGGGGATTGGACTGGTGCTCAATATCGGTCTGCAACGACATTATTAGTTATAGGAGGGGTTTTAATGAATGTGGGATTGATCGCTCATGATGGCAAAAAGAAACTGATGCAGAATTTCTGCATCGCATATCGAGGCATTTTAAACAAACATGAATTATTTGCAACTGCGACAACCGGAAGGCTGATCGAAGAAGTGACAAACCTGACTGTGCATAAATATCTGGCAGGTCCTCTGGGAGGAGAGCAGCAGCTGGGATCGCAGATCGAACACAATCTGATTGATATGGTGATTTTTTTGAGAGATCCCCTGAATCAGAAGACACATGAGCCGGATTTATTCAATGTAATGCGGTTATGTGACATGCATAATATCCCGCTGGCAACGAATCTGGCGACGGCGGAGCTTTTGGTTATGGCTCTTGACCGCGGCGATCTCGAATGGCGGGAAATGTATCGCTGATGTGAAAATATGCATATTCCCCGGGAATATGCCGGTACACATATAACAAAGACGAAAAGAGAGGCATATGAGACAGAAACGAATATTTGCCCGTTTGGGCTGGATTCTGATGCTGGCTATCCTGTGTGTGAACCTGTCCGGATGTATACAGAATCCTTTTCAAATTACGAATTCCTACGAATCTTACTATTCCAGTCAGGAGGAAAAAGAAACAGAAGGATTGGAGGGGATGGCGGCAGATCTGGCTGTTCTGGATGCCGACCATGAGAATACGGCCGGGTATCAGAGCAATGATTATGCGGACTTACTGATCAATGACAGTACCAATGAGGTAATGAAGTCGTATCGCTGTTTTGAGCGTGTGTATCCTGCAAGTATTACCAAAATCATGACAGCGCTTCTCGTACTGGAAAATGGAAATCTGGACGATGAGATCACGCTGGATCATGATATTGAGCTCAATGAGGATGGCGCGGTGGTTACCACCCTGTCCAAAGGAGATACCGTGACGGTAAATGAAGCGTTCCACGGGCTGCTTGTCAAATCGGCCAATGACTGCGCTGTGATCCTGGCGGAATATATTGCCGGCAGCGAAGAGAAGTTTGTGGATATGATGAATGAGAGGGCAAAAGAACTGGGGGCGACCCACACACATTTTGCAAACCCTCACGGTCTGCATGAAGATGACCATTACACGACGGCTTATGATTTATATTTAATATTCAAAGAAGTGGTAAAGTATGACACATTTCTTGATACTGCTTCTCTGAAAGACTATACTATGACTTATGAGACTGCCGACGGCAGAGAGGTCGGAGAGTATATGCAGAGTACGGATCAGTATCTTCTCAATGCGTATTCTGTTCCGGATGGTGTCACTCTGTATGGAGGAAAAACAGGGACAACCTCCATGGCAAGATCCTGCCTGATCCTTATGTCGGAAAATGAAGCGGGAGAGCGTTTCTTTTCTGTGGTAATGGGGGCGGAAACCCATGAAGATTTGTACAAATCCATGACGGAATTGTTAGAAAATATTGTGAATAATTGAATTAATGGTTGTGATTTTACGCTGTTTCAACTATAATGTATATAGAAATCAGTACAATAACTGCCTGCCAGAGGACAGCACTTTTCGAAAGAGAAGAGTGTCGTCTTCTGACAGGCAGTCAACAATATAATTTAAGGAGGACACCAACATGATTGAAATTATTGCAGGACTGAAAGGACACGGTAAAACCAAAATATTAATTCAGAAAGTCAATGATGATATCAAACTGACCAAAGGTACAATTGTCTATCTGGACAAAAATAATAAACATATGTATGAGCTGAGCAATCAGATTCGTCTCATTGTAGTTCCGGAATTTAATATTGAGAATACAGATATGTTCATCGGATTTATCGCAGGTATTTTATCCCAGGATCACGATCTGGATAAGATTTATCTGGACAGTTTCCTGACAACCGCATGTATTGACGGTAACATGGATTATGCGGTAAGCAAGCTCAACGCATTGTCAGAGAAATACGATGTTGATTTTGTGATCAGCGCTTCCGCTGACAAAGCGGATATGTCCGAGGATGTACAGAAATACGTAACCGTTTCATTATAAGAGTACATACTGGAGATTATGAGGGTGTTACAAAAAGGAGGAAGACAGCCGACAGGGATTGAAGGTCTCTGATAGTAAGACAGGCTGGCGGACGATCTTTTGGAACACCCTTTTTCTGTCTGTAGAAAACGATTGGTTTAAAGGGCCAAAAAAGAAGAAACCCGGAAAGTCAGAATGCAGGCTCTGTTTTGTCCGTCGGTGCAAAACAGATGAGAGTGTGAAGAAGAGGAAAGGATGAAAAGGCGGCATGGAAGACAACAGAATCTATTATTCTTATAGTGAATATTTAAAGAAAAAATACGGGGAGAAAGTATATAAGCTTCCTGTAAATCTTCCGGTGTCCTGTCCCAACCGAAAAGAAGGGGCCGGATGTTCCTTCTGCGCGGAGGAGGGAACCGGGTTTGAGGCCGCCGGAGCCATGGTTCCCGTCCGGGAACAGCTGATGGCATCGAGGGAAAAGGTAGAAAAAAGATATCATGCCAAAAAATTTATTGCTTATTTTCAAAATTATACCAACACATTTCTTCCTCTTGACACTCTGCGGGCGTACATGCAGCAGGCGGCAGAGGTAGAGAGCATCGTGGAAGTCTGTCTTTCCACAAGGCCGGACTGCATTCGGAAGGATTATCTCAGGGCCATGGCGGATTTCCGGGCGGAGACAGGCCTCGAGGTATCGCTGGAACTGGGATTGCAGACGGTGAATTACCATACGCTGCGAAAGGTAAACCGGGGACACGGACTGGCGGAATTTCTGGATGCGGTGCTTGCCATCGCTCCGTATAAGTTTCCGGTATGTGTGCATATGATTTTGAATCTGCCGGGGGATACCATGGAGGATGCCAAAGAATCAGCAAGAATTCTGTCAGCACTGCCGGTATCCATGGTGAAGCTCCATTCGTTATATATCCCTAAAAAATCTGTATTGTATCAGGAATACAGAAATGGTAGAATATCCATATGCGCAAAAGAGGAGTATCTGGAGCGGCTGGCGGAGTTTATCGCGCTGCTTCGCCCGGATATTGCGGTGGAACGGCTCTTCGCCAGAATACCGGAGAAAGATTCCGCGTTCTGTAACTGGGGACACAGCTGGTGGAAGCTCACCGATGAGTGGACGGCTCTGATGAAGGAAAAACAATATGTGCAGGGAGTACATTGTGATTATTTAAACGGCGCGGCATTAAACAGATGGGGATTATAAAGATGGCAAAGAAAAAAGGAAGAAAACGGTTATCTGTCATAAATCTGGGAACAGTAGTGTTTCTGGTGATCATCATATATCTGACGGCCTATGTGATTCGATATCTGGGCAAAGAAAAGCTTGCCATTTATGAGGTCAGTGAGAGCAACATGTCGGAGAATATCAGCGGGACAGGCATGATACTTCGGGAAGAGACCCTGATCACCACGGAAGAAAAGGGATATGTGAATTATTACGTCAAAGACGGATCACGGGTCAGGAAGGATGGAATCGTCTACACTCTGGATACCACAGGAAAGCTGCAGTCGTATCTCAATGAGCTCCTGGAAGAGAAAAACACAGTCAGCGATGAGGAAAAACAGCAGGTATATAAAGATTTGCAGACTTTTTCCGACAGTTTTTCCGATGATAATTTTTCGGAAGTTTACGAAGCAAAAAGTGAAATTAATCATGATCTGATGTCTTATACTGACACGATTCTTGCAGATAATAAAGATCAGCTGGAAGAAGAGTACGGAAGCGGAAGTTACGTGGAAGTGAGAGCCGGCGAATCCGGTCTGGTATCTTTTTTCTCCGACGGAATGGAGAAGGTTACAGATGCAACCTTTACCAAAAAAGACTTTGACAATGGTTCCAGGATGGAGGATCTGCGGAGCAGAGAGGAACTCAGTGCGGGTTCCCCGGTTTATCGTATGGTCACCGGGCAGAACTGGACTTTGGTGATCCCGGTGAATGAGGATGACTATAACCGTATGAAGAACCTTGAAAAAAAGGATATCCATACGGTGCAGGTAACTTTCCGCGCGGATAATTTTGTCACCAACGCGTCTTTTGAGTGCCAGAAAAAAGAAGACAGCTGTTATGTGATGCTGAAGTTTGATAATTATGTACAGCGATACATCAATCAACGTTATCTTTCTGTGCGGCTTCAGCTTTCTGAGACCAGCGGTCTGCAGATTCCGGCCAGTTCGCTGGTTCAGAAGGATGTCTATAAAATACCGGCGGAATATCTGACCAGGGGCAGCAACAGCAGCAGTGATAATCAGGTTAACGTCCTGTCGAATAATAAAAATGGCGAGGAGATACTGACACAGGTTACTGTGACCAAGTACCGGACAGAGGGGGAGAATGTTCTGATTGCTTCCGATAAGCTGAAAGCGGGCGACAGGATTTCCAATGTGGAAAAAGCAAAAACCTATACATTGAAAGAAACCAGCGTGCTGCAGGGCGTGTATGTGGTAAACCGGGGATATGCGGAATTTAAGCCGGTGACGATTCTGGAACGAACGGAAGATTACTGTATCATCTCCGCGGATGACAGTGATGTGGAACTGTATGACCGGGTGATCTTAAACAGTGAGACCATCAAAGAGAATCAGGTTATCTATTAGAGAACTTATATATATTTCGTGTGCCGTTTTAAAGTAGGCGGCAGAGGGAGGAAAAATGTTAGAAGAAAATGTAGCTTTGGAAGAAAATCTGGCAAAGGTAAAAGAAAATATAAAGGCTGCCTGTGAGAGAGCCGGAAGAGATGCCGGGGAAGTAACTCTGGTCGCTGTCAGCAAGATGAAACCGCTGGAGGATATTGAGACGCTTCTTAAAGTCGGACAGCTGGAGTACGGGGAGAATTACGTGCAGGAACTTTGCGAGAAAGAGGAGCATGTGAGCCGGCCGGTTCACTGGCATATGATCGGGCATCTTCAGACCAATAAGGTGAAATATATCATTGATAAGGTGGTACTGATCCATTCTGTGGATTCTGTGCATCTGGCAAAACAGATTGAAAAAGAGGCCGCAAAGAAAAATATCACAGCACAGATTCTTCTGCAGGTGAATGTGGCTGAAGAAGATACTAAATTCGGCATGGATACCGATGAAGTGCTCAGGATGGCAGAGGAGATCAGTCAATTTCCTCATGTGCATATCCGGGGTCTGATGACCAGTGCTCCATTTGTGGAAGACCCGGAAGAAAACCGCTGTTATTTCAGAAAATTACATAAATTATTTGTTGACATTGGAGAAAAAAACATTGATAATGTAACTATGGACATTTTATCCATGGGTATGACGAATGATTATGAGGTTGCCATTGAAGAGGGAGCCACCATGGTTCGGGTGGGAACCGGTATCTTTGGCGAGCGCGATTACAATAAATAACAGGGAGGAACAAAGGAATGGTAAAGTTCGCTGAGAAGTTTTTGAACATGATGACCTTAAATGATTCAGAAGAAGACACATCGGAAGAATTCGAAGAAGAATACGACGAAGTGACAGAAGAACCTGAGGAAGAGCCGGCAGCGGAAGAGGAACCGCAGCAGCATAAGAAACCGATTCTTTCCTTCCGTCGTAAGAAAAAAGAATCCGAAGAAGAACCGCTGGAAGAAGAAGAGACAGAAAGAAGAGTAATCCCATTTCATGGAAGACAAGAAGAAGGTGAAGTCGTGAAAGTTGTAAAACCACAGTTATTTAATGAGGCACGTGTTGTCGCTGAGTTTTTGAAAGACGGAATTACCGTTGTTGTGAATCTGGAAGGTATTGAGATTGGAGAAGCACAGAGAATCGCTGATTTTATCGGTGGGGCATGTTTTGCCATCGATGGAACGCTGAAGGCGATTTCCAACAATATTTTTATTGTGGCTCCTGGTAATATTGAGGTGTCCGGTGACCTGAAAGATGAAATTATCAGTGACAGCATGATTTCTCCTGAATTAACGAAGTTTTAGAGAACATTTTTCATGACAGGCAGAGCGCCTGTGCGGCGGAATATCTGCTGTTTCAAAGAGAAAACAGCGAGGAGGCCGGACGGCGGCTCTGCCATTTCTTATGTCGGATGAACGCCAACAAATAGATGCCCGTCGGGCTGAAAATGCAGGAGGAGAATATGTTAGAAAAACGTTTGGAAGTAAAAGCAGATGGAAAAAAGGTATATGACATCATAATTCGTGACACCTTTGAGGGACTGGCCAAAGAACTGGCTCCTTTCGGCACAGAGGAACGGAAGCTCTGTATTGTGACAGAGAGAAATGTTTCGTCCTACTACCTCAATGAGGTACAGGAGATCCTGGAAAAGGTGAGTGCCAGAGTGGATATTTTTATTTTCCAGGAAGGAGAAGCCAGCAAGAATCTGGACACAGTCAGCCAGCTGTACCGGTATCTGATTCAGCACGAATATGACAGAAAAGACATGCTCGTTGCCCTGGGCGGCGGCGTGGTGGGAGATCTGACCGGTTTCGCGGCAGCCACTTATCTGAGAGGAATTGACTTTGTGCAGGTTCCGACCAGTCTGTTGTCCCAGGTGGACAGCAGCATCGGAGGCAAGACCGGTGTGGACTTTCAGTGTTATAAAAATATGGTCGGTGCCTTTTATATGCCAAAATTAGTCTATATCAATATTAATACCTTAAAAACGCTCTCCGAGAGAGAATTCCACAGCGGCCTTGGCGAGGTGATCAAGCACGGGCTGATCCGTGATAAGGAATACTATAACTGGATCAGGGAGAATAAAGAAGCCATTGCGGAGAGAGAGCCGGAGGCCATGGCGGTGATGGTAGAAGGAAGCTGCCGGATCAAGAGAGCTGTGGTGGAGGAAGATCCGAAAGAACAGGGAATCCGTGCCCTGCTGAATTTCGGTCATACCTTCGGACATTCCATTGAGAAATTGATGAACTTCCGGCTGACCCATGGAGAATGTGTGGGGATCGGATGTATCCTGGCGGCGTCCATGTCCAGAAAGAGAAATTATATTTCCAGAGAAGAATACGACGATATTGTGCGTATATTCCGGTATTTTGATTTCCCGGAACTGCCGGCAGAGCTTAAATGCGAAGAGATTGTCCGTGAGACAAGACATGATAAAAAAATGGAACATGGTTCCATCAAATTTATTTTGTTAAAAGCAGTGGGGGAAGCGGCAATCTGCAGGGATGTCACAGAAGAAGAAATGCTGGAAGTCTTTGAAGAGCCAGACAGCCGGACGAAGTCGGGAGGCCAGGCATGAAAAGGGAAATCAAAATGTTCATTGGCTGTGTGTTTCTGATCCTTCTGGATCAGGTCACAAAGCTTCTGGCGCTGCAGAACCTGAAAGGACAAAATCCGGTCACCCTCATTCCGGATGTCTTCCAGCTGCTCTATGTGGAAAACCGGGGAGCGGCCTTTGGCATTCTGCAGAACCGTCAGTGGGTGTTCCTCATCATCACGGTGATCGTTCTGGCGGCGCTTGTCTGGGCGCTGCCGAAGATCCCGCAGGAGAGACATTTCCTGCCCCTCACCCTCTGTCTGTGTTTTATCGGAGCCGGTGCGGTGGGAAATATGATCGACCGGATTTTCCGTGGATATGTGGTTGACTTTTTTTATTTTAAACTGATAGATTTTCCGGTCTTTAACGTGGCGGATATATATGTGACCACGGCGGCGGTCATTTTGATTGTGCTGATCGTATTTTTGTATAAAGAAGAAGATTTTGACCGGATTTTCCCGAAAAAAGACAAACGAGGGACAGAATGAACGAAATGAGAGAAAAGAATCAGCGGCAAAACGGCAGTGGCTGGGAGTCGTCCGGGCAAATTTGGGAAAAAACGGTCGGACAGAATGAAAAGAACCGGGACGGACAGGACAGCCAGGAGGAACAGAGATATTATTACACCGTGGAAAAAGAACAGGAAGGAATGCGCCTTGATCAATTTCTGGCAGCGGAACTGACGGAACATTCCCGTTCCTATATTCAGAAGCTGATCAGAGAAGGACGGGTGACGGTCAATGACAAGGCCATGAAACCCGGCGGAAGAATTCAGGCCGATGACAAGATCCTGATGACGGTGCCGCCGCTTCAGGAGCTCAGTGTGCTGCCGGAAGAAATGGATCTGGATATCCTCTATGAAGACGAGGATGTCATTCTGATCAACAAACCGAAAGACATGGTGGTGCATCCGTGTCCGGGAAGATATTCGGGAACGCTGGTGAACGGGCTTCTGGCCCACTGTCAGGACAATCTTTCCGGTATCAACGGCGTGCTGAGGCCGGGAATCGTGCATCGCATCGATAAGGATACCACCGGAGTGCTGGTGGTGTGCAAGACAGATCTGGCGCACCGGAGCCTGGCGGAGCAGCTGAAAGAACATTCCATCACGAGAAAGTATGAAGCCATCGTTTACAATAATATTCCGGAGGAGGAAGGGACGGTGGACGCGCCCATCGGCAGGAATCCTTCTGACCGGAAAAAGATGGCGGTGGAATACAAGAACGGAAAGCGGGCGGTGACCCATTACCGGGTGATCGATCATCTGAACCATCAGTTTAATCATATTGAATGTCAGCTGGAGACGGGGCGTACTCATCAGATCAGGGTTCACATGGCCAGTATCGGCCATCCGCTTCTGGGAGATGAGATATACGGCCCGAGAAACGGCAGAAAGGGACTGGAGGGACAGTGCCTCCATGCAAGGGTGCTGGGCTTTGTCCATCCGAGGACAGGAGAGTACATGGAATTTGAGGCTCCCCTGCCGGAATATTTTAAAGAACTTCTGCGAAAACTAAGCATCTGAAAAACTGAGCAGCCGAAACAGAAAAAAATTCTTTACAAACATTTTTCCGTATGGTAAACTTGCTAAAGTGTCTGCGTGAGAAGAAGGCGCAGGCGGACATAACCTTTGCCAGGATATGGAGTTACTCCGACCTTGTCTTCGTAAAGGTGTTTATAATTGAAGGAGGATTAGAACATGATCACAAAGGAAATGAAACAGGAACTGATTGCAAAATATGGAAGAAAAGAAGGAGACACTGGTTCACCGGAAGTACAGGTTGCCATCCTTACAGCAAGAATCAACGACCTTCAGGATCACTTCAAGGCTAACCCGAAGGATCATCATTCCAGAAGAGGTCTTCTGAAAATGGTAGGTCAGAGAAGAAACCTTCTTGCATATCTGAAAGCAAAAGATATTGAGCGTTACAGAACCTTAATCGAGCAGTTAGGATTAAGAAAATAATACAAAGGACGAGACGGCGCTGCATCCCCCGGGGTACGGCGCCTTTTTCCTGCGCGAAAAAAGACGCTTACAGTGTGGCGGACAGCTGTCAGGGACAGTGTTTGTTCACATTCTGCCAGTTGTTTTTTTAACGAAAATAAGATAGAATAAGACAGGAAATACAGCTGTGCCGACAGGAAGACAGCTGGTAACACAGAGACTGTTTATGGAACAGAGGAAAGTAAGAGGTTGTTTGTATGAGCAGATTATTGCGGGGAATCATAGCAGCAGCAGTCGTCGTTCTGATCATTGCCGGTATCTGGCAGTGGAGAGAATACGGCACAAAACAGGATCTTCGGGATGATGCTCTGCTGTATTTTGACGAAGAAGATTATTCGAAGACCATCCAGTATCTGGAGAGTGCCCTGGACAGACATTCTCTGTTTGCAGGCAGACTCAATCATGATATGACCTGTTATCTGGCGGAGAGTTATTATCAGCTGGAAGATTATGAGGAAGCAGAGGCGATTTATGACAAACTCATCGCATCTGATTCCAAAGAACCCAGATACTATCAGTTAAAAGGCAGATGCGCCAGAGATGCCGGCGATTATAAGCGGGCCATGGACATTTATTCCCAGGGCTGGGAAGCCACAGAGGACAGTATGTTCTTAAAAGATATCTGCGATATTTATCTGGAGCAGGGAGATTATGAAAATGCCCTTTCCTTTACGGAGCAGGGAATTGCTGCCGGAGGAGACAACAAGGGAGATTTCATGTATCAGAAGGTTATTATTTATGAGCGTTCACAGGATTATGAAGCTGCCTATGAGGCAGTGCAGGAGTACTGTGAGCTGTTCCCAAATGACGAGGATGCACAGAAAGAACGGACGTTTTTATCCACAAGGATATAAAGATATTGCCGGGCAAATCGGTTGACACTATATCCAAACAATGGTAAAATTAGTCCTATAAAATAACTAAGGGGACATAAAAAATAGAAAAAAGTCTGTAGATATTTTCACAAAAAAAGGGGTTCTTTTGTAATTTACCTAAATTGTGATGTATGGCAGTTCTTTTTTTGTTTATACTGCATGTTATGATTGTCATTTCCATGGGGATGATAAGGAAGCGGCATGCAGTCTGCGGTATCGCGCGTAAGCCGCCGTCAGCAGAGAGAGGCGGACGGTGGAACTATAATACTAATCCAACATGCATCTACCAGCAGTGAATTGATCCGGTTATTTTTATTCTGTTATTCTATAACATGACAGCGGCTTTTCAGGAAGCTGTTTCATAACTTTTTAAAGAAAAGGAGAAGAATATTATGGTATCACAAAAAATCACAATCAACAATCCACAGGGACTTCACATGAGACCAGCAGGTGTTTTTGCAAAAGGTGTTGCAAAGTTTGAGAGCGATGTAACAATCCACTTCAACGGCAAAGACATCAATGCAAAGAGCCTCCTCAATATTATCGGCGCATGTATCAAATGCGGTTCCGAGATCGAACTGGAATGTAACGGACCAGACGAAGAAGAAGCTTTAAAGACAGCTGTAGAATTAATCGAATCTGGTTTAGGAGAATAATGTAAATAATATAGAGGTGGAAATCATGTATACTGGTATTGGTGCATCTGCCGGGATTGGTATTGGTTCCGTAGTGATTGTGAAGGAACCATCTCTGGCATATGATAACGTTGCAGTAAGCGATATCGCTGCTGAAAAAGAACGTTTTAACAATGCACTGGAGAAATGTATTGCTAAGACGCAGGCTATGGCAGAAGACATGAAGACCCGCGTGGGGGAAAAAGAGGCAGAAATTTTAGAGGGACATGTCCTGCTGTTAATGGACCCGGAAATGACGAGTCAGATTAACGACAAGATTGAGAATGAAAAAATGTGTGCGGAGGCCGCTGTAGAGCAGGTCTGCGACATGTACGCACAGATGTTTTCCTCCATTGAAGATGAAATGTTCCAGCAGAGAGCAACAGACGTCTGTGATATCAAAACACGACTTCTGAAGATCCTTCTTAATGTGGAAGATCTGGATCTGGCGGCTGTTCCGGCAGGAACAGTTCTTGTGGCGGAGGATCTGACGCCATCTATGACTGCCGGTATTAATCCAGCCAACGTGGCCGGAGTGCTGACAGAGATTGGTGGAAAGACTTCCCACTCTGCAATTCTTGCAAGAGCTCTTGAGATTCCTGCTGTACTGAGCATCGAAGGAATCGTAAGTAAGGTGGAAAATGGACAGACCGTTATTCTGGACGGTTCCACCGGTCAGGTTTTCCTGTCTCCGGATGAGGCTACTCTTAAGGAATATACAGCCAAGAGAGAAGAATATCTGGCTGAGAAGGCTGCTCTTCAGGCCTTCGTCGGCAAACAGAGCGTTACAGCTGACGGCCATGTGGTTGAGCTGTGCGCAAACATTGGTAAACCGGAAGACGCGTTGAAAGTTGTGGAATGTGACGGAGAAGGCGTAGGTCTCTTCCGTACAGAGTTCCTTTTCATGGATCGTCCGCAGGTTCCGACAGAAGACGAGCAGTTTGAAGCATATAAGAAGGTTGCTGAGACTTTGTCCGGCAAACCGGTGATCATCCGTACACTGGATATCGGCGGAGATAAAGAGATTCCATATCTTGGACTTGGCAAAGAGGAGAATCCTTTCCTTGGATTCCGTGCCATCCGTCTCTGTCTCAAGAGACCGGATCTGTACCGTCCGCAGTTAAGAGCTCTGCTTCGCGCGAGCGCTTACGGCGAGATTAAGATCATGGTTCCGATGATTTCCTGCGTGGATGAGCTTCGTGAAGTGAAGGCAATGATTGAGGAGATCAAAGCAGAACTTGACGAGAAAGGCATCCCGTACAATAAGGATATCAAGGTTGGTATCATGGTGGAGACACCGGCGGCCAGCCTGATGGCAGATGCTTTCGCAAAAGAAGCAGATTTCTTCAGTATCGGTACCAATGACCTGACAGGATATACCATGGCGGTTGACCGTGGTAACCCGGATGTGGCTTATCTGTACTCTACCTATAACCCGGCAGTACTTCGCTCCATCGAGAGAGTGATCAAGGCCGGCAAGGCGGAAGGAACGATGGTTGGTATGTGTGGAGAGGCAGCAGCTGATCCTCTGCTGACACCATTGCTGCTTTCCTTCGGACTGGATGAGTTCAGTGTGAGCGCAACTTCCATTCTGGCCACCAGAAAGACCATTTCTCTCTGGACCATGGAAGAAGCCAATGCTGTGGCTGAAAAAGCAATGTCTCTGGTTACAGAAGCAGAAGTTAAAGCATATCTGGAATCAGTTGCAAAATAAAAATATATCAGAGATTATTCTGAAGCAAAGGAGAAAGGGTGTTTTTATAAACACCCTTTTTTTCCGCACAGAGCACAAAGTGTCAGCTAGAAGACAGGCACCTGTAGAGGATGGAGATTATGAGCGCAGAATTTAACGATGAACAGAAGAAAGCAATCACCCACAAAGACGGGCCGGCTATGGTACTGGCCGGACCAGGGTCCGGGAAAACCATGGTGATCACTTACCGGGTGAAGTGGCTCATAGAACAGGCAGGGGTGCATCCGTCGCAAATCCTTGTCATCACGTTCACGAGAGCGGCAGCAAGAGAGATGCAGCAGCGTTTTGAAAAACTGATGGAGGGGCAGAATGTGCCGGTTATGTTTGGCACTTTTCATTCCGTTTTTTTTATGATTCTTCGTTATGCATACCGCTATACGGGGGCAAATATCGTCCGGGAGGAAGACCAGCGAAGATACATAAAAGAGATGATTGACGAAAAAGAGCTGGAGATTGAGGATGAGACAGAATTTCTCACCGGTGTTCTCAATGAAATCAGTTATGTCAAAGGCGAGATGATGGATTTATCTCTGTACCACAGCAGCAACTGTGCCGATGAATTGTTTCGGGAACTCTATGAGGGATATGAAAAACAGCTCCGGAGCCGTCAGATGCTGGATTTCGACGATATGCTGGTTTTCTGTTATGAGCTGCTGAGGGACCGGCCGGATATTTTAAAGATGTGGCAGGAGCGCTTTTCTTATATTCTGGTGGATGAATTTCAGGATATCAACCGGATTCAGTATGAAATTGTGAAAATGCTGGCGGGAGAGAAGGCCAATCTGTTTATTGTCGGCGACGATGACCAGTCCATCTATCGTTTTCGGGGAGCCAAACCGGAAATCATGCTGGGATTTGAGAAAGATTATCCGAAAGCAAAGAGGATGATTCTGAATATCAATTACAGATGCAGTCAGGAGATTGTGGACGGGGCAAGGCGGCTCATCAGTCATAATACAAAACGGTTTGCCAAAGAACTCACGGCGGCCCGGGGAAGCCGGGTCCCCATTGTGTACCGGCAGTTTGACAATGTGGGTGCCGAGTGCGCCGATATTGTCAATGCGATCCGCTTTTATATGAAAAAGAAGATACCGCCGGAGCAGATGGCGGTGATTTTCCGGACTAACACGCAGCCAAGACTCCTGGCCGGGCGGCTGATGGAGTATAATATTCCCTTTCAGATGCGGGATGTGCTGCCTAACATTTTCGAACATTGGATTGCACGTAATATCATCACCTATCTGAAACTTGCCATGGGGAACAGAGACCGAAAACTTTTTCTCCAGATTATGAACCGGCCGAAACGGTACATTTCACGGAAAATGCTCACGGAGCCGGAGGTGGACCTGACGGCGCTCAAGCAGCAGACGTTTGGAAAAAGGTGGCTCTACGAAAAAGTCGACAAGCTGGAGATGGATTTATATTTATTGAAGAAGATGGAGCCCTATGCGGCCATCCAGTACATCAGAAACGGCATTGGTTATGAGGAATATCTTGCCGAGTACGCAGCTTTCAGGCGGATGAGCCCCGATGATCTGACAGAAATCCTTGATCAGATCCAGGAGAGTGCCAAAGGTTATCACACAACGGAAGAGTGGTTTGCCTATATTGAAAATTACGGGGAAGAATTGAAAAAGCAGATCGAGGCAGGCCGGCGCATGGATAATAATGGAGTTACTCTCACCACCATGCACAGTGCCAAGGGCCTGGAATACGAAGTGGTCTTTGTGATGGATATGAATGAGGGCGTTACCCCTCATAAGAAGGCGGTGAAAGATGCGGACCTGGAAGAAGAGCGCCGGCTCATGTACGTGGCTCTCACCCGGGCTAAAACCTACCTGTTTCTGTATTCAGTGAAGGAAATGTATCAAAAAGAAGCGAAGCCTTCCCGGTATCTGGCGGAAATCCGTTACGATACACAGTCTTTCCAGGCAGGACAGCGCATTAGACATAAGAAATACGGGGAGGGAACCATCGTTGGCGTAGACGGCGATAAAATTACTCTGCGGTTTGATAAAAACCCCCGCACAAAAATGTTTTCCCTGCGTTTTCTGACAGAACAGGGGCTGATCTCGACGGTTTCCTGAAAGGAAGTTTAAAGAAATCATCTTCCACAAGGGATGGCATTTATGATACAATAAACTGTATTTTTGAGAATAGTATCATTACAGGAGGTACGTAACAAAATGATTTTGGAAATGTTAAAGGTAATTTTGCTGGGTATTGTGGAGGGTATCACGGAATGGCTCCCGATCAGCTCCACGGGACATATGATTCTGGTGGATGAGTTTATCAAGCTCAATGTGTCCGATGCATTTAAGGAAATGTTTCTGGTGGTCATTCAGCTGGGCGCTATTCTGGCCGTCTGTATTTTATATTTTCATAAGCTGAATCCCTTTAGTCCCAAAAAGACTCCGGTGGAGAAGAAAGAGACCTTCCGGCTGTGGGGCAAGGTCATTGTGGGCTGTCTGCCGGCGGCCATCATCGGTCTGCCCTTCAATGATCAGATTGACGCCTTATTCTACAATCCGCAGACAGTGGCGTTTACTTTGATTCTGTATGGTATTTTATTTATCGTGGTGGAAAACTACAACAAAAAGCGGACGCCGACCATGACCACTCTGGAGTCGGTGAGTGTTAAGACTGCTTTTCTCATCGGATGTTTCCAGATTCTTGCATTGATTCCGGGAACTTCCCGTTCCGGTGCCACCATCCTCGGCGCGGTACTGATTGGAACATCCCGTTATGTGGCAGCGGAATATTCCTTCTTCCTTTCCATCCCGGTGATGTTCGGAGCCAGCCTGTTAAAGATGGTAAAATTTGGTTTTCATTATACAGGATATGAGGTGGCAGTGCTTCTGGTCGGTATGGTGGTGGCCTTCGTGGTATCCATTCTGGCCATCAAGTTCCTGCTGAATTATGTAAAGAAAAATGACTTCAAAGCCTTTGGTGTATACCGGATCGTACTTGGTATACTGGTGGCAGGATACTTCCTGCTGGCACGATGAAACGTTTTGCGATCACCGGCTGGTGTCAGATGAGAATCCGGCAGATGCTGGCGGAGGAACCGGAAACCGGAAAAGATGCCAAAGAGTCATGTGATTCTTCCCGGCAGTTTATCGACGCCACCGCAGGCACCGGAAAGGATACCCTCTTTCTCTGCGATCTTCTGGGAGAGAGCGGAGGAGATATTCTGTCCATGGATATCCAGGAGATGGCGTTGGAGAAAACAAAGGCCCGTCTCATGAAAAGCGGCTATGAGGAGTGCCCGGCGGAACGTCCGTTGATTAAAGGTTATGAAGCAGGGCCGGCGGAACGTCCGTTGATGAAAGGTTATGAAGCAGGGCCGGTGGACCGTCCGGCTGCCGTTGGAGATGACGATGACAAAAAGAATCCGGATGAAGATGCTGCCGGCGGCAGCATGGGAAGAGAAGAATGGGCGTTTTTGACAGATGTATCCGGCAGAAAGCAGGTGCGTCTGGTTCTGGGCAGCCATGAACACATGGATGCATACTTCCCGGCGGGATCCGTGAATCTGATCATGTTTAATCTGGGCTATCTGCCTGGCGGTGACCATGCTCTGGCCACGAAGCCTGCCACGACCCTTCCGGCGCTGGAGAAAGCGCTGGCGCTTTTAAAAACCGGCGGTCTGCTGTCTCTGATGATCTACAGCGGCGGAGACTCCGGATTTGAAGAGAAAGAACAGGTGCTGGCCTGGCTGAAAGGACTCGATCCAGAGAGGTATATGGTGCTGATTGAGTCGTTTTATAACCGGCCGAATAACCCGCCGCTCCCGGTATTTATTAAAAAGATGCTGTAGCATCAGCAGGAAATGACAGGAGTGCGGATATAGCAAGTCGCTGCAGGAGCAGGACATATCAGAATAAAAGTTACTTAAAAGTATGAAAGTTTGGAAGTAAACTTCCAAATCTATCATGAGTGACGCAGCAAGTGCGTCAGACAGAGGAAAAATGGAGGTACATGCATATGGTGAAAGAGAGGGCAGTTATTGTCAGCCAGAAATGCATCGGCACAGATATTTATGACATGGTGCTGTCGTTTCCAAGGGGAGCGAAAGAGGCAAAGCCGGGACAGTTTATTGCCATGTATTGTGAGGACGGCACAAAACTTTTGCCGCGTCCCATCAGTATCTGCGGCATTGATGCTGAAAACGGAACCCTTCGGGTGGTTTATCGGATTGCCGGCGAGGGAACCCGCCTGTTTTCTAAGATGAAAGAAGGAGATTCTCTGGAGGTGCTGGGACCGCTGGGAAACGGTTTTACCATGAAAGAAGAGAAAGCGATCATCGTGGGCGGCGGTATCGGAATTCCACCGATGCTGGAGCTGGCAAAGCAGCTTTCCTGTGAAAAAACAGTGGTCCTCGGTTACCGGGATGAATTATTCCTGAAAGAGGAGTTCGATGCCTGCGCCGATGTGGTCGTTGCCACGGAGGACGGCAGCTGCGGTACAAAAGGAACTGTGATCGACGCCATCAATGAGGCGAATGTGGATGGCGCAGTGATTTATGCCTGCGGCCCGATGCCGATGTTAAAAGCGCTGGCCGAGTACGCCGAAGCCCATAATATGGAAGCACAGATTTCTCTGGAAGAGAGGATGGCCTGCGGAATCGGTGCCTGTCTTGGCTGCATCTGCAAAACAAAGAAAAAAGATCATCACACCAACGTGAACAACCAGCGCATCTGCAAAGATGGCCCGGTATTTGATGCAAAGGAGGTCGTATTTTCATGAATTTAGAAGTGAAACTGGCAGGAGTTACCTTTAAGAACCCTGTGACAACCGCTTCCGGAACCTTTGGCTCCGGCGCGGAATATGAAGAATTTGTCGACCTCTCCGCCTTGGGAGCCGTGACCACCAAAGGCGTTGCCAACGTACCGTGGGAGGGGAATCCGACTCCGCGGATCGCCGAGACCTACGGCGGCATGTTAAACGCTGTCGGTCTGCAGAATCCGGGCATTGAGCTGTTCTGTGAGAGAGATATCCCGCACCTGAAAGAAAAAAATGCGTCCATCATCGTCAATGTCTGCGGCCGCACCGTGGAAGACTATGTGGAAGTGGTGGAGCGTCTCTCCGACGAGCCGGTGGACCTGTTGGAGATCAACGTCTCCTGTCCAAACGTAAAAGCCGGAGGCATCGCCTTCGGACAGAATCCGGATGCTCTTTATGACATCACAAAGGCCATCAAGGCCAAAGCAAAGCAGCCGATTGTCATGAAGTTAAGCCCTAACGTCACGGACATCACAGAGATGGCAAAAGCAGCGGAGGCCGGCGGCAGCGACGCCCTCTCCCTCATTAATACAATCACCGGTATGAAGATTGACATTCACCGGCGGAAATTTGTTCTGGCCAACCAGACCGGCGGCATGTCCGGTCCGGCCATCAAACCGGTGGCAGTCCGTATGATCTACCAGGTACACAAGGCATGCAGCCTGCCGATCATCGGCATGGGCGGCGTCATGACCGGCGAGGATGCCATCGAACTGATGATGGCAGGCGCCACCATGGTGGCGGTCGGTACCGCAAACTTCCACAATCCGCGGGCAACCATGGATGTGCTGGACGGTATCAAGGCCTACATGGAGCGCTATCATATCGAAGATATCAATGAGATTATCGGGTGTATGTAGGCGGATACCAGAGCACCAGACATTAAAGTAACAAATGTCAATAGACGGTGAAGGTATACGATGCCAAACCGGGAATAGCCGGAAAAGTGCAATGGATGTCCAAATCACTGATGGCTGATAATTTAATATATTAATGAAAAAGACATGGCAGATGAAATGGTTCTTCCTGCGTCAGGTTGCAGATTTGGTTGTGCGGAAGAGGAACGGCAGGCGGCCATGTCTTTTTTGCGCAATACGCCCGACGGACGGCCGCTGTGCCTGTGCAGGCGGGCGCCCGTCGGTGCATGTTGGAGAAAGGATATATATTTATTTTTGTCTTTCACGTCAGTCTCTGGCATGATAAAATGATGGAGAAGAATAAGGATTACTTTATTGAGGTAATGGGTAAGAGCAACATTGCTATCAAAGAAAAGGAAGAGAGGCAGGTGTTATTTATGAAAAACTATTATAGCAAAATTGATAACATTACATTAACATTTTCAGATATCGAAGAACGAGAAGGATTTGATTCTATTACATTTCGTTTTGAACGTCCCAACGAACATGGCTTTGATTTTGCGGAAGGACGTCTTCCGGAAAATATGATTTATAAATCTTATGGTTTTTCAGAAGACGAACTGATGCAGATGGAAAGATATCTCAGAAATAACAGTTTCCTGATCTGGGAGATTGCCAGAGAGGAAGGTGGGGAAATTGCCTAAAGCGTTGCTGGATTTTATGGGCTATACATTTTATTTTTATTCTGAAGAGGGAAATGAACCGGTGCATGTACACGTGTCAAAGGGGAAACCGTCGGATAATGCAGCAAAATTCTGGATAAAAAGGGATTCCATCGAGTTGGAAAGAAGAGGAAATATTCCTCAAAAAGATTTAAAAAGAATTCAGAAATATATCTGTGCTAACCGGGCGGATATTATCGCCAGATGGTATGAGTATTTTGGATTGTAAAATAATATGTAAAGCCTTAATTATACGAAAAAAATATAAATATAAGGACTGTATTGTGGTGCTTCTCCAAATTTCTAATCAAAGTTCAGGGATTTGGAGAAAGATTCATATAACAGTCCTTTTTTATTTGGTTAAAGAGAGATAGAACAGTAATTTATTAATTGTCGCTTAACAATTCATCAGTTGTCGTATTCAAAATCTGTGCAAATGCCTTTAGTTCAATATCAGTCACAAATCGTTTTCCACATTCAATGCGCTGAATAGCATTTTTGTCTAAATCAATTCCCTTAAGTTGTAATTTGTCCGCGAAAGCACGCTGAGGTACCTTAGGAGATAATTGTTTGCGCAGCATATATAATTTTTTTCCACATATATTATTGCTTCCATCTGTTGATCTATTTTTGTACATGATAACTCCTTTATATAAAAAATGAATAAAAATCTGAAAAAATGACATTCAGTGATTGTCATTATCTGTAGTTTATGATAAAATGCGAAATATAATGACACTTAGTAAATGTCAAAATGGATTTTTACAGAAAAGGAGGGAGACAAATGAGTAAGAGATTAATTAAGTGGATGTTGTTGGTACTAACAATTTGTTTTTTGATTCTTGGATTTATTTTTAAATCTACAGCGGAAAAACAAAAAGGGGTGTCCGTATCTGCAGGAGCAATCATTAATGGAGAATATGTAGAAACAGATTCTGGAAGAATGGGAGCAAATTATGAAAAATATAATTCTTTTAATGATGGAGGAACTATATTTTACGTTTTAGCTGGTGTCACAGGTGTTATCTGTATAGTAACATTTATATCCGACAGAAAGTCCAGATAGAAAGGGGAAATAAAAATGTATGTACAAACCAGAAGTTCTGATTTAGCAGAAATGTTGCCTATGTTTTTTTGTGTTTTAATTGGTTTAGCGATTATAATTTGGATTGCATATTTTATCCTGAAGAAACAGGATGATAAAAAAGAACTTATTACACGTAGAGTGAAAATTATAGAAAAACCAGTGCAACAGGGAAATGTAGAATGGTATGTGGTGGAGTGTGAGAATGGTGAAAGATTGAAACTTCGGAGTTTTCAGGGAAATAAATTAATTATTTCGGTTGGTGATTCGGGAATCATCAAATATCGGGGAAAAACAGTGCAGTCATTCCAACGACAGTGATAAATAATATTATATTTAAGAAGATGACAGATGAAACAGTCATCTTCTTATGTTATTAAAAAACTTTTGTTTAATACAAATAGGGAGAAGAATGATGAAAAAATTAATGAAAATTGTGATTGAATTTTTAGTAATTTCTGTTTTTGTTATCGGATGTGGGAAAAATAGCGAAAAGAATATGGAAGTAACAGAAGAAGATGCGAGCACAAATGGAACTATGGAGATATCAGGTGATAACAAGCAAGGCGATATTGAATCTGTAACGCAGGAAGAACCGGAATATGAAACTATTGATAAATATAGTGAAAACAGAGCATGGGTGACAATTAAAAATGAGGAAGAGGGACAGACGGGAGCCTATTATGGCTGCATAGATGAAACAGGGAAAATGGTATTTTACATTGATAATATCAATGCCTTTGAAACCTCATCAACTGTAACCCCTTTCTCTAATGGTTATGCGTTTGTTGGGACGGATCAGGCTGTCTACCAAATTGATGTACAGGGAACAATAGTCAATACATATGAAATAACAGAAGATAATAAAGTGAAGGCATATGCAGACGGAAAGTTATGGACAGAAGAATATGATTCGGATTTTGATACAGCTCAATATACGTATATTCTCCATGACACAGATGGGAAAGAATTAACTAGATTTGAAATAGAAGGAACAGAACCTATTTCTGATATGTATTATTATGGAAAGGGAGTGTGGGGGTATAATGCTTGGGATGATGAAAGAAATCAAATACAGAGATTTTATTGCGAAGAAGCTGACAAATGGATAGATTCCCTGGTGGCAGCAACAAATCATGATATTCATTTTTATGAAAATACAGCAGTATTAGGTATATCTTATGAAGATCCGGATGATACAGGATATAGGGCGAAAATTCTTTTGATGGATATTGATGGCAACGTGAGTGAAGTCAGCATGACTGGTGATTTAGGATGGAATTGGGATGGTAATAATGTAATAAATGAAGACTATTGTATTTTGGAAGAATATAAAAATTATTTGGTAATCTACAATATAGAAACAGGCGATTTTATTAAATTTGATAATGAATATGCAGATATGTTAAATATTGAATCCTTGCCAGATGAATTAAAATTTATAAATGGAAAGGTAGCTCTGCCATTAATTGGCCAGGATGAAAATCAATATGTTGCACTTTTTGACACCTCATGGAATATAGTGGGAGAACCAATTATGTGTACGAAATTTGCATATGCAGATGGAAAACTAGTTGTTGTGAGTGACGAACAGAGTGAGACTGGTGAGGGCTATCATAAAATATTTAATGTGTATGATTCAAATGCTAATCTGCTGTTTTCTTCTAAAGATTATCATTATACGGCGATGACAGAGTATTCTGATGGAATGGCATGTGCTTTGCCGGAAGGTGTAGACAGTCTTACAATCACAGGCGCAGACATGAAAGGAAATCTATTGAAAGATGACGATTTGGGGACAAGTGGTATGATGTTATCCGCAGAATGGAAATATATAGATGAAAAAGGTATGCCTCTTTTTGAATTTATAGATACTTCATCGGTAAAAATCGTATCCTGCAATTAATTTTTTGAAAATACAGATATAAATAAATGAAAGGAGTGAATCACCATGAAAAAACTAATATCTTATATTTTATGTGTTGTTATGGCATTATCACTGGCGGCCTGCGGAGGCGATTCTGCAAATGAGGCGGATAGTACAGAGGTCAGTGAAGAAAAGCAGTATGTGGAAGAAGCACAATTTGCTGAATTGTTTGCTTCTCCAGAGAATTATAAAGGGCAGTCTATTAAAATCAGCGGGGAAGTGTACCAGTTTGAAGAAGGGATGACGATGACTGCTGACATGATTTGCCATACGGAAGATGGGGATAGACTATTTGTAGTGGAAGGGCCGATGGATTCTGCGGTCATGGCATCGGGAGATGTAACGGTGGAAGGAATCATTGACGGTGAGACGGCCACAGGAATTGATGAATATGCAGGAAGCAAGGCAATAAAAATTATAGATGCCACGATGAAAGAAGAGTGACAAAGTTTCATTCCGGTGTTGATTCATATTTAAACACTGAACTATTTTGATTAGATCATATTTTTACGTTTCTGTTTTTCAGGAGACGGCGGTAAAGCGACATAGCCTTCCGCCGTCTTCTGTCAGTTTTTGTTTTCACAATTTGAGATGCGCTGGCCGAATTTCTCAATCACACACTGATGTGTCTTACTTTTTTTATCATAGTTAATCCCAATCAACAGAATATCACCGGTGTACTGACTGCGAGCAGATGGATGTTGTTTCTCTTTGGTCTGCGCGATGGCTGTCGCTGCGCTTTTATTCCATTTCAGCTCTGCCAGTAAGGCCGGGTAGATGCCGATGTGTTCCGGTTTCGGAAGAAAAATAAAGTCATCGAAGCTTCTTTCGGCAGGCAGTTCGCGAATGGGTTTAAATAATACTGCATGGCGCTTAAATAGGCGATGGTCAAAGCGCTGCTAAGAGTTTGCATTGTTGTATTGAATGACGGGAGTATACTCCATGTGGATTTTTTCGATTTGTTCTGCTACGGTTTCCTCATCCATATTGGGGGGCGTCCAGCAAGAGAACGGATTTCCTCTGAAAATCAATCTATGCGTTCCAGCGGCTTTCTTCCACTGCATTTGCCAGCTCTGTGCGGATTTCCTCGTTTGGAATAAATGCAGTCTGTGTTCTCTGGTTGTAGGCCAGATATCCCAGGTGAATGAGCAGGGTCAGCACATCATCTTTTCGTTTGAAAGTCACCATGCTATTTTGGAGCGTATCTGAGCTCCTGAATGACAGTTTCCTTTATAAAATCAGCCCTTTGTACAAGATTACGGTGCCGCTCTATATGGAATCCTTGAAGGAAATTTTTAAATTCTGTTCCTGAAAGAAATGCGGAAAGAAAAACTTTTCTCTGTCAGCAGGCTTACAAACAAATTTCCTCAATTGAAATTCGCCTAAGGGTATGATATGATGGAAAAGAAATACAAAAAGAAAATAAGGACGCAGGGAAAGACAAAGATTCTGCGTTCATAATACGGAGGTTTGGATAAATGGAACAGTATAAGAAAGAGTTTATTGAATTTATGATTGATTGTAACGTACTGAAGTTTGGTGATTTTGTAACCAAGAGCGGAAGAAAGACTCCGTTTTTTGTGAATACAGGATTTTACAGGACAGGTTCTCAGTTGAAGAGACTGGGAGAATATTATGCCCAGGCCATCAAGGATCAGTTCGGTCTGGACTTTGATGTGCTGTTTGGACCGGCCTACAAGGGAATTCCGCTGTCTGTGGCAGCAACCATTGCCATTTCTGAGAAATATGGTGAGGATATCCGGTACTGCAGCAACCGAAAGGAGATCAAGGACCACGGAGATAAGGGAATCCTGCTGGGAAGCCCGATCCAGGACGGAGATAAGGTTGTGATCATCGAGGATGTGACCACAGCGGGTACTTCTATTCAGGAGACATTGCCGATCGTGAAAGCACAGGGCGATGTGGATGTGATCGGTCTGGTGGTTTCTGTGGACCGTATGGAGCGGGGACAGGGCGAGAAGAGCGCTCTGCAGGAGATCCGGGATACGTACGGATTTAAGACTACGGCTATCGTGACTATGGCAGAAGTTGTGGAACATTTGTATAATAAACCTTACAAAGGTCAAATAATTATTAATGACGAGATAAAGGCAGCAATTGACGCTTATTATGAGCAGTATGGTGTGAAATAAGGAGGCTTGATGCTTTTATGAATGAAAAGGTTTTTAAGACTTTGAATCAGATTGGCGCTTCAGGAATAGTTGTGGGTATTCTCTGCATGGCTGTGGGAATCAGTCTGGGGATCTTAACCATCATCAACGGGGCGCGTGCGCTGTCTGCCAGAAAAAATATTATGATTTAGTATCTGAGATGGAGCAGCAGGAGAAATCGCTGCAAACATGACTGGCCGCAGGGCAGAGGAAGCAGGAATTGGTTTTGAGAGAGGTAGGTTAGAGCCTGCCGGGGAAACCGGTTCCTGCATGTATTATGTGATGGAAGGAATTGGATATATTGAAAAAAATAACCAGAAAAAAGATTGGCGCTGTCAGTTTTTTCCTTTTAATCATATACGGCTGTGTGGTGTTGTATTTTGTGTTATTCAGTGACCGGCTGGGACGGGTGGAGGGATACAGTACGTATCGGTACAATCTGATACCATTTATGGAGATACGCCGTTTTATCCTGTACCGGGACTATGTCAGTACGGAAGCATTTCTTATTAATCTGATTGGAAATCTTCTGGTTTTCTTTCCGGTGGGAATGCTGGTGCCCTTGTGGAGAACAAAGAAAACCGGTTTTGTCCGGATTTTGATATATACATTTTTATTTACGCTCTGTATAGAGAGCCTTCAGCTTGTGACGAAGGTCGGGGTATTTGATGTGGATGATCTGATGATGAATACCCTGGGTGGACTGGCAGGCTGGCTTTGCTACTGTCTGGCCCTCAAAGTGTTCCGGTGGATCCGGGCGCATTGTCAGAAAAAGAGCGGGAAGAAAGAGGAATAAATTATGATTTCAAGAAATGCTTTGTCTTTTTCAGAAAAAAAGGTTTCCAAAAACGCAGTCATAACATTGATTATGGGAATTGTGGAACTTGTGGGATTTATTATTTTGATGCTGGTTTCCATAGTAAGCCATGGAAATCTTGGAATCGCCGGAGGACTGATTGGCTGCCTGCTGGTGATTCTGGCTTTTTTTGGCGTCATCTGGGGAGTGTTGAGCTACGATGATGTAAAGACCAATCAGCAGTTTAAGATTTCAGGAATCTGTCTGAATGTCATAGTGATTTTTCTGGGTATTACCTTGGTGATGCTGTAATATGCTGATAGCGGAGCTTATTGATGTAAGCGGTATCAGATATAAATGAGTGAAAAATGTATTTTTGACAGGGGAGGATGGATTATTTTATGGATTACAGAGTATTACTGAAAGAAGAGAATGAGGCGGTGAAAGAGAGAGCGCAGCTGGCGGCAGAGCGCATCCGGGAAATTGCCTCAGGCAAAAATGAGAAAGTAGAAGGCGAGCTGGGAAAATATTTTAAGACGGTGGCTGCCTTTCTGGAAAAATGTGACGCCATTTATGCGGCAGTGTCCGACGGAATTCTGGACAGATGCACTCTGGAGGATCTGCAGAGGGAGAACCGAAAGTTTTATGGGGAGATTTTCCCGGAGAATTATGAGGCTTCCTATGCCAATCCGGCTTACGCGGTAAAGACTCTGGGAGAAGAGTACGGACGGATTCTGAGTTTCCTGTATACAGAGCTTCGTTCAGAGAGAGTGTTCTGTTTCGAACAGAATTTAGAGAAAATAACGATTTTAAATGAATTGTTTATCGAAATATACTGCATGTTTGAGCGCGGCGATGTGAGCTATCACCAGGTGAAAGATGTGATTTACTGGTTCCTTTATGATTATGCGGATGCGTGGATGGGCTGGAGAGTGCGGGAGATGCTCGACCCGTCGCTGTCGTTTGCGTCCGATATCGTGATGGGGGCGGATCTTTCTGATATCCGCTATCTGTATTCTTACGGGGAGTATATTTCAGAAAATGAGATTCGCATGGCGCAGTATTTAAGCAGCCTGCCTCAGAAGGAGATTGATGAGATCGCCTTTACATTTACAGACGGATACAGGGAAGGATTTGCCCTGAAAAATGTAGATCTGTCCAGGAAGAAAACGGTGAATATCCGTTATAATATTGGTTTTGAGAGAATTATCCGGGCAGCGGTATACCAGTTCAGGGAACTGGGGCTGGAACCGGTGATCTACCGGGCGGCGGTCAATACTCTCAATAAGAGACAGAATCTGAAAGTGGGATACGTTTCTTCCAATCCCAATGAACAGTATGATTATGATCACCGGTTTGACGACGCCATCTATTTTGATAAGCGGATGCTGGACAGGAAGCTTACCTGCATGAGAAAGGCTTATGAAGAGTTCGCGGATGAGGCGGAAGGGTTTGCCGGACCGGCATGTTTTGAAGTGTTCGGAGAGATTCCGTTTGAGCCGGAGAGCAAACCGGAAGCATACCGGCTGAGTGAGCGGCAGCAAAATCTCAAGGCAGAGTACGCGGCAGAATCCAACGCGCTGATCAACGAATTTATCAATCAGGATGAGCGGAGCTTTACGATCATCGCCTATCCGCTGCCGTCCATCGGCGAGAAGTTTGAGGAGATATTTGAGGAGGTCCGCAAGGTCAATAATCTGGACAAGGAGAAATATAAAGAGATTCAGCAGAATATGATCCAGGTGCTGGACCGCTCTGCCTTTGTAAAGATCATGGGACGGGGCAGCAACATGACGAATTTAACGATCGCGCTCACGGATCTGGAAGACCCAGAGACCCAGACCAAGTTCGAGAACTGTCTGGCAGATGTGAATATACCGGTGGGAGAAGTCTTTACTTCTCCGCGTCTCAAAGGAACCAGCGGACTTCTCCATGTGAATAATGTTTATTTAAATGGCCTTTGCTATAAGAATCTGCGGCTGCAGTTTGAAGATGGCATGGTGACGGAGTATTCCTGCGATAATTTCCCGGATGAGGAAGAAGGAAAGAAGTTTATCAAGGAGAATCTTCTTTTTAACAGAGAAACCCTGCCGATGGGAGAGTTTGCCATCGGAACCAACACCACAGCTTATGTGATGGCGGCAAAATACGACATTATGTCTAAATTGCCGATTCTCATTGCGGAGAAAATGGGACCGCATGTGGCTCTGGGCGATACCTGTTACTCTTATTCTGAAGAAGTGAGGGTGTTTAATCCGGATGGCAAGGAGATTATCTCCAAAGATAATGAGTGTTCCATTCTCCGGAAAGAGAATCCGAAGAAGGCGTATTTCAACTGTCATACGGATATTACCATTCCGTATGAGGCGCTGGGCCGCATTGTGGCAGTCAACAAAGAGCGGGTGGAAGTGCCGATCATTCTGGACGGGCGGTTTGTGCTGGACGGAACGCTGCGATTAAATGATCCGTTCCAGAATGAGGAAGAAGAAGAGCTTGATATAGAAGGAACTTCCAGCGAGATGTTAGAAGAGATTTTAGTGGAAGACTGAAAAGAAAAGGAGGGCCTGGATGCTTCTCATAAAAAATGGAAGAGTGATGAATCCCGCCACAGGCATGGATGAAGTGACTGATGTGTGGGTGGAAGATGGAAAAATTACCGGGTTCGGGGAGCCGGACACGGTCATGGAACCGGGGGCGGCTGTGAAACCGGATCAGGTCATTGACGCCGGCGGATGCATTGTGGCGCCGGGACTGGTGGATGTTCATGTACATTTCCGCGATCCGGGATTTACGTATAAAGAAGATCTGCAGACCGGCAGCGCCGCTGCCGCTGCGGGTGGATTTACTACGGTGGTCTGCATGGCCAACACAAAACCGGTGGTGGACTGCCCGGAAGTACTCGATGACATTTTAAAGCGGGCGAAGGAACTGCCGATTCATGTGAAACAGGTGTCTGCCGTGTCGAAGAACTTTGAGGGCAGGGAACTGGTGGATTTTGAGGAGATGGCCCGGCATGGCGCCTGCGGGTTTACCGATGACGGGATTCCGCTGACGGACGCCGCTTTTATCAAAAAAGCCATGGAGATGGCCGCCAAGGTGGATATGCCGATCAGCCTCCATGAGGAAGACCCGTCTTTGAATGAAGTAAATGGTATCAATAAAGGTGTTGTCAGTCAGCAGATGGGGCTGGGCGGTGCGCCGGCAGTGTCCGAGGATGTGATGGTGGCAAGGGATGTGATGCTGGCCCTGGAGACGGGAGCTAAGGTGGACATCCAGCACATTTCTTCCGGAAGATCAGTGGATCTGGTGCGCTATGCCAAGAGCAAGGGAGCAAAAGTATATGCGGAAGCGACGCCGCATCATTTTACGCTGACGGAAGAGGATGTGCCAAACTACGGAACCATGTGCAAGATGAATCCGCCGGTGCGGACCAGCTGGGATAAGACGAAGATCATCGAGGGTCTCATGGACGGAACCATCGATATGATCGCCACCGATCATGCTCCTCATTCGGCGGAAGAAAAAGAAAAAGAGTTTGCCTCGGCCCCGAGTGGGATCATCGGTCTGGAGACGGCTTTGGCACTGGGAATCACGAATCTGGTAAAAAGAGGATATCTTTCCATGATGGATCTTCTTGCGAAAATGACCGTGAATCCTGCAAAACTTTACCAGTTTGACTGCGGAGATATTTCTGTGGGCAGGGCGGCCGACCTGGTGATTTTCAATCCGGAAGAAGTGTGGCAGGTGGAGCAGTTCGCGTCCAAGGCCAGCAATTCACCATTCCTGGGAGCACAGCTTTGTGGAAAAGTGCGCTATACGATCTGTGATGGAAAGATTGTATATGCCGGCGAAAGATGACGGGCAATTGTCGATTTTTGCAGATTCGCGAGTATACAGCCGGATAAAAGTATGCTAGAATGTACCAATGATATAAACAAATAAATAATCTGGAGGGACAAGATGATTCAGGAATTAATTAAGAACATTAAAGAAAAAGATGCCCCTATCGTTGTCGGACTGGATCCGATGCTTTCCTATGTGCCGGAGCACATCAGAAAGGATGCCTTTGATGCCTATGGGGAGACACTGGAGGGAGCTGCGGAAGCTGTCTGGCAGTTTAACAAAGGGATTATCGATGCGACATACGATCTGATCCCGGCAGTAAAACCGCAGGTGGCCATGTATGAGCAGTTTGGTATTCCGGGTATGCAGGCGTTCAAGCGCACCTGTGATTACGCCAAGAGCAAAGGGCTGGTGATCATCGGCGATATCAAGCGCGGTGATATCGGTTCCACTTCCGAGGCTTATGCCATCGGTCATGTGGGAAAAGTACAGGTGGGAAGTCATACGTATTCTCCGTTTACAGAGGATTTCATCACAGTCAATCCGTACCTGGGTTCTGATGGTGTAAAACCGTTTATCAAAGTTTGTAAAGAAGAGAAAAAGGGCATGTTTATTCTTGTGAAGACATCCAATCCGTCCAGCGGAGAGTTCCAGGATCGTCTTATCGACGGCCGTCCGCTCTATGAGATCGTGGCAGAGAAAGTGGCACAGTGGGGTGAAGAGCACATGGGCGAAGACTACAGCTATGTGGGAGCCGTTGTGGGTGCAACCTATCCGGAGATGGGCGCAGTGCTTCGTAAGCTGATGCCGAAGAACTATATTCTGGTGCCGGGATACGGCGCCCAGGGAGGTACAGGAAAGGATCTGGCTCCGTTTTTTAATGAAGACGGACTGGGAGCCATCGTGAATTCCAGCCGTGGAATCATCTGTGCTTATCAGAAGTCTGAGGTATATGGTCCGGAGAACTTCGGAGACGCCAGCCGTCAGGCCGTTCTTGATATGAAAGAAGATCTGAAGAATGCTTTTGTAAAATAAATATATAGACAAAGAAAGGAAGAATACATTATGGCTAAAGTAGGTATTGTAATGGGAAGCGACTCTGATATGCCGATTATGAGCAAGGCAGCAGATATCCTCGCTGAACTGGGTATTGATTTTGAGATGACGATCATTTCCGCTCACAGAGAGCCGGAAGAGTTTTTTAACTATGCAAAATCCGCAGAAGAAAAAGGATATAAAGTGATCATCGCGGGAGCAGGCAAGGCGGCACACCTGCCAGGTATGTGCGCGGCAATCTTCCCGATGCCTGTGATCGGTGTCCCGATGAAGACATCAGATCTTGGCGGTGTGGATTCCCTGTATTCCATCGTGCAGATGCCGACAGGTATTCCGGTGGCCACTGTGGCGATCAACGGCGCAGCCAATGCAGGTATCCTTGCGGCAAAGATCCTCGCTGCATCTGATGAAGAGCTTCTCGGCAGATTAAAAGCGTACTCCGAGAAACTGAAAAACCAGGTGGTGGAGAAAGCGGAGAAGCTTGATTCCATTGGATATAAAGAGTATCTGAAACAGATGTAATATTTTGCAGACAGGAAAGAGATATCATATCGCTGAAAAAAGAAATATGATATCTCCGGAAGAAGATATACAGCATCACTGGAATAAGAAAAGATAAGAATGAAAATACGAACGTCAGAGAGGAAAGGAGTCTGTTATGGATTATAAGAACGCAGGCGTTGATATTGAGGCCGGCTATCAGTCGGTGGAGCTTATGAAAGAACATGTTAAGAAGACCATGCGGCCGGAGGTTTTAGGCGGCCTGGGAGGATTTTCCGGAGCCTTTTCTTTGAGCAAGATTAAAGAGATGGAAGAGCCGGTGCTCTTATCAGGAACCGATGGCTGCGGCACGAAGGTGAAGCTTTCCATGATACTGGATAAACATGACACCGTTGGAATCGACTGCGTGGCCATGTGCGTCAACGATATTGCCTGTGCCGGCGGCGAGCCTCTGTTTTTCCTGGATTACATTGCCTGCGGCAAAAATTATCCGGAAAAGATCGCTTCTATCGTAAAAGGTGTGGCAGAAGGCTGCCTGCAGTCAGAAGCGGCGCTTATCGGCGGCGAGACGGCGGAACATCCGGGACTTATGGCAGAAGACGAGTATGATCTGGCAGGATTTGCGGTAGGTGTCTGTGATAAAAAGGACATGATTACCGGAGAAAATATCAAGGCAGGGGATGTGCTGGTGGGCATCGCTTCTTCCGGTATCCACAGCAACGGATATTCCCTGGTAAGAAAGGTCTTCCCGATGGAAAAGGAAGCTTTAAAAGAATATAAAGAAGAGCTGGGTATGACTCTCGGTGAAGCGCTCCTGACTCCGACAAAGATCTATGTGAAAGCGTTAAAGGCAGTGAAAAAAGCCGGCATTACCATCAAGGGATGCAGCCATATCACCGGCGGCGGCTTCTATGAGAACATTCCTAGAATGCTTCCGGACGGGGTGCGTGCTGTTGTGGATAAGAACAGCTACCAGGTTCCGGCTATCTTCCGTATGCTGGCAAAAGAAGGCGATATTTCGGAAGAAATGATGTACAATACCTACAATATGGGTATCGGCATGATGCTGGCTCTTGATGCCTCCGATGCAGATAAGGCAGTAAAAGTCCTGAATGAAGCCGGAGAAAAAGCATGGATTGTCGGTGGAGTGGAAGAAGGAGAAAAGGGAGTGACCATATGTTAAAGCTTGCGGTACTTGTGTCCGGGGGCGGAACCAACCTGCAGGCCATCATGGATTCCATCGATGACGGAAGGATCACCAACGCAAAGATTCAGGTGGTGATCAGCAATAACGCCGGGGCCTATGCTCTGACACGGGCGGAAAATTACGGCGTGGAAGCGCTTCTGCTGTCTCCGAAAAGTTTTGACACAAGAGAAGAATTTAATCAGAAGTTACTGGAAGCGTTAAAGGAGCGGGATATTGACCTGGTGGTCCTTGCCGGCTATCTGGTGGTGGTTCCGCCTTGCGTGATAGAAGAATACGAGAACCGGATCATCAATATCCATCCGTCACTCATTCCTTCCTTCTGCGGCACCGGCTGCTACGGACTTCATGTTCATGAGAAAGCGCTGTCCAGGGGCGTGCGGGTATCCGGCGCCACGGTGCATTTTGTGGATGAAGGTACGGATACCGGTCCGATCATTCTGCAGAAACCGGTGATGGTAGAGCAGGATGATACGCCGGAGGTTTTACAGAAACGAATTATGGAACAGGCGGAATGGATTATTCTGCCGAAGGCCATTGACCTCATCGCCAATGGAAAAGTACATGTGGACGGACGGAAAGTTACCATAGATGAATAAGGGAGGATGCGCAATGAAAGTATTGATTGTTGGAAGCGGCGGAAGAGAGCATGCCATTGCATGGTCGGTGGCAAAAAGCGATAAAGTGGATAAGATCTACTGCGCGCCGGGAAACGCCGGAATTGCGGAATATGCAGAGTGTGTGGATATCGGAGCCATGGAGTTTGAGAAACTGGCAGCTTTTGCCAAAGAAAATGCGGTGGATCTGACTATCATCGGTATGGATGACCCTCTGGTGGGCGGCATCGTGGACGTGTTTGAGGCGGAAGGTCTGCGGGTATTTGGTCCGCGTAAAAATGCAGCGATCATCGAAGGTTCCAAAGCATTTTCCAAAGATCTGATGAAGAAATATAACATCCCGACGGCGGCTTATGAGAACTTTACTTCCAAGGAGGAAGCGCTCGCTTATCTGGAAACCGCTAAAATGCCGATCGTATTAAAGGCGGACGGCCTGGCTCTGGGCAAAGGCGTTCTCATCTGCAATACGCTGGAAGAGGCCAGAGAAGGCGTGAAGACCATCATGGAGGAGAAGAAGTTCGGCGACGCCGGTAATCAAATGGTCATTGAAGAATTTATGACCGGACGGGAAGTATCTGTTCTGGCATTCTGTGACGGCAAAACCATCAAATGCATGACCAGCGCCCAGGATCACAAGAGAGCGGGAGACGGCGACACCGGTCTTAACACAGGCGGAATGGGAACATTTTCTCCGAGTCCGTTTTACACCAAAGAAGTGGAAGAATTCTGCGAGAAATACATTTACCAGCCGACCATGGATGCCATGGCTGCGGAAGGACGTCCGTTTGTGGGCGTGCTTTTTACCGGTCTGATGCTCACGGAAGACGGACCGAAGGTGCTGGAGTATAATGCCCGGTTCGGTGATCCGGAAGCCCAGGTGGTGCTGCCGCGGATGAAGAATGATATCATTGATGTGATGGAAGCCTGCATTGACGGCAGACTGGATGAAATTGATCTTCAGTTTGAGGATAATGCGGCAGTCTGTGTGGTCCTTGCTTCCGACGGCTATCCGGTCTCCTATGAAAAAGGTCTGGTGATCGAAGGACTGGAGAACTTCAAAGGCAAAGAAGGATACTACTGTTTCCATGCGGGAACAAAGAAAACCGACAAAGGCATTGTCACCAACGGCGGCCGGGTTCTTGGAATTACCGCCAAGGGAGCGGATTTAAAGGAAGCCAGAAAGAACGCTTACGCAGCCACAGAATGGGTGAATTTTGCCAACAAATATATGCGTCATGACATCGGCAAGGCCATTGACGAGGCATGAGCAGTGATTTAAAAAGGGGACTCCGTGATGGAATCCCCATTTGTCTGGGATACTTTGCCGTCTCCTTCGCCTTTGGTATCCTGGCGGTGGAAGGCGGCTGTACTATTTTCGAATCGGTACTCATCTCGCTGACCAACCTGACTTCTGCCGGACAGTTTGCCGGTCTTACGGTCATCGTTCAGGCAGGAACGCTGGTCGAGATGGCGGTCACGCAGCTGGTGATCAACGCCCGGTATATGCTCATGTCCATTGCGCTTTCCCAGAAAGTGGACAGCGGTTTCCGGGGAATCTGGCGGTGGATACTCGGCTTTGGAATCACGGACGAGATCTTTGCGGCGGCTGTCCAGAGCGAGGGCCCGGTCACAAAGGGGTATTTTGGCGGCCTGATGTTTCTGCCGGTCATCGGATGGACTGCCGGTACATTCTGCGGGGCTTTTCTGGGAAACATTCTGCCGGAAATCCTGACCAATGCTCTGGGCGTGGCCCTTTACGGCATGTTTATCGCCGTGGTGGTACCGAAGTCAGCGGAAGATAAACGGGTATGCGCCGTGGTGCTTCTGGCGGTGGCCATCAGCATTCTTCTTAAATATGTGCCGATGTTTGCCGGTATTTCCAGCGGTTTTGCCATTATTATCTGTGCGGTCATTGCTTCCGTGGCGGGAGCTCTGTTTTTCCCTGTGGAAGAAGCAGAATGATGGGAAAATCCCGGTGAACGGAAAGGTTTGAAAAGGCGCAGTGTTTTATGGAGGAGATACCTGAATGGATTTGATGAAGTTTTTACCCTATCTCATCGTCATGGCGGGAGTGACGTACCTGATCCGGGTGATTCCCCTGGTGCTGGTGAGAAAAAAGATTAAGAACCGGTTTTTGAATTCGTTTTTATATTATATTCCCTATACAGTGCTGGCGGCCATGACATTTCCTGCCATCCTTTACGCCACAGGAAGCATGATTTCTGCGGTGGCGGGATTTATCGCGGCGGTGATTCTTTCTTACCGGCGCGGAAGCCTTATTGTCGTGGCGGCGGGAGCCTGCGGAACAGTGCTGCTGGCGGAGCTTCTTTTAACGGTCATATAGAGGGAGATATTTTTATGAGGGAAACCGCCGGCAGGCGGATATATCGGTATTGCGGGATGCAGCGGGACGAACCGTTTGTAAAATGGTTACGGCCGCTGTATTTCTTTGTCTTAAAAAAGAAACCGAAAATATAAACCGTATACATACAGATGTGAGAAAGACAAAACAGGAGTTTTACTTCGTCCGTTATTCTGATACAGTGTAAGTAACTATCGAGATAGAAGTAACGGACAGGAGGTGAATACAGTGAACACGATAGTAAAGAGGGAAATGATTTTTGACAACATAAAGGTAGAATCCAAAGAGAAGACAGAGGCCATCCGCATCATCAGCCATCTCTGTGCCAGAAAGAATATGGCCTACGAATTGAAACTGATTGACGCTTTTCGCAGAAGAGAGAATCTGGATTCCACAGGATTCGGAGGCGGAATCGCGATGCCCCATGCGCGGATACGGGGATTAAGCGACCCGGTATTTGCTGTCGTACGTTTTGCCTGGCCTGTGGAATGGGAGGCGCTGGATGGGAAACCGGTGGATCTGGCGGTGGTAGCCATCACGCCGGAAGAACCGGAAAAAAACAGTCATCTGCCGACTCTCGCACTGCTTGCCAGGAAACTGATGAATGAAGATTTTGTTTACAACCTCAAACATTGCACGGACGGGAACCAGCTGTACTATTATATGCTTCAGGAAATGAAATGAGGTGACAGACATGAAAATCATCGGAGTCACAAAATGTCCCACCGGCATTGCGCACACATACATGGCGGCGGAACGATTGGAAATCATGGGGAAAAAGCTGGGATATGAGATGCATATTGAGACCCAGGGTTCCCAGGGCACAGAAAACGAGCTGACCCGGAAACAGATCGCGGAGGCGGATTATGTGATCATTGCTGCCGATGTGGCCATAGAGGGCGCCGAGAGATTCGGAGGGAAGAAAGTATACCGGACTGCCATTAAACCGGTGTTAAAAGATACCCGCCGCGTGCTGCAGGAGATGGAGACAAGAGCGGAAGTGATGGAGGAACAAGGGGATGATTCCGGTGAGGGAGAGGAAACGTCGTTTTACGCGGCTTCAGGAGGGGAACCTTCGGCAATCCTTCATCAGCTGATGAACGGCGCATCTTACATGATTCCCTTTGTGGTGGTGGGAGGACTGTTCATATCCCTCTCCCTGGCTTTTGCCGGGGAGAGTTCGGCGTCCGGCTTGCACATTGCTTCTGTTTTCTGGAATAAAGTGCATGAGATCGGTCTGCTGGCTTTTGAATTGATGTATCCGATCCTTGCCGGCTTCATTGCGATGTCCATTGCGGGAAGAGCAGCTCTGGCACCGGCTATGATCGGAGCCATGATCGCCACGGACGGACAGCTTCTTGGAACCGGAGAAGGAACAGGATTTCTCGGCTGTATTGTGGTGGGCTATCTGGTAGGGTATCTGGTAAAAGCGATCAACAGAGTCAAAGTACCGAAGGCAGTCCGGCCGATCATGCCGATTTTTGTGATTCCCCTTCTGGGGGTGACTGTGTCCGCGGTACTGTTTATCTGTATTCTCGGCGGCCCGATCACCTTTGTCATGCACAGTCTCAACGAGCTGCTGGTATATCTGTCGGAAAGTCCGTCTACGGCCATTCTGCTGGGAATTGTATTGGGGGCTATGATCGGAGCAGATATGGGCGGACCCATCAATAAAGTGGCGTTCTTTTTCGGTGTGGCGTCCATCGCCGAGGGTAATTTGAGAATCATGGGGATCGCTTCGGCTGCCATCGGCGTAGCGCCTCTTTCCATGGGACTGGCGGCCCTGCTGGGAGGAAGAACATTTTCCAGGGAAGAGCGGGGCGCGGGCATCTATACGATTTTTATGGGAATGATCGGAATCAGTGAAGGTGCCATTCCCTTCGCACTGTCGGACCCGAAACACGTGATCCCGGCGGTGGTCATTGGCTCTGCCGTGTCCGGCGCAGCGGCGGCTCTTTTGGGTATTACTTCCGCCGCGCCCCACGGAGGACCCATTGTGGGCTTCATCGGGGCCACCAATCATGTGGTTTTGTATTTTCTGTGCATCGCGCTGGGAGTGGTCGTGTCGACTGCTGTCGTCCTGTTTACAAAAAAATGGACAAAGTCTGAGAAAAGATGACAGATTTTCGGAAAATACAGTAGTTTTTTTATAAAAAAAGAAATTTTCTCTTGAAAAAGAATCGTAAATGTGATGAAATAAATTTGTAAGTTAAGCACATGTTTTGGTCAGATAATGAAAAAACAATGAGTTTTAACTTAAGAATTTTTTTGTTAAATTCTAGATAAGTGAGGTGTGGTATGTAATCATGAGATTCACAAAAAGAGATATGGAGATGATAGGGTATCTCAAAGATTATGATGTGGTGGAGCTCTCCTCCATGTCCGATTACCTGGAAGTTTCCGTAAAGACTCTGAGGAATCAGCTGAAGGATTTATCCGAGGCTCTGGAAGAGTTTGGTATCTCCATCCAGTTCATGTCCGGTAACCGTGTGATGATCCGCGGTCATGAAAAGTTTGCTGACGTGATGAACATGAGCATCCCCCGCTTTGAGATGGAGTTTGAGAGAAGGGTTCTTCTTCTGCTTATACTCCATGATGATTTTCTCATCATCCAGGATATTGCGGACCGGCTTCTGGTCAGCAAGTCCTATGCGGAAAAACAGCTGGCCTCGATCATGAAGAAGTATCCGGACGATGTACAATCCCAGCGGCATTACGGTATCCGGTATGCATCGTCTCAGAACAGGAGAAGGGAGCTCTTCGTTAAGATCATGTTCCCGTATCTGTTTGGAGAAGATTACAGGGCAGCGCTGCGGCAGTTTCATCAGCTGCATTTTCCTATTCTGGATTACTTTACCAGTGACCAGATGGAGCGGGCGCAGAAGGCCCTTGATATGCTCCGGGGAGTGCGGTGGTTCCGTTTCACCGATGAATCCATGCAGCAGATTTTTCTGTATATTCTGTTCATGGCCAGGCACGGGGACAGCGGCAGTACTGAGAGTGCGGAGATGACTGCCGGAGACTTCGGGGAAGAACCGGAGTTTGAAGGATTATATCCGTGGATCTGCAGTTTTTGTCATGAGCTTCGTCTTCCGGACAGCGAATCGGAAGTGTGGTATCTGTATCAGCTTCTTTTATCGCTGCGCAAACAGAAGATTGCCTGTCAGGATCAGATCATGGAGAAGATGAGTCTGCCGGTGGGAGAGATTCTACGGGAGATTCATGAGAAGCTCAGTGTGGATTTCAGCCATGATGAAGAGTTGATTCAGGGATTGTCAGGACATCTGTACACCACGGTGCTCCGCGGGGATCATTTGGATGTGGAGACTGATTTCTACACGGTGAAGTCCATGAAGCGTCAGTATCCGTTTGGGTTTGAGATGGCGGCCATCGCGGCCGATTATATTTCGGATATGTACAAGCTGTCCATGAAAGATGACGAACTTGTCTATCTGGCCATTCATTTTCAGGCAGCCATTGAGAGAGCCAAGGATGAGAGAGAGAAGACCAAAATTATCATTGTCTGCCATTTCGGAGCGGCAGCGGCGCAGATCATCCGCGCAAAGATTGAGAGAAAGCTGTCCAATGTGGAGATTACGGGAATGTATTCTCTCCAGGAATTTTCGCAGATCGAAGCTCCGGAATGTGACTGCATTGTTACCACGGAACGTATTATAAACACAGAGCTGCCGGTTGTGTACATTTCCATGGCCCTTCCGGGCAGGGAGATCAAGAAGATCGGCGAGTGTATCCGGGAAATCCAGATCAACCGTCTTCTGGAGATGAATATTCTGGAAGCCATGATCCTTCATCTTGATGAGAAGGAGATGCCCGCGGCAGTGGAAGCCATGGTGCGGCCGCTCATTGAAGAAGATTATGTGGAAGAGGAATATCTGCAGACGGTTCTGGAACGGGAGAAGATTTCTTCCACCAGCCTGTGTCACATTGCTCTGCCCCACGGCAACCCTTCTCTGGTACACATGACCAGACTGATCGTTGCGAGAATGCAGCAGCCGCTGTTGTGGGATGATACGAGAGTCCAGTGTGCGTTTTTATTTGCGGTATCTTCCGAGATGCTCAAAGAAAAACCGCTGCTGTTCAATACGTTTTACCGGCTTCTTGCTAATCCGGACGTGGAAGAAAAGATCAGAAAGCTTCAGGCGGAAGAGAATGTTCCTGACGAGGTTTTCAGACAGAGACTGTTTCAAATTTTGAGATAGATAATATTGAATGATTTCTAACAGGAGAGAAAGGATGTGATTAACAAATGGTAGGAATTATTCTTGCAACCCATGGCAATTTTGCTACGGGCATCCTGCAGTCAGCATCCATGATTTTTGGTGAACAGCCAAACGTGGCAGCTGTGACACTGCAGCCGAACGAAGGTCCGGATGATGTCAGAAGGAAGATGGAAGAAGCCGTTGCTTCCTTTGAAGATCCGGAACAGGTACTGATTCTTGTTGATTTATGGGGTGGAACTCCATTCAATCAGTCCAACGGACTGATTGCCGGACATGAGGATAAGTGGGCGATTGTCGCCGGCTTAAACCTGCCGATGCTCATTGATGCATACGCTTCCCGGATGATGATGGAGACCGCTCACGAGCTTGCTGTTCAGATTTCCGGCAGCGCCAAAGAAGGCGTTCGTATTTATCCGGAATCTCTGGAGCCGAAGGAAGCAAAACCGGCGGCAGCAGCAGCTTCCGACGGACAGCCGACAGGCGCTCTGCCGGAGGGAACAGTGGTTGGCGACGGAAAGATCAAATACGTGCTGGCACGTATCGACTCCCGTCTGCTTCACGGACAGGTGGCAACTGCCTGGACAAAGACCACAAATCCAAACCGAATCATTGTTGTATCCGATGGTGTGGCTCACGACAATCTGCGTAAGAGCATGATCACAGAAGCAGCGCCTCCAGGAGTAAAGGCCAACGTAGTGCCGATCAGCAAAATGATTCAGGTAGCCAAAGACCCTCGTTTTGGTAATACCAAAGCGCTGCTCCTTTTCGAAACACCGCAGGATGCTCTTGCAGCTATCAAAGGCGGCGTGGACATTAAAGAGCTGAACATCGGTTCCATGGCTCACTCTGTTGGCAAAGTGGCTGTCAGCAAAGTATTATCTTTAGGAAAAGAAGATGTGGAGACTTTCGAAGAACTGAAAAAGCTCGGCATCACTTTCGATGTCCGTAAAGTTCCTAGTGATTCCAAGGACAACATGGACGCCATTATCGAAAAAGCAAAAGCTGAGCTTGGTTGAAGCTCGGAGAAAAAGGTATAGGAGGAAAAGTATATGTCAATTATTTCAATCGTTTTAGTTGTAATAGTTGCCTTTCTTGCCGGTATGGAGGGTATTCTGGATGAATTCCAGTTCCATCAGCCGCTGGTAGCTTGTACATTAATTGGTCTGGTTACCGGTAATCTGGAAGCCGGTATTATTCTGGGCGGAACGCTCCAGATGATTGCTCTTGGCTGGGCAAATATTGGTGCAGCCGTTGCACCGGATGCTGCACTTGCTTCCGTAGCATCTGCCATCATCCTGGCTCTTGGCGGACAGGGTGTAGACGGCGTTGGTACCGCCATCGCAGTGGCAATCCCACTGGCAGTGGCAGGTCTGTTCCTGACAATGATCGTTCGTACTCTTTCCGTGGTATGCGCACATCGTATGGACGCAGCCGCTGAAAAGGGAAGTTTCGCAGGCGTTGAGTTATGGCACATCATCGCTGTGATTATGCAGGGTCTTCGTATCGCGATTCCTGCAGCAGCTCTTCTGGCCATCCCTACATCCACTGTACAGGGATTCCTGGAGTCCATGCCTGCATGGCTGACAGATGGTATGTCCATCGGTGGTGGTATGGTCGTTGCCGTAGGTTACGCAATGGTTATCAACATGATGGCTACGAAGGAAGTATGGCCTTTCTTCATCATCGGTTTCTGTCTGGCAGCAATCTCTGACCTGACTCTGATTGCCCTTGGTGCAATTGCACTTTGCATGGCACTCATTTACATTAAGTTATCTGAGAGCGGCGGTTCAGGAAACGGCGGCGGTGGAAACGTCGGAGATCCGCTTGATGATATCCTGAATGATTATTGATGGTAAGGGAGGTATAGAAATGGCAGAAAAAATTACATTATCCAAAAAAGATCGTCTCGCTGTCGCATGGCGTTCCACCTTCCTTCAGGGTTCCTGGAACTATGAACGTATGCAGAACGGCGGCTGGTGTTTCGCCATGATCCCTGCGATCAAAAAGCTGTACACCAATAAAGAAGATCAGAAAGAAGCTTTAAAACGTCATCTGGAGTTCTTTAATACACATCCTTATCTGGCTTCACCTATCCTGGGTGTTACCCTTGCTCTGGAAGAGGAAAGAGCAAACGGTGCAAAGGTAGACGATGCAGCGATCCAGGGTGTTAAGGTTGGTATGATGGGACCTCTTGCCGGTGTCGGCGACCCGGTATTCTGGTTCACCGTTCGTCCTATGCTCGGTGCTCTCGGTGCATCTCTGGCTATGGGCGGAAGCATCCTCGGACCGATCTTATTCTTCGTATTATGGAACGTAATCCGTTGGGCATTTATGTGGTATACACAGGAATTCGGTTACAAAGCAGGAAGCAAGATTTCCGAAGACCTTTCCGGTGGTCTGCTTCAGAAAGTAACCAAAACAGCATCCATCCTTGGTATGTTCGTACTTGGTTCTCTGGTAGAGCGTTGGGTAACCATTAACTTTACTCCGGTTGTTTCCAAAGTACAGCTCAGCGAAGGCGCTTACATTGACTGGGACAGCCTGCCGGCAGGTGCAGAAGGTATCCGTACTGCTTTAGAGCAGTTCTCATCAGGACTTTCTCTGTCACCGGAACAGGTTACAACTTTACAGGACAACCTGAATTCTCTGATTCCAGGATTCGCACCATTACTGCTTACCCTGCTCTGCATGTGGTTATTGAAGAAAAACGTTTCTCCAATTATCATCATCATCGGATTATTCATCGTTGGTATCGTAGGACATGTAATCGGCCTTCTGTAATTTGTATTTAGCGTAACGGTTCAGCTGTGCCAGCAGCGGGTTTCCGAGATGTCATGGCTGGATTGTTACTAATTAAACAAAGGCAGACAAGATATCCCGGGTATGGTATACTGTACCCGGGATATCTGAACATTTGAAGAAAGTACGGCTCCAATGCAAGGAGGATCGATATGGCACAGTCAATAAACACAAAAGTGGATATGGTTGTAAAGGGAACTTCCTTTCACGGAATGAACAACTATGGCAATATCATGGTCGGAGATAAGGGTTTTGAATATTATAACGGACGTAAGGTCAGCGATTACATCCAGATTCCATGGGAAGAAGTCGATTACGTGATAGCTTCTGTTTTATTTAAAGGAAGATATATTCCGCGGTTTGCCATCCAGACGAAACGGAATGGTACCTTTACATTTTCGTCCAAGAAGCCGAAGGAGCTGCTCCGGGCCATCCATAAATATATTCCGAGGGAGCGCATGGTACATTCCTTAAGCTTTTTTGACGTACTGAAACGGGCATTCACCCGGAAGTTCCGGAAATAGCAGCCGGAAGGAACCAATATAATATAATCTTTATAAATTAGGGAGAACGGATATGGGAATCTTAAAGTTGAAACCGAGCGGAAAGGATTATATCTGGGGCGGACAGCGTCTGGCCAGAGAATATGGCAAAGAGATGAAGGGAGATATTCTTGCGGAAACATGGGAATTATCCTGTCATCCGGACGGACCGTCCTATATTACCAATGGTGCTTATGAGGGAAAGACACTTCGGCAGTATATCGATGCGGAAGGCAGACAGGTTCTGGGAACCAACTGTGATCGTTTTGAAGACTTTCCTATTCTGATCAAGTTCATAGATGCACAGGATAATCTTTCCATTCAGGTGCATCCGGATAACCGTTATGCACAGGAACATGAAGGGCAATATGGCAAAACGGAGATGTGGTACGTAATGGATGCCGGAAAAGACGCATTTTTGTACTATGGATTCAAAGAAGAGATTAGCCGGGAAGAGTTTGCCAGAAGGATTGAGGAGGACACTCTCACAGAGGTACTGCATAAGGAGTATGTACAGAAGGGAGATGTTCTGTTTATTGAGGCAGGCACGATCCATGCCATTGGAAAAGACATCCTGGTCGCAGAGATTCAGCAGAATTCCAACGTTACCTACCGGGTATACGATTACGGAAGAGTAGGCAAAGACGGAAAGAAAAGAGAACTCCATATCGAAAAAGCACTGGACGTGACCAAACGTGTTCCGGCAGTCAGAGACGGGAGTCACTATCCGCATATAGCGGACTGTGATTATTTTACAGTGGACAAGCTGTTTCTGGACGGAACGACGATGGAGAAAATGGAAGGCTGTGTAACCGGACAGTCTTTCGTCAGTATTTTGATCCTTGATGGACAGGGCAAAATATCCAATCAGGGAGAGACGGTTGAATACAAAAAAGGCGACAGCATCTTTCTGCCGGCCGGCAGCGGCTCCTATGCCGTTGAAGGAACCTGCGACGCGCTGATTACAACGGTGCGGGGACAGAAGTAGGGCGGAAGAACCTGACCGTCGATGTCAAAACAAAAATCACCTTGATAGAAAATAACAGGAGCTGCTGCAGAGCATGCTGACTGTACAGAATCTCAGACATTTATGAGGGATACTGGTACAGCAGATTGTTTTGCGGCAGCTCTTTTTGCTATCCCTGAGATGGGCTTCGTTAACAGCTCACAGCCTGTTCCGCCGTCTGACGGCCTGCTGCGACGTTTACCGCTGCATTTGAAGATATTTCTGCCTGGTTGCCATCCCTCCCCGGATATGCCGTTCTGATTTATTTACTTCCAGAATATCACGAACTTCTTCAGCCAGATGATGGTCGATCTGCGGAAGACGTTCTGTGAGATCTTTATGTACGGTGGATTTGGATATGCCGAATTTTTTGGCAGTGGAACGGACCGTGGAACTGTGATCAATGGTATAGTGAGCGATAGACAAAATCCTGTTTTCCATATATTGTTTCATATAAAAGGAACTCCGATGAATTTGATACAGTCTATGCTTGTAAGAGTTGTCCTATGACACGAAAAAAGGCATCGCTTAGATGGCTGAATAAGCGATGCCTTTTTTTGTCAACCAACCGGAAAAAGGAGGAGTACCGGTGGTCAGGTAATTGAAACGTTGAGAAGTAGTTGAAATGTTGTTTTTGATTTCATCTACTGTAGATATAATATATCATTTTCACAAAAAAATCTATACACTAGTTTGACAAAAAATGAATATAATTTTAAGAAATTGTGGACATTGTCGACAAAATGAACCAGTTGACAGCACAAATAATTACTGATATACTAGACGCAGTGAATAAAACAAGGTACAAAGTCTTTGAACAAAAGTAGTACCCTTCAGCAGGAACATGACAGAGAGTCGGGCAGGTGAGAGCCGATATGGGACGAGAAGGGGAATGGATTTGGGAGATGCAAGGTGAAAGTGACAGTAGCTGATGCCGCGTCCTCGCGTTACAGGGGTATGATATCGACTATACAGTCCGTATCAGAATCAGAGTGAATCATATTGCCGTTTGTGGCCGTGGAGAATAATTCCCCGGAAGGAGCGGCAGTATCATTAATTAGGGTGGCACCGCGGATATTTCGTCCCTGACTTATTGAATAAGTCAGGGACTTTTTTTATTCCATGGAAATTCCATTGAAATTTCCATGGAATAAAAAGCCCTCCGGGTGGGATGTGCACTCGCGCGAAGCAGAAAATGTCGCAAAAGCGACCGCGCTCGGCACAGGAGTTCCGTGAACGGAACTCCATATAAAAAAATCCGGACAGCGGCTGAGCAGACGGGAAGATTTATCTGCCCGGATGTTCAGACATTGGCCGGATTCAGGAACATGAGCATGAAGAGCGGAAGCTCGAAATGCGAATGTTTCCGGAGGATGGCGGGAGTGCGAAGCACGGAGCCATCCGGTTTTCCAACAAAAGATTCCACGAAAAATCCAGACAGCATCTCCCCGCAAGGGAAAGGAGCAGCCATGAAACAGATCCTCAAAGTTTACAGCAAAACCGTCAGTGTCATCGAAGAGACAGCGGTGGATATTTACAGAAATTATGTCGGAGACGGCAGGGGCTTTTTGCTGGAAAGCTACGATAAAAATTATGACCGTTATGTTTTTCTTGGAAAGAATCCGGAAGCAGTGATTCGGACAGAAAAAGGTCAGCTTACCGTGCAGAAACGAAGCGGTGAGGTGCTTCGGTTTTCCGGGAATCCGGCTGAAGCGCTGAAAGCCTATGCGGACAGCTTTGAAATCCGCCGGGACGGCAGCCTGCTGCCGTTTTCCGGCGGCCTGGTGGGAGCCCTCGGCTATGATTTTGTGAGATATCAGGAAAATCTTCCGGATGATAATCCCGATGAGATTGGTATTGAAACCATACAGCTTATGCTGGTGACGGAATTCCTTTCCATCGACCATGTGGCGGAGACCATGACGGCGGTTGTGCTGGAAGAGGATAGTGAAGAGGGCGGACAGCGGGCCGCAGGCAGGCTGGCAAAGATGCTGAAAGAAGCCTTTGCGAAAGCGGACGATGGGGAAAAAGCCGGCAGCAAAAGCGGACAGAATCCGGACGGACGGATTGTCAGGCAGTCCGATACTTTGGAAGAATACAGTGCAAAGGTAGAAAAGATTAAAGAATATATCCGGGAGGGACACGTATTTCAGACGGTGCTGTCCCAGCGGTGGACCATTGAGACCGGACAGGAAGGGTTCGAACTTTACCGGAGGCTCCGGGAGATGAATCCTTCTCCGTACATGTATTATTTTAACTTTGGTGATTTTGAGATCATCGGCAGTTCTCCGGAAATGATTGTAAAAGAGAAAGACGGTGTTGTGACCACCTGTCCCATAGCCGGAACGAGGCCGAGGGGAAAAGATGAGGCGGAAGATAAGAAGCTGGAAGACAGCCTGTTTGCGGACCCAAAGGAGAAAGCGGAACACGTGATGCTGGTGGATCTGGCAAGAAATGATATGGGAAGAATCGCGGAGTTTGGAAGCGTGAAAGTCAAGGATTTCATGCATGTACAGAAATATTCCCATGTAATGCATCTGGTTACCTTTGTGGAAGGAAGAAAAAAGCCGGAATACAAAGCTGTGGATTTGCTTCGCTCATTCCTGCCGGCGGGAACCTTAAGCGGTGCGCCGAAAGTCAGGGCCATGGAGATTATCGATGAACTGGAGAGTGTGCGGCGGGGACTGTACGGCGGAGCCATTGGATATATAGATTTTGGTGGAAATATGGATTTCTGTATTACCATCCGGACCATGATCAAAAAGGAAAAAAATGTTTATATTCAGGCGGGAGCCGGCATCGTTGCCGACAGCGATCCGGCACGGGAATATCAGGAGTGCTGCAATAAAGTGCGGGCTCTGGCCAAAATATTAGTGAAGGAGGAAAATCTATGATACTGCTGATCGATAATTATGATTCTTTTACTTACAACCTGTATCAGTATATGGGGATTTTCCACCGGGATATCCAGGTGGTGCGCAACGATAAAATCACCGTGGAAGAGATTCAAAAATTACAACCGGAGAGAATCGTCCTCTCTCCCGGGCCGAAGAGCCCTGCGGACGCCGGTATCTGTATGGATGTTGTACAGGAGTTTTATGATAAAGTTCCGATCCTTGGCATCTGTCTGGGACACCAGAGCATCGGAGCGGCCTTTGGAGCTGAGATCATTCACGCAAAAGAACTGATGCACGGGAAACAATCACGGATCACCCACAGCGGCCGGGGAATCTTTCAGGGAATCCCAAGTCCTGTCCGGGTGGCAAGATATCATTCACTGGCAGTGGACGAGAAAACCCTCTCTCCGGATTTCGAGATCCTGGCCAGAACCGATGACGGGGAGATCATGGCCATGGAACATAAAAAATATCCGGTCATTGGCATTCAGTTCCATCCGGAATCCGTGTTTACAGAACATGGTAAAAAAATGATAGAGAACTTTTTGAACTACGAAAAAAAAGAAAGTTGAGGAAAGAAAATGATACTGGATACCATTGTAGAAGATAAAAAAAGACGGCTGATGGAACATAAGGCAGCTGTCTCAGAGGAGGAAATGCGGCGGATGGCCCTTGCTTCCGGCAGAAAGAGCATTTCCTTTCATGATGCGCTGGCAAAAGAGGGCTTATCCATTATCGGAGAATTAAAAAAGGCGTCTCCGAGCATGGGAAAAATAGCCATGACCATGAAGCTGACGGACCGGATTGACGATTACAACAATTCTGTGGATGCCATTTCCTGTCTGACGGAGGAAGATCATTTCCTGGGAAATGTGGAATATTTCAGACAGATCAGAGATATCACACCGCTTCCCATGATTCGGAAGGATTTTATCATAGATGCCTATCAGATTTATGAGGCGAAAGTCATCGGTGCCGACTGCATCCTGCTGATCGCAGCCATTCTGACGGATGAACAGATGAAAGAATTTTATGAGCTGGCATATTCCCTGGGCATGGATGTGCTGCTGGAAGTCCACGATGAAGAAGAGATGGAGCGGGCGCTGCGCCTGCATCCGCGGATCATCGGAGTGAACAACCGGAATCTCAAAGATTTCACCATTGCCCTGGAAAATACCATGCGGCTCCGGCCGATGGTGCCGGATGATACGATCTTTGTGTCAGAAAGCGGCGTGACCACCGGGGAGCATATCCGTTTTCTGCAGCAGTGCCGCGTGGACGCACTTCTCATTGGCGGTGCCTTTATGCTGTCCGATCACCCGAGAGAACTGGCGGGAGAATGGAAAGTGATTTACAGCAGGGAGATATAAAAATGTGTGGGAAACCGAAAAGAACACTCATAAAAATCTGCGGCCTGACCACAGGAAAAGATGTGGAGTATGCCAATACATTTCTTCCGGACTTTGCAGGTTTCGTTCTGTTTTTTCCAAAAAGCAAACGGAATCTGGAGATTTCGGAGGCGGCAAAGCTTAAAGAGAAACTGGACAGCCGCGTGAAAAGCGTTGCAGTGACAGTCTCACCCACTGTGGAACAGGTCGGGATGATTCAGAAAGCCGGATTTGATTATATTCAGATCCATGGCAGCCTTGACCCGGAAGTCTATGAAGCCGTGCGGCTGCCTGTACTGCGGGCCTTCAATGTCAGCGATATGGATGCCTTCGGGGAGATGAGCCGCCTGGATAAAATTGCCGGATACATTTTCGATTCCAAGAATCCCGGCAGCGGCGAAACCTTTGACTGGTCCCTGATGGACCAGATTCCAAGGGATGGCAGGCTGTTGTTTCTGGCAGGGGGGATCCATGAGGGCAACGTGCGGGAAGCCATTGCCCGGGTCGGCCCCGACGGCATTGACGTGAGTTCCGCAGTGGAATATGAAGAACCGAATTCCGGCGGTGTAAACGGCGGTCAGAGCAGACATCCGGGCAGCGGAACAGACAGCGTTCGGGACAGAGATCCGGATGAAAGCGGACGCTGTGCCGGAGAAGAAAAGAAGATAATAAAAGCCCGGGGCAAAGACCCGGAGAAAATGAAAAAAATAATAAGGATGGTGCATGATGAACAATAAACAATATGGAGAATACGGCGGACAATATGTGGCGGAATCTTTGATGAATACCTTAAAGGAACTGGAAACAGCGTACCGGGAGGCCATCAAAGATCCGGAATTTATCAGAGAATATGAATATTACCTGAAAGACTATGTGGGGCGAGAGACACCTCTTTATCTGGCGGAAAAACTGTCGGAAAAATATGGAACAAAAATCTATTTGAAACGGGAGGATCTGAATCATACCGGCGCCCACAAGATCAACAATGTCATCGGACAGATCCTTCTGGCAAAACGTATGGGAAAGAAAAAAGTCATTGCCGAGACCGGAGCCGGTCAGCACGGCGTGGCCACCGCCACCGGAGCGGCCCTCTTCGGTATGGAATGTACCGTGTATATGGGTGAGGAGGATATGGCAAGACAGGCCCTCAATGTTTTCCGGATGGAAATGCTCGGCGCCCGGGTGGAATGCGTGAAGACGGGAAGCCGTACATTGAAGGATGCCACCAACGAAGCGATCCGTACCTGGGCAAAAAATGCGGAGGATACCTTCTACATCATTGGTTCCGCTGTGGGGCCGCATCCGTACCCGGAGATGGTAAAACAGTTCCAGCGGGTCATCAGTGTGGAAACTAAAAAGCAGATTCTGGAAAAAGAAGGCCGGCTGCCGGACTGCGTCATCGCCTGTGTGGGCGGCGGCTCCAATTCCATTGGAATGTTTGCGGAATTTATTGATGAAAAAGATGTGCAGCTCATCGGCGTGGAAGCCGCCGGCTGCGGTATCGAGACCGGGAAACATGCCAGCGCATTTTCTGTGGGACAGGCGGGCGTTCTTCACGGTATGCGTTCGTACCTGCTGCAGGATGAGGACGGCAACGTACAGATCGCCCACTCCATTTCCGCGGGGCTGGATTATCCGGGCGTGGGACCGGAGCACGCTTATCTGCATGACAGCGGCCGGGCGCAGTACGTGTCTGTCACCGACGATGAGGCCATGGAGGCTCTTCTGGAACTGTGCAAGACCGAAGGAATCATACCCGCCATTGAGAGCGCCCATGCCCTCGCCTACGCATTTAAAAAAGCAAAAGATATGACGCCGGATCAGATCATGGTCGTAAACCTCTCCGGACGAGGAGATAAAGACGTTCACACCATTGCTGATTATTTTAAGGACAGGGGGTATAAATAAGATGGAAAACCGGATTGAAAAACGAATGAGAGAGTTACAGGAAAATGGCCAGAAGGCATTTATCACATATATGACAGCCGGGCTGCCGGACATGGAAGGCACCAAAGCTTTGATCCGCGCCGAGGCGGAAGCGGGCATCGACGTCATTGAGCTGGGGATTCCGTTTTCAGATCCTACGGCTGACGGCCCTGTGATCCAGGATGCGTCTTACCGCTCCATCTGTAAGGGAACCAATGTGCGAAAAGTATTTGACGCTGTGGAAGAAGTGCGCCGGGACTGTCAGGTGCCCATCGTATACATGATGTACTATAATACCGTCCTTCACTATGGCGTGGATGCCTTTGTGGAAAAATGCGCCGCCGTGGGCGTGGATGGTCTCATTATCCCGGATCTTCCAAAGGAAGAGCAGGATGAACTGACGGAGGCCCTTGACCGGGTGGACAATGCGCCGATTCTCATCCAGCTGGTGGCTCCGGTCTCCGCAGACCGTATCCCGATGATTCTCGAAAATGCCCGGGGATTCGTTTACTGCGTCTCCTCCATGGGTGTCACCGGCCAGGCGGCAGATTTCCACAAAAATGTCCGATCTTACCTGGAAAATGTAAAGGCTGTCTCAAAGATTCCTGTCATGATGGGCTTTGGCATCCGCACCGCCGATGATGTGGCAAACTTCATGGATACCATCGACGGCTGTATTGTGGGAACCCACTTTATCGAACTGATGGAAGAGTCCGGCTACGACCTGGAAAAAGCAAAAGACTACGTGCGGACCTTCAAAGAAGGGCTGGCACAGGCGGCAAAGCGGTAAAAAATCTGAGAAATTGACGCCAAAGATGGTTTAATATAGAAGATAACTGTATAAAAAGATACTGTATGACAGCATCCCGCCAAAATGCGGGGTGCTGATTCTTTTCATTGACTATTCATGGGAATCGGGTACAATAACAGGGAAAGATAAAATAAACATACAACAGCAAGGAGCGACAATCATGAAAGAGACAAAGACCAATGTTATGCGTATTCTTGAAAAAGAGAAAATAGATTATGAGGCGAAGTTTTATCCCCATGGCAAGGAGGCCGTGGATGGAGTGACAGTGGCGGAGCTGACCGGTCAGAATCCAGAGCAGGTATTTAAAACGCTGGTGACCGTCAGCAATAAAAAGGAATACTTCGTGTTTGTCATTCCGGTGGCGGAAGAACTGGACCTGAAGAAGGCAGCCAAAGCCGTGGGAGCCAAGTCCGTGGAAATGATCCATGTGAAGGACATCAACAAGGTGACCGGATATATCCGGGGAGGATGCTCCCCTGTGGGCATGAAAAAAGCATACCGGACGACCTATCATGAGACGGCCAAAGAGCAGCCGGTGATCATGGTAAGCGCCGGCAAAATCGGCGCTCAGATTGCCTGTGCGCCGGACGATCTGGTGCGGATTACCGACGGGCAGTATGCGGACGTGTGTAAATAAAGCGACCGGTAGGGCAGGAGCGCGAAAGAGAAAGGAGGAAATGTTGTGAATGTATATCGTCTGGCGATCTGCGAAGATGACGGCGTTGAGAGAGAAGGACTCCGCGAGCTGTGTGATGCTGTTCTTCAGGAAAGGAACATCCCGCACCAATTGACGCTGTTTTCCTCTGCGCGGGAGCTGGAAGATCGGCTGGAAAGTGAAAAAGATATTTTTGATATTCTGATACTGGATATTATGATGGATAGCGGAATAAATGGAATGGAACTGGCGCACGCTCTTCGTGACAGAGGAGACAGGATCAGTATCATATTTATTTCCGGGTATGAGGAGTATCTGCAGGAAGGGTACGATGTACAGCCGGTTCATTTTCTCCTGAAGCCTGTCAGTCCACGGAAATTGGGAGAAGCGCTGTGTATAGACTGGGAACTTCGGCACAAGCCAAAAACACTGGTTCTCCGGAAAAAGAATAAGATGGTCAGTTTTTCTCTGGAGGAGCTATGCTATGTGGAAAGTTCCAACCATCATATTATTGTTCACTGTGATGGGGAGAATAAAGAATTTACCATGTCGCTGACAGAGATGGAACGCATGCTGCCGGCAGAGCAGTTCTGCCGCTGCCATCACAGTTTCCTGGTCAATATGCAATGTGTGAGAGAAATCAACCGGATGTATATCTATCTGCAGAATGGAGAGCGCCTGCCTATCGGACGAAAATATAATAAAGAATTTCAGAAAATGTTTGTCAGATACATGAATTTATAACGTGCGGGCAAAAAAGCCGCTCCGTCGGGCAGGATGAGGCGTAGTAAAGTACTTTGGCCGGCAGGCTGAGACAGAGAAAATCTGTCAGGAAAGAGCAGCGGCGGAAAGATGGCAGAGAAAAAGAGAGGAATCATGGCAGAGAAAAAGAAGGTAAAAAAGAAATATATCGTCGTCTTCCAGGATGAAGACAATACTGTCCTTAAGACAGCCTTTGTTCCGGCAGGTGAGACAGCGCATCCTCCGGATGTTCCGGCAAAAAAAGGAGAGACGGAGCATCAGGAGACGATCTTTGCCCGTTGGGATACCGACTATTCCAGAGTGGAGAGTAATCTGGTGGTAAAAGCCGTCTATGAGGAAGTTCCCAAAAAATATCTGGTCATGTATTTCCATGAAAATGACCGGCTGCTGGGAATGGAGAGTGTGCCCTACGGCAGTCCGGCGAAGGCGGAGATTCATCCTGAAAAAGAAGAGGATGAGGAATATGAATATATATTTGATCGATGGAGCCGGCCGCTGGATTGTGTAAAGGAAGATATCAATGTCCGGGCGGTTTTTAAGAAAAAAAGAAAGGTATTTCAGGTCCGTTTTTTTCATGAGGACGGTTCACTTCTGAAAGAAGAGCAGGTGGAATACGGAAAAAAGGCGGAACCGCCGGATGAACCGAAGAAAGAAAGGGATGCCGTATATCATTATCTCTTTCAGGGGTGGAGTCAGCCGTCAGCACAGGTGATGGAAAATATGGACATATATGCGGTGTTTTCCTCCATATATAATGAATATACCATTACATTTTATGATGAGGAGAAAACGATTGCAAAGACGATCTGTCATTATGGTGATCCTGTTGCTTTCCCGGACATTTCCCGGAAGGGGTACGACCTTGGCTGGTCAAAAACGCCGGAAAAAGTGGAAGGAAGCTGTGATATTTATGCGCGATGGACATTTTCCAATCCTGTGGGAAGAGAAGCCGGCAGCGGCAGAGGCACTTACCGGATTGTCAATCCGTCAGTAAAAAATGGAACGGTGGTCCTGACAAAGTACATTGATACAAAATCTGTGCGGATTACATTGCCGGACAGAGTGAAGCTGGGAGATTATTATTATACTGTCGAGGGAATCGGTCCCCATGCTCTGGCGGAATGTATCCATATGGAGAAGTTATGTCTGCCGGATTCTGTGCGATATGTGGAAGAACGGGGACTGGCCGGCTGTCGTCGGATGAGGAGTCTTTGGTGTGGAAAAAATCTCCGGAACATCGGGGCGAAGGCTTTTGCCGGGGACATTCTCCTGAAAGAGATTTTCCTGCCGGGAAATCAATGGAAGAAATGTCATAAAAAAGCTTTTGAGGGCAGCGGAATACGGGTGTTATTGCACGTTCTTCCGGGCAGCCGCAGACAGGTGGAGCGGGTGCTGGAAGCTGTCCACGGGCGTGAGAAAATACAGATCATACAACAAAGTCTGTCATAAAAAATATAAATCAGTAAGCACATGGTGAATACAGAAAGAAGGAAAGAAGTATGTGGTTATTGTTTGCTTTTGGCTCCGCGGGATTTGCAGGACTTACGGCGATTCTTGCCAAATGCGGAATTAAAAATACCGATTCCAATGTGGCGACAGCGGTCAGGACAGTGGTAGTACTGCTGTTTTCCTGGCTGATGGTTTTTATTGTGGGAAGTCAGTCAGAAATCCCGGAGATTTCTGCCAGAACATTAATATTTCTGGTACTGTCGGGAATTGCCACGGGAGCCTCCTGGCTGTGCTATTTTCATGCGCTGCAGATCGGAGACATTAATAAGGTGACTCCGGTGGACAAATGCAGCGTAGTTTTGACAATGCTTTTGGCGTTTATTTTTCTGGGTGAAGGAATTTCTGTCCTGAAAATAGTCTGTATGGTGCTCATAGGCGTGGGGACTCTTCTGATGATTGAAAAGAAAGTCTCTCATGCTCAGCCGGAAAAACAGACGGAACCGGAGACAGAAAAGAATGGGGATAACCAATCGTCCCCGGGACAGAAACGGTCAGGAAGTTATACCTGGCTTCTTTACGCCTTTGGCAGCGCTTTTTTTGCCAGTCTGACTTCTATTCTGGGAAAGGTCGGCATTGAAGGGGTGGAGTCAAATCTTGGCACTGCAATCCGGACTATTGTGGTTTTGATCATGGCATGGCTGGTGGTGGCCGTCACAGGCCAATTATCAGAGGTCAGAAAAATAGACCGGAAAAGCTGGATTTTTCTTATCTTATCCGGTTTTGCCACCGGGGGTTCCTGGCTGTGCTACTACCGAGCCCTTCAGACCGGTCCGGCCAGTGTCGTGGTGCCGGTAGATAAACTGAGTATTGTAGTTACTGTCATATTTTCTTATGTTGTCTTTCGGGAAAAACTGAGCCGAAAGGGATTAGAGGGGCTTATTATGATTGTCGGAGGAACGTTGCTGCTGACAATCTGAAAATGAGCCTGTTTCTTTAAATGCATATCTGTTTTTTGTGAAATTGCGGGGACAGCGGTCTGTATCCCCGCAATTTTTGTCTGAAAAAATATCCCATAAATGGAACAGCCGAGTGAAAAAAATAACAAAAAAATATAGTCAAAATCAGCAAATGGATGAAATGACAAAAAAATCCGACTAAAAATTATATGTTTCGCAATACAGGGTAAATAATTGCTGTTTGTCGGGAAGAACAAGATAAAAAATACACTCAAAGATTATATTGGACAACCCAATATATGAATTAATACTAAAAAATATGCCCAAAAATCTGTAAAAACGACGAAAAAAATAAAGGGTATTGCATAAAAATCCGTAGATGATATAATTAAATCATAAATATTGGGTGACCCATTAAGGGAGGGAATTAAATTGTTATTTTTGAGATTTGTTCTTGCGATTTTGCCGATTTTATGGCTGGTCATCGCTTTGAGTGTACTAAAAATTGCAGGACATAAAGCGTGTGTGGCTGCTCTGTTACTTACGGCGGTGCTCGCAGTATTTTATTGGAAACTGAGTGTGGTCAATACACTTACAGCGGGACTGGAAGGTGTTTTGAACGCACTGTGGCCAATCTGTCTTGTCATTGTAGCAGCTTTATTCACCTATAATCTGACGCTGGAAACCGGAGCTATGGAAGCTATCAAAAAAATGCTGGCGGGGGTTTCTGTGGATGAGCGGGTTCTTTTACTTATTATCGGATGGGGCTTTGGCAATTTCATGGAAGGAATGGCTGGTTTTGGAACGGCGGTTGCCATACCGGCTTCCATGCTGGTGGGAATTGGGCTTGATCCGATGCGCGCGGTACTGGCGTGTCTGGTGGTGAACTCAACGCCGACGGCGTTTGGTTCTGTGGGAGTCCCAACAGTGACTCTCGCTTCAATAACGGGACTTGATGTTCTTCCATTATCAGGAAATGTAGCTCTCATTCAATGCATACTCACATTTTTATCCCCGTTTTTCATGGTGTTTATCATGGGAAAAGGATTCAAAGCATTAAAGGGAGTACTGCCGATGGTGTTTATCGCAGCGCTGTCCTTCACGGTACCGTGGTTTATTGCAGCTCAGGTTATCGGATGCGAACTGCCAAATATTATAGGTTCCATCATTTCGTTGATCTGTATGATTGTGGCGGCGAGATTTTTGAACAAAAACCCAGAGGAAGAATACGCGATACCGTTAGCGGAAGATGACAAAGTCGTCGGACTTAGTATATCGGAAGGAGTCAAGGCGTGGAGCCCTTTCATTCTCATTTTCTTCCTGCTGATCTTTACCTCGACTTTATGTCCGCCGATTCACAATCTGATCGCCGGCATTGCCACTTCGGTGATTGTCTATGCGGGGGAAGGAGGAGGTACTCTGACCTTCAGCTGGATTAATACGCCGGGAATCATGATTTTTATTGCGGCGATAATCGGAGGTTTCATACAAAAGGCGTCGGCGGGAACTATGCTGCGGGTGCTGGGTGAAACCTTAAAGAAATACTGGAAAACCATTCTTACTATCTGCAGTGTCATGGCTACGGCCAAAATTATGGGGTACAGCGGCATGATTTCGGATATTGCCAGTATGCTGGTGGTTGCCACAGGCCCGTTCTATCCGCTGATTTCCCCTCTGATCGGAGCTCTTGGGGCCTTTGTCACCGGCTCGGGGACGTCCACCTGCGTATTGTTTGGCGGGCTGCAGAGCCAGACGGCGATTTCTCTGGGATTGAATCCTTCCTGGATGGCAGCGGCAAACGTTATGGGAGCCGGCATCGGAAAGATGATCTGTCCGCAGGGAATTGCCATCGGAGCCGGAGCCATAAATGCGGTGGGTTCGGAAAGTCAGATTTTGCGGTCGGTATTTAAATATTTTGTTATCTATGTTGTGCTGGCAGGAATCATTTGCTACGCGGGTTCGCTGATGGGATTGTGACCGCGCAGCAGTCAATGAATAAAAACATTACGGAGACCATAGTCTCCGGCAATAAAATACAGGGAGGTAGAAAGATGTATAATCAACTGACACCGGAAATTATCGAACAGATTAAAGGCGTTTGCCAGAATGTTTTTCTTGGTGAAGACATTAATCCGGATTACGCCAAGGATGAGATGCCGATTTACGGTACACATATGCCGGATATGGCAGTGCAGCCACGTTCCACAGAGGAAGTAGCGGCTGTCATGAAAATCTGCTATGACAATAATATTCCTGTAACGCCGAGAGGAGCCGGTACAGGTCTCGCCGGCGGCGCGGTTCCTCTGTACGGAGGAGTTCTCATTGACATTTCCAAAATGAATAAAATCATTTCTTATGATATGGAAAATTTCGTGGTTGAGATCGAAGCGGGCGTCCTGTTAAATGATCTGGCGGAAGACTGTCAGTCCAGAGGAATGTTATACCCGCCGGATCCGGGCGAAAAATTTGCCTGCGTAGGCGGTAACGTGGCAACCAACGCCGGCGGTATGCGCGCGGTCAAATATGGAGCTACAAGAGATTATGTCCGTGCCATGACCGTAGTTCTTCCTACCGGTGAGATCACTCATCTCGGTGCTACGGTATCCAAAACATCTTCCGGATATTCTCTGCTGAATCTGATGATCGGTTCTGAAGGAACGCTTGGTATCATCACTGAACTTACGCTGAAAATTATCCCGGCGCCTAAGGTGGTGGCTTCCCTTATTATTCCATTTGAGGACCTTGATACGGCTCTTTCCACCGTGCCGAAGTTTAAGATGGCGCACATGGATCCGCAGGCGATTGAGTTCATGGAAAGAGAAATTGTTTTGTCCTCTGAACGTTACATTGGGAAATCTGTATTTCCTCAGGAGCTGGAGGGAACACAGATTGGGGCATATCTTCTTGTAACGCTGGACGGCAAGAGTGAAGATGAGGTGGATGCGCTGATTGAAGAAGCGGCGGAGCTGGTTCTGGAAGCGGGAGCCATGGATGTACTTGTTGCAGATACTCCTGGAAAGATCAAAGACGCATGGGCGGCACGATCCTCTTTCCTGGAAGCTATCATGGAAGAGACAAAACTTCTGGATGAATGTGATGTTGTGGTTCCTGTCAATAAGATTGCGGAATATCTTGCATTTGTGAATAAAACAGGAGAAGAATGCGGACTGGAGATTAAATCTTTCGGACATGCCGGCGACGGTAATCTGCACATTTATCAGTGCTCCAATGATCTGGAAGAAGAAGAGTTCAAAAAGAGAGTGGATAAATTCTTTGACATTATTTATAAAGAAGCAACCAATTGCGGCGGCCTGGTATCCGGAGAGCACGGTATTGGTTCCGGCAAGGTGAAATATCTGGTGGAATCTGTAGGCGAGACCAATATGGCGCTCATGGAAGGTATCAAACGTGTCTTTGACCCGAAGATGATTCTTAATCCGGGCAAGGTGTGCTATCGTCTGTAAGAAATAGGAGGAAATAGAATGAATATTTGTGTTTGTATCAAACAAGTACCTGATACCAATGAAATCAAGGTAGATCCGGTTACACATACTTTGGTTCGTAAAGGAGTTCCGAGCGTGGTCAATTCTTTTGACACCTACGCACAGGAAGTGGGCGTGCGTCTGAAAGAGAAACTGGGCGGAAAAGTTGTTGTTATTTCTATGGGACCGGAACAGGCAAAAGAAGCTATCAAGAGCTGTCTGGCTGTGGGAGCTGACGCCGGATATCTGATTTCCAGCAGAAAATTCGGTGGTTCCGACACACTGGCAACAAGTTACATTTTATCGGAAGCCATCAAAGTGGTGGAAGAGAAGGAAGGACTGAAATTTGATCTGATCCTCTGCGGTAAGCAGGCTGTAGATGGAGATACTGCCCAGGTGGGACCGGAGATTGCAGAGCATCTGGATCTTCCGCAGATCACTTACGCCCTCGATATTGTGGAAGAAGATGGCGAGATTCAGGTGAAACGAGAATATGACGAAGGTTACGACATGATTTCCACTAAGCTTCCGGCGGTTGTGACGGTTGTGAAACTGCCGTACGAGCCTAGATATCCGACGATCAAAAGTAAGATGGCGGCAAAGAAAAAGGAGATACCGGTGCTGACAGAAGACGATATCCCGGCCATCGACCTTTCCCGCTGCGGATTAAACGGTTCTCCTACGAAAGTGAAAAAGACCTATACGCCTGTAAAGGAGAAAAACGGCGTGAAGCTGCAGGATCTGGAAGCGGCAGATGCGGCAGAGCAGGTTGTGAAACTGATTTACGATGCAAAGATTTTGTAAGGAGGACTGAAAAATGAGTAATCTCACGGATTATAAGAATATATGGGTTTTTATTGAGACAGAATGTGGCAAACCGAAAAATGTCGGTTACGAACTGTTAAATGTAGCAAAACCGCTGGCGGAGACAAAAGGCTGTGAACTTGTCGCCGTTGTCATCGGTAATAATATAGAAAATGTGGCAAAAGACGCCATTTGCTATGGCGCGGATTCTGCGATCATCGTGGACAGGGAAGAATATGAAATGTATACCACGGACGCTTTTGCAAAAGCGCTTACGGCCCTGGTGGAAAAATACAAACCGGAAACGCTGATGATCGGAGCCACCAACAATGGCCGTGATCTGGGACCGAGAGTTTCCTGTCGTTTAAAAACCGGCCTGACTGCAGATTGTACAGGTATTGACATTGATGAGGAAACCGGCAATGTGGCATGGACTCGTCCGACTTTCGGCGGTAACCTCATGGCAACGATCATGTGTCCGGACAATCGCCCGCAAATGGGTACCGTTCGTCCGGGTGTGTTTAAGAAGGGCGCGTACGATGAGAATAGAACTGGTGAGATCGTAAAAGAAGATATTGCGGTTGCTCCGGAAGAAATCCGTACTTCTCTGGCAAAAAGAGTGAAGGAAGTGGCAGAATCCATCAATCTGGAAGAAGCGGAAATCATCGTTTCCGGCGGCCGTGGCGTAGGTTCCGCAGAGAACTTTGCCATCTTAAAAGATCTGGCGGATGTTCTCGGGGCAACCGTGGGATGCAGCCGTGCCGTTGTGGATGCCGGTTGGATGCCTCATGCACATCAGGTGGGACAGTCCGGTAAGAACGTTGCGCCAAAGCTCTATTTTGCCATCGGCATTTCCGGAGCGATTCAGCATGTAGCCGGTATTTCCGGAGCCGATACCATCGTGGCAGTCAATAAAGATCCGGATGCTCCGATTTTTGATGTGGCAGATTATGGTATCGTGGGCAATTTGAATGAAGTTGTTCCGGCTTTGACCGAAGCATTTAAAAAGCAGAAAGCTTGATGAACAGGTAACTTCCCGCTTTTAAAGTGGGTGGACATAAATCTGGCGGATAATTTCTGGTACGATAAAAAATAATTACAAGTCAGATGCAAAAAAGATATGGGTATAATTCAAAAAAATTGAACCAGGAGGAATAAGTTTGGAAGGAAACTTCCAAATCTGCCTGGATCGACGCAGCGAGTGCGTCAGGAAAGGAGAAAGAATGAATTTCAGACAAGATGAAGAACATCAGGATATATTGGAAATGGTACATGAATTTGCGGTGAATGAAGTAAAGCCTCTGGCGGCGGAGATTGACCGCACGGAAGAATTTCCGATGAAAAATGTAAAAATGATGGCGGAAATGGGTCTTATGGGAATTCCTTTCCCGGAAGAGTACGGCGGTTCCGGCATGGATACGCTGGCCTATATCCAGACTGTGGAAGAAATCAGCAAATACTGTGCGTCCACCGGTGTTATTTTATCCGCGCATACGTCCTTATGCTGTACACCGATTTATCAGTTTGGAACCGAAGAACAGAAACAGAAATATCTGCCGAAACTGTGTACCGGTGAGTGGATCGGTGCATTTGCCCTGACAGAACCCAATGCGGGAACAGATGCTTCCGGACAGCAGACAGTGGCTGTAGATGCCGGAGATCACTGGGTATTAAACGGTTCGAAGATCTTTATTACAAATGCCGGGGTGGCCGATGTATTTATCGTGCTCGCCATGACAGACAAGTCACAGGGAACAAAAGGGATCTCCGCTTTTATCGTGGAAAAAGGATTCTCTGGATTTTCTGTAGGAAAACAGGAGGATAAAATGGGAATCCGCGCTTCCTCCACCTGTGAACTGATATTTGAGGATTGTATTGTTCCGAAGGAAAATCTTCTCGGTGAGCTTGGAAAAGGCTTTAAATACGCCATGATGACACTGGACGGAGGACGTGTGGGTATTGCGGCACAGGCGTTGGGTATTGCAGAGGGTGCTCTGGAGGAGACCACAAAATATATCACGGAAAGGAAGCAGTTTGGACGCCGGATTTCCCAGTTCCAAAATACACAGTTTGAGATGGCCCAAATGCGTGCCAATACTGAGGCGGCAAAACTTCTGGTTTATCAGGCTGCCTGTGCAAAAGACGACCATGAACCATTTTCTCATAAAGCTGCCATGGCAAAACTGGTGGCTGCCAGAAACGCCATGGATGTGACCACCCGCTGTCTGCAGCTTTACGGTGGTTATGGATACACCAAGGATTATCCGATTGAGAGAATGATGCGTGACGCCAAGATTACAGAGATCTATGAGGGAACCTCGGAAGTACAGATGATGGTTATTTCCGGATGGATGGGCGTAAAATAAAGCGAACATTTTCCGGGAAAAATAGTTTCGGAAATTGTGATGCCGCTTTTTGGGCGGCGGAATGGAGAGTTATATGCAGATAAAATTACCGTATTCCACAACGGGAATGCTGCTGCAGCTGGATGACGGCATGGATGTGGAAGTGCTGACTTCTTCTATAGAAGACATGCCGAAAAGTGATAAGACAGAGGATGAGATCGTGCTCGAAGCCATGGAGAACCCCATCGGTTCTCCGAAACTCTCCGAGCTTTCCAGAGGAAAACAAAAGATTGTTATCATCTGTTCTGATCACACGAGACCGGTGCCGAGCAAACACATTATCCCGTTTATGTTAAAAGAAATCCGGGAGGGGAATCCCGACGCGCAGATTACTCTTCTGATTGCCACCGGATTCCACAGAGCGACGACGAAAGAGGAGCTCATTGGCAAGTTTGGAGAGGAGATTGTGGCCAATGAAATCATTGTCATTCATGACAGCCAGGACATGGGATCCATGGTCAATATAGGTACTCTGCCGTCAGGTGCACCTCTTCTTATTAATAAGGTGGCTGCGGAGGCTGACCTTCTGGTCAGTGAAGGATTCATAGAGACACATTTCTTTGCGGGCTTTTCCGGTGGACGAAAAAGTGTGCTGCCGGGAGTGTCCAGCAAAGTGACGGTGCTGGGAAATCACTGCTCCGCCTTTATTGATTCTCCGTACAGCCGGACGGGGATTCTCGAAAATAATCCGATACATAAAGATATGGTCGCAGCAAGCCGGATGGCGAATCAGAGATATATAGTTAATGTCGTTATTGACGCTGATAAAAAAGTGGTACACGCCGTGGCGGGGGATGCCATCGAAGCCCACGAAGCAGGCTGCCGTTTCCTGGAAAGATACTGCCAGGTGAGGCCGAAGCGGGCCGCGGATATTGCCATCGCCACCAACGGAGGTTATCCGCTGGATCAGAATATGTACCAGTCTGTCAAAGGAATGACGGCGGCGGAAGCGGCGGCAAAAGATGATGGAATTATCATCATGGTATCAAACTGTGGCGACGGACACGGGGGAGAAGGATTTTATGAGGCTCTGAAAAACTGTTCCGGACCGGCAGACTTAATGGAAGAAATTCTTAAGGTGCCGCAGGATAAGACAAAACCGGATCAATGGGAATACCAGATTCAGTGCCGGATCCTCATGCGGCACAAAGTAATCTATGTGATGTGCGAGCAGTACAGGACGATGGCGCAGGAAATGGGATTCCAGGTGGCGGCGGATGTAAATGAAGCGCTGGAAATGGCGCTTCAGGAAAAAGGGCGGAACGCTCATATCGCTGTCATACCGGACGGCGTCTCCGTCATGGTAAAAAAACCGGAGAAATAAATATGTTTGCTTAATGTGGGATTCATTTTCACATTTTAAGGACGGGTCTGCAGATGAGCAGCAGGCCTGTCCTTTTTTTGTCAGAACGCCAGACTGTAAACTGCGCGCTGTAAACAGTGTCTTTTCCTTTTTTTGCTTGAAAAATCCGGGGGAATCTTTTAAAATGGAAGGACTTGTGAAAAAGTATCGTGAAGAGGGAAAAGCAGGAGGAAAACATGGATAACTTAGAAGAATATAAAAGTTATAAAAGCTATAGAAAGGAACACAAGAAGACATATCAGTATGTTTTTGATTATTTCTCGGAACAGATTTTATCTGGCGAACTAAAAGTGAACGATAAGATTCTTCCGGAAAGAGAAATTGCGGAGCAGCTGGATGTAAGCAGAAATTCTATCCGTGAAGTTATGCACATGCTGGAAATCAACGGTCTTTTGGAATGCAGGCAGGGCAGCGGCAACTATGTCCGGTGTGAACCGCAGGAATATATGGCTACTTTTATAAATATGGTTATGTCTCTGCAGAATATCAATTATACAGAAGTATATTATATCAGAATGGGGTATGAGACAGTCGCGCTGAAACTGGCTATGAAGAATGCCAGCCCTGAAGAGATAGAAGGGATGCATCAGGTTCTGCTGAAAATGGATAAAATCGTTGATCCTGAAGAAAGCGCTAAGTTAGATATCGAATTTCACAACCGTCTGATCGCGGCCTCTCATAACCGGCTTATTATTCTTTATTCTTCCATGCTCCGGAATTTTATGAATCGGTTTATTGTAGATTTTCGTGTGAAGATCATGGAAGAGAGACAGAGGGCTGAGGCTCTGCAGCGTTCCCACTGGAATATCTATGATGCCCTTGTAGACAAAGACTTTGTGGCTGGCAGTTCTGCCATGCAGAAACATTTTGATATAATCGGGGATCAGCTGGAGATTATGGAAGAGGAATTTCGAAAAAAAGGATCCGGGAAAAAAGAATAATAGAAAGAAACAGGATAAAAAAGCCGGAAGTGATATCTGCAAAAATTAATGTCAAAAAAATAGAAAAAATGCTTGACGGTATATGGAAGCTGTGGTATTATACTATCCGTTGCACACGAAGAAAACAATTTCGAAAGAAAAATGAAAGAATTTCTTAAAAAATAATTTAAAAAAGTTCTTGACAATCTTCGAAAGTGTGATATAATACAAAAGCTGTTGACGCAAAGCTTTAACAGTTTCGGTTGAAAGAAAGAATTTTTTGCTTGAAAGTCTTGATTGAACAAAAAAGAAAAAAGTTCTTGACAAACAAAAGAAGCTATGATATAATACAAAAGCTTTTGCGGTTCAAAAGCAAAAGGCTGAACGGAGTTCGGCAAAGTAAGTTGATAACTGAATAACAAAACAACCTCGAACGTTCAATTCAATTGAGATTTCGGGTCCGGAAGCGAGTGATGTCGGCGAGAAGGATCCATGGAAGAGAACGAAGTTCGAACCTAAACAACAGTAAAGAGCAGTAAGAGGACCAGTGGTCCTTGAGACTGGATACAGACATTATACCTGTTCGGCGCATCTCGATTGCGGATGCAAAGCATCCTTCATCTCGATGAGGCTGAGCGCCATATGGCATCTGCCAAAAAGGTCTGCCTGCAAGCAAGCTTGCGCAGAACATTTTTGGACATCTGC
>NZ_NFLV01000013.1 GCF_002161065.1 Eubacterium sp. An11 | reverse complement strand
GCAGAGGGCGGTGGTCGCTGTCCATCCATGGGCGGTGAAGAGTGCTTTCATCTCCATGAGGCTGCCTGTGTCGGCGATGCTTCCTTCCGCCAGATAGGCCATGACGATGATCGGAAGAACGATCTCATTGGCCGGAAATCCCAGCACAAAGGCCAGCAGGATCACTCCGTCAAGGCCCATCAGCCGGGCAAAAGGATCGAGAAATCCGGAGCAGATGGCCAGGAGGCTGGTTCCGCCGACGGTGACGTTTGCCATGATCCAGAGGAGCATGCCGGCCGGCGCCGCTACCGCCGCCGCTCTGCCGAGGACAAAGAGTGTTCGTTCCATGACAGAGCGGATGATGACTTTTCCAATCTGCGGACGCCGGTACGGCGGCAGCTCCAGAGTAAAAGAAGAAGGAACGCCCTTTAAGATAGTAGCGGATAAAAAGCGGGTGGTCAGGAAGGTGACCGCGACGCCAAGCACGATCACTCCGGTTAACAGGACGGCCGACAGTACCGAGTCGAAAAAAGTTCCTCCTGTCCCCACAAAAAACATGGTGATCAGAGCGATCAGAGTCGGAAAACGCCCGTTGCACGGAACAAAACTATTGGTCAGAACTGCCAGCAGACGCTCCCGGGGCGAATCAATGATCCGGCAGCCAACTACTCCGGCGGCATTGCAGCCGAAGCCCATGCACATGGGCTTTTTCAGAATACATTTTTGAGGATGATGGTGATCTCTTCCCCGTCCAGATATATTTTTTCTATGAGTTTGGTCAGACAGGCCCGGCGGCGGGGAAGAGACCGGGGATTGGTGCCGCTTAGCAGATGAAAGAGCAGCTCGCCGGAAGAAGGATCAGGGGTTTCCCGGGCGTCTGCAGGAGAAGTGTCCGGCGGCTGATGGCCCGGCAGAGGCTCCAGCTGCAGGCGGCAGACCGCGTTGATGATGAGAATATCCAGTTCGGCGATTTTCCATTTGCGGTTCCGGCAGGCCGGATCTTTGATATATTTTCTGGAACCTTTGGTGCGGCTGTAGCAGGAATAATTGCCGTGCTCGCCGTGAAACCGGGCACCGCAGCGGCCGCAGTAAAGGAGACCTGAGAGCAGGGTTCTGGGAGTGAAGGGAGCTTTCCGGGAACTGCTGCCGGAAGAAAAATCTTTCTGGCTGCGGTCCTGAAGAAGTTTTTGGACCTCCCGGAACAGCTCTTCTCTGATGATGGGCCTGTGATTTCCGGGATAAGACTGCTGGTTAAATTTTACTTTTCCGATGTATACCTCGTTGCGCAGTACATTTCTCACCAGAGTTTCACTGTTCCATCCGCCGTATTTTGTGTGATAGCGGGACTTCATATACTGCCAGCAGTCATGGATGGAATGTCCCTGACGGAAGCGCTCATAGAGCTCCTGTACCTGACGGGCTTCCTCTTCATTGATCACCAGGCGGCCGTCCACGTAATCATAGCCGGTGGGCGCCGTGGAGCCGCCGTGATAATAGCCGTTTTTGGCCCGGGCGATGCGGCCCATGGTGAATCGCTCTGTGATCTGGTCCTTTTCCAGCTGGGCGAAGACCGACAGCATGCCGATCATGGCGCGGCCAAGAGGTGTTGAGGTGTCAAAATTCTCACAGACAGAGATGAAATCCACCTTGCTGGCAAGGAAATAATCTTCGATCAGCAGGAGCGTATCTTTCTGGCTGCGGGACAGACGGTCCAGTTTATAGACGATCACCACATCATACTCTTTCAAATGTGATAACATTTCCCGGAGGGCCGGGCGGTTTAAGTTGCCGCCGGAATATCCTCCGTCCGTATATATTTTTCCAATGGTAATATCTTTGGCCTGACAGAATGCCTGCAGGCGGGACGTCTGTTCGCTGATGCTGTAATTTTCCCTCTGATGGTCTGTGGAGACTCTCACGTAACAGGCGGCGGTGGGCATGGCGGATTCCCCCTTTTTCAAGGCAGCTGTTTGTCATAAATTATGATTTTTTCTGTAAGAAGATGCCTGTTTTTCGGAAACAGGGACATCTCCTTTCGCATAAATATACAGGAAGGAGGAGTTTTATGGTCAGGATCATCATGAAGAATCCGGATGGCGTCTGCTGCGGCCGGCCGGAGGACATTTTCATAAAAAGAAATGGACAAAGCGAATCCTTTTACAGAATGCTGGAGGAAGAAGGTAAATTGTGTGCAGCAGCAAAGACAGAGCCTTCCGGCCGGGAGCGGCAAAACGCAGGAATGCCTTCGCCGGGAAAGAAGGAATTTTGTCGGAAAATGAGGAACCAAAACGGATGATCGCAATATTATGATAGTACAGAGACCGCCGGGCACAGGGCGTGATGTAAGAGACGATCCCGCGCCACGGGACATGGTGCGGAAAACAGCCAGCAGCCGGCGCGGTGGTCTTCTGTGAATATGGAGGAGGATCAATATGAAAATAAGCAGTAAAACAAAAAAATGGCTGAAATGTGCCGGAATCCGCGCGGCCCGGACTGTAGCGCAGACGGCGGTGGCAGCCATAGGGACGGCGACGGTATTTGCTCAGGTGGATACCGTTATGACCATATCGACGGCACTGCTGGCCGGAGTTGTATCACTGCTGACATCCATTGCGGGACTTCCGGAGTGTAAGGAGGAGTCAGATGAGTAAATATTATCCGGATATTTCCCACCACCATACGGTGGCGGACTGGAATAAAGTGGCAAAGAACTGCCCGTTTTTGATCACGAAGGCGACGCAGGGGACCTCTTTTGTAGACAGCGCCATGGCAGGCGTTGTGAAACAGTGTGAAAAGAGAGGAATCCCCTATTGGCTGTACGTGTACCTGAATAAGGGAGACGAATTGGCACAGGCGAAATTCCTGGTGAAAACCTGCAAAGATAAAATCGGAGAATATTTCATGGGATATGTTCTGGATGTGGAAGCGGGCAATCCTGCATCCGGCGTGCAGAAGGCCATGGATTATCTGAAAACGCTGGATTACAAGATGATGGTTTACACCATGTACGCGCAATATGACAAATATAAGAATATACTGGCTGCCCGTCCGGGAAAATGTGCCTGGTGGGAAGCCAGATATGGATTAAACAACGGAAAATATGATGCGGCGTATCCCTGCCATGCGGGGGCGGACCTCCATCAGTATACGTCAGAAGGCACCTGCCCGGGCTTTGACGAGAAGATTGATCTGAACCGGATCACCGGTCAGGGAAAAAAAGAAAAATGGTTTGTGACGCCAAAGCAGAAGGACGGGGATTCCGGAGCAGAAACAGAAACCAAACCGGAAGGCGGCACGGGAGACGATCAGGGAAATACAGGGCAGGAAGGAGAGAGCAGTGTGAAATATTTCAGCACTATAAAAAATAAGACGGTCAGCAATATCACGGAGTTTTTGCACAACCGGGGGCTGGGTGCCGGCGAGAAAAATATGTCAAAGATCGCGGCGGCCAACTGTCAGTCCAGGGAAGTGCGGAAAGCGCTGTTTTCCCTGGCGGAACAGGGAAAACTCATCAAGCCGTCCGGATTGAACAAGTGGGAGGAATCCAATAAAGACTAAAAAACAGATCAAATCCATACGGAGGATATGCAGACAAAAAGCCCATGCACATGGTCAGTGCCTGTTTGCCGCAGGCACGGCAGCACTGGAAGGGTTTATCCAGATTGTAGGCGATGCGGGGCAGGTATCCGGCGTCTTCCAGCAGCGTAAAGAGCGGGAAAAAGATGGCCATGGGCGGAAGCATCACCGATACGACCCAGGCCAGCACCCGGTAAAGTCCCAGCACCAGCAGGCCGTGGAGCCAGGAGGGGGCGTGGAGCCAGTGAAAAAGGCCGGTCAGCCGGTCCTGAATAAAGAACAGTCCGTCAGAGAGCAGGGCAGAAGGATAGTTGGCGCCGTAAATGGTGATCCAGAATATGACGGCCAGCAGCAGGAGCATCAGCGGAAATCCTGTCAGACGGCTGGTGAACAGCCGGTCGATGGCAAAATCCAGTTTACGGTATGAGGAATTTTCATAAGAGACCACGTCCCGGCACAACTTTTCTGCTGTGGATACAATGGCGCCGGCGACGGCGTCGTTCCACTGTTCCGGACTGGAAATCTCTCTTTTCAGCTGCTTCCTTGCCAGGGTAATGCCCCGGAGCAGCTCCGGGTCCCGCAGGAAATCTTCTCCCAGATGGCCCGATAGTTCCCGAAGCAGGGAGCAGTCCTGGTGGAGAAGACGGAGACTGAGCCAGCGGCTGTTTAAACGGCCGCCGGTTTTTTCTTCTATGAGCGGCTCGATCATGCGGATGGCGTGTTCGATGCAGTCCGGATAGCGGACTTTCGCGGGAAAAGCGGTGAAGGTGGGGGCGGTCACCTGGTCAAGGGCGTGAAGGAGCGGTTCCAGAGTACTTTTTTTCCGGGCGGAAGTGCCAACCACAGGGACGCCCAGACGGCGGGACAGCAGCGGCAGATTCAGATGAATCTTTTTGCGTCCGGCCTCGTCCATCAGATTGACGCAGACGATCACCCGGGAAGAGATTTCCATGGTCTGCAGAACCAGATTCAGATTCCGTTCAAGACAGGTGGCGTCGCAGACCACCACCACGGCGTCCGGTTCTCCGAAACAGATAAAATTCCGGGCAATTTCCTCCTCAGCGGAATGCGCCATCAGCGAATAAGTGCCGGGAATATCCACAAGTACATAAGAATTTTTCTCAGACTGGCAGAAGCCCTGAGCGTTGGATACAGTTTTTCCCGGCCAGTTTCCGGTATGTTGGTTCATGCCCGTAAGAGCATTGAAAATGGTGCTCTTTCCCACATTGGGGTTGCCGGCCAGCGCGATTACTTTATCTTCGGGAGTGCGTCTGGTGATGGTGAGAGCGGAGTCCAGTGCGTTGATTCCCACAGAATGATTGGTCAGACCCATGATTTATTCCTCCCGTGCCTCGTTTTGTATCAGAACTTCTGTGCCGGCAGCCGGCAGATGCTCCTGTCGGGGTTCCTCGATCAGGATATCCCGGCAGTCCCCCTTTCGCAGAGCGATGACCGCGCCCCGGATGAGAAAGGCGGACGGGTCGCCCAGAGGGCTTTTCCCCAGACATTCCACCCGTGTACCGGGCGTCAGACCTATATCCAGAAGACGGCGGCGCATGCCGCCGGAGGCAAGAAGCGCGGAGACGATGGCATGACAGCCGGGAGCAAGGTCACCGAGGGTCCGGCTTTTGGAACCGGTGCGGCCCGTGAGATCCGAATCGGCACAGTCCGCTGCCATGGAATCAAATATTTTGATGCAGCTCATTGTATGCAAACAGGCCCTGCCTGTGTCACAGTTTCTGTCATTGCGGCAGAAAGAAAGATACATATTGATACCTCCCCATAGGAGTTTCCTATTCTATGGTATTCAAAAGCAGGGAGGGAAGTGCGGGAAAACACAGATTTCTCCCGGAATGTTGACAATTTCCTCACAAAAAACGGATAAACTGCTGCCAGGACAGCTTACATTTCCGGTTTTTTCAGGTATAATGATTTTATACGGGCATGGTGGAACCTGCCGCAGTGCAGCGGGAGAGAGGCTTTGCCGGAAACAGCACAGGAAAGGGGTTTTATGTATGGCACAGGAAACGATCACTTTGACCATCGAGAAACAGAAGAATATCGCGCTGATCGCGCACGATAACAAGAAGGAAGAATTGATTCAGTGGTGTGACAAAAATCAGGACATTTTAAAGAAGCATTTTCTATGTGGGACCGGAACCACAGCGCGGCTGATCACGGAGAGAACCTCTCTGCCGGTGAAGGGATATAACAGCGGTCCTCTGGGCGGCGACCAGCAGATTGGAGCCAAGATTGTGGAAGGAAAAGTGGATTTCCTCATTTTCTTTTCTGACCCGCTGACGGCGCAGCCGCATGATCCGGATGTGAAGGCTTTGCTGCGGATTGCTCAGGTCTATGATATACCGATCGCCAACAACAAGGCGACAGCAGATTTTATGATCCATTCCACGCTCATGGACCAGACCTACGATCATGAAGTTATGAATTTTAAGAAAAATGTGGAGAAGAGAGCCAGCGAATTTTAGAAAGAAAACCAAAAATAACGCCGTGCCGGGCATAGACGCCTGGCGCGGCGTTTATCGTTCTTCTCCCGCGCCGTTTTCCGGCGGAGAGAAGGAAGAAAGGGTTATCTGATGGAAATGTCACCGTCGGCGCAATAAACCGATACTTTTCCGGCATCTGCGCTTCCGGTTTTCCGGTAGCTTTTGGTATCCTCGTCCTCATACTGGGTATAGGAGCTGTTCGGAAGGTCCTCCGCAACGGAAATATCTCCGTAATCCGTTTTGAGGTCCATGGACAGAGTCTCTTTCTGGCTGTCATCAAGCCGGAAGCTGACGCTGCCGTAAGAAAGATCAAAGGAGCAGTTCCCGGTATAGGCAGTGTTTTCGCTGGTGAAGTCCCCGTCGCTGGACTGGAAGGTAACGGTTCCCAGAGAACAATGATTGACGGAAACATCCCCGTAGGAAGTATCAAAATCCATTTGTCTGGTGGTAACGGTATCCATCTGTGCGTCACCGTCTCCCAGGGATAGACTGCCGGATTTGGCGTTGACGTCAGACATGATAAGATCGCCGTAGGAGGATTCCAGAGTGAGCTGTTCTGTCTGAAGTCCACGCAAAATGATATCGCCGTCGCCTCCGGAGATGGCAGCGTAATCCAGATATTTGTCTTTCGGCAGATACAGTGTCAGGTTGTCAGAGACATTATCCGGGGCATCTGTGACGACGCGGCCGGTAAACAGCCGGGCCAGAAAACTGTAATCAATACCCACAAAGAACTGGGATTCAGCGGAAAGATCTTCCTTCAAAGTCAGAGTGCCGTCTTGAATCGTATATTGAAATGGGTTCTCTGCGCCGCTGCCGGTGATCTGGTAAGAGAGGTAACAGGAATCATCCTCGGAAGGAAGGATGGAGATATCCATGTAAGTGATATCTGCTTCCAGGCGGGAGAAATCATCCAGTTTGGTCTTATCCATCTCATAAAGTTTTCTGGAAGAATTCGGCGAGCCTATGGTGCTTAAATCAGCGGTAGCCAGAAAACGCATACCTCCGAGCCCTGTGCCGACGGCAAAAAGGATACCTCCGGCGATGCAGAGTCCCGCGGCTGCCAATAATGTACGTCTTGCAAGTTTATTCATCTTTTTTCACCCTCCTTTTATGAAGCATTCGCTGAATCAGCCGTGCCAGCGCCAGTACCAGCCATTTGCAGAAGAAGATACCGGCGATGAAAAGGAGAACGCCCAGGCCGACGGAAAGCAGGCTGCCGCCGAATATCACGAGAAATCCGGGAACGGAGGCTGCGGCAAAGGCAGCTCCTTTGATCAGCGAAAAGACACCGATGATGACAAAGGATACGCTGCATACAAAAACACAAAAAACAGCAAATAATATGAGGATAACGCCCACCAGCAACAGCACAAACGCTGTCAGAGCCAGCGGCGCTGCGATGGGAGCAGCCAGGATGGACAGGCAGACAATGAGCAGGATGGAAAGAGGAGAACCCTTGCTGTCCGGCTCCGGAACAGAGTCGCCCCTGCGGTATCTTCTGCCTCTCTGGCCGGTTTCTCCGCTGGAAAATGTGGTGACTGACAGGGAATCTCCGGTCTTTTTATCCAGCAGCGCGGTTAAAAGTTCTGAAGCGGCCTCCCGGGGGTTCCCCAGTTCCCGGATGGCTTCCTCGTCATTTCCGGCGTCATCGAAATATTCTGTAAAATATTCCATGGCATTTTCATAATCATCTTTTGGCAGACGCTTTAAATATTTGCGCAGCTCTTTTAAATATTGTTCACGGTTCATTTCTTCAACCTCCCTTCAATGATCCCGTCGATGGTCTCCTTGTAAATCTTCCATTCTTCTTTCAGATAAAGCAGCTGTTCCTTTCCTTTTTCTGTGATGGAATAGTATTTCCGGTTTCTTCCCTGAAACTCCTGATTATAGGTGGAAAGGTAGCCGTTCTGTTCCAGCTTCCGGAGAATCGGATAGAGAGAAGACTCCTTGATGCTGGCGGCCAGCTTGACTGTCTGACTGATTTCGTAGCCATAGGAATCGCTGCTGGCCACAATGGAAAGGATCAGACATTCAATCAGAACCGATGAAACAGGATAGTACATATGGACACTCCTTTCTTTGTTTTTTTGTATATATAAAATTTTTATATATCAAATATTACAGCATATATATATTTTTGTCAATACATTTTCCGATGATTTTTTGGAATTGTAACAGGTCAGCGATGCTGTCCTGGAAACTCTCTGTGGCGCATTCCCGGCCAGTTACCCGGATTCCTGTGGGAAACAGACAAAAAAATCTCCCGGATTCCCAAAGGGAAATCCGGGAGACTGGTTAAAGATATGAAAATGTATGAAAAGGAAAGAGAGATCAATCGTAAATGGACTCGCTGCTCCATTCAATGATATCGCCGGTCTGGGCGTCGATTTCGAATTCATATTCCATCTCGTTGTAGAAGATGGATCCTTCATAAATATCTCTGCCGTCGTCGTTATCTCTGTGGATGCGCAGATCGGATTCTGTGGCGCCTTCTACCTGACCTAAAGCGATGTTTTTGGCTTTTTTCTCAGAAATCAGATTGCCGTTACCGCTGTTCTGGGTGTTGTTCCAGTTATCATCATCTCTTTCGCTGCTCCAGTCAATGATAGCACCGGTCTGAGCGTCAATCTCGAAATCATATTCGGTGTTATCGTGATAGATGGAACCTTCGTAAATGTTTCTGCCGTCATCGGTATCCTTGTAGATCCGTAACTCATCTGCGGTGGCTCCGTCTACTTCCGCCAGAGCGATGGAAGAAGCTTCTTCCTCGGTGATGTAACCGCCGCTGGCATCGGCAGTCTGTGTGGATGCCGCCGTTGTGCCGGCATTGTCACCGGTATTATCGGTGATCCCGGAACCAACCACAGTGTTTACGCTGCTGCCGGCCGCGTCGTCGGCGCTGTTATCGGATACATTCTGGGTATCCGCCTGGGATACGGCGTTATTGCCGTTGTCAGACTGTGTATTTCCGGAATTGCCGGAACATCCGGTCATGATTCCCAGAGAGAGAATAGATGCGGTTAATAAAAACATGATTTTCTTTGTCATATGAATACCTCCTTGTTTTTAAGCGATTATTTTTATTTTTTCTCTTGTGTTGTCTATGGCTATATACTAACAGCTATTTTTAAATTTAAAATAAACAGAATTTATGTTTTTTGAAAATTTTTTCTCTATAAATTTTATGATACCCGGTATTTCAAAAAGAATTCTTTTGAAAAAAGAAGACAGAGTCCATATAATAGTGGGTACAGTACAGGAGAAAACCTGTTCCCCGGGCAAGGCAGGATGATCTCCGGAAAAAGCAGGAAAGTATTCGGGAGGACAAGAAACATGAAAAGCGATGAAAGAACTGAGGAAAGAAACAAAAAGATGGAAGGAGAGCACACCGGCTGCGGCCAAGAGACGGAAAAAATGGTAAGAGAAGCGCTGTTTTCCATGCAGGATACCGGCTACAAAACATTTCATGAGAAATTGATACCGACGGTGGAACCAGACAGGATCATCGGTGTCCGGACGCCGGAGCTTCGGAAATATGCCAGGAAGTTTGCAAAGACGCCGGAGGCGGAGGAATATCTGCACATACTTCCTCATTATTATTATGAAGAAAATAATCTTCACGCCTTTGTCATTGAAACCATAAAAGATTATGAGAAAGCCATGGAGGAGACCGAACGCTTCTTTCCTTACGTGGATAACTGGGCTACCTGTGACAGTTTTTCACCGAAGATATTTAAGCGGTATCCGGAGCAGGTCTATGAAAAGGCAAAACGAATGATTGCCAGCGGGCAGACCTACACGATCCGGTATGGTGTCGGGTTATTGATGACCAATTTCCTCGATGAGGAATTCCGGCCGGAGATGCCGCAGCTGGTGGCGGATATCGTCTCGGAAGAATATTATGTCAACATGATGTGCGCCTGGTATATGGCCACGGCGCTGGCCAAACAGGAAGAGAGCATCCTGCCGTATCTCACGGAAAACCGGCTTCCTGTCTGGGTACATAATAAGACCATTCAGAAAGCGGTGGAGAGCCGCCGCATTTCCCCGGAAATGAAAAAATATCTCCGGACCCTCAGAAGAAAATAAAAAAGCATTGACAGAGCACGGGATGCTGTGTATACTAAGTGTACTAATAGTATTAGTACACTTAGTTATTTTTTTATAAGGAGGCGAACATGTGATCATCCTCGATTATAATGATAAACGGCCGATTTATGAGCAGATTGTGGATAAGATGCAGACACTCATTGCGGGCGGTGCGCTGGAACCGGACGAGAAGCTTCCTTCGGTGCGCTCGCTGGCGGTGGAACTGTCCATCAATCCCAATACCATACAGCGGGCGTACAGTGAACTGGAGAGAAGCGGATTCATTTATTCCGTAAAGGGCCGCGGCAATTTTGTCCGGGCCGATGAACATTTGAAGGAAAAGCAGCAGAGGAAGCTGCTGTCTGCGCTGGAGAAACAGTTGATATCCTGCAAAGAGCAGGGGATAACCAGAGAAAATATCCTGGCCAGTGTGGATAAGGTCTATGAGGAGGTGTCAAATGATCGAGATTAAGAACGTCAGCAAGAGCTTTGGAGATATTGAGGCGGTTTCCGGGGTCAGCCTGACATGGAAAGAGGAGAATGTTTTCGGTCTGCTGGGAACCAACGGTGCGGGAAAGAGTACTCTGCTCCGGATGATAGCGGGCGTGCTGAAGCCGGACGAAGGAGAGATTCTCATTGACGGAGACAATGTTTGGGATAATCCCCGGGCTAAGAGTAAGATTTTTTACATTTCCGATGAACAGTTTTTCTATCCCAACACCACGGCGGAAAAGATGGCAGAGATTTATAAAGTGTACTATCCGGATTTTGACCAGAGGCGGTTCCGGAAGTTTCTGCTGCGGTTCGGCCTCGAGGGAGAGCGGAAGGTTCAGACCTATTCCAAGGGCATGAAGAAACAGCTTTCGCTGCTTTTGGGACTTTGTTCCAATGTATCTTATCTGCTCTGTGATGAGACTTTCGACGGGCTGGACCCGGTGATGCGCCAGGGAATCAAAGGAATCTTTGCCAGAGAGATTGATGAGAAGGGACTGACGCCGGTGATCGCTTCCCATAATCTGCGGGAGCTGGAAGATATCTGCGATCATATTGGACTTCTTCATAAAGGCGGTGTGCTGTTGTCCAGGGATCTGGGAGATCTGAAATTAAATCTTCATAAAATCCAGTGTGTGCTGCCGGAAGAGGCGGAGGAACATTTGAGAGAGTCTCTGGAGATCCTGACCATGAACCGAAGGGGAAAACTTCTCACTCTCACGGTGCGGGGCAGCGAGGAAGACATATTGAAGAGAATCGGGGAGCTGAAGCCGGTATTTATGGAAGTACTCCCGCTTTCTCTGGAAGAAATCTTTATCAGCGAAACGGAGGTAGTCGGCTATGACATCAAGAATATCATTTTCTAAATTAATGAAAGAAAATATGCGGCATCGTCTGGCCATGAATGTGGTGACACTGATTTATTTTCTGTTTACGCTGCTGTATTTCGTGATTGAAATTCAGAATGCCATGGTCTGGGACGAAAATGTATATGAAACGATATTGTCTGCCACGGGACCGAGCAGCCTCGTGATTTTGTGCGCAGCGCTGGGAGCGGTGACCGCGCTTTGTGGATTTGCCTATTTACATTCCAGAACGAAGACAGATTTTTATCACTCTCTGCCGGTGAGAAAAAAGAGCATTTTCTGGTCAATAACAGCCAATAGTTTTCTGGTGTTTGCGGTGCTGCTCATCGCCGCATCGGTGATAGACGCCGTGATCACCCTCGTCCTGGGTTATTTTACCCTGGAAGTGCTGGCGCATCTGCTGCTGGGGATGCTCTGCAGTCTGCTGGCCTTTGGAGCGGCGTTTTTTACGGCGGCTCTGGCCATGATCATGACCGGCCATATCGTGGTGGGAATCCTCGGAACGGCAGTGTTTATCACCTGGGCGCCGGTGCTCATAAAATTTATGTTTATCGAATTACAGCAGAACTTTTTTGCGGCTTATGTGGAACCGTCAAAGGTCTTTCAGCTTTTTGATTACGGCTCTCCCGTCTATCTGGCGGTTCGCCTGCGGCCGCTGGCGGAAGGTTGGAAGTGGTCTCAAAAAGCGCCGCTGATGCTGGCTGTCTGTGTCTGGATCGTGATTCTGGCTTTGCTTTGCCAGTTCCTGTTTGACCGCCGGCCGTCGGAGACTGCCGGCAGGTCCATGGCGTTTCCAAAGATCAATCCGGTCATCCGGGTGCTTCTGGTCATCCCGGCGGCGGTATTTACCGGTTCTTATCTTTACAGTATGACACTGGGTACTTCAAGAATCTGGGTGTTCATCGGCGTGATCATCGGAACCGTGCTTTTCCACGGGATCATCGAATGCATTTATCAGTTCGATATCCGCGGCATGTGGAGCCATAAAAAACAGATGGTGCTGACTCTTGCAGCGGTGCTCTGTCTCACGGCGTCCTTTTATCTGGATCTGTACGGTTATGACCGTTTTGTTCCTGCAGCAGGTGCAGTGGAAAGTGTGATGCTTAAAGATGATGTGGTAAGCGTCAGGGAGAGTTATTTCTGGGGAAAAGAGAAGAACGAAATCACTGGAAGTGAGAAGGAAGAGATTCTTTCCATGTTAAAGACGGCGGTACAGAAAGAAGGCAGCGATGCTGACGGCGCCGCGGAGAAAGGATCCGGCGATTATACCGGTTTTTATGACAGTGTGACCGGACGCAGGCTTTCGGAGGAAGGAAAGAAAGGCATCCAGGTAATTTATCATATGAAGAACGGAAGCGAAATAAAGAGGAATTTCGATCTGCCGGAAGATACGGCCAATGAAATTATGGAGACCGCTTACGGTATGGAAAGTTTCCGTGAGAGCATATACTCCCTTTATACCGCCGACTGGAATCAGATTACGGATATATCCTGCAATAATAAGATGGATGAACAGACCCTGCGGCTGACAGAAGACGAACAAAAGGAATTCCTCACCACCTATCTGGAGGAACTCAGTACCCTGACCAACGAGGAAATGCGGACGGTGATTCCAGTGGCAGAACTTTCTGTCGAGCACAAAACAGACGGAGGCGATGATTATTCGACAGATTTTTATTACGTTTACCCGTCCTTCACAAAGACCCTTGCCTTCCTCAGCAGCAAAGGATACGATATCAATAAGACTCTTGCTGATGTCGACATATCTGACATCGAGATCAGCCGGTACAGCGACGAGGATGGAGAAAATTACTGGAAGGTGACAGAACCGGCAGTGATCCAGTCCGTGAAAGAGAAACTGATTCTTGACTGCAATAACTTTGCTTTCTATGCGACAGGGTATGAGGGAGAGAGTACGCCGCTGAACTGCGATGTGGTTGTACATTTCAACGACGGTTACGGAGAGAAAACTGTCTATGTGTGGACCGATGAAGCAACATTAAAAACACTCATGGGCGGCGAATCGGGGCAATAAGCAATAATGCGTCGTCAAAAACATTCTGGCAGATATCGAATGGATATCTGCCAGAAAATTTTTTCGCAGATATCCATGGCGAAGTGCCGCCCATTGTGCTACACTGTAAGGCAGTACACAAAAAAGAGGAGGGGGTGTGCCTGTGCTGAGTATATATTTGGGAAAAATGGAAGAAGCCATTTATTATCCTCCGGTTTATTTTGACAATCAGTATGAAGATCAGTGGATTATAGAAGAACTGTCTGTTGCGATGATACGCGATGTGGATAAATCAGAAGTGATCGGCCCGCATTTAATTGAGAGTCCGGTTCTCGGACCAATATCTGTAAAGGAAATATCAGGCGGAGTAAAAACGTTGATTTTGATGGCATTTGACCGCTCGGGTGAAGTGTTCAACGCCTCCGCTTGTGGAGATAACTGTGCAAAATGGATTTTAAAAATCGGACAGGAAAAAGATTTGACGATCAATCTTCGGCATATTATGGATTTTGGGGAAGAAGAATTTGAAGCGAAAATTTTAAATACGGGGGAAATGGTTCATAATATGCTGGAATTTGTCCGTATTGCAGGAAAATATGTATAGGTGAGGATATATGAAAGGGAAGCATAAAGTTATAATCCAGAATAACCGATTACATTATGAATTTGAAATAAAAAGAAATATTACGATTATTCAGGGAGACAGCGCGACGGGCAAAACTACACTGATCAACATGCTTCGCCAGGCAGAAAATATGGGAAGATCAAGCGGTATTGATGTGCAGTGTGATGTGCCATGCAGAGTTTTGGAAGGCGCTAACTGGAAATTAATCGTAGAAAATGTGTCGGGGAGTATCTTTTTTACAGATGAAGAAAATACATTTATTAATACAGAAGAGTTTGCAGCGGCCGTCCGCGGTTCAGATAATTACTTTGTATTGATCACAAGAGAAAATCTTTATAATCTTCCCTACAGTGTGGAAGAAATATACGGTTTGTATGCCTCCGGAAAATATCAGAATACAAAGAAAGTGTATCAGCAATTGTATAGAATCTACACGAATACCCATAACCTGCCTGTGAAGCCTGAAAAAATGATTGTGGAAGATTCCAATGCGGGATATGATTTTTTTGACGCAGTCGGAAAAGAATCCGGGGTATTATGTGAAAGTGCTGGTGGAAAATCCAATATTTTTTCAAAATTAGAGAGTGTTAAAAATGAAGAAATCTGTGTGATTGCTGATGGAGCGGCAATTGGCCCTGAGATGAGCCGTTTGTTTCAGATAGCGGAAAGAATGGAGAATATTAATTTATATTTACCAGAGTCCTTTGAATGGATTATTTTGTCCTCCGGATTAATCGGCGGAAAACAGATAGATGAGATATTAAAAAAGCCGGAAGAATATATTGATGGAAAGGAATTTTTTAGCTGGGAAAGATATTTCACCAGATTGTTGATACAAGAGACAAAAGATACTTATCTTAGTTACACGAAATCCAGACTAAATAAAACTTATTTACATCCAAGAAACAAGGAAATCATTTTAAAAAGCATAAGAGGAATCATTTTTAAATAGAACATACCATGTAAGCTGCCGCAGACCCGCGGCAGCTTTTATCATAGAGGTTTGTTTTTGTTGGCTGCTTTGGCAGCTTAGATTTCTTCATCTGGCTGCTGGCCGTCATGCGCCAGCCACTTGCATTCCGTCAGTTCCATGTTTGTGAAAACGGCGCGGAAGGAAGAATCCTCCGGGCTGCAGGCATAGATACCGAAACGGACGGTGCCCGCTGCCTCGTGCATATGGCAGACACGCATCTGATGGAACACGGAGCCGTCCTCGGAACATTCGATACAGAAATCATCCTCCCGGCGGCTCAGGCGATACCACATGGATTTGACATTGGCAGGAATCTCTGTGGTTGCCCAGTCGGAATAACCATGATTGGTGACCACGCTGCCCAGATGCTGAAATTGTTCGTTTTCATATTCGATGGAGCCTTTGAGCCAGTTTTCACTGTCCAGATACAGAACCACGCCGCACTGATCAAAGCGGTGGTGACTTTCGGAAAATTCTGTTTTTACCACAAAGGAGAAGAACTTCTCATCTGAAGACATCTGGAGAACCGGGGCATTGTCATTGCGGAAATGATAATAGGTCCTCTGCCACAGGTCGGTATGGGGTTTGGTCACGATCTCAATGCGGTCCTGGGAGATCGTGTAGTCTTCCGGTTGTCTTGTCCATTGTAAATTGTTCACATCAAATTTCATTCTTTCTTCCTCCAATATTTTTTATTATTTTCTGATGTTCACAGTTTCCCCGCTGCATTTTTGGGGCTGTATGATGCTGTCTCATCTTTTATGTCCATGGCTTTCCAATACATTCCCATAAGATAATACTGGTCTGTGCTGGGGATAAACGCAAAGTCCGGCATGTATTCTTCCGGGATACAGGTCCGGCAGGCCGCGCGGATCCGTTCCAGATCGCTTTCCAGCAAAAGATCGCCGGTAAAAAGCAGAAGATGAGGATTCAGGATGGAGATTAATGCGATGGAAGCCTGAATGATCAGAGGTTCCGCCGCAGGACGGTGCAGCATTTGTATCTGCTGTTCAAGACTCATCCCGTAATCCAGAAAGCCAACCATGCCGGCGAACAGATTCCGTCCGGTCAGTAACGTACCTTTATGTACTGTGGCTGTCCCCGGCAGCACGCCGGAGGGATAGTTGACCAGCGTGACGATCTTGTCGGAAATTTGTTCCTGGCGATAATAACCGTACACCTTATAGTGCATATCATTGGCGAGGAAGACCGGGCGCCGGAATTTAGTTTCCAGCATTGTTTTCAGCGGAACATTTTCCAGTTCCGGAATATCGCTGTGGCGAATCACGCCGTTTTCTGCAATGCTGGGAGTCCCCACGATGACCTGGCTGATATTGGGAAAAAGACGGAAAGCAGCGGCAGATTCCTGCTCAATGGCAGCGGCATCCAGGGGATCAAATCGGCGCACCTGTTGGTGAAGGATCCGGCCGGTTGGAGACAAAACGGCGGCCGTCACAGATTTGACACCCTGGATCAACGCAAAATAGAGACAGAGGATGCTTTCAAAATCTTCATTCAGCGTATAAACCATGGCATTGCGCCCCACTTCATGGAGTTTTTGCTTTTCTCCTGTTACCTCACCCGTTGTCTCCATCTCATTTAGATAGGTGTTGCAGCTGGCCACGCTCAGCCCGGTCTGCAGGGCGATCTGCTGTTTGGTGTAAGACTTCCCGCTGCGAAGCAGCCTGCGGATCTGGATTTTATTTTCTCTTTTCAAGGCAGCAGAATCTTTCATGATAAGCTCCTCCCACTATTTTTATTTTAATTATTATAACTATTATAATAATTGAAGTCAAGAAAAATCAGAGCCGATATTCAGGAAAGGAACAAGCAGCCGATAATCTTTTGTCAGGAAATTTTTCGAAGATACCCATGGCGAAATGTATGTCATTGTGCTACACTGTAAGGCAGCGTACATCTGTAAAACAGCATGTACTATGCATATATCTGTAAAATGGCATGTATTATATGGAAAGGGAGGCATTTGTACTATGGATAGATTAGATGATTTTATTCGTATTCTGACCGGTCATTTTGATAACCGGGAGCAATTTGAAGAATTGAAAAAGGAGAACGAGAAGTTCCCGTATGCCGAGCATGTCAATACCATCTGTAATGATAAGATCCGCAGTCTTCCGGAAGACTTTGCCGGATATTTCATGGTGGAAGAGAGCTATTATACCATCGGCGGAAATACCCACGGTTCCCCGCATCTGTTTTTATTTACGGAGGAGGAAGAGGGAGTCAGGCTGACTTCTTATGATATGCCGGAAGGGTATGATAAGTCGTCCTTTACTTATGAGAGTATCACGGAGCTTGACTATCATGTATTGAAACCGTCGGAAAAGTTTGTTCCGGCCCTTTATGTGGAAAAAGATGGCGTCTGGGAGGGCGGCAGTGTGAGCATGTTCTCCCCGGTATTAAAATTTACCTTGTTTGAGCGCTTTTCTGAGGACTGCCTGGAGGTGACAGAAACCATGGAAGTCAATGGAAAGAGAACCTTTGGATATGATGTGCCGATCCTCTATCGCAGAGTGCAGGGGGCGCCGGAACGATCATAAAAAGCAAAAGCTGCCGTTTATGTGACGGCAGCTTTTCGTTTATAACACTGTTCCCGCCACGGCGCACACCACGGCCACGGCCAGAGCTATGGTGATCTGAAGCCAGGAAAATTTATAAATTTTATCCGGGAATTCCGTATCATAGCGGACGGTGACTTTTGTGCCGATCTCCGCAGTGTCAGGAATCTGCACCAGATCCTGGGAAATGTATTTTTTTCCTTTTACTTTATACTGGACTTTGCCCCATTTCGAGTGCGGCCGGGCTCTTTTGGTGCTGTTTAAAGAGATGGAATATACTGTGCCTTCGGTGGCGGCCAGACGGCCGTGTTTGATGAAAAAACCGAAAAGATGTCCGGCGGTATAAGCCAGAGCCAGAAGTGCGGCAATGTAAAATAAAACTGAAATACTGTTCATATCTTTCGTACCTCCTGTGCAAAATACCGGGACAAAAGAGATTCCTCTGTCTTATGCCAGATAGTTCTTTTGTCCCGCCTTATTTTTATAAGTTAGCACCGGAAGGGCCAGAAGTCAATGAAATGTTATCTCTGTGATATCATTACAATTCTTTCGTCAGTACAGCATAATATCTTACTATGCTGCGCTGCACATTATCAGTATACCAGCAGCCCGGCGGCCAGGCTGACCGCTGCGACTGCCAGGGCAATCCCGATTTTTTTCCAGGAAAAGCTGTAGAGCATATCCGGATGAAGAGCGTCGTAGCGGACGGTGACCTTTGTGCCGGCTTCTGCACTCATAGGAACCTGAATGCGGTTATAGGAAATGTATTGTTTTCCACCGGCTTTGTAGGCGATCTTTGCCCATTTGGAATTGCGGAACCGTGTGTTTTCAGGCCCCGGCATCCAGATGGAGTACACTGTGCCTTCCGTGAGGGTGCTTCTGGTGCGTTTCAGAAAGAAGCCATAGGCGCTGCCCATGGCATAGACCAGAGCCAGCACGGCGATAACAAAGAGAAAAATTCTGTCGTTGTTCATATGAAAACCTCCCAATATAGTATTGATTTTGAAATGACCATGGCGAAACTGACGTAAATCTGCGGAGGAATCTGTCGTAAACCTGCCAGAGAGCCATGAGGGATCTGCCAACGGCAGATCAAACTAAATCTTTCCGGTCATAAATCCGGACAGAAACCAGCGCTGACAGGGCAAAAATCAAGATCCCTGCGAGAAAGATTCCTGCTCCGGCAAGATTTGGAGAAGTGCCCATAAACAGCCGGGATATTGAGTTCGTGATATTGAACTTCATCATAGACGGCAGCAGATATGATAGTCCCAGCACGATGATCACATAGACAAACTTCGTTTTGTCATATCCGAAATAATAGCAAATGGGCAGATATATTCCGCAAAGCAGAGCAATGAGCAAAAATGCTCCTCCTGCCAGTGGCAGCGACAATCCGCCAAGCTGAGGCAGAAACAATGTCTCCAACCGGAACATAAGAGCGCAGAAGAGATAGACAATGAGGCAGAAAAAATATTTGGACAGCACCAGATACTTCCGTGGATAAGGCGTGGTACACAGATAGGCAGACGCCTTTTCACACTGATATTCTGCCAGACAGATATAAGATAACATGATAAATGTCCCATAAATTACAGAAAAGACAAAACCCAGATAATTGGCATACTGTGGGAGCCTCCAAAGTATAAAAAGTGGTATGAGTATGACCAGTCCGATCATCCAGAGGGTCTGTTTTTGTATGACGACAAATTCTTTCTTAATTAAATGCAGTAACATAGAGTTCCCTCCTTTTAAAATGTATCATGCGGGCCTGTCACAGCGGCGGTTTTGCACCGCTTCGCTGCCGGTGCATTTTTTCCGATGGCGTCCAGCATGATATCTTCGATCAGCGGGCGTTCCATGACAGCGTCCGGCATGAGCGCGCGTACCTGATCCGGCTGTCCGGTGAGACCGGTAAAACCAAAAGCTGTCTCTGTGATGCTGGAAAAAAGAGACCGGGCTTTTTCGGTAAGCCACCGGGCGCTGCCTTTCACCATTCGGTGAGAATCCAGCAGAATGTCCTTCTCTTCTTCAAAGAGAATGGAACCGTGGTCAATGAGCACAAGAACATCGGCGATCTTGTCCAGATCCGAAGTGATGTGCGTGGAAAAGAAAACGCCTTTTCCGCTGCTGTCCATACCGGCCAGTCCTAAAATAGTATTGATCGTTGTGGTCTTTCCGGCGCCGTTGGCGCCGATAAACCCGGTGATGCATCCTTCCGGCAGGGAAAAGGAAACATTTTGCAGAGAAAAATCCTTGTAAGATTTATTGAGATTACGCACTTCCAAAATCGGGTTGAAAACTGTATCCATAGAAACCTCCGTTCTGTATCGGTTCTTGATATATTGTCCGGCAGAGTGTCCGGCGCTATTCTTCTTCATATAAAATGTCCATCATTGCCATCAGTTCTTCTTTTGTGATGGAAAGGGACTTCGCTGTGTGAATCATGTCCTGCATCTTTTCTTCCACCAGCCGCCTCCGGGAATCCCGCAGCAAGTCCAGGTTCCCTGCGGAGACAAAGGTGCCGATACCCACCTGGCTGGTGACAAACCCTTCCTTCTCCAGCTCTTCATAAACCCGTCGGATGGTAAGGACGCTCACCTTCAGGTCGTTGGCAAAACTGCGGATGGAAGGGAGCATATCGCCTTCTTTCAGTTCTTCCCGGAGTATGGCGTCCTTGATCTGATCCTTGATCTGCTGATAAAGTGGAAGGTCTGATGCGTTGGATATCAGGATATTCAAATCCTCGCCTCCTTCAATGTGATGTTGATATATATACACTATACACTATAAGCACGGTGGCGTCAAGAGAGTTCCATCTCTTTATTGACTCCTCCTGTTCGATTGTTTAGAATTACAGTACATATTCTGCCGGGAGTGAATAGCTGGGGCGGCAGAATGTGCCTGTCGGGAGAAGGGCGGTGACAAAATGGCGGGAACGCCTGGCATCGGCATACAGGATTATGAGAAGGAGAGGAAGAAAATATATGTTAAAAATTATTATTTCTCCGGCAAAGAAGATGAACGAACAGGACATTCTGCCTCCGGAGAACCTGCCGGTTTTCCTGGAAAAGACAGAATTTCTGCTGGAGCAGATGAGGGAAATGTCCCTGTCCGGACTGCGGGATATGTGGAAATGTAATGATAAAATTGCCATGGAAAATTATGAGCGGATCGCATCCATGAATCTTCGGGAACGGCTGACGCCGGCGATTCTCGCCTACGAGGGCATCCAGTATAAATATATGGCTCCGGCAGTTTTTGACGAGAGCGCTTATGCCTATCTGCAAGATCATCTGTACATCTTATCGGGTTTTTACGGGGCGCTGCGGCCCTTTGACGGCGTCACGCCCTACCGTCTGGAAATGCAGGCCCGTTTTCATCAGGAGAAGCTGGATTCCCTGTATGATTTCTGGGGCGGGGCCATCGCAGGAAAGGTGTTAGAAGACTGCAGCCTTCTGGTCAATCTGGCATCCAGAGAATACAGCCGGGCGGTGCTTAAATATCTGCCTGGGAATCTTCCCTGCGTCACCTGTGTGTTTGGGGAGCTTATCTGTGGCAAAGTAAAAGAAAAGGGAACCTATGCTAAGATGGCCAGAGGAGAGATGGTTCGCTTTATGGCCGAGCAAAAGGCGGAAGACGCGGCAGGACTGAAAGCCTTTGACCGTCTGGGATACCATTTCGCGGAAATGTACTCCGACGAACAAAATCTGGTGTTCTTAAAGGAGTGACCGGGGCGCCGGACATAATTGGGACGTCAGGAAAGCGCCGGGCAGAACGAAAATTGATTGAAAATAAATAAACCGGGCATACTATCTCAAAACCGTGCAGGAGGATGACAGTATGTCAAAAGGAAAAAATACAAAAAAAGCAGGCAGACAGGGAACGCGTGATGCCGCGCCGGACAATGCGGCGATGACACCATCGAAAAGTTCCGGCGCGCCGGACAATCCGGTGGAGACACTTCCGAAAAGTTCCGGCGCCCCGGCGGAGAAGTCCCTCACTACCGATGAGAAGCTGGATTTGGTCCGGGTGCTGGTGGATAATGTGGCGGAGGATTTCAATGAGGAGGATATTCTCCATATGATGCTGGAAAAGAAAGTGTCGGTGGATCTGGAGCGAAGTCTCCATGCGGCCAGCACATTCGGGCAGCGGACGGCGGATAAAATTGCAAAGTTTGCCGGAAGCTGGGGATTTATTTTTTCTTTCACAGCTCTGCTCCTGTTCTGGATGTTCGGCAATAATATGATGAAAGACCATGCCTTTGACGCCTATCCGTACATTTTGTTGAATCTGGTTTTATCCTGTGTGGCAGCCGTCCAGGCGCCGCTCATCATGATGAGCCAGAACCGCCGGGAAGAAAGAGACCGGGAACAGGCGGAAAACGCCTACAAAGTGAATCTGAAGTCAGAATTTATTCTGGAAGACCTTCATAAGAAAATGGATCGGATTCTTGAAAATCAGGCGAAACTGCTGGAGAAGGAGCCGCATTAAAGAGCGGCTTTTCCCGTTTTTCGGGTACATTTTCTCTGAAATATATTAAAAAATCCCGCGGGTTGTGTTATACTATCCCACAGATTAAAAAAAGAGGAGAAAAATATGACACAGAAGAAGAGACAGATCAGGGGAGTCATCCTCACATTGACTGGCGGCACTGCCTGGGGATTTTCCGGTACCTGCGGCCAGTATATTTTTGCCAACAGCCAGATGGAATCCGGGATGCTGGCGGCCATCCGGATGCTGGGCGCCGGCGTTATTCTGCTGTTATTTACGCTTCTGACCAAAAAGAAAGAGACCTTTGGCGTCTGGAAGAATCCGGCGGAGGCAGTGCGTCTGGTAGTTTTCGCCATCGGCGGTCTGATGTTTTCACAATTTGCATATCTCACGGCCATCAGTTATTCCAATTCAGGAACGGCCACTGTCTTTCAGAATACCGGTATCATTATGGTAATGATCGTATCCTGTATCTTTGCCCGGCGTCTGCCAAAAGGGAAAGAGGTGACGGCGGCTGTTCTGACATTGATCGGCGTGGTGCTTCTTGCCACCCACGGTCGTCTGGACGGTCTGGTGATTTCCGGAGACGCCCTTCTCTGGGGCGGTCTGGCAGCGGTGGCGCTGACCACCTATACGCTGCTGCCCGGCAATCTTCTTAAAAAATGGGGAACTCCGCTGATCAGCGGTTTTGCCATGCTCATCGGAGGAGTGGTCATGGCCGTGGCTTTCCGTATCTGGGAAAAGTCCTGGAATTTCGAGATACATATCGTGCTGGCGCTGCTGGTCATGGTGGTGTTCGGCACTGTGATTTCTTTTTCCTTTTATCTGCAGGGCGTGTCCGATATCGGCCCGGTCAAGGCCAGTATGCTTGCATGCATAGAGCCGGTGGTAGCCACGATCGTGTCAGCTCTTTGGCTGGGAACGGAATTTGCGCCCCTGGATTTGCTGGGTTTTGCCCTCGTGATCGGCGCATGTCTTTTGGTATCATTGAGCGGAAATGACCCTGAGACGCAGGAAAAGACAGAAATGATGCCGCATCGGAATGCGGGCCAGGGTGAAGGCTTGTGAGACAGGAACCGAAAATCTTTACAGAAGAAAATGAAGCAATATAAAATGGCCCGGGAAAAACGGGGCAGCCAATTTGCACCATTGGGAGGTATACATATGACAAAGAAAGAAAGAGCCGCCATCGCCATCGAGCGGCTGAAAAAAGAATATCCGGATGCAGGATGCACTCTGGATTATAATGAAGCGTGGAAGCTTCTGGTCAGCGTCCGGCTGGCCGCTCAGTGTACGGACGAGAGAGTCAATGTGATCGTAAAAGATTTATTTGCCAAATATCCGGGAGTGGAGGCGCTGGCGGCAGCGGAACCGGAGGACATTGAGGCCATTGTTCGTCCCTGCGGTCTTGGAAAAAGCAAAGCCAGGGATATCAGCAAATGTATGCGGATGCTCCGGGATGAGTTTGGCGGCCGGGTGCCGGATAATTTTGATGATTTGATGAAGCTTCCCGGCGTGGGAAGAAAAAGCGCTAATCTCATCATGGGCGATGTGTTCGGCAAGCCTGCCATCGTTACAGATACCCATTGCATCCGGCTGTGCAACCGCATCGGCCTGGTGGACGATATCAAAGAGCCGAAGAAGGTGGAGATGGCTCTCTGGAAGATCATTCCGCCGGAAGAAGGCAGCGATTTCTGCCACCGGCTGGTGTTCCACGGAAGAGATGTCTGTACCGCCCGCACAACGCCTCACTGTGAGCGCTGCTGCTTAAAAGATATCTGCAAGGCCTACCCGGAATATAAGAAACAGGCGGAAGAAATAGCGGCAAAGAAAAAATAATAGCTGTACATTTGCAGACATAAGGTTTAAGAAAACAGCGAAAACTGAAAATCAGGACAGAAAAAAAGAGAAAAGGAATTGTTTTCCGGAAAAGATTGTAGTACAATTACTCGGTAAAACAAGAAATGAGCAGACGGACGATGAAAATGCCTGCCTGCGAAGAGGAATGCGTACGCATATCCTGTAAGCATTATGGAAAGAAAAGGATGAGTGCAATGAAAGAATTTAAACCGATGAAGGAAGGAAAAGTACGGGAAATTTATGACAACGGCGACAGCCTGATCATGGTGGCCACCGACAGAATTTCCGCATTTGACGTGATCTTAAAGAACAAAATTACCGACAAAGGCGCTGTATTGACCCAGATGTCCAAATTCTGGTTTGACTATACAGAGGATGTTGTACCGAACCATATGATTTCCGTCGATACCAAGGACATGCCGGAATTCTTCCAGCAGGAGCAGTTCAAAGGCAAATGTATGATGTGCAAGAAGCTTGAGATGCTTCCGATTGAGTGTATCGTCCGCGGATATATCACCGGAAGCGGCTGGGCAAGCTATCAGGAGAATGGTACAGTCTGCGGCATCAAACTGCCGGAAGGACTGAAAGAATCCCAGCAGCTGCCTGAACCGATCTATACTCCATCTACCAAGGCAGAGATCGGCGATCATGATGAGAACATTTCCTATGAGAAATCTGTGGAGATTCTCGAGAAAGTTTACCCGGGCAAAGGTGAGTTCTACGCCAATGAACTGAAAGAAAAAACCATCGCCCTGTACAAAAAATGTGCAGAGTACGCCCTGAGCAAAGGTATCATCATCGCAGACACCAAGTTTGAATTCGGACTGGACGAGAACGGCAATGTGATCCTCGGCGATGAGATGCTCACACCAGACAGTTCCCGTTTCTGGCCAAAAGAAGGCTACGAACCGGGCAAAGGACAGCCATCCTACGACAAACAGTTTGTCAGAGACTGGCTCAAAGCTAATCCGGACAGCGACTATAATCTGCCGCAGGATGTCATCGACAAGACCATCGCTAAATACAAAGAAGCTTACGAGCTGCTGACCGGCAAGCCACTCTCCATCTAAGAGTTCACCGGAACCTTCCGGGGCCGGCAGGACGCATCAAAATAAAACTATAAAAATCATGCAGGAAAAGCGTTGTTTTCTTTCGCAGAAAACAGCGCTTTTCTTTTTGACCACAGCCATTCCTTCCCCCGGACGACCATTTCTGCCGCAATGAAAGCAAAAGATCAAATGAATAATCCTGCTGATAAAAAGATAATAAAAATCAATAAACACAAGACATATGTAAATAAAATGCAAATAAATCGACATAAAATGCATAAATATGTAAAAATTCATTGACGCCATGTAAAGAAAGTATTATAATGGCATCATTGCGGCAGGATAAAAATGACAGAAAACCTGTTGCCATTTCGGAAAAACCCTGCATTTCTACGGACAAAGATGAGAATGACTTGTCATGGACGAAATCATTCATATTGCGAGTCCTGCACAGAAAAGAAGGATTCTCCGGATAAATCTGCAAAACACAGGAGGAGAGAGAAGTGAAAAAAGTATTATTAACCATGCTGGCAGCTGTCGGCCTCACCGCCCTGGCAGCCGTTCCGGCAAAAGCCTGTACATCCTACTACGTAGGTTCCGACCTGACAGAAGACGGATCCACACTGTTCGGAAGGACGGAGGATATTGGAGCTAGGTACGATAAGGTATTTCAGGTGATTCCATCAAAAGAAATACAGGAAGGTGAAAAATGGAAAGATGAAAGTGGGTATACTCAGTTTCAAGGCGATTACAAAGATGGTTTAACGAAAACTTATCGTTATACAGCTTGTCGGGATAGTAAAGAAGCAAACGATGGTCTTTTCGGTGAAGTTGGCGTTAACGAAAAAGGTGTCTCTATGTCAGCGACTACTACTGCCGGAAACAGTGCAGAGGCAAAAAAGGCAGATCCATTTGTAGGTAATTCTACAGGTATATCAGAAGAAAACTATGTGGACTATGTCTTATGTCAGGCATCAAATGCAAGAGAAGGGGTAGAAATTCTGGCAGATGCTATTGATAAAAATGGTGTGTGGAAAGCAGCAGATGGTGTATTTATTGCCGATAAAAATGAAGTATGGTATTTTGAAATTCTTTCAGGACATCAGTATTGTGCAATAAAGATGCCTGAAGATAAAGCAGCGATTATCCCAAACTGTCTGGTTATTGGTGATGTGGATTTGGATGATAAAGAAAATGTATATGCATCTGATGAAGTAAAGACACTGGCAGAAGCAAAGGAAATTTTTGTAGGTCCACAGACGGATATGGAAGGGGCAGATATTAATATCAAACTGACTTATGGCGGTAAGGGGTATGACTCTGGTAATGCCGACCGTATTCGTGCTGGACAGTATATTTTGACTGGTGAAGATAACACAGATATTTATACAGAAAATTACCAGGATATTTTCTTTGATATTCCTTCAAGAGATGTTACGGTTGAAAAGTTATATCAGCTGGCCGGAAGTCAGTATGAAGAATTTGAAGATTTTTCAGGGGGAAGACCAAGTGGTTTAGGAAGTATTAGATATATTGGAGTAGCAAGTTCCGCGGAATGTCATATCATGCAGATCCGCTCCGATATGCCTGCAGAACTGGCGACAGTGGAGTGGTTAAGTTTAAGTAGTGCGGCTTATTCGCCAATGGTTCCGTTCTATGGAGCACTGTTAACAGATGTACCGGAATCTTATAAAGAGGAAGCATATGAGCACAGTGATACGTCTGCATATTGGACATTCCAGGATTTAGATGCCTATGCAAGAAAGAATGTAAACACTGTAGGAGAAAAGATAAAGGCTTTCTACAAGGGTTATGTAAACAAACTGGAAGCTGACCAGAAAACTGTTGATGCTCAAATGATGGACGTTTATAATAGCAACCCATCTCAGCTGGAGCAGAAGGCAACAGATTTGGGTATTTCCATTGGAACTCAGACAGTTAATATGGCGAAGAAATTAAATGCGGAAGTGATGTCAGAAGACTACACCCTTGACTTTACCACCGACTACAACGACATCAACTATTCTCTGACCGCGAAACCGGCGGAGCCAGAAACCCCATCCACCCAGCAGCCGCAGGCCACCGAGCCGCAGGCACAGACAGTTTCCGCTCCGGCTAAAACAGTCATCAAGAAACTGAAAAACCGCAAAGGTAAAAAGCTTCAGGTGAAGTTCAAAAAGGTTTCCGGTGCTGACGGATATGAGATTGCATATTCTAAAGGTGTAAACTTCGGTAAGAAGAAAACCACAGTGAAATCTTACAATGCGGCTAAGAATGTCCGCACCATCAAGAAGCTCAAAAAGGGCAAACGCTACTTTGTGAAAGTCCGTGCTTACAAGATGAACGGAACCCAGAAGGTTTACGGTAAATGGAGCCAGGTAAAAGTAGTAAAGATTAAAAAATAGTGATAAAAGAATTGAAAGACAGAGATTGTCGGAAATCAGGGCAGCGGGAGACCGTTGCCCTGTAGTTTTTTCGGAAAATAAGAATATCATCCATATAGTATGAAAAAATGACTGTTTCCAACAGCATGTATGCACAGATTTTTCTATTGATTTTTGTAAGATTTCGTTCTAGTATATTCTACGTGCTTTTCTGCACGCAACTCAATGATTTTATAAAGTTAATAACAGGAGCAGACAATGTTTACGAAATTAATGGAAATGTATCGCAGATACAAAGAACTTATCCTTTATGTGTTTTTCGGAGCGCTGTGTACTGTAGTCAGCATCGGTTCTTTTGCCTGGTGTGACGTGATCATGCACATGGACCCGCTCATAGCTAACATAATCTCATGGATTCTGGCGGTGACCTTTGCTTATGTCACTAACAGTCTGTGGGTGTTTGAGGCAAAGCCTCACGGAATAAAAGAAATGTTCCGTCAGGCGACGGCGTTCTATGGCGGCAGACTGCTGACTCTCGCCATGGAAGAATTGATTCTTTTTATCTTTATCAATGGCCTTGGTCTGCCGAGCGTTGCTGTGAAAGTCGCTGCCCAGGTGGCTGTTCTCATCGCCAACTATATCATCAGCAAATGTATTGTGTTCAGGGAGAAGAAATAAAATTGGGATTTGTAAAGGTGGCAACAGTTTTTCGATTAAACAGACAATGACGCAAGGGCACATACGGATTCGCCCGTCTCGGCCCTCAGTCGGACTGACCGGGAGTATCATTGTAAAATGACTATATCAGTCCTCCCTCACAGCTCGCGGTCGAAAGCCGTATGTGTCCAAAACGTCATCTGCCTGTTGAAAAGCCTTTGTTTCACCTTTACAAACATCCTGTGCTACATTGACAAAACAGCAGGTTATAGCTACAGACGAATAGCTGATGCCAAAATTTACAGTCGTATCTGTCTGGCATGTATGAACCTGTAGGGCAAGCCACACAGGTAGCTTTCCTGTCGGTTTGAATCAGGTATTTTTGCTATAATCCGGGTGATGCAGGAGACAGGGATTTGCGGTATATGTAATCATGATAGAAAAACGGATCAGGGAAGATCGACGACGACTGTGAGCGCAGGCGTCGATGACAGTCATAGAAAGAGAAGAACCTGCCAGCCTGCCGAAGTGGAGGAGGAGACTTCCTTGACTCCGTTTTTCTATGATACATATCAAGCCGCAAATTCCGTCTGTTCTTCTTTACCGGGATCATTTCAAAACCTATAGATTCAAAGCGACAAATCTCCATTTCAGCCGCTTCTGCGGCATTATTTTTTATTCTGGATAATTTCCCTCACATATAATTCCATCCCATCCACACAGAATCGCACACAATAGTTTCCAAAATCCATCCCGTAAATCCGTTCCGGGTCATCGTGGTAGGCCGGGCGGGGATCCAGGGCGAGAACTTCCAGCAGCGCCTGGCGTTTGTCCGGCGTGACGGCGGAGAGCAGCTCGTAATCGCAGTGAACCGTCAGACGGTGGCTGCGGGCGGTGTCGGAAAAGGAGCCGAGGGCGTCCGGGTGATGATCGGAAACCGGGACATAAGGTTTGATATCATAGATGGGTGTGCCGTCCATCAGGTCGGCGCCGGAGATATAGAGGATGCAGCCGCCTTCCTTCAGCGAAATCCCTTCCAGACGCACAGAAGAAAGTCCCAGGGGATTGGGGCGAAACGGCGAGCGGGAAGCGAATACGCCGGTGTGTACATTTCCGCCCAGCCGCGGCGGACGGACGGTCGGTGACCAGCCCCTGCCCTGATTTTCTGAGAAACCCCAGATGAGCCAGAGGTGCGTGAATCGTTCGATGCCCCGGAAGCAGTCTGGGTTCTGGAATTCTTTTTCAAAGGTGATATATGCCTGCAGGGAAGGCACCAGTCCGCTTTGACGCGGGATGCCGAATTTTTCCGGAAAGTCTGTGTGAATATGTCCGATGGGCCGGATGGTCAGGGTATCGGAAGAAACAGAAGATGCAGGATTCTTTTTCATAATATTTGTCCTCCATGAAGATAATGTAAATTTACTTTAGAGCGTTTCTGTGGTAATGTAATAAATGGTGTATTCCGGGGCGCTGATGGCGGACGGTTGGATTCCGTCCGGAGGAAACGATCCGGGATTACATACGTTTCATCATTATTATAAGAAGGAGAATTCCATGAAAATTTACGCTGCGCCCATGGAAGGCGTCACCGGTTATGTGTACCGGAACGCCCACAGGCATTATTTCCAGGGAATTGATAAATATTATACACCATTTCTGACCCCCAAAAAAGGGAAAGGATGGACCTCCAGAGAAAAGAACGATATTGCACCGGAACATAACAGAAATATGACGGTGGTGCCGCAGATCCTCGCCAATCAGGCGGAGGATTTTGTGCGGATGGCAGAGAAACTGGCCGACTGCGGGTATGAAGAGATTAATCTGAATCTGGGCTGCCCTTCCGGCACCGTGGTATCCAAAGGGAAAGGCTGCGGATTTCTGGCGGACCGGGAAAAGCTTCTGCGTTTTTTTGAGGAAGTATTCGATAAAGTCACCGTCCGGGTATCGGTAAAGACCCGGCTGGGCCTGGACAGCCCGGAGGAGATCATACCTCTCATGGAGATTTACAATCAGTTTCCCCTGTCGGAAGTGATTATCCATGCGCGGATACACAAAGACTTCTACAAAAGGCCGGTGAACAGGGAGGCCTTTCGAAAAGGTTTCTTGCTGTGCAGGCATCCCGTGTGCTACAATGGAGATATCTTTGCGGAAAAAGATTTCCAAAAATTTCAGGAAGAATTTCCCGGGGTAGACCGGGTGATGCTGGGCCGGGGCCTTATCGCCAATCCGCAGCTGGCGGAGATGCTGATACAGGGCGGACAGCCGGAGAAACAGCGGTGGAAAGCATTTCACGACGAGGTGTGCCTGGGTTATGAGGAGATCATGTCCGGTGAGAGAAATGTTCTCTTTAAGATGAAGGAACTTTGGGCTTATATGCTTCCTATGTTTGAAGACGGGGAGAAGATTGGAAAGAAGATCAAAAAGGCCGGACGGCTTCAGGAATATAAGGAACTGGTGGATACACTGTTCCGGGAGAAAAATTTCAAATAGATCCGGTGATATCCGGATACCTCTGAAAAATGGGAAAGGGGCAGGAAAATGATGAAAAAACAATGGAATGACAGACCGGGGGGATGGAGAAAGAGCGGCCTTGCTGTTGCCATGAGTTTGCTGCTGGGCGCAGGAAGCCTTCTGGGAAATGTATCGGCAGCACCGGTTTTGGCGGCGTCCGTGGACGAGGCGCAGACAGCTGAAACAGATGGCGCCGGGACTTCTTCCACAGTTTCTTCCGGTGAGAGCTCCGCGGACAGTGGGGATATGTCCGTTGATGTCCAGGAGATCACAGACAGTCAGGAAATGTCAGAGATCATCTCAGATACCTGGGATGAGGATTATTTTGGCTCCATGGTGGTGGATACAGAAGCCGGAGAAGTAAAGATTGACGGAGAAACGGAGACGCTGCCGGACGGCGCCCCGGGAGAGACCGATAACACGCAGGCAGAGAGCAATACGGAAGAAGACGGAGACCAGGAGACTGCGAAGGAATCAGAGCAGATCCTGGAAGATTATATGGATACCCTTCCGGAGGATAATATCTATGATGTGGAGGAGACCGATGACGGGCAGTATGAGATCACGGCTCCGTTTCAGACAAAACGACTGATCGTGGAAACATCGGAACTTCAGGAAGACTACGGCGCGGAGGATATTTATTATAATACGGAGCTGGGAGAGACCATCCTGCAGTTTGAGACCGAGGAAGAGACCAAAGCGGCTTTTGAGGCTCTCTGTGAACAGTATGGGGAAGAAAAATGCTACCCGGATCAGGTGTATTATGTGGATGACATCCTGACCGATGACGCCGCTTTATCCAGCGGCGCCTGCTATTCCTGGGGCGTAGCTTATATGGGGATGAACACGCTGAAAGCACAGGCGGAGGGAAAATACGGGGCTGTCACCGTCGCCATTCTGGATACGGGTATTGACAAGTCAAACTTCATGTTCCAGTCCAGAAACATTTCATCCAAGAGTTATAACTTCATTGATAATAATAAAAATGTCACGGATAATCACGGGCACGGCACACATGTGGCCGGGATCATCGCTGACGCGACGCCGTCCAATGTCCGTTTCCTGATATTGAAGATTTCAAACAGCAGCGGATATTCCTCTCTGCTGACCATTAAGACGGCGCTGCAGTATGCGGTGAATCAGAATGTCTCTGTGGTCAACATGAGCCTGGGATTTGTGGCGGCAAACGCTATGTCCGTTACATATCTGAATTCGCTGATCAACAAGGCGTACCGCAAGGGGATTGCCATCTGTACGGCAGCCGGCAATAACGGTGTGGATGTGTCATTCTGTTATCCGGCCTGCAACAGCAAGACCCTGGCAGTTGCGGCTTTTGGTCCCAATGAACGCGCGGCATCTTATTCCAATCACGGCAGCCGGATTGACTTTTCAGCTCCGGGCAGCGAGGTGGTGAGCGCCGCGGCGGGAGGACTTCTGGTGGGAATGTCGGGAACGTCCATGTCCGCACCGCACATCACGGCGGCAGTGGCTTATCTTAAAATGTTGCAGCCGAATCTCTCGGTGCAGGGAGTTTATAATGAGCTGCGGGCCCGGAGCAAAGATTTGGGAGCGGCCGGAAAAGATATCTATTTTGGCTGGGGATGCCCGATTCTTACCAATCTTTTGACCACAGGAATCCTTGACAGAACCAACGTGGTGTCAACGGGAAACAGCCTGCAGGCGCCGGTGTTAAAGAAGGTGAAAAATGTCAGCGGGGGAATCCGGATAGCATGGAAAAAAGTGAAAAAGGCCGATAAATACATCATTTACCGCAAAAAAGGCAATGGTTCCTTTAAGAAGATCAAAACCGTATCCGGCAAGAAAAAGTCCTGGACAGATACCAGTGTGACCCAGGGCAGGAAATATACGTATGCTGTGAAGGCGGTCAGAAATAAAAAGACCAGCAGCAGAAGCAGCAGCAAGACGGCCGTATGGCTCCGGCAGCCAAAGAAGGTAAAAGTGCGCAGTAAAAAGGGCGGACGGTTGATCGTGACCTGGGCAAAACAGTCCGGAGTGTCCGGATACCAGATTCGTTATTCAAGGACCAAAAACATGAAAAATGCCGTGACAGTGACCGTGTCTGGCAAAAAAGCCCGGGCAGTGCTTCGGGGACTGAAAAAGAAAAAAGTTTACTACTGCAGGATCCGTGCCGTCAGAACGGCAGGGGGAACCCGGTATGCTTCATCCTGGTCAGCAGTGAAAAAGATAAAAATAAAATAGCGGTTTTTCCCTTTTGGGGAAAAGCCGCCTGAACGATTGGTGGGTACATGCATTGAAAGAAAAGAAAGATATAGTAGAAGAGAGAACAGACAAAAGAGAGCTGCCGGTTCTGCGCATTTCCGTAACCAACCTTGAAATCACCGTAGAAGAAGGCAGAGTATACCACAGCTCTTTTGTCATTGAAAGTGAAAATAAAGTACCGGTACAAGGGATCGTCCGTTCGACCAACGACAAAATCGGCCTGGAGAAGGCGGACTTTGCCGGGACACATATAGAGATTCCTTATTATTTTAAAGGGAAACTGGCAACCGCAGGCAATGAATTTGAAGGAGATTTTCTGCTGATCACCAACGCGGGAGAGTACAACATCCCTTACCGGGTAGTGGTGACGCCGGTGATGGCGGAGACTTCCATTGGCCGCATCTGCCAGATGGAAGATTTCGTGAAGCTTTACCATGAGAACCGGCAGGAGGCCATGGAGCTGTTTTTCCTCCCGAATTTTTCGTCTATTTTCCTCAAACATCTGCCGGAACAGGACGCCATGTATCACAGCCTGATGAAGAGCCGTTCCAGAAATATGATCGTGGAAGAATTCCTGTCGGCAGCGGGATGGAAAGAACCGGCGGCCCTTGCCATAGAAGAAAAACAGGTGGTGCTTGACGCGGGAAAGGACCGGGGGGAGATCACGCTGATCCTGACGGCAGACGGCTATGTGGAGGGAACCATTTCTTCGGAGAAAGGTCAGGTGCAGATCTCTGCCGGGCGTTTTACCAGCGCGGATTTTAAAGATGGCAGGATGAAGCTCTCTATTGAGAAAAATCACAGCTACGCCGTGGGCAGCGACCGGATCCGGATCCGCACGGTGCGTCAGGAAATATCCGTCCCGGTGGAATGGTGGGGAACCCTGCCGCCGGCTTCCAGAGAACGGGAGGTCAGAAGCCGCGTTAAAAAACAAAAGGCGGAGCTGATGCATAATTATCTGTTTTTCCGCACAGGAAGCATTGGTTTTGAAGATTTCGCCGAGGAATCCGACCATGTTCTGGATGAGCTGTATCATCTGACCAGGGGTACGGAATGGCGGTTGTATAAGATCCATCTGCTGATCATGGAAGAACATCAGGAAGAAGCGGAAGAATTATTCCATAAGATCGAAGACGAACAGCAGGACAAGGACATGGAGCCTCTGCTGGAGAATTATTTTCTGTATTTAAAGGCGATGCTATACCGGACGCCGGAGACGATATCCGGAGCGGTGCTTTCCATCCGGGATTTTTACGAAGTATCCCCGTATAAAGCGGAGGCGCTGTGGATGCTCATTTATCTTGACAGAGAGTATGTTTATAATAAGCGCCTGCAGTACGATACCATTCGTCAGCTCTTCCAGGAGGGCAAAAACAGCAGCCTTTTATTTTTTGAGGCCTGCGAGATCCTAAACGAGAATCCGAATTTCATGGAAGAGCTGGGAAGTTTTGAAGTCAGCATTTTCCGCTGGGGCGTCCGCTACGGATACATTTCCATGTCGCTGGCTTATCAGTTCGCGAGACTGGCCCTGCGGATGAAATATTACAGCAATGCGATTTTCCATATCGCGAAGAAGTTATATGAGATCGAGCCGGATGAGCGGTTCCTTCAGGTGATCTGTTCCCTTTTGATCAAGGGCAACCGGTACGGAGAAGAGTATCACGAATATTTCCGGAAGGCAGTCAACGCCAACCTGAAGATTGTGGGACTCAACGAATTCTTTATCCGGAGTATGGATTTTGGCAGTTTTGAGGTGATTCCGCACCGGGTTCTCATTTACTTTACATACAGCAACAGCCTGGATTCGCTGGAAAAGGCATATCTTTATTCCAATGTGCTGGAAAATAAAGAGGCCTGCGACGAGGTGTTCGGCGCTTACTATTCCAAGATGATCCCGTTTGTGGAAGAGCAGCTGCTGAAGGGGCGGATGAATGAACATCTGGCGTACCTGTATCACTATTTCCAGAAAGAGATCCTGGAGAAACCAGCCAACACGAAGGCGGTCTGCGATATATTATTTTACCGGAAGATCATCTGCCATAATCGGAATATGATCGGCGTGTATGTCTCCCGGCCGGAAACCGGAGAGGAAATATATTATCCGCTGTCGGGCGGATTCTGCTATGCGGAGATACCGACCAGCCGGGCACGGCTGTATTTTGTGGACAGCAATGAACAGCGCTATGTGACAGGCATCCCTTATGAGGAAGAGCCGTTTTTGTTCCCGGAACAGTTTCCGAAGGAATGGATTCAGAAAAATATGGCCAATAAGCGGATCCTTCTCTCCCTCTCCGATAAAATTGACGGGGAGCTGAAAGGGGAGGACATGCCGATCCTCCAGAAGATCGCTTTCCATGAGGATTATCAGCCGTGGATCAAATGCCGTGCTGTGGAGCGGATGCTTCTGTATTATCAGCAGCATCAGGAAAAAGAATCCCTGGCCAGATGGCTGGACCGGGTGGATTATTCCAATGTGACGCCGGAGTTCCGAAAGACACTCATGGACTTTTACATGGAAGTGGGCATGACGGAAAATGCCTTTTTCGGCATTGAATTATACGGCTGCAATATTATGGGAGCTGCAAAGCGTTTGCGGCTGGCCTCCTTTGGGGTAAACTATAATGAGAGCAAGATGGATGAGACGACCCTGTATCTTGCGTACTCTGCCTTTGTCAGCAAAAAATATAACAGGGATACCCTCTCGTATCTCATGAAACATTTTGAGGGAGAACTGGAAGACCTGCTGCTGATCTGGGAGAGAAGCAGAAAGTTTGCTCTGGAGACGACGGAGCTTGAAAAGCGGATGCTCAGACAGAGCATGTTTACCGGGAATGACGCCGACGGCCTGTTCACCGTATTTGAGGAATACTACAGCAAAAACCGGGAAGACGCGGTGGCAGGGGAATACCTGCAATACGCATCGGACAGAGAGAGACGTGGAATTCTGGAACTGCCGGAATCTGTCCATGGCATCATCGGTGAGGAAATCCTCGCGGGAAGAATCCGCGACCGGCAGACCATGGTGCATTTTCTCTATTATTTTGCGCCGCGGGAAGCGTGGATGGAGAAAGTCAAAGATGCCGCTAAGTTTATTATTGAGAAGTTTCTCAAAGAAGAATACTATCTTCCGGTATATTACGCCTACCGGGAATGGCTGACCCTTCCGGTGGAATATCTGGAGAGAACTTTCCTTACCTACCATGGAAGCGGCGGCAGTAATGTGGTACTTTACTATCAGGTGGAAGGAGAGAATACCGGTGTCCATAAAAAGCGCCTGAAAGAGATCCTTCCGGGCATGTACACCTGTACCATGTATTTTTATCACAATGACCATGTCAACTACCGTCTGGAGGATGACGGAGAAGTGGTCAGCGATGAAGCGGTGATTCGTTTTGAAACCTTTGAATCAGAGGGAGAGGAGAGCCGGCTCTTTGCGCTCAACGATCTGAGCGCGGAAAGCTGTGCGCCGGAGGAGCTGAACCGATATCTGCTGCAGACATATTTCACAGATACGATGATGAAGCTCTTATGATTTTTAGATAAATAAATCTGCCTTTGAAAGAAGGCGGAATGGAGAGTGTTTATGGGAGAACTTGAGACAAGAAAATTTGCCGGGATAGACCTGGGAAAAACTGCGGTGCAGTTCAGCGTATATGACGAGGCAGCGGCAGAGACCACAGAGGAAAGCTTTCCTCTGCCCCGGGAGGAGCAGGAGGACTATGTGGCAAACGGGCTGTTTTACGTCCGGCGTTATCTGGAAGCCAATCATATAAGCTGGGACATGTATCACGGCGTATATTTTACCATGGCGGACACCTCGCAGCAGTGCAGGAAACATCTGGAAGAACTGCTGGACGAGGATTTTAAAAAGCGGCATTCTGTGAAGATCATCACACATTTCCGGGCCTTTGTGGAATATGTATTTCATCAGGAAAGGGCGGTCTGGGACAGAAATACGCTGCTCCTTGATTATTCAGAAAATGTACTGCGCTATATTCTGGTGGAGCAGATCCGTCCGTCCAGACAGAAGGCTTACCGGGCCGTGTTAAAGGAGATGAATCTGGAGGAGCAGGGCATTTACGAAAATGACGAGAACCGGGATTATCATTTCAGCCGGCTGATGAAACAGTTTCTGGTGAAGAATCCGGCCCATATCATCTTTCTGACCGGAAATGGATTCGAGGGCAACTGGATGAAAAAGACCCTCACCTATCTCTGTGCCGGACGCCGGGTTTTCATGGGACAGAATCTGTACGCCAACGGTGCCTGCCTTCTGGGACTGGGACCGGTGCAGCTGATGGAGGACGGCATGCTGTTGATGCAGGGACCGGATATGGTGTATCACACCATCGGTATCCTCACGCAGGAATCCGGAAAGCCAAGGTATGTGCCCGTCACTTCCATCGGACGGGAATGGTACAATACCGGAGGTACCATTGATATTATTCTGGATAAAAGCCAGAAGGTGGAGTTTTTTTATCATAATACGAAGGAAAATGAGATGGAGAGCGCTGTCTGTGAGATCAAAGATCTGCCGGCAAGGCCGCCGAAAACCACAAGAATCCGTATCAGAGTGCAGTTTACCTCCCAGACGGAAGGTGTGATTCTGCTGAAAGATATGGGATTTGGTGACATGTTCCCGGCCACAGGCAAGGTGACAGTCTTTCCATTTTCGCTGATATCATAAAAGGGAGGAAAAGTTATGCGGGAATCCATCGTCTGTGTCGGACGGACCGGAACGAAGCCGTATCGTTTTCCGGAGACGGGCGTGCCGGTTTATTCCTATGAAGAACTATGCTATTATCTGAGCAGCCATATGATCTGCTATCTGTATACACTCCCGGAGGAAGATCTCCTGGTGTATATCCGGGATGAGCTGGGACTGGAGAAATTGTACCGGCAGCTTTCCAGGCTGACGGACCCGGACAGGGATCAGATGAAATATTTCTCCGCGCTCTTCCGGGAGGGACATTACTTTTCCGAAGACGAAATCCGGGAGATTCTGGATGAATACCGGGATTTAAAAAATACGCCGTATCCCCTGCAGTGCAAATGGATGGGGGATATGTTTCTTGGCGCCGGCCGCGCGGCCATGGCGATCCATTATTACCGGGAAGCGCTGAAACCGGAGACCATGGGCCGGGTGGAGACCGGAGCGGCCTACCATAACATGGCCATTGCCCAGTCACGGCTCTTCCGTTTTGAAGATGCCAAGATTGATTTTGTGAAAGCCTATCAGTATGCGGGCGACGAGGAATCGCTCTTTTATTATTACTGTCTCATCGCCTTTACGGAGAATCTGGAAAGGGCCGGGGAAGAGATGGAGGCGTTTAAAGTGTCAGAACTGTCGCTGGAATCCTTCGAGAACCGTTTTGCCGGCATTGCCGACGCCTTCGACTGCAGCGAAAAGGCAGAAAAACAGAAAAAAATCACCTATCTGCTGGAACGGGACAAAGAAGAAGAGGCAGAGAAGATTTATGAGAAATTTGTGCGGGATCTGCAGCGGGAGTTCCGCCCGGAGATCGAGATGGAAGATAATCTGCTGAGCACCGGGCTGCCGGTGCGGAAAGAATAGATAAAAAGGTACACACAAGGCTGGAAACTTGTGGTATAATAATTGCGCTTCGCGCAATCAAAAGCGATTTCATCGCTTTTTCCTGCTGCGCAGGGGTATACCAGCGGGCCACGGTTTGAAAAGTAAATGCTGCGGGCAGCGCTTCCTTTTCTGCGCGCGTGGTATAATAATTGCGCTTCGCGCAGGCATTTTTATAACATGACAACTTATTATTCCAGGAGGACATAGATTTATGGCAACAGAGATGAATAAAAATTACAATCCGGCGGAGATTGAGGACAGACTCTATCAGAAATGGCTGGATAAAAAATATTTCCATGCGGAAGTGGACCGCAGTAAAAAACCATTTACCATCGTGATGCCGCCGCCAAATATCACCGGTCAGCTTCACATGGGACACGCCCTTGACAATACCCTGCAGGACATCCTGATTCGTTTTAAGAGGATGCAGGGTTACAACGCCCTCTGGCAGCCGGGTACCGACCATGCCAGTATCGCCACGGAGGTAAAGGTCATCAATGCCCTGAAAGAGGAGGGGATTGAGAAAGAGGATCTCGGAAGAGAAGGATTCTTAAAGAGGACCTGGGAGTGGAAGAAAGAGTACGGCGGACGGATTGTCAGCCAGCTGAAAAAGCTCGGCTCTTCCGCAGACTGGGACAGAGAGCGTTTTACTCTTGATGAAGGCTGTTCCAGAGCAGTACAGGAAGTTTTCATTCGTTTATATGAAAAAGGATATATTTACAGAGGTTCCAGAATCATTAACTGGTGTCCGGTCTGCCAGACATCCATCTCCGATGCGGAGGTTGTGTATGAGGATCAGGCAGGATTTTTCTGGCACATCAATTATCCGATCGTGGGAACGGACCAGTGCATCGAGATCGCGACCACCCGTCCGGAGACCATGCTGGGCGATACAGCCATTGCCGTACATCCGGATGATGAGAGATATAAAGATCTGATCGGAAAGATGGTGCTGCTTCCGATCGTGAACCGGGAGATCCCGATCGTGGCGGACACTTATGTGGATAAAGAATTTGGTACAGGTGCCGTTAAGATCACGCCGGCCCATGACCCTAACGATTTTGAGGTGGGACTGCGTCATAACCTGGAAGAGATCAATATCCTCAATGATGATGGCACCATCAATGAAAATGGCGGCAGATTTGCTGGCATGGACCGTTATGAGGCCAGAAAGGCCATTGTAAAAGAACTGGAAGAAGAAGGATATCTGGTAAAGGTAGAACCACATGACCATAACGTAGGTACCCATGACCGCTGTCATACCACCGTGGAGCCGATGGTGAAAAAACAGTGGTTTGTGCGCATGGATGAGCTGGCAAAACCGGCCATTGAGGCTGTAAAGAACGGCGATCTGCGCTTTGTGCCGGAACATTTCGACCGGACATATCTGCACTGGCTGGAGAATATCCGCGACTGGTGTATTTCCAGACAGCTCTGGTGGGGACACCGGATTCCGGCGTACTACTGTGATGAATGCGGGGAGATCGTGGTTTCCAGAACCCAGCCGGATGTATGTCCGAAATGCGGATGCAGACATCTGACACAGGATGAGGATACTCTGGACACCTGGTTCAGTTCTGCTCTGTGGCCGTTCTCCACTCTGGGATGGCCGGAACAGACTGAAGACCTGGATTATTTCTATCCGACCGATGTATTGGTGACCGGTTATGATATTATTTTCTTCTGGGTTATCCGTATGGTATTCTCCGGTTATGAGCACACTGGAAAATGTCCGTTCCACGACGTATTCATCCACGGACTGGTCCGGGATGAGCAGGGCCGGAAGATGAGCAAGTCTCTGGGCAACGGTATTGATCCTCTGGAGGTTATCGATCAGTATGGCGCCGACGCCCTGCGTCTTACCCTGGTGACAGGAAACGCGCCGGGCAATGACATGCGTTTCTCCGAGAAGAAGATCATCGCCAGCCGTAACTTTGCCAATAAAGTATGGAACGCTTCCCGTTTCATGCTCATGAATATAGAAAAAGCAGATTTAAGTCAGGTGACTCCAGGTGATCTGACGCCGGCGGACAAGTGGATTCTTTCCAAAGCGAACACGCTGGTGAAAGAAGTTACCGATAACATGGAGAATTATGAACTGGGTATCGCTGTGGCGAAGCTTCACGACTTTATCTGGGAAGAATTCTGTGACTGGTATATCGAGATGGTAAAACCGAGATTATATAATGATGAGGATGCCACCAAGGCAGCGGCGCTCTATACCTTAAAGAGTGTGCTGACCATTGCCCTCAAGCTGCTTCATCCGTATATGCCTTTCATTACCGAGGAAATCTTCTGCAGCATGCAGGATGAGGAAGAATCCATCATGGTATCCGACTGGCCGGTATTTAAGGAAGAGCTTGACTTCAAGGCAGAAGAAAATGAAGTGGAGATCATCAAAAATGCAGTCCGCAATATCCGTAATCTGCGGGCCGATATGAACGTGCCGCCGAGCAAAAAAGCGACCGTTTACGTGGTATCAGAAAAAGAAGAGATCCGCGATGTGTTTGAGAACTCCCGCGTTTTCTTTGCGACCCTGGCATATGCCAGTGAAGTTATTGTGCAGGCAGATAAAGCCGGCATTGCCGATGACGCGGTATCCACAGTGATTCCGGATGCAGTTATCTACATTCCGTTTGCGGAACTGGTGGACGTGGAGAAAGAGATCGCCCGTCTGGAAAAAGAAGCGAAACGTCTGGCCGGCGAGATCAAACGTGCCAGCGGTATGCTGAACAATGAGAAGTTTATCAGCAAGGCTCCGGCAGCCAAGGTGGAAGAAGAGAAGAAGAAGTTAGAGAAATATACAGCCATGGAGGCGCAGGTAAAAGAGCGGCTTTCTCAGCTGAAAAAATAAAGCATCGTCTTTCAGGCGATGAAGAGAACGGATTCCGGCTGTGCCGGAAAACAGGAGGCAGATATAGCAATATGACCATCGACGAGCTGGAACAGGAAATATCGTCGGTTCCCCGGTTTGGCACCGGGGGAGGCCTCGATAATTTAAAAAAATATCTGGACATTTTAGGACACCCGGAGGAATCACTCCGGGTTATCCACGTGGCGGGAACCAATGGAAAGGGTTCTGTCTGCGCTTTTCTGGAGTCCATTCTGCGGACCGCCGGATACCGTACCGCTCTGTTTACTTCACCGCATCTGGTGCATATGAACGAACGGTTCCGTGTTAATTTTGAAATGTGTTCCGACGAAGAACTCATAGAAGCCTGGGAGCAGGTGAAGGCGCTGCTGCCGGGGAACACGAGGCAGAGTGCGGCTGTCGGCAGCGGCCGGCTGCCAGGCTGCAGTGCGGAAACGACAGAGTATTGTGAGACATCCGGGGATCGGCAGCCGCTCACCTATTTTGAGATACTGTTTCTCATGAGCCTGCTGATTTTCTCCCAAAAAGATGTGGATTACTGCATCATGGAGACAGGACTTGGCGGACGGCTGGATGCCACGGTGCTGACCCATCCGGTGATTTCCGTGATCACATCCATCAGCCTCGACCATACGGAGCTGCTGGGCAACACCATCGGGGAGATCGCCGCTGAGAAGGCGGGAATCATAAAAGAAGGGGTTCCGGTGGTGGTTCTGGACGAGGACAACGGCGCTTTTTCTGTAATCAGAAAGAAAGCTGAAAGAAAAAATTCTCATATTTACAGAATTCGTTCTGAAAGAATAACATTTTTAAAAAAAACAGAGAATAACATTGATTTTTCCATCAATAGTAGTTATTATAAGAATAGTTCGCTGCGTATTACGGACACAGCGGATTATCAGATATATAACGCCGCGTTGGCTGTTGTCACAGCCAGAGTGCTTCTGCCCGGCCTTTCGAGGGAGATGATTCAGAAAGGGCTTCTGGCAATGCAGTGGGAGGGACGGATGGAACAGGTTCTTCCCGGTGTGTACGTGGACGGTGCTCACAATCCTGGCGCGGTGGAACAGCTTTGCCGGACGATCACCCGGAAGGGAGGACAATGGCGTCTGCTGTTTGCTGTGTGCGGTGATAAGGATTACGATAGTATGATCCGGCTGCTGGGAGAGATTGCCTGGCAGAAGATTTATATTACCCGGGTGGAAGGCACAAGAGGTGCCGGCACCGAGAAGATCCTTGAGTGTTTCCGTCAGGTGACGGATGCGCCCTGTGAGGTATTTGATAGGACGGAGCAGGCGTTTGACGCTGCTTTGCATGATGAAGATAAGGAAGGACGCCTTTTATGTCTCGGATCCCTTTATCTGGTGGGAGAGATCAAGAGGCGCAAGACATACATTTTGGAAAGTGAGGATTCCCATGATTGATTTTAATCTTGAGCTTAAAAAGTTTAAACCGGCTGTAGGCGTGGAAGTAGGAGAGGATAATCTGTTCGACGACGATATCAAGGATATCACCGATCTGGTGGAGGAAATGGTAAAAGAACAGCGCAGCAATAAAAACGAGAAATAGTTTTCCCGTCAGTTCACAATAGTTTACAGTGTGTAGGAGGAAGTCACATGAAATGTGTAAAATGCGGCCGTACGGTGGGGGCTGATGGGTTCTGTACCAGCTGCGGTTTTGATAATAAGCATGTTGCGAAGGCGTGTAATACAGCCAATTATTACTATAATATAGGTTTGGAAAAGGTGGAGATGCGTGATCTGAGCGGTGCGGTGACACAGCTTAAGAAGGCGCTCACCTACAATAAAGAGCATAAGGACGCCCGGAACCTGCTGGGTCTTGTTTATTATGAGATGGGCGAGGGCGGAAAAGCATATATCCAGTGGAAGATCAGCGCAAAACTGAATTCTGTGGAGGAGAATGCCGCCAACAAGTACATCAAACAGATGGAAGAACACCCGGCGGTGTTTGAGGAGATCAACGAGACGGCCAAGAAGTTTAATCAGGCATTGGTTTACGCCAAGCAGGGCAGCGATGATCTGGCGATGATCCAGATTAAGAAGGTGTTGAGCATTACGCCGAACTTTGTCCGCGGTCATCTTTTATTTGCGCTGCTTCACATGCGGGCAGGCGATAACGCAGCTGCCAAGGTAGATCTGAACAATGCCCTGGCAGTGGATAATTATAATACTACGGCTAGACGGTTCCTCATGGAGATCGGGGAGAATCCGATGGCGGCAGCAGAGACTGTGCCGGCGGAGAATCTGAAGCCGGATAATGAGAATCTTAAGAATGTCCGTCCGGTTGATCACTATGAAGATCCAAGTAAAGAGACCTGGAAGCAGTTTGTTTACATGCTCATCGGACTGGCGATCGGCGTGGTAGCCATGTTTGTTCTGGTCATCCCGAGTGTCCGTGCCGGCGTCAGTGTGGATTATAACAATCTCAAGAAAGAGTACAATGAGACTGTCTCCCAGAAAGACGGCGAGATCAGCCAGCTGCAGAGCGACAAGGATTCTCTGGAGAGCGATAACGAAGATCTGACCGAGCGTCTCAGCGTCTATGAGGGCAGCGACGGCGAGGACAGCATGTATGATTCTCTGATCAAGGCAAGCCAGGCTTACTCAGATAATGACTATGTGGAATGTGCAGAGGAACTTTCCAATATCAAGGAGAGTGCTCTTCCATCTAAAACAGCGAAGGATCTGTATAATTCCATGAAGGAAGATGCATATTCACAGGCTTCCAGCCAGCTGTATGCAAGCGGGGAGAATTTATATAATACGTATAAATATGACGAGGCGCTGGATGATTTGAAGGCAGCCTATAAATACAGCGATAACGATTATGAGATCCTTTATCGTCTGGCCATGTGCTATAAGCAGCTTGACAAAATGGATAAGGCAAAACCATACTTTTATGATATCATCAATAATTCCGGTGATGACAGTTTGATCCGTGATGCGGCGAATAAAGGTTTGGACATGCTGGTGGATGAAGCTAAGAAAGCTGCCGCAGAATATGCCAAGAAGAATGGTGACGACACCGAAGATGCCGATGAGACATCAACAGAGTCTGAGAAGAATACCGGCAGCAAGAGCAGTTCTGATGATGCTGATGACGAGACTACAGAGGATGAGGACAGCAGCACGACGAAGAAGAACAGTACCAGCAGCACGACGAAGAAGAGCAGTACCAGCAGCACAACAAAGAAGAGCAGCACTACTCAGAGCAGCGATGACGAAGAGAATGACTAAATATCTGTAATGGACAAAAAGGATCCGTAATTTACAGAGAAGAATAATAGAATATTTTACAAAGAATAAAAATAAGTTCGACAGGATTTGTCGGACTTATTTTTTTGTTTTCGTTATGATGTCTGAGAAAGGGGATTTCTGCCACGGCAGAAAAACTGAAAATCAGAGGAACAGGAGTGAGAGAATGAAATATTGTCATGTAAAGAACCAGTGTCTGGTGATTCGTCTCCCGGGAGAGATCGATCACTGTCAGGCGGAAGATATCCGGCAGGAATGCGAGATGATGTTTCTGAAGGCCTGCGTGCGGGACGTGATTTTTGATTTCACCGGCACCAATTTTATGGACAGCTCCGGCATCGGGCTGATTCTCGGGCGGCTTCGTCAGGTACAGCCCATGGAAGGGAGAGTCTTTCTGTTCGGAGGCAGTCCATCTATGGAGAAAATGTGGAAAATGTCCGGTATTCTCGGAAAAGTGACAGTATTAAATACCATTGAAGAAATGAAGGAGGTCTATGAATGAAAGAGAGCATAAACGGCACCAACCGGGTGGAGATGACATTTCAGAATTTTCCCGAGAATGAGAGGATTGGCAGAACATTGGCGGCGGCTTTTGCGGCAGTGCTGAATCCGACCATGGAAGAACTGTCAGATTTTAAGACAGCGGTATCGGAGGCGGTCACCAACGCCATTATTCACGCTTATCCGGAGTCCCGGGGAGACATCGTTATGGTCATGGAGCGTGTGGAAAATACGGTGACCGTACATATCCGGGATTTCGGGGTGGGGATCGAGGATGTGGAGAAATCCATGGAGCCCCTTTACACGACGCTGAAAAACGGGGAGCGTTCCGGGATGGGATTTACCTTTATGGAGGCTTTCACCGATCACGTGGAAGTGGAAAGTGAACCGGGGAAGGGAACCAGTGTTTCATTGACGAAAAAAATGGGAGGAGAGAAGTGGAACATACCTGTGAATTGATCAGACAGGCAAAAGAAGGAAATATGGAAGCACGTTCCCGGCTGGTGGAAGAAAATGTCGGGCTGATCTGGAGCGTTGTCCGGCGGTTCCAGGGGAGAGGCTGTGACAGCGAAGACTTATTTCAGATTGGCAGCATCGGTCTGCTGAAATGCATTGATCATTTCGATCTCAGCAGAGAAGTGAAGTTTTCCACCTATGCGGTTCCCCTGATCATGGGAGAGATTAAACGGTTTCTGAGGGACGACGGCATGGTGAAGGTCAGCCGCAGTTTAAAGGAAATCAATTATAAAGTAAAAAAAGAAACGGAAATATACCAGAAAGAACATCACCGGGAGCCAACCCTGGAGGAGATTTCCGTGACCCTGCAGATTGACGAGGCGGATATTTTGATGGCCATGGAGTCCGGGCAGGAAATCAGTTCCCTTCATCAGGTCATCTATCAGAGCGATGGCGATGAGATTCATCTGGAGGATAAAATTGAACAGCAGAACGACGAAATTGAGGAGGCAGTCAACCGGATGTACATTTCCCAGCTGCTCAATCATCTGGAAGAAAAGGAGAAGACGCTCATTGAGCTGCGGTATTTTGAGAATAAGACCCAGTCGGCCGTGGCGGAGATTCTCGGCATCTCCCAGGTGCAGGTGTCCCGGCTGGAAAAAAAGATACTGGAAAAGCTCCGGAATGTATGATCCGGAACATGCAGAGAAGCTGGCGGAACAAATGCAGTCCATGCGTTATGATGTATAATTTCCGTCGTCCGGCACATACTTTTCCTGTCTCAAAAAACCAGTATGATCCATTTTAACCGGATGATACCCAGGAAGCAGAAACAGGAGGGAAAAGATGGAAAGACCGGTCATTTATCTGCATGCGGAGCAGAGTTATTTTCTCAATGACCCGAAGGTGAGGATCAAGGATGTCTGTTCCGTATACTGCAAAGACAGCAATCTTCAGAATAAAATCAATTGTATCGAAGTATATAAATTTAAAGAAAAGGAGGATGGGAGAGCGTTTATGTCCATCCTTGTTTTGGTACAGGCCATTTCTGAGGAAATCCCGGACGGAGAAATCAAAAATATGGGAGAGGAGGACTTTGTCATCTACTACAGGAATCCGCAGAAGCAGCCGTCCCGCTGGCTGCAGAGAGGGAAAATTGCCCTGATCTGTGTCACCTGTTTTCTCGGTATGGGAATTTCGATTATGGGGTATAACAATGATGTGGATATGAGTCGGGTATTTTCCCAGCTGTATGAAACATTTCTGGGAACCAGACCAACGGGCGCGACTTTTATAGAACTTTTTTATTCCATCGGGCTGACGCTGGGCGTCTTTTTGTTCTTTAATCACACGCCCGGCAAGAAAGTGACCAACGAGCCGACGCCCATTCAGGTGCAGATGCGTCTGTACGAGCGGGATGTGAACCAGACATTTCTTCTGGGAGCGTCCAGAAAAGGAGAAGAACTGGATGTCAGCAATAATGATTAAAGGGATTTTGGCGTGGATCGCCCTGGCAGCGGGATTTGCCACCGCAGGAGGTTTTGTGGCTTTTATCAGTCTCATAGGAATCGTTCCGAGGCTTTCCGCCATTACCAAAACCGCGTCTCATATTCCTCTCTATGAGACGAGCCTGGCTCTGGGCCTGATATCTATGAATCTGATTTCTCTGTATGCGGTGGACCTGTCCTGGCTTCCCCATGTGATAGCTTCGGTCATTGTGGATGCGGGAGGACTGTTCACAGGGATTTTTGTGGGATGTCTGGCCGGCGCTCTGGCGGAAGTGATCAATATCGTGCCGATCTTGTCCAGAAGGACCCGGCTGCGAAAAGGATTCCCTTATTTTATCAAGGCGGCGGCCATCGGAAAATGCGTGGGCAGCTTCCTGCAATTTTACATTTTCTGAAAGGAGAGACAAAATGAAAAAAGAACCAACGACACAGGAATACGCAGATCAGGTCAAACAGATGACCCCAAAATTCAGTTCCTTTACCAACTGCTGGCATGCTTTTGTGTCAGGGGGAGCCATCTGCCTGCTGGGGGAAATCATCCATCAGGTGACCGTGCGCCAGTTTCACATGAGTCAGGAGAATGCGTTGATCACTGTCAGCGTCAGTCTTATCCTGCTCAGCGTCCTATTGACCGGACTGCAGTGGTTCGCGCCATTGGCCAAATGGTGCGGGGCAGGAACTCTGGTCCCGATCACCGGCTTTGCCAACTCAGTGGCGTCTCCGGCTATTGAATACCAGTCAGAAGGACAGGTCTTCGGTATCGGCGTCAAAATCTTTACGATCGCCGGACCTGTGATATTGTACGGGATCTTTTCCAGCTGGATTGTGGGATTCATTTACTGGCTTTGCAAATGCGCCGGATGGCTGTGAAACCGCGGCGCCGCCGAGCGATGACGGAATGCGGGCAGCGAGACTGGAAAACCGATGACGAAATGCGAGCAGCGAGGCTGGAAAACCGATGACGGAATAGGCGCAGTGTAGATGAGAGAAACTGTAAATAATGACAGCGGCGGTATCGCCGGGATATATAAAGTGAGGACGGGAAAATGGGAATCTGGCTGTGGCTGCTCATGAAGCTGCTGGAAAAAGAGTATGAGAGAGAACGGATGCGGTATTGCAGGCTTTGAAGGCTGAAAACGCGCAGGGACAGTTGACAGCAAAAGTGCGGCAAAATATAATAAAAAAAGATCCGGCTTCATGCTGAAAATTTTTTGCGGATTTTTTTATTTTTTTGAAAGGATTTCTCTGCCTCAGTCGTATTAATAGTGAAACGGAAAATCACGACATCAGGACAGGAGGTAAAAGAAATGAAAAAAATAGCAGTTGGAGTTCTGGGAGCAGCAGTATTATTGACAATGGGAACGGCAGCGACGCTCAACGCAGGTACAGTGCAGACAGGAGAGGTGGCGCAGAGTACAGTACAGCAGGGCACGGCGCCGTCGGCGGACCGGTCATATTTCAGGCGCAATAACACCTGTAATTATGCGGGAACCTTCCATAATTATTATGATTGTACCGGCGGCTGCCGTAATTATGTGGATGAGGATCAGGACGGAGTCTGCGATAATTACGAGGCCGGCGGATATCGCCAGAGGAGAAATCAGAACACACAGGATACACAAAGTACACAGAGCGCATCTTCCGCGTCATATGGTTATGGCCGGCATCATGGAGAAACAGAAGGACATCACGGAAATGGTTATGGACACCGTGGAGGATGCAGAAGATAGCAACGGGAGTTTTTGACGATGCGGAGCGAACAAGAGGTGAATAGAGCTATCGAGCGGCATGCCGATACTGTTCGAAGGCTCTGCATGATACATTTAAAAAATTATGCAGATACCGAGGACATATTTCAGACGGTCTTTTTGAAATATGTCCTTAGTTCTGTTTCTTTTGAAAATGAAGAGCACGAGAGGGCATGGTTCATCCGTGTGACGATCAATGCCTGTAAAGATCTGTTGAAGAATTTTTTTCGCAGTCATACGGTGTCCATCGATGAAGTACTGGAACAGCCGGCGGAAATACAGGAAGATAACAGAGAGGTGCTTGAGGCGGTGCTTTCACTGCCGGCCAGATACCGGGATGTGGTGTATCTTTATTATTATGAAGAGTATACCGCCCCGGAGATTGGTAAAATTCTCGGTAAAAATGTAAACACGATCTATACTCTGTTAAATCGCGCCAAAAAGATACTTCGGAAAAAGCTGGGAGGTGATGCGGATGAAAACCAGAATAAAAAAAGCCTTTGATGAAGTCCGGGCGGAAGAACAACTGAAGGATAGGACCAGGGAGTTTCTTCTCCGTGAAATGCAGGCGCAGGAGGCAAAAATGCAGGTTGCGGGTGCGCAGACGCAGGAACCGAAGGCGAAAAACCATACCCCGGCGGCAAAGTCACAGGATTTGGAGCCGAGAGCATCGGCTTCTGAAAAAGCGCGCGGCCGCCGGATGTACGGAAAATGGCTCTCAGCCGCCGCCTGCCTTTTTTTCATCGTACTGGCTGCGGCAGGATATCGGTTTTATTTTTCAGCGACGGCGGTGATCAGCATCGACGTCAATCCGTCCATTGAATTAAACATCAACAGATTTGACACGGTAATCTCTGTGAAGGCGTATAATGAGGACGGGCAGAAGCTGGCAGACCAGCTGCATGTCCGGTTTATGAAATATATGGACGCCTTTCGGGCCATTGTGGACAGTGAGGATTTTGCGGATTACCGGTCAGAGGAAGATTTTGTGTCCATCGCAGTGGCCGGTTATGATGAAGATCAGCAGAAGAAAATCCTTTCAGATATGGAATCCTGTACGGCGCAGGAGAAAAACATGCATTGTTATCATGCCGATGAGGAAGAGATAACGGCCGCCCATGAGGAGGGGCTTTCCTGCGGAAAATACAGGGCGTATCTCGAGCTTAAGAAGCTGGATCCGGATGTGACAGTGGATGAAGTACGGGGGATGACCATGAGAGAGATCCGTGAGCGGATAGAAACGCTGTCGCCGGGACAGGCTGATCCGTCGGAGGGCAGTACCGCAGAGCAGGAAGATGCGGACGGCACAGCCGGCGGATGGAGATATCAGGGAGGAGAAGACGACAGAGAACACGGCGGCGGCCGGGAACAGCATCACAGCGGCGGACAGGGAAGTGGACGGCAGAGCGGTGGACAGCAAAACCGGGGACAAAATCAGGGACATCACAGCGGAAGCCATCATGACGAATAAATATAAAAAGAAAAAATGCAGCTATGATTAAGAAAATAAAATAATAAAGATTGTCTGGTTAATTTAATTAAAAAATAGATGGAATATAAAAAAGAACTGTTGTATAATGGACGGAAGAAAAAGCAGAAAGGAAGAGTTATGATGGTTATTTATGAGGCGAAGGATTATAAGGATTTAAGCAGAAAAGCGGCGAATATTGTTTCTGCTCAGGTGATCATGAAACCGAACTGTGTCCTGGGACTGGCAACAGGATCCAGCCCGGAGGGAATGTATGCGCAGCTGGTGGACTGGTATAACAAAGGGGATGTGGATTTCTCCAGAGTGAAGAGCGTCAACCTGGACGAGTACAGAGGACTTTCCAGAGAGAATGAGCAGAGCTACTACTATTTTATGCACAAACATCTTTTTGATAAGGTAAACATTGATGCGAACAATACTTACCTGCCAAATGGTCTGGCAGAGGATCCGGATGAAGAGTGCCGCAGATATGACGCTCTGATCGAATCTCTGAACGGGGTGGATCTGCAGCTCCTTGGTATGGGACATAACGGACATATCGGTTTCAATGAGCCGGGCGATTGTTTTGACAAAGGGACTCACTGCGTTGACCTGCAGCCTAGCACCATTGAAGCGAATAAAAGGTTTTTCGCTTCCGAGGATGATGTGCCGAGACAGGCGTATACCATGGGAATCGGTACGATCATGAAAGCCAAAAAGATCCTTGTGATCGTCAGCGGAGCTGACAAGGCGGAGATCCTCAAAAAAGCATTATACGGACCGATCACACCGCAGGTGCCGGCTTCTGTTTTACAGATGCATTCTGATGTGATCGTGATCGCCGATGAGGCTGCTTTATCAGCAATCAAATAGATAAAGGGATACAGACAGTATTTGACTTTTGCTGCCGCCTGTGACAATGGACTGTCACAGGCGGCAGAATGGAGATTACAATGATTATTTATAATGTAAGTGTATTTACGGAAGAAGAGAAGTTCGTTCCCGGCGCCGTACTGCTTCGGGACGACAGAATCGAGCAGGTATTTACCGGAAGAGAGATTCCAAAAGAGATCCTCGGAGCGGAAGAGGAACAGATTGATGGACAGGGATGTTATTGTTTTCCGGGAATGATCGATCTGCATTTTCACGGATGCAAAGGATATGATTTCTGTGACGGGACCAGGGAGGCGGTGGAGGAGATCGCCCGTTATGAGGCGTCCATCGGCGTGACGGCCATCGCGCCGGCAACCATGACTCTCCCGGTGGAAGAGCTGGTGCAGATCCTCGGGAACGGCGCCGCCTTTAAAAAAGAGGAAGAGCGGAGAAAAAGCGAGGCGGACGGGGAAGCCGATCCGGAACTTCGTGCCCGCAGGCGGACAGAAGCGGCGTCTCTGGCCGATCTGCTGGGGGTCAACATGGAAGGTCCGTTCATCAGTCCGGTGAAAAAAGGCGCCCAGGACGCGCAGTATATCCTGGCCTGCGACGCGGATATCTGCAGAAGGTTCCAGAAGGCCGCCAACGGTCTGGTGAAGTTCATCGGTCTTGCTCCGGAGGAAGTATCAAGAGAGCAGGCGGAGCAGTTTATTCAGGATGTCAGCGATGAGATGTCAGTTTCCCTGGCTCATACCAACGCGGATTATGATTCGGCCCTTTCCGCCTTTGACGCGGGAGCCAATCATCTGGTCCATATGTATAACGCCATGCCTCCGTTCACTCACCGGGCGCCGGGCGTCATAGGAGCGGCGGCGGACAGCAGTCATGTGATGGCAGAGATCATCTGCGACGGCGTGCACATCCATCCGTCGGCAGTTCGCGGAGCATTCTCCCTCATGGGGAAAGAGCGCATGATTTTTATCAGTGACAGTATGCGGGCAGCGGGAATGCCGGATGGCATTTACACCCTCGGCGGTCAGGACGTGCAGGTACGCGGCAATCATGCCACACTGGTATCCGATGGTTCGCTGGCAGGCTCTGTGACAACTCTTCCGGATTGCGTGCGGACCGCGGTGAAAACGATGGATATTCCTCTGGAGACGGCCATCGCCTGTGCCACGATCCATCCGGCAAAAAGTCTCGGGGAGGAAGCAGATTACGGCTCCCTGACGCCGGGAAAGAAAGCGGATCTGGTACTTTGGAATGATGAGCTGGAACTTCAGATGGTTATAAAAGACGGCTGTGTTATCAGACGTTAAGAGCATAAGAGTGTTTTTGTCAGATAAGAGAGACGGACGGACAGAGAATAACAGGAAAATATCTGACAGAATATAAAAGGACATAAAAAAGACCCTCGAAAGAGGGTCTTTTTTATGTATTTCACTGACTTGTAATATGATCTGTAAAATGTTATTATGCTGGGAAACAAGCATTTACAACGAAGGTCATGATAAAGATTGCACATGCAGGACCATCGATGTGGGAATCGGTACCGGAGTTAATAAGGTTAGTCTCAACGTCACAAATAACTGCGGAAATGGTACCGAAGATAATAGCCATGATCAGAGCCATCCAAACATTTCCTGTGTTGTTGTAGCACTGTACTGCTGTCTCAGCAGCGATGATAACGATATGGTGGCATCCGAAGAATGGCTGTCCGATCTCAGCAAAGATTAAGCCAACTGCTGCCATACCGAAGATCAATACGTGGTAAAGTCCACCGAATGTCTCAATCGGAACAACTTCAAGACCTGCAAAGTACACACCAGCAACTACTAAGCTGTAGCAGATACCGATCACGATCGTGTTACCGAACGCACCGCCCTGGCTGGCAACTTTGTCGCCTGTTCTGAGCTTGCCGCCGAATACCAGACGAACTAAGATAGCGGAACAGAATACTGTGATTCCAGGTGCGTCTGTTACGAGACGTGGGGAAATGGTTCCTGCAAAGAGGTTCATAACAACCAGCTCTTTGAATAAGAAACCGATAACACCAAATACACCACCGACGATCAGAACGTCAGGAGCATTGAAGCCTGCACATGCTGTAGCGATATCAGCACCGTTCTCGCTGACACCTTTTTTCTTAGCGTATGCTGCAGCTGCAACACCACCGGCGAATGCGATGTGTGGTCCGAAGAAAGAACCAAATGCGAAATAGTTAACAAGGATGTTGGAAGCATCGCCTGCTCCACACATACCAGCAACGGCACCAACAACAGCGAACACACCAGTCATGATAAATGCTGGCAGAGCACCGATTGATGCAGCAAATGCGCCACCGCCAAAAGCAGCGATCAAGTTGATAATACTCATAACAATCTCCTCCTTATACATGTATGAATATGTTTGTTATCAAGCACTGTTTCCCTCTGCTTGATGATAAGGATATTGTAACATTTGAAAGAAATTTGTAAAAACAACAAGAATTCATCATTATCACAACTATAAGTTGTGAATATCCAAAAAACGGCATAAATAAGCTACATTATGATGAGAAAAGACCGCGAAAAAAAGAAAAAAATTATGCAATTTTGACATGACAAAACAGAAAACGACAGATTTTTGACGTCAATCCGGCGGAAAGTGTGGTATCATAGTAAAACAGGAGGGATTATACAAAGAGAAGTATCTTGTGAAAACGTACTTTTTCAACAAAACAGCGCAGGTTCTTCCGAAACGGCGCGTGTTTTCATAAAAATAAATCAGAACGGAGAATATCATGAAGAAAAATTATAAGATGATCATTTGTTATGACGGAAGCCGTTACTATGGCTGGGAACATCAGCCGGACAGAGACACGATCCAGGGTAAATTGGAAAATGTGCTGTCCAGGATGTGCGGAGAGGAGATTGATGTGATCGGAGCGGGACGGACAGACGCCGGCGTACACGCGAAAGCAATGACCGCCAACGCGGTGATGGATACCCGCCTGTCTCCGGAAGAAATCCGGGATTATATGAACCGCTATCTGCCCGATGACATTGCGGTGAAAGAAGTGAGGGAGGCGGCGGAGCGGTTCCACGCCAGATACAAAGCGGTGGGCAAACTTTACTGTTATACCTGTTTTGACGGACCGGTGAAACCGGTTTTTCAGCGCAAGTATGTCACGGTCCTTGATTACCACCCGGATGTGGAGAGGATGCGGCGCGCGGCCGCCTATCTGGAGGGGAAGCATGATTATAAAAGCTTCTGCGGCAATCCCAGGATGAAAAAGTCCACAGTGCGCGTGGTCGATAAAATTGAAATTATCCGCAAGGGAGGCTTCATTTATTTTAATTTCCACGGCACCGGATTTCTCCAGAATATGGTGCGCATCCTCACCGGCACGCTGTTGGAAGTGGGCAGAGGAAAGATGGAGCCGGAGCAGATGCCGGAGATTCTGGAAGCCAGGAACCGCCAGCTGGCAGGGCCGACGGCGCCTCCGGGCGGTCTCTGCCTCATGAAAGTGGATTACTGAGAGGCGGGTATGTTTAGGATCTGTCAGATGTCCCGGTGGATATTTCCGGGAATGGCCGGAAATATCTTCCCCGGATTTCCCGGCAATTTCCACAAAAGCGGCGAAAAACAGGAAAAAAATGAAAAGAATTATTGACAGCGGGGATTTTTTGAATAAAATAAGGTATGAAACAACACAATAGACCGAAAAGAGCAAAAAGGGAGTAGTTGCATGTCCGGGACAGGACATGTCATAGTGTTTCGTCAGTACGATTACAGAAGTAATCCGGAATCTATGCAGCATTTACGATGTTGAATCAGACTTTTTGTGTATACTTGTTATACACGAAAAGTCTTTTTTGTTCTATGGAGGAAAATTGCAAAACAAAACTAGGAGGTTTTCTGATGAAAGAAACGTACCAGATGCATCAGGATGAATTACTGAAGCAGATGCAGGCGCAGCCAGGCGGCCTTTCTTCGGAAGAGGCGGCGCGGCGCTTACAGGAGTATGGAGAAAATGCTCTGGAAGAACAGGCGAGAAAAAAAGGATATCAGGTATTTCTGGAACAGTTTACGGATTTCCTTGTTATCATTTTGATCATTGCGGCGATCATTTCCTTAATATCAGGAAATGTGGAGAGTACCATTGTTATCATTGCCGTGCTGATCCTCAATGCCGTACTGGGAACCGTACAGTATCTGAAGGCGGAGAAGTCTCTGGCGGCTTTAAAACAGCTTTCTTCCCCTCATGCGAAAGTATTGCGTGACGGAAAGACCACGGAGGTTCCTTCTTCCCAGGTGGTGCCGGGAGATATTCTTCTTCTGGAAGCCGGAGATATGACGGCGGCAGACGGAAGAATCCTTAACTGCTATTCTCTGCAGGTCAATGAGAGTGCTCTGACCGGAGAATCCGCCAGTGTTGACAAGACCGATGCGGATATCGAGGGAGAGGCAGTGCTGGCAGACCGTCTGAATATGGTTTATTCCGGAACATTGGTTACTTACGGCCGGGCGGAAGTTCTGGTCACTGGAACAGGTATGAATACGGAGATTGGTAAGATCGCCGGCCTGATGAATGATACCAAAGAAAAGAAGACGCCGCTTCAGGTGAGTCTGGATGAGTTCAGCAAGAAGCTGGCGGCTGTCATTATGGTTATCTGTGTCATTGTCTTTTTCCTGAGCATGTACAGAGATATGCCGATTCTGGATTCCCTGCTGTTTGCAGTGGCGCTGGCTGTTGCGGCCATTCCTGAGGCGCTGGGATCCATCGTTACCATCGTACAGGCCATGGGAACCGGCAAGATGGCGGCGGAGAATGCCATCATGAAAGAATTAAAGGCAGTGGAAAGTCTGGGAAGCGTTTCTGTCATCTGTTCAGATAAAACAGGAACTCTCACACAGAATAAAATGACCGTTACCGACGTATATACCGGCGGCAGATGCATGAAGCCGGAGGAGATGGACCTTCATCTGGCGCTGCACCGGTATTTCCTCTATACAGCAGTGCTCAACAACGACTCTTCCAACCACGATGGAAAAGAGATCGGTGATCCGACGGAATACAGCCTGCTTGTCATGGCAAGAAGAGCCGGCCTCAATGATGCGCACATCACGGAGGAAGATATCCGAAGCATGATGCCTCGTATGGAAGAGATTCCATTTGACTCTGACCGGAAGCTGATGAGTACCAAATACCGGATTCACGGCGTTCCGACCATCCTTACCAAAGGAGCCCTCGATGTGCTCCTGGACAGAACCCGTTATATCATGACCGAGACAGAGACCCGGGAAATGACCGAGGACGACCGGGAAGAGATTCTCAGACAGAATCAGGCATTTTCCGAAAATGGTCTTCGTGTCCTGGCTTTTGCCATCAAAGAGGTGGAGGAAGACGATACCCTCTCCCTGGATGATGAGAATGATTTCACATTCATCGGTCTTACAGCCATGATGGACCCGCCGAGAGAAGAGTCCAAAAAAGCGGTGGCAGACGCAGCCAGCGCCGGCATTAAGACAGTGATGATCACCGGTGACCATAAGGTGACCGCAGCGGCCATCGCCCGCCAGATCGGTATTTTCCACGACGGAGATGTGGCTCTGACCGGACAGGAAGTTGATGCCATGTCCGATGAAGAACTTGATAATGTTTTAGAGAAAGTATCTGTCTATGCCCGTGTTTCACCGGAGAACAAGATCCGTATCGTGGACGCATGGCAGAGAAAGGGCAGAATCACTGCCATGACCGGTGACGGTGTCAACGATGCTCCGGCTCTCAAGAAGGCGGATATCGGTGTTGCCATGGGTATCACCGGAACGGAGGTATCCAAAGACGCGGCGGCTATGATTCTTGCCGATGATAACTTTGCGACAATCATTAAAGCAGTATCTTTCGGAAGAAACGTATACCGGAACATCCGGAATGCCATTCAGTTCCTGCTTTCCGGTAATATGGCGGGTATCCTGGTGGTATTGTACTGCTCCCTGATGGGGCTGCCGACTCCTCTGGCACCGGTGCAGCTGCTGTTTATCAACCTGCTGACCGACTCCCTGCCGGCACTGGCCATCGGTATGGAGCCAGTGGATGAGAGCCTTCTTAAAGAACCGCCTCGTGATCCGAACGAAGGAATCCTCACCAAAGATTTCCTGCTGAAGCTTGGATATTACGGCCTGCTGATCGGTATCGCAACCATGTCCGCATTCTATTTCGGATTATCAACATCCACGCAGACTGCGGTCACCATGGCATTTGCCACACTGACACTGGCGCGTCTGTTCCACGGCTTTAACTGCCGCGGCAAGGCGTCCATCTTCAAGCTGGGTCTGACTTCGAACAAGTGGACCATCGCGGCATTCTTCGCCGGCGTGGTTCTTCTGGCCATCGTTCTTCTGGTTCCGGTTATGGAACGTCTCTTTGAGACTGTGGCACTGACCGGCGTACAGCTGGGTATGATCGTTCTGTTCGCTTTCGCCCCGACTCTGATCATCCAGATCGTGAAAGTGATTCTCGACGCCAGAAGAAAATAAAAACAAGAATCATATTAAAAATTATATATGGTATCAGTATCCTCTGTCATATGGAAACATGTGGCAGGGGATTTTTTTATAGGAAATTGCATTCCTATGAAATAAAAAACGCTCCGCAAGGATCGCACTGCGCCTGGCAATGCAGATATGGCGCCTGTGAGATTCTTTTTACTGTCATCTGATTGCTGCCAGGCATATTTCTGCGAAAAAATGTAAATGCTATCTTTCAGCAGATAAAAAAGAGAAAGGTGGTAGTGTCCATGAATCAGATGGCAGGAAAACAGAGTGTGCGTTTTCGCGAACCGGTCAGGATTATCAGTCATGCCTGTACGGGAGGCAGTAAGGAGGGAGAAGGACCGCTGGGAAAAAACATAGATCTCATTGTGGAGGATCCTCTGTTCGGGCAGGATAACTGGGAGGAGAGCGAAAGCCAGTTTATCAGGTCTGCCTGCGAGATTGCCTTAAAAAAGGCCGGAAGGAAGAAGGAGGATGTGCGGATGGCTTTCAGCGGAGACCTGCTGGGACAGCTGATCGCATCTTCATTTGGAATCAAGCAGCTGAACATTCCCTATTACGGGGTGTACGGCGCCTGCTCCAGCGCTGGTGTGACTCTGTCCATGGCGGCCATGGCAGTCAACGGCGGTTTTGCCGATCTGGCGCTGGCGGCCTGTTCCAGCCATTTTGCCAGCGCAGAGAAAGAGTTCCGGTTCCCGTTGGGATATGGAAATCAGCGCCCCTACAGCGCCACGTGGACGGTGACGGGAGCCGGAGCCTTTTTGCTGGGAAATGCAGCCGGTCAGCCGGGACAGGGCGGCGTTGTCATCCGCGGCATCACCACGGGAAAAATCAAAGACTACGGAGTGCAGGACCCTTTTAATATGGGAGCGTGTATGGCTCCGGCGGCCGCCGATACCATTTATCAGAGTCTGGAAGATTTTCAGATGAAGGTTTCGGATTTTGATCATATTGTCACCGGAGATCTGGGAGCTGTGGGACAGAAACTTCTGTTTTCTCTTCTGGGGGAAAACGGAATGGATATTACGGCCAATCATATGGACTGCGGTATGCAGATTTATGATGAAGAACAGCAGGATACCCATGCCGGCGGTTCCGGCTGTGCCTGTTCCGCAGTGGTCCTGTCCGGCATGATCCTTCCGAAGCTGTTTTCCGGGGAATGGAACAGGGTGCTGTTTGTGCCGACGGGAGCGCTGCTGTCGCAGGTATCTTCCAATGAGGGAAGGACGATTCCGTCAATTGCTCACGGGGTCTGGCTGGAACATGTATAAAATATGAAGGGAGATATGACATGGTTTATCTGAAAGCATTTATTGTGGGAGGACTGATCTGTATGCTGGTGCAGATTTTTTTGGATCATACGAAACTGATGCCGGGAAGGGTCCTGGTGCTGCTGGTGATCGCCGGAGTGATTCTGGGAGCCGTCGGAATCTATGAGCCCCTTCAGCAGTGGGCCGGGTGCGGGGCCAGCGTGCCGCTGTCCGGCTTTGGATATAATCTTTCCAAAGGCGTGATGGAGGCAGTCAACGATGAGGGCTTCATCGGACTGTTCAAGGGCGGATTTAAGGCGGCGGCAGCGGGAACCAGCGCCGCTTTGGTATTTTCCTATCTGGCTTCGCTGATTTTCAAGCCGAAAATGAAAAAGTAAAAGAGACAAAAAAACAGGCTTCCTTCCGGGCAGACACATGTGCTGTGTTCTGTTTTCCGAAAGGAAGCCTGTTTTACATATCTGAAATTAACGGAACATATCCAGTATGGAATTGGCGATGTCGTCAAGTCCCGGAGGACTCTGTCCGGAAGAGGAAGAGTCTCCGGAGGCGCTCTCCAGGACCTCCTCGGACTCAGTGCTTCCGGGAGCGGCCGGAGCCAGCTGTTCCTGCTGCTGCCGAAGCCGTTCCTGTTCTTCATACCATTGTCTGGTGTGAATATTGCATTTATAAGAATCAATATTGAAGTTCAGGCAGTACGGGGTATCTTCCGTCACTCCGCTGGAGCCATCCGGCCGGATGCGGAAGACTCTCTGATACAGAAGATCATCCGGACAGAAACGTCTGGCTACCCGGTTGGATTCAGAACAGAAGGTGACCACGATGTGGCTGCTGCAGCTTTCTTTCGGTTCTGTTCCCGCTTCAAAATATTCAATACGTTCCATGTTTTTCTCCGGATCCTGTGAGCAGACGCCGCTGACAGGAAGCTTTCCGGATTTGGCGCAGATGGTAGCTGTGCGAATACCTTCACAGGCGTCGAAATCGCGGATTTGCTGCTGCTGCGCGTCAATGATCTGATCCATGATCTTTGCCCAGATAACTTTATGATAATCGTCCTCGTTTTCGAAAGAGGTATTATAATCATAGCCGGTCCATATGGACGCCGTGTAGTACGGTGTGTAACCGCAGAACCAGAAATCAAAGTTATTGGAAGTGGTTCCTGTCTTGCCGGCAACAGCCATGTCGGAGGAAAGCTGGGCCTCCACGCCGCTTCCCTCGGAGACCACATCCTTCATGGCATCGGTCAGCAGCCAGGCGGTGGTTTCCTTCATCACCTGTTTTGGGGAAGACTCATGCTGAAGGAGAACGTTGCCGTGGCTGTCCTCCACGCTGGTATAAAGAATCGGTGTATTATAATATCCGTGGTTGGCGATGGCCGCATAGGCGGCGGTCAGTTCCACGTTGGTGACACCGTCTGTGATACCGCCCAGAGAAAGCGCCTGGTTTACATCCGTTTCCGTGCCGCCGCTGGCGGTCTGCCGGTTATTGACCAGGGTGGTGAATCCCAGTTTCAGAAGGAAATCATAGCCCACCTGCGGCGTAAGCTGAGTCAGCGCTTTTACCGCCACGATATTGTTGGAGTCAATGATGGCGTCCCGGATGGTGATGAGTCCCCGGTATTCATCCGGATTATAGTTGGTCACTTCGTCGCCGTTTTCGTAAGTGTACGGCGCATCGTCGAAAACGGTGGCCAGAGTCATGCCGCCGGTATCGAGAGCCGGGGCGTACGTGGACAGAATCTTGAAGGTGGAACCTGGCTGTCTGGTAAACGCGGTGGCACGGTTTAAAGCCAGATCGTCTTTCTTTTCTCCGCGTCCGCCCACCAGAACCTTCACCTGGCCGGTGGCCTGGTCGATGAGCGAGTAGGAAATCTGCGGTTCCAGGGCAAAGCGGATGGTTTCCGAAAGAATCTCGTCAGTATCAGACAGGGTGTTCTTCTTGAAAGTCCGGATCGCCTTCTTCATGGCCTTTTTGGTAGGATATATGGTCCGGTAATCAGTATCGCCGGCATTGCGGAAATAATCCCGGATATCCCGCTCTGTGTATGTGACGGTATCACCGTTTTCCAGAGTGACATGCAGGTCATATTCCAGAGAGTAATCGGTGTTCACCGGATAATTACTCTTGTCATTGATGACGGTGTCCGCAATATCCTGCATCTGGGTGGACTGGGTGGAATGGATCCGAAGTCCGCCCCGGTATACCAGGTTATAGGCCTGGGACTGGGTATATCCGTATTCGTTTTGCAGGTCCTCTACGATCTGCGTGATCAGCGCATCGGTGAAGTAAGAGTACACCGACTGCCGGGAGCTGGCCTGAGTTTTGGAAATACGGGAATATACATCGTCAGAGAGAGCTGTCTCATATTCTTCACTGGAAATGTAATTGAGCTCGTACATTTTCTTGAGAACAATATCCCGCCGTTCTTTGTTATCCTCCGGGTGATCGATGGGATTCAGCCGGGTGGGATTCTTTGTGATGCTTGCCAGCACGGCACATTCCGACAAAGTGAGCTGGTCAACCGATTTATCAAAATAATAGTTGGCAGCGGACTCCACGCCCAGGGTTCCCTTGCCCAGATTGATGGTATTCAGGTAATCGGTGAGAATTTCTTTCTTGGAAGTGGTTTTCTCTACCTGGATGGCCAGATATTGTTCCTGGATCTTCCGTTTGACCTTCGCGAGAAAATTCGTCTCGCCGCCGATCTCAAATACATTATTCTTGATGAGCTGCTGTGTGATGGTGCTGGCGCCCTGGGTGGCGCCCCCATTCTGGATGGCAGTGATACCGGCGCGGATCACGCCTTTTAAATCCACACCGTTATGCTCATAGAACCGTTCGTCCTCAATGGCGATAAATGCATTTCTCAGGTTGGCAGGAATCTGGTCATAGTTGACGATGATACGGTTGGAAGAATAGTCGCTTAGAAATTCCACCTGCTGTCCGCTGTCATCGTAAATGATCGTTGCTGAATACTTCGGCTTCAGATTGTAGTCAGTGGGAGTCGTCTCGATGATTCCCTGCACGGAGCCGAAAATCAATCCGCCGCCTCCGGCGATGATCACCAGGAGCAGCAGCAGAAAGACTTTAAATATCACAATGGAAAGAGAACTGTGGATTCTCTTTTTCCTGGAATGGAGCTGCTTTCTTCTCTTTTGTATGGATGATTTATTGTAACGCATAAAAATTCCTTTTAAGAGAATTGTCCGGGGAAACCCCTATCTCACCGGAACGATCTCAATCCAGTATCCATCCGGGTCATTGATAAAATAAATACCCATGGAAGGATTTTCAAAACAGATGCAGCCCATTTCTTCATGTCTCTTGTGGAAGGCATCGTATTCGTCGGTTTTGAAAGCCAGGTGGAACTCCTCGTCTCCCAGGTCATAAGGTTCTTTGCGGTCGCGCATCCAGGTGAGTTCCAGAGAGAATCCGGTACGTCCGTCTCCCAGATAAACGATCTTGTAGCTGCCGTCCGATGCGTTCTTTTCGCGGACAACGGAAAGATCAAGTGCTTCCTTATAAAATGCGATGCTTTTTTCCAGATCCAGAACGTTAAAGTTAAAATGGTTAAATTCAATCATGATTACGCCTCCTCGTTCATTGCATTCATTTTTACTTTAAAAATTCCGCCGGGGAAACAGGCGGATGAAACGCCGCGTCAGCCCCTTTGGATTTTTTTAAAATAAAAATGTTCGATTTGTCCCGTTTACTATATCACATTTTGAAGAAGAGGGCAATAAATGAGGTTTTTTGAGGGTTTACAGGCACTTTTTCAACAACTTTTTCTTTACAAACGGGAGAAAAATTATATAATAATACCTGGTGTAGTGTCTCATTTCCCATTTGGCAAATCTTCTGTCGGGAAGAAATGTGCTGCTGCACAGAGTCATATTATTCAGAAAATGTGTTGAGCAATATGCCGCAGGAAGAATATCCGCGGAATATTGAGAGTCAGAGCCGCGGCGGCGCGGCAGAAGGAAAGGGAGAGATTCATGAAAATACGACGATCTGTCATGGCGGCGGTGCTGCTGTTGTTTGCGGCGGCGTTTGTGTACGGACACGGGATGGACGCGGAGGCGGCCAGCCGGTATACAATTTACGTCAACCGGAAGACCAACATTGTCAATGTGGTCGATGCAAAGAGCGGCAAAGTGGTGCGGGCCATGTACTGTTCCACAGGAAGAAATTATTCCACTATACGGGGAACTTATACCACGGTGAGCAAGATGCGCTGGCACGCGCTTTACGGCGGCGTATACGGACAGTATTGTATGAGGATACACGGACCGTATCTGTTCCACTCAGTGCCGTATTACAGGACCAGCAAGAATCAGCTGGAAACAAAGGAATACAATAAGCTGGGGACTCAGGCGTCCGACGGTTGTATCCGTCTGGCGGTGGTTGATGCCAAGTGGCTGTATGATAACTGCGGTGTGGGAACCAAAGTGGTGATCGGCGATACCAGGAAGCTGCAGAAACCGGACAGAAAGAAGCTGAAGATTTCCACGGCCAGCAGGACGGGATGGGACCCGACGGATCCGGATCCGGCGAACCCGTATTATCCGAAGCTTAAGCTTAAGAAGTCCGCTTCCACGAAGCTCGCTTACGGGAGCAAAGCCAGCAAAAAGTTTTTGAAGAAGCTGATCAAAGTGACATCCCGGACCACATCGACGGCGGATCTGCTGGAGAATGTAAAGGTCAGGGGAAAGGTCGACACAGCAAAGCCGGGCAAATATAAAGTGACCTATACGGTCACTGATCCAAAGACACTACTGACAAAGTCTTTGAAAGTTACATTTACCGTAAAGAAAAATGTACTGGCGGCAGAATAAGAAATGAGATAAAATCAGTAAAGAATGACAAAACAGAATGACAAATAGTGATGCAGGAGGAAAGAAGAATGGCAACACCTTATAACCATAGAGCCATTGAGCAGAAATGGCGTAAAAACTGGGAGGAACATCCCGTTAATGTCAACGACGGCAAGAAGCCGAAATATTATTGTCTTGATATGTTCCCGTATCCTTCAGGAAGCGGTCTTCACGTGGGACACTGGAGAGGATATGTGATCAGTGATGTATGGAGCCGTTATAAGATGCTTCAGGGCTATTATCTGATTCATCCGATGGGATGGGATGCATTCGGTCTGCCGGCTGAGAACTATGCCATCAAGATGGGAACCCATCCGAAAATTACCACAGAACAGAATATCAAAAACATCAAGCGCCAGATCAATGAGATTGCGGCCATTTATGACTGGGATATGGAAGTCAATACCACGGATCCAAGCTTCTACAAATGGACCCAGTGGATCTTTGTAAAAATGTTCAAAGCCGGACTGGCTTATGAAAAAGAGATGCCGATCAACTGGTGTCCGTCCTGTAAGACCGGTCTTGCCAACGAGGAAGTTGTGGACGGCTGCTGCGAGCGCTGCGGTTCCCCGGTTACCAAGAAGAACTTAAAACAGTGGATGCTCCGCATCACCAAATATGCAGATCGTCTGTTAAATGACCTGGACAAGCTGGACTGGCCGGAAAAGGTGAAAAAGATGCAGACTGACTGGATCGGCAAGAGCTATGGCGCTGAGGTGGATTTCCAGGTAGACGGAAGAGAAGATAAGATCACCGTATATACCACGAGACCGGATACTCTTTACGGCGCAACCTTCATGGTCCTGGCTCCGGAACATGCGCTGGCCAAAGAGCTGGCCACCGATGAGACCAGAGAAGCGGTGGAAAAATACATTTTTGATTCCAGCATGAAGTCCAATGTGGATCGTCTGCAGGATAAGGAAAAGACCGGTGTGTTCACAGGTTCTTATGCCATCAATCCGTTAAACGGCGCCAAGATTCCAATCTGGCTGGCCGACTATGTACTGGCAGATTACGGTACAGGAGCCATCATGTGCGTGCCTGCCCATGATGACCGTGACTTTGAGTTTGCGAAGAAGTTCAATATTCCGATCATTCAGGTTATCGCCAAGGACGGAAAAGAGATTGAGAACATGACAGAGGCTTACACTGACGCTGTGGGAACCATGATCAATTCCGGCGAGTGGAACGGCATGGAATCCGCTGTGTTGAAAAAAGAAGCGCCTGCCATGATCGAGGAGAGAGGCATCGGTAAGAAGAAAGTGAACTATAAGCTTCGTGACTGGGTATTCTCCCGTCAGCGTTACTGGGGCGAGCCGATCCCGATCGTACACTGCCCGAAATGCGGCGCTGTACCTGTACCGGAAGAAGAGCTGCCGCTGCTGCTTCCGGAAGTAGAGAAATATCAGCCGACCGGAACCGGAGAATCTCCGCTGGCAGACATTCCGGAATGGGTGAACACCACCTGTCCGTGCTGCGGCGCTCCGGCGAAGAGAGAGACCAACACCATGCCGCAGTGGGCCGGTTCTTCCTGGTACTTCCTGCGTTATGTGGATAACAAGAATGATAAAGAGCTGGTAAGCAAGGAAAAAGCAGACAAATATCTGCCGGTTGATATGTATATCGGCGGTGTGGAACACGCGGTGCTCCATCTGTTATATTCCAGATTCTATACGAAGTTCTTATATGATATCGGAGTGATCGACTTCGACGAGCCGTTCAAGAAGCTCTTCAACCAGGGTATGATCACCGGAAAGAACGGTATCAAGATGAGTAAGTCCAAAGGAAATGTAGTTTCCCCGGACGACCTGGTAAGAGATTACGGCTGTGACTCCCTGCGTCTTTACGAGCTGTTCGTGGGACCGCCAGAGCTGGATTCCGAGTGGGATGACAAGGGAATCGACGGCGTATACCGTTTCCTGAACCGTTTCTGGAAGATGGCCATGGACAACAAGGATAAAGATGTGGCAGAGACCGATGAGCTGGTGAAAGTACGTCACAAACTGGTATATGATATCACCACCCGTCTCAATTCCTTCAGCTTAAATACTGTTGTCAGCGGTTTCATGGAATACAACAACAAGCTCATTGAGCTGAGCAAAAAAGGCGGCGTGGATAAGACCACCCTGGAAACTTACACCATTCTTCTCGCACCATTCGCTCCGCACATCGCAGAGGAGCTGTGGGAGCAGTTTGGCCACACTGACTCCGTATTCGACCAGACATGGCCGGAATACGACGAGGATGCCATGAAGGACGACGAGATCGAGATTCCTGTACAGGTCAACGGAAAGACCCGCTGCACCATCTTCATCCCGGCAGACGCCGATAAAGATGACGTTCTCGCCAAGGCAAAAGATGCCCTCGGCAAGAAACTGACCGGAACCATCCGTAAAGAAATCTACGTGCCGGGCAGAATCGTAAATATTGTGGCGAAATAATCATTAATGACAAATGAGGATAACGCAGATGGCGGAAAGTTGTCTGCGTTATTTTTCCCATATGGGAATTTTTCTGACAGAGTCTGTAAGGGTTGGTATTGTTAAGGAGAAAAAATTATTATATAATTTTGATAAATATAGTATGTTTTGTCAGAAGAATGTTAGATGGAGATCGTATCGGAGGTGGTTATGTGTATTTGACGGATGTGGAAATAAAGAATTTTAAAGGCATTGAAAACATGAGACTGGAGTTACAGCCGGGATTTAATCTGATAAAAGGAGAAAATGGGAAAGGAAAAACTTCTATTCTTGAAGCTCTGGCGGTTGGGCTGGGAGGATTTATTGCAGGGATAGACGGAGTATCCACCAGACATTTTACAAAAGATGAAATCAGGAAACAGTATACCGCTGTGGGAGATGCTTCCTGCAGTTATAAATATTGTGTGCCAGTTGAGGTTGCTGTGAATGCATGTTTTAAAGAAACAGGGGAAATTTTTTCCTGGGTAAGGACAAGAAATAGCGTTCAGGCTTCCAGGAGTACATTGTCACCGAGAAATATTGCAAAAATGGCTGAAGAACTTTCCAATAATGAGGAAAGTGAGCTTCCGGTTTTGTGCTATCAGGCGGCCAGCAGAGTATGGTCTCAGAAAAGAGAAAAATCTGAAAATATTTTTCATAAAAAATATGTCAGAACTGTAGGTTATACAGATACTTTGCAGGAAGCCTCCAATATAAAATTATTACTGAACTGGTGTGTAAAAATGGAACAGGTCGCATGGCAAAAAGAGAAACCTGTTGCAGAATACGAGGCAGTAAAGAAAACCGTTTCCAATTTTATGAGACAGATGAATTATGGCAAAGAATGCCGGATTTTTTATGATAAGCAGATGGAAGAGCTGATGTATCAGGAAAATGAATTGATTTTACCGGTGATGGATTTAAGCGCAGGTTTTCAGTCATTGATATGGATGGTATTTGATATTGCCTACAGAATGGCTGTTTTAAATCCGTTCCTGGGGGAGAAGATTGCTGATACCAATGGAGTTGTCCTGATTGATGAGCTGGATATGCATTTGCATCCCAAATGGCAGTGGGAAGTCATTGATGCCCTTAGAAAAGTATTTCCCAATGTGCAATTTATTGCGACGACACATGCGCCCATTTTGTTTGCTTCCGCAAAAAATGTGTGGATTATTGATATAGAAAACGGAGAACCTGAGTATGGATATTCGCATTATGGGATTGATGTGAATACTTCAATTAATTATTTTCAGAAAACAAATGAAGTACCAGAAGAGATACAGAAGGTGATAGATCTATTCTGTGATGAGATGGATGAAGAAAATTATTCACAGGCACGGAAAATATTAGATGATCTGGAAAAACTCACAGCGCCACAGAATCCCATCCTCGCAAAGTTGAGGACACGCTATGAAATAGAAACCGCAGCTTTGGAGGAGTAATTCTATGCTTTATATAAAAAAAGGAAAAGAACCCTCATCTCTTACATCATATAAAAAAGGAAAGTTTGCTTATTTTGACGGATGTAATAAAGAAGATATTCGAAAACATCTTTTAGATGAGCAGGGAAAATTGTGTGCGTATTGTATGAGAAGAATTGATGAAAATCATATGAAAATCGAGCATTGGTATCCTGAAGACGGACTGACAGAGAGTCAAAAGCTGGATTACAAAAATATGTTTGGGGTCTGCGAAGGACATATTGACGGGCAGAAAGGGAAATGGGATACTTGCGATACGCATAAAGGAAATCAGATTCTTACAATTAATCCCCAAAATATACAGCAAATCAGAGAAATAAAGTACAGAACAAAATCTGGAGAAATTTATTCAGATAATCCAGCCATCAACAGAGACCTCAATGAGACGCTGAATTTAAACAGTGAGGGCCATTTGCTGAAACAAAATCGCAAAGCAGTGCTTGATAGTGTGATTGTGGCTCTTGGTCATGAAAAGCAGAAAGGAAATTGGAATTATAAAATGCTTCAGACTATGAAACAAAAATATTCCCGGCGTGATACAGAAGGAAAGAAACGAGAGTATGCAGGGATTGTTCTCTGGTATCTGGATAAAAAAATCAACAGCATAGAGGGGAAAAGAAAATGAACATCATGACATGCACAGGCCTTTTTATGGATCCGCTGGACCCAAAACCAGAGCAGGTGCGTATGGAAGATATCGCCCACGCTCTGTCCATGATCTGCCGGGCCAACGGACATTTTCCGGAGGTACATACGGTGGCGCAGCACTGTTTGGAGTGTGTGGAAGAAGCCAGAACAAGAAAGCTGCCCCGTCAGATCCAGCTGTTCTGCCTGCTCCACGATGGAGCGGAGGCCTATCTGGGGGATTTTATCCAGCCGGTCAAAGCCCGCATGGAAGGCTACCGGGAGGCGGAGGATTATCTTTTGGATATGATCTACCGGAAATTTGCCGGGCGAACGCCCACAGCAGCGGAAGAAAAGATTATAAAAGAAATCGATAAAACTCTTTTGTATTATGAGTTTCTTCATTATATGAATGTCGGCTGCGGAGAGCCGGGAACGGGTCTAAAAAGTAAGCCGCTGTTTCAGGAAATGCCGCGAAAGGAAGTGGAAGAAAAATATCTGGCGGCGTATGAAGAATTGCGTGGGGATTTGTAAATCTCTTGCCGCACACAGAGAGTTGCTTTTCAGAAGACAAGTCATTGATAAAAGTTTTCCTCCTCCACTTCGGCAGGCTGATAACTATCCCATTGTATAATCTGTCACACGACGCCTGCGCTCACAGTCGTCGTCAAACCATATTAATGACTTGTCTTCTCCAAATGCAGTCTATGTGCATAGAGATTTATAAAAAGCCTGCCCTATGTTGGTCCAACAACTTGATTGTGGCCACATATGGTCCAGCTAATGCTAAAATTTATAGTCATACCTACTGAAGTAACAAGGACCTGTAGAGTAAGCCCCCAGGCAGCTTCGCGGTCAGTTTGAATCATCCGGATTATACATAATATAGGATTTTTGTAAAGGTGGAACAAGGTGATTTTGCAATAGACAAATGACGTTTTGGACCCATACGGCTTTCGACCGCGAGCTGTGAAGGCGGACTGGCACAGCCATATCATAATGATATCCTTGGGCAGTCCGCCTGAGGGTCGAGCCGGGCGAATCCGTATGGGTCCTTACGTCACTGTCTGTTTGATTAAAAAACTGCTGGCACCTGTACAAAAAATAATTACTTCGCCCGCTTCAAAAGCTCATCCCAGCGGCGGTCAACCTCGGTCTGAATGTCAGCGATGAGGTGTTCTTTGCCCGGTTTGAACAGATGTTTAAAACGGCCCTGCGGGCGGAGAAAATCTTCGATCGGAAGTTTTTTCTTCGGTTCGTAGTTGAGGATCCATTCGCCGTCGATGACTTCGAAGAGCGGCCAGAAACAGGTATCCACGGCCAGCTGACAGATTTCGAGAATGTCAGACATTTCATAACGCCAGCCACGAGGACATGGTGCCAGTACATTTAAGAAGGCTGCGCCTGGTGTGTAGATGGCCTTCTCGGATTTTACGTGGATGTCCTTGAAGTTTTTCACAAAAGTTGTCTGGGCCACGTAAGGAATGTTGTGGGCGGCGATGACCTGAGCCAGATCCTTGCGGTTCTGAGTCTTTCCTTCGGAGTCAGTTCCCACCGGAGTGGTGGTGGTGTCCGCGTACATCGGAGTGGCGGAGGAACGCTGGATACCGGTGTTCATGTAAGCTTCGTTATCGTAGCAGACATAGACCATGTCGTGGTTACGTTCCATGGCGCCGGAAAGGGACTGGAATCCGATATCATAGGTACCGCCATCTCCGCCGAAGGCGATGAATTTATGAGTGTTTTTGACTTTGCCTTTTTTCTTTAAGGCGCGGTAGGCAGTTTCCACGCCGCTGCAGGTAGCGCCTGCGTTTTCGAAGGCGTCGTGAATGAAAGAATCCTTCCATGCAGTGTATGGATACATGAAAGAGGAGACTTCCAGACAGCTGGTGGCGCAGGTGATGACAGCCTCATCACCGTCGTGCAGACCCCGCAGTACATTTCTTACGGCAATGGTAGCGCCGCAGCCGGCACACATTCTGTGGCCGGGAGATAATCTTTCTTCTTTATTTAAAGTCTGTTTTAAATTATAAGCCATGACCTTTCCTCCTATTCTCTGACAGATAAATACCGGTAAGTCTCGCCGGTTTCACCAGTTTTTTCGATCTGCATCAGATCTTCAAACACGGATGTGAGGCTTTCCACAGTCACATCGCGGCCGCCGAGACCGTAACAGTAGTTGATGACTGCCGGATGGAGATTTTTATTATAAAGAGCGGATTTGATCTCTGCGCCCAGAGGTCCGCAGTTGGTGTTAAAGTCTTCGGTCCTGTCCATGATGGCCAGATATTTCACATGGGAGAGCGCGTTGGCGATCTCTTCTGCCGGGAACGGACGGAACAGACGGATTTTCAGGATGCCGGCTTTGATCCCCTGCTCTCTGAGCTGATCGACGGTGTCCTTAGCAGTTCCTGCTGCGGAGCCGATCAGTACCATGGCGTAGTCGGCGTCGTCCAGTCTGTATTCTTCAAATAAACCGTACTTTCTGCCGGAAATGGCGGCAAATTCTTCTGCCACATCGAGAGCCACCCGTTTGGCATTGCGCAGTCCCTGCATCTGTGCCCGGCGGGCCTCCATGACATAGTTGGTTACGGCGTATGGACCGTAGGCGATGGCTTCGCCGTCCTTTAAAAGATAATGCTCCGGCGCGTATTCACCAACGAAGTTTTTCACCACATCATCTTCCAGAAGTTCAATGTTTTCCACTGCATGGCTGGTGATAAAACCGTCCTGGCAGACCATGATCGGGAGCATGACGTCTTTATGTTCCGCGATGCGGTAAGCCTGGATCATGTTGTCGTAAGCTTCCTGGTTATTTTCTGCGAAGATCTGGATCCAGCCGGTATTCCTGGCGCCCATGGCGTCGGAGTGGTCACAATTGATGTTGATCGGGCCGGAGAGCGCACGGTTTACGAGGGCGAGGCAGATCGGAAGCCGGTCGGAAGCTGCCACATTTAAAACTTCCCACATGAGGGCAAGACCGCAGGAGGAAGTGGCGGTGATGGTTCTCGCGCCGGCGGCCTCGGAACCGATGCAGGCGCTCATGGCGCTGTGTTCACTTTCCACCGGGATAAATTCTGTGTCTACCTGACCATTGGCCACAAAACTGGTGAAATACTGCGGAATCTCCGTGGAAGGAGTGATCGGATACGCAGGCATAACGTCCGGGTTGATCTGACGCATGGCGGTGGCTACCGCCTCATTTCCTGATAAACGTTCTTTAATACCCATGTTATCTTACCCCCTTCAGCATGACGATGGCATCGAATGGACAGGCTTTCTCGCAGATGCCGCATCCTTTGCAATGGTCAAAATCAAAATCGGCCCGCTTGCCGTCCACGATCGGGATAGCGCTGTCCGGACAGGCCGGCGCGCACAGCAGGCATTGTTTACATTTTTCTTCGATGAATTTTGGAGTGTCGGTCCGCCATTCTCCGGTGTGGAATTCGGCGGCGGTGCAGCTTCCCACTACGGTGCATCCCAGAGTGAGATCCTGCCATTTTACATCCAATCCTAATTTACTGATATCTGATGTCATTACTGTACCTCCTGTAAAGCCAGAGAAAGGGCATTCATATTGCCTTCGATGACCTCCGGCTTTGATGCGAATTTATGAGCGTAGGACTTGCGCATTTCTTCCAGAAAACGTTCTTCTTCCATGATCCCGCTGACCTTCACGATGGCGGCAAGCATCGGGGAGTTCGGAAAATAACGGCCCAGAGTTTCCATGGAAATCCGGCGGGCGTCAATGGTATAGACTTTTCCTTCATAGCCCTTAAGTTTTGGAATGATTTCTTCTTTTGGACGTGCAGTGTTGATGACGATGGCACCGTCCTTTTTCAGACCGTCGGTGACGTGGACGGAGTCCAGAAGAGTCTCATCCACAACGACAACGTAGTCCGGATCATAGATATTGGAATGCACCCGGATGATATTGGAACTTAAACGGTTATAGGCGGTGATCGGCGCACCCATACGTTCCGGGCCGTATTCCGGAAAACCCTGTACATGCATTCCCGTACTGAAAGCAACATCGGCAAGAAGCAAAGCGGCGGTCTTCGCGCCCTGGCCGCCCCGGCCGTGCCACCGGATTTCAATTAAATCTTTCATGGTATCCTCCATTCTGTTAAAAGGTTGTCATTATATGTAAAAATGATGGGTGTTTGTAACAGAAACACCAATGTCCGTGCTGGACGGATAAAATTGACGAAAAAAAAGAGCCCCGCTCGCGGAAGCTCTCCCACTGCCTGTCAAATGCAGAGGTTCTGTTCTTCTTCGTGCAGGATTTACCTGATGAAAATTCACAACGTCCTTGATTATATCATCATTCCTTGTTTTTGTGAAGAGAAAATATTCAAAAAGGGGAGAAAAGCCGGTTGACAAAAAGAAAGCCGCATATTATACTTAATTTATAAAAGTTTAAAAGGCAAACCTGCCGAAAGACAGGGACGCAAAGCCAAGGGTCTAAGGTCCGTATGGACTATGACAGCCGGTTGCCGCATTTATTTGGGATGTGTATCAGAGATTCAGATGATTCCGTAATTTGGCGACCGCTTATATAACTGATATAAGCGGTTTTATTATTTTATTTCATAGGAAATTGCATTCCTATGAAATAAAAAACGCTCCGCGAAGATCGCACTGCGGCGGAGAGGAAGATGTCGCTTTCGCGACCCGCCGCAGGCGGAGAATCCTGCTTTGCAGGATTCTTTCCTGTAGTAATGCATCTGGCAGAGCAGAAGCAGTGTTGAAAGTTTACTTTGTCATGGCTGAACGGTTACATTTCATATTAAGGAATCGGTATCCGGATGAGATTTTTTTGTGTGATATTCTGATACTGCCAGTCAGGGGGGATGTGTATATGAGAAAAGATATGAATAATAGTGAAACCAGTATGAATGCTCCTAAGAAGAATAAGAAGCGGACCGGGGGACTTGCCGGTAAGATCGCGATTTTGTGCACAGTGGTGCTGATTGCCGGAGGAGGCGTGTATACATATCGTCAGGCAACTTCCAATGTGCCGGAACTGACCACTTTTGTCGATCATGAGGAGACGATCATCATTGACAGTAACGGACAGGAAGTGCCGTTGACGCCAGGAGAGCCGAAGGTGACCACCAAGACCCGGACATCCAGGAAGACGGTGATGCTCAAAAAGCCGGCCAGGAAGACCCGCACTAAGAAGAAGACCAGGACGAAAGAGTCCACGGATACCCAGAGGAACGGTTCCAACGATATTGTGACAAAGACCACGGTGGTAACGGTAAAGAGACAGAAGTTTAAAAAGAATTCCAGAAAGAAGATTGTCATTACGAAGGTGACCACCACGACGGAAGTCAGCGTACAGGCAGCGGGCAGTGTGCAGGCGCAGGCGGCGAACAATACAGAGTCCGCCAAAACCGTGGATATCAAGACACTGGCGCCGAAGCTTAACAGCGCAGTGATGAACGCTTACACCACACTGGGCTTTACAGTGACCATTGATCCTTCCGTATCCTATTCAGGATATTTTAATGCAAGAAACCAGGCTATCATCCTTCAGAAAGCAGGAGATACCGTTTATCATGAGATGGGACATTTCCTTGCCTTTGTGGCAGGCAATGTGGATAAGAAGGCAGATTTTACCGCCATCTATAATGAAGAGAAAGGGAAATATACAGGAACCAATAAGAATTACGTGACACAGAATGCATCAGAGTATTTCGCGGAGTCGTTCAAGGATTACACATTGAATCCTTCTGCTCTGCAGAAGAGCCGTCCGAAGACTTACCAGGCGGTTGTCAATGCGCTGGGCAATGTCACCACACAGCAGATTAATAAGCTGAAGCTGGCTTACGGACCAATCTGGAAATAAGTTTTGGCCGGAGAGACAGAGGGATGATCAATTTTACAAATGAAGAGCATATAAGGGGACTGCGGCAGCGGTTCCCTTTTTCTATGTCCGGGGCGCTTCCTTCGGTAGAAAACATTGACTTTCCCAGGGAGCTTTCAGTATAATAAACGGGAATATGATCCATGACAGCACAGGAAAAGAAAGATAAGACATCAGAAGCTGCAAAAGAGCGGCGGATGGGAGGCATATAATTATGGAAAAAAATTACAGATCGGAGCTGACATGCCTGTTTGGTGATCCGGTGGAAGAGAATCCCACCGGTGTGATGATGGAGGCCGGCTATCGGGCCCAGGGACTGAATTACCGGTACCTTACGCTGCAGGTGAAAAAAGGAGAATTGCAGAAGGCCATGGAGGCTGTTCGTTTCTTTGGAATCAAAGGCGTCAATCTGACGGTTCCCCACAAGGTGGATGTGATTCCTTTTCTGGATGAGTTATCTTTATCGGCGGAGATCATCGGAGCGGTGAATTCCGTATGCAACCGGGACGGCGTTCTGGTGGGAGAAAACACCGACGGCAAAGGTTTTGTCACCTCTTTAATGGAGGCCGGCGTCTCTTTATCCGGAAAAGTACTGACCATTCTCGGAGCCGGCGGCGCGGCCAGAGCGGTGGCTGTGGAGTGCGCAGTGTCAGGAGCAGGAAAGATTTATATCATCAATCGGAATGCGGAGCGCGGACGGGAACTGGCGGAGCTGATCAGAAACCGTACTGACGCGGAAGCAGAGTACATTTCCTGGGAAGGACAGGCAAAAATACCGGAGGATACGGAAGTTTTAGTCAACGCCACCAGTATCGGTATGGCGGAGAATAGAGGATTGTCCGGGGCTTCGGACGATTTGGCACCGGATATTCATTATGAAGAGATACGGAAAGAGATGGTCGTCTGCGATGTTGTATTTAATCCGCCGGAGACGGAGTTTTTAAAGAGGGCGAAGGCCCGGGGCGCAAAAACTGTAAATGGCCTTGGGATGCTTGTGAATCAGGCAGTGCTCAATTATAGTCTCTGGACAGAACATATCGCACCGGCAAAGGTACTCTATGATGCCCTGCGCCGGGAGATTCTGACGGAAGAGTCACAGACCGGAGGAAAAGCGCAGAATCTGGGAGAAGCCGGCGCCAAAGCGGTATGTGACACCGATGCGGACGCGGCAGACCGGAATCTCATTGAGCATATGGTGGCATATTATGCAGGAGATCCAAAACGGATACAGCATTTCCTGAAAGTGTATGAATTTGCCAGATGTATCGGAGAGGCGGAAAAGATACCGGAGGAGGAGCTGTTCATTTTGAGAACGGCGGCCATTGTCCATGATATCGGTATCAAGGTCAGCGAGGAGAAATACGGCAATTCTTCCGGAAAATATCAGGAAAAAGAAGGACCGGCAGTGGCGGAACCGATGCTGCAGTCTCTGGGGTATGAGGAAGATATCATTGACAGGGTACTCTTTCTCATTGCAAACCATCACACTTATGATAAAATAGAAGGAGCTGATTATCAGATCCTGGTGGAAGCAGATTTTCTGGTCAATCTTTATGAAGACGGATGCAGCCGGAAGACGGCCGAAAATGTAAAGAAAAACATTTTCCGGACAAAGACGGGGCTCTGGTATCTGGAGCAGCTGTATCTGCGGCAGTGAAGGAGAATTTCTGCCAGTCAGAGTATCTGAATGAATGATTAAACCGTCCCGTTTTTGGGACAAGCAAGGAGGAAACCATGATATTTGGAGTAATTTTGGCCGGGGGTATCGGCAGCAGAATGGGAAATGTGGAGAAACCGAAACAGTTTCTGACCATCGGCGACAAACCGATCATCATCCACACCATTGAGAAGTTCTATGTTAACAGCAGGTTCGAGAAGATTATCGTGCTCTGCCCGAATCAGTGGATTAACCATACAAAGAATCTGATCAAGAAAGATTTCAAGAATACAGAGCGTATTGTGGTCATCGAAGGCGGAGAGACGAGAAATGAAACCATCATGAATTCCATCCGTTACATTGAGAAGGAGTACGGACTGGATGATGATACCATCATTGTGACCCATGATTCGGTACGCCCGTTCCTGACACACCGTATCATTGAAGATAATATCAATTACGCTATCCAGTACGGCGCCTGCGATACGGTAATCCCGGCATCAGACACCATCGTGGAGAGCAAGGGACATGAGGTGATCAGCAATATTCCGGATCGTTCCATCATGTATCAGGGGCAGACCCCGCAGTCTTTTAAGGCAAAACGTTTGAAAGAGCTTTATGAATCACTGACACCGGAGGAGAAGAAGATCCTCACCGATGCCTGCAAGATCTGCGTTATGAAGGGAGAAAAGGTTTATCTGGTGGAAGGCGAAGTATTTAATATCAAGATCACCTATCCATATGACTTGAGAGTTGCTGAGACATTGATAAAAGGAGAATAAACATGTTAAATACAGTATACCGGCTGGTCGCTCCCCGAAGATTTGAGGTGGCGTTTAATGATATTGATTTAAACGGAGAACAGATTGTGGTCCGCCCGACCCATCTGTCTATCTGCCACGCGGACCAGCGTTATTATCAGGGAAGCCGTCCGGCGGAGATTCTTGCCAAAAAGCTTCCTATGGCACTGATACACGAAGGCATTGGCGATGTGGTTTACGACCCGCTGGGCGAATTCAAACCGGGCGAGCTGGTGGTCATGATTCCTAACACTCCGGTGGAAAAAGACGATATCATTGGAGAAAATTATCTGAGAAGTTCCAAGTTCCGCGCCAGCGGTTTCGATGGATTCATGCAGGACAATGTGGCTCTGGACAGAGACCGGGTGCTGCGTCTCCCGCCGGACATCGACAGGACAGTGGCGGCTTTTACGGAGATCGTGACCGTGAGCGTCCAGGCTCTCCGCCGTTTCGACCGTTTTGCCCATGCCCGCAGAAATGTGGTGGGTATCTGGGGTGACGGAAACCTTGGTTATATCACATCCCTCTTTTTCCGTTATATGTATCCGGATACCAAGCTCATTGTGTTTGGTACAGATAAGGAAAAACTGAGCAGCTTTTCTTTCGTGGATGAGACATATCTGGTGTGGGATGTGCCGGAAACACTGGAGATCGATCACGCCTTTGAATGTGTGGGCGGTGATGCTTCTCAGAAGGCCATCAACCAGATCATTGATTTGATCCACCCGGAAGGGACTATTTCACTTCTGGGCGTATCGGAGTATCCGATTCCGATCAACACCCGCATGGTGCTGGAAAAGGGCCTGCGCCTTTTCGGCAGCAGCCGGAGCTCCAGAGAAGACTTCGAGAAAACAGTGGAAATGTATCAGGAACATCCGGAGATTCTCGGATACCTGAGCAACATCGTCGGAGCCCAGGTGGAGATCAACTCCATCGCAGATATGAACAAGGCATTCGAGCTGGATATTCATAAGATGATGGGTAAGACCGTCATGATCTGGAAGAAATAATAATTTGCTGGTTTGAAGCCGCAGATTCTGGAATTATCCGGGTACGGATGAACAGACAGGATTTGCGGCTTTATATTTGTCATAAAAAAACGCAGTCAGGGAAGTCTCCTCCTCCACTTCGCCAGGCTGGTAACCGGTCCGTTTTTATAACTGCTAACAACGCCTGCGCTCACAGTCGTCGTCGATCTTCCCCGATCCGTTTTTCTATCATGATTCCACCATGCCACAAATCCCTGCCGCCTGCATCACCCGGATTATAGAAAAGTCACTGGATTCAAACCGACAAAAGAGCTATCTGGATGGCTTGCTCTGCGGTTTCTCACTACCTGAGGATACCCTGACGATACATTTTATAAATAGCCTGCCCATATATTGTCGCAACCTACGTGACACCATACCCTGCTGTTTCGCCACAGTAGCCAGGATTCTTGTAAATCTCTATGCACGCAGCCTGCATTTAGAGAAGACAAGGCATTGATAGGGTTTGACGACGACTGTGAGCGCAGGCGTCTGCATTATATTGATGAAATACAGCCAGGTAACAGCCTGCCGAAGTGGAGGAGGAGAACTTTTATCAATACCTTGTCTTCTTTCAAGTAGACCGCCGTGTATTGCAAAGAGATTTACAAATCCCAATTTCTGCATACAATCCCCCTCTGTTTCATACAATAGAATACAAAAGCGCTGTTCAGGCGGAAGGAGTGCGTCCATGGATTATCTGGCGGAAGTGATCACGGCGGTGGATCATGTGGTATGGGGGCCTGTTATGCTTATGCTGCTGGTGGGAACCGGCGTGGTGCTGACGGTGCGCTGCCGGTTTCTGACCTGGAGGAATCTGCCATGGGCTGTCAGGGTGACCTTGAGCAGGGAATCCAGAGAAAAAGGAAAGGGGAGCGGAGACGTCTCGCCTTTTTCTGCGCTTACCACGGCTCTGGCGGCAACCATTGGCACGGGTAATATTGTGGGAGTCGCCACGGCCATGGCGGCCGGCGGGCCGGGGGCTTTGGTGTGGATGTGGATTTCTGCCTGTTTTGGTCTTTCTTCTAAGTTTGCGGAATGTATGCTGGCAGTAAAATACCGGGAAAAAGATGAGAGGGGAGAAATGTGCGGCGGGCCCATGTATACCATGAAGAATGCCTGGAAATCGGAACATCCGGGATTTGGCGCCGCTTTGGGGTGGTGTTTTGCTTTTTTTGCAGTTCTGGCCTCTTTTGGTATCGGAAACATGACCCAGGGGAATTCCATTACTGCATCCCTTCATGCGGCCTTTGGTCTGCCGGCAAAGCCGGTGGCGGTGGTCCTTATGGTGCTGTCTTTTTTGATCATTATGGGTGGGATCCGCAGCATCGCGAAGGTTTCTTCGGTGGTGGTGCCGTTCATGGCGATCTTTTATGTAATCTGTGGATTGTTTGTCATTGTGGGGAATCTGAATCATCTTCCCGCCGGAATCTGTATGATTCTGAAAATGGCCTTCAGTCCTGAAGCGGCCGGCGGCGCTCTCTGTGGGAATATGACATCCTCCGTATTTGCAGCCGTGCGATTTGGAGTGGCAAGAGGTATTTTTTCCAATGAGGCGGGCATGGGTTCCGCGGCTATCACGGCAGCGGCCGCCACGACCGACCATCCGGTGCGTCAGGGATATGTCAATATGACCGGAACATTCTGGGATACGCTGGTGGTCTGCACGATCACCGGTCTGGTCATTGCCTGTTCCGGCGTTCTGGGTCAGGTGAATCCGGATACAGGCGCAGTCTATGAGGGAGCGGCACTGACCATCGCCGCATTTTCCACGATATTTGGAGAGGCCGGCGGCGGCCTGGTGACCATCGGCATTGTACTGTTTGCTTTCTCAACCATTCTCGGATGGGAGTATCAGGGAGAGAAAGCTTTTGAGTACCTGGCGGGAAGCCGCCGGTACAACCGGATGTACCGACTCCTTTTCTCCCTGATGGTCTATGTGGGAGCCACCCAGAGCCTGGAACTGGTCTGGAGTTTTTCCGATATTGCCAACGCCCTGATGGCGCTGCCTAATCTGATCAGCCTTCTGCTCCTCAGCAAAGAGGTGGGCAGGGATGTGCAGGAATACCAGAGAACCATCCGGAGAGAACAACGGCAGGCAGCAATCCGCCACGGCCGACAGTGAGGGCCGACACTGTCACTGCAGCGGAACCTGGTAGAAGTTTGCTTCTGTCGGCGTCTCGCCTTCATCCACGTAAGATTTCACAAATAAAAGAGAATCCACATTTTACTAATTGTGTGATATTCATGGTTTTCTCCTTTCTGTTCATTAGACGGAGGGGAGGAAAGAAATGTTTCATTTTTTTGTTTCATAGAAACGCAGTTTCCCGTGAAAGAAAAAAATCCCCCGGGGGAATCATCCGCCCGGAGGGATCAAATATCTGTTTTTAGTTGTCCAGTTTGATGCCTGCCAGCAGTGCGCCCAGTCCGGTGGAAGCGCTGCCTTCATCTTTATAGGATACGGAAGGTTTCTCCTCCGGTGCATCCTGCGGTTCTTCATCCTGCGCTGCTTTGATACTCAGGCTGATCTTGCCGTTTTCCACTTTGAGGACTTTGACCTTGACTTCCTGTCCGGTCTTTAAAACCTCGCCAGGAGATTCGATTCGTTTATTGGCAATCTGGGAAATGTGCACCAGACCGGAAAGTCCGTCGCCCAGATCCACGAAAGCGCCGTAAGGCATCAGAGACTCTACTTTGCCGCTCAATACGGTGCCTGGGACGATGGCGTTGATCTTTCTTTCTTTTTCTTCACGGCGGCGGTCATAAAGTACTTCCTTCACCGATAAAACGAGACGGTTTTTCTCCTCATCGGCGGTGATGACCTTGGCTTCCACGGTCTTGCCCAGATATGGGTTCGTGTCTTCCACGTAGCCGATAGCCAGGTGAGAAGCCGGGATAAAGCCGCGAAGACCTTCCACGTAGACAATCACGCCTTTATTGACAATGCCGCCTACTTTTAAAGTGAGGACGGTTCCTTCTTCCATGTATTTCTTTACAGTCTCCCATGCCATGGCCCTGGATGCCTCTTTGACAGAAAGAGATACATTTCCTTCTCCGTCGTCATCGGATAAAACCACAGCCTTCACAGTGTCGCCCACCGGAACATTCTGCAGGGAGAAGGAAGGATCATCGCTGTAATCTTCTTTTTTGACGATGCCCTGGGCATGATAATTGATGTCCAGGTAAACTGCGTTGTCGTCAACTCCTGTGATGACGCCTTCTACCACATCGCCTTCATTGAGCTTCCGGAAGGAAGCTTCCAGTTCTTTGTCAAAATCTGCCATTGTTTCACTCATGTCTGCATTCCTCTTTTCTTTTCTGAATTCTGTGAATTGTTCAGTACAGCTTTCGTAAATGCTGTGTCCGGTACTGTCAGATCTTTCGTGCTGCGCACAGCAGCTGTCCGGGCCTTTATTAAAGAGTGTAACACATTTTTCGGGCTCTTCGCAATGGATAAATGAAAAAGAAGGACATAAAATAGAATCTTCCCGGTGGAAAAACGCGGAAAACTTTGCTATACTAAGTCAATGACCATAACAAAGGAATCATACGACCGGGAGGAATGAAAATGGATTTAAATACAGGAATGAAAATGACATTAACAGATACAGTGACGATGGACAACGCCGCTAAGACTTTGGGCAGCGGCAGTCTGCTGGTGTACGGAACTCCGGCCATGCTGCTTTTGGTGGAGAAGACGGCCGTAGCTCTTCTGGACGGTTATCTGGATGAGGGGATGACCACTGTAGGCACCAATCTAAATGTGGATCATGTGTCTGCCACACCGCTGAATGCGGAAGTAAGCTGCCAGGTGGAGCTTACGGAGATTGACAGAAAGAGACTGGTATTCTCCGTGGAAGTGAAGGATGCCGCCGGAATCATCGGAAAGGGAACCCATGAGAGATTTATCGTGCAGGCGGAGAAGTTCCAGCAGAAGGCTGACAGCAAGTTTCAGGCGTAAGAGTGCCGGCGCGGTATGAACAGGAAATGGGATTGAATCACAAGTATGAGAGAAGAAAGAAATGAGAAAAATAAAGAGACGGCGTCCGCACCGGTCCGTCTGAATAAATATTTAAGCGACGCCGGCGTCTGTTCCAGGCGGCAGGCCGACCGTTTTGTGGAGGCAGGCCGCATTACCATTGACGGCCGTGCGGCGGAGCTTGGGCAGAAGGTACTGCCGGGTCAGCAGGTGTGCGTGGACGGCCGCCCGGTGGGCGATGAAGGCGGCGTCAGCCGGAGAAGAATCGTGCTGGCGGTGAACAAGCCGAAGGGAATCGTCTGCACCACTTCCCGGAAGGAAAAGGATAATATTGTGGATTTCATCAGTTATCCGGAACGGGTGTATCCCGTGGGAAGGCTGGACAAAGACTCGGAAGGGCTTATCCTCATGACCAACGACGGGGAGCTGATGGATGAGATTTTGCGGGCGAGAAACGGTCACGAGAAGGAATACGAGGTACAGGTGAACCGCCCGGTCAGCGAGCGGTTTTTAAAAGAAATGGCGGGCGGAGTCCCGATTCTTGACACCGTCACCCGTCCCTGCCGGATCCGTAAGACCGGAACGTTTTCCTTCCGCATTATCCTCACCCAGGGACTGAACAGGCAGATCCGCCGTATGTGCGAAGCTCTGGGTTACCGGGTGCGGGCGTTAAAACGGATCCGTGTGATGAATATTCATCTGGGAGACCTGCCGGAAGGAGAGTACCGGGAACTGACGGAGGCGGAAATATTTGAATTGATGCGGCTGACCGGAAGAACTGACCCGGTCCGCGGAAACAGAATGACGAAAGGGAGATCATCGTGGAAAAACAACAACGAATCAAAGAGCTCGTTTTAAAACTGAACGAGGCGTCCAGAGCTTATTATCAGGAAGACCGGGAGATCATGTCCAACCGGGAGTACGATGCGCTCTACGATGAGCTGGCTGCCCTGGAAAAAGAGACAGGTATTGTGCTGGCCGGAAGTCCCACGCAGCATGTGGGCTATGAGGTACTGAGTGAGCTGGAAAAGGTACCCCACGAATCGCCGATGCTGTCTCTGGACAAGACCAAGAGCCCGGAGGCGCTCCGGGACTGGCTGGGAGACCGGAAAGGAATGCTTTCCTGGAAAATGGACGGTCTTACGGTGGTGCTTACTTACCGGGGCGGCAGTCTGTCTCAGGCCGTGACCAGGGGAAATGGAATCATCGGTGAGGTGATCACCAATAACGCCCGGGTATTTAAGAATCTGCCGGCGAAGATTCCTTTTGACGGGGAGCTGGTGCTGCGGGGCGAGGCGGTCATCCGCTATTCAGATTTCCGGAAAATCAATGAGAGCATAGAGAACGTCGACGCCAGATATAAGAACCCCCGGAACCTCTGCAGCGGTTCCGTCCGTCAGCTCAATAATGAAGTGACTGCCCGGAGAAATGTATTCTTCTTTGCGTTTACTCTGGTGAGCGCCCAGGGAAAGGAGCTGAGCAACTCCGTGGAGGAGAACATGTTGTGGCTGTCTGAACTGGGATTTGAGATCGTGCCGTATAAGATGGTGGACGGAGATACGATCCTTGACGCCATTGCGGAATTTGCAGGAAAGATCACGGAAAATGACTTCCCGTCCGACGGTCTGGTGCTCATTTACGATGATATTGCCTACGGCAATTCCCTGGGGACCACAGCTAAGTTTCCACGGAATTCCATCGCTTTCAAATGGGCCGATGAGGAGGCGGAGACGGTGCTGGAGAGTATCGAGTGGAGTCCGTCAAGGACCGGACTCATCAATCCCATTGCCATCTTTGATCCGGTGGAGCTGGAGGGAACCACGGTGAGCCGTGCCAGCCTTCACAACCTGAGTATCATGGACAGTCTGAAACTGGGCGTGGGCGACCATATCAAAGTGTACAAGGCCAACATGATCATCCCCCAGGTGTCGGAAAACCTGACGGGAAGCGGCTCCTATGAGGTGCCGGAGCACTGCCCGGCCTGCGGCGGCAGAACGGAGATCCGCATGGAAAACGATGTGAAATCCCTGTACTGCCCGAATCCATTCTGCAGTGCCAAGAAAGTGAAGCTGTTTAGCCATTATGTGAGCCGGGACGCCATGAATATTGACGGGCTGTCTGAGGCGACCCTCACGAAAATGATCGACAAAGGTTTTCTGTCGGAGCTTTATGATTTATATGAACTGAAACAGTATCAGAGTGCGATCGTGGAGATGGAAGGCTTTGGAGAAAAGTCCTGCGCCAACCTGCTGCACTCCATCGAGACTTCCAGGAACACCACCCTGCCGCGGTTTGTGTACGGTCTGGGGATCCTCAATATCGGGGCTGCCAACGCGAAGCTTCTCTGTAAGCATTTTGGCTATGACCTCACGGCTCTGATGGAGGCTTCCGTGGAAGATATGGTGGAGATCGAGGG
>NZ_NFLV01000012.1 GCF_002161065.1 Eubacterium sp. An11 | reverse complement strand
CACAAAGTATGAGCAAAGCGGAGTATCCGTATGATAATGCCCCTATGGAACGATATTTCAACACTTTGAAAAACGAACGCATTTACCTATACGAATATGATACCGAGGAATCCCTGTATCAAGCGGTAGAGGAATTTGCATATGTGGAATACAATCATGTACGTCCTCATAGTTTCAATGGTTATTTAACGCCCTACCAGGCTAGAATTGCATAATGCGATAACCGGATTGGATTGCTTGGCTACTCTTTGGCAGGAACCTTTCACGTATGTCAAGGAGGTAGCTGCCAAAGGCAGTGCAAAGCAGCTTTTACATACCCTGGAGACTCCTGCATGATCCAAGCAGCAATCCAATATATTTTTAGCCACAAATGTTACAAACATGCTTGACCACAACAAATCTCTCCAAACTTTAAACGGGTTTAGAGGAAATAGATGTAATCAGACATGGGACAACCGCCCACCGAAACACCGTTTTTTTCGGTGAACTAGTCTATTATAAAGAAAGAGCCAATGATTTTCTCCGCAAAACACAGAAAAGGTCAATCCGCACAAGGCAGATTGACCTGAATGACAAGGATGTTCCTTGTGCTTCTATATGTGATTGCTCCTATCACACCTACTTTTTATACGATGCGTTAATGATTTAGAAAGATAATGTCCTGTCCAAATCATCAATTCCATGATAGCAATATAATCGCCAAAGAAGAAAATGATCGGCTCATCAAAATCAAAAAAAACAAATGGTGTCTGTAAAAACAGGTAGGTTAGAATCTTTCGGTGGATCAGGGCATACACACCATAGGCTGCAATCAGAAGCCCTGCTGCACGGATACTACATACTCTCAGTTTTGACGGCTTTCCTCGAAGCTTTCGTGCCATTCCCAAAATCATATTCCAATGAAGACCCAGGTGAAAAGAGAACAGGAAGAATCCCCAATAGGCGCAAAGCATATGCAGCGTCCTCCCCAAGCTGCGACCGCCGCTGATCGGCAGAAATTTGAACACCTCGCGAGAGATTAATACTGCGCTGACCATAAGCCCTATCATTGCAAGGAAAACCAGACCTGCGCTCACAGTCTGCAAGATACGATATGGTGTGTATCGACCATGAAATAGATTTTCCGTCCACTTTCGATTTAAGATATGATGGACGATAAACAGCACGAACATCCCGGCCCCGATCCACTCATGAGCCGTTCTGCCGATCAGTTCAAAGGCCATAAGCAGCATCAGAAGGATGGTCATGCCAAGATCCACTGTGATTTTTCCAATCATTTTTGGCCTCATTGGTCTGACCTCCTGTTCTCCAATTTTATTTTATTTGATGAAATTTGTTCGTTCCGGCGTTTCCTGTGGGGGCAGCGGCACCAGTTTGCTGCCGACTTCCTTACACTTAAGAAAATAAGCCATATTATGGCCAAGGGTTCGCAAGGTGTAAATGCCCTCCCGATCCTGCAGCACCTCATCCGGGGTGGTTCCGTGTACCATGTTCCAATAGCGTGAGGTGATAATCGGCATCTGCATCAGGCCAAAATATTTATTGACCTGATCCCAGGCAGCCGTGGTTCCGGCCCGTCTGGCCGACATGACCACCGCCGCAGGCTTCAGGTAGAAGCGTCCGCCGCCTCCATTCAAATCTGCATAAAAAGCGCGATCCAAAAAGGAAGTGAGTGCGCCGGATGCTCCCGCCCAGTGAACCGGTGTGCCGAATACAAAGCCATCATAATCCTCTGCCAGTGATAAAAATTCGTTCACCGTGTCTTGAAACACGCAATGGCACAGATCATTGCACTTGTGGCAGGCGACACATCCGGAAAGAGGCTTATTCCCAATCCAGAAAATATCGGTATCAATCCCGTTCTGATTAAGCGCCTCTGACACCGTACACAGCGCCGTATAGGTGCAGCCCTCCCGATGAGGGCTGCCGTTTACCAGTAATACCTTCATGATTCGATTTCCTCCTTGCTATGCGACAAGATCCAGTTTAAAATATCCTTTTCCTCAAACACTACGTTTCCGCCGCCATGGTAGTTACCGGTAATGCCGCGGTCTGCAAACCATTCGTCATCCGGCATCTGGATTTGCAAAATTTCGCCGATCTGTCCCTCGCTCCATCCGGCCGCAATGTAAGCATCATGGAGACTGTTATAGTCGCTTCTTGCCCTTTCCGATCCGTAATACTCATCATGCTCAGCCATAAAGATATACACTGCCACGCCGTTTTGGACAACAGGAGCATAGTCCCCGTCCCACTGGGACGCTCCATGCAGATAGGCCGCGTAAAGGTCCGGACGCATGGCTACTGCCTGTGACATGGTTTCTCCGCCTGCGGAGTAACCGGCCGCATAAATACGGCTCTGATCTACAGAAAAGTGGTCCATAAAGTATTCTGTTAGCTCAATGGCCTGCCGGGCTGATGTTTCGTGCCAATCGGTAAGCTGGGCTGAAACAACAATCATCTCCTCCGGGAGCTCTGTCCAGCACAAGAAGCCAGCCCAGTTCAAATTGGAGCCGGAGGATTCTTCTCCGAACCACATCATGTCATATCCCGGCATAACCATCATCAACGGATATTTCTTTTGTGGGTCATAACTTTCCGGGAGATAGTAGCTGTAATGGATGGTTCCGGTTTCTCCTTCCAGAACCTGTTCTGGGATGATTCCTGTTTCCGCAGATTGTACATCTTCTTCGGAAGAAGTATCGCTTTCCACCAGTGCGGACGGCACCGTCGCTTCCGGCTGCACAGTATCAAAGGAGACTGCACAGCCGGTAAAAGCCGCAAGGACCAGAACTACACACAATATCAAGAAAAAGAGCATATATCCTTTTCTCAGTTGCATTTGCTCACGCTCCCCTTTTAAACGATCCGTGTTTTGCCCATATTGGTCAGCATTTCCACTGTGGCAGGGTTGTAGTGGTCAAAAAACAGGCTCTTTCCTTCGTCCAGTTCACGGATAGCGTTCATTTCAGCATCGCTGAGGACAAAATCGAATACATCCAGGTTCTGTTCCATCCGTTCTTTATGGGTGGATTTAGGGATCACCACTACATCGGACTGAATCAGGAACCGCAGGGCTGTCTGCGCGGCAGTTTTGCCATATTTTTCTCCAATCCCTATAAGCACCGGATTGGTAAAGCAGCTTTTTTTGCCTTCCGCAAAGGGCCCCCAGGCTTCGTGCTGCACGCAGTATTTTTTCATATACGCATGAGCGGTTTGCTGCTGCTGGAACACATGGGTCTCCACCTGGTTTACCATGGGCTTGATCTCAGCGAACTGGCACAGGTCGATGAGCCGATCAGGATAAAAATTTGACACACCAATGGCCTTGAGCTTTCCCGCCTTATATGCTTCCTCCATAGCGCGATATGCGCCGTAGTAATCGCCAAAGGGCTGATGGATCAGCATCAGGTCAATGTAATCGGTTTTCAGCTTCTGCAGGGATTTGTCAATGGATGCCTTCGCTTTTTCGTAGCTGGCGTTGGACATCCAGATCTTTGTAGTGAGGAACAATTCCTCTCTGGGGACATCACATTTCTGGATGGCGTTGCCTACTGCCTCCTCGTTTCCATAGGACTGGGCTGTATCAATGGAGCGGTAACCTACCGAAATGGCATCCTGTACACAGCGCTCACATTCTTCATTAGCAACTTGGAAAACTCCGTACCCCAGCTTCGGCATTTTGACTCCGTTATTTAATGTTACATATTCCATAATCTATGACTTCCTTTCCGTAGATTCGTAGCACTTCTCTGGACTCTGCCAAGAGAAACTTTCTTATTTCTGATTCTATTGTAAAGGCTCTGACGAGGTTACAGAAGTCTCGATTGGTTACGCAGTTTTAACCGAAAGGTTTATGCTTTATATGCAAAAAGGTGCCGGAAGTTTCCGACACCTTTTCTATAATCTATCATCGGTTATACCTGAGCCACAGCACATCTTCATTCATAGCCTTTGCCTCTGTGAGATGAAACGCCACAGGGCCACTATGTGGTAAAAACTCCGACTGTTCAAAGATAGAAACCGATTCGGTTCCACCGTCTGCCACTGGGGCAATGACCAGGCTCAGTTCGTCGATCAGCCCCGCAGCGAGAAACGACCAGTTGACGGTGCCGCCGCCCGCCACCATCAGCTTCTCTATGTCAAATAAATTACGCAGTTTCTGTAAAAGAAGGGGGCAGTCCAGCCGGTCTTTCCCTGCGAACACATAGGAGACCCCTTGCTTTTGTAGATAAGCGAGATATGCCGGCGACGCCTGCTCAGTCAGTGCCTCGATCACATGGGCGGCAGGGCGTCCCTTCTTCCCAATGGCGGAGGAGGAAAACGCCAGTTCTCCCACAGGGTCCACGGATACAATGAAATTACCCAGAGCTTTTACCGTGGGATTCACCCAGTCCTTTTTGGGTGGTAAAACATTACCGGCAGAAAGCGCGCCGACCCGTCCGTCGGCATAACCGCCCAGCATGGTAGTTGTGCCGTACAGGGTGGCCTGACAGCCATAAAAATTCCGCAGCTCGCCATAGGCTTTGAGTGCCGGAGCTGCCTCCGGCGCACCGAAGAAAGCCCCGTCAATTTTCCCGTCCAGGGAAGCGAGCATATGGCACACAACAAAAGGCCGCTCCATATTATTCTTCTCCATAGACGTCCTTCGCCATCCGCAGGGCGGCCCATGCCTTGGGCCATCCGGCGTAAAATGCAAGCTGGGTCAGGGCCTCGCTCATTTCCGTGGCGGTCACGCCGTTTGCCTTCGCCCGTTCGATATGATGGAGAAGCGAAGTATCCAGAATCCCGCTGGCCACCAGAGCGGATACCGTGATCAAGCTGCGGTCACGGGGCGAGAGCTTATCTTCCCGCGACCAGACCTCTCCAAAAAGGACATCATCGTTGAGTTCCGCAAATTTGGGAGCAAATTTACTCATGGCATCTCTGCCTGCTGTTACTTTATCCATACTGATCCATTCCTTTCGCACAAATTTATTTCAGTTTCGTATATTCCGCTTCATCCACAGGTTCCAGCCACTCCGCTTTAGACCCTGGAACGGAAATCGCCACATGGGCAAACCAACTGTCCGGAGCGGCTCCGTGCCAGTGCTTTACTTCCGGCGGGATGTTGACTACATCGCCGGGGTGCAGTTCTTCGGCGGGCTTGCCCCATTCCTAATAGTATCCGCGTCCTGCTGTACAAAGCAGGATCTGTCCGCCGCCATGGTGGATATGCCAGTTGTTCCGGCAGGCCGGCTCAAAGGTGACATTGGCGACAGAAACGCCCATGTCGCTTAAAGGGCAGAGATAGCTGGCTCCGCTGAAATACTGTCCGGCTACTGTGTTGGGATCGCCCTGTGGGAACAGATTTTGAAATTCCTTGCTCATATCATTCGCCCCCTTATTTCAACTTGCCGCCATCGCTGAACGCATTGCCCACACGCTCACCCAGCACATGATAACCATTGTTTGCGGGTTCAAAAGAAATTGGATGAAATTTGCCCATATCCAGTTTTCCCTCGCTGCTCAGTGCGCTTTCGTCAATGCTCACGTTCACGATTTTGCCGATGATATTGCCATCCTCGTTCACTTTCAGGAATTTACACTCCAGCACCACCGGCAGCTCATCAATAAGAGGAGCGTCCACAAACTCGCTCTTTGTAGTATGGAAACCGGATTTCTCCATCTTTTTCGGTTCGTTATTGGCGGATGCCATTCCCACATAATCTGCGGGGATGATATGGGCAGCGTCAGCAAAGCTGACCGTAAAGGCACCTTTTGCCTGGATGTTCTTTGTGGTCTTGTGGCCGGCGCTCAGGCACAGCACCACCTTATCGGCATCATAGAGGCCGCCCCAGGCGGCGTTCATAGCGTTTGGCGCACCGTTTTCATCGTAGGTGCCGATAATAAGCACCGGGAGCGGATAAAACCATGATTTTGTTCCAAAATTCTTACGCATTGCAAATCCCTCCTTATTTCTGCTCGTCTACAGGCGGCACCATTTCCACATACTTTTTCAGCATTTCCGGTGTGCTGGTGTAATAACGCTTCTGCTTGTCCAAGGCGGTGATTTTTGCCATTTCATCATCCGTCAGCGCAAAATCAAACAGGTCGAAATTGTCCTTGATATGAGCCGGATTTTTAGAGCCGGGGATCACGATATTGCCATCCTGAATGTGCCAGCGCAGGATAACCTGGGCATTGCTCTTGCCATACTTTTTGCCCAGTTCCGTGAACAACGGCTCCTGCTGCAATGCTTTGTCCCCATGGCCCAGAGGATACCATGCCTGGATGACGATGCCTTCTTTATCCAGGAACTCCTTCAGCTTCTTTTCCTGAGAATAGGGATGCACTTCTGTCTGAAGAACTGCGGGCTTCACTTCACAAATATCCAAGATCTCCTGAATCTGCTTCTCGTTGAAGTTGGAGAGCCCGATGGCCTTTACCTTGCCCTCTTTATATGCCTTTTCCATAAGGCGGTAACCTGCCACATAATTGCCCGCAGGCTGGTGAATGAGAAGCAGGTCGATGTAATCCGTATCCAGACGCTGCAGCGTTTTTTCTACCGCGTCCCCCTGCTCATAGAAGCTGGGCCACAGCTTTGTTTCCAGAAAGATTTCTTCCCGCTTTAGGCCGGAGCGTTTCATGGCCCGGCCCACGGCCTTCTCGTTCACATAGGCGTTTGCCGTATCAATCAATCGGTAACCGCACTGGAGGGCGGAGAGCACAGAAGCCTCAGCCTCGTCAGGGGTGAGCAAAAAGGTGCCGATCCCGGCCATGGGCATTTTGATACCGTTGTTGAGTGTTGCGTATTCCATTTGAAAATCCTCCTTAAAAATGTTTTTGTTTCTGCCGCCATAGGCGGCGCGTTGCCAAAATAGTCAGCCGGTATTTTAATACACCAGCGCTGTAAAAGAGAAAGTGACCAATTTCCAGGCCGTTTCTCCCTGGGCATAGACCTCCGTCACCATAAAGTGGTGGGTGGTTTCCTTCCCGTCCAGCAGCAGGCTGTAGTCACAGTCGGTGAGCACTACGCCGGTACTGCCGAACACCTCCGCTGTTTTGCCGTGGAAGGTGATGTCCGTGGGCTGGAAGGCCCCGCTGGTGTAAAACCCAATCTCCTTGTCCAGTTTGCAGGTGACGCCTATGTGAATGAAATTGCATTCAGAGTCCGCGCAGTCACGCATCCCGGCCTCATCGGCGTGTTCCATGGCGTCCCAAAATTTCTGTATAATGTAAGCAGTTCATCTTTCATGTGAGCCATTATTCTTCACTCCTTCATTTACTGAATATCTTCCTGCCACATGATGAGAAACAGGAGTTCCCCCAAACACGGCGGACATTTCCATAGCATCCAAAGCCTTGTCAAGCGCATCGACCTCGGCGGACGACAGTTTGATCATGGTGGCACCGGCGTTTTCCGCCATCCGTTCTTCCTTCCGCGTTCCGGGTATCGGGACAATCCAGGGCTTCTTACAGAGCATCCACGCCATGGAAATCTGCGCAGGCGTTGCATTTTTCTCCGCTGCCATATCATGAAGCAACTTCAACAATGCGGCATTCTGCTCCACAGCCTCATCGGTAAATTGCGGCATAGCCGCGCGGTAATCGGTTTTCGGGTCAAACATCTGTCCCTTTCCATATTTTCCGGTGAGGAAGCCGTTCGCCATGGGAGAAAAAGCTACCAGTCCGACTCCAAGCTCCTCCAGCACGGGGAACAGGTTCTCATAATGGCGTGCCATCATGGAATAACGGTTCTGCACCGCGGTCACAGGACAAACCGTATTTGCGCGGCACAGGTAATCTTCGTTTGCTTCCGAAATGCCCCAATGGGTGATCTTGCCTTCTTTGATTAAATCCGACATCACGCCCGCAACCGTCTCCGGCTCCACATCAGGGTCGATGCGGTGCTGGAAATACAGGTCAATATGGTCGGTACCAAGCCGCTTCAGAGAACCCTCCACCGATCTGCGGATCGTCTCCGGACGGGAGTCCGGAATCAGGGGAACAGGTACCTTGCCGCTTTCAAAGTCAAACCGTAGGCCAAACTTTGTGGCGATGACAGCCTGATCCCGCACCGGGGCAAGGGCTTTTCCCACCAGGGCTTCGTTGATATGCGGATCATCCGGCGTACCGTAAACCTCTGCCGTATCAAAAAACGTATATCCCAGATCGAACGCCCGGCGCAGCAGGCGGATGGTTTCTTTTTCGTCTGTCGGCGCGCCGTAGGCATGGGAAAAGCCCATGCAGCCAAGGCCGACGGCGGAAACCGTTAAATCTTTTCCTAAAATGCGTGTTTCCATCTTGTGCACCTCTTTCTTTCCTTTATCTATATTGTAATGTGGTACAGTGGAAACAAGAAGTCTCCGTTTGTTATGCAGTTGAAACTCAAAGGTTTATGCTCCTTTTTCTCCAGCCTTCAACCCTCGGAAAGTGTGGAAGTAGATCCCAAGTGAAACCGGCAGCATAATGACCTCCACCACAAGCTGAGTCCAAATCATGCCGTACAAGCCGAAAATCAGGTTCATCACGATCAGTAGCGGGATATTGAGCGCCCCTTGACGGCAGGAAGTAAGGATTGCGGACTGTACGCCTTTTCCCATGGCTTGCAGTGTATAACTAATAAGGAAATTGACGCTGGTCAGCGGCACCGCAAGGCAGGCGATGCGCAGGAAGGAAGCGCCCAGGGTGCTGGTCTGTGCTTCCGGGATAAACAGATGCAGAATCTGCGGCGCAAAGGCGGCAAAGCAGGCAATAAAGCAGGCAGACATCACCAGGGCAACCTTCCAGGAAAAAGTGGACACTTTACGCATCCGCCCGTAATCTCCGGAAGCAAAGTTATATCCCACCAGCGGCATAAAGCCCTGGCACAGCCCCATGGAAACATTCAGCGGGAACTGGTCGATACGTTTCACCACGCCGTAGGCCGCTACGGGGATGTCGCCGTAGCCGGAGGCCAGATGGACCATCACCATGTTGGAGGCGTTTCCCAATGCGGTAGCCAAAGCAGACGCCAGGCCTACAGAAAAGATGGGACGCACGAAGCGGAAGGTAAAGTGCCGGGGATTCAGGGAAACCGCCGTTTTGTCCTTCAGCCGTATGTACTGGATGACAAAGAATACCACGGAAGCGGTATTGGACAGCGCTGTGGCGATAGCAGCTCCGGCCACATCCAAATGAAATGCAAAGATGAAAACCGGGTCGAGCACCACATTGAGGATACCGCCGAACATCATGCCGGCACTGGCCTGTTTCGCATGACCCTCACTCCGAAGCAAATGGCCCAGCGCCAGGCTCACCATGGTGGGCACACCGCCCAGTACGACTACCCACAACAGATAATCCTGCGCATAACCATAGGTATCCGGGCTGGCTCCCAGAAAATCCAGCAGGGGGACGCGGGCGAACCAGGTGCCCAGGGAAAAGAGAAGCGTTACCGCCGCACCGCCCCAAATGCTGAATGCCGACACATATTTGATGTCCTTGTGGTTTTGTGCCCCCATCATCCGGGAGATCAGGCTGCTGCCGCCCAAGCCGAACAGGTTCCCCAAGGCGGTCAGCAGATTGAACCAGGGTGATACCAGCGAAACGGCGGCCACCATCAGCGGGTCGCCGATCTGTCCCACAAAAAAGGTGTCCGCCAGGTTGTAGATCATGGTAACGATCTGGCTGATGATGGTCGGAACCGCCAGGGTCGCTACCGCTTTGGGCACCGGCATTTTTTCAAATAAATATTTTTCCGCATCTTCTTCCATTGCGTCCATCGCTTCCTTTCAAAAGAGAAAGGCAGACCCCGCCCAAAAGGTCGGAGCCTGCCGGTATGATAAACAGGCGGGATAAGCCGCTCTGGTTTGTCAGTTTTCTGCGAACACAGCGCCAAGCCACTGGTCGTAACCCGGAACCCAATCGCCGCTGGCTCCAAATCCGTGGGGCATCCCATCAAGCTGCAGACGCTCCACTTCTACGCCCGCTTCCTCCACTGCATCGGCGTTGGCTAAAAACTGTTCATAGAACGGGTCGCGGGTGCCATAGCAGTAGAAAGTAGGCGGCAGATCCCCGGAGCGCAGCAGCTCCACATCGGTGGTACCCACACTCAGACGGCCATAGAACGAATAGATCATACCGCAGGCCGCCGCATCAGCAGAAACGCTGTCCAGTTCATCCGGCTGATACTGTGGGTCCAGAACAGATGGACTTACATCCCCATCAAAGTGAAGCAGCATTTCACCGCTTAAAATTCCGCCCGCTGAAAAACCCATTACGGCGATGTCCTGTGGGTCAATGCCATATTCCTCCGCATGAGAACGAACAAAGCGTACAGCCCTTGCCAGATCCAACGCCCCCTCCTGCTGGGTGTAGGGCCGCAGCCGGTAATCCACTACAAAACTCTGATAGCCCCTCTCACTGAGGGCTTCGGCCACATCGACTCCTTCTGGCTGGTCACTTCGGAACTGGAATGCGCCGCCAGGGCAGATGAGCACAGCGCCCTTGACCTGCGTTCCCTCTGGCACTGGGTAACTGGTAAGATAAGGCCGGAAGTCTGGATCATCGGAATAGCCGCCGTTATTGACGGTGTATTCCGTCTGTGCAGGATCATTGCCCTCGCCCCACAGATAGAGCACTTGTTGTAGATCCGGCGTGACAGTAGCAGTAGCCACAGTATTTCCATCACCGGTCTGTGGGACAGGTTCTCTGCTGGTCAGGGGCAATCCTCCTGCCCAGGCGGTGATGTCCTCCTGAGGTGTATCCGCTGTGAAAATCAGGGCATCGTTTCCCATCAGTGCGCCAGGCTCCAACTGGGAGATAGCAGAGTAGAGGGATACAGCATTGGTAACAGAGGCAGAATCCGCTGATTCATCCAGAACAAAAGGATAAATAGTACGGGCTCCAAAATCAAACCGTTCCAGAAAATCCTCGACCGCAGTGGATAAACGACCATCCTGAGAGGAAAAACCTAACAAGACAAATTCATACTGATCCGCTTGCAGATCATTGTCATTCCCTATTTCTACAAGGTCAGCGGAAAGTTCCTGGGCGATCCACGCGGCAGCCTTTGCAACCGGCTGCTGCACCGGATCATAGGCCACCAAAATGTTCGGATTCTCCACTGTTTCATTTTGCTCCTTTGCGCTGCCGTTTTGTTCTTCTTGGGATGTGTTATCCTCCACAGTTAAGGCAAAATGCCCGCTATCTTCATGCTGGCAGGCGGCCAGACAGAGACTCAGCATGACCGCCAATATCAAAGCTAAAACTCTTTTCATCCGGCGCACCTCCTTCCGATCATCAGGACAGATTCAGGCTATCCAGCCATTCCTGTACATCCGCTTCGCTGGCGCTGGAACGGAAACGCATCCCTTCCTGCCAGTCTCCTGTACCAGCCAGTTCCGCCAACAGCTGCCCGCTTTCACCCAGACCAGAGCTGGAAGAGGTGCAGAAGGGGATCACGGTCTTACCTGTGAAATCATTGGCCTCTACAAAGCCATCCGTCGGCCAGGCAGCAATGCCCCACCAGATCGGATAACCGATGAATATGGTGTCATAGCTGTCCCAATTTTCTACGGTATCTGCCACCAGTTCCACATCTCGCAGGCTTTCATCATAGTATTCCTGGGAAACACGGCTATTGTCGTTGGTCCAATCCAGATCATCGCTGGTGTAAGGCTCTACCGGTTCCAGCTCAAATAAATCGCCACCGGTAATATTGGCAATATAGTTTGCCACCTGCTCCGTGTTTCCGGTAGCCGAATAATAGACGACCAAAGTCCCTCCTGCCTCGCCTTCCGTTTCCGGCTGGGAAGAAGGTTCTTCCGTGTTCCCTGTGGATTCCGGTGCTGCGCTGGTCTCATTGGATGCATTGGTGCCGCAGGCGGCCAGGCTCAGGACCATTGCAAGGCTTAAAAACAGAGCTGTTAATTTTTTCATGTTGATCGTTCCTTTCTTGATGGTTTCGTTTTTATTCATAGCATTCCTGGAAGATTTCCAGAATTTCCTCGTGGGTCATGGGTTTGTAACTGCCCTGGGAGATCCCGCAGGAATCTGCGATTTCTTTAAGCTGTGCCTTGTCCACACCCAGTTCTTTGAGCGTGGTAGGTAAGCCAAGCGCCTTGATAAAATCAGCCAGCGCGTCAATACCGGTCAGAGCCAGCTCCTCATCCGTTTTCCCGTCACGGGCGATGCCCCATACATTTTCGGCAAACCGAACAAATTTAGGCAGGCCCTCTTTATACACATGGCGGTAATAAACCGGATGGATTACCGCCAGGCCGCAGCCATGGTTGCAGTTGGTATAGGCTCCAAGCTGATGTTCCATGTTGTGGCACTCAAAGTCGCACTTTTTTCCCATCTTGATAAGCCGGTTTTCCGCCATGGTAGAATCCCACATCAGATTAGACCGAGCTGTGTAATCCTCCGGATTTTCCATCGCAATGCGCAGGTTACGGATAACGCTCTCCATCAGCGCCTCCATGATGTCGTCGGAAACATTGTCCTCATTGGGCTCACTGAAATAGGTCTCCATAATGTGGCTCAGGATGTCAAAGCTGCCGGAGGCCATCTGCTTTTTCGGTACAGAGAACGTATAGGCGGGGTCCATTAGGGCAAAGCGGGGATTAAGGGCTGGATAATCCCGTCCGGTCTTGACCTTCTTTTCCTCGTTGGTAATCACGGCCCCGCCGTTGCACTCGCTGCCGGTGCCCGCCACTGTGACCACAACACCCAGGGGCAGCGGCTCAAAGTCGATGACACCGGGCTGTGCCCAAAAATCATCCCAGATGTCTCCGTCATACCGGGTTGCCAAAGACACGGCCTTGCAGCAGTCCATGGCGCTGCCGCCGCCCACAGCCAGGATCATATCTGCGTGGTTCTCGCGGGCCAGCTTTGCCCCCTCCTGCACTTTGGCGTAGGTGGGGTTGGACATGATTCCGGAGAACTCTACAATGGTCTTGCCCGCTTCCTTCAGAATGCCGGTGATCTCATCATAGACACCATTTCTCTTGATGCTGCCACCGCCATAGGCAAGCAAAATGGTATTGGCGTTTTTTGTCAGGCAAGCCAGATACTCTTTTACACAGCCTTTGCCAAAATAAACCTTCGTGGCGTTTTGAAAAATAAAGTTGTTCATAACAATGCTTCCTTTCTGTAAAATGTTTTATACTATATCAACGGGATGCTCACATTTGCGCCTTCCAAAAGTCAACCGCTTCCTCCAACCATCCTTCTGCCACCGTGCCGGCTCCCAGCCCGAAGCCATGGGGCAAACCTGGATAGTGATGAAATTCGGTGGGGATACCCAGGGCGCTCATGGCGTCCAGGCGGCGCTGCATGGTGCGCCAGTTTGCGATGCCATCGCTTTCTCCTACACAGGCGAAAGTGGGCGGGTCGTTTTCTGTATAATCACTGTGGCCGGTATACTGCATCACGACCGCCCCCGGCTGTGGAAGCTCGTCCCCGCCAAATGCCGCCGGACCGTAAGAACCCAGCCAGGCCGCCATGCGTCCTCCAGCTGAACCGCCCCAGAGGGAATAACAGTCGGTATCCACATTCAGTTCCTCAGCGTGCTCAAAAATAAAACTGATGGCCCGCGCCAGATCCTCACAGGCTGTTTGGGCTCCGGGACGATAGATGAGGGCGAAGGCATTATAACCTCTCTTGGATAATTCCAACGCATGAGGAAAGCTGTCCTGCATGGCTCCTACATAGGCAAAGCCGCCACCTGCATTGCACACGGCAAATTTGGCTCCGGGATCACCGCGGAAAAAGAACAATCCGGTATCCTCTTTTGCAGGATCTTCCGCTTTCTCTTCCTCCGTATAGATGTCATAGAAAACGTTCTCACCGGCATTGGCTCTTTGCCACAGGGTATTGACGATCTCCACGGTTTCCTCCGGGTCGATGTTGTTGTACCATGTCAGCTGCAAATCTCTAAGGGTGCTGCCGCTCATATACCAGTCCTCCACCGGAAAGAGCAATCGCCCATATCCTGCGAAAACCGAATTGTCGATCACATCCTGAATGGAAGTGGATGTTGTAAATGGCTCTGCCATTTGATCTGCGGGCGCAAAGCTGTCCGGTTCCTCCTGGGAATCGGCGCGGTCCAAAAGGCCGGTATTCCCGGAAGGAGGCGATTCCCCGGAAGAAGTTGTCTTGATCTGTTCACGGTCTGCACATCCCGTCAGGCAAAGCAGCAGGCAAATCGCAATGGCCAGAACTCCATGCGCCTTCATCGTGTCACCTTCCTCTCTTTCCTTTCTGATTTCATTATAAAAAAAACGAGACCTCCGCAGAAGTCTCGATTCGTTATGCACTATTTACCTTTAGGTTATTACTGGTTTTGCTCTGTTGCCTTTTGCACCGCCCGCAGGAACTGTTTCACCACAGGGGATGGTGATGGGGAATGGAGCAGGCCATAGGGAATGGTATAGCTCCAATCCGCCGGAAGAATTTTCAAAAGCGGGTGGACATACTGCCATTTAGGTACTGCCATCAGCATACAGTTATTGTTTTCGCACTGGTTGAATGCGCTTACATCGTAGAAGTCAAAGTCCACAATTTGGATTTGCGAGTGGTTTTTCCACAGATCGTCCCGCAATAGATCCACATAATGGCTCCATTCCCGACGCATCAACATGAATTTCTCTCCGTAGAGATCCTGCACCGTCAGCCGGTCTTTGGCCGCCAGGCGGTGATGTATGGACACAGCTACACAGATGGGCTCACGGGAAATTTCCAGTCCGGCACAGCGGCGTAGGCTCAGCATGGTTTCATCGAAAATGCCCGCCACCACATCAATATTCTGCCCAAGGTTGGCCAGAATTTCCCTGGCGTTCTCAGGCGTGTTGTCGAAGGGCACCAGTTGGAACTTGATACCAGGACAATCCTCTTGCAGTTTTGGCCAAAGATCTACCAATACCTGAGCCGGTGTCATCGGTGATGTACCAATGCGGATGATGTCCTCGCTCTGTTTCATGGCATTTTTTGCCCGCGTCACTGAGTCTTTGCAATATTGAATGATATATTTTGCGTCCTGTGCCAGAGATTTCCCCGCTTCTGTGATTTGTAATCCACGGTGTGTACGGATAAATAACTGTAAGTCCAGGCTTTCTTCCAGGAGATTGATTTGTTTGATGACTGCCGGTGGGGAAATATATAGTTTCTCGGCAGCCTTATTGAAACTGCCGCACTCGGCTACGCAGAGGAAGGTTTCTAATTGGGGGTTATACATAAAATTTTCAACTCCTCTCAGCGGGCAGATTCTTTTATTTCCCGCCTCCGTTTGTCTTTCGGCTTTTCTGCATCTTTGGGAATAAGCCAAACCCGTCCTATTTTCTCTGCTCCGGGAATACGTCCATCCGAGCAGTAGTAATTGATTTGTCGGGGAGAAATATTCCACTTTTTCCCGGCTTCTTTCAATGTCATATAATCCATTGGCTTCGCCTCCACTACAATTATATTTCGCTTTCTCGAAGAAAGCAAGCAATTATTTGTGAAGTAATTTTGAATAATTAGCAATAATTTTACCAATTCAAATATTTTCTTAAAAGTTCATCTCGACCATTCTCTTTAATCCTCATTACCGCATACTGCAGCCACTCATCTGGTGTTGGTAATTCCCCCTTGCAAGGAATTCTTCTCCATTGTGCCCGTTTTTCCGGATTAGGATCATTCCATCCCTTCTCAATCCGGGAAGAAATGATCGCCCGCATTTCCTCTATTGTAATGCCACGTTCACGAGCCAATCGCTCAAATATATGCTCTGCCATTATTTAGCCTCCTGACATCAGAATATCATCCCCTGATAGCTACGAAGCTATTACTGCATAAGTCCCTTTCAGGAAATATTATAGCTACCGATTGTGACTATTATAACACCTTTCTGGGACTTAGAATAGATACAGATAGGTAGGTGATGATATGGATGCGCAAAGACGCATAAAAGAATTAATGGAAGAGCGGAAATGGACAGACTACCGTCTGGCAAAAGAATCAAATCTTTCCCACTCAACAGTTACAAATATGTTTAACAGAAATAACGCCCCTACGCTGCCAACACTGGAGGCGGTATGCAGAGCGTTTGGTATTACACTGGCTCAGTTCTTTGCCGAGGGAGAAGAAGCGCAGCTGACCGAGGATCAACAGATATTATTCTCAAAGTGGAGTACCTTGACCGACCGCCAAAAACAGATTCTCCTTGATCTGATGGATGCCATTTAAAGCACATCACTCCCACACCGGGAAAGATGTGCTTCTCTTTTTGCCTTTATCCATGTTGTCAACTCCACATACCATTTATCCAACCTGTCAACTCAACACCCCCAATATCAAAATCAACCACTCAACTCTCCGCCATTTTCCTCAGTAGACCAGTTCCCACTTACCCGTAAAATGAAAAAATCCGGAAGCCAAAACCTGTCCTCTGACAAGCCCCGACTCCCGGAAATCCCTTGTTTTCTACACTTTTTCGCTATTCTATTCTTTGACTTTTGACATCAATACTACGCACTCCACATGGCACGAGAGGACAGAAAGTACGTCATTTGCCGGACGGTTCGTCCGACTTGATCCACGGCCGTTTTTGCTCTCTCGGTTGTATATGGGAATATATCAAAAAACATCTCCCATTAATGTTTAAACATCAATGGGAGGATATAACATTTATGTTCTATATTTACATTTTTAAGTCCAATTTATTTTCTATCAAATTCATCACAAAATCCGCTTTTTTATCTAAAGATAATCCTTCGGGAATAAATCGAATTTCACATCCAAATTGATTGTATTGTTTCTTCGTCTCAATATCGACTTCCTTTTGAATTCCAACAACTTTGCTTCTCCGATTATCCTTCGTTATATCAGCTATATAATAATCCTGACAATAAAATATCAAATCATAAAACATAATCCATGTTTCTATTAATGCCCTACATTTTTTCAGTAAATCAATTTCTAATTTATTTTTTTTAGGAATTAATAACTCTGTATACGCAAGTACATTAACGGGTGTTCTATCAGATAATATTATCTCCCCATCACGTGTTCCTCGTATGCATTGAGATATATGATTCATTATCAAATCAATTTCTAACGGGATATCAAAACTATCAACTTCGCGCAACACAACATCATCTATTAACGGGCTTCTCCTCGCTGGTTCAGGTAAAACTACACAATTCACCCCTCTTTCCTTTAAGCGAGCAGCGACTTGATATTTCAGCGTTGTTTTGCCACTGGCATGTGTGCCATCAAATGCTATTAAAAACTTTTCTTTTATCATAAAATCATCTACCTATCTAAAAGAACAGAAAAATCTTTTGAATTTATCCAGTCAAAATCTTGATTTAAACAATTATACACGCTTTTATTTATATTAATAGTTCTTCTTTGATCCATATTCACAACTTTTTCATTAAGCCAACATAAAACAATCGCACATAAACTATGCCGCAAATTCATCACCGCTATTCTTTCATATATATTATCATCGTGCTTATCATAAAAGATATTTTGCAATTTAGTCATTGATGAACTCTTTAATTCTGGCTGAGTTACGTCTAACAAGAAGTCATTACACATATCTACAAGTCTTCGACTTTTCCCTAAAAATTCCTTAGTAATATCATATCGGGTATCCATAATATGAATCATCTCCGCCTTTTTCCTAGTTTTCCATTCACTACGGATTTTTTCTAAGCAAACTAATGAGCTTATATTGTATGCTTTCCCAATATTATATAAAACACTAAAATCACTAGAAATTTGGTGTCCACACAAAACACAAGTATTTAGAACTCCCAGTATCTTAGAGATCCATTCTTCTGCAATTAAAACCAAATCTTTAAATTCTGTGGGAGTTTCACAATAGTATTGAATGTACTCAAAATAAATGTCACCATCTTCTAATAAATTCATATTCAATGTTTGAGCATCTAGAACTACCACTGAAAAACAAAACGGAATATTTCCATTTTTTATTTTATAATTCTTAGTCCATTCTGCGTCAAAACCAATAATAGAGTTGTCAGGAATATTGCTTAAATTTCCCTTAATCCGCATTATTCATACCTCAAATTATTTTTACTCCGTTTCCCAAATACTTATTTATATGGTTAAATTTATATGGATATCTTTCCCATATTTCTTCTATAGTATCAGTATGAAGATCGCCTAATAGCAAAACTTTATCCTGATAATCAAGTGCTGGCCAAGCATAGGTCTTACCATTTGGGTACACTAAAATAGAATAACCATTGGTATTCTCGTTCCATATTGAAAAGGTAAATACTGTTTTCCAATCAAACTTTTCTTTTGCCTCAGCAATCCTATCACATACACTAAGAGCCTCTTCCTCTGTAATGTATTCACATTTATCTAAATTCAACGCATTACCCTTAGGAATAGGCAATACAAATTTCATTTTTTTTGCACCAAGGGCATCTGCCATTTGGCATGTATATAAAATTGAATCCAATGTGCTTCTTAACACCACAGCAGTCAAAGAAAATGGGATATCATTTTTTATAAATTCTCGAACCCCCTTCATGATAAAATCATAATCCCCACGTACTCTTGATGTAATAGCTCTCGGACCATCTAATCCTACATTTACAGAAATATGATTATCCTTAATAACTTTAATGTTTTTCTCAGAAGCTACTGCATTTGTAGGGAGACCTAATATATGTTTTTTTGAAAAAATATCCACAATCTCTTTAAAATCGTTTCGCGTTAACGGTTCTCCTCCAGATAAAAAGATTCTCGGAACATCCTTCAGATGGCTCTCATATAAGCTCAATTCGTCTAAACTTGGATCGGGCATTTGATCTTTTTCACTGCAAAATTCGCAATTAAAATGACAATTACGTGTTATTTGCAAAATAACAGACAATGGTCTATCCAAATTTGATAACAATTCATCAATTCCAATATTTGATAAATTCAGCCTATGTGTTTCGTTATTATACACTACATTCTCTAAATTTGTATTAATCATAATCATGCCCCCCATTTATTCAAATATGATTATAAACTTGTTCTTTCCATATTCGATATAGCGAACTCTTGGTTAAATTATACTCCCCATAGCTAGTAAAAGCAAGCCACTTAACCTCATAGAAAACATATTTTTTGAAGAATATTCCATTATACTATCATTTACAGAGTTCTACTTGTTCACCATCTTTTTATGTCTATCTTTGTGCCAAATTTGAATTTTACTTTACACACTCCTCATGTCATTTTCTTTTATATACAACTATTTCACCGATATCCTATTATATTTAGTAATCTCTTTAAGCTTACTGTTAATGTTTTCTGGAAAATAGCACATATCCTCATATTTCCAAATGAAAAATTTATCGTTTAACTTGAGTCCTCTCACGAACCTTATGTCGCTCTTTAATTCGCACATTTTGTCGTAGCCTATTGTATAATTCTATATCATCTCTGCTTCCATACGAAAAAGTGATTGCTAAAGCATAATCTTGTGGTGCTTCTTGTTCTGCATATTTAAATCGCTCTTTTCCTGTAACTAAAACATATATATAGGGTTCATTTTCATCCCAAAATAAGTCACTTCCTCCAAGAGGGCCTTTCCTCCATATACGCTGTTGCAATGTACTTTTAGATAAATCTCGATATCCAGGTAAAAAAGCTGCTTTATTTTCATCCGGAAGATTTTCTAAATCTTCCTCCGAGTCTTCCCCAGATTTCTTTTTTGCTTTGTATAAAATCAAATCTCTTTCATCAATTTTTCTGAACACTTCAAACCACAAGTTATTAGTAAGATAATCTTTTCTACTTAGACGAGTAATTGGATTATAAGCCAAACTGATTGCAATGCTTTTTTCTGCTTTAACTTTCAAAAATTCTTTTGGAACAGGAATTTTATATAAATGAAAAGATCTTAACTCCAATGAATCCTCTGCAAACAATGTCACATGGTTATCATCTGAATAAAGAAGACTATCATTTGCTTTTCCAAATCCAATTAATCTTAATCGCCGTTCCTGTTTAGGATTATTTTTGCCTTTATGAAATACATCCTTTGACGCCTCAGCCCATGATAACATTTCATCAGTACATCTTGCAGAATTAACAAGGATTGCTCGAATCAAATTGGCAGATGGTTTTTCTTTTATTTGTTCCTGTAGAGCTCTTTCGATTCTAGCAGCAATATGAGTAACGTGTGGTGCCGAGAAACTGGTCCCGCACCACCCCTTAAATATCTTATCATTACCGTTATGCAATGTAGGTTCTAGCAATTTTTGATCTGTTTTTAACCATCTTGTTTGGCCTCTCATAAATTGAGTAACTGCAAAATTCCCACCATAATCTACCAGTTCAGGTTTTATAGCCTTATTAACACCTTTACCAATTCGAGTAAATACAGACATGTAATCTTTTTTTCCAACAGAAATACGTCCACTTCTATTAGGAATTGCCTCAGGTTCATCGAAACGAGTTATTGCTCCCACTGTAATACTAAGAGCCGATGTTGCCGGATCTATTAAACGATGCTCCGGATAGAATAATTGATCTCTGCACTTTTCTAGCAATTCATCGCGTGAAGAAAATTCCACAATATTGGGGTCCGCAACATTTCCTGCACTTACAATTATTACTATATCTAAATCGCGTGATAATTGATCCAACATTTCAGCCCACGCAAATTGTCGGCCGCCACAATATAAATGATCACTATCTCCCGCAGATAGATTAAAAACTCTACATCCATATTCTTTATAAAAATATTCAATAGCCTCTTTAATGGTTTGTTCCGGTCTCTTATCTATCGAAAAGACAGGATTCCCATTGTCATTATGCATGATTTTCCCATTGCACAAACGTACTAATGGTTTAAATACTTTAGACTTCATTCCTACAGTGAAATCTCCATATGCCACTATCCCTGCAACACCAGTCCCATGTCCATTTAAATCTGCTGTGGTATTTTCAGTATGGTCAAAATCCTCTTCAGCTACTACAATATCACTCAGCAAAGGATTTCCCGTAAATATCCCAGAATCTAATATTGTTGCTAAAGGTGCGCTAGAATCCAGCTCGTTTTGAATTATTGGTTCATAATCCCATTTATATAGTTCATATGGCTCAGTTACAACGTTACTATATGGTAACTCTACAGATGCAATAATATCTAAGTCTAATAATGCATTTAATGTAAATTCATTAACAGATGCTCTCCCCAGCAGCAAACTGGGAATTTCAAATAAATCCCCCAATAGTTTGCTCCCTTGTGTCCCTAAAGCTTGTCGCAATTGTGCTTCTGTTTCCATAATCGTTGAGCGATCCCCGTTGAACCAAACATCAATGTTAACAACAAACAATCCTTCTGGAAACAACGATGGATTATCCATATATTTTCTTAAGCGAGCTCCGATACGGTCTTGACGAGAAACGCTTCTAATTGTTTCTATACAATTAAATAAATCTCTCCTTTGTGCATAAGTCAAAGTTGCGGGATTTTCATCATCGTTTTCCCACAATTTTCTTTCGTAATTAAAAGCATTTAATACATCTTTATTTTCAAACTGAATAACCAGCTTGGTGTTATTAGTATTTATGATATCAATTTCTTCTACTAAGTAAAGGTTAAATTTTCGCAACATGGTTTCGAGAATTGTTGGTGACATCGCATCACTAATAACCTCAAGAACCAATAAATTTTCAGATTTAACGCCCGCATTCATGCGGCTTTTCTTAATAGAATTTATCGCTTCTGATAATTCATTTTTCAACTGAACGCCATGAATTTTTCTGTCTCGTGAAGGTGGTTTCGGTGCATTCATATTAGCTTGAAATCTATACTGACGTATGGCATCTTCACGGCTTATTTCAATATGATTTAATTTCGCCATGCCCTTTTCTCCCCCTTATAATTAATACTGTGTCTTTCTCAACGAAACGATTTGCTCTTGTTTTTTTACCGCATATTCAATATCTTTTTTGGTGTATATTTTTCTTCCATCAAGAATACACATTTTCATTATGATTTGACAAACTTTTTCGACATCTGAATGAGAAAAAGCGCCCAAATTGTTTACATATTGTTCAAAGACATGTTCTGGTCCTTTGAAACGCTTAAGATTTAAAGAAAACAATTTAATTTTTTCTTCATTTGATGGCATATCAAACTGAATTGTTTCATCAAACCTTCTCCATATCGCATAATCTAATGATTGTTCAAAATTAGTTGCAGCAATAATTAATGAACGTCCTTTATAATTATCTATTTGTTGTAAAAAAGCATTAACTACCCGTTTTATTTCGCCATGTTCTGCTGCATCATTACGACTATGACCTATAGCATCAAATTCATCAAAAAAGATAACCCAGCTATCATTTTTGGCGTAATCAAATACTTTTCTAATATTCCCGGCTGTTTCACCAAGATATGAAGAAATAAGCGCATCAAATCTCACATACAGCATAGGGATTCCAATTTCTCCAGCTATAGCATGGGCTGCTAAAGTTTTTCCACATCCTGGAGGACCATAAAAAAGAACTCTTCTTGTTGGAAATACTCCATTACTCATTAGAACATCCCAATTATTAAATTCTTTTATAATTTGATCTAACTGCATTGTTTTTTCATCAGTTATTATCAAATCAGAAAAATACTTTTCCGGATAAATAACTTCAACCAGCGGTATTTCTTTATCATTGTCCTTCGGTGTATTAGATGAAAAAGAAGACATTGAACGCTTAGGTTGATAATTTCCGTTAAGAATCATTTTTAAATCATCAGCTAAGATACCATGATTCTTTTTTCTCTCATCCTCAATAATTTCCGAAGCAACTTTATAAAAAGAGTCTCTATCCTCTTGCTTAAAGCTACTAAATAATTTCTTTAACAAATCGGCTCTAGCCATGATATTACTCCTTTCAAGTTTACATTTGTTTTTTATATGATTGCACTACTAGAGCTTCTCTAGTTCAGAAATTAAATTTATGTCTACATTTTGGTTTTTGCAGAATTCAAGTAACCGCACCTTTGCTAATTTACTAGGAACTGTATGACCATTTTCCCACCTATTAATAGTAGAAAAACTTATATCTAACTCACGGGCAAATTGTTCTTGTGTCATTTTTAGCTGACTTCGTATCTTTTTAATTATCATACCAAATCCCATTACAAGCACACCTCCACGTTTCAGATTATAGCAAATGCTATAGCATGTTTCAATATTTCTCAACACAATCTGAGTTTAAAAGTAAGTAAAGCTGACCTCTCTTTTCGCTACCTCTCCACATCCACCTTCGCCCCAGATTTGAATTCCACCTCAAACCGCTCATCATAAACCGTGACCTTCTCAATCAGCCGCCGTACCAGCAGTTCATCATACTCCGTTACCTCTGTGGACTGCTGTTCCAGAAACTCCCGCATCTCCCTGATCCGCTGTTTCAGTCCTTCCCGCTCGGCGCTCTCCACCAGGGCATTCTGTTTCAATTCCCGCAGCCTGTCTATCTCATCCGCAACACTGTTATAATCCTTTTTCGAATTCGCCAGTTTCAGAAGTTCCTTTTGCAGTTCCAGCAACTTGGCCTCAATTCCTTCCGATGAGGTTTCATCCTTCCGCCGGATCACCGCTTCCACGTTCTCCTGGAGAGTGACCATCATGTTTTCCCTGTTGCCCAGCGTAAGGTTAATCGCCTGCACCACCGCCGCCTGCAGATCCGGCTCCTGAATGGTCGGTGCGTCACAGGCAGTTGGACCATGCTCCACACGGGTACAGCACCGCCACACGGTGGAATGTTTTCCACGGTTATTCCATGCGATCCGCCGGTAAATCTCGCCGCACTTGGAGCAGTAAACAATGCTGGATAAAGCATACTTGCTGCTGTAAACCCTCTTTTTCCGGTTGGCTCCGCTGTGGAGATTCGCCCGCCGGATCATCTCCTCCTGCACCTGCATATAAAGGTCACGGGGAATGATTGGCTCATGGCTGTTTTCCACATAATACTGTGGGACAATCCCCTTGTTCTGCACCCTCTTTTTATTGAGAAAGTCAACGGTATAGGTCTTCTGCAAAAGGGCGTCTCCGATGTACTTTTCATTCTGCAGGATCTTCTTCAGTGTTTCCGGACGCCACTTCGTTTTCCCAGCCCCAGTAAGAATCCCGTCTGCTTCCAGGCCACGCCCGATCTGGAGCAGGCTTGCCCCTTCCAGGTACTCCCGGTAAATCCGCTTTACCACTTCCGCCTCTGCAGGCTCTATGATCAGATTTCCTTCCTCATCCTTTGTGTAACCCAAAAAACGGCTGTGATTGACCCGAACCTCCCCGTTCTGGAAACGGTACTGCAGTCCAAGTTTGATGTTCTGGCTCAAAGACTGGCTTTCCTGCTGTGCCAGGCTCGCCATGATGGTAAGCAGCACCTCACCCTTGGAATCCATGGTGTTGATATTCTCTTTTTCAAAGAAAACCGGGATGTTCTTTTCCTTCAGTTCCCGGATATATTTCAGGCAATCCAAGGTGTTTCTGGCAAACCGGCTGATGGACTTGGTAATGATCATATCAATGTTCCCGGCCATGCAGTCCTGGATCATGCGGTTAAATTCCTCCCGCTTTTTCGTATTCGTTCCGGTGATCCCGTCATCGGCATAAATCCCTGCCAGCTCCCATTCCGGATTCTTCTGGATAAACTGCGTATAATGTGCCACCTGCACCTCATAGCTGGATGCCTGCTCTTCACTGTCCGTGGAAACCCGGCAGTAAGCAGCGACTTTCAGCTTTGGCCGCTGCCCCACTGCGGCGGTATTTCCTACCCGCTTTCTGGCGGGGATTACGGTAATATTCCTACTTAGTTCCATCCCCATCCACCTCGCTCTCAATCAAACTGTATGCATACGCCGCCTGTTCAAAGGGATCGTCAGAAACCTTTCTCACTGCAGGCATGGTAAAATTGGTAGGGAAGAGGATGTCCTTCTTTTCTTCCAGTTCCCACACCCGCCCCAGCGCTTTTGCTCGGCTCATGCGTATTTCTTCTGCCTTATCAAAGGTTTCTTTATCAATAATAACCGGATAGTAATCATCTCCAAGATACTTCTTATTCCGAAGCATCCTGCCGGCGCTCCCGTGGTACAGATTTAATCCGACCTTCTCAGCGGCGGGCATAAGCGCCATGCCGGAAATATAGTTCTGAAAAAACTCCCGTACCGTGGCGGCCTGTTTTTCATCAATGATCGCCCGGCCGTTTTCAATCCGGTATCCATACGGAATGTGTCTCATGGTTCCACCAGCCTTTCTCTCAGGGACAGTCCGCATTTCAATTCAAAAACCACTTCTTTTCTGGACAGCACGGTAATCCGTTCCACAAAGGAAAGAAACGTCTCATCATCAAATTCCGTCATCATGGTTCCTTTGGATGTAAACCGGAGCAGTCGCTGCAATTCTTCTATCTTGACCATATCTCCATTGACGGAGCGCATCAGCCCATCCTTTTCCTGCCGCAAAGTGTCCGCTTCTGCTGCAAGCTCATTGCTTTCCTTATTAAAAAGAGCAGGCTCCAGATAGCCGTTTGCCATCAGGTTCGTCAGCACCTGTTTCTGCTCCCTGTTTTTCTCGATGGCCGTTTCCAGTTCCTCTATCTTTAGCAGCCGGGATTGATCATTTAATCCCCGCAGGCTTTGCAAAAGAGGATGCAGCACCATCTGATGTCCAAAGACCAGCTTATTCATCATGGTAACAAACGCCAGTTTCAAAGCATCATCCGTGATGTATTTCTGCGAACAGCTTTCCTTATCTTTCAGATGATTGGCACAGGCCCATGCCACATATTGGCCACTGGGTTTATAATGCATCCGTCTCTTATATTTGCCATCGCATTCTCCACAGCAGATCCGGCCGGAAAAGCCGTACCTGTTCTGGTATCTCCCGGTGTCATGGCCATTTCCTTTTTCGCGCCCCCGCTGTTTCAAAACCGCATTGGCCAGTTCAAACTTTTCCCTGCTGATGATCGCTTCATGGTGGTCCTGCATCAGGTACTGGTCAAGCTCTCCCCGGTTCTGATGGCGGTTAAAGCTGTTGTCCGTATAGGTCTTCTGGAACAGGACGTCACCTGTATACTTTTCATTCCCGATGATGGCGTTGACGGTACCCGGCGTCCAATGTCCGCCCTTCTTGGTAGCAACGCCACGCTCATTCAGTTCATCCGCAATCTCGTGGGTACTTTTCCCCGCAAGCGTGTCCGCAAAGATCTGTTTCACGATTTCCGCCTGTTCCGGCACGATCACCATCTCCCCATCCACATTGTCATAACCATATGGGGGATAGGAAATGATGAAGGTTCCATTCTGAAAACGCCGCTTGATACCCCACTTCTCATTTTCAGAAATGGACACCGACTCGCTTTCTGCCAGACTGCTTAAAATGGAAAGCATTAATTCACTCTCCATGGAGCCCGTATTTAGATTTTCTTTTTCAAAATAGATGTAGATCTTTAAGTCCAGCAGCTTCCGCACCAGTTCCAGACAGTCCGTGGTATTTCTGGCAAAACGGCTGATGGATTTGGTAATGACGAAGTCAATCGTTCCTCTCTCGCAGGCGGCAACCATCGCCAGCAGCCCGTCCCGCTTTTCTTTTTTCGTACCGGAAATACCTTCGTCATAGTAAAGTCCGGCAAACTCCCACTCATCATTGGATTTGATATAATTCTCATAGTGGGCCTTCTGCGCTGCCAGACTAACAAGCTGTTCATCTCTGGCTGTAGATACCCGGCAGTAGGCCGCCACTCTAAGTTTTCTCTTTTCGAGGAGCATATTCTCTTCAATTTTTGTGATCCGTTTCATCCTCTCACCTCTCTTTCGGTACGGACATATTCGCTCTGACACCTGCAAATAGCAAGTCATTTAGGGCATAATCCGAGCCAGATAGGGAGAGAATGATTGGCGGTTTTTCGCCGTAATTTTGTCTAATTCACCCTCAGAAATCAGGTCTGCCTCCCGCAGCTTTTCCAGCAGTTTTTGCGCCATGTAATAGTCAAATTCCTTTTGCAGTTCCTCGTCTGTGAAAGGTTTCCGTCCAACCGTCTGATTTTGAAAACCAGCCGTCACTTTTGTCACCTGCATGGTATTCCTCCAATCCGAAGGATAACCTCCTTCAGAATACGGAGATTTCTACAGCGTTTTGAGGGGGTATCGCAGGCAAAAAAATAAAGCCCGCAGGCCATGCATCTATCGCACAGCCCACGGGCAATCCTGTTCTTCCTCGTTTTACTTAAAGACGTTTACAATAATCCAGCGAAATCCAACCAACACCGCTCTTGAGTTTACCCCAGCCAGCCACAGAGCCAGTGCCGGATTTTACCTCGGTAATGGTGAATACCCCTTTCCCGGTGTACTTCCCGGTCTTGGCGTAATTCGTACCAGGGCCTTTGCGGATATTCAAGTCGGTTGCTGTTACCTGTACCAGGAAGGAACCGGTTGAACTTCCAGCGCCCGACTGCTTTCCGGTATAAACCACCTTGCCGCTTTCATCAAATACAGAATAGCCAGCATTGGAGTCGGCGCATTTCTTTGCGTTATCCAGATTGTTGAAAGCCCCCTTCTGGCTCTTGGCATCCGACCAGCTTTTGCGGACACGGTATAAGACCGAGCCTGCCGATCCGGAAGACGAGCCTCCCAGTGCTGCCGTTACCTTGGAGGCCAGATCCCCAAGCCTGGAATACAGCCAGTCCCCCGGACAGGATTTGTTGGCAAACCAGCGATGGACGGTGAGTACCATCTCATCAGACTTCGGCGAGTAATTCAGCGTCTTATTCTTATCTCCCAGCCAGAGAAGTTTCTTCTTCCCATTCCGTTTGCAGATGTCCGTACACAGTTTCACGAGGGAATTGTAAACAGCAGTGGTCATTGCGTAGGGATGATTCAAATCGCTGGCGCACTCGATGGTGACAGCCCTCTGGTCGTTGGCGCTGCTGGAAGAACACCAAGAGCGGTTCTTTTCCTCCACGCAAAGGGCGATCTTCCCATCCTTTCCGATACCATAATTACAGCTGGCCTCTCTGGACGGACTGGTAAAGCATCCGCAGATGCTCTCTGCCGTCAGCTGACCGACCACACAGTGAGGCGTGATCCGGTCAATGGAATGCGTCCTCTGCCCGGAGTGGTTGGGGCTGAGTTTTGTGTAAGATACAAGGGAACTGTTTGTGTAAGCCATTATTCATTACCTTCCTTTCCGTTTTCTGCTCTGTCATGGAGCTGCTCTAATACCGTTTTGATCTTTTCCGGGATCGGAAGTCCCAGGTGTCCTGCATTCTCCAGCAGACTCACGCCTTCATTGGAGATGTAGAAAAAGATCACCGCTGTCCGTAAGACCGCCCCGGTTCCGATCACCTGCACATCGATGATATTTGCAATCCCGACAAGCAGGAAGATCAGCACTTTGCGGAAGATTCCTTTGAAGCCGACTGCGCTGGATAACTCCCGGTTGATGATGGCGCACATCACACCCGTGATGTAGTCAATCACCACGAAGGCGATCAGGGCATAAAGCAAGCCATCACAGCCGCCAAGGAAATACCCCAGCCAGCCGCCTATAGCGGAAAAGATGAGTTGGATGGTGTTCCAGAATTCTTTCATGGTGCGTTCCTCCTTTGAAATTTGGATATGAAAAAAGCGGCTACCCCGAAGAGTAGTCGCTGATTTCCAGAAAATATAAAGTTATGCTGTCCGCTTCCACATATAGCAGACGATATAGGGCTGCAGGTTGGTGTGGGAGCCACCACCTCCCGTATTTGCATTCTTCCCTTTTGGAGTCAGTGAGTGAGTATGCGCCCCGGCACTGCTGGTTGGAGAGGTAGCCTGCGCCCCAGAAGTTCCTGCACTATGCACTGTGTAGCGGCTGCTGCCTGCACCTCCATCTGTATCACGACCAATATTGTGCGTATGGCCGCCTGCACTGTTGGTCGTGGTAGAACTTCCGGTAAACGTATGTGTATGGCTTGGCATCTGGCTGGCAGTTAGAGTAACCGCCGATGCTCCGCCTGTTTTCTCCACCGTATTAAAGTTGCTATCCGATGTGTTAATTCCTACCGGCACCCTGCCGCTGCCCCAAGCCACCCAAGTCCCACCAAAATATGTGGAAGGGTTTGTAGCACTGACGCTCATATAGATACTGCCTACCGGATACATCGTTTTGGCAAACTGCTGGATGTATTCTTTCAGCAACATTCCGTAGACCTTCACATCCCAGTTCTCGGCCACCTCAAAGGTGTTATCGGTTTCTGAAACTTTTCCAATCGCCACGCCTTTGCCGCCGCTCTTAAAGTCCATGACCACGGCAGCCGTGGAGACGATCTCCTGTACGAAAATGGTGGAAAACGCATCCTCCAGCGTGTACCGCACATCATAGGAGGTCTCCGTGGAAATCTGCCCCCGGCCATAGGTAAAAGCTGTATTAGAGGCAAAGGTCACTCCTGCGTCCGTCCACTGCTCTGCTGAAACCTGCTTGTACTGGACGGAAGTTTTGAGGGTGTTTTTCCCACCGCAGGTGGAATAGCCAAAGGACACCAGTGCGTGGATATATGTCCCGTCATCATCCAGAGTCCCATTGCTTAAGCAACGCTGGGACAATGAAGAATTGAAGTATGGTGGGGAATAGGCGGTCACCGTGATCGAAACGGAAGCCTCTGCCGATACCCGGCCTCTGGAATCCGTTACGGTAGCCTTAAAGGTAATCGTCCCGGAATTATTGAGGAAACCTGTCGTCAGCGTGGAAGCGGAACCACTGTACCCTCCACCGGTAATGGAATAGGACTTGATGGTGGAGCCATAACTTCCAGCCGCCCCATTGATCGTCAGCTTTACCTTGGACTTTGTCTGCACATAAATTCCCCATGTACTTGGCACTTCTCCATCAATCCGGGAAGCAGTCAGACTGGAAATAGTCGGTTTCACACTGGCAGGAACACTTAGCGTCAGCGTACAGGTTTTAGAGCCGATGTTCGTATTCCCGTTATAAGTGGTACAGGTGATCGTGCAGGTTCCGCTGGTCGCATTCGGGATCTGGCTGGCCAGCGAAAGAGCTGGCGTCCATGATACAGAAGTTGCCGTTGTCTTGGTTGCAATTGTCCCGCTGATATTTCCAAAGGAATACGTCAGCGTATGCGTAAAAGCGGAAGAAGCACGGCTGATCGAAATCGTACCGGCAGACCCCATCGTCATATTCGCAGCAGATACGCTGGAGGCACGGGGTATGCTATCCAGTGTGATATTGGCGCTGGCTGTGATTGTTCCATAGTACGTCCCACTTAAGGTTGCCCGGATCTGGAACACTGCTGAAATCGCTAAGGACTTACTGCCATCGCTGGCATGATTGACCGTCCTTGATACCGTTCCCAGCAAATGTGTCCCCGTGGTACTAATCGCTGGGGAGGAAAAAGTCTGAGCCGATCCGTCAATGGTGCAGGTATTGTCGCTTCGCCCACTGATATTCAGACTCCAGTCATTCACCAGATACAGCTTACAGGTAACCGTAGATGTATTGGCAGAGACATTCTTGCTCTGCGACCAGTCCACCCGCAGCTTATAATGGCCGTCCCGGATGGAACCGGAAAAACTGCCGCTGGATGCCATCGTTCTCACCCCTTCCGTTTCTCAGCATCTTAGACGGGACCTCTCCATTTAATCGAAAGGTTCCCATTGGTTCTCGGTATAAAATCAAACCACCCCCGGCTTTCATTGCCGAGGGATAGCTTGTTGCGGATCTCCGCATTGGTAATCACAAGGCTCTGGTTAGAGATATAGGCAATCTTCTGCCCATTCTCTTTAAAGGCCAGCTCCTCGTTAGACAGTTCTGCCGTGAAGGCGTTCCCGACCTTTCCCAGTTCAATGAGCGCTCCCTTAAACCGGATATACTCTTCCAAAAGCAGCTGATTCGTAGAGACATTTTCCCTGATCTCATCCGTGATCGCCGTGAAATCCATCCGGATTTCTGTGCTGTTCTGGGTAATGCTGGTCTCGAAATCCTTCTGGATCGTCTCCAGTTCCGAGCGGGAAACGAATTCTTCCCGCACAGATGCGTTGATCTGCTCTGAGGTTTTCGTGATCTCGGAGTAGCATTCCCGGATGTTTTCTTCTAAGGAAGCAAGGTCATCCTCATAACCGGAAAAGTTCTGGAAGGTTGCCTGACAGCTGGTGATAAGCGCCATGCGATCACCTCCGGTCAGTTGGATACATCACACTGCAGCGTCAGGATGCTGTCGATATCCGCTGCGGAAAGGTAGATCACCTTCCCGGTCTGATCGAATTCTGCCGCATGACCATCCTTGTCCTGCGCATACCATGTGTAGGTCAACGACTGTTTCTCTGTCGCAGCCGCCCAAGCCGAGCCGGAATACTTCATCAGAGTAACCGTCTGCGCAGAATGATCCACCTGATACCAGAAATCCCCTTCCTTTGGATTGGACGGGGCGGTCTCCGAGATACTGCCGAGCAGCGGATCGACTTCCTTCTGGTTGGTACGGACGATCACATAAGGCACCACACCGCCGAGATTGTTCTTGACCGTAAAGCCACCGATGGAAAGCATCTCCGATACATAAGGGTCGGATTTATCTTCCACCGTGATCACATCCTCATAGGTATTGCCCTTGTAGGTCATGGTACAGCGATAGGACTGGATGTTCACGATATCCGCCCCTGATACCGACAGGGTGGAGGACGTTTCTCCTGTGATATTCTCCCACTCACCACCTGTGTATTTCGCCCACTGGTAGGTAGCTCCCGTGGTAATCTCTGAAGCGCCGTCATAGCCAACTGCCGCCAACGCAAGGCTGCCGCTCTGATTGATCACCACCGTGCCTTCCGGCGCATACACAGAGAATACGATTGCATTGGCACCGCTGGCCCCGTTGCTGCCCTTGTTGGATTTTGTCCATGCAAACTTCTTTACCACGGAGGCTCCTGAAATCGTAAAGGTCAGGTCAATCGTACCATTTAAGACCGCAGCCCCGCCAAGAGTCGCATTGGCGGCAAAGGCCAGTACTACCGATCCGGCTTTTGATGCGGTCGCTGCCGTATTGCTTTTGACCGTCACCCCAGAGGGCAGCGTCCCCACTGTGCAGGTACAGGCGGTCTGATTGATACCCAAATAGCCCATAAAAGGAATGGTGATATCCGTAGCCGCTGCTACCAGCCCGCCGGAGGTACAGGCAATGTTCTGGGCCTCATTCCCAAGGATGACGGAAAGCCCGCCGGTTCCGGCTGCACCCGGTTCGCCCTGCGAACCATCATAGATCTTCGTGAGGGAAGTCGTATCATACACATCCGGGTCATCGGTCGCCAGCTTGATCTGGGCCACCCCGTTAAAGAAAACCGCATGCTCCGGTTTGACCACCAAGGTACCGCCGGAAATGCTGGTGTTATCCGGCGTGGTAGGATAATCCTTCCATGCCCCGGTGCTGTCCTTATACTGCCATGCCGTAATCGTGACTCCCTGCACCTGCGCCGTCAGGGTAGCCTGCGCCGCCCCGACCAGAGAAGAATTGGAGTCATACTTAAATACATAAGTGTCTGCGGAAAGATAAGCCAGCCTTGCATTCTGCGCATTGCGGATCAGGGTATAAGTGATGTCAGCGGAGATATTGACCGTATTCTTCGTCTCTGAATCGTAATAGCTGATATAGCAGAGGTAGGTCAGCATCCCGGATGCAGCCGCTGCCAGCTTGTTGACATTGACCGTCAGGACGCCTTTGGATACGCTCTCCCCGGAGGTCAGCGCCGCTTCCGCACCGTTTCCCTCCTTCCGTTTCCACGAGATTGTAAGCCCCGATACGTCCAGTGCCAGATTGGTCTGGTCGAGGAACACCACCGGAGTCAGGGTCAGGGGTGTACTGGCCCAGTCCGGCGCATAGGTATGGGGCAGCACGTTGGGATCTTCAATCTGAGACTTTGGCAGATTGGATGTGATATAGGCCGACAGTTTCCTCTGGTCCGTAATATCTATAAAGGTCTGCTGGCTGGAAGTTAATACAGTAGGCATAGTGGTTTCCTCCTTCTTAAATCGTAATTTCACAATAAAACGATGCGTTGTCCGTCACATCTTCCGTAGTGATGGTGATAGATTTCATCCCGCTATGGGAACTGTCCCAATCCGCATCAAGGTCTTCCCGGCCGGAATTCCGGTGCCAGACAAAGCTGCTGGCCGGAAGGGTATCCGTGATCTCCTTATCCCACGAATACACCCGGCAGCGAAGGATGCTGCGCTGCCCCTTATCCCGGAAGATGTTCACCCCATCCACCACCAGTTCCGTCCGGTACATCTTTTGTGCATTGATCTGATCGACTTTTCCCGTAATCACCTCGATCTTGGAGGTCTGCCCTAACAGATCATCTTCAATAGAAGTGATATTCTGGTCTTGCTTCGCAGACTCAGAGGTTAGCCGTACACCTGCAGCCCCTATCGTGATGGTGTTGCCGGAGGGATTCAGATAATCCCTTGTACGGCTAAGACACAGATATGTCCCGTCAATCCCGTGCGGTTTGGAAATGCAGCGCACATACATCCTTGCCCGGATATCCCCGATATCTGCACCCGTATCGGACTCATCCACGATGGTCAGTTCCATGCTGGTGACACCTTTCACAAGTTCCGAGAGTCTGGCATTTGCTTTCCGCAGCAGGTTCCCTGCCAGCGTCACATCCTCCCAGATCTCGGTTGTCCAGATCCATCCGATTTCTTCCACCGCTTCCTCATCGTACACATAGTTCTTGCCATCGTTCACCGCCGTAATATCCAGCCGGGTGTCCGTCTCGGTTTCGTTGCCATCCTCATCGGTCTCCGTAAGTTTCGCCCCCAGTGGAATCAAGGCCGTCACCCGCTCCGTGTGGTCACGGGTAATCTTCACATCCGTGAGATTCTTGCCAAACTCCACGGTCTGCAGCGATCGGTCTGGAAAGTCCTCCAGATAATCCAGCACCTTCCCATTCTCGGTATAACGCACCTGCAGGTAGCCGCCATGCGTTTTGATCAGCTTGTTCTGTATGGCATCCATCGTTACGGAGTAATCAGAATTGCTGTAGCTGATATAGTCGTTGTTATCCGTCACTGTGACACTGCCAAGGGTGAACCGCTTTTTTTCTTCCACGGCTGCATTATGCACGGAGAGGAACTGCTCCAGCAGCCCACGGAGCGGCCCCTGATAGGAAAATGGTGGCTGCATGGTGTCCTTCAGATACGCAAGGCAGGACTCGCAGGTCCATGTGTGTGTATTATAAAAATCCGTCCCATCATCCAAGGCGCGCCCCTCAAATACCGTGAGAGCATCCTTTTTGCAGACAATGGTCGAAGCCATCGGCTGAATCGCAGAAAGATAGGGATGGTTGAACGGAGCAGAGAGGGTCAGGCTGTCAATATTCTCTGCATCCTCCTGCACCTTCGCCTCCGTGATGGAAAGCTGGGACAGGTGTGGATGATAAAATAACTGATCATCTACAAAAACTCGGAACAAGCTCATAAGCGTCCCTCCCGATACCGGAAGGCAGTCGTTCCTTCTCCCGTAATACTGACCGAGTTTTGCCCTTCCTGCAGTTCCAGTTCCGGGAACATCCATGTCCCGGCACTGACGGATTTTCGGAATACATCTTCACCGATACTCCAGCTCAGTGCTGTTTCTGCTGTCGTGACTACCGTAGGTACGACCGGCATATAGTCATTGTTCAGGATCGCCGTGCCGCCTCCCGTAATAGAAACTTCTGTTTCTTCCGTGTGATACCGGTAGGCATCCCCGTCTGAACAGGACAGCACCATCTGCCCCTTCCCAGTAAGGGGATCATAGGCTGGTTCCAATTCCAAGGTACCAACGGCATATAGCTCCGGCTCCTCACTAAGAATCACGTGGCACAGCTGCCCGGCATAGAGATTGGCAAGAACATCCTTCATCTGATTAAACTTTTCCCGGCTTCCTAACATGGACAAGGTAATAGAAAAGCTCCGGGGCTGGTAGGATACCCGCCCAAGAGCCTCAGTAAAACGGATCGGAGCATTGCGCCCCGGTACCACAACCGTATTGGTCTGTGACTGCGGCGTTGGAAAGTCAATCTCCTCCCGGAGCCAGCCTATCGCAAACATCCACAAATCATTGATTTTCACATCTGCCCTCATAGGCTCAGCCTCCTTTGCAGTTTCTGTGTTTTTCCAAGACCGCTGTCAATGGCAGGGAGCAGATGCCCCACCAGCGTCCCGTCATCCAGATACAGTCCCTTACAGCTGTTTTCCGCAATAATCGCCAGATATTTCTCCAAAGCACTGGTGTTCAGATAGCTGGAAATCATCTGGTCCAGCTGCTGGTAAAATCCCTTCAACGGAAGAACCGCTTCCCGGCCAGCCTCACCGCCCGCCATCAGGCTGCTGCCATTCATGCCAAAGATGGTCGGTTTCGTTAGGATACCGCCTTCCTTATACCAGTCAATCGACAGGTGGGGAACGCTCGGCGGAGCAAGGGATAACTTGCCCGTAATCTTGAAATGCGGCAGTTTGATCTTCGGCAGTTCCAGTTTCATGCCGGAGAAGAAGCCACTGATCTTATCCACGATCCCTTTGATCGTATTCTTTGCCGCTTCAATCGGCTTCGTAATGGCGGTCTTAATCCCATTCCACACCGTGGTGGCGGTACTTTTGATCCCGTTGAATACGGAAGTCACGGTACTCTTCACAGCATTAAACACACTGGAAACCTTGCTCTTGATGCCATCGACCACTGTGGAGATCACAGATTTGATCCCGTTCCACACCGTAGAAGCTACAGACTTGATGGCATTAAAGACGGAGGTCACTGTATTTTTGATGGCATTGACCACCGCTGATACTTTGCTGCTGATCGCATTCCAGATCGAACTGATCACGTTCTGAATGGCCCCCATAATGCTGGAGATCACACCGGAAATCGCAGACAGCACGGAACTGACGGTATTTTTAATCCCGTTCCAGACGGAAGTGACGATGTCTTTGCAGTTCTCCCAGATAAACCGGAAAGGCAGCGTGATGATGTCCACGGCACCTTGGATAATGGAACCGAGCAGCATCACGGCAGTCTGCACCACGTTGCAGATGCCGTTCCAGACATTCTGCAGGTGTGTCCAGAGGTTGGAAAACCACGTTTTCACGCTCTCGATCATAGTGCCGATCCCGGTACAGATGGTATTCCACAGGTTCCCGAACCACTCCGTAATGGCACCCCAGTTCTGGATGATGGCGATGATCCCGGCAATGGCTGCCGCTACCGCCGCAATCACAGCGATGATCGGCAGGAGGGAAATGTTCAGCGCCCCAACCGACACCGCCAGAGCCGCAATGACTGGGGTCAGCGCCGTAAAGGCTGCCAGCAGAGCCCCAAGGATGACGATAAAGTTCTGCACCGGCCCCGGCAGCTGCGCAAACCATCCGCTCACCGTCTGAATCACACTGACCAGCGGCGGCAGGATCGTATTGGCAATCTCCGCCAGCTTCTCTCCCAGAGGGACAAGGGACTGCTGCAGCTTCCGGGTGTTGGATTCCATCTCCTGCATAGGCGTGGTCGTTGCATCGAACAAGCCCTGTGCGGAACCTTTCACACTGTCATAAGTACTTCCCACCGAAGTCAGGGAAGTGATGAATTTCAGGTTCCCATCCTCGGCCATCGTTCCAAAAGCAAGAGCTGCAAGGTTTAAGGCTTCCTGCTGGTTCGTACACCCGGCAATATCCGCCACGATGGAGTCAATGACCTGTTTTTGCGTAGCGCCGCCATTCTGCCAAGAGGTAAACAATTCCTGTGTCTTTGTGGAGAACATCCCGATGGACTCCCCAATAGTGCCATCCACCAGACGGGTGGTGACCTCATTGATGGCATCGTTGACCTTGTCCAGGTTGTAAGCACCATTCTTCAGTCCGTTATCCAGAAGCTGAAAATATTCCGATGCGGAATATCCGGCCTGGGAGAACTTGCCTGCATACTCACTGAGGTTATCGCCCAGCTCATTTGTCTTATCCAAACCGTTCTGGGTGCCCACCACGATGTAGTCCATCGCCTCCTGGGCGGTCAGGCCGTACTGCTGCATGAGGGAATTGACACCCCGGAGGGTTTCATTCATGTCAATACCGTACAGTTCCTCCAGCGTAATCGCCTGCTGGGTAAGGTTGGTCAGATCCGTTTCACTTAAATCGCCAAGGTTCTTTTTGACCATCAGAACCGCATTGGCCACGGCATCCATGCTTTCCCCGACCCCGGAGGAGTAGACATTCTTGATCACTGAGGCAGATTGCTCTGCGGCTTTCCCGGTCTCACCAAAGTAAGCGTTCACCTTGGTCACGGCGTTCTCGGTATCCGTATAGGCATCCAGCGCCTTATTCCCGATCTCCTGGATCTTATCACCCACAGCAGACAGTTGATCCGCCGCTTGCATCAATGCAACGCCTTTTGTATTCTCCGCAATCTGACCTACGTCATCCGCTGTATTTTCCGCAGCGTTTCCGGCCTCTTTCAGCTGCTGGATCAAGTTTTGGATCGCCTGCCCATCATCCACGGTATCCAGAGCGTCCGTCAGCTGGCGGATATCGGCTTTCCCTCCTGTGGCAGACTTCCCGATCTTCTCAATGGCCGTCCGCAACTGATCAGAATTGGCAGTCCCGTTTTTTATAGCCGAGGTCAGCCGGGTGCCAAGGACATCTGCATAATCATCGACTTGCGTCCCAGTGGCAACGAACAGCTTTTCTAATCGTGCTGTGTTCTGAGAAAGGCTGTCCTGCTCTGTCTGCAGATCGGATAGGTCAGCCTTATATTTGTTCAGCTTGCCACGGGTTCCCTCAATCTCCCGCTGGAACGCCTGATACTTATCCGCCCCAATATCCCCACGGGCAAAAGCTGCGGCCACCTGCTCCTGTGCAGTTTCCAGAGCCGACAGCTTTTCTTCCGTCTGGCTGACTGCCTGTGCCAGCAGTTCCTGCTTCTGGGCTACCAGCACCGTATTAGAAGGATCGAGTTTTAGCAGACGGTTCACATCATTTAAGGCAGACTGCGTTTTCGTGATAGAAGAATTGACGTTCTTTAGTGCTTTATCAAGACCAGTAGTATCGCCACCGATCTCAATTGTGATGCCCTTAATCCGGTTCGCCACAACCCTCACCTCCTTAAAAATGGGCATGAAAAAATCCCGGATTGTCTCCGAGCATAAAAAAGCACCGATTATTTCTAACCGATGCTATGTAACATATTATATTTTACTTTCAACTGTTTTCTTCTGGTTTTAACTTTGCTTTTAGTAAAAAATAATTATCTGTAATAAATTTACAAGATACTTTTGCCGTCTGGCCATTTATCCCTACAGTCCAACCTGAAATATAGCCTGCCTTTTGTAAATATTCAGCATCATCTATTGGCATAATAAAATCTAATTCTGTTGAATTCGACTTATCCATCTCCTCACGAAATTCTTTTATATATACTTCGAATTTTGGCTCTAGCAATATAAAATTTTGTTTTGTTACCAAAGTTTGATTAAACTCAAATTTTTTTAATATATTTTTATTTCTGTATATATCATCAATATGCTTCTTAGCTATTTCCTTGTCATGGGTTAAGCGATTATTACACAAAATATTTTTGCATATTCCTTTTTGTGTAATAATCTCTTCCATTACAATATCCTTAATTTTATTTTTTATGTCTTCCGACCTTGATGGTTCTGCTATATACCTAAGCATATTATACTGATCCTCTGTCAAAATCATAAATGACCAATAAAAATCTATATATTCTTTTAAAAACAACCTATGTCTTCTAGGATCAAATAGGAATTTAATATTCGCCCAGCAATCCGACAATGCCTTGTACAAAGCGCAATATTTATCAAACCATTCCACAGAATTTTGATCAGTAAAGTGGCCGCAATGTTCAAACAAAGCAAGATCCGCACGCATAAATGCTTCCATGTCTTTTCTTCGGCTTTCTCCATAGCTCACTAAAGCTATCCCCAAAGATACTATAGCGCCGCCCCATATTCCAATTACTAAATTTGAAATAAACGTATGCCAATCATAACATGGGCTGCTTTGCTGCGGATTCCAAAAAAATATACATACTGTATATAATACTACGGAAAAAACACTTGCAACTAATGTGATATATATAGTATTTCTTTGAATTTTCACTATTACCACCTCACAAATATTTTCATAACGAAAAAGCTGATTAACCAACCTTTTCATGACTATAATTATACCAAGAAAAGGCTGGTAATTCAACGTATCTTAAAACTTGTCGAAGTCCTCCTGAGTAGCAAGTCTCTTATATTTCACGCCGTCATTGGATTTTTCCGTCCACATATCCAGAACCAGCCCAATCGTGAGCAGATCCAGATCCCGGATGGAAATTCCCAGTTCCACGCTTCGCAGAAGGAACAGCGGCGTGGTCATTTCCCGCTCACTTCTGCCAATCTTTTTTTTGACGTCACATCCGTCACAAGGTTCTCACCCCACAGTTCCAAAATCTGTGGCAGTACCTCATAAATGGAGAACATATCAAACTGATCCAGCCAGTCCTCAATCTTTGCCGGAATGCTGTTATCGGCATGATAGGCCATCACATAGGCCACGTTCTCAAAAATCTCCAGGTCCTCAATCTGCAATTCCTCACCATTTTCCGTCTTACCCTTATAGGATTTTTCCAGCTTGGACAGATCCTTGAAAATATCTCTTTTGAACTTTGCCCGGTACAGGCGGGGGATCGTGGCAGAGGAACGGAAGGGCACCTTTTTCCTGCTGATTTCTATCTCACGCTTAATCATACGCTTTCATCCTCTCCACTTATTTCTTCTGGTTCTTCTTCAGTTGGTGTGTACACTGCTTTATACCAATTCGTATAAGTACCGGAGTCTGTCGTGTCACCAGTACGCGCCTTGACCAGCCCATCGGAACGTGGATCAGCCGTAATCGACAAAGTCTCCGTTCCCGGTTCAATCGTATCTTCCTTCGTCTCCGATTCGATGGACGGGCGGGAGGCAGAACAGTTATACAGCACATGACGGATGGCATTCACATCGCCATCAAATTCAAAGAGCAGGGCAAATTTCACGCTCTCACCGACGCCGCTGTTTTCTACCAGCACGCCTTTTGCATCCAGTTTTTCCTGCAGAATCTCCGTGCGGAACCACTCCGGGATCAGGGCAATCTCCAAATCACCGCTGTAACCGTTGTTGGTCACACTACGGAAGTAAACGATTCCGTCCGCATAGAACGGGCTGGTTTCCCCCTCCGCATCCAAGCTGATACTCACTGCACCAGGAATTGCCTTTGGCTCCGCATACGAAAAGGCAGTCGTACCATCGGAATCCATCTCGGTCAGTTTCGCAGCATGGACATTTTTCAAGTTATACTTAACCTTGTTTCCCATGAAAATCATACCTCCATTTCAAATGAGTAGAGGACTTCATAGAGTTTTTCACTCTCGATCCAGACCTCTGTTTTGTCATAAAAAATACCGTGCGTATCCAGCACGGCTTCCAGCTTCTGCTCGACAGACAAATCTTTGCAGTCTGTGTACAGTTCGATATTCACACTGCTGACCTTCAGATAAACCTTCCCATCTGCGGAAAAGTTATCGCTCTGGGGCAGAAGGTAGCAAATGAACGGAGGATCAGGGGATTCCCCTTCCGCAAAATGGTCATACGCAAAGGGAATTCCTGTCTCCTCCAGAAGTTTTACCAAATCATCCATTTGTCAGGCTCCTCTCAATCTCACGCTCCAGCTGTTCAATTCCAGCCTCTTCTGCAGCAGCGATATGGGGCCTTGCTGCAACCCGGCCGCCACCGCGCTTCGCATGACCATACTCCAGCAGATGAGCAAGCTGATACCGGTTCCGTGAATGCACGGTTACCTGTAGGGCATTGGAATTTTCCTTTGTAGTCTTCATGGTCCAGCTTTTGGCATAGTCCCCGGTATCTCTTGGTGCGCTGGCTTCAATATCCTTCCGGACGGTTGCCGCCGCTTTCTTTACCGCGGATTTCATATCTTCTGTAGCCAAATCTGCATATTCTTCCAATTCCTCCATCACCGCTGCAGAAAGCTGGCTGATTGGAATTCCTCTACCCATCGCTACCGCCTCACTTTCTCACAGGACAGCTTGATGCTTTTGCGCCTGTAATTCATATGATCCACAGCGGCGATATTGTAAAGTTCCCCATTGAACTCTACACGGAAATGGGTATTGTCAATTTCAGCCGCCTTTTTGCACCAGCGGATCGTAAAATCAATGTAGGAGTCATCCACCACCATCCCTGCTTCGGTTTGTTCTTTCCCGGCCTCGCCGCTGGCGGTCGCATAACAGGTATAGAAAGGTTGCCATTCATTCCGACGGTTTCCGATGGCATCGGTGACCACCGTACTTTTTGATATGAAAATCCTGACATTCAACAGTTCAATTTTCATCAGAAAGCCTCCTTCCTTGAGCCAAACAGGAGGGAACGGATTGTCAGAGCCAAATCATGATGGTCCGCTTCCTCCCGGTGTTCATAGAAATATGCGGCTGCATACATGATAGCAACTTTTACGGTCTCATCCTTTTCCAAATCCGCTGTTTCATCGGCCCGGAGAATATCCCGGCAAAGCTGCTCGGCAGATGCTATAAAACCCGTAATCAACTGGTCTTCATCTTCATAATCAACCCGAAGATACTGTTTCATCTCTTCCAGCGTTACCACCATCATCCTCACCTCCAACAGGGAGGAAGGGCATAGATTCTATCCTTCACGCCCTTCCATATCTATCTGTGTCCTTAACCTGCAGATCCAGCCTTCTGCGCCAGTACCTTCACGGCTTCAGAAAGGATCAGCTTTCCGTCCACTCTCTGAGAGCCAAGGAAACCTACCTGACCGTTTGCCGCATACAGCTCGTTCAGCCGCTTAAAGGAACGGCCCTGGCGGTCTGCAATCCAGTAATAAGAGAAATCACCAAAAGCGATGGTCTTCGCCCCGGCCGCAATGGCAGGCATATAAGCAGAGGTTTTCACCGGCCGGCCAAGGATCGTATCCGGCGTACCGGCTACCAGGGACGGTTGCCACAGGTACTGGCCGTTATTATCCTTCAGCTTACGGATGGCTTTGATGGTGGAGTCATTCAAAATCCACACCGCATTTTTTCGGTACGGGGATTTCAGAGAATAGAACAGATCCATCAATTCATCCGCTGTCACCGCAGTAGCGGATGCAGCCGTCACACCAGTTTCCGCACCGCCAGAGGCAGCCAGGATTCCCAGAGGCTTTCCAGTACCGTCCCCGGTAAAGAAGGCTTCCTCCTCTTTGGTTCCGATCCTTCTCGCAAACTCCCTGGCAATATAGGACTCCAGGTCAAATACACTGTCATTTAACAGTTCCTCGGAAACCTTGATCATCGTTCCCAGCTTGTAGGCTCCAATGGATACCTGCGCAAAGGAGTCATCGCTTTCCGTGTAGGCTCCTTCTTCATCGATCCAGGAGGCAGTTCCCTTAGATGCCACCACCGGGATCTTCCGGTCGCCGCTGGAGGTCTGGATCACCTTTGCAAGCTGGCGGAAGATGTTTTCTTCTTCCAGCGCCTCTACCAGAGTACGCTCATATTCATCCGGTACCAGATAACCTCCCTCGGAATCCGTCCCGATCTGCAGCGCATTCACCACAGAAGGCATCGGTGCTTTGGAACGCATCATGTTCCAAAAGTTTGTACGGTACTCATCCGCCGCACGGCCAGTCTTGGCATCTTCCTTGCCGTTCATAGGCTTACCCGTCAAGGGCTTGTTCACCGGGCGGTTCAGTTCTGCATCCAGTGCCTCCTGGCGTTCCAAACGGGCGATCTCCTTGCCCAGGTCAGTGATCTCCTGCTCCATGCGGGTGTAGGCGGCGTCATCCTCGGCGGACAAGACGCCTTTATCGTTTCTATGGGAATCCAGAAATGCTTTTGCAGCTTCCCAGGCTTTGGCGCGCTTCTCGCGCAGTTCAAGAATCGTCATTGTGGTATCCTCCTTAATTTTTCAAAAGATTGAGCCGCTCATAGAGACTGTCTACGGAGCGGCCCTTGGGTTTGGAATCTTCAATTTTCTTAGGGTTAGTCCTGCACTTGGCTGCGATCTTATCCACGAGGGAGTTGACCACAGCTGCTTTGGAATACAGCATGGACACCGCAGGCGGCTCCATGTCCTCCGGAATCTCCGCCCGTGCCAGGACATCATCGGCAAAGCCAAGCTCCACCGCCTTGTTCGCGTCCATCCAGGTTTCCGCATCCATGAGGTGGGACAGCTTGGCACGGGACAGCCCGGTCTTGATCTCATAGGCGTTGATGATGGAATCCTTCACGCTTGAAAGCATCTCGATGGCTTTCTGCATTTCTGCGGTATCACCCATGGCCACGGTCATAGGATTGTGGATCATCATCATGGACACCGGCGATACCAGCACACGGGTCCCTGCCATAGCAATCACGCTTGCAGCGGATGCTGCGATGCCGTCAATCTTGACCGTGACATTGTGCGGATAGTCCATCAGCATGTTATAGATCTGGGCAGCCGCTACGCAGTCGCCACCGGGGCTGTTGATCCAGACCGTGATGTCTCCGCTTCCGCCCATCAGTTCCTCTTTAAAAAGCTGCGGCGTGACGTCATCGTCAAACCAGCTTTCCTCGGCGATGGTGCCGTTCAGGAACAGCGTCCGTTCCGCCGGAGCTGTTTCCGCCTGGTTCTTCCACTTCCAGAACTTCTTCATCGGGGTTTTCCTCCTTTCCGTCATCGCTAACTTCGGTATTTGCAAAAGCCCCGGCGTTTCCAAGCGGGAGCATATTGCCATTGATCAGGTACAAGTCTCCGCCTTCCTCGGCAGGGATGCGGTCCATGTTCTCCAGTTCCCGGATGTCGTTGGCGCTCATCCAGCCGTTCTGCCTTGCCGTAGCGTAGCCGGTCATCCTGCTGGCATAATCGCCCCGGAGCAGCCCCTCCACATTGAACTTGGCAAAATAACTCTTCTTTTCCTCCGGGGAAAGCAGTATCCTCTGAATGGACTGCTCCCATCGCACCAGCCAGGGTTCCAGCGTGTATTTCACGAACTCCAGAGACTGCTGCTCAATATTAGAAAAGCTCGACTTCTCCAGGTCGCCCACCATGTGGGGCGGCACCCGGAAAATTCGAGCAATTTCATTGATTTGAAATTTTCTGGTTTCCAAAAACTGTGCCTGTTCCGGCGAGATGCCAATCGGCGTATATTTCATTCCTTCCTCTAAGACAGCGATCTTATTAGCATTACCGCTGCCTCCAAAGGTGGACTGCCAGCTTTCCCGGACACGCTGCGGGTCTTTGATGGTACCCGGATGCTCCAGGACACCGCCAGGGGCTGCACCGTTTGCAAAGAACTTCGCCCCATATTCCTCACAGGCAATCGCCATACCGATGGCGTTCTTTGCCATAGCGATAGGGGAATACCCCACCAGCCCGTCAAAACCAAGCCCTGGGATATGCAGCACATCGGAAGGATTCAGCCGGACAAGACTGCCTTTGACCGTAGGCGCATCATCCATGCTGACAGTGTATTCGTAATAAAGCTGTCCATTGCTGTCACGATTCACCGTCATCCGGTCCGGCATCAGCGGATAGAGAGCAATCACTTCACCTTTTCCGTTGCGGATAATCTGTGCATAAGCATTGCCCCACAGCAAAAGATGGGTCATGAGCGTCTCCCGGAACACGAAGGAACTCATCTCCGGGTTTGGTTCGTCATGCAAGAGCAGATACAACGGATGGTCAATGGCTTTCTCCTTGCCTCCGTCCTCCTTATAGTGGTAAAGGTGCAGAGGAAGACCTGCCACTGCTTCTGCCAGGATGCGGACGCAGGAATACACCGCCGTCATCTGCATAGCAGACCGTTCATTCACCCTCTTGCCCGCAGTGCTTCCTCCGAAGAAAAAGCTGTAAGCGCTGCCCGTAGTGCGGTTCTGGGGCTTATCCCTGGAACGGAAAAGCCCGGAAAAGATACCCATATCGAATCACCGTCCTTTCAGATAAACAAAAGGCCCCGGCTGTCATAAACCGAAGCTCCCATATCATTTCCACATCGGATCGCACGGTCAAGCCCCATGATGGTAGCGATTGCGCCGTCAATTTTCTCTGTGGATTTTTCCTTGTCCGCTTTGATATTGCCTGCCGGGTCGCTACGGATGAAGATGTTATCCATCATCCACCGCAGCACTGGGTGTCCGCCGTGGGCAATTTTCTCCTCCAGCACCAGCTTCATCAGTTCCTTGGTCGGCGGGGACATATCCTTAAAGCCTTGCCCGAATGGGACTACCGTAAAGCCCATGCCCTCCAGGTTCTGCACCATCTGCACAGCGCCCCAGCGGTCAAAGGCGATTTCCCGGATATTGAACCTCTCGCCCAACTGTTCGATGAATTTCTCGATATAGCCGTAATGAACCACATTGCCCTCGGTAGTCATCAGCGTCCCTTGGCGCTCCCACAGATCATAGGGGACATGGTCTCGCCGGACACGAAGGTCGAGAGTTTCTTCCGGTATCCAAAAGTATGGCAGGATGTAGTATTTATCCTCCTCATCCAGCGGCGGGAACACCAGCACGAAAGCCGTGATGTCCGTAGTGGAGGACAAATCCAGACCGCCGTAGCAGACGCGCCCCTCCAGATCGTCCTCAGAAACCGGGAAGGCGCAGGCGTCCCACTTGTCCATCGGCATCCAGCGGACGGACTGCTTCACCCACTGGTTCAGCCGGAGCTGCCGGAAAGCGTTCTCCTCACCGGGGTTCTGTTTCGCAGATTCACAGGCCGCTTTGACCTTGTCGATGCCCACCGTGATACCGAGGGAGGGATTGGCCTTTTTCCACACCTTGGGGTCTGTCCAATCCTCATCCTCTGCCGCTCCGTAAATGACAGAGTAAAAAGTGGGGTCAACCTTCCGGCCTTCCGCTATGTCGATAGCTTTCTGGTGTACCTCGTAACAGATAGAGTTGGTATCGTTACCTGCTGTGGTGATCAGAAAATACAGCGGCTGCATCCTGGCGTCCCCGGAGCCTTGGAGCATGACGTCAAAGAGCTTTCGGTTGGGCTGGGTATGCAGCTCATCAAAAATCACACCGTGTGTATTGAAACCATGTTTGTTGGCTACATCTGCCGACAGCACCTGATAGGAGGAATTGGTGGGCAGATAGGTGATCTTCTTCTGGGATTCCAGGATCTTTACCCGCTTGGAAAGCGCTGGGCAGAACCGCACCATATCCACAGCCACATCAAACACAATCTTTGCCTGGTTACGGTCGGCGGCACACCCATACACCTCGGCCCGTTCCTCGCCGTCCCCACACAGGAGCAGGAGCGCCACAGCGGCGGCAAGTTCCGACTTGCCCTGTTTCTTGGGGATCTCGATATACGCTGTATTGAACTGACGGTAGCCATTAGGCTTTAACACGCCGAACAGGTCACGGATGATCTGTTCCTGCCAGTCGATCAGTTCAAAGGGCTTTCCCGCCCAGGTACCCTTTGTATGACAGAGAGACTCGATGAACATCACCGCATAATCGGCGGCGTCTTTATCGTAGTGCGAGGTCTTCGCCATGAACTTTGTGGGCTTGTATTTCTTCAGCTTTCGCATAGACACCACCTCCCGAATGGCATAAAAATAAGCCGCATTGCTGCGACTTTCAAAATGGTTCTGTACGAGAGAAAGAGCCATGCGGCTCGTTCTCTGTTGGTTTTCTTTACTGCTGCATCGCCCAGGCGATGGCGTGGCCGTCATCCTCGAACTCAACCCCGCTGGCTGCTCTCAGCCCGATCATCCCTTCGCAGGTGTGATCATCGGTAAGGAACTCGTATGCTGCGCCGAAGTAGCAGGGCTTGTTTCTCCCGTTGTAGTAGTATCCGGCAAGAAGAACCTTGTCTCCAAAATTCAGCGTTTTGCCGTCCATGCCTGAGAACCGCATCTCCAAATCCTCGGTTGTTGTGGGGTTCGGCAGTCTGTACTTTTTCATCGCTTCGTTGATCGTCATGATTTTACCCTCCGTGTCCTGCGCCGTTTTTTAAATGCCCTTGCCCCAAGAAAAGCCTTTTTCGGCTCTCTTGGAAATCATCATCTTCCGGAGCTCCATGAACTGCTCGTAGCTGATGCGGTAGGCGCTGTATGCGCGGCAAATGCTAATGTGGGCATCTTTGAGGTCCTTCTCAGTCTTGATGTTCTCAACCTGTGTTCTAAAGGCGTTGTAGGCTTTCATGTTGGCGTCCTCCGTTTTCTTTGTTTTCCCTTTCGGTGTGTACATATTCGCTCTAAAAGCACATATTATCAAGTCAATTCTGAGCATAATCTGCACAAAGATGGGAGGAACAAATTGTGTATATCACTCCTGTGTATGACGGTGGATCGTCTCGATGATCTGTTCCTGTTCAGATGGCTCCACACCGATGGACTGGAGCGCCTGCCGGGTGCCGCAGTCTGGGCAGATGAACGTTTTGTTGTCCTCCCGTGAAAGCGCCGGAACGCCATGGTAGGTTCTGCCACACAGTGGGCAAACCGCTATCCGGATCACATTATCCTTCATATCCGCATACCTCCCTGCATTTGTCGTAAGCGTCAACCAGAATGTTTTTGTCGAAGCAGAAGGTATCATACCCTTCCAAGCAAGTCCTCATGTAGAAATTACTCGGAATGCCAATCGGCCTGTCCTCATGCATGATGTAGGCAAAGGCCGTCACCGTCCTGCGCTTCCCCGTGCGGATGCCTTTGTACTGAAGTTTAATGTCCCGCTTGTAATAGAAATTGGGGAATCCCTCGTAGCGGTCGAGGGCGGCTTCATCGGTCGCCGTCACCTCCCAGATCACCACAGGGACCGTACCGCCTTCGCTTTTCTCGATGGTCAGGTAGGAGCCGGTCTTACTCCCCTTAAAAAGCAGTTCCCAGCCCTTAAGATTTGCCGTACCGAGGATTGTGGCGTGCGGGCAGCGCATCCGCATCTGACCAACATTGAGGTTACTTCCATAAGCAATGTAATATCTCTTCATCTTTCAAGCACCCCTTTCTGCCCAAGCCACCAGCCTTGAACCCTCTTCTTCCGCATTTGCGGTAAATCTGTCCATTTCTGCCTTGTCCATGAAATACTTTAGGAACGGGATGCCTTTCGCCGTTTCGTACATCGCCTTAACGGTATATCCCATTCTCCTCATTTTCGCAGTATCCTTAATTGTCAAATGCATATCCGCATCTCCTTTCCGAAGGGATCACCCTTCTACCACCTTAAGACCGCCGAGGCGGTCAAGGGTAAGGTGGCAGGAGGCTAACTCCTGCGTGTCCTTCAAGCGGCTGCTCTACCGTGCCGGAAGGCTGTGTCCCCAGAAAGATTGCGGGTCAGAAAATCTCTGGCCGTTGCGAACTCCTCGCCGATGAAGCCCAGGCGGAGGAGCCAGGTGCGCATGGCGTATTTGGGGTTCTCGTTCTGCTGGGGCTTAGGGCTTGCCGTCCGCACATCCTTTGCCATTTGGCTTAAGGCCAGGCAAAGCTGGATGTAGCTTTTAAGCTGCCCCGCGTGGATGCCGCCCCTGCGCTCGGCTGTCGGCTCATCAAACTGGAAGAGCCGGAACTCGACCGTGCCTTTGGTAAAGGTGGCGTGGAGGTTGAGCATATGGTAGCGGCTGTCGTTGTAATGGTGGTTTCTTCCGTAGCTTGCGCCGTTGCTGTTGTACCAGATGTCTGCAAGCTGTGACATTGTGCGGGGCTTCCTGCGATTGACCTGCTCCAAAAACTGTGGGTCTACCGTGCGGCAGTAACGGTTCATGCGGCCCCGGTCAAGTTTCAGTGCCTCGGCGATCAGGCTTTCATGGCTCGCCATAATATTGGCAAGGTTCCGAAGGCTCTGCGGCGTGTGCCCCTGCGCTCCGATGTGGATGTGAACTCCACAGCCACGGCTGGCGTCGCTTTTCGCTCCGGCATGTCTGAGCTGCCTGCAAAGCTCCTGCAGGGTTTCGATGTCGCCGTAGGTCAGGATCGGGGTGACCAGTTCGCATTCCTGTTCTTCCGGTCCTGCGATGGAAACGTCCTTCTGGAATTTCCACTCGCGTCCCTGACTGTCCCATGCGCTCCAAGTGCTGTACCCGTTGCGGCCGGCAGTGTTCTCATATCTGCCTGTGCCGAAGTAGGTGGCGGCAACCTTCGCAGCCTTCTGCCGGGTGATATTGTTCATTTCCACCTCAACCCCGATAGTCTGCGTTTTCATCTCTGCAATCTGCCTTGCTGTTTTCTCATTCATTCTGAAATCCTCCGTTTTTTCTGCCCTGCGGCTGTGTGTTTTCCCTTTCGGTGTACACATATTCGCTCTAAAAGAGGATAATAGCAAGTTAATTCCGCACTATATATTACACAATGATTCCGGGCAGAATTTGTGTGTTTTACAGCTTATTTTTATTTCCAAAACCTGCTGCCGTAAGCTGAACCCCCAGCCGGAACCCATCCTTAAAGCCCTCCAGGATCTGATGGCTTTCCAGTTCAGAACGGTTATCCATGAGCCGCTCAAGGATCTTTTTCCCGTCCTCATCCAGTAGCTGTGTCAAATGCTCTGTATCCCGATAAACCTGCTCACTGCATTGTTCCATCTCAGGAGTCTTATCATTCCGGTTCTCCCATGGCACAATCCTGCCAAAATAGAGCTGCTCCAAAATATCCTGTTCCATTGCTCATTCCTCCTCATCCGTACAGAATGCTTTCCCCAATTTCAATTCCGTATATATTTTCATGTACCGATTTTGCTCACTGCCTTCGGAGTTCATCATTGCGTGAAAGAAAAACTGCTCTGCCTCCGCACGGCTGTACCATTCTTTGGTTCTGCCATAACAAACTGTTTTGACCACAGGAATTTTCCGGACAATATCCTCCCCATAGACCACGTTCAGGCCACTGCCATTATCCCAGCGCATAAGGAGGAAACCGGTGTCATCCACACCTTTGACGGTGCCTTTTGTACCGGCAGGCGGAGCCTGCACATCATCCATCTGCACCAATTCCACACGGGTGCCGGCGGGATATTCCCGGCGGATGCTTTCCACAATCTCTCTACTTGGAAACTTCATGGTTCACACCCCCATCCTTGAAAGCCGAGGACCCGGTCAGATTCTTCAGCAGGATCTTGCGCTCCGCTTTATATTCGCTGCCGATAAATCCCAACCGCAGCAGAAAACAGCGGAATGCGTATTTCTCATTCTCCACCGGTTTCTCAGTCGCTGTTACCCGCTTGGCATTCCTGCTCATCTCGCAGAGTGCGGAAATGAAGTGGGTGTAGGCTTTAGCAGCATCGGAATCGGGCAGTTCCTCGAACCAAGGAAACGCCACCCGGTCCTCCATGATTTCAAAGGAAAGCTCGCTGATCCCCAAAGCTTTCCGTATCAGTTTGCCCTTGGCTTCCAGCAGCTTAGTAAGATTGCCCAACGATACCTTATCAAGCGGGATTTCCACCGTAAGCCCCACGTTCGCCTCCTGTGGCTCGTTTTCACTTGCCTTGGATAATTCCTCTGCCCTTGCGTTAAGCCATGCCTGTGCCATTTCTGCGGGTGCTGCAACGATCCCCCGGTCAGCAAGCTGCTCCAGCAGGTTTTCCACCTCCCCGCTGTCGGCCCGGTCATCAAATTCCAGCGTACCTTCTTTCGTTACTGTAAAGTAGCCGATTTCGTAAGCGGCGCTCGGCATTCCTTTGTACTGCGGCCTGACCTCCAGGATTTCCCCGATGGCTGTTACCAGCGCCTTCCTTTCCGCTCCTGTTCTGTGAAATTCAATTCGCATTCCCTGTACCTCCTTGTTTTTCGGTACTACATTAATCACTCTAAGCAGCGGAAATAGCAAGCGAATCCGGCACAAAATATGTCACAACAAAAATTCCGGGAATTGTGAGTAGTACACAATGCCGGAAAGCACGAAATAGACGTTGGGGAGCGCCACGCCGTTGCCCCACATTTTATATTCTGCGCTGTCGGAGTGGGGATTTTTCAGCCACTTGATGATCTGGTTCCGGCTCTTGGGTCTGGAGGACTTCCCCATGACGGAGCGGTGTATCTCAAACACCTCTGTCCAGAACTCGATCTCCTCCTCAGACGGCTCATCGGTTTCAAGCCCGGTGCACCACCAGTCCGGGAACCCCTGCAGCCTTGCGCACTCGGTGGGCATCAGCCTGCGTACAATGTATTCCGGCTCTGTCTCGTTCACTACAGGCGGGTCTTTATAGTCCCTTGCCATCAAGGTCGGGGACTGTTCCTTAAGCATCTGGGTGTAAGTGCCGGTGGTCATGCAGTAGGCTACGGCGTGACGATCAGCAGCATCCAGCGTAAAGGATACATCCTCATTCACGCCGCTGCCCTGGGGACCGTTCTTTTCCGCCCTGCCAATCATGGAACCCTGCAGGGCCACCACGGCCATGCCTCCCTGATTGCAGGTAGGATTTCCGCCGTTCGCATCCAGGCATCTGGAAGTTTCCGCTTCGTAGAAGCCGCTCTTGGGATTCTCGGATTTCATGGCGTTGCTGTCTTTAGAGCAGATGCCATATACTTTGACCGCCAGTTCATTACACCGGGTCTCGCCCACATCGCAGGTATTCAGTGTGTTCGCCACATCGGAGGCTTTCCACTGCGGTTCTTCATCGGGAGAGTGGGGCCGGGTACCTTTCACAAACGGCACGAATACCGTCTGGTCGTTGTTGCAGCCAAGCGTAGCGGATTTGTTATCCTGGATCAGTGCACCTTTGCCGCCGCCCTCACAGCCAGAGCGGATCTTCAGCGTCTTGGGTGTCTCCACCACAAAGGGCTGGTTGTTTCCGCCTGTGCCATAGGTAGACATAACCGTGGGGGCTGTCTCCAGCGGGCCGGTGTATCTGGTGTCCTGGCTATGGTTTTCATAAACCGCCGCCGGCACCGTACCGGTACGGAGAGTAGGCGAGGTCTCCTCCTCATACCCGATGCCCCTGGCCTGTGCGGAATGCTCGGTACAGAAACCGGCTGCCCCCATCACGCAGGGAGGATGCCCGTGGTTTTCTGCCCGGAGCGTTGCCGCAACGTCCTCCGTCACATCCATGCGGCTGCCGCCCTGGTCGTTTAAGCAGACGCAGCCTGACGCTCCAGCGCCTTCCGCAAAAGTTCCGGCAGTTCCTTGCCACGGGCGGAAGCCCTGCGGAGTATACCCAGACACGCCTTCGGACTCAAATAGTATTTTTCCGGCACTCCCGCCTGCAAAATCTGCGACAAGGTAGATACGTTTTCTGCGCTGGGGAACTCCCCAGTACTGCGCATCAAATACCCGCCATGCGAGACTGAAATCGTCTGCCATGATCTCCCCGGCGTTTGCCCATCTCTCAGGTCGAGGAGTATGAATTTCGTATCCTTTGACCGAGCAGACCTCTTCGAGGACGGACTGGAAGTCCGCGCCCTTGTTGGAACTGAACGCGCCAGGGACGTTCTCCCAGACGATATACCTCGGATATTTTCCATCGGTTGCACACCTCATTTCTTTTACAATCCGTATTGCCTCATAAAAGAGGTTACTCCGTGAGCCGCCAAGCCCGGCTCTTTTCCCGGCAATGCTCATATCCTGGCAGGGCGAGCCGAAGGTGATGATGTCCACCGGCTCTACCTCTGCGCCGTCCATCCGGGAGACATCGCCGTAATGCTTCATAAAAGGCAGCCGCTTTGTGGTCACCCGGATGGGGAACGGCTCAATCTCCGATGCCCAAACGGGGGTAATGCCGGAGAGCAAGCCGCCCAGGGGGAAGCCGCCGGAGCCGTCAAAGAGGCTGCCGAGGGTCAGTTTGTCATGGATCATTGACAACACCCCCATCCCAGAAATCAAAAAATGCGCTGTTCTGCGAGAGTTCCGCATAACGCGCACATTTTCCAGCGACTTTTCTTTCAATCCAATCCGGTGCTTTTCCAGTATCGTTATATCTCCCATACTGTCCAAACATACAAAGCATTCCAATATTCCGCGCTTTTACTGCATCTTCAAAGGTATCAAAATAGCCAAGGTGTATCTCTTGCTGGCAGATTTTTATTCTTGCCCGGAATTTGCGCCTTGGCGGATAATAACTCACGCCACTGACACCGGAAGTATTATTTTTCTGCAGCGGCTGGTTCATCTGGTTCTGCTGATGTGTACAATAACGGATATTGCACCTGCGATTGTCAAATGTGTCCAGATTTATATGGTCTATTTCATAGCCTGGCCTGTGTTCAAACAGATAATCATGGAGGGTTCGTCCCTTACAGTCAATCACATAATATTGGCTGCCATTTCCTTTGCTGCCCAGATAAAATTTAACTGTACGAATCTTTTCGACCATATCGGCATCTATCACAAAAATCTGACCGCTTGCCAGTTCCCCATAGGCTACAAGGCCGTCTTCAGAAAACCGATATTTTACATTACTCATCTGCAATTACCTCCGCCATATCAAGTGCCTGTTCGTAGGTATGTTCCTTTCCATCCCGGATCAACAGCACACCATCCGCACTGTTGCCATGCTGGTTCATGTAACGCATAACTGCCACATCTACAAACTTTGGTTCCAGTTCCACCCCATAACAGATCCGCCCGATCTGGTCACAGGCAATCAGCGTGGATGCTGAACCCAGAAACCCATCCAGTACGATTCCATTTACCTGTGTGCTTTGCTGTATCAGATACGCAATGAGAGGAACAGGTTTACTGGAAGGATGACCATGTCCGTCCTCTTTTGAATTCTTGATTCCATCAAATTCAAAGACGGCTTTCTGTTTCTGGTCTCCATACCACTTGTGCTTTCCATCCTTTCTCCAGCCAAAGATGATCGGTTCCATGTTGAACTTCCAGTCTGTCCGCATCAGCGGAGCCCTGGGCTTTTTCCAGATGAGTCCGGCGCCGACCTTGAACCCGGCATCCTCAAAGGCGTCATAAAACACACGCGCTTTCATAGTGGCGTAAAATTCATAGATAGAAGCGTCAATGGCCATGGCATCTTTGAAGTTCGTAAATGCTTTCATGAGGAACTCGTAGGCCTGGGCATCCTCCAGATCGTCGTTTGCGATCCGCCCGGACTGGCTCTCCAGTTTAACAAAATACGGGGCGTCCGTGCAGACCAGGTTGACCTTCGTGTCTCTAAGAAGCAAACGGAACGTCTCCGGGTCTGTGGAATCCCCGCAGATGACGGTATGTTTTCCAAGCCGCCAGATGTCACCTGCTTTGGAAAAGCAGGGCTTCTCCAGTTCCGCTTCCACATCGAAGTCATCTTCCTTCGCCTCATCATCTGTACCAAACAGGTCTGCCAGTTCCTTTTCATCAAAACCGGTCAGCAGGGGATCAAAGTCCATACCCTGCAAGGACTCAATCTCCACCCGCAGAAGTTCCTCATCCCATCCGGCATCCATCGCCATGCGGTTGTCCGCAATGATATAGGCTTTCTTCTGCGCTTCCGTCATTTCATCCACAAAAACGCACGGAACTTCTTTGTATCCTTCTGCCTTTGCGCCGATAAGACGTCCGTGTCCTGCCAGAACGTTGTAATCTCTATCAACAATAATCGGATTTACAAATCCAAACTCCCGTAAAGAAGCCCGAAGCTTGTTTATCTGCTCCGGGCTGTGTGTCCTTGCATTATTGATATATGGGACAAGCCGATTAATATCAACCAACTGGAATTCTGTAATTGTTTTATGTTCCATGCTGCACCTCCTTCGGCAGAATTGTACGGATTCTTTGGACGATTTTTGAAATAGTCGAATGTGAAACATTATTTATCCGCCCTAATTCGCACATAGACATTCCGAAATGCTCATACAGAATATATAATGTGAGCCAGTCTGCTAACGGTATGGCTAATTCATGTTTGGCGGCATGCGGATCAAACAATCCCGTACTAATCGCATGAGCATTATTTTCAGCAACTGTACACCATTCGAGATTTGAGAGGGCATTATTCTGTTTGTTGCCATCTTTATGGTTTACTACAAGATTTTGCCTTTCTCCAATCCACGCATTTAGCATCATTCTATGTGCCTTAAGATGTTTTTTGATTCCATCTATCGTGATGCGATACGTAACATAGCCATACTTATCGATTGATCCGTTTAGTTTCATTATCCTGTATTTTTCAACTAAATTTCCTGCCTTGGAATACTGTCTGTGACAAATTGAATAGAAGTTCCCGTAGCGATCACAAACATAACAATCGTTCTCTGGGCAAAAATGATAATCATCCACACCGAGAGTCTTCATCTGTTCATCAACCCAAATTAATGCTCCTTCCGAATGAGATGTAGTTTTCATCGCACCAGCCCCCATTCCGCAAATTTCTCAAAACCGCCAAGGATCTGGATGTATCTCCGGGCCGTCTCCACGATCTCAGCGTAGGGAACACCGTCCACTGTATCATCCCCGATGGCGCAGCACAGTTCCACTGGCTTTCCGGTTTCCTGCGCTTTGAGCCAAGCGTAGATGTTCACAGACACATCCGCTTTGGAGAGGTCTTTCCCATGAAGCCCGCCGCCCGTCACCGAATCGGCCATGTCGCTACCCAGTTTCCGATTGGTGGCGCCTGCGTCCACATCCGTGCCGCCTGTCCAGTCGCCCAGGGGATTGACCTCGGCGCCCGGATACCGCTTCTGCAGCTTGGCGGCAGGGGCATGGCTCTGGCAGAGGGTCAGCCTTGCTTCATCAATGATGTACTTCCCATCTGTGGGGTAAGTGTGATACACACTTTTTGCAATCTCACAGAGAACTTTCTGCTCCTCCGTGACCGGCATCCCCTTAAAGATACCGTTGTCGCCGCAGCGGATTCCTTCCGCCTGGTTATCGGCGAGGCGTCCGTCCTGCGGGACTTCCACATAATCTGTGTGCAGATTCCCGCCGATACGCTTCACAATGGCATCCACCTCATCCAGCGGGATGTGTACGGAACTCTCCGCAATGATGTGGCAGACGCCGTGGCCGATGAGGACTTCCACGGCGATCCTGGGATTTTCCTCTTTCCTATACGCCGCATCCACCAGAGCGCCGGCGATACGGTCCGCCACCTTATCCGGGTGGCACGGATTTACTTTTTCAAACATAGGTTTCACCCCTTCCTTGCGCGGAGCAGGCGCTCCATCAGATCGTCCTGGGGAGAAACCTCCCCGTAATCGGTGCTGCAGTTTTCTTTCACGATTTGGAAAATCTCGTTCCAGAGCCGCACCGCCTGGTTCATATAGTTGATGCCGATATTGATGAACGGAGACGGGATTGGCTTCTGGGTGGTCGGGTGCTTGGATAGGAAGCCCATACGGTTAGTCATCTCCTCGCACTGAATCCACCGGGCGGAGCACATAGCATACCGTTCTAATAGCTGGGGAGACACTTTCGCCGCACAGCCCACCTTTTTCAGCCACTCCCAGGTTTCCGTGTATATCTCCTCCGCCTGGAGCGTACTCCCGTCACGCTGCTCGGCAGAAAGGAATTCATGGGGCTTTGGCATATCGACACCCTCGACTTCGGGAATATCCAGCACTTCCAGCCTGCGTCCGCCCGGATTGCCATTCTCGGCTTTTTCCTTGACCGCAGACTTTTTTCTTCCCGCACCGGGTCTTGCACCGCCGCGCCCGCCTGTGTTGTTGGATTTTGTCGGCATTTTCTCACCCCTTTCCTCGAAAAGTAAAGCAGCCGCAGCCGGCCACCCTTTATTACCCTTTTGATTTCGCCTTTTTCGCACGCGAGCCCCCGCGCCCGTTCCCCGGCCGCTCTGCCGTAGAGATTTTGACCGCCCTTGGGGCCTTTAGTGATTGTGCCAGCGATCCCCACGTTCTGCATGAATTTTCGCATGACAAGAAGAACATAAGGACATAAGATTTGTTTCGCTGTGATCACCGCCCTCTGCCAGAGGCTTGATGTGATGCACCTGCTCCGCTTTTACGAGCCTGCCTTCCCGTTGGCACCGCTCACAAAGCGGGTGCGCATTCATGTACCGGTCACGGATGCGTTTCCATGCCCGTCCGTACCTGCGCTTGGCTGCCGGGTCCCGGTCATACTTTTCGTACCGTTGATTCTCCAGCTTTTGATGTTCCTCACAGAACCTGCCATCCGTCAGCTTGGGACAGCCGGGGTAGGAACACGGCCGCTTTGGTTTCCTTGGCATCGGCTCACCTCCTCCGGGCATAAAGAAAGCCCCACAGGATTTCTCCCATGAGGCTGGCTGTCTTTATGCAGTTTTCGATGTTACTATCGTACCATGTCCAAATGGAAACTTCATCTCACAGAGTGGACATCAGGCTTTCCCAAACAGGAGGATGGTCAGGCGCTCCAGCGCCCGGTTCTTCCTGCGGTATGCGGAAGCCCGTTCAATCTGGAAATAGTCTGCCACATCGTCAGCGGCATTACTTCCGTACTGGTTGTCCTCACCATAGAACGCTTCCAGCACATACCGTTCATCCTCTGTCAGTTCTTTCCAGGCTGGGACGAACCACGCCATGTATTCCACCGCCTGCCGGTATCGTTCCTTCAAAACATCGATCTCCTCAATGCCCTTGACGATCCTCTCCTCTGAAGCCTGCGGATTATGGCTGCGGGGCATCCCGTCAAGCTGCGGGCTGCTGATGCCTTCCATTTTCTCATAGGCTCTTTTGATTTCGTCATCCGTGTGGCCGATAATAAATTTCATGCTGCCGAAATCCTTCAAGGCGTCCACAGCCGCCGACCGTTTATCAAGATACTTCCAGATAATGCTCATACCCGGTACCTCCAATCAAAGATTTTTTTATTCCCCCGGATTTTCACAGATTGTCTTTGATTGGCTCCTTGTTTTCATGGTTTGGCTCAGATTTTCAGATCCGCTTTCACGGCTTCGATCAACGCTGCCTGTGTGGTGTCCTTTTCCGACAGGGCCTTCATGATCCGCTCGTCAATCGTACCTTTCGTGATGATATGCTGCACCACCACGGTATCGGACTGCTGGCCCTGCCGCCAGAGACGGGCGTTGGTCTGCTGGTAAAGTTCCAGGGACCAGGTCAGTCCAAACCACACAAGGGTGGAACCCCCGCTTTGAAGATTCAGCCCGTGTCCCGCCGATGCCGGGTGAATCAGTGCCACTGGAAGTTCCCCTGCATTCCATCTACGGATGCTTTCCGAAGAATCCAGCCTGGAAAATGGGATCTTCAGCTTATGGAGCCGCGACCTGATCCGTTCCAGGTCGTGCCGGAACCAGTAAGCCACCAGGAGCGGTTTCCCTCCCATACTCTCGATGATGTCCTCCAAGGCATCCAGTTTCCGGTCATGGATGGCAATGGTCTCTCCTTCATCTGTGTATACCGCGCCATTCGCCATCTGGGAGAGCTTCCCGGAAAGAGCCGCAGCATTGGCGGCGGTGATTTCCCCGTCCGGGAGCTGCAGCAACAGATCCCGCTTGAAGGAAACATACCGTTGCGTTTCCTCCTCAGAGAGATACACTTCATAGCCGGAGGAAACGAACTGTGGCATATGCAGGTAATCTGTGGATTTCATGGAAATCGTGATGTCGGAGATCAGCCGGTAGATCTGTTCCTCCGCCCCTGGAAGGGGCTTGTAGGAAAACACCACCTGCCCATTGCGCTTGTCCGGCAGGAAGAACCGGGTGCGGTACTGCCCAATAAACCTCCCCAGCCGCTGCCCCATATCCAGCAGCTTAAACTCAGCCCATAGATCCATCAGCCCGTTGCTGCTGGGCGTCCCGGTCAGTCCCACGATCCGTCCCACCTTCGGCCGCACCTTCATCATGGCACGGAACCGCTTGGACTGGTGATTCTTGAAAGAAGATAACTCATCAACCACCACCATGTCGTAATCAAAGGGGATGCCGCTTGCCTCCACCAGCCACTGCACGTTCTCCCGGTTGATGATGTAAATGTCTGCCTGCCGTCTCAGCGCCGCCCGCCGCTCCGCCTCTGTTCCCACAGCCACGGAATAGATCAGGCCGCCCAGGTGGTCCCATTTCTCAATCTCTGCCGGCCAGGTATCCCGTGCCACACGCAGGGGTGCGATCACGATGGCTTTGTGGATCTCAAAGCGGTCAAACAGCAGGTCGTTCAAAGCGGTCAGGGTAATGCTCGTCTTGCCAAGCCCCATCGACAAAAGCACCGCCGCAACAGGGTGTGTCTCGATATACTCCGTGGCATGGCTCTGATACTCATGGGGACTGTATTTCATCCATGATCCCTCCAATCTGCCCCTCGTCATCCAGCACATACACCTTAAAGCCCAATCGCCGAAGGAGCCTGTGCCTGGAAAGCTGCAGGGGCCTCGGTTTTTCTCCCGGTGCTTTTACCTCCACAAAGCCGATGTGTCCGCCCGGCATCAGCACTAAGCGGTCGGGCATCCCGGCAAATCCGGGAGAGGTAAATTTCGGTGCGATGCCGCCTGCCGCTTTTACGGCTTTTGCCAGGGTCTGTTCAATCTGCCGCTCCCGCATATTCCCTCCATAACACCTCAAATGCCTCCACCGCTCCGCTGCAGGCGCCGATACGGCCAAGGTACCGCGCAATAACATCATGTTCTGCCAGAACCGGGAATTCAAAGTCGCGGAGCATATCCCGGACAAAATCCCCGCATGGCGTGGCGTCCGCCCCGAAGTTCCTCGCCCAGCGGAAGAACGGGCTGGGATTGTCATTGATCTCTCGTGTCAGCTCAATGCGGTACTTCCAGTTCAGGCTGTTCGGATTCACGGGCCGGTATCCGGCAAGCAGCATGGCGTCCTTGAACTCGTTGTTGGTAAGGTAAACGCCCGTATCATGTTCCAGCAGGTGTTTCATCCCGTAACTCGTGTGTCCCTGTAGGATCTTCTTCCCGGCTCGAATATTCTTTCTGATCCATCCGTCAACCGCGGTAACCACAGCATCCTCACGGCCGGTGATCAGCGCCCCATCGGTAAATCCGTTCTCATTCGTATAAGGCCTTCCATTTTTGATCATTTCCGATTTCTCCTTTCAGAAGTTGTCCCGTCCAGCCCTTGTCCACAGGGCCTGTCCACAGCAAAAACCCTTGAAATCACTGCGTTTTTGCCGCTTCTGCGGACAAGTGGACGGAAAATTCCCTTACGCGCGAAATACGCGTGTTCGCGCGTGTGCAGGACGGGATCTATATCCATATAAATTCATGTTTTTGTCTTATATAGGTTTTTCTGTCCAGTTGTCCAGTAAGATACCGGAAACCCTTGTGCTGACTGCGTTTTCCGGCCATGGACAACCCCAGGACAGGTGTGGGACGGCTCAGGTTGTCCTCGTATATATGCGCTGCCGCCCATAGATGGGGAGCATCTGCCGCATCCCGCATTTCTCCCAGCCCTCGATCCGCACCATAATGGCAGATATGGCATAGGAGTCCGAGGGGCGCATCTCCTCCTTGCTTTTGCCGAAGCATTCGCACCAGATCTCGATGTTGCTCACGGTCTGCCGCTTTACAGTACCCTCAGCCCTGGTCGGATCATCAATATCTCGGATATACTCCCTGCGCCTGTAATAATCCATGCTGTCCCAATCATCGGGAAGAAGCATATCCAGATAATTCCGCACGATGCCCTCGCGGTCGTCCTGCTCCATCGCTTCCCGCTGTTCCTGCCTGGCGTAAGCCTCAATGTCAGCATCAAGATACAGCTTTTCTCCCGACCTGGCGATCTCGGCGACCTCCGCCCATATCTGCCGGACCACCTCGGCGGTCATTTCCCAGGGCTTGCACTTTCCCTGGCCGGTAACCTTGACGTTCCAGAACCTGCGGTTTCCGGTAATATCGCGGAGATACCCGTTCTCGCTGTTGGTCGTGCCGAAGAACACACATTGCCTTGGGTGCGGAGTCACCCTCCGCCCAAAACTGGCGCGGTATTTGTCGTCCTGTCTGGAAATAAAGGCTTTGACCTTGTCGATGTCCGCCTTTTTCATGCCCGCAAGTTCGCCGATCTCCAGAATCCAGTACCCCTGCAGTTTCTCAGCGGCTGTTTTATCGTTCATGTCAGAAAGGGCAAGGCTGTCTGAGAACCACTCCCCACCAAGGGCGGAAATGAGGGTGCTTTTGCCAATACCTTGAGCCCCGTTTAAAACAATCATGTTGTCAAACTTGATGCCGGGATAATGTACCCTCATATACGCTGCGCACAGCGACTTCCTGGTGACCGCCCTGACATAGCGGTTGTCCTCCGCACCGAGATAATCGATCAGCACGGTCTCTGCCCGCCTGACCTTATCCCATGGCGGAAGGGACTCGAACATTTCCCGGATCGGGTGATAGGAACGGTCGTCCGTCACCTTGGTAACTGCGATACGGTAATTACGTTCTGAAAACGAGCCATAATGGGAATCTACAAAACTGATGAGCTGCGCGTCATCCGCATCCCGCCAGAACCTTGCCGGATGTTTCCATGGCACCTCGCCTTTGATCTCCATGCCGTCTGCCAACTGGTTAAACACGATTCCTTTGAGGTTGGGATCGTTCTCCATAATCAGGGTAATGTTATGGAGGTTGTTTTTTAACACCATAGAACGAGACTCATACTCCAGCTTTTTCTTCCAGGTATCGTCCCCGTCCGTGAAACAAAAGTCCGTTTCTGCCGCCTGCTGCTTTTTCTCAAGGATCAGCATTTTGACCGTCTCGTCCCTGCTGGCAAAATCCGCCATCGCACGGAACGTCTTCTTCTCGTCCTCATCGCCAAAGAGATGGATGCGAACAATGTCAAAGGCGCTGCACAGCTTCAGATATGCCGGGTCTTTGGCGTGGTGGCTGTATACAAATTTGCCGCCCTCCTTGATCTCCACACCCGGCTGGCTGCTCGACTCCTTAAAGCGGTAGCGTGTCCCATCCGCTGAAAGCTCATAAATGTCACTCAGGAATTTTTCCATGGCGAGGTTTATAGGAAAGTAGGCGTTATTGAAAACTCCAACAATACCTTCCTTTTCCAGCGGATCTGCCTGTTTCTTATCCCCGATCCCCTTCGCCCGGCTCTCCCTGGAGGAGGTAGGCAGCCTGGTAGGGTCTGTCCATTCCGGATGCGCCGACAGGATTTCGTCCGGGTCAAGCCACGGCCCGTCCGTCTCCTTATAGACAAACTCCCCGTTGGCCGGTGTGCTGGGCCAGTACATGAGCTGGTTGGGCAGGTAGGAGCATTCATCAAAATAGTCCATGCCCAGGGACTGGGCCAGGTATCTTGCCACCGCCACATACTCCTCCGGCGTTACATCCCTCGTCAGGGGAACCAGTATCCGCACCCGCGGCGTCTCCGGCGTGTGGCTGTGGGTGCTGTAGAGGATGGAGGTGTAGGGAACCCGGCGTTCATAGTCCTCCAGGAATTCCGCCTCGATCCGGTCCCCGTCCAGCGTTACCATGGACCGGGAGACCACCGTGTCGATCTTGCGCCTCCCGTCCTTTAGCACGCCAGCTACAATGCCGCCGTGGTCCTTCGCGGCGTCCCGTTTCGACCTGGGGAGCCGGGCGTATTCCTCTGCGGACTCCGTTGTGCGGATTGTCACTTTCAGCCGTTCCTTCAAAGCGGAGAGTTCGATCTTCTTGTTCGTCAACTGTTTCGTGCTGCGGCTGTTGGCGCAGGCAATGTTTAATTCGCGCATGGCATCTCCTCCAATTCCTCCGTAAAATACCGCACCGGTATGTTCTTCTTTTCCGCTTTCGCAATCTCTGCCCGCATCCCCGATGATATGACGCTGCCGAACACCCACACCTGCTCACATTTTGTGAGCAGCACCATTCCCATGAACAGGGCAAGTTCCCGCTCTGCTGGGACGGCGTCATCCATGAACTGCGGATAGAGCAGGTGAGGGGTAATGGGAATACAGGTATTCCGTACCGCAAAGCGGCTGTATGCCCTTGCCATGTTCACGTTCCGTTCCACATCACCAGCGTAGGGAGAGCATATATAGACCAGAGGCCGGTATACACGCCTTGCCGATTTTTCCGCTTTCTCAATATTGACAAGGGCTTCATAGACCGTTGGGTCATAGTAGCCCTCGCTGTTATATTTGTTAATACCCATAGGCTGCACCTCCTTCTAATCCTTCTGATAAAACTCGCATTCGTATCCGTCCGCCCGGAGCTTCAGCCCTTTCGCCCAGGGCGGCGTCCTTCCCATCTGTTCGCACACCGCTGCAACCGACATCCGTCGGTCGGCCTCGATGATAATCTCGTCATGCACATGGGCGACAATGGAGCAGTTTTTTAAGGTCTGCATGGCATAGCAAAGAATATCGCGGGCGGTACCCTGGACGATGTTCTCTACAAACTTGGGGCCATAGCTTTCCAGCCGTTCCCATTTCTTCGTACCGCCTACACCCATGTAAGTCACCGACTCCCCGCCAAACTGGTTCTCTCCGATCCTCGGTTTCACATAGGCAAGCCGCCGGCCGGAAGGAAGCGTGATAAAGAGCATAGCACTCCGGTAATCAAAATGGAGCCCGTGTGTCTCCGTGGGGACTCTCTGCCTGATACAGTCCTTCACTGCCCGGTCTACATCCCACCAGAAACGGACGATATTGGGATTTGCCTCTCTCCAGCTGTCCACCAGGGGCTGCAGTTCCTCCTCCGTCATTCCTGCCTCCAATGCACCCATTGCTTTCAGCGCACCGACGCTTCCGCCGTACCCGCAGGATAAAGTGGCCTGTTTCCCCTTTTGACGCAACTCTGCGTTCTCCCCATGCTTTTCCACCCTGCAGTGGAACATACGGGCAGCAGTCTCACAGTAAATGTCTCCGCCTTTTTCAAAGACCTCCAATACCCATTTCTCTCCAGCGAACCAGGCCAGTACCCTTGCTTCGATGGCGGAGAAATCCGCTACGATGAGTTTCCTGCCATCCTGCGGCACAAATGCCGTGCGGATCAACTGTGATAGGGTATCTGGGATATCTTCGTAGAGCAAGGAAAGGGCTTCGTAATTACCACTCCGCACCAGAGCCCGTGCCTGTGCCAGATCTGGCATGGTATTCTTATACAGATTTTGCAACTGGATCAGCCGCCCGGAGAACCGGCCGGTGCGGTTGGCCCCGTAAAACTGGAACATTCCATGGGCCCGGCTGTCGGCGCAGACCGCGTTCTCCATTGCCGTGTATTTCTTCACGCTGCTCTTAGCGAGCTGCTGCCGGAGGGAGAGAACCTCCCGGAGCGGCCCCGGCGCGGTCTTAAGCAATTCCGCCACTGCCTTTTTCCCCAGGGTGTCCGTTTCCAGCCCGTGGTCTGCCAGCCACTGTTTCATCTGCTGTACGGAATTCGGGTTTTCCAGTTCCGTCAGTTCCCGCATAGCGGCGGTCAGCCGTTCACGGGAACGGGCATCCATGGCGATGGCCTGCCGGACCAGTTCCATATCCACGCCGATTCCCCGGTCATTGATCTCCTGGTCGAGATGGTATTCTTCCCAGATGGTATCCGGTACCGGAAAATTGGAGAGCCTTTTCTGTATCTGCATTTCCGTCTCCACATCCCGGACGTTATATGCCTTGAACCGTTCCCATTTCTCCGGGTCATGCTCCGGCAAGTTCCGCATCCTGCCTCCGTTTGCTTTGGTCGGTCTGCAGGGGACACAGAAATAGCGGATCAGGTCTTTGCCCTCCGTCAACTTCTGCTTCTCCAGCCCCAGCACTACGCCCACGCTTTCCAGGGAACGTGGAAGGCCCAGTGTTGAGGCCCACACCATAGAGCAGCGCCAGGATTCCGGAGCAAGATAGTCACCGGCCGGATAGCCGAGGAGCCGTGAGAGACAAATCCGTTCAAATTGCGAGTTGTATGACCACTTCTCTACAGTTTCATCTTCCAGCACATCCAGAATCTCTTGCGGGAGTTTCTCCCCACAGGCAAGGTCGGTCACCTGTACCGCCCCGCCATCGATGGAATATGCGGCAAGCAGGATTTCAAAATCTTCGCTCTCGCAGTATCGGTACACCCCACATTTCGTAAGATCCACACTGCTGTACGTTTCCAAATCCCATGATATAGATTTCAAGTTTATCATCTCCCTTCAACCGCCAAAGGGGCAGCAGGGGCTGATACCCCCGCCACCCGGTTCCAGCGGTTTTCTGTGTCAGGAGAGGAAATCCTCGTCCTCATCCGCAAAGTCATCCTCCGGGCGGGACTTGCCGCCCAGCGGTTCACCGTCACGGATCTTCTGCAGGTTATTCAAGCCACAGGCAATCCCCTTATTGCCATTGGAATTGAACGCATAAAAGTTGATGCTCGCCCTGCCGTACACACCGCTGTAAACCTCGGAAGTATCCAGGATCGGCTGGCGGTCCGCGTCCACAATGCCCGGAGCCGTGGCGCTGTTGGCGTTGACGAAGTAGGCGTTTGCGTAGGCTTCATCGTCCGGGCGCTCCGCATCCCCGTCACGGAGCGGCGTCTTTAAGACGGAAAGCGCCGGTACGCTCCGGCCGTTGCCTTTCAGCTTGGCCTCGCCCTCCTTATAAGCTGCTTCGATAGCCGCTTTGATCTTGTTGATGGTGACCGTATCCGACTTGGGGATGATCAGGCTGACACTGTACTTGGGGGTGCCGCGTTGATGGACTTGGGCTGCCACACGTTGCAATAGCTCCATCTGGTATTGGGGCCGGTGATCACTTTCATCGGGTTCTTGACTTTATTTGACATTCTGGTTTCCTCCTCAATCTTTAAAATCATTCTGTGCCGTATTCATAGGCTGCCGCTTATCGGACAATGGCACAAGGACGGGCTTGCCCTGTGGCTTTTCAATCAGGCCGCCCAGCAGCTCATCAAACTTCTTTTTACCCAGGAGCTTCTGCATCTCCGTAAGGCCCAGCACCTTTTTGGCGTAGGGATCATATCCTGCCTGGGAAACGGCATCGGCCACCGCGTCCTCGCTGATATACCGGCGGTTGGAGCGCCCCTCCACCACCTTGTAGCCGGGATACTCTGTCCCGCTGAGTGCCTGCCGGAGCGCGTATTCCTTCACATCCGCAGCCCAGGCGGCCAGTTCATCCGCCTTGTCCAGGATGGCAGCGATCTCCGCGTCCTCCAGTGTGTCGGGCATCTCAAAATCGTATTTCGCCAGTTCCAGGTTGTACTCCGCCCTCTTCCGGCAGACCGCCTTCGCCTTGCAGAACCGGCACCAGTCCCCGCAGGCAAACTCCCCGCCGCCCTCATAGGCCAGTTTCGCCTTATAGGTCAAGTCGTTATAGGCCCACTGCAAAAGATCATCCTTTGCCATGACACAGACACTCACGTTATCCCGGCGTGGCTGGAAGATGGTCATGCGGACGGTATCAATGTCATAGATGCCGTCAAACAATTCCAGAGCGCCCAGGGCATACAGCATCATCTGGGGATTTTCTACCGCAGACACCTCCACGCCTTTCCCATGCTTGTAATCCACAATATCGAGAGTACCGTCTGCAATGATGACGCAGTCGCCGGTTCCGAAGCCGTCTTTGACGAAACGGGAAAAGTCCAGACGCTGCTCAATCAGCACCACCGGGTCTTTGCAGGATTTCTTTGCGCCTTCCACCAGTTCCAGCACATAGGCCGCATAGTCCAAAGCGCACTGCTCCATTTCCTCGTTGTAGAAGGAAAGGTTCTCCGTGGGGTCAGCGGCATCCATGCCGAGCGCCTGTCTCAGCTTGTATTCACACAGGCTGTGGGCGTCCGTCCCTTCCTGGGCATACTCGCTGCCCGCATCCTCATACTTCTCGCAAAGCCTTGCGGAAGGCGGGCAATTCAGCCACCGGTGGCTGGAGGATGCGGAAAGCAATGCGTGTTTTCCCATCACAGCACCTCCGCTTCCGCAAGGAGCGCCGGATACTCCGCCGGGTCAATGTCCGACAGCTTATCCGCACCGTGCTTGATCAGGAGCGCCTTTACTTCCGATGTGTGTCCGGCACGGGACTTCTCCGCCAGAGCCGCCCGCACCTGTTCCAGCGTCAGCGGCTTTGGCTCTGGCTTCTCCACTGGTGGCTCCACTTGCTTTGCAGCATTTTTCTTTTCTGGTTTCTGAGCCGGCTTTTCCTCCGTGGTTTGGTCCGGCTGCTCCTGTCCGCCCTGTGCGACAGCGTCCGCCACCGCCTGCAAACTGTCTGCCAGGGAACGGAGATCGGATACCACGTCCAGAAGAAGTTTCATCTTACTCATGCGCCAGCCCTCCTTCCGCAACCTCCCGGATGGACAGTTCCTCCACGGAACTGCCCGGAACGATGACCGTCAGCCTGACCTTGTCACCCAGCAGGAAACGCATGAACCGCTCCCGCACAGAGACATTCCGTACACTGACCGCGCCGCTGTTCACAGGCTTTTTTGAAACACGGATCTGTAATGTGTGTTTCATCTCATCACCTCTGCTTTCTGAAGGACGGTATCGGGATGTCCTTCAACATACGGAGATTGGAAGGCTGTTTTGAGGGGGTATCTCAGAAATATTTCAAAAACTTTTTTCTGGCCCCTTCGATGGATTCCCGGATGGACTTGATATCCTTGCCCTCCCTGCGGGCGATCTCCCGAAGGGATACCCCTTCGGCCAGCATCAGCAGCCTGCGCCGCTGTACTTCCGAGAGCTGCTCGAACGCCTTTTTGATCCGCTGGTTTTCAAGCTGCAGAAAAAGTTCTGTCTCCGGCGTACTGCCGTCCGCATAATCCGCGCCTTCATATTCCGCCGCATCCAGGGAATAGCAATGGTACCGCTCTTTCCGATCCTGATTGCTTTCCTCCCGTCTGGAATCCAGAATCAAGTTTCCGATTTCTTCTCTGACCTCTACGTCAGAAGTCTCACCATTTGCAAATGTGTAATTGATTTTCAATTTGCCGTTCTCCTTTCGGAGCCCGGCAGGCGGCACCTGAGCCGCTAAAATAAAAAAGAGCCTGACAAGCAGCACAAAAGTGCCGCTTGCCAGGCTCAATGTCGTCTCCATCATCTTTCAGATGGTATCATGAGGGTTTAACCGATAACTAAGGAATGAAATTTCCCCCTCGTGCATCATGCTCAAACAAACGAATGATCCTTGTCCCGATTTAGCTATCCGTTTCCCTATCCCATATACATTCCTTATGGGACTTGCCGTATTACCGTAGCGCCTCGGTCAGCTCCCTGCGTAAACATTTGGAGCGAATCAGATTTCCTCTATTCAGTTTTAATTACCCCGATTTCTGAACTGCAATGCCTGCACTTTATCACGAAATCGGGATTACAGTTCCTTGTCGGGGTAACCAACTGTGCTTTTGTATTTACAGATGCATCCAATAGCCTGTGTCCGCATTTTGGACATAGAATGGATCTCCTTTTCTTCTCTAGTCCATTGGCCTGTACCTCCTTCTTTCTTTGCATATCACATACACTCCTTTCTTGGCTGCTATCCGGCATTCAGGGGTAGGGAGTATATGAATCATCTTGATTCCTTTTATTTTACAAGTTCTGTCAGCCAGGGAGCTATCGGCCTTGATATTACTCTGGCATTCAAATAAGCCATTTCCAGTGTCAGGCATGTATTACCCAAATAATATCCTTCCATAACTGTCAGTGTCAGGGCAAGATCAGGCTTTTTCTCATTCGTCAGATATATCGGGAGAAGATACTGCATCTTTCCCTGATACCCTTGCGGCACTATAAGCCCCGGCTCAACTACTGTCTTTCTCCTGCCAAGTTCCACTGCCGTTTCAAATAAAAGTGGCAGATTCCTGGCTTTACGGATTTTCGCTGGAATACGCTCCAGATTTTCTGTGTCTCCCAATATGTGTTCCACGTTGACCCTGATAGGCCAGTCTGGTTGAAAACCTGCGCCGTTCTGCGCCATATAGTAGGAGGGCATCTGCGGCAATGGCTGCACATATTTCAGAAACGGTGACAGTTCATCGCAGAATCCCCTGAAGTACCAATCTTTCATCGAAGTCTTTTTATGGTTCCGATCAAAGCAGGCATAAATCCCTTTGTATCGGGATGTGTATAATCCTGTATGAAAACAGGCACACTCATTTTCCACATGAAAATAACCTGCCGCTTTCCTGGCATCCCTTTCTGAATTAAAATCAATGCTCTGCTTTCGGAAAACAATATGTATGTACCGCTCCAGTATGGGGGTATCCTCATTTTTCGTCTTATAAATTGGCTTCTTGAACCGCCATGGCTCCGGCAGAGCCAGTTTCGACAACTCATCCAATTGTCCGTACCAGTCCGGCACATAAGCAAAATCAAATAAATCCGTTTCTATCATTCTTATGTTCCTTTCATAACAATCTGTATTTTCCACCGTCCAATCTCTTCCAATGGCACTCTATCTCATGTATTCATATAACTGACTATTATTTCTATGGTCCCATTTCTTCCTCACTCCTTTCCCGTGTCCCATACTCCCTGAAATACAAAATAGGGAAAAGGCGTTCCTGCAGACACCACTGCATTCACGCCTTTTCCCTATGTGAGATAATAATTTTGTGGAAGTATGGCTCTTCCATACTATTGATGGTGCAGTTCTCTACGGATACTGCCTGAATTTTTTTAACCGTAAAACCACTCCTCTATCCATCAAAAACATCTCCATTCTTCCAGCAAGTATGGTTGTACCATTCTCAAAAAGTCTTGTATCGCCATTTTTACTTTTCAAAGGTATGGCACTAACATACTTACAGGAGGTGATATCATGGCTATTCATCCAAGACAGTTCGGCATCGTGCTGAAAAATGCACGAATGGATAAAAAACTCACACAAGCAGAATTAGCTGAAATACTGGATATTTCTTTACCATATCTCAAAGACCTGGAGCGCTTCCGGAACAATCCGAGCTACGATGTCTTCGAAAAAGTAATCCGCTACTTCAACCTGTCAGCAGATACTGTTATCTATCCAAACGAGAATCTGACCAATACTACATATCAGCAGATTGAGCGTCTACTTACACGCTGTGATGAAGGGCAACTCCGTGTCATCCTTGCCACCACAGAAGCGTTGCTGTCCGAGAGTGAAATGCCTTCAGATTCAGAGTAACAGATAAAGGCGGTATTCAGGCGGTGTTTACATCACATTTTTCCTGTAATTTTCAAGGCTCATCCCTGCACCGGAATCCTCCTGCAAAAATGAGCCTTTTCGTCACTGTATCTGTTTAATCAATTCCTCTGGAGATATCTCCTGCCGGAAAAGTCCCAGACCGCTTAATAGAAGGATGCAGTCTACATATCCTTGACAGTATGCCTTCTGCCCCTCCATAGAATTCATATCTTCCAGCTTTGCCATCCACTCCAACAGCGTTTGCCACTGATCTTCAGGAAGACTACGAACTATCTCCTCACACGTTTCACGCATCTCCTCTAATTCCTGCTGTGTATCTCTATATCCCGGCACCTCAACTGCGGTGTCCCTCGTCACATTTTCACAACGAAGCTTATTCAAAAAACATCCAACCTGTTCCCATACTTTGTTCTGCATATTCCATTCCTCCAGTCTGCTAATTATTATTAATATATCCGCAGATATTACACCATACCAAACCCTACTCGTTCCTAAAAAAGGAATAGGCAGCATTCCAAGCGTTACGCTTCAGAACACTGCCTATTCCTTTTTTACCATATTCATTCGATAACCAACCCCTCGTACAGTCTGGATATACTCAGGCCGGCTAGGGTCATCTTCAATTTTCTTTCGAAGGCGGCGGATATGGGAAGTGATGTTGCTGTCATCCCGGAGATACTCCCCATTCCAGACGAAGTTATAAATTTGTTCTTTAGAAAGAATGCTACCTTGATGAAGAGCCAGTACATACAGAATTCGGAACTCAATATTTGTCAGTCTCACTTCCTGATCTCGTTTCAAAACTTTATGCTGCTCCGACTGAATATATAATTCGCCGATTCGCATTGGTTCCTGCTCTTTTAATAATGTTTTATCCACACAAATATCTGATTCTCCTACGATTTTCATTATTTTGTCATATATAATTTTTTCTGATTCATCCAACGAAAGTACAATCAGCTTTCCCACATACTCACCTCGCTGTGCCGCTAAAATCATAAGAACAAAATTGCAGTTTCTATTTTATCTTCTCTTTTTGCTCTATAGCCTGGAGTTCAAAATAATTTTTAAACCTTTGTTGTCCAAATACTTTGTCTATATTTCCTTAATCAAATTCAGACTCAGGTCCATACTTTTCAATGCCTGTATCTTCCCCGCAATTAGCGGCAGCCCTTCACTGTAATATCTGTAACCCTATAAGCTCATCTACCTGCTCCGGAATCAACAGACCAATTTCATTATAATGCCTCAACATGTAGATACTGATTTGAAATAGGACTGAAAATTGTCCTATTTTAACAAAGAAACCACCTGCTCTTCATTATAAAACTTCACATTATACGAGAGTCAAACGACTCTCGTACTTTGGTAGGTGGCAATTTAAATTGTCATTAGAAAGTTAAATACAAATTCCGTATCTATTCCCATTTGAAAAAACGTATGGCAATACCTCCACAGACCACTGTGACCACCGCCATGATTGCAATTGGAAACCAGACTGATTCTAACGGTAGGCCCAACGAAGTTGCTTTCAGCAACTTAATTCCCTGTGTCAAAGGCAAAACATCTGCAATTTTCTGCAATGCAGACGGCATCACTTCATAAGGTAAGGTTGCCCCTGAAAAAATGAGCATCGGAAAATACAGGAGGCTGGCAGCCACACTGGCTGTTTTCGTATCAGGCGCAACACCTCCTACCATAAGTCCGATGCTGAACATCGAAAACATCACCAGAAGATACATGAACAAGAAAATTCCTATCGATCCGTTGAACCTGCATCCAAAAAAGATGGACAAAACTCCAAAAACAAGGCACAAGGACAGCAACGAGTAGATTGCATAAATCGTCACCCACACTGCGAGCAGAAATGCCGGACTTGTAGGCGTAACTTTATATCTTTTTAATATCTTTTTCTGACGATAATCGGAAATCAACAGCGGAAGCCCCATCACACCACCTGCACAAATCGCAATGGTCGATAATGCCCCGAAGGACTGTTCCAAAAAGGTATATTTTACTTCGGGAGCCGCTGTTTTTGCTCCATAAATGACTCCCAAAATTACAGCAACCACTACCGGCATACAGAGAGCAAAAATAACCATGTCCATTCCCCGGAAGGATAACTTCAGTTCTGTTTTCAACATTGTAAAAAATTTATTCATTGTCTTCTTCCTCCTCTCCAGTAAACCACAAATACGCATCTTCCAATTTCTCATAGGGACTTAATGCCACCGCTTCTTCCACAGTCCCTTCAAAGGCGAATCCGCCATCCTTCAGGATACCAATCCGGTCACAGAGAATTTCCACCTCGTCCATGAAATGAGAAGACAGAAATATTGTCAGGCCATGTTTCTTTAACTCCTGCAGGCTTTTCCAAACACCTCTTCTCGCTTTTGTATCAAGCCCTGTGGTAAGCTCATCCAAAAAGACCACCCTAGGATTAGGGATAAGAGACAACACAATGAATAATCTTTGCTTCTGACCTCCAGATAACTCGTTTACAAAAGCGTTTTCCTTATCTGCCAGACCAAATTTGTGCAGCAACTCTTTATATGCCAGTGGATACCTATAAAGGCAGATCGTTTCCTCACACAATTCTTTTACCTTGATCTTGTCTGGATAATTTGCTTCCTGGAACTGTACCCCAACCTGCTTAAAAAGTTGCTTTCGCTCCGTCCACGGGTCTAGCCCCAAAATGCGAACCGTTCCCGAATCCGCTTTCTTTGTCCCAAGGATACATTCTATTGTAGTACTCTTGCCTACGCCATTTGCTCCAAGCAGACCGTACACTTCACCCGCAGCAACTGAGAAGCTGAGATTCTCAATCACTTTCTTTCCATCATAAGATTTACTCAGCCCGGAAATTTGGATTGTTTTTTCCATTTCGTATGCCTCCTTATTTTAATTCTGAAATAAAGATTAGCATCCAATCCAACTATGGTGGGTAACTGTAGGGTTTTTATTCTGATATTTTTTTCATCTTCTCAATCTGACAAGTTACATAAAAAGCATTGTTTTTTGCCTCATTCAATGAAGTCAATAGCTTATCGCAAGCCCTTATGATATCATCATCTTCCTTTGGTGTATTAATAGCTATTCGGATATTAGTTTGCGGATCATCCGATAAGGCCTGAAGCATTCTTAAAATAGCAGAGAGAGAATAGTTTGCACAACGAAGAGAGCGTATAATTTTCAAGCGAAGCATATCTTCTTCTGTGTACACTCGGTATCTGTTTTCAGTTCGCTTGATGGTAAACAGACCATTCAGCTCCCAATTTCTTAATGTATCGATCGTTACCCCTAATATATCTGCTGCTTCCTTTCTTCTATATGTCCTCTGCACTCCAACATTGCTTTCACTCATACCCGATAAAATACTATGGGTAATCCGTATCGCTTCTTCTGCATTGGCTTTTTCGATGTCTATCTGAGCAATGTATCGCCTGGTCAATTCCATAGCTTTCTCATAATTCCTCAAAGCAGAAACCTTAATAATGTCAACCGCTTGTTTACGAAGTCCATTTTGAAGAACTTCCACCTGGAGAGCCGCCCGCGCTAATTTAAATTGTTCGATATGCAGGTCAGTAAATACCCGGTAACCATTCTCTAACCGCTCTGGTTTTGGAATTAAACCGCACTTTTCATATAAACGTACCGTATTTACATGTATGCCGATTATCCTTGCTATGTCTATTGTCTTATATGTATTCATTCAACGCACCTCCATCCCTCATTATGTCATATTTTATAAGTCTGGTGTTATAATGTAGGGTTTTTTAGTTTACCGTAGAATGCCCTGAATAGCAAGTTTATTCTCAGTCTATCTAAATATTGGTTCAATATATGTTTTGATTAAGTCTATCCTATCCCTTATCTTTGGCACAAAAAGCGCAGAAGATGACACAACTATTTTATCTTTTGTATTCACATAAATTATATTTCCTCCATCCCCCATCGCTGCATAACCATCTTCATTTACCCACCATAAATATCCATACGATAAATCATGTTTCTTCCATCGGCTATGCTCTCTCGTACTTTCTTCCACCCATTTTTCTGATACAATTCGTTTTCCGTTCCATATGCCTTTATTCAAATATAACTGACCAATTTTTGCCATATCCATAGGGGAAAGTGTAAGTCCCCAACCCGCTGTATGAATCCCTAATGAGTCCCGTACCCATCCGCTGGTATCTATAGATTCATTAAATGCCAGTTGTTCCTCCTTGCTTTTAAACATCAAATCTCCATCTACATGAATTTCTAATGGTGAAAATAAATTTTCATCTGCAAACTCAAATACTGACTGCCCTGTTGCTTTTACTAATATTCCTGAAAAAATATCCGGACCAATCAGAGGTGCATATCGGAATGTTCCGATCTTCCCCCGGCCCCCTAGCTGGTCTAAAGAAAATTTCACCCAATCCTCACTAGTAAAATATTTCACATATGGAGCAAAAAAACGATACTTATAAGGTGCTGTCATTGTCAGCATATCCTTGACTGTGATATTTTGGATGGTGTTTTCTCTCTTTCTTACTATGTATCCAGGGAAAAAATCCAGCACTTTCTGATCAACACTTTGGATATATCCTCTATCTACTGCAATCCCAATCAGTATTGAAATAATACTTTTTGTTACAGAATAAACATGAACCTGGCTTTCTCTTGTACATCCCTTGAAATATTTTTCATATACCAATTTTCCTTCTTTTAATACCGCCACACCTGTGGTATTCCCATAATCAGTGCTGATTTTTTGTTCGAGTTCTCTAATTCTTTTCTGATCCATGATATCTCCTTTCCTTTAACCTATTTGTAAACGCATTTTTTCTGCTTTATTTTTTTAATATCTTTTTTACTGGATAATAGACCTCTGTAATGAAATCGCTCTCCTGCAAAACCTCCGAAGGACTTGTTACATAAACTTCATAAAGTGCATTACAATTTTCGTACCCTTCTTTTTCTGCCCATTCAATTTGCTTCGCATAAACAGAAGAGAGCTGAGAGTAGGAACCATGCACAACAGTTTTCAAACAAAGTCCAGGATAAAAATCCCTTGTTCCCGTTGCATACTCGTTGATTGGGACAGCAAATTCTGTATCCAGTCCAAATGGACTATATTCATCACTATGGAATAAAACCATTGGTGGAGCGGATGCTGTCAGGTTCTTTTCCTTCATTTTCTTAAACAGCTTTTCAAAGCAATACCCATACTCATCAGGAAAATCCTGTTCCTGAATCATCTTTCGTATGGACAGAAGATACATCTTTGGCACCTCCACCAGTTCTATACCAATATCTTCCATATATGACATAATCGACTTGCCCTTTCTTATGGCAGACATATCAGCATCTATCTGCTCCAACATATTTTTATACATCATCATTTGCATTGAAATCTCTTTTTTCTTTTTACTAAGGGCCGCATATAGTTTGTCATCCATTGCCTCCTCTGACTCAAGAATTGCCTTAATCTCTTCCAACGAAAAATGATACGCTTTCAGCCGATTAATAAACAGCATCGTCTCCAACTGATTAATAGAATAATAACGATACCCATTTTCTGGATTGATTTCTTCTGGAAGTATCAATCCTATTTCTGCATAATACCGAAGTGTTTTTGTGGATACTCGGCATATACTCGAAAATTCTCCAATCGTCAACATATAATAGGCCTCCTTTCCAGTACCAGTATAAACTTTGCCCCAAGGGAAAAGTCAACGGCACTTTTCATACGCATTTTCAAGGTAGTCGCATATTAATCGAATATAAAAAGAATTGCAAGTTTTATCTGATTTAACAATCCTGTCAACTCGACACCTCTTTTATCCAACCTGTCAACTCAACACCCCCAATATCAAAATCAACCACTCCACTCTCCGCCATTTTTCACAGTAGACCAGTTCCCACTTACCCATAAAACGAAAAAATCCGGGAGCCAAAACCTGTCCTCTGACAAGCCCCGACTCCCGGAAATCCCTTGTTTTCTACACTTTTTCGCTATCTTATTCTTTGACTTTTGACATCAAGACAACTGTCTCCACATGCATTGTATGTGGTAACCTATCAATTCATTTTTGCTTTTGGAATACACTTTCTACATATTATAATATAAATATTTCTTTTCTATTACCTATCACATATTTCTAATACACAATTATATTCTGGCATTATTAAATTAAGAAGTACACTGGGTACAGCTGTAAATTGCGGTACCCAATACTTCTTCTCTACCAACAATGTACACGAATTGGATTATCGTTCATTTTCCACTTTAATATAAATCCTAATACTCACATGACCTTATCCAAAAAAATTTCATTCACCATTCCCTTCTCCCATCAATTCATCACAAAAATTCCACTCAATATGAATACTTCCATTTGGATTAATTACAATCTCACGGATTAACTCTTTGGTCAGTTTTGGGGTTAATTCTGTGATCTCCTGATATTTCGTCACCGGTTCTACAATAGAAATTTGACATTCTCGATCTTTTTCTTTTTTCTTTTCCTCCTCTATTTTCTGAGCAAGGATGTTTATCTGCAGTTTAAATTCTTCCACCTTTTTTGCTGTCCCTTGTTTCTTACAGAAAAATTCATCTTTAGTGATAGCTCCTTGAACATATTCTTCATAATATTGGAGTTTTGTAGCTTCCAAATGGTCCAGCTGTCCCTTTAGTTTTTTAAATTCTTTTTGAAGAAGATTGTTTTCCAACTTCATATCTTTATTTTCTTCCCGGATTTGTTTTATTTTGACATCCATCAATTTGCACTGAGTTATGATGGCTCTCAAAACGATTTCTTTTAGTTTTTCTTCAGGAAAACGTACTTTTTTACAGTCGGAATCCGGATAATACCGATGGGAAACACATATCCAGTTTTTGTTTTGAGCCTTTCCTTTTATCATTCGTTTCCCGCAGCATCCACAAATCAAAAGAGAAGTAAATGGATTTTTATGGGATGACGGTTTTGACTTCTTATTTGACTTAATTACTTTTTTTGCCTGATAATATAGTTCACGGGATATGACAGCTTCATGTGTATCCGGTATGATTTCCCAAAGCTCTTCGGGAACCTGCTTCACCAAATTACTTCCTACCCGCACCACATGGGATTTGAACGGGACCGTATCTCCTGTATAAATTCGATTCTCCAAAATATTATGCACTGACACATATGACCACTGTGCACAGGTTTTATAGTTTCCCCGTACCGATGCTAGATAAACAGATGGTGTTGTTACATGCTCCTCATTCAGTTTTCTTGCAATTTGGGTAACAGTCATGCCTGTGGCTGCCCATTCGAAGATCTGTTTTACTACCTTAGCTGCCGGCGGATCAATCAAAATGGTGTTTTTCTTTTCTCCTTTTCTGTACCCATAAGGTGCCGTGCCATAAACATATTCGCCGTTTATCTTTTTCAAATCCATTACACTTTTAATCTTTCTTGAAAGGTCTCTGCTGTACATCTGATTGAGGAGATTTTTTACTGCTATTTCAAAACCTCCCGTCGTTTCTCCAACTGACTGGCTGTCAAACTGATCAATAACCGAAATAAATCGGACTTGATATACCGGAAATACAAATTCCAGATAATGACCAACTTCTAAGTAATTACGCGCAAATCTTGACAGGTCACGGACAATGATCGTTTTTACCTGACCTTTTCGTACCATCTTCAACAACCGCTGCATTCCAGGCCGATCCATGTTTGTTCCAGAATATCCGTCGTCAATGATCTCTTCAAAATTATCTGCAAAAAATCCATTCTTTTTCAAAAAATTTTTTATACATTTTCTTTGGGAGGTAATACTGTAGCTTTCCTCATCCGATCCATTTTCCTTATCACCATCTTCTTTAGACAATCTGAGATAATAAAATTCTCCTTTTTTAGATAGCATACTCCATCACCTCAATTTTCTGTAGATACTGATGGATTGGCTGATAAGGATCTGCATAATTCAGTATGATCTTGACCTGCCGTGTTTTTGTAACTCGGATTTCCTTTATCAAAAGATCCATAACTTCCCGGTTCAATTCTGGTAAGTCTTGGTATTTTTTTACTGCTTCTATCCATTTTTGAGTACTTCCTATGGCTGAAGATAATGACTGCATATCTGCAGATGCTTTTGTCTCTTCTTCTATCAAGTTTTCATATTCCCGGTCATATTTAGTTTTCATATATTGAAATTCTTCTTTATCAATAATTCCTTGGATCAAATCTTCCATCATCCTCTGTAATCTCATTTCCAGATTTTTTCTTTTTATAGATATTCTTGCATATTTACTGGAAGCTTCTTTTTGATATAATTGGACTTTTGTCATCTTTTGCACTTTTTCTATGAACTGTTCTGCATCCACGGCCATCTTAACTTGCTGATTCAGAAGATTTGTAACAATCTGCAGTAGTTTTTCCTGTCGAATATAATGACTGTCACACTTTGTGCGTCCAGAATCCCGATATCGGTTACAATCAAAAAAAAGTCTGCTGGATGTTTTTGCCCCTGCTCGAGCACACCCCTTAGCAGCTCCCATAATACTGCCACATTCATCACAGAACACTTTTCCCTGGAACAGTTCTTTATGATTTTCAAACACCTTATTTCTTTTCGTAAAATTCTTTCGCTTTTGCAATTCTTCTTTGTTCACCTGCTGCACTTGATCAAAAAGCTCTTTTGAGATAATGGGAGGATGAGAATCTTTGATAATCTGCCATTCATTTTCAGGACGACATTCTTTTTTCTGCCCAACCTTCGTACTTTTTACAGATCCGTGGATACGCCATCCAACATATACTGGATTATGGAGTATCTTTCTTACGGTTATTCGTATCCATACTGCATTTTCATACTTCTGTGCGGTTGTCATCCCTCTTAAATATCGAAGATGTCCAGGAGATGGAATATTATCCTCATTCAGCTGACGTGCAATCTGGCTAATACTTTGACCAGCTGCACGGCATGCATAAATCCGCTTTACTACTTCAGCAGTTTCTATGTCGATATCGTACGTAAGTGCATCTTGATTTCGAATATAACCATATGGGATACTGGATGAAGAAGGAAGATATTCTCCATTTTTCATTTTTGCTGAAATACTGGAACGAATTTTCCTGGAAATATCCTTGACATAATAATCATTCATGACCATTTTTAACGGCATCATTAATGCAGAACTATCTGCGTTTACTTCTTCACTGTCATAATTATCATTGATACAGATCAGACGAATGCCCATCTCTGGAAATATACGTTCTACCAATTCGGAAGTCATGACAAAATGTCTTCCGATACGCGAAATATCTTTCACTATAATACAGTTGATACGCCCTTTCCTTATATCTTCCATCATACGTTGAAAACCTGGACGAACATAATTCATCCCCGTATATCCATTATCAAAATATTGATCGACCAGTTTGATTTCTGGATGAGCATCCAGATAGTGTATGCACATCTTTTGCTGATTCCCAATAGAATTTTGTTCTATGTTGTCTCCGTCCTCCACAGAAAGACGTCCATACTGGCCTGCCAAAATAATCCTATTTGGTTTCTTTTGTTGTTCTACCCGGATTGCTACTCTGCTTTTTCGTGCCATTTACATTACCTCCTGATCCAAAAGATTCTGATATCGGGCAATTTCATCTCTATAGTTAAAATCAATCTTAATTCTGCTGTTTCCGTATACATAAATACGGTCAATCATCGTGACAACTGCTTCTCTGGATAATTCCTGCATATTCTGATATTTTGCAAATTGCAGTACCCAATTCCGATCCATATCTGGTTTTAGCAGTATGTTCTCTCTCTGCAAATTCAGTTTACGGATAGTTTCTTCTGTTTCCTGAATCTGGATGGTATATTTCTGACGCATTTTATTATATTCATCACGGTCTATCAAATCTTCTGTCAATGCTTCATATAACTTTGCACGGTATTCTTTCAGACCGTCCAGATCCTCATTCTTTTTTGCAATCTTAATGTCAAGACCTTTTACCCTAAAATTTACGGCTATCTGTGCATCCATTTTCTGTATCAGCTGATCCATTTCCACAATCATTTGAATCTGATTGATGACTGTCCGGAGAACAATATTTTCTAATTTTTTTTGCTCAATGCTATGGCTGCTACACCCTTTTCCATTTTTATATGTTGCACAAACGTAATAATAATATTTTCGATTTCCTCTTTTCACATTTCTAAGCTGCATCGCACGATGACAGTCTGGACAAAACAATGTCCCTGCTAAAGGAAGGACCGTATTCCGATACGGAGATCGACGTGTATCTCGTTCCATCAGTTTTTGCACGGTAGAAAAAATCAATGAATCAATAATAGGAGGATGATTATGTTCAACAACGACCCATTCATTTTCATCGCGCACCCTCATTTTTTTTATTTTATAATTCGGTGTACCACGTTTACCCTGCACTAATGTTCCAATGTAAATAGGATTTTTCAGAATTCTACTGACCGTGACAGCCCTCCATCCTGTCTGGGAAGTACCCTGAAAACCACTTTGATATTTTAGTCCAATGCTTTTCTTATACTCAGCTGGTGGCAAAATCTGTTCTTTATTTAAAAAATTTGCAATCTGAGCCTGGCTGTATCCCTTTATCTTCATAGAAAAAATACTTCGTACTATTTCTGCAGCATACTCATCAATGACAAGTTTATGTTTATCCTTCAAAGATTTGTGATATCCAAAGCAAACAAACGCTCCTAAATACTCTCCCTTGCTTCGCTGTATCCGAAATTGATTTCTTAATTTTTTTGACAATTCACGGCAATAGGATTCATTCATAATATTTTTTATAGGAATGATGATATCCTCTCCAGTCGTTGTCTTCTCACTGTCGATATCGTCGTTGATTGCAATAAAACGTACTCCAAAGGAAGGGAATATCATTTCCAGATATTTTCCAGTTTCTATATATTCCCTTCCCAACCGGGACAAATCCTTTACTATAACACAGTTTACTCGTCCTGATTTCACTGCTTCAATAACGGCTTGAAATCCTGGACGATCAAAATTTGTCCCTGTGTATCCATCATCATATGCTTCTTCTATTAAAGTAATATTAGGGTGATTTTCAATATAAGCATGAATAAGCTTACGTTGATTAGATATGCTGTCACTGACCTCCCCTTCTCCATCTTCTTTGGACAAACGGTAATAAGCCATTGCATCATAAAGATTTAAATCTGATTTAGAATGAAAAATTGTATCTGCAACCATAACAAACCTCCTTAATTCCAAAATCATCAGGAAATTTGTTTCCGGTACATTATCCATAGCAGCTGACAAAGCAGCCCTCATTAACCATACTTATTATGGCGAATTTTAAACTACATGTCAACATACTCTTACACATTACTTTAAATTTCCAATTTCCTGATCTACTCCACTCACATAAGAAACCAGTCGATCCTGCAGGCTCACTTGTGTGTTCGCATATCCTATTTCAACCACTACACCATCATCCAGATAACAATACGGAGATCCCATCTGTGAAATAAAATCTTTAATCCTTTCCCGACATGGTTTTTTTGTATCAATTACCACATCATGAATGTCTTTTAATTCAGAACGATTCACTGTCGCTGTAATCATTTTTTCCATAAAATACCCCTCCTTCCTTTAATGACTAATTCTTTCCTTTTCTAATATAAATTATTCCTCTGATGATATTACTAAGCAGTTTTTTTTACGTTCTTTTTATTAGTGAGCTTTGCGACATGTTGTCGCAAAGTGAGAATAACTCAAGATACACATGCGTCCCCAAAAAATATTCTTCAGTAAGCAGAAGCAGAAAGGGAATGCTTCTGCTTACTAATTAGACCTGAATCTTAAAATCCAGGATTTTTGTAATCAACTTTGTTTCCATCCGCCGTTTCATATATTCATCAGTCACATAATATGTTCTTCCATATTCATCTTCACATTTTCTTTTGGCTTTTTGATTGATGAACGGTTGGAAATAGTAAACAATACGGTTGATTGCCTCGGCATCTCCCTGGATAGCCATCTCAATTGTTTCAAATTCCGGCATTTCTCTATGCTTTCGTGATTTCATATGCTTTTACTCCATGTATTTTTTTAATCGTTTCAACGAATCATCTTTGTGGTAATGTATCGTACTCTGCACCAACTTCAAATATGCAGCAATTTCCTGTTCCGTCATATCCAGAAAGAAAAGCATGAGAATAATTTCTCGTTTCTTTGCCGGCAATTTTTTTAAAGCCTCGCTGAGCCATTCATCATGGACAAAAACTTTTTGCCCCATGACTGTAAACTCTTCTGCTATTTCATAATCATCGTAAGAACACAGCAGGTTCCAATCTTTTTGTAAAAGGTCAGAAAAACTGATTTCTCTTTCCAGTTGTTTTTTTAACTCATCAAGATAGTTCAAAACTTCACCGCGCAATACTTTTATACAGTAAGCACAGAATTTTCTTCGCACGATTTCCTTTTCACGCCGGTTTAATTTCAAGGGGATCACCTCCCCTCTGCATATAGCCGTAATAAAAGATACCTGATCCTCCCTTTCATAGCGAGAACAGGTAAAAAGCAGAAAAAAATCGAAAAAAGAAAAATTTTATTTAATTTTTTCTGCTCGTGTATTAGTTTTTGATAGATGGCGGACCACGTTTTTGAACTATCCTGATAAAAAATCGCAAAATTTAACAAAGAAAAAGCCAGAAAGTATTCTAGGCTTTCTGGCTTTATATTTAGATACAATTTTTCATACTATAACTAACATGATTACTTTTTATCAATCTCCTTTTTAAAACACTTTCTCACAAGTCATTCATCCTCACACTTTATCTTACCCCCATCTATCCGATACACACTATCGCAAAGAAAATTAATATCTTCTGAATTGTGACTTGCAAGTAAAATTGTAACGCCGTTTTCTTTCAAAGAAAGAAACAATTTCCTCATATCAGCGACTCCTTGTTCATCAAGCCCATTCATAGGCTCATCCAAAAGCAGGATATCTGGCTTTTCCATAATAGCCTGAGCAATTCCCAGTCGCTGACGCATACCCATAGAATATTTTTTTACTTTTTTCCGGTCTTTAGGGCATAAGCCTACTTGCTCGATAGCCTCTTTTACTTCCTTTTTTCCAATCAGACCACGCAAACGCGCCAGATAAAGAAGATTTCTGTAGGCAGATTCATATTCCAGAAACCCAGGAGACTCAATGATGATTCCCATATTACCAGATACATTCTGTTTTCGATTTTGTTCCCGACCTCTTATGCGGATATTACCAAAATCCGGAGTAAGAAAACCACAAATACATTTCATCAATACAGTTTTCCCCGAACCATTCCTGCCAATGAGTCCACAAATAGTTCCCTTTTCTATTGCAAGAGATACTCCGTCAAGAACTTTCCTATTGGAAAAGCTCTTTGACACATTTTCTATTTCAATTATTTTCATGAAATATTATCCTTTCCTATTCTCTAAACAGAGCAATATCTGTTGAAATTTCATTGTCCATACGTTGATGGCTTTCACTTTTCCCATCACACCAGCCAATCAATCCATATCTTTCTTTAGCCATATCCGAATGAGGATGGCCACTATCAGAATTACATTCAGAAAAATCAGTATAGGAAACGCATAGGACAAAGACGGTAATGAACCATTATAATTTTTCATAGTAGTATCCAGGCAAAGCCAAGAATACGGAGAAAACCAATAAAAAGTTGTGAAATCCAGCCAGCTCACAATGTGAGGCAACACGGCAAACACGGCGACAATGCACATTCCTGTTGTTTTCTGTCCAAAAAGGCTGCAAAAATATAAAAATAATCCGCTAAGTACATTTAGTAAAATAGAAACAACAAAAGAAATGGCAAGTGCTTCCTCCGGGGTAAAGTCCCACAAAATATGATACTGAAATTCAATTCCGCTCCCCACTTCATACGCAACTGATGTCTGCGCTACTGTTCCCCAGAACTTTCCCCAGCTTCCAAAAAACGGAGCCGGAAGCATAGCCCACTGAATAAGAAAAAACAATCCTGATATGATCACGCCAGAGCAGAAAATATAAAGGATATGAGAACAGGCATACCGGTATTTGCCGCATCGGATCAACAAGAATTGTGACATGGTATTCTGAAAAGGGACATCACTGAAATACAGAATCACCCCGAAGTAAAACAGCATCAAAAAGAAAGTGTTGTTCCAGATGAGAGGAAACACAGTCGTATCCGGCGAAACACCCAAAAGATTGATGAGCCGTCGAGTCGGACGCAGATATAAATCTGCAAGAAGTAGAATAAGCATCCAGAAAACCCATATATTTTTCTTGGCGCGCCATTGCCTGAACTGGCAGTAAAGTAGATGTATGGTCATTCTAATCATATCCATTCCTCCCCAATACCCAATAAGACACCGTACCAAAAATGAAAAGCAGAACCGTACAGACACCACCGCCTCTGACTAAGAGCAATTTTGTGGAAGAGATACTGCTGTTAATAAAACAAAAAATATTTGATAAACGATAATCATACCATTGTTGCGAATACGACGGAAAGAAAATAGTATTGATATAATATAGAAATATTGGCACAACCTGCACCATCATCTTATCTTTTAATATCATAGAGATTAAAAAGGTTGCCGCAGACACTATCCCTCCTATCATTCCATATCCAAGAGAATGAAGAAAAAAATAAAGAAAATACTTCTGTCCGAGTAAAAGTTCTCCCATCCCATTTGACGTCATGGAATGAAAGAAATCTTCCTGAGGATTGGCCCAGGGCATAAAAAACCGCATACTACAAATCCATATAAACGTTCCGGCAGTCAGAATAAACAAAGCACTGAAAAATGTATGCATAATCTTTGAAATGACATATTCTTTCCTGCTACATCTTTTCATCCAAAAAAAGAAACAGCCTGTTTCTCTTTCATCGCAATAAGAAGTTCCCATCACAGCAGCAGACAACATAAGACAAAGAATAAAAAATGGATCATCGGTGTATAAATAAACCATGTCCAATACAGAGGAGTCAGGAATTGTCGTCGCGTCCTGCCCCAGCATAAGATAATCAACTACAACAATTCCAATAATAGCAGCCCACATTTTCCTACGTCCAAACCATCGCATGCTATCAGCCCACAAAACATTAAAAAGTTTCATCACGATATAATCTCCTGTCTGTTAAATTTATTGCATATATAAATTAGGATGTGATTTCTTTCCCGTTAAATCCATCAAACAATATTTCTATATCACTACTCTGCCAGCCTTCAACCTGAATCTGTCCCCGAAATGACCAAATCGGATGAATCTCATATTCATTATCCTTGATAAATACAGGCATCAGTTCCAGAGCAATTTCATCAAATAATGTGGAGTCCTCTGTGAGCAACATATCGTATTTCATTTGCAGGGATTCCAGCGCGCGATCCAAAGAAATGATTTCTTTACCTTCCGTAGTTTTTTCCAGTACATATCCCCAATATTCCCGAAAAGCAATCATACCTCTGGCGCCGTAAATAGCCATCAGTTCCGTCTGTTCAATACCAGTTCCCTGAAAACCATCTCCATACTGTACCTGCCGAATGGGAACACCATCTACCTCTTGATGGAAGATAAAATAATAAGCGTCGTCTTTTTTCGTCCAGCTTTCCTTTTTATCTTCTTCCAAAATCTTTCCATCAGCGTCCATCGGTTTCTCCTCTTTTTGAAGTTTTTTATGATTTAAGGAATAAGCTTCATAATCATCCGATATACTAACCCCAATCATATCAAAGTAATTCTTTATAACTTGAAATACATTTTCCCGGGATGCAAAAGGTAATTCTTTTGTAAGGGAGAAACGTGAGAGATTATAGCCTTCAATAGCAGGATCTGTAAATAGACAGTTCAGATAAAAATCATAATCGGGAGTATGAAAATAAATATCGGTTGGTGAAACTTCCATAAACTCTCCCTGTTTACCGTATAATAAAGCAATATCATATTCCCCCAGTTCCCGAGATTTATATCCTTTGTCCATCACTTTTTTATTAACATTTATCTCTGTGGCAAAAAGCTTTTTGACATCCTCTTCCTTCATCGTTGGACGATGGGCTTTTACCAGATTCATTTTCATATTTTGCAAAGATTCCGGTATCGATACTTCCGCGTTCACCTGTGTATTTTCATCCAAAGATAATACTATCTCATCTTCGTTTATCGCTGAATTTGCAGCTACTTTATGTATATTTTCTGTCCCGTTTCCAGAGAGATCCGATTCCTTTTGTCCAGCCTGATTACAAGCAGATACTAAAGAAGCACACAGAAATATACTCAGAATAAAAATCGATTTTTTCATATTACCTCCTTCAATATTAACGTGCAGCAGGCGCAATTGTTTTGCGCCTGCTGTGTGAAATTTATTTACGGTGTCCATCTTCCGGTTACTGTAGTATTAACTCCCTGAGCACTACTGCATTTAGCTTTGCAACGCAATTTATATTTTCTACCGGCAACAGCTTGTCCTGACAAATATTCTTTGTTTCCTTTTGCTTCTATTTCTTGACTTTTCAATGACAAATTCTTTCCTACTTTAGCTCCATTATATCTAGGATGATACACAAATTCTAATCCTTTATTAGATGGTCCAGCAGTAAACTCATGTGACACATAAAATTTATTTTCAAATTTACTGCCACCTGCTTTTGTAGCGCCATAATTCGTTTCACTTTCCCCTACTTTTAAGTTGTATCGGTAACCCACTGTTTGTGCATCAACTGAAACTGTAACACCTACAATTATCATCAAAGAAAAAACAACACCAGCAATTATTGAATATTTTTTATCCATAATATTACCTCTCCATTCTTTTTAGTACAAGTTTAACAAAAGCCTTGATTTTCTCCTCGTTACTATTTATTTGTATATAATTATATTATAATTACACTATCCTCATAATTCCGGCTGCAGTAAATGGCCGTAATGGCTCTTTCGGTTTTATGAGGATTTTTTATGTATACAATGGAATCACCCTCTCCCGTTTAATAAAATTCCTCTGATTACAATACATAAGAATACAGATAATTTTATATATTTTTAATTGCATAATTGTTTGTTATTATAATATATTAAATATATCATTTTGTCAATTATATATTTTTTAAAAAGGTATTTATTTTATCAAAATACCGTTTTAATATAATCAAAAATAATATCATGATATGTTAGGAATTGTGTTATGGCTAATCGAAGTAATTTTTATAAACTGGAAATGTTAATTCTGAGCATTTTGAAAAAAGAAGATTGTTACGGTTATCAAATTACAAAATCTATAAAAGAGCGTTCAAAAGGAGTGATAAGTGTTGGCGACGGAACAATGTATAATATTTTGTATAAGATGATGGACGAAGGCTTTGTATCTAGCTATGATAAAATTGTGGGAAGAAAGGTTCGCGTCTATTATCATTTGGAAGAAAGCGGAAGAAAATATTTAGATGAACTGTAAGCGCCTTATCTCAAGGTGCTAGCAAAAAAATAACACCCAAATGCTAGAGCATCTGGATGCGAGTATTTTACTCTATTTATTTTTACAAGTTTTTTTGACTTCCTCATTCCATAGAGCCAATAATGCCAACTGTTCATCGCCCATATCTTCATTTGGCCGGTTCTCCAGGACATAAGTCAGGTATCTAAAAATATTTAAATCATGGGCTTTTGCCATCTCAACCATGGTATCTGCCACAGCGCTTGCGTGTGCCCCTTCCGGGGTTGCACAAAAAAGCCAGTTCTTTCTGCCCACTGTAAAAGGCCGGATGGAATTCTCGCTTAAATTGTTTGACAGACTGCATCGTCCATCTTCCAGATAAGTATACGAGTATTGTTTTCGATTTTGGGCATACTTCACCGCTTTATCAAACCGGGAATTTACGGCCGGATGCTGCTTTTCCAGCCACGCAAAGAAACTGTCGATGACTGGTTTGGATTTTTTTGATCGATATTCTTTGCGCTGTTCAAACGAATATCCGTGTTCCTTACAGTATCTTTCGTGTATAAACAGCTTGTCGCAGTACTGGACGCCCTGGACAGCCGGGATGCTCAAGTCATCCTGTTTCCCTTTTGGAATGGCATCCAGGAAATACCTTCGGACATGCGACCAGCAGCAGCACCGTTTGATATTTTTCAGGTTATTGTAGCCCTGATACCCGTCTGTTTCAAGATAACCTCCCGGATATCCTGATAAAAACTTTTCGATATGGTATCTGGCCCTGGTCTGTGTATATCCGAAGATAATGATCGGCGGCTGGCCGTCTTCCCCAGACCTTACCAGCCACATATAGGATTGGGATTGTGCACGCCTCTCCGGTTCTTTTAGTACCTGTACCCTGGTCTCATCGGCCATCAGGAACTCTCTTTTGAGAAGTTCTTTCCGAAAGTATCTATATAGATGGATAAAATATCTGGCAACACAGTTTATGATCCAGTTTGCCATTGTCGTCCTGAAAATTTCCACACCGAACTGCTACCAGTCTTTTTCCTGGCGGTACAATGGCAGGGACAGGCTGTATTTTTGATAGATGCACCAGGACACGATAGAAGCAGACGCAGGACTGTGCGGGAGCAGGGCAGGCGGCACAACAGATTTCACAAATTTATAATCGTTCTGGTCAAGATGATATCCTTCGGTACAGGAAGGACATGATGTTGGATTTTGTTTTCGAATACTTTATGCGGCTTTCCCTTCTCATATTTCGGTTTCCTGGGGCACACGATCGATTTCAATCCAAGCATGGAATTCATATATTTATGAATAGTCGTTTTACTATATGGGAATCCCTCGCGTTCTAAGTATACCTGCATTTGGCGGTAACCATCTATGCCATGATGTTTATGATAAATATCTGTAATTTTTGACAAAGCATTCTTGCGTTGCGCATAGTAATCCGCCTTCCGATGTTTTCGGTAATTGTAATAAGCATTTGGGTAAATGTGAAAATGTCGTAGGAGCCAACGCAGGCCAAATTGAACATGGTGTTGTTCTATAAATCGATAAGCCTCTAATCGATTTCCTTTGCAAAGAATGCCGCGGCTTTTTTTAAGAAGAGATTTTCCTTTTTTGCCTCTTCCAATTCTTTTCGTAACCGGAGATTTTCTTTCATAAGATCCATTTCATTTGTAGTATCTGGGTTTTTGATGGCTTTTTCCTGGCATTCTTCGCTGAATTCTCTGCACCACTTGGAGATGCTGGCTTTCGATACGCCATATTCGGCAGTGATACTATTGTAAGTGCGTCCTTCTTCTAGATGGAGACGGACAATTTTCTTTTTAAACTCAGATGTGTAACTTTGTGGCATAATAATTCCTTCTTTCTTTGATAAATTGATTATATCTTATTAGCCACTACTGTTACAACGCTAGTATATCACTTCATTTCATTATTTATACTGATATCGGTTCTCATCGACTAAATAACTCTGTTCTACATTTCCTTACATTTTACCACCCGGCAGTCACTGCCCGATGATACTGCCTCATCTTCTCCACATCATGCAATGCAAAGTATTTCTTTATCTCTTTATCACTCAATCCATCTTCCATCCCGCCAATGATCTCCTCAATCTCTTCTGGGGACAGTTGTTCCGCATAACGAAGCAGACAATCTACCACACTCCCGGACAAATCCCACGGCTTTTCTTCTTCACTTTCTCTATCATAATCTTCTTCTTCCAAAAATGGATACACATCTTCCGGCGGCTCCATCTTCGTGATATCTTTTTTGGGGATATTCTGAATCATGTTACGTATCTCCTCTTCTGTTGGATGCGGTATCTCCTTCCAGTTGGTATACAAAAACTGCTGCATGTCCATTTCAAAGGTCTTGATGGAATCATCCGTCTTTTCCGCTTCTTTAAAGAAAGCAAATTCCTCTTCTGATAAGATACGGAGTTTTTCTTCCCCTTCCAGTGTTTTATACTGGCCTGTTTTTTCATTATAGATGACCCGGACAGGATTGGTATACCCCTGTTTTCCTGCTGCTCTTTCTGCCTGTTGGAATTCTTTGGTATGGAAGGGCCAGTTCTTCTTATCATAGATAGGGCGGTATCCCTCCAGGAACAGGATACAGTCATCTTTGGGCATCCGGCTGACCTGGCCCGGTGTCATCAACTTCATCCCCGCCTTTTGCATCTGCAGGTTGGAATTGCTGTTAGCTGCCAGTACATATCCCATGCTCTCAGAACGGGTGTCAATGGTCATATCTTCTAACATGTCGGAGATCCATTGATGGGTGGTATGGGCCGTCGGTCCGGAACCCAGATAGATCATGGCGGCGCAGTTTCCGGTAAATATCTCCCACTTATCGTTGGGAAAAAGGGTCTTGATCTGTGCGATGTCCTGAAGGATTGGCACCATGGACATATTCCGGCTGCGGATCTCCCCCAGGAGCATTTCGGCATCTGCCGGTTTCGGACCGGCGTAGAATTCATCCGCCCACAGCCGCACATGGATTGGCAGCTTTCCTCCCGGACAGTCGTTATCTGCAATGTCACGGAGGACACGGAAAAGCAGAGTATAGAACATATTGATGAAGAGATTATAGGAAGTATCTCCCGAACGCATGACTAAAAATAAAGCCGTCTTTTTTTCCGGGTTGTTGTCTATGCCCAACCCCAGGGATGGGATATCAATATCGTCATCCTCAAAGATCCGCCGGATCTCCGGGATCTCAAAAAGTTTCAGCTGCGCATTTACCATAATGATAATCGAGCGTACCGTCTCTGTTGCCCCTTCTTTTAACTTCCGGTAATCCCGCACCGGGGGATAATCCTCCCCATATACTCTTGCCAGGCTGTCCATTTCCTGCTGCAGGGCGGTCGTACCATCCTCATCCACAGTCTTTGTTTCCATGTTCACCAGGTCTAAGATATGGTTCATTGTCCCGGTGTATCCTTGTTTTTGTGAAAGGAGCCATTCATATTCAAACAAAGACTGCAGGTAGAGGGCAACGCCGTCATCCCAGAACGGGTCTCCTTTCATAGCATCCGGCGGTTTGACGGACTGCTGGATGTTGGTGATGATACCGATCAGGTCACTGTAGTTTTTGATGTAACAAAACGGGTTAAAACGGTGGGATTCCAGGGGATTCTTAAAATTGATAGCTTTCACTGTCACACCGATGTGTTTCAGGTACGCTCCATATTTTTTTAGAAGATCCCCTTTGATATCCAGGATGATATTTGTCATGTTGATATGGAGCAGGTTCGGGATCAGTTCAGAGGTTGTCTTACCGGAACCGGAACCGCCGATAATGAGCATGTTCATATTGGATAATGCGTCAAATCCGATCCTTATATTCCGGCTGACATAGGTATTCCTCGTTTCTTCCTTATCCCGCAGCCGTTTTGCTGCCTTTCTCACATCTTCCCATTCTGCCACACCGTGCTCGCTTTCCGGATGAAAATTCCGATGATAGGTCAGATAATAAGAGACTCCCATCACCCACAGGATCACTCCCACTCCCATGAATGCGGGAGTCCTCTCATTCCACCATGGCGTAAATGGATGGAAAAGAATATAAGAAAGTTTTTCCTGATAGTTCTTCACTGTCACTCCATCCATCATAAACAGACCGGAAACCAGATAGGCCCCCAATAAAACAGCAGCCAGGATAATGAAAAAAACTCCCCATGGTATTTTCTTTTTTTGCGTCATGATTTCCTTTCCCGCCAGCCGAAGTCCCACATCCGGCTGGCGTATGTTTTATTTTTTTAAGACTGGCGGCGGCAAAGTACGCTTCGGTCGGCCAAGGTCTGGCTTATAATGAATAGACAGATCCGGCTGTTTCTTTTCTTGATTTTTAGAAGAACGATCGATTCTTTCCGGAGAAGGATCCTGTTTTCTATCCGCATCTGCCAGATTCTGTCCTCTCTCCATGGATGATCCCATCACAGGGTCAAAATACTTTTTGGCAAAAGCACGGCCGGACATTTTCTTGATCCCCTGCATGGCTTCCCCAGTTCCTGCATGAATCACAGTGGGAGGATTATTTTTGCTGATAAATGCCAGATAAGAATTCTTTTCCTTCTGGATAAACACCTGCTGTAAGGGCAGGAGGAGTAGGTACTCCCTGCTGCCCCAGGTTCCGGGAATCCGGCAGGCAAACTTCCCTTCTTTCCAGAAATCCTGCAGGTTCCTGGATGCCTGCTCCACCAGGGTCGTGCGGTCAATGCTCAGGGGAATATACTCTGGATCGTTCTTATATTTTTCAAAGGATACTGCTGTTTCGTCTTTGATCCTCTGGTTATTTTCTACTGTTTTTTCTATCTCTCCTTTTTCTGCCCCTTCATACTTCCGGTTTGCTTCCTGGTATTCGGAAGATGCGCTGTCAAGATAGGATTGTTCCGTCATCTGCCCCATCTGGGAATACTCTGTCATGGAGATGGTGCTGTAATCATCCAGAGCGATACCTTCTTTTTTTAAATCTTCCCTTTTTAACTGATACCACTGCTCCACCTGCGGCAGGTCACTGTTTGCGACAATGACCTGTATCTGTCCATCCCCGACCCGAAGATCCGGCAGGGAAGCATAATTCACCCCCATGTTCTTGAAATCTTCCTTCCATCCTATATCCAGCGCCGCCACAGGCAGGGAAAGGATACTCGTCCTGCCAGCAGTCAGGTTTCTAAGGTCACAGACTTCCTGTTCCCCTCCCTGCATTTGATGGAGGATGTGCCGTTGGTACCAGGCACCAAACTTATCCCTGTCCGGCTGATATACAGCCACCTGCAGCATCCCGTCTTCCTTATCAAGATCCGGCAGCACCATATGGCGCACACCAAGGTCATGTAACTCCAAACTGATTCCTTCTGTATCCACTGCGGGTATGTTCATGATGTCATATTTTCCGTCCGTCAGATGGATAAACTGTTGAAAATCCTGAAAAGTACCTGCCCGCAGCTTCTTTTCCGTGACCATGCGGGCAAAATACTGTAAGAGCAGGATACCGCCCATGGCTGTCAGCTTGAGAAAAGGATCCATCCAGGCAGCCGCCCGCTGGATACCTAAAAAGATCTGCTGCGTTTCCTGGTCAATCTCCATGGTCTCCCCCCTCCTTTCCCTCTGCAGATCCGGAAGCTTTTGTAAAAGATTCCTGGATCTTTCGGCACACGTCTGGATAGGATTCCTCTACCCGGAGGCGTCTTCCGTTTTCAAAAGTGATGATACAGCTGGTATTATATTCCTTCTCCACACTCTGTACCAAAGCAGGAGAAAACATCACCTGATTCAATTTCAAAAATACCCGCATTGTTGGTTCCCCCTGTTTCATAACTGCCGCATTTTTTCCTGTGTCTTCTCTGGTGTCCGGCCGCCCGTTTTCTTTTCCATAGCTGCCGGAATGTCAAATCTTTCTGTCACTGTCTTTTTGCACTGGACATCATTTCCTTCCTGGCCAAACTGTATATATTCTCCCAGTCCTTCCTGCCGGCATTCCTGCTGCAGTGCCTGCAGTTCCCCAAAGTGCAGGGTTCCCTTTTTTACAGTATAGGTATCAGCATCTATCTCCGCACATGCCAGGATGATCGAGCGTAAGACTGGACTGACCTTCTGTACATCCAGCTTCCTGTCTTTTTGTTCAAAAGCCACGGCATTTACCAGTGTCTTACCTGCCGCATCATAATACTGGACTTTATTGGAGAGCCGGTCCTGGATATCGACTTCCTTTGCATTAATCTCCTGGACAAAGGATTCCAATGTCTTTGCATCGACTGCCCCGTCAGCCGGGACGACCAGCAGTTCGTGGACAGAAGAAGGGAGTACGTAATAATCCCCTCCCAAGAGTTCCGAGAGTTTTTCCATCATCCCCGGCTGATACAGCATGCCCGCTCCGTTTTTTCCTGACTGGCTGGTCAGGACAAATAACGGCAGGTTCCATCTTTCCATATCCAATATTCCTTCCCTTTCCAGCAGGTTTCCCCAGCTCGGGTTGCCGTACAGGACGATTCCCAGTGCATCATCCATGTTGTGAAGGACCGGTCCTCTTTTTGCATCAGCTGCCAGGGCATCCTGATAAACGGTATCGCGGTCTACGCCCCACTGTTCCAGCATGCTTTCCATTACCCGGAATCCTGCCTCCATCTCCTGGCTGCTTTCCAAAAGCACATGGCACGTCAGAGCAAGATCTCCCTGTCTTTGATAGACCGTCCCCTGTAACCGTTCTTTGTTATCCTCATAATCACAGACCCGCAGCTGCAGGCGGTCTTTTATATTGTCATAATCCATGATGCCTTTGATCCTATCCATATGTACCCGTATGTTCTGTTCTTCCCGGACTCGCAGCTGTGCAACTGCTTCCAGACAATCTTCTATCGGCCGCCCATTCCGGTAATCCTGAAACAGGTCATCCATGTAGATGCTCGGTACGACGGGTATCCCTTCCTGCCGGATCAGCAGCGCTGTCAGATGTACATCATTATGCTTTACGGTTTCTTCTGTCGTGATCTTTGCATTGGCATACTCTGCCGGGAGATAGGTACGGATATGTTCTCTCATATAATCAAAAAATTCATTTTTATCCATCATGCCTTCTTTCCTCCCTGTGTTTTGTTTTCACTGTTTGTGTACCCTTTTATCCTTGCCTGATACGCCGACAGCCTTTCCTTCTGTCTTTTTCCCCATTTCCTGATATCCTGTGTTTCTGTGATATACTCTTTCATTTTCATTCTTCCTTTCTTGCTTTTTCTGTTCCCATAACAACGGCAGCCGGATATCGATCCCTGTGATCATTTCCCTGGCTGTACTCCGGATCGTTTCCAGGGAAGAGCGCAGCTCCGGCAATTCCTTCCCCGAACTCCATCCCGCCACATACGCAAACGAATATTCCGAGGTGTCCAGGCCATAATGCTGGCAGACCACGTAAGCGACACTCTCCGCCTGGACTTCCTTTGTATGCCGGTCCAATGTCTCCTGCCCTTTTGGGGCATCCGGATCCATGGCATGCAGTTTTGCGTGGGCAATTTCGTGAAGGAGAGTCTTTACATTCTGCAGTTCGCTCATCCCTTCTGCCACAGCGATCCGCTTTTCCATCTGGTGGTAATACCCATGGACTTCCCCTTGTATGGTCTCAAAGGATACCGGAACCGGCGATATCTCCCTAGCTGCCTGAAAAAATTCCGCGTATCCTTCCACATCTCCCTGCAGCATAGGAACACCATACGTGGGAAGCTCCTTCCCTTCTGTCTGGGAAATATCAAAAACAGATACTACCTTAAAACCCGTGAGGATCTTTTCTGTCTTTTCTTCTTCCCCCGGCTGCTCTGCCGCAAGCTCTGCTGTCTCTCTGCTTTCCTCCTCTTTTTTCGTTTTTCGGAACATCGGCGCCAGAATCTTGATTCCTTTTTCCCCTTTTTTCACATACCGTCCAAACTGTTTCTGCCAGGCTGCATATCCGGCAACCAGAGAGGCATCCGGTTTCTGCATGGCGATCAGGAGCACGTTGTTGAAACTGTAATCATAAAACCTGGCCATGACCTGCAGGTACTCCTGGTACTGCCTGCTTTGGAATACATCCCGGATTCCCTGTTCCAGGCGGTCTGTCAGTTCTTTCATCCTGTCAGACGGATCACGGGAGGTAAGGAGGAGGGGCCGTACCGGCTGCGGTTCCATCGGTCTTCCCACGTTATTCCTCCTTTCTTTGGCCAGCGGATGGTTTCCTGTTAAGATTTCGGAGTCGTTCCATCATGGGGATAGTAAGTCCCGGAGAAGCAAATGTCTTGATCTCCCGGAAACTGTCCCCACTTTCTAGACACTGCAGCAGATATTCCTTCTGTTCCCTACTGTATTCCTTATTCTCCAGATACGCTGCAATAAACGCGTCTGCCTTTGCTTTTCTCCGAACTTTCCAGCATATGCCCCGGAAGCTCCTGGGACGAACATCTCTTCTTTTCACATTTTCCTTGATCCGCTGGTTTTCTTTCTGCAGCCGGTCACACTGTTCTTGCAAAGAGAATATCCGCCCTTCCAGCTCCTGTATTTTCTGCTCTTTCTCCTGAATCTGTTTTTTCTTTTCATCCAGAACCGTCTCATTGGTCACTTTTTGTCCTTCTAATAAGGAGTGCTGCATCTCCAGTGTCTCTGCCATACCCTCCTCTAACTTTTTCCATATTTTTTCACTGTTGGCGAACATCTGCTTTATTTCCCGGTGCAATGCTTCCCTATGTCTCTCCCTTTCTGGATCATTTCCATAGATTTTCTGTAAAAATATCTGGCGTTCTTTCCAGATCATGACTGCTTTTTCCGTCCGATCTTTTGCCGGCAAGGCATCAAGCCTCTGCAATTCATTCAATTTCATTCCATCCAGCGCACAAAGATAAAACAATTCGCATAGCAGCCCGTCTGGTATCTTTTCGATAAACTGCTGGATTTCTTTTGCACAGTCTACCCAGGCCAGCACAGCCTGATGCTGACGCATTGCTGATATATTCTCCATATCCATTTCCCAAAAAGAAAAGCCTGTACCTTCCATTAAGTACAGACATTACCTTTTGGGACTTTGCTCCACCTCTTTCTCTTTTTTCTCATATTTTTCTTTGTTCTGTTCTTCCCGCAGCATCCGTTGTACCAGCCTTTTCTCTTTACGGATATCCCGCAGGCTGGCGTCGATCTTTTCTTTTTCTTTTGCAAAATCAGTGAAAAAGTTTTCTGGCATTTCCTGTTCAATCTGTGCCAGTTCTTCCTGCAGTGTCTCAAACTGGTCATCCCAGGCCGGAAGGGAGCCCAGTTCTTTTTTCATCTTCTGATACTTCTTCACCAGCTCCTGGTCATAGACCGCCGCGGATGTACTGCGTCGGTTTTTCCACATGCTTTCTTCTTTTTTTAATTCCAGCAAACGCCCCTGCAGATCTTCTGGGTTTTTGATGCCGCTTTGCAGTATGTACCGGCATTCTTCATAGAGCTGGTTGATGTGGATGGCATGCTTTCGGACATAAGCCCGGTCCCTGCGATACGGATTTCTATCCTCTAAGTAACGGCCTGCCCGGTAAAAAATCCGGAGTTTTTTCATCTGGTATGGGGACAGAGTGGGAGAAACATACTGGAACAATCCTCTCTGATATCTGTGGAAAAGTTCTGGGGACAGCAAAGGCTTCCCTGGCATTTCCTTGTCTTTCTGGGCGATTCTCTCGATGATCTCTTTTTTCGTATATCCCGGTCCGAGCCGATAGTCCCGGCGTCCGTTTCCATACCCCGGCGCTTTGTAGGTCACATATTTTTTCTGCCGGATCTCATACCCACACCGTTGCATCTGTTTCACAAAATCTTCCCAACTGACTGCACGCTTGATAAAATAGTCAATATCTGCCTTGAGGATCTTTGTTTCTGTCGGTCTTCCCTCTTTTTCTGCGAAATGCTCTGCATATGTCTTTCCTTTCCTCTTTCCTTCCCTTTCATAAGTAAGAGGCGGCAGCCCATACTTTTCACAGATGCGATCTGTGATCGGCTGGATGCATGTTTCCCAGTCGCCTTTCTCATAACGGTATTTATATCCGCTCATCCGGTTCACCGAATTAAAAATGACATGACCGTGCATATGGGCCTGGTCTGTATGGATGGCAAACACGTAATCATAATTTTCCCCCAGATATTCTTTGCAAAAGTCACGGATGACCGCGTAGGCTTGTTGTACCGTTGCTTCCCCTGGCGGAAAGGAGATGACAAAGTGATATCCCTGCCTCCCGCCTTCTTTTCCCCACTCCCTTTTTGTATCCAGCATCGTCTGGTATACTTCCTTCGGCGTGTTCCCAGCATTGCCGCCGATCCACATGGCATCTTCTGTCTTGTCCGGGTTCATGATATAGTTGATGGCATTTTTCAGGTGAGCCGCCCCGCCGCCTTTTGGCATGCCAATATAATTTAATTTTGTGATGGCCATATCCCGCGTCCCTCCAGATTTTTTTCCAGATATTCAAATTTTTCTTCCACCTTTTTCATGTAAAAGATCAGGGTATCAATATCCATCGGCACAGCATATCCCGCATTGATCTTTGTCACCACCTGATTGATATTTACACCGATCTTGCGTACCTGGTAGGCCAGTTCTTTCAGTTCTTTTTTGATAGCTGCCGAATTCTCATTCCTGTCAAAAACACATTTGCGGATGTAGGCGGATACATTTTTTCCCTGTGTTTTCTTCTGTTTTGTCTCTGTATCACGCTCAGCCAGCCGCACGATTTCCTGGTATTCCTCCTGTGTAAAACGGATCAAAAATGTCCGGTCCCTGCCCAGTGGTCCTCCCTCCTTTCCTTTTTATTTTCCTGTGACTTTTCCTCAAAACTTTCTGCATTTCCCTGGATTTCCCCTGCATGCCGCATCAGGAAATTCTTTAACGCTTTCATCTTTTGCTCACTCATTTCTCCCAGCTGTTCCTGTACCATGTCCGCCAGTTTCCGGTTCTCTTCTTCCTCCTTTTTCTTTTTAATCTCCTTGAGTTTTTCCAATAATTCTTTTTCTTCCTCTAAGATCTTTTTCTTTTTTTCTGTGATCTTATACAATCTTTCTTCCAGCCGGATGATCTGTTCCTGCCAGTCCATAAATTCCACCTCCATCTATCCATCAAAAATAAACGGTTTTTCTATGCCTGACTGTGTACTCGTTAGTATGAAAAATTTTTTCCATAAATATCACTGCCAGCAGGAAAACCATTTCTACAAAATGCATGGATTTCCTCCACTCTGTTCCGGATTTCCAACAGCTCTTTTCGGATTTCTTCCTGTTCCTCATAAACCGAGAATTTCCGGATTGCCATACTGACATAGCTGTTTTCTGTCGGATATTTTTCCCTGTCCCTGCTTGCAATCTTTTCCGCCACGTCTTCCGGCAGTCGGAAATGTTTCTGCACCGCCATCCCTCTCCTCCTCTCCGTTTTCCTACCATTTTCGCTCTGTTTGGAATACCAATCCTGGTAGAATCGTGGACCATTTCCGGTATTCTTTTGCTACCAGTTATGGTAAATACATACCGGTTTTGGTCTTTCACCGTCTGTGCTATGCCATAAAAAGCCGCAGGCTTTTTGCAAGATACGCATTTTGTATATACAAATGCCTCTTGTCAGGGGACACCCCTAAAACCCCGGTTTCCACAAGACCTCATTTCCCGGCGGCAGAAATTTCCCGGTAAAACACCTCCTGCAGCCATTCCGCCGCAGCCCTGCCATACAGATCCTGCAGCTTTTTTTCATACTTCTCTAAAAAGAAAAGATAAAATCGGTCTGCCGCGTCAGAGACCAGCCCCAGGTAAGTCCCATCCTCTAACATATCTTCCTTTTCTTTCAAATGCTGAAAAAAATTTTTTTTGCAATCGATCTCCCCTGCCCGGATATAAAGGCTGGTCTTGCTCTCTTTCATTAAATTCAGAAAATATTTCTCCGATTCGAAAATAAGATCTTCTCTGTCCATCACGCTCACCTTCTTTCTTTTTTCTGTTTACTCCACCAGGGAAAAATGATATTTTCCGTTTTCAAAAAGTACCTGTACTTTCTTCCGATCAATCCGGGCAGTCTCAAACTCCAGGACCGTTTTATAACCTGTTTCTGTTTTTTCTACAGAAGAAACAAACAGGTTCCTTCGTTCTTCTCCGTTTTCTCTTAAGAAAATCCCCAGGTCATGCTGCAGCGTTGCCATATCTGCCACACGAGATAAGGTCTGTTCCACATCTGTGATATTGGCATCGCCAAAGTTGATAATCTCTGTTCCTTCACTGGAATACTCCGGTTCTGTCCCCGATATATTTTCATTGGCTTCTGTCGTTGCAACGCCGCCGTACTGTTCTACATCCGGGATAGACTCCGAAACAGACAGGGTAAATACTGCCGTCTGTTTATCATAGACCGCTTGCAAAATCGTACCTGCCGCATCATCAAGCTGGAGATAAAAATTTGCAGTTCCGTCTGGGTCTTCCTTATTGTCTTCCACCTTTCCCAGTGCCAGTACCGTTGTGGCAGTCAGATGATTGTTTTCCATAAAGGCTGCCACCTGATTTTTGAAAGCCGTCGTATCCAGCGGAAGATAATAAATTTTTCCCAGATTCAAAAACGTATATGGATTTTCCTTTTTTTCCGTCGTTGTTTCCAGAACATTGGCTGCCTTTGTTGTTTTCTCTTCTGCTGTGCTTATGCCGATCTGTTCCCCTGTCGTTTCGGTTCTGTTCGTTTCTCTACCGTCATCCTGCCGCAATAAAAAAAGCCCCAGGCAAATGCACAGGGCAATAAGTATAACAGCAACCAGGATTCCAAACAGCAGTGTTTTTTTTCTCATCGGGTCTTCCCTTCCTTTCTCAAATCTGTTACCACTGATGTTTTCATGTGTACTGAATTTCAGTACATCCTTTTTATCCTATTAATCATCAAAAAAGTTTTTCTGTAAGTTCACAGCTTTTACAACAGTGGTATCCGCCCACTCCGGATGATAGCCTGTAATGCTCTTTCCAGAACCATACCAGGAAGATTTATTCACACAAAACTCTACGACACAGTGACCGTATTCATGTCCCCAGGTGTTACAATCCGGGTCATCAAAACTTTTATATTCTCCAATGATGGCATGGATGACTTTTCCATTGCCGAGAACAAAATCAACCTCGTCTCCAATTTCTCCAAAAGTAGAAGTGCAGGCAACCACATAGCGGCCATCAATGACACCAAAGCTATTCCGGTCATACGGTTCTCCACTTTGGATCCGGAGTTCATACTGTCTTGTCCCGCGGTAGGTGATCATATTCCATCCCATATAGGAATACACATCGCCCAGTCCTTTTGGCAGAGTGATCGTCTTGCCGGTTCCGTAGGAATCCTGGCCTTTCAAGCGCAGGACCGTCGTCATTCCCGCCCATCCAATGTTTCCTGTCCGGGTGCCCCGTACAAATGGACCACTGTCCGTCTGTCCGTCAGAAGTCTGATCTCGTCCAAAATCATACCAGACTTTTTCCCCCTGGCTGTCTTTACCGGCATAGATGTTGGTATGCCCTGTCCACAGACAGATGTCCCCAGGTTTGATATCTTTCTCCGGAAAGTCATCCCCTATATGGTAAATGTCATAGTACTCTTCCAGCCGTTCGCGGACGGTACTGCTGCAGATCAGCCTTCCACTGGCGTCACTGTAAAAGGTCTGCCCCTCTTTCAGCGTACCAAATTTTTGCATGGCAAAACCCACATAAAGCGCACAATTCGTCTTCCGTACCTCCGCTTTTCTGGCGGAAGAAAAACTGGATTTCACATCGGAATTGGAATAGATCCAGTTCCCATCACTCACAATGGTATCTGCGATCTCTTTACATTCTGCTAAAAATTCTGCTGCTGTCCCGTATTCACTGATGCCGGTTTCCGGATATGCTGGCTGGCCATATCCCATAATGCCTGCATAATTCAGATCATAGTGTGCCCGCATGACCTGGTCGTTTTTATTTCCTTCAATGGTATGTACCACGCCATTTTCCGTATATTCTACGATACCTACATGATGGGAAACACCCACATGGTCATAATCAAAGTAGAGGATATCCCCCGGCTGTGGTTCATAGGTTCCACCCGATGCCTGGTATTCCTGATGGCGGATAAACCACTGGCGGCCCGTCTCGCAAGACGCCGTCTTTGGAAAGATTTCCATATCAACAAACCCACACTCATTGGCGCACCAGCTCACAAAAGCATGGCACCAGGACAGACCGTTGGTGCCGGTGTACTCCCCATACTTTGTCTGGTTTCCGGCTTTCTCATGATAACCGATCTCCCCGATGGCAACGGCCACGATACTTTCGCCAGTGCCATATGCATACGTAGTATCTACGGCAGAAAATATACTGGTGAGCAATGCAATAACTGTCGTAACGAGGACTGCCAGGATAAGGAGAGGGAGCAGGAGCAATAAAAAAACAGATAGGACGGCTGCAAACACCTGGACAGCGACAACAGCTACCGCCAGCAATCCTGTGGCCGCCACTGCCGCGGTATAAGCCAGTATGTCAGTCGGCGTCTCCATCTGCCGATGGGATTCTTTTACGCTGTCCATCTTTGACTGGAGGCGGACTCGCTGATTTTCCAGTGCAGTATTTTGAAACCGGATCTGCTCCGCGAACATACCGGCGGCTTTCTTTGCCGCCTCCACAGCAAGTCCTGTCTGTAAAGGGGCAGATGTTACCGTCATCACTTTTTTTCCGGCTTGATCGGATAGTCGGACAGGATTATCCATAGAAAATTGCCCGGATGTTCCTACGGCTGTCTGGTTGTTTATCCCTGTACTTACAGTTCTGCCATTCAAACTTTCTCCGGAAGTGGCTGCCGGGCTGTTCCTTGCCTGACGCTTGCCCGTGATCGCCGCCGCACCTACTTTTTTTCGGGACACCATCCCCGGCAGTCCGCCTTCCCCGATGATCTTTTTATCCTTCGGCCTGCGCCAGCCATGGGTCGGATAGGTTTCATCCTTTACAAAGAGACGGGCCGTCTCCTGCCCTGCCTCCTTTCCGGATACGCCAGGCGGTTCCTCACTGATTGCCGGTCCCTTCTTCCCGGCTTTCCTGCGGACAGCACGGAGGGCCTGCTCTTTATAAGCTTGTTTTTTGTCTTCCGGCAGTCTCATCCATTTTTTCTGTAACTTTTTTGGGAGGAACTGGACAGGGTCCTGTTCTTCCTCCTCTTTTTTCTGTCCCATAGGATCTGCATATCTCCCAGCGAGGCGGATGCCATCCTTAGAAATCTGGAACCCGCTCTTTACGACTGTAAACGTAGAATCTCTGCTCTTTTTTATTCCCATACGCATCCTGCCTTTTTATATCGTGGGATCCCCTCTGTCCGGGTCTCCACAAGTTTTTTCTGCTCTACCAGATAAGCAAGCTGTACTTCTGCCTCATCCTGCGTGATATCCAACACCGATAAAATATCTCTGGCACTGATCTCCGCAAAATCGGCCATCTGAAGGATGATCTGCTCCGTCCGGTCTGCTTCTGTATAAACAGGCTCTTCCGCCAGCTCCTGTCCGGCCTTTTCTGCCTGTGCTGCCCGCTCGTGGAAGTTCGTGGAGATCATGGGATACAGGAGGTTGTCTTTTGAAATACGCATATCAAAGAGCACGACTTTCTTCCCCCAGACCATGACCCCCTGTCCTGTCTGGTCGCTGCTTAACGCGTCAAACTCCGTCTGGGATAATTCCTGTATTTCCCGCAGGGCATTGGCATCCACACCGCCCTGATCTAAGAAACATTTATAATCACAGTTGGAAAACAGCTCTGTCAGTTTTTCATCGTTAAGTGCCGCCGTCAGATTCTGCATCGACATGGTACAGATCCCGCCAAATTTCCGGTAAGTCGTAACAGCAGTGTTTAACTGCGCCGCTGAGGTTCCCTTCTGGCAGATGACCTGAGTCTCATCCACGACGAAATGGACGGCCCTCTGCAGGGATTGATTATATTCGATCCGGGAAGAGGTATAGTGCATCACAGTCAGCATGACCGCCTCCCAATTATCTTCCGGCACGTTCTTAAGACCAAACCCCACCAGACGATTCTCCAGCCGGATGGTGGAGGGATGGGCCAGCATGTCACAGCTTCCCTCCGTATACTCTTCCAGACAGTTATCGATGGTCTGCAGGATTTCCCGGTTGTGGCTATCCTGCCCGGTCTCCCCGGATAAAATCGTATGGATCTCTTCCCGGAGCATCTTTAGTGTCGGTTGTTTTTTCAGCCGTTTTTGCGCGAAGATTGTTTCGTACATTACATTTGTCGCCCGGCTCACAAAAGTGGCATGCTCCTGCGTGAAGAGGATATGATTCATGGTGGCAGCTACCAGGCTCTTTGCATAGGCAGTCTGCGTTGCTACAAATTTTTCCCTTGTCTTTTTATCGGCATAAAAAACTTCTTCTGTCACCTCAAAGCCATTTAAGTGCATCTCGCTTTTCGGTGTCAGATCAAAATAAACACCGCCCAGCGCACGGATGATATCCTCGAACTCATTCTGTGGGTCTAAGACCAGCACGTCATCATCGGTGGCAATGAGGGTCTGTAAGATTTCCGTCAGCTTGATGATGACGGATTTTCCGGAACCGGTATGGCCGATGATGATTCCATGGGGATTTTTTAGCAGTTTTCGGTTTCCAAAGATCAGCCGTTTTGTCGTCCGGTTGATCCCCATAAAATATCCGCCCAGGTCGATGATATCCTGCGCATAATAGGGCTGTAAGGCAACCACCGATGATGCCAGGAAAAAGCGCATGTAATCTACCTGCCGTCCGCCATAAGGAAGGGCTGTGTTCAAGGCCTTTAATTGATGCCAGTCTGCGGTCTCAATGGACACCCCTTCTTTTCGTCCGATGGCTTCCATCTGGCCGACGCGTTCCGCCAGCATCTCCTCATCCGGGGCAGTGACAACTAACAGGAAGTTGACAAAAAAACCGGTCTCATCATTGTCATTGATCTGGTCGGCATACTCCTCTATTTTCTCTTTCCGTTTCTGCAGACGGTAGGACGGTCCGGTGGAAATCTGGTTTCTTTTCCTCTTCTGGTCTTCTTCACTGCTGATGGCCCGCTCGTTATTCATGGATGCAGACCCTAACTTATCCTCGATGATATCCGGTGTCACCGGGGCATAATCCAACGTCAGGAAGGACGGGAACTCCATATGGGAAAAGCTGCGGATACAACTGTCCGCATCAATGGACCCCCGGTACTTATGCCCAAACAGGACAGACATATAGGTATCATCCAGGATAAGAAAGTTGCTTTTCTGACGGATCGTCTGAGGCAGGATATCATTTTTCCAGTCATGCCCCTTCCCAAAAGCAAGATAGGTTTCTTCCTCTTTCTTCCCCGGACGGAGCAGGGAATGGATGCAGAAGAGACGTTCCTTCGCCGAGAGCCGCATGACCTGCCCCCGCCATGCCCGGAACATGTCATGGATAACGGTATCAATCGCATTTAGCAAAATGACCGCCTCCGCCTGGGTTTCTGCCCGACAGGACACCGTCAGATACCGGTATGTGGTCACGTTGGGGTTAGATTCCCCCATTTTTTCCTCAATCCAATCCCGGATACCTTTTTCCGTCTCCGGATAGCTTTCTTTATTTTTATTGGAACGGTATTTCCGGATGAACTCTGCCGCAGACTGGAACTCGTTTGCTATTGTGATCTTAAAATCCACGTTCATGGCCTTCAGCCAGCTCATGAATTGATTTAAGAAACGAGTCTTCTCCCCATCGTCCTTGTTGATGTAATTGATCTCCTCAAAGAGGTAACACCGGTCATACAGGCAGTTTTTCTTTCCTTTTTCCAATTTAGCAATGCCATTTTCGTATAATGTATCGATATGAAACGCTTCCCGGATATTTTTCGGGACTTTGACGATCGGCAGGCTCATTCGTTTCTGATCCCGGAACCGGATGTCGGCATTAAATATGGCCATGCTTCTTCCCCCTAGTATAATAATGGTGTAGTCAATAAGACTACTCGGTTAATAAGTTTCTATGATTAGATAACAGAAGAAGGTGTTCTTCCTTCATCAGATGTTATCCTAAAATAATTATCATG
>NZ_NFLV01000011.1 GCF_002161065.1 Eubacterium sp. An11 | reverse complement strand
CAGACTGGTACCTGGCTGTATTTCGTCAATATAAATCAGACGCCTGCGCTCACAGTCGTCGTCAAACCATATCAATACCTCGTCTTCTCCAAATGCAGTCTGCGTGCATAGAGATTTACGATTCAAACCGACAAAAGCGCTGCCTGTGCAGCTTGCTCTGCTGGTTCATGCCAGACAGACACGACTGTAAATTTTGGCATCCGCTGATTCGTCTGTAATCATAACCTGCTGTTTTGCCAACGTAGCACAAGATTTTTGTAAAAGTGGAACAAAGGCTTTTCAACAGGCAGATGACGTTTTGGACACATACGGCTTTCGACCGCGAGCTGTGAAGGAGGACGGATATAGTCATTTTACAACGATATCCCTGGTCAGTCCGACTGAGGGTCGAGCCGGGCGAATCCGTATGGGTTCTCACGTCATTGTCTGTCTGAGCGGATAGCTGTTGCCATCTTTACAAATCTCAATTCACAAAAAACGCCGTCACAATCTGACAGAGGGCTTCATAGTCAGAAAGCGCCATGGTCTCCCGGGCGGAGTGCATGGCCCACATAGGGATGCCGATATCGCAGCCCCGCATCGGGATGTGGGAGCCGATCATAGGCCCTAAGGTGCTGCCACCGCGGATATTGTTCCGGTCGTTGATGATCTGCAGGGGAACGTCATATTTCTCGGACAATCCCAGCAGGATGGCCTGCACTGCCGCGTCAGTGGCGTATTTGAATGTTCCGCTGGCCTTGATGGCAACTCCCTTGCCCACATAAGCCCGGGTGGTGGTATCACAGCGGTCCGGATAATTCGGATGCGCGCCGTGGGCTCCATCTACAGAGAGATACACGCTGTCTGCCATGGATGCCCGGAACATTTCCTCATCACAGCCCAGGGTACGGAATATCCCCTTGAGAATCCCCGTCAGCAGTTCCGAGTCTGCTCCGGAACGGGTAAAACTTCCCACTTCCTCGTGGTTGAAAAGACCGATGAGATTTATCCCGTTGCTGCGCTCTCCCTCCACCAGCGCTTCCAGCAAAGCGCTGACGGAAGCCAGATTGTCCAGGCGCGGACTTGAAACCAGTTCTTCTGTGATGCCGACCAGCTGCGGCTCATCGTAATTATAAAGATTGAAATCATAGCTTAAAATCTCCGAATCATCCACATCCAGCTCCTTCGCCATGAAATGCACAAAAGAGCCCTCCGTCCAGGCGGCACCGGATAAACCGGTTACCGGCATAAGCTCTCTCTGCCGGTCAATCTTCCATCCGTTACCCGCATCCCTCTGCATATGAGTGGCAATACCGGGAATGATGGCCACCGGTCGTTCACTGTCATAGGTCACCAGCTTCGGCCGGAAAATATCTTCTCCTTTGAGCGCTGCGGTTCCTGCCAGTCCCAGAGGGCGGTCAAACCAGGTGTGGTCCATCATACCTCCGTAGACCTCCACATTCAGCATATCGCTTTCCATGCTGCGAAATTCCGGTCTCGCCTTTACTTTGAAACAGGGCTGATCCACATGGGCAAAGGCCATTCGCACCGGCTGAATGTACGCCCTCTTGCGCCCCATGGTAAAAGCAAAGAGTACGTCAGGAAACGGCGTGATGAAGTACCGCCCGCCAAGCTTCGGCGCAAACAGACGATCGTAATACAGTTCTTCAAAACCTTCCTCCGTGAGATACTCCTTAGCGAAGGCAACCACCCGCTCCGGAGACGTTCCTTTTTTCAGACAATCAAATAATGTATTCATATTTTTCTTCCCCCATTCGGCTCTCTCCTGCATGATAAATCTGTTTGCAAAGCAAATCTGCTGTGATAAAATAACAGGCAGGATAGAGCGCTTCCGCTTTCTCTGTCCTGACAAAATCTTTGCAGATACAGGAGGTATATTCATGATTTCCGTTCCCATTACTGATGTAAAAAATTTTATGGCGCACCTGCTTTCCAGAGAGACCTTCGACCTGTTTTATCTGGTGGAAGCATCTTTTAAAAAAGAAATATCTTACCACATCGACGGTCATCTTAATGATGCATTCTTCGACACCGACGACCAACGGCCGGATCGGGAATACTGTCTCTGGAAAGAGGTGCGCCCTTTTGCTTTTTCGATAATCAAGGGAAAACGTCTCCCTCTCGGATGTAAAATTGTATTGGCACTGCCAAAGGCAACGGTTGCTTTCCTGATCAAAGAGAGCCTCTGCTCTTTCCGTGAAGAGGACATCGAGGGAATCTACCTCAACATCCTCTATGAACCGGAAAATCTTATGATCACCACCGGTATTTCCTACCGGACATTTTCTCTGGATAAATCCCTGGAACAGGATGTGGATGACCACATGAAAAACTTTCTCAGGAAACGGGGTATCTGCTGACAGACGATATTTAATTCTTACCGGAAAGCACCCGATACGCTTCCTGAAGCTGTGTGTCTTTTGTCTCGTCATCCTGGGCTGCCGCCCATTCCTCATCACTCATCTCCACCGTGATATCCGGGGTGATGCCCACCTCGTGGATATCATTGCCCAGCGGCGTATAATACTTGGAAACAGTCATCTTAACGGCGGAGCCATCCGGCAGAGGCATGATATTCTGTACAATTCCCTTGCCGTAAGTGGTCTCTCCCACCACAGTGGCAATCCCATAATCTTTCAGACATCCTGTCATGATTTCGGAAGCACTGGCGGAATTCTCATTGACCAGAAGAACCACCGGCAGATCCAGCACATCCACAGAATCACTGTTATATTCCGTCCGGCTGCCATTCTTATCTTCCGTGTATACAATCAGTTTCTCATCCGGAACAAACCTGGATACCATATCCAGACAGGCGGTGAGAAGCCCTCCTCCGTTATCTCTCAGATCAATGATCAGGCTGGTCATTCCTTCTTCAGAGAGAGAGGTCAGCGCCTCATTGAACTGCTCCGATGTATTCTCCACAAACTGGGAAACGGCAATATAGCCAATCTTATTCTCTTTCATCTCCCAGGTGACCGTCTCCATCACAATCTGAGATTTATCTACAGTGATCTCCATGGTCTCACTGTCTCTTAAGACAGTCAGAACCACTGGTTCCTTATCCTTTTTGATGGCAGAGACGGTATCCTGCAGACCAAGCTTCGAGGTATCTTCCCCGTCCACCGCCATGATCACATCATCGGCCTGCACACCTGCGTTATAGGCCGGTCCGTTTTTATTGACCTGTTCCACAACGACATATCCTGTATCGGCATCCTGCCGGACTGTCACGCCGATCCCCACATACTCGCCGGAATCCTCTTCCATAAGCTGCGAATATTCTTCCGCATTGTAATAGGCCGCATAGGGATCATCCAGTCCGGCTATATATCCTTTATAAATATAGTCCTCCAGATGTTCACCGTCCGTATCATTTAAGAAAAAATGATCCACATACGCTTCCAGCATGGAAAGCTTCGTCATGACCCGGAAATTATTTACACCGCTTCCGGACCCGGCAAACAGCAGCACAACCTGTCCGACCACAAAGCCTCCCACTGCCACCACCAGCAGCAGCACAGCCATTTTCAGGCGGGAGGTCCACCTCCCGGGCTTCTTCGGCGTCACATCCTCCAGATCCCTGCCCGTCATCTCCTCCTGTCCCGGATAGACATACCGGGGATTCCTGTCCCCGTCATCTCCGGCGGAAGGATTCTCCGCAGCGGGACTGCCGATATCTGTGTTTTCAGTGTTTTCAGGTTCCATTTCGTTATTATTTCTTTCCATCATTAATACTCAGCTCGCTCCATATATTTCATGTATTTTACTACCATGAGGGCAATCTTGAATGTGATGGCGTCTTCAAAGACACGAAGGTCCAGATTGGTGCTCTTCTGCAGCTTATCCAGACGATACACGAGGGTATTTCTGTGGATGTACAGCTGTCTGGATGTCTCAGATACATTGAGACTGTTCTCAAAGAACTTGTTGATGGTCATGAGAGTCTCATCATCAAATTCATCCGGGGAACGTCCCTCAAATATCTCTTTGATAAACATTTTGCACAGCGGCAGCGGCAGCTGATAGATCAGACGGCCGATTCCCAGACGGTTGTATGCCACCACGCTGTTTTCCGGATAGAAAATCTTGCCCACATCCATGGCCATCTTTGCTTCCTTATAGGAACGGGACACTTCTTTGATCTCGTTCACGATCGTGCCGTAGGCCACATGTACCCGGGTCATCGCTTCTGTGTTGAGCATATCCACAATCACTTCCGCAGTCTTATGAAGCTCATTATAGCCCTCACCAGCCTTCACTTCTTTTACGAGGATAATATTCTTCTCGTCAACGGCTGTGATAAAATCTCTGGTCTTAGTGGAGAAAATGCTTCTCACTGTCTCAAAGACATTGTTATCTTTGTCATTCTGTGTCTCAATGATAAAGACGCAGCGGCGCACATCGGTCTCGATGTGGAGCTTCTTGGCGCGATTGTAGATATCCACCAGAAGCAGGTTATCCAGAAGAAGATTCTTGATAAAGTTATCTTTATCAAATCTCTCCTTGTAGGCCACCAGCAGATTCTGAATCTGGAATGCTGCCATCTTTCCAATCATATAGACGTCATCTGTCTCGCCCTTCACCAGTATGATATATTCCAGCTGGTTCTCATCAAATACTTTAAAAAACTGATATCCCTGCAGCATCTGACTCTCCGCCAGAGACTCGGCAAAGACGAGAACTGCTTCCTTATACTCCTCCACAGCATCCAGGGTAGACGCCAGGGGCTTACCCTCTGTATCCATCACACATAAATCAATTCTTGTAATAGCTTTAATTCCATCAATCGTATCCTGCAAAATCTGATTTGAAATCATAGTGTTCCTTCCTCTCCGAACTCAGTTCTAGTGCTTTTGTATAAAAAAGTAAGACTTATTTGTTATTCTAATACAAATTATCGAAAAAAAAAAGAGGGAAATACATAAAAATGTACAATCCCTCTCTCTTTTTTGTATCAAATTGATAACAATTTATATATTTCCCGCTTTTCCGGCCTATTTTTCCTGATTATTTTCTGTATCTGCGTCTGCGGAAACACCGCCGGAAACTGTCTCCTCATCCGTATCTGCGGAAATGCTGCCGGAAACCATGCCATCATCCGCGTCTGCGGAAATGCTGCCGGAAACCGCGCTCTCATCCGCGGCGGTACTGCGGCCGGGAGCTTCCGGTGAAACTTCCCCTCCGGCATCTTCCAGCACTTTCTGCTTGAAAATGGAACCGACTACAGTTTTCCGGATGATGGATTCCCGTTTCAGGCGGAACCAGAGATCGTCCAGATGAAGCGCCTGAATCAGAGGGGGGGCGTTTTCCGTCTCTTTCCGGATCAAAGGCTGCACTGACTCAATGCAGATACAAAGCCGGGTGTTCATCATGGCCGCATAGTCCCTGATGAACATTATCTGCTGCTCCACCGGCAGACAGAGGAACACAATGTCGGGAATATTGGCATTGATCTCATTGACAATCTTTCCCGGATCTTCTCCGCTCTCCGTATCAAAAACAATGCCGTTCTGAAAAATATCCGGATAGGACGTCCCGATATATTCCTTCAGAGAATCCAGATGCTCCTGTTTTTCCATGACCGCATAAATTTCCCTGCTCTCTCTGTTCAGCTTTGCAAACAGTCTTTTCAGATATTCGTCGGCAAACTCACCGATTCCCTTCCGGTCCTCGCTGTCATTGCGCTGATGACGGACTGCCATCTCCACATGACTGTCGCCGGGCAGCACCAGCTGGCAGTTTCCAATGATCTCCGCTGCCCCTGGCTGATTCTGACAATACAGAGAGCTTTCCGCCGAATGGAAAAAGACGACCTCCAGTCCCTTTCTCCTCATATAGTCCATGGTCAGATTCACTGCTTTTTCCGCACGCATGACCGACACATCTGTGCCAAGCACATTTACTTTTCTAGAAGAATGTTCTTTCATCCCTATGGTCCTTTCCAGGCGTTCTTTCTTCTCTCCCTCTCACCATTGCCTTCATGCACCACAGAAGCCGGGCCGCGGCAAAACTGCCGGAACCCGGCGCTGATGCACCCTGGCTGCCGTGCATATATCCGCACTCTGTGACCGGGCATCAGTTGATGATCTGCAACAAAGATGCACCCTGGCCGCCGTGCATACATCCGCACTGCCGCCCGCACTCCGGACGCTATCACAGCCCGGCGTCCGTTCTCACCGATTATTCCGCGGAATCCGTATCAAAATTATAGGAACCGCCATAGCCGCTGTCTTCCTTAGAAGTATCCTCCTCATCGCCGCTGTCGGTGTCTTCCTCGTCGTCATAGCTGTCAGACTCATCTTCATCGGTGACGTCTTCCCCGTCATCGCCGTCTTCGGTACTGCTGTAAGAAGATCCGTCAGCTCCGCCAACATCGGTGCTGTCTGTACCAATATAAATCTGAATATCTCCACCGGTATCAATATCATCCACTTCAATGGTTGCATCCGGGAAGTAAGTAAGAAGATCCTCTCCCATACCTTCTTCCGTAACCACGATCCGTGTGGTGGACAGAGGTCCCTCGTCCTGATAAGAATCTACCAGACTGATCGTATATCCTTCCTCTTCCAGATATGCCTCCCACTGAGCGGCAAGACCGGCCACATAAGCAGCATTATAAAGTTCAATAGAATAGTCTTTGGAATCCTGTCCGGACGCTGTACTGGTCCGTGTATCGCTCTCACTGCTGCTGTCCTTTTCCGACTTGCTGTCAGAAGAAGTCGTCGTATTCTCCGCCTGCTGTGCCAGGGTGGAAATCTGCAGCTGTACGATCTGAGAATCCACTGTGAACACGCCATCTGATTCCGAACCCTGAAGGATACGGATCGTAATATCATCCGGGTCCAGCTGCTCAAAGATCTGTTCCTCATTGGAACGGTCTCTGTCAACGCTGGATTGTACCAGACTGGTATATTTTCTGTAGATAGCGCTGCCGCTGTTCTCTTCAAACAGAGTGCTGAAGAATGACTGAAGATACACATTGGTCCGCTCCAGACGGGAGGATTCCTGTGTCTCCGTTCCATCCAGATATGTGAGAAGCGCCGCAGCCTCCTCGCTGTCAACCTCTGTCTGTCCGCCTTTGATCACCTGAAGCACACCCTTCTCATCCCGATAGGAAAAATCATCGTCCACTTTATAGGCAACCTCATCCGCCATATCAAGGAAACTGGTGAAATTCTCCTGCGTCATCACATCATAGCCGCTGAGCGTCAGTCCCGTCACATTTTCCACAATGGAAGAAATCATCTTGTATTTCTCATCGCCAAACGCACGGGATACATCGCTCAGGTTCACGGTATTCTTTGCTTCCGGCATCTCCTTCTGAATCTCTTTGAGGATGCTCTGTCCCACTGTTACCTGGGCGTTGGTCGGAATCAGAAGAATATCAAGAACGTAATTCTTCGTATTCAGCATATTGAGAGCCATATACTCTTTTCCGCTGTCCGCGCTGTCAACAAAAAAGAGGGTGCTCCTCATATTAGTTTCGTCAATCTTCGTCTCCTGAACTTCCCCGCTGCCGGTATTGGTTATGGTATTGCTGCCCCCTGCAAACTCTCTGAGGTCATACAAGCTTCCGGTCAGATAATAGGTCACGCCCTCAAAGGAAGCGACGGCAATCACAACCATCAATACCAGTACCACCAGTATTCTTAGAAGAATGGAGAAGAATCTTACAATCAAGCTTGGCTTTTCCATCATAGCCCTCCTATTCGATTTTATCTGTTAAGTATAGCAAACTTCCATTTCTATTTCAAGTTTTGACATAAATTCCTGAAATAGAAGTGGAAAATTGTTATGAATCCTATTATAATCAAGGGAATCAAAAAAATAAACTTCCATCCGGAAAGGAGACATGATCATGAAAACAGCAGTCATCACCGGCGCTTCCAGGGGGATCGGCCTTGCCACCGCCATCCGGCTGGCCGGACAGGGCTACCATCTCGTCATCAACAGCGGCCATAACAGGGACGCTCTGCAGGAAGCCGCCTGCACACTGGAACAATTCACCCGGGTTGAAACTTATTTCGGGGATATTTCCCGGGAAGAACACGGAGAAGGAATGATCGCCCGTGCCATCGACGCCTTTGGTCACATTGACCTTCTGATCAATAACGCTGGTATATCCCACATCGGCCTTCTGTCTGATATGAGCGCCGCCCAGTGGCATCAGGTTATGCAGACCAATCTGGACTCCGTCTTTTTCACCTGCCGGGCAGCGATCCCGCATATGGTCCGCCGCCAGCAGGGCAAAATCTTGAATATTTCCTCCGTATGGGGAGAAGTGGGTGCTTCCTGCGAGGCGGCATACTCCGCATCCAAAGGAGCCGTCAACGCACTGACCAAAGCCCTTGCCAAGGAACTGGCGCCCTCTCACATCTCCGTCAACGCCATCAGTTTCGGCATCATCGACACGGTCATGAACCAATGTTTTGATGCGGAAGAGCGACAGGCTCTGGCCGAAGAGATTCCCGCCGGACGTTTTGCTTCCCCCGAAGAGGCGGCATCTTTCTGCTGTCAGATCGCCGAAGCTCCGGAATATCTCACCGGCCAGGTCATCCGCTTTGACGGCGGCTGGATTTAGTATATTCCTGTCATTGCTTTCCGTGGGACTTTGTCACTTCTTTCAGCCAGCTTCTCTCTTCTTCATCCAGATACGGAGCGATGGTCTCGCAGACCTTTTTATGATAAGCGTTCAGCCAGCTGATTTCCTTTTCTGATAACTGTTCCCAGAGAATCGCATCCCGCTCAAACGGCACCATGGTCAACGGTTCAAATCCCATGAACGTGCCGTAAGCGTTGGTCTTTTTTCTGGCACAGACCAGGAGATTTTCCAGCCGGATCCCGAACTTTCCTTCCAGATAAATGCCCGGCTCGTCGGAAGTGATCATCCCCTCTTCCATGACACAGTCATTACCCCGGGAAGCGGCCGGGCGGTACCGGAAACTGTTCGGCCCCTCATGGACACTCAGCAGATACCCCACGCCGTGGCCGGTGCCATGATTGTAATCAAAGCCCCGTTCCCACAGCGGAGTTCTGGCCAGCACATCCAGACTCATTCCCGTGGCTCCGCGAAGAAATACCGCGTTCGCCAGACAGATATGTGCCTTTAACACCATGGTGTACATTTCCTTCTGCTCATCCGAGAGCGGTCCAAGCGCGATGGTTCTCGTAATGTCCGTAGTTCCCTCTTTATAATGTCCTCCGGTGTCCGCCAGAAGAAATCCTTCCGGGCGCAGAGGCACATCCGACTGCTCGTCGGCGGAATAGTGGACAATGGCTCCATGCTCTCCGTAAGCCAAGATAGGATAGAAACTCGGCCCGATATAATCCTCCTGCTCTTCCCGCAGTTCCTCCAGCCGGACAGCGGCGCTCAGCTCCGTGACCGGTTCTTTTCCTGCGTGCTTTTTGAGCCAGTAAATGAATCTGGTCACCGCGACGCCGTCCCTGACGTGCGCAGCCCGCTCATTCTCCACTTCCACTGGATTCTTGACTGCCTTCAGAAGCAGCGTGGGATTCTCTCCGTCAAAAGCCTCCACCTCCGGAGAAATCCGGCGAACCAGAGCATCATTTACATGATTTTCATCATAAAGAAGACGTGCGCCTGCCGGGAGAAGACTGACATCCTCATAGATTGCATCGTACTCCCGCACCTGCACGTCTGATTTCTCAAGATATTCTCTGACGGCATCCGTCAGCGCTTCTTTCTGCACATACCAGCGCACTTCCTTCTGACTCATCATCAGATAAGAAAGCACCACCGGCGTACATGCCACATCATTTCCTCTTATATTCAAAAGCCAGCAGATATCTTCCAGAGCAGCCAGCAAAAACCAGTCTGCCTTCTCTGCCCTGAGAAGCCGTCGTACTTCCTGTATCTTTTCACCGACGCCGGCTCCGGCGTACTGTTCCTCCAGTATCCAAACCGGCTCCCGGGAAATGGCCGGGCGGTCCGTCCAGATATCCCCGGCAAGATCCAGATCACTGCGGACGCTCACCCCGCCCGGTTCCAGAATCTCTCTCAATTCCCGGGCAGCACTTGCCATGACACAGCGGCCGTCAAAACATAAAGTCTCTCCCGGCTGCATTTCTTTTCTGAGAAACTCTTTTACCGACGGCACTCCCGGCTGACCGGAACGATACAGGGTGATGCCGCTGCCCGAAAGCTGGGCTTCCGCCTGCAGAAAATACCGTCCGTCGGTCCAGAGTCCCGCCGTATCTTTCATGACCAGCAGGGTTCCGGCAGAGCCGGTAAAGCCGGAAATATATTCCCGGCTTTTAAAATAATCTCCCACGTATTCAGAACCATGGAAATCATCGGTCATGATCAGACAGGCATCCACCTGTTCTTCCTGCATCCGTCTGCGCAGACGGACAAGCTCCTCCCGCATTATTTCTGCTCCTGACTGGTCTGATATCCGTCCGGATTCATGGACTGCCAGTGATAGGAATCCCGGCACATTTCTTCAATACCGTATTTTGCTTCCCATCCAAGCTCCCGTTTTGCCTTGGAAGGATCGGAGTAACAGGTGGCGATATCTCCTGCCCTTCTCGGTTTGATCTCATAAGGGATCTCCTTGCCGCAGGCCTTGCTGTAAGCCTTCACCACATCAAGGACGCTGTAGCCGTGGCCGGTACCCAGATTGTAGATGCTCACACCCGGTTTCATATGGCGCAGCGCCTGTACATGTCCTGCCGCCAGATCCACCACATGGATGTAATCTCTGACACCGGTTCCGTCCGGCGTATCATAATCATCTCCGAAGACGCCCAGCTTCTCCAGCTTGCCTACTGCCACTCTGGCGATATACGGCACCAGATTGTTCGGAATACCTTTCGGATCTTCTCCAATAAGACCTGAGCTGTGCGCACCGATCGGGTTAAAGTAACGGAGCAGTGTCACATTCCACTCCGGATCACTCACCTGAATATCTGTGAGGATCTGTTCGATCATAGACTTCGTCTGTCCGTATGGGTTAGTGATCACGCCCTTTGGACAATCCTCTGTGATCGGCACGAAAGCCGGATCACCGTAAACAGTTGCGGAAGAACTGAATACCATCTTCTTGCAGTCAAACTTACGCATCGTATCACAGAGCAGCAGAGTGCCTGTAAGGTTATTGTGATAGTATTCAATCGGTTTCTCCACGGATTCTCCCACTGCTTTGTAACCGGCAAAATGAATCACCGCTTCCGGTCTTTCTTTTTCAAAAACCGTCTCCAGCATATCCTGGTCCAAAAGATCTCCCTCGTAGAAAGTCAGGGTCTTTCCCGTAATCTTTTCCACGCGGCGCAGAGCCTCTTCACAGGAATTGTAGAGATTATCCACAACCACAACTTCATAATCATTATTTAACAGTTCCACACAGGTATGACTTCCGATATATCCAGCTCCACCGGTTACTAAAATTTTCATGATGTTTCTCCTTTTTGAATTCTACTGCTGTTAGTTTCTCTGATTTCAGTTGGCCGCTTCCACGATAAGCTCCACACATTTTTCAATGCCCAGGCTTCCCCGGTTCAGCGCAAGATCATAGTTCTGGGCCTTGCCCCACTCCTGGCCGGTAAAGTACTGATAATTCAGTCCTCTTCTCACATCCATGTCATGCACACGGTTCTTCTCTTTCAGGAGAACCTCGCCGTACATCTCCCGGATGCGTTCCTCTTTCGTCTCCTCATCGGCATAGAGGAACACCCGGAGGCAGTCTTCCCGGTCCTTTAAAATGTAATCCGCACAGCTTCCGACGATGACGCATGGCGTCTCTTCCGCAAACTTGCGGATAATCCTGGTCCTGGCATGCCACATTCTCTTGAGCGGAGAGGACTCTTCATCTTCCAGGTCCACGAAAGAATAAGCAAAACGATGGTCCGAAGAAGGCGCGAACTCTCCATAGTGTTCCACGTACTTTTCCTTCAGTCCGGTTTCTTTGACAATATTTTTGATAATGTCTTTGTCGTAAAACGCAATGCCCAGCTTCTCCGCCACCTGTCTTCCGATGGTCCTTCCGCCGCTGCCAAACTCTCTTCCAATCGTAATAACTCTCTTCTTCATCAATTCACCTCATTATTTGTCTGTCAGATTTTTTCAGTTTCAGAATAGCATTTCACTTTCCAAAAGTCAATGACAGTACATATAGCGATACAACAGTTTTTTCTTCCAGGAAGCCTGCGCATATAATTCCGTCTTCATTTTTTTCGTAAACTTCAGAAGAATTCTGCTTTCATTGGGGAACAATTCTTTCTTTCCGAAAATATTTTTCTGGATGATCTGAATAACACGAATATATTCTTCTTCTTTGATGGCAGAAAACTGTCCGCAGATTTGCTCAGTCAGCATATACGGATACCGGAAATTCTCCCGGATACCGGCACAGCGAAGCATGGCACACATGGATTCGTAAGTAAACGACGCCAGTTTCTCCGGATATTTTTTCTCTTTTCCGGTCCGGATTCCAATTCTCACAAGCCTCTGTAGTTCCAGAAGAAGGAAAATTCCCAGGCCGGACAAAATGATCAGCAGAACAATTCCGAGAACATTCCACGGCACCTCCGCCAGCGGTCCTTTCTCCTGTTTTTCTTCTGCCCCGGACAAAATCTCGTCGGCCTCCACGGCGGCGCCGGTGTCTGATTTTTCGATTTCTTCTTCCCGAATATCAATATAATATTCCGGAGCGTAAACTTCCTGGTAAAAACCCGGAGTTACTTCCACCGGAGTCCAGCCCACTCCGTCAATATAAATTTCTGCCCAGGCATGGCCGTTTTTCTGTGTCAGCTGGCAGGAATCCGCCCCTTCCGCCTGCAGGCGTTCCGCCATGTCTTCACTGACATAATATCCTTCCGCATAGCGGACCGGAATTCCCAGCGTCCGGTAAGCAAGCACGGCTGCCGTGGCGAAATGTACTGCGTTTCCCTCTCTGTGCTCTTCCAGAAGCCAGGTGACAAAATCTTTTCCCTCCGGCACTTCTTCCGTCCGGGGCTCATACTCTACCAGCGCCGACAGCATCACGCGGATTCTCGCAGTAGCGTCATAGAGGTTCACGGTCTCCTCCTGTTTCCAGCTTTCTCCGGAGAAAAACAACCGATTGATTTTTTCTTTTATTGTCTCATCCACATCCAGATAATACTGGTAGACAAAAGAACGATATACCCCTTCCGCCTGAATATACTGCTCTTCCGCCGGTGTCTCTCCTTTTTCCAGCCAGTCAGGAGCCTGGGGCAGTTCCTGTGCTGTCCGGGCGGGAAGATTCACAAATTGATATTCCCTTTCCCCGAAAAATCCGCGGGAAAGCAGCTGCCAGTCCTGATTGCATTTATAATCCGCACGGGTCACTGCCTCAACGGTCTCCGGCACATAGAGATAACGCCGGTCCGCGCCCCGGTTGATCACATGCACCGTCTGGGCATCCAACGTTTCCGAAACATCCTCATCTTCCGGAGAATCTTTCTGCCCATCCCCCGGGATATTCCCACTGCCGCCTCCCGCCGACTGGCAGGCCGCCCAGGCGAAAGCCGGAAGGAACTGACGGCTCTCCAGCCAGTCAAGCATTCCTTCCTGACGTCCCGTATAATCATCACCCGGAAGCTGCCGCCAGGACTGTCCGTCGTATTCCGCACCCACAAATCCCCGCAGATGCATTTCCTGTGCCTGATCAAAGGAAAGTTCCAGGGTTTCCTTTTCTTCTTCCCGGGCTGTCTTTCCCGTAAGACTTCCGGCTCTCCGGAGATCTCCTTTTGGCAGAGAGTCTTTTCCGAAACGAAAATCATGGATCGCTGTCTCTATCTGTTCCCGGGTCCGGTCCACCCAATGGCCTGGCTGATAACCGGACAAAAGGAGCCCGCCGCCCCATCCGAACAGCAGCGTCAGCACACAGATACAGAGGGGAATTTTCTGATTACGCCGGTTTCCCGCCCGGCTTCCGGTCCACACGCCCAGCCATCCTGCCAGCAGAAGAATCACCGGATAAAAAGATGGATTGCCCTGCAGCAGACATCCGGCCGCAAGAATCACAAAGACTTCACCGGTCAGAAGCCCCAGCCACTGCCTCCATACACCATATCCTGTAAATATGCCCACCAGGATTCCGAGAATGCACACTGCTGGAGCCAGGTCTTCCTGCTTGTCCGAAGAGAGGCCATAGAGAGGCAGATAGGTATCAAAAATCATATTCCATTTTTTCAGCACCGTATTGGCAATGCTCAGCATTCCCTGGATGACCGCTTCCATGCGAAAAAACAGCAGCACAAATGCCGCTGTCAGCAAAAAAAGCGGCAATATCACTTCCAGTGCCTTTTTCCGCTGGGAAAGAATCACCAGCACTGCCGCCCCCGCGCTCACGGCCAGAAAGAGGAGATTTCCCCCGAAGGGGATCAGTTCTCCCAGAAGGCCCGCCGCGCCGGACAGCAGCAGTCCACTGCATAAAATGGATATTGCCGCAGCATAACATCCTGTCCTGTCCTTATTCTGTTCTTTCTCCGCCGTCATGGCGGCTGTTTCTTTTTCCATATGACTGCTCCTGATCGATGATTTCTAAATATAAATATACCGGCTGTGATCCGGGTCGCTCTCAGAGAGGGCCAGCATTTCATACCCGCCGCTGCTGTCAGTATAATCTTCCTTTTTTTCCACAGGAAGAATCACTGTGAGATTCACCTGGCTTCCCAGGGTCTTCAAAAGAGCGTCGTCAATCTCCGCCGTCACAAAAATAACTTTGGTATATTGAAACTGCCGTCCCATTTTCATAAAACTCCGGATAACCGCAGACGGCTCCTCAGAGGAACGCATGCCCATCATACTGTCCCTGACCTTCATGCTGTCCGTTCTTGAGCAGACTGGCATCTCCAGCAGTTTCCCATCTGTCATGCATCCCACCTGATGCTCCATATCCAGCCGCAGCAAAGCTTCGCTCACCGACAGAGCGAGGACAGCCACCTGCGTGATCCTCCGGTCCGGCACCCGGTTTCTGCCGGCCAGCGAAAATAACAGGATCGTGTCAAAACTGGCCGGGCGGCTGAATTCCCGGACCAGAAGCTTTTCCAGTTTCGTGGACAGTTTCCAGTGGACAGCACGGATACTGTCTCCTTCCTGGTAGTTTCTCAGATCAAAGATTTCCGTGGCGTCATGACCGCGGATATCCTCGTCATAGATATCCCCCGTCTCTTTGGATTTCGGTCTTTGCCGGAGCATGAGATTCACCGGAACCAGCGCCGGATAAATCATCATGACCTGCTCCTGATGAAAAGACTTCTTTACGCGAAACAGACGAAAACTGTCGTAGCAGTAAATCTCCTCCAGACGAATCTTCATTTCTCCGCAAAGCTCAGTCGGCAGCGGCATCATGAACGTTTCCTGCCTTCTGGTTCCCGGATAAACAGACATCCATTTCTTCTCCCGCCGGTCAAACATGCGGTTATATACGGTCACTGGTATCACCAGCTGTCTGGCAATCCACCCTGCTTTTTTTGTGACCTTAAAATGTACGGCCGCTTCCTGTCCCGTGGAGCAGGACACCGGCAGTGCCAGTTCCAGACAGAGTGTATGTACCCAGACGGCTGTCAGAAAACCGGAGAGTAAGGGAAAGAAGACGAGCAGGCAGAGCGCCAGCAGAACCTGCGCCGTGTTGGTCCACAGGAAAAGCAGAATCGTCGCCAGCAAAACGATGCCATAATATATTCTGTACTTTCCCATACGCCTACCTTCCCCATCCCAGAGACGGCGGTTCCACCTCCCGCAAAATATCTTTGAGAATCATTTCCGCCTTCTGCCCCTCAATTTTCGCCTGCGGTTTCAAAACGATACGGTGCGCGCAGACATCGATAAAGATTTCCTGCACATCCTCTGGGATCACAAAATCTCTTCTTCTCAAAATCGCGCAGGCTCTCGACATTTTCAAAAGTGCGATCACTCCCCGGGGACTGACGCCCAATTCAATCCCTTCGTGTTTTCTGGTCGCCTCACAGAGCACCGTCATGTAGCGGAGAATCTCCTCGGTTACCGTGATGGATGTCAGATAGTTCTGGATTTCCAGCAGATCATCACGGTCTATGATCTTTTTCATATCCTCCAGCGGATCCTGGTACATTTTCCGCTGCAAAATCTGAATCTGCTCCTCCGTATTCGGATATCCGATACTCAGCCGGACCATAAACCTGTCCAGCTGAGATTCCGGCAGCCGCTGCGTGCCGGCAAATCCCAGTGGATTCTGCGTGGCAATACAGATAAACGGATGCGGCAGCCGGTGGGTAACGCCGTCCACAGTCACATTTCTCTCTTCCATGGCCTCCAGCAGTGCCGACTGTGTTTTGGCTGAAGTACGGTTGATCTCATCTCCCAGAAACAGATGACACATCACCGCACCGGAACGATAGATCAGCTTTCCCGTATTCCGGTCATAGGTACTGAATCCGATGATATCTGACGGAAGCGTATCCGGCGTAAACTGCACCCTTTTATACTCAAGGCCCAGCGCCTTTGAGAACGCCAGCGCCATGGTTGTCTTTCCGACTCCCGGCGCGTCTTCCAGCAGGATATGTCCGCCCGCATAAATGGTCATCAGCACCTTTTCCACCACATCGTCCTTGCCGACCAGCACCTTTCCTATCTCCCTGATGATCTGTCCTGATTTTTCAACTATCATTGTCTCTGCCCTTCCCTGTCCTGATTATATATTTTTCCGGTACTCTCTCCGGTATGGCTTGTTTCTGTCCTTCCGTTTCCGGCATTGTCCGATGCCGGGGTTTTCCCTTCCGGCGTGCTCTCTTTGGCGGTATCTCCCTCCGTCTCGTCTTCTGCCGGGGCTTCTCCTTCCGGAGTACTCTCTTCTGCCGGCGTTTCCCCTTCCGGAGTATTTTCTTCTGCCGTATCTTCCCCGGCTTCATCTTCCGCCGGCGTTTCCTCGTCCGGAATACTCTCTTTTGCCGTATCTTCCCCGCTTCCGTCTTCCGCCGGCGCTTCTTCGCCCGGAGTATTTTCTTCTGCGGTATCTTTCTTTGTCTCTTCCGGATCCGGAACGTTTTCTTCCGGGATATCTTCTTCCATACAATCGGTCCCGTTCTCCCCGTCTTTTTGCTTATCATCCGCGGTTATATTTTCCGCTTCTTCCCAATGTCCATTCACCCGGAGATAGCGAATACCGTTTTCTATTTTTTCTGTGCCGTCCTCGCTGACTGCCATGAGGATGCGCTTTCCGGCACCCTCGCCGTATTCCTCATCCAGCTGCGCGCCCCATTGTCCCAGATAATCCTGATAGGAAGCCAAAGGCACGCGGATTCTCACGCCATCATCCACCGTTTTTCCAAAAATAGTTTCACCCAGAGCAAACGGAGAATATCCATGCACCGTCAGTGTCTCAAAGGAACTGCAGCCTTCCAGCATACCGCTGCCCAGAGAGCGGACGGTCTGCGGCAGTTCCAGCGTCGTCAGGGACGTACAGTTTTTAAACGCCTCTTCGCCGATGCTCTGCAGCACATCTCCCTCTATGAATATACTCGCCAGACGGGTACAGTTTTCAAATACTCCTCTGCCGATGGTTTCCACCCGGTTCGGAATCACCAGAGAGGCCAGATTCCTGCAATCTTTGAAACTGCCGTCCCCGAGACCCGTGCAGTAAAGGGTGCTGGAATTGTAAATCTGCGCGGATGATACGCTGGTCGGCACTTTAATGGCGGTCATTTCTTTTTCCTGTCCCGGATGGATCAGGTATAAAATGTTATTCACTGCCCGGTACTCATTTCCGTCCTGAGAAATCATCCGGGAAACAAGAGTCGGATATGTATCCTTCCACGCTTCATAATAGCGCAGATAAATCTCTCCGTCGTCGCCGGCCGGGATATACACATTCACCCGGTTCTGTTCTTCCTGACTTAAAATATTTTCTCCCAGTTTCGGCGGATTGACTCCGTTAAAGGACAGCATTTCCAGCGCAGTGTCTCTGAACACAGCCCTTCCAAAAGCTTTGATCTTTCCCGCAAAAGTAGCCTGTACCAGAGAAGAACATCCCTCATAAGCGCTGTCGTCCACCGTCTCCAGATTCGGCATATTGGACCAGCTTATGGATGTGATCTTTTCACATTGATAAAACGCTTTTTTGCCAATCCGTGTCACGGAATTCAGCAACGTTCTTGCCAGGGATACCGATTCCAGATTCCGGCAGCCGCTGCAGAACTCATCCGGCAGCTCCGCCGCCCGCCCCTGCAGTGACAGGGAGGTCAGCGAGGTGCAGTCTTTAAGCATACCCGTTCCATAGCTTTGTACCGTGGACGGAATCAACATCTGATCGGATTTTCCCTCTCCGGTATTCTCTCCCACCAGAGAACGGCAGCCGGCAAAGGCGTAATCGCCGATTTCTGTCAGAGCTGTGGTGGAAAAGCTGGTAAGGTCCACGGTTTTCAGCGAGGTACAGTCCGCAAAAGCATGCGCGCCGATCCGCTCCACTGTGTAGGCACTGTTGACCACTGTAAGGCTTTCACAGCCCTCGGCGGCTCCGTCCGCCACTTCCGACGTTCCGAGGAAAATGTTCAGCTCTCCTGCAAAGGACTTCGGCACATAATCAAGCAGGATCCGCTCTGTCCCGTCTGACACATGAACGCCGTACAGAACGCCTCCCTGTACTTCTCCCATCTGTCCGTAGGAGCGTACAGGGAAATTTCCCTGCTCTTCATAGTAGGCTTTGTCCCCCTCGGATACCCAGAGCGCAAAGGAGGAAATTCTTCTTCCCTCTCCAAACAGAGAAGCCGGCAGCTCCATCCGGAGATTTCCCGGGATCAGGAGCACTTCCAGACCGGAGCAGTTTTCCAGCGTCCCCTCCGGGAATTCCCGCAGAGAAGCCGGCAGTTCCAAAATAGCAAGATCCTCACAGGTGCGCAGGGCATCCTCGTCGATTTCCGTGGTATTTTCTTTCACGGCAAAACTGCGGTCCGTCATGGTGATCACCTGCAGCAGCCGGAAACTGCCATCCGCTTTGCGCGCGTACAGGCCGCCGTTTTCCACAAACGTCTCCTCTCCCATTTCCCGGTCCTGAATGATCGTGATCGGGGATTCTCCTGTAAAAATATTCAGAAGCGCCGTCCACCAGCCCAAAGACAGCCGGTAGGCGTTACGCAGTCCGTGATTCTCCGTATATGGTACATAAATGGCCAGCCGGCCGTTGTTCTTGGTTCCCGCCAGGGCGCTGGCATCCACCGATACCACCTTATCCCGGCGGCAGATACTCATATCCGACAGACTGTCGCAATCCGCCACGGCACGCGCTTCTATGGAGACAAGGCTCTCCGGCAGCAGCAATGCCTCCAGAGATCTGCAGCCGTCAAACGCATTTTCCGGCAGAACCTGGATTCCGGTGCCGGAAAGCACCGCACTTTTCAGAGACGTACAACCCGTAAACGCTCCGCTGCCCAGCGATGTCAGCGCTTCCGCACGGCCCACTTCCAGTTCTTCCAGCGCCGTACATCCCGCAAACGCCCGTCTTCCAATCTGCTGTATGGATGATGGGAGATCTGCACACGTAAGAGCCGTGCAGGCGGCATAGGTCTGACCGTCCATTTCTTCCGAGGAGAAGACACCCTCTCCCAGAGAAGTAAGTTCCGTCAGTAATTCCAAATTCGTCAGCGTCTCCAGAGAAACACAGCCGGAAAAGGCATGACTTCCCACAGACCGCAGGTCTGCGCCCGCCATGAATACAACGCTGCGCATGGAACGGCAGCCGGCAAAACAATCTTCCGGAATCTCCCGCAGCTGAGACGGGATCCACATGGAACTCAGATAGGTACAGTTCATAAACGCGCCTCTTCCGATCTCCTGCAATCCGCTGAAAAAAGAAAGCGTCTGAGAATAACGGGAACAATCTGCAAAGGCATAGGCTCCGATGGATTCACAGAAGGCGGCATATTCACGGGTAATGCTGGTCCGCATACCGGAACATCCCCGGAAACAGGAATCGCCGATTTTCCGGACTCCTGCCTGGAAATATACCATCTGGAGCGACCGGCAATTTTCAAACGTATAAGCGCCGATGGTCGCAATGCTCTGACCGCTGTTGTCTCCAAAATAAACCGCTTCCAATCTGCTGTTCTCAGCGAAAACGCCATCCCCCACCACGGAGGTATCGCCCAGCCATGTCACTGTTTTCAGCGCGTCGCAGCCAAAAAAGGCTTTTTCTCCAAGAGAAGTACACGCCTTTCCAATCAGCACTTCCTCAAGTCCTGTACATCCGGAAAAGGCGTACGCTCCTATTTTCCTGATCTGATTCATCTGCGCCGCTGCGATGCCCGTTATCGTTTTGCAGCCGGCAAAAGCTTTCCGGCCAATCTCCGTGACATTTTCCGGCAGAGAAACACTGCCCGCCGTGTCCGTCGGTACATTTCGCACCGCGCATCCGCCGTCGTCTTTCGTTTCACATACCATTCTGTCCCGGGCAAAATACCGGCTGCCCGCCAACAGTTCTGTCTGCCGGGGCAGTTCCGGCGTCAGGTCCTCATTTCCCAAAACAACCGTCTCCAGCGCATCACAGCCGGCAAAAGCCTCAGGAATTTCTTCCAGATCCGGATGACTCAAAACAAGAATCTCCAGTCCGGTACAGTTGTCAAACGCATGTTTTCCCACCCGGGTCACATCCGGCAGCTCCAGATAAATCAGATTCTGACACCAGGCAAAGGCGCCGTCCGCCACATTGTTCAGGGTATATCCTGACGGAATTTCATATTCTTCCAGATCTTCCGGCACACTGCAGAGTGTCAGCGCATGGTCATCCTGTTCCAGATAAGCGCAGCCCTGTCCGTCAATAAACAGGGAGCCTTCCGCCAGAGTGAGCATACTCTCCGCCATCTCGGCTCCATAATCCTCGGTGAACCGTCTCACCCATCCGGACGTCTGGTTCTGGGCCAGAGAAATATAAAACCTGATGCCCCGGGGCGCCTGTTCTCCGGCCACATACCGGTCAATCTCTATGGGCTCATCCCCGCTGATCTGAACGCCCTGCAGGGATTCCCCCTCCAGAGTGGCAAAACTACAGCTTTCCAGCCGCCCGATATTCTCTCCCACATTGACAAACTGAACCTCTCCCGGCTCAGCGAAGGCGTAGGGTTCTATACCCTCCACATCTTCCGGCACATTATAAATGTTTCCGCTGTCTCTGGTAATGAAGGCAAGGCTCCGGGAACCGCCGGAAACAGCATACACATCTCCGCCGTTATTCTCATACCGGTCTGACGCGTGATCTTTCGTGGAAATACACGCCGACGCCGCACCGGCCGCTCCCAGTTCCTCGTCAAAAACCGCTCCCCAGGAAGACAGATATCTTTTATAAATCAGATCTTTCACCACGCCGGTTTCCGTCTCCGGCACTTCCACCTGCACCTGACAGCCGCTGCCGCCAAATACCGGTGCCGTTTCTGATCTGACAAGCTCCGGAGGATTCTGCCCGTGCATGGTGATCTCGAGAGTCTCATTATCTTTTGTTCCTTCCGCCGCATCGGACAGAGCGCCCTCCGCAATGGTCTCTACCGTTTCTTCTATATCAAAGCTCTGACAATCCGCCGGGACTTTCCAGAGAATGGATTGATCCCGGGAGTACAGAAGACCGTCTTCTGTACTGAAAATGTGATTTTTCTCCGAATTGTCCACACTGCTTTGTCCCAGCGGAAACAGAGAATATTCTTTCAGCATCGGAAACTTCTTTCCAGCAGCAGACAGGTTAACACTGTTTACCGTAGCTGACAACGCCAGCACCTTCACCCCTCCGGCCTCCTCGGAAATCTGAAAATCTTCTCCAAGATCCACACGGGTGATTCCGTAAGGCACATCCAGGCGCTCTGTTTTTTTGTCAGGTACATAGCCGGTCAGCACCTGGTCATCCCCTTCTGTCTTTACCAGATACCCTTCCGATAAAAGCGGAGCCAGGGGAATTGCATACATGATCTGTGTATGCTGCCCTTCCCGGAACGTATAAGAAATCTCCCGGTTGTCCACCACTGCCGGATAACGGGAAGACCAGCCATAGAACAGATCTGTCAGGTATCCGTCCGCATTGGTCATATATTTTCCGTTTTTCTGTAATCTCTCCACCATCTCATTATACGGACATCTGCCGTCATAAGTTCCGTTTAACACCACTGTTTTGTCATCCGTATAAATGGTATCCAGAACAGTATTCTCATCATACATGACAGTCAGTCTGTAATCCCTGACGCTGTATCGGACGGCGTCTGTTCCGCGGAGCACCACCGAAGATCCCTCGCCGGGACCGCAGTATAAAATATCCGCCGTCCACTGGCTTCCATCTTCTTTTTTAGCTGCCACGCCGCCGGTCTCTTCCGGGAATTCAATCTGATAGTTCTTTTCGTCGGGAAGATATACCTCCTGACCACCCTGCACTGTTCTTCCGTAAACATCAAGAGTGATAGCATTTCTGATGGACGCATCGTTGATCTCCTGTCCCTGAAACAACGTCTCCCCCGTCACATACATCGGGGAGGAATTGTAAGACACATGCATCCCTGTATAACGGATATAATCATTTTTGATCACACAGGTCACCGTGCCGGTCAGTCCCTGGCAGGTGACAGTCAGAGAAAAGCTCTTATTCACATCGGCATCTGTGAGTCTGTGGGCATACTCCTCCGGAATGGCCTCCAGAGTAAAGTCCGTCTCCTCCTCTGTCTTTTTGTTGGATGGATTCCCTTTTTCCACCCAATGGGATGTCACCGTGATATTTCCTCTGACATAAGACTCCGATGGCACCTGCTCCTTATAAAGGGAAACGGCATCCTGATTGCGGTAATAGGTAACTGTGAGCTCTTCCGCCACCCAGGCGCCTCCTTCTTCTCCACCATCCGGGTGGGAAGAACCGTTATTTTCTCCATCTCCGTCGCTGCTGCTGTCGCTGCCGCCTTCCTCACCGGAATCCCCCGGCGTGTTTCCCGGTTCCTGTCCGCCCGGCTGAGGAGCGGCATGGTCCGGCTGATCTGACTCTTCCTGCTGTCCGCCCGGCGTTTCTTTCCGGCTGTCCTCACCGGTTTTCTCCGGAGTGCCGGCATTTTCGTTGTCCCCGGTTTTTGTCTGCCGTTCCATACCTTCTCCGACCTTCTGATCCACATAGAGGATTCTCTGCTCGTTTCCCTCCTCTTTTCTGTCCGTCTGCTGTTCCCCGGACTGCTCGTTCAGATCAAGGTTCTGAATCTTTTTTTCCTGATTCTCTCCCTGCTCAAAAGAATTCTCCTCGGTGCTGTCATCTTCCCCCTGGTCCCTGCCATCTTCCTGCAGTCCATATCCTTCCGGATCAAATTCCTCATCCTGTTCTTCCCGCTGTGCAAAGGAGTCGGGATTGAACATATTCTGAAGCTTTCCCGCCCGCAGTGCGACCACCAGGCACAGGAGTAGCACCAGAAGTACCAGAAGCAGCGCCGGCCAGAACCCTTTTTTCTTTTGTAAATATTCTTTGATCTTATTCATTCTCCATACTCCCTCTGCCCGCGGCCGTGGAAAACTCCACATGCAGACTATCCTTTGTGCTCAACGCCCACCTTCCGGCTGGCATTCCACGCATTGCGGCTGTCACGGACGGCCGCCCCCATCTTTTTCTTCAGCTCATTAAAATCTATCGGTTTGGCGATATGATCATTCATCCCCACCGCCATGGAATGTCTCTTATCCTCCACATAGGAATTGGCGGAAAGCGCATAAATCGGAATAAACCGGGCATCCTTCCGGGGCAGCTTCCGTATCTGTTTTGTCGCTTCCCATCCGTCCATCTCCGGCATCTGGATATCCATGAGGATCACATCGTAAAAACCTTCCTCGCTGGCTGTGAAAGTTTCCACCGCCTGCAGTCCTGTGAGAACCCGGTCAGTGTGCACGCCGGCCTTATCCAGAATCGCCATGGTGATCCTGGCATTGATATCATTATCTTCCGCCAGCAGCACATGGGCGCCTTTCAGGTACCAGAATTCTTCTTCCTGCTCCGGCACTCTGCCGCTTCGGACCTCTTTTTCCCGCGCGCCGCTCTCCTCCGGCTCTGCCACCGGCAGCGATAAAAACACCGTAAAATCACTGCCTTTGCCCACCTCGCTGTCAATGACAATCTGCCCGCCCATCAGACGGATGATATTATCCGCAATGGACATGCCCAGACCACTCCCGCCGTATTTTTTGGCGATCATGCTGCTCTCCTGCTCAAAAGGCCGGAAAATGTGCGTCAGAAACTCCGGCTCAATGCCCTTTCCGGTATCTCTCACCTGAATCATCAGGCGCAGATGATTCTCAATCTTCTCCATCTGACGAAAAGTGAGGATCACGCTTCCTCCCGGTTCCGTAAATTTCACGGCGTTGGACAGAAAATTGATGATCACCTGGCTCAGACGCATCTCATCTCCGGTGACCCACCGGATATCAAATCCTTCCACCCGCAGTTCAAAATGCAGGTTCTTTTCCCGGATGGTCTTCTGGAACATGGCACGAAGCTTCTGCGCCATGGCGATCAGATCAAAGCTCTCCTGTTCCAGCTGAATCTTTCCACTCTCAATCCGTGTCAGATCCAGAATGTCGTTGATCAGATTCAGAAGAAACCGGGACAGATTCTGCGTCTTATCCAGATACTCCCTCAATGCCTCCGTATTGGACAGATCCATCTTCGCCAGTTCCAAAAGCCCCAAAATCCCATTCATCGGCGTGCGGATCTCATGGGACATCTCCGAGAGGAACTCTGTCTTGGCATCATTCTCTGCCTCCGCATGGGAAAGTTTCTCCCTAAGACTATTTTCTTCCGCCTTCCGCCTGGTAATATCTTCTATGACTATGGTAAAAACATCTGTGCCGGCCGAATAATCCACCCGCAGAAAGGCGTCTCCTTTTTTTTGATTTTTTCTGTTTACATAGGGGAAATCCACTTCCAGAGGTTCTTTTCTGTCCCATCCCCTGTAAAGCTTCTCCAGTTTGCCGGATTCCTCCGCCTCCATGCACCGGGCAATGGCAAAGACGTCCGTAAGGATATCGCTTTTATCCAAACCGAGAATCCGCTCCACATTATCGGAAACAAACAGCGGGAAGGCATCTTTTCCCCGCACCAGAACATACACCTGAAATGGATTGTCAGACAAAAAAGAATATAACTGATGTGCTTCTGTGACGTGTCCGCGTCTCTCTGTATTTTTTCGCAAAATATATCTGATCAGTCCGGCCGCCGCCACCACCGCCGCCAGCAGAATGAAAAACGCCAGCAGGAAATCAGCACGGGCCGCCAGACTATTTGTAAACTCTCTCATGCTCTCTCCCCAAAAACATTATTTTTTATAAATTATACAACCTGTAAAAGAGTAGTGTCAACGCAATACGTAATGATTCTGCAAACAACAGCTGCCATAAAAAAATTCCGCGGGGTTTTCTGCGAAAGAGAAAAATCTCAATGAATTTTCCCACAAAAAAGGCCAGACACACTCCACAACTGTTTCCCCGGATCTCAGACTGACCTCTCATATCCGCAGCAGCTGTTTTTTCGTGTATCTGGCATTCTTTTTTGTTTATCTTACGGCGTCTCCCCGGTCTGTCACCACCTGACATCCCACAGACTCCACTCTTTTTCTGAGGGAGGCAATACTTTGAGCCGCCTCCTCACCCGTGCAGATCTTATTATCGTAAAGACTGTAATCCTTCCGGTTTTTCTCCGGAGACAGATTTGGCATGATGACATTTGCCCCGGCCAGCAGTCCTTTTTCCCGTCCGACAGGATCCATCGTACCCAAAGCTGTGGTTGCCGGCAGCAGCACTTTGGGAAGAAGAATCCGGATGACGGAGAGAAGAAACAGTGTCATCTCCACGCTGCCCGCCTGTTCTTTGGCATAGCGGGTATCATGGTGTGGAATAAAGGGACCGATCCCCACCATCTCCGGCTGCAGTTTTTGCAAAAACAGCAGGTCTTTCGCCATGTGTTCCAGTTTCTGTCCCGGGGATCCGACCATAAATCCCGCACCCACCTGATAGCCCAGCTCTTTCAGATCATACAGGCACTGAATCCGGTGGGAAAAATTCATCCCCTCCGGATGCAGACTGCGGTAATGAGCCGCATCGGCCGTCTCATGGCGGAGCAGATACCTGTCTGCTCCGGCTTCCCGGAATTTCCGGTAGCTGTCCTTTTCCCGTTCCCCGATGGACAGAGTAATGGCACAATCCGGATACTCTTCCCTGATCTGCCGGATCAGCTCCGTCATCCTTTCATCGGTAAAATACGGATCTTCCCCGCCCTGCAGCACAAAGGTCCTGTATCCAAGGCCATATCCCTCCCTGCAGCAGGAAAGGATCTCTTCCGTGCTCAGACGGTATCTGCGCACATGAGGATTATCCCGGCGGATGCCACAGTAATAACAGTTATTCTTACAATAATTGGTGAACTCGATAAGGCCCCGGATGTAAACCTGATTGCCATAATAGTTCCGGCAGAGAGCGAGAGCCTCCCGGCGCAGTGTTTCCCGCACGGCAGCATCTCCGGACTGCTGCAGCAGCAGAACAAATTCTTCTTCTGATAAGGTCCTCTCTTTTAAAAACCGGCTGACAATATCCATATGATCATCCTCATTTCTCCTGAATGTCCTGTTTGCCGTCAATGAGATCCCGGATGACCTCCCCGGCGGCGACAAGTCCCGCCGCAGACGGCACAAAAGCGACGCTTCCCGGCATACGGGAGCCGGTCTTGATGGCCTCTTCCCGGGAATAAACCACTTTCAGCTTTTTCACGTTCCGTTTCTTCAGTTCCCGGCGCATGACCCTGGCCAGTGGACAGACAGAGGTTTTGTAAATATCCGCCACCTCAAACCGGGTCGGATCCAGCTTATTACCGGCGCCCATACAGCTGATGACCGGCACTCCCGCTTTCCGGGCCTGCACAGCAATATCAATCTTGGCCGTCACCGTATCTATGGCGTCCACCACGTAGGAGTAGGAGGCAAAATCAAAATCTTCAGCCTTTTCCGGCAGATAGAAACAAGGGTGTACCTCCACTTCAGCGTCCGGATTAATAGACCGGATCCTTTCCCGCATCACATCCACTTTCAGCCGCCCGATGGTATCTTCCGTGGCAATGATCTGTCTGTTTAAATTAGAACGGCTGACCCTGTCTTTGTCAATAAGAACAAAGGCTCCCACGCCGCTTCTTGCCAGCGCTTCCACCACGTATCCGCCGACGCCGCCGACGCCAAAGACCGCCACCCGGGCTTTTTTCAACTTGTCCATGGCCTCGCTTCCCAACAGCATCTCTGTCCTGGAAAACCGGCCTTCCGTCAAACCGTTTTCCTCCATCCAGCCGGTGAGAAACCGTACGCTGCAAAGATCCGGAATGTCTTTCCGGTAAATTCTTCCCGAAAATGCCTCATGCGGCAGAGGATAAAAAGGCACCCCTTCCGGGCAGATGGGCCGGTACATGGGATCGGCGATGATCCCCGCCGCCCCGCGAAGGGCCACGGCGATCTCCTCCTCACTTTCCAGCCGAAGGCAGCTCTCCGGATCCATCAGCTCCTCTTCTGTTTCCAGGGGGCAGATCACCCGTGTCTTACAACCGCTGCTCTCGCTGACCGCCCGGGCCAGAGACTGCGTGATAACGGCTTCTCCGATCAGGTAAACCGCAGCTTCTTCCGGACTTTTTATTTCTGCCGGCTGCCGGACTGCAGATGTGCCGGCAGCAGCGACACTCTCCGGATCGCCACCGGCCGCATCCGCTTCGTCCCGGGACGCCCGGTAAGCCACCCGGCACCGGCCGTCCCGCCTCGCCGCTTTCATGGAAGAAAGCAGCTCATCGGCAAACGGTTCCACCGGCATTCCGGCCACATAAGGCGTGCCAAAGCGCTCATAAAGCACCTTTGCCGCAGGAAGGCCTACCGAAGAAACTACCACATTGACATCTGCTTCTCCCGCGCGGCTGACTGCCTCCGGGCTGCTTCCCATGGCGAAGGTGCTGATGATCCTGCAGCCGCGGTGTTCAAAAAACGCCTGCATGGACGAGAGGGTGCTGTTGACAGAAAAGTCCAGCGGCGTCACGCCCAGCAGATTGATCTTCATCGAAGCCGGCGGCGCTGCTATTTTGCCGGCCGGCATCTTCTCCGGCGGCTCCGCCACCATTTCTTCCGCGATTGTCTTCATGGCCATTCCCGCGCCCTGCACATAGGAGTGCATGCCGTTGGTGGCAAAGTAAAATACCGGAAGCCCGGTCTCCCGGGCAATGATATCCCGTATCGCCTCAAAGTCCGTCCCGATCATCATGGGAACCGGCGTGCGGACCAGGGCGATAAACCGCGGCGATAATTCTTTCGCCGCCCGGACGATATCATCCATAAATTTCTCATCGTTTCCCATGATGGCGTCGATTTCCGACAGGCCGGAGATAAAGACCAGACTGTCCTGGTCATACCAGCGGGGTTCATCATGGGTATTGTAGGTGGAATTGCATCCGGAAGGATCATGAATGACCACCATGCCGCCCAGCTCATAGAGGGCTGAGCAGACGCCGGAGACGTCCGCCGTGTAAGTTGATAGGATTACTGATACCTGTTTCATATGCAGCTCATACACCCCAATCCTTTTCGTACTATCAGGTCTTTTGTGTCCCTGGTATGATAAAACGCATCCCGGATGCGCTCACAGAGCTCCAGAATGCCGGCGTAGCCGTACAGCCCGCCACCTTCCACCATGTTGACAAAGTGCCCGGTCTGATGGAAGTAGGCCGCTTTCTGTCCAATGGCAAGCACCCGCTCCGGACGCCGGGGCAGGACCCGCATGCCGGCGTGGATGGTCGCACATACCTCCACCTCCGGCGCATGGTCTTTCAGCCACTGCCAGTCGTCTTTTTCCTCCGGGGAAAAACTGTCCGCATAAATGCGGATCACCGAAAAACCGTGGGACAAAAGGAGCCGGGCAAGACCCAATACCCTCGGCGCTGCCGCCGCGTCCACCGCCACCGGCATACCGTCAAGGAGTGCTCTCGTCTCCTCCAGCTTCGCCTCGCATTTTTCCCTCAGGGACGTCGTGTCCGACGCGGCAAGACCCAGAGTCTCAGCCAGCAGAGCCAGCTCCCGGTCTATCTCCCGGTAATCAAAGGTCTGTGGTAAATAAAGGAACTTCATCCCCAGACGTTCCGAGAGCTTCTCCCCTCCTGCCCTGGCCGCCGGGTACGTGACGATATTTAAAAAGCTCTCCGCCATGGAGAGATATTCTTCAAAAGTCTCACAGGCCGTGATATCTTTTACCGTATATCCACCGGCCTTAAGCAGCGCAAACATCTCACAGTCCGGCTGCAGCGCCAGATCATTTCCCACAATGTTGATCTGGCGTGGATTTTTCTCCCTCTCTTCCAGGCAGTCATACATGGCCATCCGCAGTTTCTGGTCCGGCGTCATGCCGCCTTTCTGCATGATCGGATCCATGTAACATTCCAGAAACCGCTGTTCTGGGAACCGCTCTCTGAGCGCCCGGTAAATATACGGGATATCGCAGCCCATAAAATGATGCAGACAGACGGTAAACAGCAGAACCACCGTCGGTTTCCGTTTTAATTTATGCAAAATCTCCGATACCCCGTCGATGACCAGCTCTTCCATTCTGCCGTCGGTGAGATCTTCCTCACAGAGGGCAATGGTGGAAAAACGATCCACCGCTCCCATTTCCGCTGCCGTGAGAACCACACCCCGGTTGCAGTTGGCCGCGCAGACATAAATCTGATGGGAGCCCGGGATGAGCATTCCCGTATGCACGATATTCCATGTGCCGTGGGCCGGGCTGTTATATTCCAGTCCCGGCAGGAACGGAGACGGCCAGGCGGCGTCTTTCATGGAGACAATTTCCTTTTCTGTGACGGAAGGCTCCGGACATTCCCATGCTTCCCGGCGCTCCAGGGCCTCCCGGTTTCCATGTATCATATTAAGCATTTTTCTTCTCCCTGAAATCTATTTCTGTTCATCCGCTTCCCGGCAGACTGCAAGGATCTGCTCTGCCAGCCGGCGGTATTCCTGCGCCATCTCACTGTCCGGCTGTGCCTCCAGCACCGTCATAGCCTGCTCCTCGGCATCTGTGACGGTCTCGCTGCGGTTCAGCGTCCCGATCACCCGGCTGTGGATATCCCCGCAGAGTTCCTGTACCTTCTCTTCCTCATGCTTTACATTTCTTCGGTTTAAGATCAGGCCGCCCAGCTTCGCGTAACCGCGGTTTTTAAAGTTCTCCACCGCCATGGCAATATTGGCTGCCGCGTGGATGGCCATATTTTCTCCGGAAGTCAGCACGAAGACCTGGTCGGCGTAGCCGCCCCGCATGGGCATGGAAAATCCGCCGCAGACCACATCACCCAGCACATCGTAGATCACCACATCCGGCTGGTAGGTCTCATAGGCCCCTTTTTCTTTCAGCTTCTCCAGGGCCGCGATGATGCCCCGGCCGGCGCATCCCATGCCCGGCGCCGGCCCTCCGGCCTCCACGCAGAGGACACCCCGGTATCCTTCCATGACCATATCTTCTAATGTAAAATCATTTTTCCTGTCTCTTACCAGATCAAGGACAGTCTCCATGGGCGCGCCGTGCCGCAAAAGCACCGTGGAATCCGCCTTCGGATCACATCCGATCTGCATCACCGTCAGTCCCTGCTCCGCCATGGCCACCGCCACATTGGAGATGGTGGTCGATTTGCCAATGCCGCCCTTTCCGTATACTGCTATCTTAATCATCGCATTTCTCCTCGCAACATTTCTCATTTTATAAAGCAGCACGCCGACAGCTTCACCATTCAGCGCACTGACCGTTTTTCAGATTTCTCACACTTTCGCGTAAGCCACCTTGGAGGTTACTCCGGAAAGCCGTCCGATGCGGCCGGACAGGGTACTGATCACATTCTGCGGAGCGTCCACCACAAGACTTATGATATTAATACCCCTGGCCCGGTAGGGAATTCCCATACGGCCCACCATATATTCGGCATATTCATGTATGATGTCATTGAGTTCTGCCGTTGTATCTGTATTTTCCACGATGATGGACAAAACGGCAATTCGTGTTTCCGCCTCCATGACCGGTCACATCCTTTCTTAACAGATTCTTGGAAGCAGCTCGCCTCTCGGCTGCGGCAGCAGCGTCTCGGCTCCGATTTCCGTGGTCATAACCACCCGGCCCGGCATTTCTTCGGTCACCTCTCCGATAATGGCGGCATCTTTGGTGTATTTTCCCTGGCGAAGCTTCTCCACGATGGCTTCCGCCTGCTCTTTTGGCGCAAAGATCACCAGCCGGCCCTCACAGGCCAGATAGAGCGGCTCCAGACCGAGCATGCCGCAGACTCCCTTTACGCCAGGCTGCACCGGGATCTTTTTCGCGTTCAGGCGGATACCCACCTGACTCTGTCCCGCGATCTCATACAGCACCGTGCCGACGCCGCCCCGGGTGGCGTCCCGGATCACGTGGATATCTTTTGTCACAGAAAGCATATCCTCCACAGCTCCCCAAAGCGGCGCGCAGTCGCTGGTCACATCGGCGGCAATGCCGAACTCTTCTCTCTCCAGCAAAATCGTACAGCCATGGCGGCCGATGTCTCCGCTGACGATCACCGCGTCGCCCGGCTCCGCCTTCTTGCCGGAAGTCTCCACGCCGTCCTGCACCTGTCCGATACCAGTGGTTGTGATAAAGACGCCATCCACCTGTCCCCGCCCGGCTACCTTCGTATCTCCTGCCACGATCTTCACGCCGGCTTCTTTGGCCGTCGTTTCCATGGCAGCGGCGATTTTTTCCAGTTTTTCCATAGGGAATCCTTCCTCAATGACAAAAGCACAGGAAAGATAAAGTGGTTTCGCTCCCATGCAGGCCAGGTCGTTGACCGTGCCGCAGATGCTGAGTTTTCCGATGTTGCCTCCCGGAAATTCCGACGGCGATACGATAAACCCGTCGGTGGTAAAGGCAAGTTTTCCTGCTTCCACCGAAAGTACTGCCGCATCATCGCTGGTCAGATCCGGATTGGCAAAATGTTCTTTAAATACTTTATCAATCAGCTCGGCGGTCTGCCTGCCGCCGGCTCCGTGAGCCAGAGTTACTGTTTCATTCATAATCTTTCTCCTTATTTATATTTTGGGATTTGTAAATCTCTGTGCAGCATACAGGAGGCTGCTTTACCGAAGACAAGGCATTGATAAAAGTTCTCCTCCTCCACTTCGGCAGGCTGGTACTTGTCTATAGCTGTATATCAAAATCATCGGACGCCTGCGCTCACAGTCGTCGTCAAACCTTATCAATGGCTTGTCTTCTCCAAATGCAGTCTGTGTGCATAGAGATTTACAAGAATCCTGGCTACCTTGGCGAAACAACAGATTGTGACAGTTTTTGACTGTTAAACGGTTCATCGATGATAACAAAAATACCTGGTTCAAACTGATACAAGAGCTGCCTATGCGGCTTCCTCTGCTGGTTCATGCCAGACAGACACGACTGTAAATTTTGGTATCCGCTATTCGTCTGTAGCCATAGCCTGCTGTTTCGCCAACGTAGCACAGGATGTTTGTAAAGATGGAACAAAGGCTTTTCAACAGGCAGATGACGTTTTGGACACATACGGCTTTCGACCGCGAGCTGTGAGGGAGGACTGGGAAAGATATCTCGCAAGGATACCCCTGGTCAGTCCGACGGAGGGCCGAGACGGGCGAATCCGTATGTGCCCTTACGTCATTGTCTGTCTGAGCAGATAGCTGTTACCATCTTTACAAATCCTGATTCTCTCCGTACTGATAAAAAGCAGAGCAGGCTCCCTCGCCGGATACCATGCAGGCGCCCACCGGATGCAGCGGCGTACAGCCTTTTCCAAACAGCGGACACTGGGTCGGTGTACATTTCCCCTGCAGCACTTCCCCGCAGCGGCAGGCCGGATTACTCCGTCCTTCCATCTTCGGAACGCTGTATTTTATCCTGGCGTCAAAGTTCTGATATTTCTCCCTCAGTTTCAGACCGGACTGCGGAATCATGCCAAGCCCTCTCCACTCGGAATCGCAGGCTTCCATCCACTCGTCCATGAGTTTCCTGGCCGGCAGGCTACCCTGGGCTGTCACCACTCTCTTATATGCATTGGCAAAAAACGGCTTCCCCTCCGGGAATTTTTTCAGAATCACGGCAAAGGCTGCCAGAATCTCTTTGGCCCCGAAGCCAGCCACTACGCCGCTGATGCCTTCCCCGGCCAAATCCTCACAGAGCTTCGTTCCCATGATGGCGTTGACGTGGCCCGGATAAAGAAATACATCGGCGCTGCCTTTTAAAGCCTTGTACGCCTGCGGCATAGTTTTGTTGGCAGTCAGCAGGGAATAATTATCAAGTCCCGCCTCTGACGCCATCTTCACGGACAGGCAGGAAGCCGGCGTGGTGGTCTCAAAGCCCACAGACAAAAAGACCACCTGCTCGTCCTGGTGTTCTTTTGCATACTGGAATGCATCCGTCGGTGAATATACCACCTGGATCTTTCCGCCCTCCGCTCTCGCCGCCGCCAGACTTTTTTCGCTGCCCGGCACCCGGACCAGATCCCCGAAGGTACAGATGGTCACCTGTTTTTCCAGTGCCAGCCACACCGCCTCATCAATGAAATCCGCCGGCGTCACACAGACCGGGCAGCCCGGACCGGAAATCAGGTTTACCTGCTCCGGCAGCAATTTCCGGATGCCCAGCCGGAAAATCTCGTGGGTATGGGTGCCGCAGACCTCCATGATCCGCACCGGCGGCCCGTCATAGTTCTCAATTATCTCTCTGGCTGTCTTTAATGTATCTTTCATAACAGCTCCTCCAAAATCTCTTCAAATTCTTTATGGCATTTCTTTAAAAAACTTACAGCAGCTCCTCCAGGATCTCATCGGCTTCTTCTTCTTCGTCCTCCTGAATCTTCGCGATAGCGATCCCTGCGTGAACCATCACATAGTCGCCCGGCTCCACATTTTCAAGCAGCTCCGTGGAAATCTCTCTCCTGGCGCCGGACGCGTCCACCACTGCCATTCCGTCTTTCATGGTTACGATCTTTGCTGGTAAGCCTACACACATGGCTGTTCCTCCTTTTTCTTCAATTACTGCTACAAATATTATATCTTTTTAAACGTTATATCATATCAAATGTTACATCACCTTAAATATCGTATCACTACTGCCGTTCTTTGCGCTGCAGATACGCCATGGCCGCCACTGCTTGTCCGAGACAGATACCGCCGTCATTGGGCGGAATCAGGTGATGGGTCAGCACATGGAATTTCTCTTCTTCCAGTCGTTCCACACTGTACCGGAGCAGCAGAAGATTCTGATACACTCCTCCGCTTAAAGCCACGGTATTTCTTCCGGTCTGCCGGCGGATCTCCATGCAGGCCGCTGCGATCATCTCCGCCAGTTCCCGATGAAACAGCCAGGCCAGATAGCCAGGTTCTTCCCCCGCCTGCCTGCCCTCCGCCACCATCCGGATCAGACTGCCGGTTTTCAGCAGAAACTGCCGTTCATCCCCCTGTCCACCACCGTCCGCTTTCCTGACGGCATCCTCAACGGGCATCGTCAACAGATATTTTTGTTCATCCTGAGGGATTACGGGTTCTACTCCCGTCTCCTCCCCACATTTCTTCAGATAGGCTTCCGCGGCAAACTGCAGGGAAGTGGATGCCTCCCCCTCAAAGGTGGAGCTCCGGCAGATGCCCAGCAGCGCACTGACCGCATCAAAAAGACGTCCGGCACTGGTGGATGTCACGGTGTTGATACCCCTCTCTGCCATTTTGCAAAGAATCGCCGCCTCCTGGCCGGTGCACAGTTTCCACTCCTGTGCCTTCCGGCAGGCTTCCTCCTCCCCGTAAATATCTTTTAGCAGGGAAACGGCAATGCGCCAGCCTTCCTTTGCAGACAGGTCGCCGCCCACCTGAAGGAAAGGCTCCACCGACGCCATGCGGGTAAATCCCCCATAATCGGCGGCCAGGATCTCGCCGCCCCAGATGCTGCCGTCCGTGCCGTAACCGGTACCGTCAAAGGAAACGCCGATGACCGGTTCTCTCCAGTCGTTTTCCGCCATACAGGATAAAATGTGAGCATAGTGATGCTGTACCTTGAGAAGCGGCAGTCCCAGTTCTTCGGCGGTCGCCGTGGTATTGTAACCGGGATGCATGTCACAGGCCGCCAGCACAGGCTTCGCCTCCAGCAGCCGGCACATGCGCTCCATGGATTCTGTCAGTGCCCGCACGGTCCGCACATCACCCATGTCTCCGATATACGGCGACGGATACAGCAGCGCATTTTTCCCCACACAGAAGGTATTTTTCAGCTCGCCGCCCACCGCCAGCACCTCTCCCTGCCAGTCCGCACTCATCATGACCGGCAGCGGTGCATAGCCCCTGGAACGTCGGATCATATACGGTTCTCCCCGGAAGAAATCCATCACTGTATCATCGGCCCGGATCCGGATCAGACGGTCGTGGGATAAAATGATATCACAGAGACCCAAAAGCTCCCGGCGGGCATCTTCGTCATCCCGGCAGATGGGAGCCCCGGACGTATTGGCGCTGGTCATCACCAGACAGTCGGACACCTCCGTGTCATCATTATAATCAAAAAGAAGCAGCTGAATGGGTGCATAAGGAAGCATCACTCCCACTTTCGGATTGCCCGGTGCCACCGACGGACAGAGTTTCCCGCCCGGTTTCCGGGGCAGCAAAACAATGGGCTTTTGATGACCGTCCAGAATCTCCTCCCGGGCTGCATCCACCCCGCATTCTCTTTTTACCGTCTCCATATCTTTCATCATGACGGCAAAGGGCTTCATCGGCCGCTTCTTCCTGCGGCGCAGCAGAGCCACCGCTTCCTCATTAGAAGCGTCACAACACAAATGAAAACCTCCAATTCCCTTGATGGCGGCAATGCCGCCCTCACTGATCACCTTCCGCACCCGGCGGATGGCGTCGGCGCCCCGGACGATCCCTGCACCTTTTGCACAACCGGCATTTTCATCCAGCAGATACACCTGCGGCCCGCAGTCATTGCAGCAGACCGGCTGGGCGTCATACCGCCTGGTCTCCGGATGCGTGTATTCCCACTCACAGGTTTCGCACATGGGAAACTCCGCCATGCTGGTCCGCTCCCTGTCATAGGGCATGGCGTCTAAGATCGTCAGCCTCGGCCCGCAGCAGGTACAGTTGATGAAAGGGTGCAGATATCTCCGGTTATTTTTATCGTACATTTCTTCCTTACATTTTTCACAGATGGCAATGTCCGGGGACACAAAAATATCTCCCTGGATCTTCCCGCTCTCTATGATGGAAAATGTATCAAAGACCGGAGCCTTTTCCTGTTCTTCCACATCCATCTTCAGGATCACCGCCCGCTCCGGCGGCCGCTCTTTAATATCCCGGCAGAAATTCTCCAGATTCTCTTTCTGACCCTGCGCCCATATTTCCACATAGGGTCCCATGTTGCACACACTGCCACGGATATGGTTTTTCTCCGCGTGCCGGCTTACCGTGGGCCGGAAACCAACGCCCTGCACAATGCCGAAAACACGGATGCAGATTGTCTGCCGGCCATCCTTTACCGATGTCACTTCGGGCTTTGCCCTTTCTGTCTGATTTTCTTTTTTGATGATCTTTTCTTTCTCCATCCGTTTATACATGCCTCTTTCCGGAAACCGCAAAATGCGCAAGCGGCAGGAAGTCCCCGGCGTACTCCGGCACCGCCCGCATAAACAGATTCTCTCCGATGATCAGGTCGTAACCGCCGTCCTGTACCAGAGAAATCCACTGGTCTTCCTCTTTCAGATGAATATCTCCTGCTTCTTTTAATTCTTTTTCCAGCATAAACCAGGAGGCGACTGTAATCTCTGCATCGCTGTGCTCCCGGACAGCCTCTCTCAGAGAATTGGCCAGCACCTGCTGATGAACAATGAGGACTTTCTTTCGTTCTTTCCTGACTATCTCTTCCATCAGCGTCTCAAATCCCGGGAGAATCGGAAGCGGATACTCTGCTTCATACGGGGTGCCGTATTTCTTTTCCAGATATCTGGCCGCCGCCAGCCCTGCCGGAGCGATGACCAGATTTTTCTCCACCCGTCCCGCCTGTTCCACAGTGTCAAGGCCCGCACCCATGCCGTAAGAAAATACCTGCTGCCAGCCTTTCCTTTGATAATACTGTTTCAGAGCATCCGGTTCTTTTGTCTCCACCACATCCATCGGTGTGGCTCCGATGATTCCAAGGGTGCCCGGAAGGATATCTCCGCTTCCTTCCGCCACTGTACCCTTCCCGGAAAAGATCCCCTTTCCTGTAAAGGTACGGAACAGTTCCAGAGAAGCTTTTTTCACGCCGTCATCGTATAATTCCATGCCGCCCGTATCTACTGTCACCGTCGGAAAACCCGTTTTCTTCTCGATCATCCGCTTTAAAGCAGAATAGTCTGTCCCGATCACCGCCGGAACCGGTGTTCCGATCACCGCCACAAAGTTACCATCTATTTTTTCGCAGGCTTTGCTGATTTTTTCCACCAGCTTGTCATCTCTTCCGAGAATAGCGTCCATATCCCGCAGTCCCGCGCTGAATATGGCGCTCTTGCTGTCAAACCATCGCGGTTCGTCAAAACCGCAGACATTTCCCGCACAGCCGCCGGCATCCAGTATAATCACCAGACCGCCCAGTTCACAGAACACAGCGGTGGCGCCGGACTGATCCGGGGCAAACGGGGCGATATATTTTCTAAGTCCTTTCATATTGTCTCCTTTTGCTTTCTAAAATTGGGATTTGTAAATCTCTGTGCAGCATACAGGAGGCTGCTTTACCGAAGACAAGTCATTGATAAAAGTTCTCCTCCTCCACTTCGGCAGGCTGGTACTTGTCTATAGCTGTATATCAAAATCATCAGACGCCTGCACTCACAGTCGTCGTCAAACCCTATCAATGGCTTGTCTTCTCCAAATGCAGTCTGTGTGCATAGAGATTTACAAGAATCCTGGCTACCCTGGCGAAACAACAGGTTGTGGCAGTCGTTGACCGTTGAATGGTTTCATCGTCGAAAATTCAATTTCCAGCAGTATCTGAAGCCTGATAAAACGGTTAATTCACAAAGTGAAACAGCCAGGAGAAAAGTCGATCATCCTGCGAGCCAGCCACGAATAACCTGATATATTCATCATTAATGAATATCTGCTGCTTTGTCAACGTAGCACAGGATTTTTGTAAAGGTGGAACAAAGGTTTCTCAACAGGCAAATGACGTTTTGGTCACATACGGTTTTCGACCGCGAGCTGTGAAGGAGGACTGAAGTAGTCATTTTACAATGATACCTCTGGTCAGTCCGACTGAGGGCCGAGACGGGCGAATCCGTATGTGACCTTACGTCATTGTCTGTCTGAGCAGATAGCTGTTACCACCTTTACAAATCCCTACATTTCAATACCTCCTCACATGCCGCAAAGAAATGCCGCACACCCGCGTATCCAAACGGCTGGATATCGTCGCTCCATTCCAGATGCGCTGCTTCCGGATGGTAGTAAGCGGCGTCTTTTCCGATGGTAATATCTGCCGGCGCTTCCGCGCAGTCGTAGTAGATCATAGTCGGTTCCAGGTTGGAATAGACGCGGGTTTCCGGGCTTAACTGCGCAATCTTTTCCAGGTAGAGGAAATCATTTTCTCCGATGCTGGCAAAGATTTCCGCCACAGAGAAGCCATAGCGGATCAGCGCCAGGGAAAGCTCGAAAGCATTTCCGTTGCAGCCTTCGCCCACTGAAAACGTCAGTTTCGGATATTTTTCTTTGAAATCTTTCACGGCCGTTTCCGCCTGCGCGCGGTATGTGCTGTCATCCATCTTCACCCCGATGGCCGCGGCGAACAGCTCGTACTGCCGGGCGATTTTATCCATCTGATAAAGTCTGGTCAACTCAATCCACGGAATGTTCAGCCGTTTGCGGATATCTTCCGCCGCATATCTGGCCTCCGGGTCCAGCACCAGATTAAAATTCGCCTCCGCCATGGACAGATATTCCTCATAGCTTTCACAGCGGGAAATTTCCCGGATGGTTTTCACCCCCGCCTGCCGCAGCAGTTCATAAAGCTCGCAGTCGTCCATGAGCGGCGCAAAATGTCCCAGCAGGTTCACCGAAGTGCTTTTTTTCTTCCGCGGCTCCAGCAGAGAATAAATGGACTGGCGCACATGAACCATCGGCGGTTTCCGTCCCTCTCTTGTCAATGCGTACATATAACAAGGAAGCACCGGAATACCCACAGTCTCCTGTGCCTTTTTACAGACCCGCTCCATATCGGTGCCCAGCAGCGCATCCACACAGGTGATACAGATCATCACCACCGTCGGCTTTTCTTCCCTGCCGTCATAAATCTCCTGCACTGCCTGCGGGATTTTCTTCAAATGTCTTCCGGTGACAATATCGGTCTCGTCCATCATCAGATAATAAAACCGGTCGCTGTAACCGCCCAGTTCACTTAAAATTGTCGTATTTCTTCCACAGCACCCCGGCGCCACCAGAAGCATCACCGAACCCGGAATCGCGAGTCCTGCCCGCTTTACACCGAACCCCTGAGCTCCCGGTGAGTTAAAGGCCAGCGTGGCCGGCGAACTGTAGATCAGATGCCTGTTAATGATCATCTCATCGGCCAGAGCATCCTTCCCCGCCTCTACCAACTCCCTGGCAGTCAGGCAGAACGCCCGGCGTCCTTCCTTCTCTTCTCCCACAGAACAAGATTCACAGGCCCCCGGTGCATTCTTCGTACCTGGGACTTTATTGTCTGTCTCCACTGTCGTTTTGTTCATTCTTCACTTCCTCCCTCTATCCTTCTTCATATAAATGTAGCTTCAAACCGACAACTACTCTGCTGCCAGCAGTTCCTCCGCCAATTTCAAAAATGACCGGCTCACTTCACAATCCGGGTCTCCTTCCACCACCGTCTTCCCGCGGTCTTCGTAGTAGGTGATTTCCGGGCTGCGGGCGATTTCTCCGACGATCGGCAGACCTGCGGCGTCGGCAAAGGCCTGCACTTTTTCTTTTTCATTTTCCACATTGCGGTGGTTGAGTACGATGCCGTAGACCTTCGCGTAGCTTCTGTCCTCGAAGTTTTTGACGGCCGTGTTGATGTTGTTGGCGGCGTAGAGCGCCATTTTCTCACCAGAGGTCACAATGAGCACATTGCTGGCGTAGCCTTCCCGGATCGGAGCGGCGAAACCTCCGCAGACCACATCGCCTAACACGTCATAAAGCACAACATCCGGCTGCCGTTTCTCAAAAAGTTCCAGATCCTCCAGCAGCTGGAATGTGGCGATGATGCCTCTTCCGGCGCAGCCAAGGCCCGGCGTCGGGCCGCCGGTCTCAATGCAGAGGACGCCGCCGAAGCCCTCTTTGGAAATATCTTCGATGGTTTCCGGATCCTCATCATATTCTCTCATGTAATTCATCACCGGCATCGGCGTGGTGCCGCCCAGTAAATTAATGGTGGAATCTGCCTTCGGATCACAGCCAATCTGGATTACCTTTTTGCCAAGGGTGGCGAAAGCCGCTGCCAGATTGCTGGTGATGGTGGATTTGCCAATGCCGCCTTTTCCGTATATCGCGATTTTTAACATAAAAAAACTCCTTTTATTTTCACTGCCCTTCCGGCAATGGAAATAAAGGAGTTCTGATCGCAAAAGAAATATTTCAGGATATGAATTACCATCGTCAATAATATAACATCGTCCTGCCGGAATTCCTCCAGGGACTTTGCAAAACATGCAGATACCACCTCAAAAGAACAGACTCTGCCCTTCTATCTGTTTTCGGCTTCATGCCAGATATCCCGGCATCTGTTCCGTACATTTTCTGTGGTCCTGCCGCATCCTGCTTTTGAATCTTCTGTTTTCTCTATCGTCTCAACGATTTCTCCTCAACTATTCCCGCTCGGTATTCCTTGCCGTCAGAGCTGATTTTCATTTGTATACAGGATATCATAAACCTCTGTATGAGACAAGCAAAATTATTCTGTTTTCTGTACATATTATAACTGTTCAGTCATGATATCCCGGAAACACTCTGCTGACACAGCTGACCGGTCACATGGCCAAAGCGCTTTATAAATTAATAATAATTACTATTTTTATTGTTGAACATTACTCGCATGTCTGTTATAATTATCTAAAAATAACAATGAACAGCTTTGCAGATGGATTCCACCAACAGATATCCTTACAGACGTTTCTGCTTTGGCCGTCTGTATTTTCCGCGCGGCTTTCATCTTCAGAGACCAGAGAAAGGAGTTTACTTATGGATAACAGCGTAATGTTTTCACTGACTTACGGATTATTTGTTGTGACCGCCAAAGAAGGCGATAAAGATAACGGATGTATCACCAATACCGCTGCGCAGGTTACCGATACACCGCTTCGAATCTCCCTGACAGTCAACAAAGCCAATTATACTCATGGTATGATCGAGCGTACCGGTGAATTTAATGTATCCATCCTGTCAGAGAAGGCAAGTTTTGACACCTTCAAACATTTTGGCTTCCAGAGCGGACGGGATGTGGACAAGTTTGACGGTTATACCGCCGCTAAGAGAGCAGACAACGGCATCTGCTATATCACCGAGGGAACCAATGCTTATATTTCCGCAAAGGTAGTGCAGAGCATTGATCTTGGCACTCATACTATGTTCATCGCCGACGTCGTCGCCGGAGAAAAGCTTTCCGATGATCCGTCCACCACTTACACCTATTATCAGAAAAATATCAAACCGGCTCCGGCAGCTCCAAAAACCGGAAAGGTGACCTGGGTCTGTCAGATCTGCGGTTATGTGTATGAGGGAGAAGAACTTCCGGCTGATTTCATCTGCCCGCTGTGTAAGCACGGAGCCATTGACTTTAAAAAAGTAATCTCATAACAGTGTATGAACAGAGAGGAGAAGGATTTTTCTTCTCCTTTTTTATTTTTCGCTTGTTCCTGTTTTGTTTCATGTCCGCCCCTGACATATTTTCTATCGTTCTGTCCGGAAAAAATCCACCTCATTCTTGCACTATTTTTTAGAATATAGTAGACTATAACTCGAGTATGCGCCGTGTTTTCTGCAAAACTGACGCAGAAGCACAGAAAAACAAAAACTAAATAAAAAGCAAAGGAGCTTTGAGAATGGAACTGACATCAATTAAAGATTTGTACAGGAATCGGGAGCAGTATCTCAATCAGGAAATCACCATCGGCGGCTGGCTGAGAAGCAAACGAGATTCCAAAACTTTTGGATTCCTGGTAGTCAACGACGGTACTTTTTTTGAACCGCTGCAGGTGGTTTATTCAGATACCCTCAGCAATTTTGCCGACATCACCAAGCTGAATGTGGGCGCTGCGTTAATCGTAAAAGGCACCCTTGTGCCGACCCCGCAGGCAAAACAGCCGTTTGAGGTGCAGGCCAGCGAAGTGCAGATTGAGGGTGCATCTGCTCCGGATTATCCGCTGCAGAAAAAACGCCACAGTTTCGAATATCTCCGGACGATTTCCCATCTCCGTCCCCGGACCAATACCTTCCAGGCGGTATTCCGTGTGCGCTCTTTGATCGCCTACGCGATTCACAAGTTTTTCCAGGAGAGAGATTTCGTCTACGTGCACACCCCGCTGATCACAGGAAGCGACTGCGAGGGTGCCGGAGAAATGTTCCAGGTGACCACACTGGATCTTCAGAATATCCCGAAAACTGCTGACGGCACTGTGGACTTCACAAAAGATTTTTTTGGCAAACCGACCAACCTGACTGTCAGCGGCCAGTTGAACGGAGAAACCTACGCCATGGCATTTAAAAACATTTATACGTTCGGACCGACGTTCCGGGCGGAGAACTCCAATACCACCAGACATGCGGCCGAATTCTGGATGATCGAGCCGGAGATGGCATTTGCCGACCTGCAGGATAATATGATTCTTGCAGAGAGCATGTTAAAATACGTGATCAACTATGTCCTGGAAAATGCGCCGGAAGAAATGGAGTTCTTCAACAAATTTGTGGATAAAGGACTCATCGAGCGTCTCCGCCATGTGGCAGAATCTGATTTTGCCCATGTGACCTACACCGACGCCATTGCCATCCTGGAAAAACACAATGATGAATTTGAATACAAGGTAAGCTGGGGCTGTGATTTACAGACAGAACACGAGCGTTATCTGACAGAGAAAGAATTTAAACGTCCGGTATTCGTCACTGACTACCCGAAAGAAATCAAGGCCTTCTATATGAAGATGAACGAAGATAATAAGACGGTAGCCGCCATGGACTGCCTGGTTCCAGGAATCGGAGAAATCATCGGCGGAAGCCAGCGTGAAGATGATTACGACAAACTGGTGGCAAGAATGGATGAACTGGGACTGAACAGAGAAGATTATGAATTTTATCTGGATCTTCGTAAATATGGTTCCGCAAGGCATTCCGGTTTTGGCCTCGGTTTTGAGCGCTGCGTCATGTATCTGACAGGCATGAGCAACATCCGTGACGTCATTCCATTCCCAAGGACCGTTAACAACTGCGAATTATAGGAAGGGGATTTTTATGAGTCAAATCGTTATTCCGGAGGGGTACAAACCTCTCCTGAATTTAAAAGAAACACAGATTGCCATCAAGCAGGTCAAAGACTTTTTCCAGCGGGAACTGGCCGCAGAGCTGAACCTGAAACGAGTGTCCGCTCCGCTTTTCGTTTCCCCGGAATCCGGCCTCAATGATAACTTAAACGGCGTGGAACGCCCGGTAAGCTTTGGCGTCAAAGAGCAGGACGACAAACCTTTTGAGATCGTCCACTCTCTCGCCAAGTGGAAACGTCTCGCGTTAAAACGTTATAATTTCAACGTGGGAGAAGGTTTATACACAGATATGAACGCCATCCGCCGGGATGAGGATACCGACAACATCCACTCGATCTTCGTGGATCAGTGGGACTGGGAAAAAATCATTCCGGAAGACGAAAGAAATGAACAGACTCTCCGGGATACGGTCAAGGCCGTATATGAGGCTCTGCGTGTCACAGAAAAATATGTGGCCAACAAATACGACTATGTGGAATGTTTCCTCCCGGAAGAGATCACTTTCATCACCACCCAGGAACTGGTGGATCTGTATCCGGGCATGAGCGCCAAAGAGCGGGAATACGAGATCGTCAAAAAATACGGCGCCGTTTTCTTAATGCAGATTGGCGACATTCTCTCCAACGGCGAAAAACATGACGGCCGCGCGCCGGACTACGATGACTGGAAATTAAACGGCGACATCCTTGTTTACTATCCGGTTCTGGACATCGCCCTGGAGCTCTCTTCCATGGGTATCCGTGTCAACGCGGAAAGCCTTGCCGAGCAGCTGAAAAAAGCCGGCTGCGAAGAAAGAGCCAAACTGCCATTCCAGAAAGCTTTACTGGAAGGCAAGCTTCCGCAGACTATCGGCGGCGGCATCGGCCAGTCCCGCATCTGCATGTTCTTCCTGCGGAAGGCTCACATCGGCGAGATTCAGGTTTCCGTATGGCCGGACGAGATTTATGATGAGGCGGCTGCAAGAGGCATTACGATCCTGTAAAGACAGAGACTTTTTCATTACAGAGGTATTACGATCCTGTAAAGGCAGAGGCCTTTTCATTACATAAGAATTTCTATTAAAGAAAGATGCCCGAATACCACTTTCCTTGTCTTGAACGAATGACAAAGATATGGTTTCGGGCACTTTTTGTTCTTGCTATCTATCTCCGCTGCTGTATGCTCTCTTATCAAAGATACTATTTGTTTTTTCTATTGATATCTTGCTCTTTCCACTCCATCAAAAACTCCGCCTCTCCCGTATTCTCATCCACATCGGAGTATCTCACATGAAATCCCTCCCGCTGATAAAAATGTATGGCACGGTCATTTTTTTCATAGACCTGCAATGTGAGTCTCCTTCTGCCCTTCTTTGCATGGTCAAGCAGCTGCTTTCCCACTCCCCGGGACTGTTCTCCTTCTTTCACAAAGATTCCGGCAATATAGCCGCCGGTGATACCGATGAATCCGGCCAATCTGCGGACAGTATGTTCTCTGATATCCGCGGCCGCCTCTTCGTATATCTTCCCGGCTGCCCGGACATTTTTTTCATCTGTTTCAAACACATACACTTCTACCCGGGGCAGCATTTCTTTCACCATCTCATAGTGGCTGCTCCAGTAATCAGAAGCAATAAAATCATGAGCTTTCTGATTGGTTTCCAGCCAGATGGACATAACCTCCTGCAAATCTTCCGGTACAAATTTTCTGATCATGTTGCTGCTCTTCTCTCCCTATGTCTGTTTTTATAAATCTTTCATCAGCAGGATGGAGCCCATCACATAGCCGCAGTCCCATTTTTTATACTGGCACTCTTCCATGCGGAAAAACGGGTGTTTAAACACGCAGGCCCAGCCGTCAATATCATATACCGGCAGTTTTTCTCCTTCCGGCATCGTAACGACCCGAAGGGTATCCGGAAGTTCCAGCCCGGTGATTTCCTCATCACTGTAAATGTGCTGCTGGTAATCCGGAATAGATAAAAACCTGCCGCAGAACAGAAAATCCAGTGTTCTTATGTACACTTTTCCACCCGGCAGATCCTCCTCGCCGGGAATCTCATGTATCCTTTCTTTCGCTTTTATCTTTTGAATGTCCACCCCGATGGATGCAAAAAAATCTTTCTGAGCCTGAGACATTTTGTCATAAAACTTTTGGTTGATATCCCTGTCCTCCGCACAGTCATTCTCCTCATAAAATTGTCTGGTGGCATCGACGTCAACGTCAATTTTCCACGGATGAAAATTCATAATCATTATATACTATCTCCTCCAAATATTTGTAATCTCCCCTGTGTTATTGATTATATACTGCCTTTTTTGCCCAATTATTTTAAATCGCCCTGTTTTCTGCAATTTCTTCCGCCAAAATATCCACCTTTCTCTGCACATTTTCCAGAAATTCACAGGCCTCCATGCCATCCATCTGCACATGGTGAAACTGAAAGGACAACGGCAGTTTCACCCTCTCTGACTCTGTTCTGTATTTGCCCCAGATCAGAAAAGGATTATTAAAAATGCCGCTGTACATATTCACCGCTCCGTCAATATCATACTTTACCAGACTGGACGTCCCCACGATCATGTGATCCTGTATTTCATGATCAACACAGGTCCGCCGCACCTGTTCTGTCAGTTCCAGATATCTGGCATTGAACGTTTCCAGACTGCTCTCAAACGGGATATCACAGGAATTAATGCCGCCGTTTTCATTGGCAACAATGACATTGATACCAATCTTGTCATACTCCATCATCTTTTTTCCCACCGGAAGAAGCCGGAATTCTCCGGTCCCGGCCGCTGCCTGCAGGATACAGAAACACAACAGCATGTTCAGCTTATATCCGCTTTCCTTAAGCCGCATCAATCTGGTGATATCTAAGGTTTTAAATATTGTCACCATGGGCATCGGCGCGTCAATATACATCTGCCAGCTCACAGCCCTGTTCGTATCCATCGGATTTACTTCACGCATACTTCCTCCTTTTCCGGATTGATTAATTGCATCACTCAGAATTTATACAATAAACCGACTGATCAGACCAACTATAATACAAGCTGTCCCCGCAATCCTCACCCCCATTTTAGCCTTTTTCTCATTATATCTATATCTTTCAGGAAAAACAGGATTTATAATAAATAAAAGACCATATATGACCCACACAATATTCGAAAATATACCGTTATGAGAAACAAACGCAAGCATATTTCCAGCTAAGATCAGTACAATTCCGAAAATGATTTGTCTTTTAAATGTTAATTTTCCCATGTACATTACCTCCCTGAAAATTTGGATTTGTAAAGGTGGTAACAGCTATCTGCTCAGACAGACAATGTCGCAAGGACACATACGGATTCGCCCGTCTCGGCCCTCAGTCGGACGGTCCAGGGATATCTTTATGAGATGTCTTCCCCAGTCCTCCTTCACAGCTCGCGGCCGAAAGCCGTATGTGTCCAAAACGCCATCTGCCTGTTGAGAAACCTTTGTTCCACCTTTACAAAAATCCTGTGCTACGCTGACAAAACAGCAGGTTATGGCTACAGATGAATCAGCGGATACCAAAATTTACGGTCGCGTCTGTCTGACATGAACCAGCAGAGCGATCTGCACAGGTAGCGCTTCTGTCGGTTTGAATCAGGTATTTTTGTTATCATCGATGGGACCGTTTAATAATCAAAACTGCCACAATCTGTTGTTTCGCCAGGGTAGCCAGGATTCTTTGTAAATCTCTATGCACGCAGACTGCATTTAGAGAAGACGAGGTATTGATATGGTTTGACGACGACTGTGAGCGCAGGCGTCTGATTTATATTGACGAAATACAGCCAAATACCAGTCTGCCGAAGTGGAGGAGGAGAACTTTTATCAATGCCTTGTCTTCGGTAAAACAGCCTTCTGTGGGCTGCAAAGAGATTTACAAATCCCAATCTAATGATGCCACATCAGCTTTTCCGCTGGCACGATCACATACGCATCCGCATCCCCTCCTGTACGCATGATCACATTTCGTATTCCTGCCTGGATGATCAGTCTGGCACAGAGCGGACAGGGCCGCGCCCGGTGGATGGAATTATCAGAAGGATTGATACCTGTCAGATATAAATCCGCTCCTATGGTCTGCTCTCTGGAACAATTCAGCAGAGCATTCTGCTCCGCATGAATGGCGCGGCAGATATCATACCCCTCTCCCTGATGCATATTTCTCTCCATCCGCGGACAAATCCCGATATCACAACAATTATCATATCCTCTTGGCGAACCATTATAACCCGTCGACACCACCACATCATTTTTTACAATGACAGCTCCGTACTTTCTTTTAATACAGGTACTGCGATAGGCAAATGCCTCCGCCACATTTAAATAAGTATCTATTTTTGATACCCGATGTTTTCCGTCCGGTTTAATCATGATTCTCCTTTCTAAGCAGCAGTCCAATCACCGTCCCGGCTCCCAGACCGATGCTGACGCCAAAAATCATGCATACAGGCAGCTGTCCCGTCCAAACTCCGACAATCACTCCTGCCCCTATGCCAAAACACATTCCCAGAGACATGCAAAGCGCCAGTGCATTTTCTTCTTTTTCAGAAAACTGATTCTTGGTAACATGATCATCCTCCGTTTTTTGATCATAACCACCTTCCGGTGTTCCTGAAAACAACCTTCTCCCTTTTTTATCAAAATACCTGCGAAGTCCCCGTTCTGTCATAATAATGGAGACACAAAGCGGAACAATCTGAATCAGGCAGATGACCAGCCCCAAAACTCCCACGGTATCCTCGTCTTTTCCCACGCTCAAAAACATAAGCGCCACGGACAGCACAAGAAGAATCCACCCACAAATGTACCAAATCTTTCCGCAGTACTGATGAGCAAATATCCAGGTATCCCTATTCTTCATTGACATGGTTGTTCGATACCCATATATACTGTTGATCTCCTTCGGCGGTTTCTTCTGCCATCTCTTTCCAAATCCAATCATGACAGCAGGAATCAACAGATCACAAAACAGCATAAATATCCAGAATCCCATATCCTTCTCTCCCAATTTTAATGACACAGACTTCTTTTGCCAATGCAATATATAACAGAATCCGTATTTCACAGCCACAGAAAATACCGCTGTGACCGCCTGCTGATCCTATTTGTCATATCAATCGCTTTGCCCGCTCGTAATCTTCATTGCGCACAAAAATCTCATACTGATACATTTGCCCTGTCGGATTGCCGATACTTCCCGTTCTCCCCCGCACGGTTCCATGACCACCCCAATCGGACAGATGATTTTTCGTTTTATATTTGTATGGAATCTCCGCATCCTGCAGAGCATCCCGAATCCTGTTAAACAAGTTCAAATCTGTTCCAATCCATAAGCTTTCCGAATTAAACATCGTAAACATAAAATCCCTCCTTTTACCTCCCATTCTCCTGTTGTCTTATTATATCATCTTACGGATGTAAAGCCAATATGACGACAGTGACTTTCTTTTTTGCAAATACTCTTTTGTTAACGGCTCAAAAAAAGCACCAGAAAGTATCTGATGCGTAAAAAAAATTTGGATTTGTAAAGGTGGTAACAGTTACCCGATCAAACAGACAATGACGTAAGGCACATACGGATTCGCCCGGCTCGACCCTCAGTCGGACTGTCAAAAATACCTTTATCAGACGATTCCGTTCATCCTCCTTCACAGCTCGCGGTCGAAAGCCGCATGTGTCCAAAACGTCATCTGTCCGTTGAAAAGCCCCTGTTCCATCTTTACAAATCCTGCGCTACGTTGGCGAAACAGCAGGCTATGACTACAGACGAATCAGCGGATACCCAAATTTATGGTCGCGTCTGTCTGGCATGAACCTGCAGAGCAAGCCACACAGGTAGCTTTCCTGTCGGTTTGAATCAGGTATTTTTGCTATCATCCGGGTGATGCAGGAGACAGGGATTTGCGGCATATGTGATCATGATAGAAAAACGGATCAGGGAAGATCGACGACGACTGTGAGCGCAGGCGTCGATGACAGTCATAGAAAGAGAAGAACCTGCCAGCCTGCCGAAGTGGAGGAGGAGACTTCCCTGACTGCGTTTTTCTATGATACATATAAAGCCGCTAATCTCGTCTGTTCTTCTTCATCGGGATCATTTCAAACCCTATAGGTTCAAAGCGACAAATCCCAATTTTAGGAATTCTTCATCACCACGCTGCCAACTGTATCTGCCACATGTTCACAGGCGTCTGCACATTTCTCCATGTAGCTGTATATTTCAGACCATGCGATGATATGCAGTACATCATTATCTTCTGTGTGAAGTTTTCTCATACTGGAAATATATAAAGCATCTGCCTCTTCTTCCAGTGTATTAATGGCAATAATCTTGTCTCGCAGGCGCTTGGAATGTTTGAAATCCGCAAACTCTCTCAAAAGATCCTCCACTTCCTCACAACATCTGCAGACGATATCCAGAAGCTGCAGCGCTTCCTGTGGAATCGCCTTCACATTATTGATGTACACACGGATGAGAACCTCTTCCACCTTATCTGTCACATCATCAATATGATGACTGAGCTCAATGATATCTTCTCTCTCAATCGGTGTGATAAATGCTTTGGCCAGCTTATCCGTCATCTCATGTTTTGTATCATCGGCCTTATGTTCAATGTCATGAATCTCATCCATTTTTGATGAAATCTCATCCGGGTTAAAATCTGTCAGTATATTTTTCAGTAAATGTACTGCCTTACAGGAATATTCCGCACAGCTGATAAAATTATTATAATAAAAAGAATCTTGCTTTTTTGACATTTCTTTTTCCTCCGTATATAGTAATGATATTTATCCGAAAATAAACATAAATAATTTTGCAATTACAAAACTGATCAGTCCGCATCCCGGGAATGTGAAGATCCAGGTCAGCATCATGTCTTTAACCACACCAAAATTAATGGCGGATAATCTTTTTACTGCTCCCACGCCCATGATAGCGCTGGTCTTCGTATGGGTTGTCGATACCGGAATACCAAACAGACTGGAATAAAGCAGACAGATTGCACCTGCCACGTCAGCAGAGAAGCCCTGATATCTCTCTAGTTTTACCATATCCATACCCACGGACTTGATGATCTTCTCACCGCCAACGCTGGTTCCAAGTCCCATAACGATACTGCACAGAAGCATCAGCCAGACCGGAATCACCATACCTGCCACGGAATTCTGTCCACCCGCAAAAGCGATACCTAAAAACAGAACACCGATAAACTTCTGTCCATCCTGCGCTCCATGCATAAAACTCATGGCTGCCGCACCGGCAATCTGCGCATAACGGAAAAAAGTATTGGCCTTTCTGCGCTCCATATTCTGGAAAAGGATCGTGATGATCTTACATACGACCCATCCTGTCACAAAACCAAGCACAAGGCTCAGCACAAGGCCATACAGAACCTTAACCCATTCTGCACCATTGACGCCGTCCACGCCTCCCTGAATAGCGATAGCAGCGCCTGTAAGACCTGCAATCAGGCTGTGGCTCTCGCTGGTCGGTATTCCGAAAAATGATGCCGCCACGCTGTAAACCACAATGGAAAATAACGCTGCACATAAGGCGATCAACGCGCTCTGAGTATTATCCCCGAAATCTACCATATTACTAATAGTAGATGCCACAGAACTGTTGATCTGTGTCATCACAAATACACCCAGGAAATTAAACACGGCACTCATCATAATGGCCTGCCGCGGTCTCAGACACCGGGTCGTCACACAAGTTGCAATGGCGTTCGGCGCATCCGTCCAGCCATTAACAAAAATAACTCCCAGTGTAAACAAAGCCGAAATTAACAACATCGGATTTTGAAAGATTCCTTCCCAAAAATAAAGAAACGATGTGTCCATAAAAGCTCCTTTCAATCGCTGTAATAAATTTTTCCCGACAGTCAGTACATTTTATGTCCGTACATTTCTACTTATTAAAATCATTTCTACTTAAAATGTAACCCGTACCTTCTGCCGACAGACTATACCTATCTGACTATTCTTCTCTCTCCAGTAATACACATCATCGCTTCTTCCCGTCTTTTTTCAGCAGAATCATAAGCTCACAGGAAAAGCAGGACCGCCGAAATGTATAAGGCCGCACCTTCTGAAAAAATACTTTATAAACATAAAGTGCAAACAAGGCCGCCGCTATCCACCCTATCTTCCATACTACTCCCTGCATACTTTTCATCTGCCCTGCAGAAAGATTATGTACAACTTTCAAATCATATTCATCATAGATATCGCTGATCACAGGTAAATCACTTACGTTGGAAATCAATGGCACATCCCCATTGGCATATGCCTTCCTGCCATGCCGCTGCAGCGTCTGCACAGACACTGTCTCTGCATCCATACCAGAGCTTCCGCTCTCCGCAGCCGGAAAAGCAACGATCAGAAAAATGCCAAACATCGCAGCCAGAAGCACTGCTGATACAGCCTTTATGGCTGTTCTGACCGACATGCCGAAAACAGCTCCCGACGCAGCTTCTATAGATGCCGCCGATGCCCTGCAATTCTCTCTCATTGCCTTTCCTCCTTTACCCGCAAATCTCTTCAACGATATCATATAAACATTTTAAGTGTCAATATGTAGAATAGGTAAAAAAATCGTAAAAAAATAGAAAAATTTTTAGAAAGTGTGACAGAAAAATACCCCCGGCTGATGGCCGGGGGAAAAGATAAATTTTTAATAAACTTTACGTTGTATTTAAAAAAATAATTTTTCAGAAAATTATAATAGTTTAAATCTATTTTCTTTAAATTCATTTAACTCTATGAAAAAATCCCGGAAGCCAAAACTTCCGGGATATAAAATCTTTTGTATTTATACACAGCTTCTTTGCTGTTCTTTTCCGACATCGAAGAAAATCTTCCGACCAATATCGAAATGAACAGAAATTAACGTTTGGAGAACTGTGGTGCTCTACGAGCTTTTTTGAGACCGTATTTCTTTCTTTCTTTCATACGTGGGTCACGGGTAAGGAATCCGGCTTTCTTTAATACCGGACGGAACTCTGGATCTGCTTCCAGAAGAGCTCTTGCGATTCCGTGACGGATTGCACCAGCCTGTCCTGTGTAGCCGCCGCCGTGTACGTTTACTAATACGTCAAATTTATCTGCTGTGGATGTTAACTCCAATGGCTGACGAGCGATAACTTTTAATGTGTCAAATCCAAAGTAATCATCCATATCTTTTTTATTGATTGTTACTTTTCCTGTTCCTGGCATAAGGTAAACTCTTGCCACACTGCTTTTTCTTCTACCAGTTCCGTAATATCTTGTAGTAGCCACTTACTTTTCCTCCTTAAATTAATACTTGATTTCTAACTCTTTTGGCTGCTGTGCAGCATGTTTGTGATCTGGACCAGCATATACATAAAGCTTTCTGTACATCTGTCTTCCAAGAGGTCCTTTAGGAAGCATACCTTTTACGGCAAGTTCAAGAACTTGTTCTGGTTTCTTAGCCAGTTTCTCTTTTAAAGTGGTTTCTTTCATTCCACCAACGTAATCGCTGTGATGGTAGTAGATCTTCTGGTCTAATTTCTTACCAGTTACTTTGATCTTGTCAGCGTTTACGATAATTACATAATCACCGCAGTCCATGTGTGGTGTGAAAATCGGTTTGTTTTTTCCTCTTAAAACTTTAGCAACTTCAGATGCTAAACGTCCTAATGTATGTCCTGTAGCATCAACTACATACCAGTCTCTTGTGATGGTAGATGGGCTAGCCATAAAACTTTTCATGAGTCTGTCTCCTCCTGTTAAAATCTGAATCAATCTTGTACGGAATGTGACTTCCTGGCTGTCCGGACCCTCCATCACATTCAATCCTGCCTGTGCAGGTCTATGAAAAAAATGCATCCCGGGGCTTTGAGACGCATTTATTCGCATATCACAGTTAGATATTATATAATATCCGGCCGGGCGTGTCAACGAATTTTTTAAGATATTTTATCTTTTTTCACTGAAAAACCGCAGCCACACACAGTACAAAATCTTGTGCCGTATATGGCTGCGGATACTATATTTATATTTTTATCCGGCATACATAGTTTCTTTTATCAACGGACCTTTTGTGAGAAAACGCTTCGGCGACTTCACCCATCCGTTCCTGCCGTTAGTGAGCTTTACTTTAAAACGTACCTGGGAACCGTTCACATAACATTTCTCCACCCGGAATTTCTGCCCTTTGTTCACCCGGATTTTTTTCCTGGAAGAAGTGGCAGATTTGTACAGCCAGAAAGACTTTCTCGCTGTTGCCGGTTTTTTTGGTTTCTTTTTATAAACTTTTACTTTTCCGTACTTCGTCACAGGAATCAGTCGCCCATTTTTATATTGATAAGTATATTTCATATCAATCCCTGCAAATGCCTGGGACATGGAAAAGAACTTCACTTTCAGGCGGTTTCCGGATACTTTAAGAACTTCTCCGGTATTATGCATTCCATATTTAAAAAATGTCTGAAAATTCAACACCTGATTCAGTCTTCCATTGCCATAGACATACAATCCACACGGGCCATCCAGATTATCTCCCTGCAGGTAAATATAGACAATGACCGTTCCATCCTGAAGCGTATACAGTTTGACATGGTCCTCATAAAAATAATAATTATGTAATAAATGAATAACCTCCTGACCGTTTACAGACATATAAAACCCATCATAAACGCCGGATGCTACCTGCCTTTTTCTGATCCGGATGGTATCGTTCACCCCATCTCCGGTGATATCATAATTGGTATAATAGCTTCCTGTCAGGTCTGCTTGCTGCGGGTTTGCCGCCTGCGCCGTTCGGGATGGCATCAGACAAAATAACAACGCCAGCGCCAGCATACTGCCAAACATATACATTTTCTTCATACACTCATCCTCCCGTATTTTTGTTTTGATCAGTCTGCGTTGTTCTTTTTTTATTTTATCATAGACTCTTTTCTCAGACAATACACAGGACAATGATATTTCGGCACCATACTTCTCCTTTTACAGATATTCAATTTTTTTCAGGAACAGGCCTTTGGCCGGGGCGGTTTCTCCCGCCCGGGTTCTGTCCCGGCTTTCGAGGATTTCTTTCACATATTCCGGCGGCCAGCCATGAAGACCGACTTTGATCAGTGTACCACTGATGATGCGCACCATGTTATAGAGAAATCCTTCGCCCTCCACGCGGATAACGATATCCTGAGAAAATGTAGTATCAGATCTTTCCGGTTTCTGCCCCATATCTGTCTTCGTCACACATAAATCACTTTCCTGCTGCTCCACCGTGATCCCAAGGACCGTCCGCACCGTAGTTTTTACCTGAGTCTGAGCAGCACAGAAACTTTTAAAATCATGGGTTCCCACCAGATACCGAGCTGCTTCATTCATGGCATCCGCATCCAGCATACGTGGAATCCAGTGGCTGTAAAGCCGGCAGGTTGGCAGCGGAGTACGACCGGTATGAATATGATATTCGTAAGTTTTTCTTGTGTCGCAGTGCCTTGGATGAAAATCATCCTCCACCTGGCAGGAATCCACAATCCGGATATCCTCCGGCAGACGAGGATTTAGAGCAAAAAGCAGCTTTTCCCCCGGTATAGGTGTACCGGAATCAAAAACTGCCACATTTCCATAGGCATGAACGCCGGCATCCGTCCGGCTGGCGCCAATTACCTGAATCTCTTCGCCGGTAAGCTGTTTTAATGCTTTATTCAATTCGCCTTCCACCGTCGGAGCACCAGGCTGAATCTGCCAGCCGCAGTAGTTGGTTCCGTCATAAGCAACGGTGAGTTTAAATCGTTTCATGAAAATCTCCTGTTATTATTTTAAATTTGGATTTGTAAATCTCTTTGCAGCCCACAGAAGGCTGCTTTACCGAAGACAAGGCATTGATAAAAGTTTTCCTCCTCCACTTCGGCAGACTGGTACCTGGCTGTATTTCGTCAATATAAATCAGACGCCTGCGCTCACAGTCGTCGTCAAACCATATCAATACCTCGTCTTCTCCAAATGCAGTCTGCGTATATAGAGATTTACAAAGAATCCTGGCTACCCTGGCAAGACAACAGATTGTGGCAGTTTTTGACTGTTAAAAGGTCCATCGATGATAACAAAAATACCTGATCCAAACCGACAGAAGTGCTGCCCGTGCAGCTTGCTCTGCTGATTCATGCCAGACAGATACGACCATAAATTTGGGTATCAGCTATTCGTCTGTAGCTATAGCCTGCGGATTTGTCAATGTAGCACAGGATGTTTGTAAAGGTGAAACAAAGGCTTTTCAACAGGCAAATGACGTTTTGGACACATACGGCTTTCGACCGCGAGCTGTGAAGGAGGACTGATATAGTCATTTTACAATGATACCCCTGCCCCCGGTCAGTCCGACTGAGGGTCGAGTCGGGCGAATCCGTATGTGCCATACGTCATTGTCTGTTTGATTGGGTAACTGTTACCACCTTTATAAATCCCACCTGAAGCAAAACCCCCACAATACCATCACCGCCACATACAAGAACAGAATCCCGTAAGCGATAAAATCATTTCTTCTATATATAAGTGGTTTCAGTTTCGTTCTTCCCTCTCCGCCGTTATAGCACCGGGCGTCCATGGCCAGGGCCAGGTCAGAAGCACGACGGATGGCGGAAATAAACAGCGGCACCAATACCGGCAGCATTTTTCTGGCTCTCTGAAGAATATTTCCGGATTCCAGATCCGCTCCTCTGGACATCTGCGCTTTCATGATCTTATCCAGCTCCTCCGTGAGGATCGGAATAAAACGAAGGGCAATGGAAATCATCATAGAAAGTTCATGAATCGGTATCCGAAGGTGCTGCAGGAATCCCAGAGATTTCTCCAGTCCGTCTGTAAGCTGATTCGGTGTCGTGGTAAATGTCATGATGGATGATCCCATGACCAGATACACCAGACGCACCACCAGATAAAACGATATCCAGATACCTTCCCGGGTGATTCGTACAGGTCCCGCCTCAAGAAGTACTGTTCCCGGTGTGCAGAGAAGGTTGACAATAGCCGAAAAGCAAATGATGATAAAGAGCGGTTTTACGCCGCGGATCACCATGGAAAACGGCACCCGGGACAAGGCAATGATAATCCCCAGAAACAGGGTCGCCGTCACAAGGCCCAACACAGATTTCGGGAAAAACAGAGTGATCACAAACAGAAGCGTTCCCGCCAGTTTGACCCGCGGATCCAGCCGGTGAAGGGGAGAATCCGCCTTATAATATTGTCCTAATGTCATTTCTCGAAGCATCGGTTTTCCTCCAAAATACGTATGGCCAGTTCTTCTACAGTCAGCGGTGTCTTTCCATTTCTTTCTGCCTGCGCTGTCTTTCCGTTTCTTTCTGCCTGCGCTGTCTCCACCGTTTTCTTTTTATTCCAGGTTTCGGATACGTTTTTAAAATATCCTCCTGATTTCAGACTGTTGTAGAACTGCAGTGCCTGAGGTATGGCAAGTCCTATGGTTTTCAGTTCTTTTTCTCTTGAAAAGACCTTCTCTGTAGTGTCGTCCATGATCAGCTCGCCATGGTTCATCACAAGAACCCGGCGGGCATTGGCTGCCACATCGTCCATGTCATGAGAGACCAGCAGAATAGTGATCTTCTTTTCTTCATTGAGATAACGAAGCAGGGAGAACAGATTATCTTTTCCCTTACCATCCAGTCCTGCCACCGGTTCATCGAGAATGAGATATTCCGGTTCCATGGCCAGAATGCCTGCCAGTGCTACTCTTCTTTTCTGTCCTCCGGAGAGCGCAAAGGGCGAAGCATCTTCCAGGTCGGGAGCGATTCCCACAAGTTCCATGGCCTTCCTTGCTTTTTCCTCGCAGGTGTGCTGGTCAAAACCCAGATTTTTTGGTCCGAAGGAGATATCTTTCAGCACAGTTTCCTCAAAAAGCTGATATTCCGGGTACTGGAAACAGAGTGCTACCTTTTGCCGGAGCTTTTGCAGAGGAAACTTTCCTCCGAAAACATTTTCTCCGTCGAACAAATACTCGCCGGAAACCGGGCGGAGCAGGCCGTTTAAATGTTGAAGAAGAGTGGATTTTCCTGAACCGCTGTGGCCGATCAACGCCGCATATTCTCCCTTTTCCAGAGAAAAACTAATATCCCGGATGGCATATTGTTTCTCTTTCTGCCACTGATCTTTATATTGGTAACTAATATTTTTCAAAACAATTCCCATAATAATTTCCTGTCAAATGTATCAAACAGTATTGTATAATCTTCTATCTGTCTTTTATTTATGATCGTTCTCAATACTTCCCGGCGCCAAATGCCGTCAGATATTCTGCCAGCGCTTCTCCTGTCTGGATCCTCGCCGGAATCTCCATACCTCCCTGCCGCAGCAGCAAAAGCAGTTCCTTGTCAAAAGGCAGAGAAATACCAAGGCTTTTCAGAGTCTCTGTCTGCGGCCAAAGTTCCTCCGGACGTCCCTCCATGGCCACCTGTCCTTTGTTCATCACATAGATATAGTCGGCATTCTCCACTTCCTCAATATGATGGGTGATGTAGATGACTGTGATGCCTTTGTCTTTATTGAGGTGCCAGATGGCATCTAGCACTTCCTTTCTTCCCCTTGGGTCCAGCATGGCGGTAGGTTCATCGAAAACGATACACTCTGGCTCCATGGCAAGGATTCCGGCAATAGCCACCTTCTGTTTCTGACCGCCGGAGAGGCTCCCCGGTGACTGTTCCCGATAGGCAGTCATTCCCGTTGCCTCCAGGGCTTCGGCTATCCTGCCCCAGATCTGCTCTGTGGGAACGCCCAGGTTTTCGGGGCCAAAGGCCACATCTTCCTCCACCAGATTGCCGATGATCTGATTATCAGGATTCTGGAATACCATGCCCGCTGTCTTTCGGATTGGAATAATGTTTTCCGGAAGAGAGGAATCCATGTTTTTAATGAATACAGCTCCGTCCGTAGGCTGCAGCAATGCCGTCAGCTGTCTGGCCAGGGTGGATTTGCCGGAACCGTTATGACCGAGGATACCGACAAAATTCCCCTTTTTTATGGAGATGGACACATCGTCCAGGACGGTCTTCTCCTCTGGGATCTCCTGGTCCTCTGTGTAAGTTCTATATTTAAAAATCAGGTTTAATGTCTCTATTATTTTCATAGCTGTCTTATTATCTATCATTCATCTCATTGATCGTTGATCGTCATTGAATATCATCAGACTCATTCATCTTTATTGCCGCTTCGATTCATTCATATGTTTTCTTCTTCCGACGTGGACACTTCCCGCCGCAACGACAAAAAAGGAGACCGCCGTAACAGTCTCCTCCGATCATTTATTCATTATACTAACTCGATGATAACTTCCAGAGCAGCGTCACCTTTACGCTGTCCAATTTTGACGATTCTGGTGTAACCACCGTTACGTCCGGCATATTTTGGACCGTACTCGTCAAAAATCTTCTGTGCTAAATCGATTTTCTTTGTATTTGCTTTTCTTCCCTTAGCTTCAGCAGGAACCTCTGTTACAGGATATAATACCTTTAACATCTGACGTCTTGCGTGAAGTCTGGAAGGCAGATCTTTTTTGATTTCTTTCTCTACTGTGTCATATACGGTAACTTTCTTGCCGTCTACAACTTCTTTCACTCTCTTGCCATCTTTATCTTTTTTGGCAACTTTTGCCTGAACCTTAACAACTTCGTAGTTATCTTTTTCTTTCACACCCAGTGCGATCAGGCCTTCTGCAATTTTACGAATCTCTTTTGCCTTTGCCTCTGTTGTACGAATCTTTCCATGATACAGTAACTGTGTTACCTGATTACGTAATAATGCTTTTCTCTGATTGGATGTTCTGCCTAATTTTCTGTATTTTGCCATTGTAATGGACCTCCTGTTTATTTTTCGCCATGCTTACTTTACCTTCAGCCTAGGCGGGTCTATTGTATGCCCTGCGCCGCTGCTCCGGCACAGGAAATCTATCGGCAAAAGCCGATTATCTACTCTTCACTTGAGTTGAGGGAAAGCCCCAGCTCTTTTAACTTAGCCAGAACCTCTTCCAAAGACTTCCGTCCAAGGTTACGAACCTTCATCATATCTTCCGGAGTCTTGTTGGTCAACTCTTCTACGGTATTAATACCTGCTCTCTTCAGACAGTTGTAAGAACGAACAGATAATTCCAGCTCGTCAATATTCATTTCCAGCACTTTGTCAACCGGATCCTGAGCGGTCTCAACCATGACCTCAGCAACTTTTGCGTTTTCAGATAAATCAATGAAAAGATTCAGATGCTCGCTCAATACTTTAGCTGCAAGACTCACTGCCTCATCCGGTGCCAGTGTTCCGTTAGTGAAAACATCCAGCGTCAGCTTATCAAAGTCTGTAATCTGTCCGACACGAGTATTCTCTACTGTTAAGTTTACTCTCTCGACCGGTGTATAAATAGAATCCACTGCAATTACATCAATGGACTGGTCTTCTGTTTTGTTTTTGTCTGCTCCAACATAACCGCGGCCTTTTGTGATCGTCAGCTCCGCTTCAAAATGACTGTCTGCACCGCCGCTTAACGTTGCGATGACTAAATCCGGATTGATAATCTCGATGTCACTGTCAACCTGAATGTCAGCAGCTGTGACAACGCCCTCACCGCTGTATTCAATAAAAGCGCGCTTCGGCTCATTGGATGAGCTGTTATTCTTGATAGCCAGCTCTTTGATATTCATAATGATTTCAGTGACATCCTCTTTGACTCCAGGAATAGAACTGAACTCATGCAGGACACCTTTAATCTTCACTGCACTGACAGCCGCCCCCGGTAATGAGGATAACATGATTCTTCTTAAGGAGTTACCTAAAGTTGTGCCGTAACCTCTTTCCAGCGGTTCCACCACAAAACGACCATATTTATTGTCTTCTGAAATTTCTGCTATTTCAATTCTTGGTTTTTCGAAATCAAACACGAATGGGACCCTCCTTTTGGACAAACTTCAATACATACCACAATTGAATGCCTGAAAATCAGGCATCCAATTGGAAGAATCATTAATTATTTGGAATATAACTCGACGATTAATGTCTCATTTACAGGAACATCAATCATATCTCTGGAAGGAAGCTCTTTTACGCTTCCTTTGAAGTTCTCCAGGTCAGCGTCTAACCAAGCCGGTACTAAAACACCATCTGTAGCCTCAGCGATGTCTTTGTATCTCTGCATTGTCTTTTTATTTTCTTTGACTTCGATCACATCGCCAACGCTTACTCTGTAGGAAGGAATGTTGACACATTTTCCATTCACAAGGATGTGTTTGTGTCCGACAATCTGTCTTGCTTCTCTTCTTGTTCTTGCAAAGCCCATACGGAACACGATGTTGTCAAGTCTTGTCTCAAGAAGAACCATCAGGTTTGTACCTGCAAGGCCCTGCATTCTCTCAGCCTTAGCATAGTAATTTCTGAAAGGTTTTTCTAATACGCCGTAGATGAATTTTGCTTTCTGTTTTTCGCGAAGCTGAAGACCATACTCGCTGATCTTTCTGCTGGAACGAACTAACTTTCTGTTGGATTTTTTATTTACGCCCAGGTATACAGGGTCCATATCTAAAGACCTGCATCTTTTCAGGACTGGAGTTCTATCAATTGCCATTCTAACTTACCTCCTATCAGACTAGACTCTTCTTCTCTTTGGTGGACGGCATCCGTTATGTGGTACCGGAGTAACGTCTTTGATGCTTGTTACTTCAAGACCGCATGCCTGCAGAGCACGGATTGCTGCCTCTCTGCCTGAACCAGGTCCTTTTACCATAACTTCCACAGTCTTTAAACCGTGGATAACCGCTGCCTTTGTAGCTGCTTCTGCTGCCATCTGTGCTGCGTATGGTGTGGACTTTTTGGAGCCTCTGAAGCCCATCTCTCCTGCGCTTGCCCAGGAAATAGCGTTACCTTCAGAGTCAGTTAATGTTACAATTGTATTATTAAAGGATGACTGAATGTGTGCCTGTCCATGCTGGATATTTTTCTTTACACGTTTTTTCGTCACCTTTTTTGCGACTTTTTTTGCCATTGACGAAACCCTCCTGTAGGTTATTGAATCTATAAATAATACTTATCTCTTCTTTAAAATCGTCCTCATGCGGACATACAAATAGCGTGAAGCGTAAGCTCACACTTATTTCTTCTTATTTGCAACTGTTTTTCTAGGACCTTTACGTGTTCTGGCATTTGTTTTTGTTTTCTGTCCACGAACCGGAAGACCTTTTCTGTGACGAATGCCTCTGTAGCATCCGATCTCCTGCAGACGTTTGATGTTCATAGCGATCTCACGACGCAGGTCACCCTCTACTGTGTAATCAGCATTGATGATTTCGCTGATGCGGCGAACTTCTTCATCTGTTAAATCACGTACACGTGTATCAGGATTCACGTTTGCTGCTGCAAGAATCTTGTCAGCGCTTGTTCTTCCAATTCCATAAATATAAGTCAGACCAATTTCTACACGTTTTTCTCTAGGTAAATCGACACCCGAAATACGAGCCATGTGTGCACCTCCACTAAAAATCTTATTCGAATCAATCCATCGTTACCGCAGTACGGTGAAATGACTAACGTGTCTCTCATCGAATGCTCTTTTCAAATTCAAAATAATTCTCTTAAAATAAAATCGGTAAACTTCCGTTTACCGCAGCCGCTTATTTAAAAATATAATTGCCATGACGGTAGCAATGTCGTACAATACCCTGATGGGATACTGTAACCAATGACACAACAAAAATCAAGTATCGTCCTTAATCCCTGACCGCCTGGGCGGTGCCGAACTAATTCTTATCCCTGTCTCTGTTTATGTTTTGGATTTTCGCAAATGATTCTGATTGCGCCTTTCCGTTTGATAACTTTACATTTTTCACAGATAGGCTTTACTGATGCTCTAACCTTCACGATAAACTCTCCTTTCCAAAACGTTCAGCGATTATTATATCATTCATCTATACAAAAAGCAAGCACGAAAATGCCAAAAGTCGGCATAAATATACCGTCTTTCAAGGCTAAATCGTACAAAACCTTTCTGTCTATTTATCTCTCCAGATAATTCTGCCTTTTGTTAAATCGTATGGGGAAAGTTCAATGGTCACTTTATCTCCAGGTAAAATCTTGATAAAGTTCATGCGTAATTTGCCGCTGATGTGACCCAGCACCTGATGGCCATTCTCCAGCTCCACCTTGAACATAGCGTTAGGAAGCTTCTCTACTACCTTTCCTTCTACTTCAATAACATCTGATTTTGACATACTATATAATCCTCCTGCTTTCTTTACTTGCGCTCTCCCGCTGCCAGTACCGCTTTTTTAATCTGCATATCCGCGTCGGCCGACTGAATCAGAGACGGGAAAGCTTCTGCCATTTTCTCAGAGCGCATCATCTGAACATGTTTCTTTTTTTTCATTTTGGGGTTGGCAAGGCATCTGTGTACACCGTCACACAGCCCCACCATCTCACCAGCCTCACTGACGATCATATAAAGTCTTCCTTTGTCATGACCGCATAAAGACGTGGCAAAATAACCTGCTTTATATTCTATCATATATTTTCTCCGTTACAAGCAAAAAATTTTAAAAAGTAAATTTATTTTATCCGTTTTGTTTTATGAAAACTGCCCATATCCGGCAGAAAATCTGTTATTTCTCCTCCGGCAGCATGGTGAGAATCTCACATCCGTCATCGGTGATGGCAATGGTATTCTCATAATGAGCGGAAAGCCTTCCGTCCCTGGTGACTACTGTCCAGTCGTCATCCATCCACCACACATCGTAAGTTCCCGCATTGATCATCGGTTCGACGGCAAGAGTCATCCCCTTCTGAAGTCTCGCTCCCCGGCGTCTGCGCACAAAGTTCGGGATCTCCGGTTCTTCATGCAGAGAAGTGCCGATGCCATGGCCTACCAGATCCCGCACAACAGAAAAACGGTTCTTCTCGGCGTAAGTCTGGATTCCCCTGGCAATATCAACTAAATGGTTGCCTGGTTTCGCATTTTTTATTCCTTCAAAAAAGGACTGTTTTGTCACATCGATCAGTTTCCTGGCTTCATCGCTGATCTCCCCCACTCCGTGGGTCCTTGCGGCATCTGAATGATATCCTTTGTAAATGAGACCGGCATCCAGGCTGACGATATCTCCGTTTTTGATATACCTCTTATCAGAAGGAATACCATGTACCACCTCGTTGTTGACCGATACGCAGATGGACGCCGGATAACCGTTATAATTCAAAAAATTCGGAATACAGCCGTAGCTCCGGATCATCTCTTCTCCCAGACGGTCAATGTCCTTTGTGGTCATTCCCTCTTTCAGTTCTTTTCCCAGCTCGTAGTGGACCTTTGCCAGAATCTGACCGGCCGTCCGCATTAATTCAATCTCATGTTCGCTTTTTATTGTAATTGACATACGTTCTCCCTTTATTTCATTCCAATATGTTTTTTATTTATTTTTCTATAATAATCTGAATCGGTCATTCTGTCAAATGTAACTACTCCCCGACATGACGAAAAGCAGGGCCGCTGTACGCGGTCCTGCTCCATTTCTTCTGAATTGCTGTCAGAACATTTTTGATTTTATCCAAGCACTGCTGTGATCTCGTCAAATACCACCTGAATATCCTTTGTGCCATCCACTGTGAGAAGGACTTCCTTCTTATTATAATAGTCGATCAGCGGCTGGGTCTGCTCATGATATACCTGCAGTCTTTTCTTGACGGTCTCCGGCTTGTCATCATCACGAAGAACCAGTTTTTCTCCACAGACATCGCAGATACCTTCCTTTTTACTTGGAAGATTTACAATGTGATAGGTGGCGCCGCAGTTTAAGCAGGCTCTTCTTCCGGACATTCTCTCGATGATATTGGCATCCGGCACATCCACATTGATAGCGTAATCAATCTTTTCGTTCTGATTATTCAACGCGTAATCAAGAGCCTCAGCCTGTGGAATATTCCGTGGAAATCCATCCAGAATAAAACCGTTCATACAGTCTTTCTCTTTGATTCTGTCGATAACCAAATCTACAGTCAGCTCGTCCGGAACCAGCTCGCCGGCATCCATATATCCTTTCGCTTTCTTTCCGAGCTCTGTATTATTTTTGATATTCATTCTGAAGATATCACCGGTGGAAATGTGCGGAATTCCGTATTTCTCTGCCAGCATCTTCGCCTGGGTTCCTTTTCCTGCTCCAGGCGCGCCCAACATAATAATTTTCATATCATTAACCTCCAGATTCGAAGATTTACACTGCCTCAATGTTCTTTGTGGCAACTACGTCCACACCGGTACCTGCTACGTTAGGAACGATCACATCACCGATCTTAACCGGAGCTTTTACGATGACAGGTTTGATCTCCTCTAAGATATCGAAGATCTTTGCCTTCGGAATTACATCCTTTGTCTTTACGGATACAGCTGCCAGGTTACCGCCATCCACTCTGACGATGGTCGTAACGGTACGGGTCGGGTTGGTCACTTCTTCTCTCGCGTATTTCTCACCACGGGCACAGGTGTAACCTGCCACATCTTTTACTTCGCCATTTTCCATTGTTACTGTAATCTGACATCCCAGAGGACATCCTATACATGTCAATTGTCTTTTTTCCATGATATCCTACTCCTCCTCAATCTTTACAGTGATGGTCTTTAATCCGTCATAATCCTCAAGAGCTTTTTTCTTCAGGATGATCTGTTCCATCTCGCCAGGTGCCATAACCTGTTTCTTTCTGTGCTGTACTCTCTCATCATTGAAGTACACGCTGATATAGCTGTCTTTAAATACACTGCCCACACGGAAACGTACTGTCAGCAGATCTGCCATGTTGTCCAGATGGATGGAAGTAGGAACCGTGTAACGTGCGCCGTCTGTTGCCTTGATATCGATGACATTGTCAGACTTCTTCACATCTTTTCCGTAACGTTCTTTTACATACTGAGCGGCATTCTTTCCGGCCAGAGCGGCTTCCTCGGAAACATAGTCTACCAGGTCATGTACATGCAGAACATTACCGCAGGCAAAGATACCTTCCACGTTGGTCTCCAGGCTCTCATCAACGATCGGTCCGTTGGTGATCGGGCTCATCTCAACTTCTGCTTTCTTGGACAGTTCGTTCTCCGGGATCAGTCCGACAGAAAGAAGAAGAGTATCACAATCGTAGTGCATCTCTGTGCCAGGGATCGGTTTTCTGTCCGGTCCGACCTCTGCGATGACAACGCCGGTCAGACGGTCTCTTCCCTCGATATCAATAACAGTATGGCTTAAGTACAGCGGGATATCATAGTCATCCAGACACTGTACGATATTTCTCTTCAGACCTCCGGAGTAAGGCATAACCTCTGCCACACACTGTACCTTCGCGCCCTCAAAAGTCATACGTCTTGCCATGATCAGTCCGATATCACCGGAACCAAGGATGACAACTTTTTTACCCGGCATAAATCCTTCGATGTTTACCAGTCTCTGAGCAGTACCTGCAGAATAGATACCTGCCGGACGGTAACCAGGAATGTTCAGGGCTCCACGCGGTCTCTCACGGCATCCCATGGCCAGGACAACGGCCTTTGCCTGGTACATTACCATACCGTCTTCCCGGTTCATCACGGTCACAACTTTATCATGGGAGATGTCGCATACCATGGTATGTAATTTATATTCGATATTTAACTCTGCAGCCTGCTGGATGAAACGGTCTGCGTACTCTGGTCCGGTCAGCTCCTCTTTAAATGTATGAAGACCGAATCCGTTATGGATACACTGATTTAAGATACCGCCGAGCTGGTTATCTCTTTCGATAATTAAAATACTGTCGATTCCTTCTTTTTTTGCAGAGATGGCAGCAGCAAGACCTGCCGGGCCTCCGCCGACAATTATGACATCATATGATTTCATAGCATTATTCCTCACTTTCTTTCAATCTTAGTCTTCTTTGATCTTTCCTACTAACATATTGGAACCTTCACCCTTCTTGGTGATTTCTGTCATAGGAATACCAAGTTCTCTTGAAAGAATTTCCATTGTTCTTGGAGTACAGAAGCCAGCCTGGCAGCGGCCCATACCCTGACGGGTACGACGTTTGATGCCGTCCAGGGATCTTGCGCCCAGCGGACGATTGATGGCATCTACGATCTCACCCTCTGTTACCATCTCACAACGGCATACGATGTTGCCGTACTGAGGATTCTTCTTGATCATCTCGTTCTTCTCTTCCATGGAGAGATCTTCCATGTGAACGATGCCTTTTCTCTTTGCAATGAAGTTCTCATTCTTCGGGAAATGATATTTATCCTGGATCAGGCCAACCATCATCTCTGCAATGGCAGGGGAGCTGGTAAGACCAGGAGATTCAATACCTGCTGCATCGAAGAAGCCCGGTGCATCAGCAACCTCTTCTACGATAAATTCATGATGTTCTTCGTGGGCACGAAGGCCGGCAAAAGAAGTAATGACTTTATTCATTGGAAGACGATCCTTTGTCAGATAACTGTTGGAAGCCTTATCTACCAGATCATTGATGATTTCCTGTGTGGTATTTACGCCTTCTTTATCCTCGATATCTGTTGCGGAAGGACCTACGAACATATTGCCGTGAATGGTAGGAGCTGTAAGAACACCCTTGCCCATCGGGCCCGGCAGCGGGAAGATTGTCGCTGTGAAGTAATTGCCAAGTTCCTTATCCATCAGCAGATATTCACCTTTACGGGCAACGATCTTCATCTTCTTCTCGCTTACCATGTTATGCATTACATCTGCATAAACACCGGCAGCGTTGACAACAGCTTTTGTCTCCATGACACCTTTGTTGGTATCCAGCTCATAGTAGCCGTCTTTCTTTACAATATTCTCTACCTTTGTCTCAAATTTAAATTCAACGCCATTGACTGCAGCGTTCTCGCCCATGGCAATGGCAAGATTGAACGGACAGATGATTCCGCCGGTCGGAACGTAAAGGGCTGCAACAGAATTCGGGGACAGGTTCGGCTCCATCTGAAGAAGCTCGTCTCTCTCCACAATTCTTGCATCCGGAACACCGTTGGCATTGGCCTGTGCCAGCAGCTCGTCCAGTTTTCCTCTCTCAGATTCTACTGTACAGACAATCAGAGAACCGTTTTTCTTGATCGGGAAATCCAGTTCCTCTGCCAGCTGATATAACAGCTCATTACCACGTACATTCAGCTTAGCCATCAGAGTGCCAGGCTTACAGTCATAACCGGCATGAACAATACCGCTGTTTGCTTTTGAAGTTCCAGATGCCACATCGTCACCTTTGTCAATCACGCAAACGTTTGCCTGATATTTAGAAAGCTCTCTGGCAATACAAGTACCGACAACGCCGGCACCAATTACAATAATGTCATACATGTCTTTTTACCTCCATTTGCTTTGCCCGCATGATAAGAAAACGGCCAGCCATGCTTTCTCCGCAGAAATTTGTTACAAAATTACCAGACTGCTTTTATTTTGTATATAAATTTCATGCAGATTTCCCGGCCAAAAAAATTCCAGCCACCGCCTGCGTTGGGCATCACAGACAGCAAGTTAGATATAGTATTTGTACATAAATCAGCCATCAGGTCTACCAATTGCACAAATGTGTATGAAAAAATCACACACATTTTTCATAAAATATACAAATAAGACCGCTTTTTATCACTCGTTTCTATGCATATATATTACCGCATTTTTCCCAAATTGTAAATTATACATTTTTTACAAAATGCCTAATGTAACCCTTGAGTCTTGTGCAAAAATGTACATTTTCTCTTTTTTTATTAAATTTATCGCTAAAAAAGTATCTAAAATTTTAATTATTTTTGTACTAAATTTTAATTTTTGTACATTTTCACGCAGATATAACAAATACAAAATTTTTATTTTGTTAATTCTATAACATTTTTATTCTGTTATATCTTCTTTTCACAGCAATTATGACACAGAGGGCTGCTCCAAGCGCCGAAAAACCAATTCCCATTGTCAGCCCCGGAGTCCGGTAAGTCAATACAATGTCGTGACTGCCCTTTTCCAGAGGAATTGCCATGAACATGGTGTTGGCCTGGAGGATTTCCGTCTTTTCTCCGTCCACCCAGGCGGTCCACCCGGTGGAATACGGAAAGGCAAGACATAGGATTTTATTTTCTGACAGGTGAATCTGTCCGCTGATCCGGTTGGTTCCTATCTCCATGTTTTCCAGTACGTTCTCCTTCCTGGCAGCGGTTTCCTCCGCATACCCTTTCATGGTCTGTCCGAGCACCTGGAATTTGTCCGTGCTGTAGCGGCCTCTTCGAGGAAAATATATGGTAATCTCATCCCGGCCTTTTTCGCTCCATCCCAGATGAATAAGATAATCTTTCCTTCCGCTGTATCTCACGTGGCGCGGCGTCAGATATGTCAGACGTTTTTGCACTCCGTGTTTTCTTCCGGATTTTCCGTCTATACGGAGATTGATCTGTCTGATATCCCGTTTCTGTCCTTTATATTCCAGTCCCTTCACCATCACTGCTGTTTCTGCATCAGGAATTTTGTCCATGAGTTTCAGGGTAATGCTGGCATTGGCCTTTTTCACCCGAAAACGGATTCCGTTTTGTGAAGCGTCTTCACTGTTTCCATCTCCGTCGTTTCTTCCTTCCACGGAAACACCGTCCGCTTTCTCTATTTCCCAGGACAACACACGGGAAGTAGGCTCCGGCGATTCCTTCTTATAACCCGGCAGATCTTTTTCCAGAAGGACACTTTGTAACATTCCCTTCTCTTTGTCCTGTTCGTTCATTTTTTCATAGGTTTCTCTGTCCATATAGCTGTCATAAGTGTATCCCAGGGGAAGGGCAAATTGATTCTCATATACACTGTAACTCTTCTGCCCCCGGTTTGTCCTGATCTGACAGCTTCCCTTCTTCACGTATCCATAAGGCAGGCTGTCTGTATCCCCGGTCTGCACCACATAATATTTCACTCCCGCCAGAGTATTCAGTACCGTTCTGCCATCCAGTCCCCGGTAATTATAATCTGTTTTATTATTGACTCCCATCTCTTTGAAAAATTGCTCTGGCAGTTTATCTGTCAGACTCCAGTAAAAATGGGTGGACATCAGGCCGCTCTTTAAAGTGGAATTTCTCTCAATGAGATCAAAGGCAGCGGAATAACGTGCCTCTTTCACATCATCCCCCGCTATCTTTTTCACTGCAGTGTCCACCGGAGCATTGAGATCCGTTCTCACAACCTCCTTGTATCTGTATTCAGAAGCTCTGTTATTCCCTCTCTCTGAAAAATTATAAAAGGCATTGGTTCCCACAGACGCTGCGACCAGAACCAGCATAATGACAGAAGACAAGCCAGCCTTAAGGTGCCTCCATTCCATATGGGACAAGGCAAGCACACAGATTCCCACCGCCATAAATGCCAGGATAAAAAGAATCTCTTCGGTGACCGCTATCTCTCTGCGCCATAAAAGATAACCGCCGGCCGCCGCCGCCGAGACAGCCAGCACCGCCAGCTTCTTTGTACTTAAAGAGAACAGTGTTCTCCATTCCACTGACACAATACATGCCACGAGCAGAACATAGCCAAACATCCATCGGTTGGAGGAATAGGCAAAGCCATGAAAAATCTTTCCCATCAGCGGCAGACACGCGACTGCAGTCAATGTAAGAAAAGCTGCTTTAAGCTCCAGATGTTTCTTCCGGTCCATGAACAACAGCAGCAGGCAGAAAAATGCCACGAAAGAAAATACCATGGCTGTATGATGGGGCAGCGTCGGTGTCGATGTAAAAAATAAGACCGGCAGATTCTTATAAAAATCTCCTTCATAAAAAAGTTCTATTCCCGACTTTCTGGAAATCCGGGCAGTCCGTGACAGAAGATTCAGCACCGGAATCAGCATCACACCGGCAAGACAGGCACCTGTCACTGCATATCCGGCAATCTTCATCAGATTTCCCACCAGCTTTTTCCACCGGCGAAGGCCGTATCGGGTGAACAGACGAATCAGCACATAGACGATCACGTTACATCCGATGATATAAAAGAAATAGAAATTGTTGACGGCGCTGAGACAGACCATGGCGATGAAAAGCGCCGGTGATTTCTTCTCCAGTATTTTTTCCACTCCTATGAGCATCAGCGGCAGATAGATCATTGGATTTAAAAAATACGGGTGATGAAGCCCCATGACCAAGGCATAAGCGGAAAAAAGGTAGATCATGGATGCCGCCAGCATTCCCGTTATGGCTATCAGCCTGTCCTTTCTGTTATCTTCCGCAGAGAAATTCATATGCCCTTCTCTGACATTCCGGTTTCTCCTGCAGCAGCAGAAGGCGCCAAACGCCAGCCCTGCCAGATACAGACGCAGAAGAATCATTCCATCATAAAAATTCACCATGTACCTGTCCGGGACAAATACGGATAACAGACATAAGGGATCTCCTATGACATAGTAGTGTAAAGTAGTAACGATATCGCTGCCAAATCCAATGCACTGACTCCAGAGCGGAATGGCCAGCTGATGATTCTCCACAAGATTTCTCACGATTCCCTGCAGCCAGTCTGAATAAAACTGCAGCGCCTTATAATGCTGATTCCATCCGTCTATCTGCCACACAAACGATCTTCCCTCTGACCAGAATTGCTGAAACACCAGCAGGCACATTAAAATAAATACAACTGTGTAAATACCAATATACGACAATATTTCCTTTCTTCTTTTGCTAAACTTCATTTGTCTTTCTCTCTTTCTTGTTGATCATCTCTGATTTATTTCCGGTTTTTCTTTTATATTTGTCTCTTCCACCAGAAAAATCGGCCGGTTTTTAGTTTCAATGTAGGTCTTGGCCAGATACTGTCCCAGTATACCGATACAAAAAAGCTGTACACCCGATACAAAGATAACGATACAAGCCAGAGACGGCCAGCCTGTGGTGGGATCTCCGAATACAACAGTTTTGACAATAATAAATACGATCATAATCAGTGCAGCAAGACAGAACAAGATCCCCAGCAATGAAGAAAAAACCAGGGGAACCGTGGTGAAGGCGACGATTCCGTCCAGCGCGTAAACTAAAAGTTTCCAGAAAGACCATTTGGTCTCTCCTGCCACCCGTTCTATATTTTCGTATTCCAGCCACTTCTTTTTAAAACCGACCCAGCCGAAAATACCTTTGGAAAAACGGTTCTTCTCCGGCATGGACAAAATGGCATCCACCACTTTCCGCCGCATCATCTGAAAATCTCTGGCTCCATCCACCACATCTGTTTTTGACATGCGGTTGATCATTCTGTAAAACATCCGGGCAAAAAAAGAGCGAATCGGCGGTTCTCCTTTTCTGTCCACCCTTCGGCTCCCCACACAGTCGTATTGTTCCTCTGTGATGAGCCTGTACATTTCCGGGAGCAAAGACGGCGGGTCCTGCAGATCTGCATCCATGATGACCACATAATCCCCGCGGGAATACTGCATCCCCGCATATATGGCTGCTTCCTTCCCAAAATTTCTGGAGAAGGAGAGATAATGTACTTTCTCGTTTTTTTCGCTCAGATCCCTAAGCTTCTCCATGGTATTATCCGTGGAACCATCATCCACAAAGAGATATTCCACATCAACTGGCATCTCCGCCGTATATTTTTCTGTTTCTTCCAGGAAAATTTTCACTGTTGATTCTTCATTGTAAGCCGGCACGATAATTGATAAAAGTTCCTGTTTCATATTTTTCCTCCTGTTTTCAGACAATATAAAAAGGGTATAGTTTATTATACCCCCCCCAGAAAAATCAATGATTTTATATTGTCCTAAGTTACAATAATATTATATATTATACTCTGTATTTTGCTCATTTCAACAGAAGACTCCCATATGAAAGAAAAGCTAAAGAAAATCCGATTCCATACACAAAATGAAAGAAAATCTAAAAAAACAGCCGTCTGATTCTTCCTTCAGATCAGGACAAACTGAGATGCAGGCACTATCCTGCTTCTGTTGTCTTGATCGAAGGCGTCATCCAAACGACTGCCTAAACGTATATTATTTATTCAAATTTAATCACTTAAAAATCCTGTGTAATGTCTTACCAGCATCTGTGATTCAATCTGTTTGATTGTCTCCAGTACAACTCCGGCAATAATGATCAGGGAAGTTCCGCCGAAGGAAACATTTGCTCCGAAATATCCATTGAAGAAAATCGGGATTACTGCGATGATACACAGACCGATCGCTCCGATGAAGATTACGTAGTTCAGAATCGAATTCAGATAATCCACTGTCGGCTTACCTGGACGGATGCCCGGGATGAAGCCACCCTGTTTCTTCATATTGTTGGCGATCTCTAGCGGATTAAAAGTAATCGACGTATAGAAATACGCAAACAATACGGTAAGAAGCAGATATACAACCAGACCAATGGAACGTGCCGGATGTTCCGGGTCACACCAGTTGGACTGATTCAGGCAGGCAAAGATAAATCCCGGAATTCCATCCGGATTTGCGCCCACCAGCTGCTCAATAACCAGAGGAAACTGCAACAATGAAGAGGAAAAGATGATTGGGATAACACTGGCTGTGTTCACCTTTACAGGCAGCACGGAGCCCTGTCCACCAATCTGTTTTCTTCCCTGCAGTTTCTTTGAATACTGTACAGGGATGCGTCTTTCTGCATCATTTAAAAGTATCGTCAGAACAAAAGTTCCGATGATAATAGCCAAAATAACCACTACCGCAATAACAATGCCGCCAATCTGTTTACCCTGCACAAATTTCTGATACAGGTTATAGAAGTCACCTGGCATACGGGATACGATGTTGATAAGAAGGATAATGGAAATACCATTGCCCACGCCCTTATCGGTAATCTGCTCACCCAGCCACATAACAAATACGGCACCGGCTGTCAGGCACACGATCATTTCGATCACAATCAGCGGACTGAAGTCAGATAACAGGCCCTGACGTCCGAATCCGATGGCCAGACCGGCACTCTCAAGAACAGCCAGTCCCAGTGTCACAAATCTCGTGATAGTGTTTATCTTTTTACGTCCGTCTTCTCCATCACGATGCATTTCCTCCAGTGCCGGAATGGCAATGGTAAGAAGCTGTATAATGATGGAAGATGTGATATATGGTGTTACGTTCAGCGCAAAAACGGACATTGACTCAAACGATCCGCCAGTAAAGGAATTCAGCAGGTTAAAAGAGTCTCCCATCAGCGAATTCAGATATTCGCTGATGCGGGCACTGTCAATTCCCGGAATCGGCAACTGACTGCCCAGCCTCGTTATAATTAAGATAAAAAGCGTAAAGAGAAGCTTTCTTCTGATGTCCTTTACTTTCAGAGCATTTCTGAGAGTTTCAAACATTAGATCACCTCGGCTTTTCCGCCAGCAGCTTCAATCTTGGCAATTGCGCTCTTGGAGAACGCGTTAACCTGAACTGTAAGCTTCTTGCTTAAATCTCCATTTCCAAGAATTTTTACACCATCAAAAGAGTTCTTAACCATTCCTGCCTCTTTTAATGTTTCAATTGTCACTACGCTGTCTGCGTCAAATCTTTCAAGCTCGGAAACATTGATTCCGATGATCTTTTTGGAGTTGATGCAGGTGAATCCTCTCTTAGGGATTCGTCTGTATAAAGGCATCTGACCGCCTTCAAAACCTACACGGACATTTCCGCCGGAACGGGATTTCTGTCCTTTCTGTCCTCTGCCTGCTGTTTTGCCATTTCCTGAACCATGTCCACGGCCTACACGAAATGCATCGCTGTGTTTAGAACCTGCAGCAGGATGTAAATTGGATAAATTCATTTACGGATACCTCCTTATCTGCAACTAAATCTCTTCAACTTTTACGAGATGTCTCACATGCCAAATCATGCCGCGGATGGCATCATTGTCAGGCATTTCAACTGTTTTGTGTAATTTTTTAAGTCCCAGGGCTGCTACAGTTGCTCTCTGTTTTGGGATAGCACCGATAGGAGACTTAACTAATGTGATTCTTAATTTATCTGCCATCTTCGTTCCCTCCTTTTAGAGCTCATCAACGGATTTGCCGCGAAGTCTCGCAACTTCTTCCGGTGTCTTCATAGCTTTCAGACCTTCGATTGTAGCAAGTACAACGTTCTGTTTATTGTTGGAGCCCAGTGCTTTGGAACGGATATTTTTGTATCCGGCCAGCTCCAGTACGGCACGGGAAGGACCTCCGGCGATGATACCGGTACCTTCTGGGGATGTCTTCAGCAGTACGGAAGCGCTGCCGAATTTGCCGATGAAATCATGTGGAATGGAACCTACTTCATTTACAGGTACCTCAACCAGTTTTTTCATAGCAGCTTCTTTTCCCTTGCGGATTGCTTCAGGGATCTCGATTGCTTTTCCTAAACCAGCTCCAACATGACCGTTTTTATCACCAACGACTACCAGAGCAGCAAAACGCATGTTACGTCCACCCTTTACTACTTTGGTAACACGTTTGATTGATACTACTGTTTCCTGTAATTCTAATTGACTAGCATCAATTAATTCACGCTTCATGTTATTTCCTCCTTGTTAGAAATTCAGACCAGCTTCACGGGCTGCTTCTGCCAGAGCCTGAACTTTGCCCTGATAAATGTATCCGCCTCTGTCAAAGACAACTGATGTAATACCTTTTTCCAGTGCTCTCTTTGCGATTACTGTTCCCAGGTATTTTGCCGCAGCAACATCGTTGGTTTTTTCGAGTTCTGCCTTTACGTCCTTCTGTACTGTAGAAGCTGAAACGAGAGTATGCTGAGCGACGTCGTCAATAATCTGAGCGTACATATGATTGTTACTTCTAAATACGGCTAAACGCGGAGTAGAAGCGGTTCCGCTGATGCGGTTACGAAGTCTTCTATGTTTTTTAACACGTACTTCACTTCTTGATTTTTTACTAATCATTCTTACGTCCTCCTAATTATTTCTTACCTGTCTTACCAACTTTACGTCTGATAACCTCATCAGCGTATTTGATACCTTTACCTTTGTAAGGTTCCGGTCTTCTCTTATCTCTGATCTCAGCTGCGTACTGACCAACTTTCTGTTTGTCAATACCTTTGATCGTGATCTTATTCTGTCCGTCCAGTACAGATTCCAGACCTTCCGGGTCTTCCATTTCTACCGGATGAGAATATCCGAGGGAGAGGATAAGTTTCTTACCCTGTTTCTGTGCTCTGTAACCAACACCGTTGATCTCCAGAACTTTTTCGTATCCTTTTGTAACACCTGTTACCATATTTGCGATCAGTGTTCTTGTAAGACCGTGTAAAGATTTCATTTTCTTTAAGTCGTTCGGTCTTGTTACAACAACATGATTATCTTCAATTTTGATGTCCATTTCCACAGGAAGACTTTCTGTCAGTGTTCCTTTTGGACCTTTCACAGTCACTACGTTGTTCTCTGCTACGGTAACTTCAACACCAGCAGGGATTTCAACAGGTAATCTACCAATTCGTGACATAGTGCACCTCCTTAGATTGTCGGAAGAGACGTTTTCGTCTCTTCTGTTTTCAGCAGTTTATAATAATATTTTTACCATACGAAGGCAAGAACTTCTCCGCCAACGTTCATGGAACGAGCTTCTTTGTCTGTGAGAACGCCTTTGTTTGTGGAAATGATAGCCACACCTAAACCGTTAAGTACCCGTGGAAGGTTCTCAACGTCAGCGTATACTCGAAGTCCCGGTTTGGAAATTCTCTTCAGACCGGAAATAATCTTTTCATTTTTATCTGCACCGTATTTTAATGTGATACGGATTGTCTTAAAAATTCCATCTTCGATTACATCGTAGCTTTTGATGTATCCTTCTTTTAAAAGGATATCTGCGATGGCAAGTTTCATTTTAGATGCAGGTACATCTACTGTATCGTGTTTTGCAGTGTTCGCATTACGGATTCTTGTAAGCATATCTGCAATAGGATCACTCATTGTCATGTTGGTTTTGCCTCCTTCCTGATTCGCTTGTTTTACCAGCTTGCTTTCTTAACTCCAGGTATCTGACCTTTGTATGCTAATTCACGGAAGCAGATTCTGCAGATTCCGTATTTTCTTAAATAAGCATGTGGACGGCCACAGATTCTACAGCGGGAATATTCTCTTGTAGAAAATTTCTGTTTACGCTGCTGTTTAATTTTCATTGCTTTTTTAGCCATTAGAAATCCTCCTAACTATTTTGCGTACGGCATTCCGAATAAAGTAAGTAATTCGCGGGCTTCTTCATCAGTGTGAGCGGTTGTAACGAAGATTACATCCATACCTCTGACTTTTTCTACCTTATCGTACTCGATTTCAGGGAAGATAAGCTGTTCCTTAATTCCCAGTGCGTAATTACCTCTTCCGTCGAAAGCGTTAGGATTAACACCTCTGAAGTCACGTACACGTGGTAAAGCAAGATTAACAAGACGGTCAACAAAATCATACATTCTATCGCCTCTTAATGTTACTTTACAGCCAATCGGCATTCCTTCTCTTAACTTGAAGTTCGCAACTGATTTCTTTGCTTTACAGATAACGGCTTTCTGACCTGTGATGATCTGCATATCATTTACAGCCGCATCCAGTAATTTATGATTATCTTTCGCATCACCAACACCCATATTGACAACAATTTTTACGAGCTTTGGAATCTGCATTTCATTTTTATAGCCAAACTTTTTCATCATGGCAGCTTTGATCTCGCTGTCATACATTTCTTTCAGTCTACTCAACTTTGTCAGCCTCCTCTCTTAAATTAGTCAATAACTTCGCCGGTGGATTTTGCGAAACGAACTTTTTTACCGTCAACAAATTTGAAACCAACTCTTGTCGGCTGACCTTTATGAAGAAGCATTACGTTGGACACATCAATCGGTCCTTCCTGATGAATGATTCCGCCAGCCTGATTCTGCATACTTGGTTTTGTATGTTTTGTAAGCATGTTGACACCTTCCACGATGACTCTGTGGTTTTTTCTGTCAACTGCGATGACCTTTCCTTCTTTGTCGATATCTTTACCGGCAATCACTCTTACCATATCGTCTTTTTTAATCTTCTGAGCCACGAAAATACCTCCTTATAATACTTCCGGTGCTAAGGAAACGATCTTCATAAATTTCTTTTCACGAAGCTCTCTGGCAACCGGTCCAAAAATACGGGTTCCTCTTGGGTTCATATCATCTCTGATAATTACTGCAGCATTTTCGTCAAACTTGATATAGGAACCGTCTTTACGGCGAGCACCTTTTTTCGTACGAACAACAACGGCTTTCACTACGTCACCTTTCTTTACAACACCGCCTGGTGTTGCGTCTTTAACCGTGGCAACGATGATATCACCGATATTAGCATATCTTCTTGTTGAGCCGCCCATAACACGGATACAAAGAAGTTCTTTTGCTCCTGTATTGTCAGCAACTCTGAGTCTTGATTCCTGCTGAATCATGCTGTTTCCTCCTTCCGTGCTAACTATTTAGCTCTTTCAACAATCTCGACAAGTCTCCATCTCTTATCCTTGGATAAAGGTCTTGTCTCCATTACTCTTACTCTGTCACCGATTCTGCACTGATTCTCTTCGTCATGTGCTTTTAATTTATAGGTTCTTTTTACGATCTTACCGTATAAAGGATGTTTTACATTATCAGTAACGCTGACAACGATTGTCTTATCCATCTTGTCGCTTGTTACGAGACCTACACGAGTCTTTCTCAGGTTTCTTTCCACAACAAATTCCTCCTTCCCGATTACTCAGCATTCTTTTCAGCGATGATTCCCTGGATTCTGGCAATGTTTCTTCTGACTTCTTTGATTCTGCTGGTGTTATCTAACTGATTTGTTGCGTTCTGGAATCTTAAATTAAATAATTCCTTTTTAGCAGCTACTAATTCCTCATTAAGTTCTGCGATGGATTTTGTTCTTAAATCTTCTACATACTTAGTTGTTTTCACTGTTATCACCGCCTTCTAAATCTGCACGAGAAACGATTTTACATTTTACAGGCAATTTGTGCATTGCAAGACGTAAAGCTTCTCTCGCTGTCTCTTCAGGTACTCCAGCAACTTCAAACATTACACGACCTGGTTTAACTACTGCTACCCAATATTCCAGTGAACCTTTACCGGAACCCATACGGGTTTCAGCAGGTTTCGCTGTAACCGGTTTATCCGGGAAGATTTTGATCCATACTTTACCGCCACGCTTCATGTAACGAGTCATGGCAATACGGGCTGCTTCAATCTGGTTGGATTTGATCCATGCAGGCTCCTGTGCGACCAGACCAAATTCACCGTAAGTAATTTTATTTCCTCTTGTAGCCTTTCCAGTCATGGAACCACGGAACTGTTTACGGCGTTTCACTCTTTTTGGCATTAACATTATTTATCGCTCCCTTCCTTAGTTTCCTTTGTAGGAAGTACTTCACCATGGTAAATCCAAACCTTTACACCTACTTTTCCGTAAGTGGTATCAGCTTCGGCAAAACCATAATCAATATCAGCTCTCAGTGTCTGCAGAGGAATTGTTCCCTCGCTGTAGAACTCTGTACGCGCCATATCAGCACCGCCCAGACGTCCGGAACAGGATGCTTTAATACCTAAAGCGCCGTTTCTCATTGTTCTCTGCATGCAGGATTTCATTGCACGACGGAAGGAAATACGGTTTTCCAGCTGCTGTGCGATGTTTTCTGCAACCAGCTGAGCATCTTTATCCACATCGTATCTCTTAACCTCTTTGATCTCGATCATGAGCTTTTTGGATGTGAGTTTCTGAAGCTCTTTCTTTAATTCCTCGATTGCGGAACCGCCGCGGCCGATTACGATACCCGGTTTAGCGGTGTGAATGATGAGTTTTAAGCGATCAGACGCTCTCTCAATTTCCGTTCTGGAAATTCCAGCGCTGTATAATCTCTTTTTAATATATTTTCTGATTTTATCGTCTTCAACAAGATTGTCTGCGAAATCTTTCTCTGCATACCATCTTGAATCCCAATCCTTGATGATTCCGACTCTTAAACCATGAGGATTAACCTTCTGTCCCATCTGTAAACCTCCTTATCTTTCATCCAGAACGATGGTGATGTGGCACTGTCTCTTCTCGATTCTGTACGCTCTGCCCTGTGCTCTGGCTCTGATTCTCTTCATTGTCGGTCCTTTGTTCGCATAACACTCTGCGATGTAAAGGTTCTCTTTGTTCATTCCGTTATTGTTCTCTGCGTTGGCAATGGCAGATTTTAATAACTTGCCAATGATTTCAGATGCGTATCTTGGATTATATTCTAAAATACCCAAAGCTGTTTCCACGTCTTTGCCTCTGATGGCATCCAGTACGAAACATGCTTTTGTCACAGAACATCTTGCATAAGAAAGCTTTGCAGATGGTCTTGTATCTTTATTTGCATTTCTTTCTCTCTTAATCTGGGATCTATGTCCTTTTGCCATGGATGAACCCTCCTTTCAGGCTGTCAACTATCTAACTTTACTCTTCTTCTCGTCTTTACCATGTCCTCTGTAAGTTCTGGTGGAAACAAATTCTCCTAATTTATGTCCAACCATATCCTCTGTTACATATACAGGCACATGTCTTCTTCCGTCATGTACGGCAAATGTATGACCTACAAATGTCGGGAAAATCGTAGAACGGCGGGACCATGTTTTAATTACACTCTTGTCGCCGGACTTATTCATCTCATCTACTTTTTTTAATAAACTTTTATCAGCAAATGGTCCTTTTTTCAGTGAACGAGCCATGTGTTACCTCCTTATTTATTTAACGTTCTTTCCGTCTCTTGTTCTTACAATCATCTTATTGGACTGTTTGTTTTTCTTTCTGGTCTTCAGGCCGAGAGCCGGTTTACCCCATGGAGTACATGGACCTGGACGTCCGATACCTGCTTTACCTTCACCACCACCGTGTGGATGGTCATTAGGGTTCATAACGGAACCACGAACTGTAGGACGGATACCCATGTGACGCTTACGTCCTGCCTTACCAATGTTGATCAGGTCATGATCAATGTTTCCAACCTGTCCGATGGTTGCACGGCAGTTTAAGGATACCATTCTCATTTCACCGGATGGAAGTCTTAATGTGGCATATTTGCCTTCCTTCGCCATAAGCTGTGCGGAGTTACCGGCGGAACGAACCATCTGAGCGCCTCTTCCCGGATGAAGCTCTACGTTGTGTACCTCAGTACCAACCGGGATGTTTGCTAATGGCAGGCAGTTTCCGATGTGGATTTCTGCGTCAGGACCATTCATGATGGTTGTGCCGACTTCCAGTTTATAAGGTGCGATAATATAGGATTTTACGCCGTCTGCGTAGCAGATCAGTGCGATATTAGCTGTTCTGTTCGGATCGTATTCGATAGCAACAACCTTAGCCGGAATACCGTCTTTGTTTCTCTTGAAATCGATCATTCTGTATTTTCTTCTGACTCCGCCTCCGCGATGTCTTACTGTAATCTTACCCTGATTGTTACGACCGGAGTTTTTCTTTAAGGAATAAGTCAGGGATTTCTCCGGAGTAGTCTTTGTGATCTCAGAGAAATCAGAACCGGTCATATGTCTTCTGGAAGGTGTATATGGGTTATATGTTTTGATTCCCATTACTGTCTCTCCTTTCGTTTCCGAATATTTAGTCTCACGCTTCTATTGCGTATAATGTCTCGTCGTTTTTACAGACCTTCAAAAATCTGAATATCTGCGCTGTCCTCAGTAAGCTGAACGATTGCTTTCTTTCTTTTTGCAGTCTTTCCGTAAACCATACCGCGGCGTTTTTTCTTTCCGTCCAGGTTCATGGTGTTGACCTTAGCAACCTTTGCGCCTTCGAACATTTTCTCAACAGCCTCTTTGATCTGGCTCTTGTTAGCGTCCGGATTTACATAGAATGTATATTTTTTCTCTGCCATAGCAGTCATACTTTTTTCTGTAACGACTGGTTTTAAAATGACGTCATAATATTTTAAATCTGCCATTATGCGTATACCTCCTCAATCGTTGCAACTGCTTCTTTGGTAACAACAATTGTATCGTATTTCAGGATATCGTATACATTGATGTTATTAAGAGCTGCAGTTTTTACTGTTGGTAAGTTGTTAGCGGACTTAACCACAACATCGTCTTTCTCTTTTGTCACGATTAAAGCCTTCTCAACTTTCAGATTATCTAAAACTGCTTTGATTCGTTTTGTCTTGATCTCCGGTAATGTGAGCTCTTCTAAAACGATGAATTTATTCTCATTTACTTTCTCAGATAAAACAGACTTCATAGCGAGCTGTTTCTCTTTTTTGTTCATTTTTACGGAATAATCTCTTGGCTTCGGTGCGAATACCATTCCGCCGCCAGTCCACTGTGGTGCACGAATGGAACCCTGTCTTGCGTGACCTGTTCCTTTCTGTCTCCATGGTTTTCTTCCGCCGCCGCGTACTTCGGAACGTGTTTTTGCGCTCTGTGTACCCTGACGTTTATTAGCAAGCTGTGCTACAACAGCCTGATGAATTAAATGTTCATTAACCGGCACTGCAAAGATAGAATCGCTTAACTCGATTGTACCAACCTGAGCACCTTCCATATTATAAACAGATACTGATGCCATTTGTAAGTTCCTCCTTCCTTAAGCGCCTAGGCTTTTACTGATGTTTTTAATGTTACTAAAGCTTTCTTCGGTCCAGGAACAGAACCCTTTACCAAAATAACATTATTCTCTGCATCTATTTTAACTACTTCAAGATTCTGAACAGTAACTTTTACGTGTCCCATCTGACCAGGCATCTTTTTGCCTTTCATAACCTTGGACGGATCAGATGCCATACCGTTGGAACCTGCGTGACGATGGTATTTGGAACCATGAGTCTTAGGACCGGTATGCTGTCCGTGTTTCTTGATAGCACCCTGAAAACCTTTACCTTTTGAAATAGCAGTTGCATCTACTTTGTCGCCAGCCTCGAATACGTCGACTGTGATCTCCTGACCCAGTGTATAGTTCTCTGCGTCATCCAGTTTAAACTCTCTTACAAATCTCTTTACGGATGTGCCTGCTTTTTCAAAGTGACCTTTCATTGGTTTGGTGGATAATTTTTCTCTCATATCCTGGAAACCAACCTGTACAGCGCTGTAACCGTCGTTCTCAACTGTTTTAACCTGTGTTACCACACATGGTCCAGCCTGTAACACTGTAACCGGAATTAATTCTCCATCTTCTGCGAAGATCTGAGTCATGCCGATTTTTGTTGCTAAAATAGCCTTTTTCATTCTGTCTTCCTCCTAATTTCTACAGCGGATTGCAGCAGCTGCCGCAATCATACTAGTCTACAGCGGATTACCCAATATCAACCCGGGGCAATCATACTAGCCATAGGACATAAATTATTTGTTTTTCATCTTGATGTCGATGTAGACACCTGCTGGCATCTCAAGTCTTGATAAAGCATCAACCGTTTTCTGCGTAGGTGTGATGATATCAATCAATCTCTTGTGAGTTCTCTGCTCGAACTGTTCTCTGGAATCTTTGTATTTGTGAACGGCTCTAAGAATGGTAACTACCTCTTTCTTAGTCGGCATCGGAACCGGTCCGCTCACCTTGGATCCTGTTTTCTTGACAGTTTCGATAATGCTTTTTGCAGATGCATCGATTAATTGATGATCGTACGCTTTTAACGTGATTCTCATAATTTGACTTGCCATAAAAAAAGTCGCCTCCTTTTCGCACTTTTCATTCAGTACGACAAGCGGTGACTGTACACTCCTCCGTGTGTATCATACTTGATACCACACTGCGTCTCTACGCATCTGTAGATTGTATCTATTGTACAGTGACTTGTCGCCAGTATCTTGACTTGACATTCGCTCCACGGAAAACCTGCGCCATGCGCAGCAACCTCACGCTTCATCGCTATCATGTCACACAACATGTTCTATTATACACATATTTTACAGGAAATCAAGCGTTTTTTAAAAAAAGTTCAGCCATGCGTCTGGCATGTGAAAAAAGATGCGTCGCAAATTTATTTGCACAAACTTTTTTTCACTGGCAGGCATATGGCGTTCTGCCATAATCGAGGAAACAGGTGCGCCAGCACCGGGTAAGCTGCCCTGGCAGCGCGTTTCCGAGATGTCATGGCTGAACTTTTTCATCTTCTCGTTTAGCCATGCGACAGAAAGGGGGGAAAAGAGGCGTCGCAAGGTCACTGTATCTGATACTCTTCGTTGAGAATCTCAAAGCTGTCGGCGATGCCGTCAGTTACGCTCACATTTTTATCCTTGTCAATAAAAACGCCTTCCATGCCGTACTGCTCCAGAAGCTTCATGCCTTTTTCCCTGCCCAGCACAAAACAGGCGGTACACAGGCCGTCGGACAGCAGACCGGCATCGTCTTTCCACTCTCCCTCATCCGGGCAGATCACCGTGACAGAGGAAAGACCGCTCTCTGACGGATATCCCGTAGCCGGATCAAGAATGTGATGATACCGCTTTCCGTCCTGGATAAAATACTTCTCATAATCGCCGGAGGTGGAAACGCAGACTGTTCCCGGGAGACTCAGAACTCCCATGTACTCGCCTTCCTCTTTCTCCGGATCCTGAATGGCCACCTTCCAGTCGCTTCCATCCGGTTTACTGCCATAGGCGAGGATGCTGCCTCCCACGGCAACGACCGCTCCGGAAACCCCATCCTGTCCCTCCAGATAATCTCTCGTCACATCACAGGCAATCCCCTTTCCCACGGCCCCAAGATCCAGCGTACATCCCTGCGCCATGGAAATAGTCTTATCTGTTTCTTCTATATTAATATATCCATATCCAACATGTTTTAACGCCTCATCGATATCCGCCTGCGCCGGCACCGATGGATTCTCTCCCTCTATGTTCCAAAGCCGGGTCAGATTACCGATGGTGGGATCAAAGGCCCCTCCGCTTTTTTTCGCCAAATCCAGAGAGACTTCTGTCCAGTGATAAAAATCATCGCTCATGACAACACTCTCTCCCTCCCCGCATCGAGTATTGATCTGAGCTACCTCACTGTTTTCCTCTCTCCAGGAAAGCTGTCCGATTTCAATCTCCGACAACCGGTCAGCAATCTCCTTTGTGACATCCTCGCTGCCATAAATCGTCTCCTGCAGCACTGTGTCCATCACAAAATTTGTGGCAGTAAATGTCTCTGCTTCCGTCTTTTCCTGTCCATCCGGCGAATTCCCGTCACTGCCGCCTCTCATCGCGCAGCCGGATAAGGACAGAACTAAAACTGCCGCCAGCGCCAGCGCTGTTATCCGGATTCCTCTTCCCCGCAGCACGGCGCGCCGCACGCGGCGACTCTTATGGAAAATGTTTGGTTCGCCATGTTGTATGATTCTCATAAAACAATTCCTTTCTTTATAAATTGGGATTTGTAAATCTCTTTGCAGCCCACAGAAGGCTGCTTTACCGAAGACAAGGCATTGATAAAAGTTCTCCTCCTCCACTTCGGCAGACTGGTACTTGGCTGCATTTCGTCAATATAAATCAGACGCCTGCGCTCACAGTCGTCGTCAAACCATATCAATACCTCGTCTTCTCCCAATGCAGTCTGCGTGTATAGAGATTTACAAAGAATCCTGGCTACCCTGGCGAAACAACAGATTGTGGCAGTTTTTGACTGTGGTCTATCGATGATAATAAAAATACCTGATTCAAACCGACAGAAGCGCTGCCTGTGCAGCTTGCTCTGCTGGTTCATGCCCGACAGACGCGACCGTAAATTTTGGTATCCACTGATTCATCTGTAGCCATAACCTGCTGTTTTGTCAGCGTAGCACAGGATTTTTTTAAGGTGGCACATAGGCTTTTCAACAGGCAGATGACGTTTTGGACACATACGGCTTTCGACCGCGAGCTGTGAGGGAGGACTGATATAATCATTTTACAATGAATACCCCTGGTCAGTCCGACTGAGGGCCGAGCCGGGCGAATCCGTATGTGCCCTTGCGTCATTGTCTGTTTAATCGAAAAACTGTTGCCACCTTTACAAATCCGACGCCCGGATCACCGGTGCCAGCCGCCTCATGAGCAGGCCGCTCAGGATTCCAATGACAATCCCGGCGATCAGACCGGACAAAATCAGAACCGGAAGGTAATAGACCAGCGCGCCGGTCTCCAGAATCAGAATCGCCACCAGAATCTGTCCCACGTTGTGAAAAACGCCGCCTGCCACGCTGACGCTGATGCAGGAAAACTGTTTTGTACTTTTTAAAGCCGTCATGACCAGAATGCTCAGTACCGCTCCTGCCGCACTGTATACAATGGAAAATCCTGTGCCGAACAAAATTCCTGCCAGCAGAATCCGAATGGCAGTGATGCCTGCCGCTGCACGGATTCCCACGGTATAAAGAAGCACCATGGTCACAATATTGGCGAGTCCCAGCTTAACCCCCGGCACTCCCAGGTTAATGGGCAGCAGCTGTTCCACATAACCCGCTACCAGAGCCAGAGCCAGAAACATCCCATAAAATGCCGTTCTTTTGCCTTTTTTCATGAAATCACCTTTTCACGCTGCATCTGCGTTGTTTCTCTATCTGCTCTCCCATCTTCCGGAGGCGCCGCACGGGAGTACCAGTCCGCTGGCGCTGACCGGCAGACCGATCTCTTCCGCTTCCACCACACCGCCGTGCTTTTTGGCCACAGCACTGCCAAGCATATAGGACAGCACTGCCGGCTGCAGGCCGGTGGTATAAGAGTTGATCAGGAAAAAGAGCGGATCTTCCGACAGAAGTTTCTCACAAAGACGAACCAGAGGATATATTTTTTCTTCTATCTTCCACACTTCCCCCTTTGGCCCCCTGCCATAGGACGGTGGATCCATAATGATACCATCATAGTGATTGCCCCGGCGGATCTCCCGTTCCACGAACTTCACGCAGTCATCCACCAGCCAGCGGACCGGCGCCTCTGATAAACCGCTGGCCGCCGCATTTTCTTTCGCCCAGGTAACCATTCCTTTGGATGCATCCACGTGGGTGACCGCAGCGCCGGCTGCCGCCGCCGCCAGAGTCGCTCCGCCTGTATAGGCAAAGAGATTTAACACTTTCACCGGCCGTCCTGCCCGGCGGATTTTTTCCGAAAACCAGTCCCAGTTTACCGCCTGCTCCGGAAACAGTCCTGTATGTTTGAAACTAAACGGTTTCAGATGGAAGGTAAGATTTTTATAATGAAGATCCCACTGTTCCGGCAGATCAAAAAACTCCCACTGACCGCCGCCCTTTTTACTTCTGTGATAATGGGCGTTGAGATGACGCCAGCGTCTGTCTTGTTTCTCTGTATCCCAAATAACCTGCGGATCGGGACGCAGCAAGATATATTTTCCCCAGCGTTCCAGTTTTTCTCCTGCACTGCAATCAATGACTTCGTATTCTTTCCAATTATTTGCTATCCACATAATATTTCAATCCTTTTTCTGTTTTTTAGGCTAATCATATCACAGGATGATTGGAGTGACAAGAATCCCCTCCGGGAAGCATTGTACATTTTTTCTCAAAGTGACCGGTTTTTTCGTAAATCGGCCTGCCGAACAGTACAGTTTTTCGTAAAAACTTGTTATATCCCAGAGGCTTCGTGGTATTTTCCGTAAAGAAAAACTGCGCCACAGAAATCTTGTAACTCCTGCAGCGCAGCGCTATGAGAAAATGGACAATCCAAATCTTCTATATTATAGATAGTGTTCATATTGTTTTATAATTCCAATACCGATGGCATGCGGTCCGGTGTGAACGGCGATGGTGGCGCCAATCTGAATAAAGCTGACATCCTTTCCATTGACGGCGGACCGGACATCCTGACATACTTTGTCATAAAATTCCCTGCCTTCTTCCATGTCATATCCGTATCCGACAGCGAAACTGTAATCCTCCATGGATTCTCCGTTATCTTTAAAATATCCTTTCATCAGACTGATAGTCTTCAACACAGTCTTTTTCCGGCTCCGCCCAATCCCCGAAGCTTCAATATCTCCATTCACCAGGGTGATAAGAGGTTTTAATGACAGGGCGCTGGTGGCTAGTCCCGCCAGTTTGCCGATTCTTCCTCCGTGTTTTAGATAATCCACGCTTCCCACGGTGAAGAAAATACGGTTAGTCTTTTTCATCTCCTCCAGAATCCGGACACAGGTCTCATATGGGACACCATCCATGCGCATCCGTCCCGCCTCAATAACCATCAGTCCCTGAGACACCGTTGCCGCCTCTGAATTGACCACCGTAATCTTCGCCTCCGGATGTTCTTCACAAACGATGTCTCTGGCGTTGCAGGCACTGTTGTAAGAACCGCTCAGCGAAGGAGTGAAACAAATACATATGACCGGCATATTCTCTTTGACATACGGCATAAACGCATCGATATAATTCTGCACCGACGGCAGCGACGTTTTGGGATACACATCAGGATTATCCACCATTCTCTTATAAACTTCCCGGATTCCAATTTCCTCTATTTCTTTATAATACGTTTCATCATCGAAAGAAATGTAAAACGGTATAACATGCAGCTGATATTTTTCGATCACATCTTTTCCCAGATCACAGCATCCGTCACTGATAATTTTATAATCCATAGTGTTCTCCTCTTTTACTCTACAATATATTTTATCCGCAAAATGATCCACTCATTCTGCTCTCCGGGCTGCGCCCGTATTCTTGTTTTGTATTCTATATAATGTAGTTTTTGTTTCTATATTTTAATATTATCAGTACCGTTTGTCAATATCACAGTACGACTTCACTCATAGATTAAAATTTGAGGGCTGGACGCCGGATCCAGTTTTTTCAGCACTTTTTTCATATACTTTTTGGGAATTGCCACACATCCCGCCGTTGCTCTGCCTCTGGAGCAATGAAGAAAAATCGCGCTGCCCTTTCCTGGTTTCCCTTTTTTATTATATCCAATGGAAACCGCATAATCATACACACCTTTATAATCAATCAAATGCTCTCCACCACAGTTGTGTCCGGTCTCATTTTTCCGGATCAGCCGATTATAATATCCGCTGCCGGAATCTCCGCACCAGTAATGCTGGCGGTTCACCTTCACATAAGGCATCTTTGTCCCGGGACTTCGCAGGATACCGAAGGCCTGATCCAGGGAATACAGCCCGGTGGGAGTTTTCTGATCTCCCTCTCTCTTCTTTCCGATTCCCCGGCGTCCCAGCCATGCTGTACAGGCAAATTTTTTCTTCCATATTCCCTGTTTATTTTTTATGTAAAACTGAAATCGTCCCCTGCTTCCTCCCTTATAGCGGACCACCGCCAGCTGCGAGACCTTTTCCGGCACCGAATATCCGTCCGGGACCTTCCATGCATGTGCCGATATCCTTCCCATAAATACTCCTGCTCCCACGCATAACATTCCCAGAAAAAAAATGGTTCTTCTTCCTTTCATGTTAAAATGATCTTTTCTTATTTTATTCAATTTGTCTTCCTCCATTCTTTTTTTCAATATTGATTTCTCTCCATTTTTAACAAATAAATTACGTTTTCATTACCTTACTTTTTCTCAGTATACCATATAAATTACAATTTGCTGAAAATTTACAACTTTTTTCATTGACAATTTTATGAATTGTTTTACAATGAAAGTGCAAGCAAAAACTAACCATTTAACAAGGAGTACTGCAAGATGAGAAAAACAAAAATTATTTGTACACTTGGCCCTGCCACAGACAAAGACGACGTTCTTGAGCAGTTGATCATCGAAGGGATGGATGTGGCAAGATTTAACTTTTCTCACAATTCCTGTGAAGAACAAAAAGAACGTATGGACAAGGTAAAGGCTCTGAGAGCCAAACATCATCGTCCTGTTGCTTGTCTTCTGGACACCAAGGGGCCTGAAATTCGTATCAAGACCTTCAAAAACGGCAGCATCCATCTGGAAAGAGGACAGGAATTCTGTCTGACCACCAGAGATGTGGAAGGAACCGAAGAGATCGTAAGCGTAACCTACGAAGACTTCATCAAAGACATTTCCGTAGGCTCCAGCATCCTGATCGATGACGGTCTTATTGAACTTAAAGTTTTATCCATTGATGGAGAGGACGCACACTGTCAGGTCATCAACGGCGGAACCATTTCCAACCGCAAGGGTGTGAACCTGCCAGGCGTGAAGATTTCCATGCCATACTTAAGCGACAAAGACAAAGCCGATATTCTGTTTGGTATCCAGGAAGATGTAGATTTTATCGCTGCTTCTTTCACACGAAATGCAGGGGATATCCGTCAGATCCGTAAACTCTTAAAAGAGAACGGCGGCGAAGACATCCGCATCATCGCAAAAGTTGAGAACGCAGAAGGTATCGAAAATATTGATGAGATCATCGAAGTTTCCGATGGCGTTATGGTAGCCCGCGGCGACATGGGTGTGGAGATTCCGGAAGAAGAAGTACCGATCCTCCAGAAGATGATCATTCACAAAGTCTGTGCCGCAGGTAAGATCGTTATCACTGCAACACAGATGCTGGATTCCATGATCAAGAATCCTCGTCCTACCAGAGCAGAGACCACAGACGTTGCCAATGCAATTTTTGATGGTACCAGCGCTATCATGCTTTCCGGTGAGACTGCAGCCGGCGCCTACCCTGTAGAGGCTTTAAAGACCATGACAAAGATTGCCATGCGCGCAGAGAAAGCTATCAACTATCAGAAACGTTTTAACGCTCTTACTTTAAGCGAGAATCCTGGCGTGACCGACGCTATCTGCCACGCTACCTGCAGCACCGCTTATGACCTGAATGCAACGGCTATTATCACAGTTACCAAATCCGGTTTCTCCGCAAGGATGATTTCCAGATATCGTCCGGCCTGTGATATCATTGGCTGTGCCATCGAAGAAAAAGTCTGTCGTCAGTTAAATCTTTCCTGGGGCGTTCGCCCAATCCTTCTGAAAGAAGAGTGGGAAGTATTCGTTCTCTTTGACCGTGCGATTTCCGCAGCAAAGAAGAAAGGTTATCTGAAAGACGGCGATGTCACTGTCATTACTTCCGGTGTGCCGATCGGACGTTCCGGAACCACCAACATGATGAAGGTTCAGGTTGTAGATTAAACCCCATCCATTCAATTATGTTTGCGCGTATGCCGCGCATACAAGCAATTTACACATAAGGAATCCCCGGTTGAACCGCCGGGGATTTTTCTTTTATCTTTGTGTGTGCCGCAGCAATCTGTCATGACCACCATAACATTTTCTCAAAGTCCTCTCAGATTGATTGAAACATTTACTTTTCATTACTTTCCGGAGTCAAGCCAAATTCTTCACAGAGAGCTTCGAATCTCTTCTGTTCTTTTTCCTTGACTGCCTTGGAAAGATCATTCATGCAATGGTGAATCACATCGGCGTCTTTTAATACTTCATCCATCGGCCCATCCACCACCAGCTTGTCATCATGATGATAAATGGCTGAACAGATCACCTCTGTCTCCTCCTGACTGGTCAGTCCCAGTTCTCCCAGAATTGTCCTGGCAAGCTCTGCCCCTTTATGGGCATGATCTTCATAGGAACCTGTTTTGTAGGCATGCATATCATGCAGCATAGCTGCCATAGAAGCCAGTTCCGGATCTTCGCCGCGTTTCTTTGCAATCATGGCAGCTGCCAGCGATACCCCATAAAGATGGGCGACTGCACTGATCATTTTCTCTTTATTCTCCATCTTAAGCAGTTCAGCATCCACATATGCTCTCAATTCTTTTAATCGACTCATCCCAATACTCCTTTCTTAAAATTTAACTCCATTTACTTTCCAGGATTTCTTTCGCCTCCCGTATCACCGCGCCATCCGTCCGGTAAATTTCAAACTCGCTGATACCCGGAAGTCCCATATTCACTTTAGGATTCCGCCATGTCATCGCACTGTCCAGTACCTTTTTTCCGGACATATGGAAATGTTTTGCCGGCATCTGAGAAAGAATCTGACGAATCACTTCCGGCGTCACACCGGCGCCGATAAGAATATCCATCCCTTCCGGCGCCTTTTCTATCAGTTGCTTCAGCATGTCTCTGCCTGCCAGACAGCTGGCTTCCTGGCCCGATGTCAGGATTGTATCCACTCCCAGTCCGGCTGCCTGCTCCATCACTTCAAAAGGATCCCGGCACACATCAAAGGCCCGATGCAATGTAATATGACAGTTTCCAGCCGCTGCAATCATCTCCTTCATCTGCGGCACATGCAGACTGCCATCAGAATGCAGGCTGCCAATTACGATTCCATGGGCTCCTTCTCTGGCAAATGTTTCGATTTCCCGGCACATAATAGCCAGTTCATGGTCCGTATAATGAAAATCTCCAAACCGCGGACGGATCAGTACATTGATATCAATGTCCGACTCTGCCCGGATCTCCCGGAACAGCTCCAGACTCGGTGTCGTTCCCCCAATGACCAGATTGGCGCACAGCTCCAGCCTTGTCGCCCCATTTTCTGCCGCCTCCAGAGCCGACTCCGTGCAGTCCGCACAGACCTCCAGGGTATAAGGAGCTTCCTGAGAATCTCTTTTTGCATTTGTTTCCATAAATAACAGAATCCTTTCTTTACGTTTTATCTTCCGCACACTGGCAGATTGATAAAATCATTTTAATACATTTTCCTGTTCAGAACAACAAAAAGGTGAAAGAACTGGATCATATTATTAAAATTATTTTTATATTTTTTATATTGTTTTTTCCCGGAAGAGTGCTATAATAAAAGCATCTTAAATTACTATTTTCCCGCAGTCCGGAGAGAGCTGCTTAACAATAAAAGGACTTATCATTTTGTTTCCTGCTGTCCGGAAAGAAACCCGCTCAGCAATAAGGAAGCGTATACTTTTGTTTCTTGCTGCCTGGAGAGACCTGCTCAGCAATAAGGAGGCATATAATGGCTGCAAGAGGCTCACCTTATGATGATGTTTTTCGGACAATACTCAATGACTGCCGGTCTCTGATCCACCCTCTTCTCAATGAAATCTTCGGAGAAAGATATTCCGGCCAGGAACCCATCCACTTTGGTTCCAACGAGCATTTTCTGGAACGGCAGAACGGCGAAAGCGACAAACGGATCACCGACAGCAGCTTCACAGTATCCGGCATCCTTCTCATCCGATACCATCTGGAGTGTCAGAGTACCGTGGATTCCACCATGGACCGGCGCTTTTTTGAATACGATTCACAGATTGCCTTGGAAGACAGCGAGAAAGTAGAGGATATCCTCACTCTTTCCTTTCCAAAATCAGCAGTTCTCTTTTTAAGAAAGACTGCCTCGGCACCACGGCAGCTGCAGATCCGGTTAAAGATTGTTCATCCCGAAAAAACTGTCACTTGGGAGATACCGATTATCTACATCATTGACTATACTTTAGAAGAACTTTTTGACAAAAATCTTCTGCTCCTTCTTCCTTTCCATCTCTTCTGCTATGAACATGCATTTCTGGAAATGGAGCGGGACGCCAAAAAACGAGAACATCTAAAAAACATCTGTGCCGACATACGTTTTCGGCTGGAACGGATGGCATGGAGAGGCACAATAACCGAATACATCTGCCAGACCATTCTTGATCTGAGCAGAAAAGTAGCTGAGAATTTATGCGCAAACTATGATACTCTGAAAAAGGAGGTGCTGGATATCATGGGCGGTAAAATATTAGAATATGAGGCAAAGACGATTCTCAACGAAGGGAAACAGCAGGGCTGGGTTCTTGGCAGAGAGTCCGGAAGGACTGAAACCTATCTGGAACTGGTCAGAGACGGACTATTGAATATTACTGATGCAGCAAAACGGATTCCTATGGATGAAAATAAACTGCAGGAACTGTTAAATGAAACGGACCGATAAATAAATAACTTTTTGTTTCTTGCTGCCTGGAGAGACCCGTTTGACAGTAAGGAGGCATATAATGGCTGCAAGAGGCTCACCTTATGATGATGTTTTTCGAACAATACTCAATGACTGCCGGTCTCTGATACATCCGCTCCTCAATGAAATCTTCGGAGAAAGGTATTCCGGTCAGGAAGCCATCCACTTTGGCTCCAACGAGCATTTCCTGGAACGGCAGAACGGTGAAAGTGACAGACGGATCACCGACAGCAGTTTCACGGTATCCGGCATTCATCTCATCCGATACCACCTGGAATGTCAAAGCACCAGCGATTCCACCATGGACCGGCGCTTTTTTGAATACGATTCACAGATTGCCCTGGAAGACAGCGAGAAAGTAGAGGATATCCTCATTCTTTCCTTTCCATCTCTTCTGCTATGAACATACATTTCCGGAAATGGAGCGGGACGCCAAAAAACGAGAACATCTAAAAAACATCTGTGCCGACATACGTTTTCGGCTGGAACAAATGGCACGGAAAGGCACGATTACCGAATACATCTACCGAACCATTCTTGACCTGGGCAGAAAAGTGGCTGAAAACTTATGCGCCAACTATGGCACTGTAAAAAAGGAGGTTTTAGACATTATGGGCGGTAAAATATTGGAATATGAGGCGAAGACGATTCTTAACGAGGGCAAACAGCAGGGATGGATTCTGGGCAGAAAGTCCGGACTGGCAGAAGGGCATAATTCGGGACTGGCGGAAGGACATCGTTCTGGACTGGCAGAAGGACGTACCGAAGGAAGGACTGAAACCTATCTGGAATTGATTAGAGATGGGATATTAAATATAGCCGATGCAGCAAAGCGGATTCCTATGGAAGAAGGCGAACTCAGGAAACTGCTGAATAAATAATCAAAATACGCCCTTTTTATCCAATGGTTAAATCATAGCAACAAAACTCCCGGGAGCAATGTTAATGCACTGTTTCTCAGAATAACCAGAAATAATATTATTTTCCTGTCATTCTGTCTGACATACGGCATAACCGCTTCCGGGAGCTTTTGTGATGTGAAATTATTGAAGGATTATTTATTTTAATGTTCTGATACCGGGATTCCTTCCGGTCCTTTTTCTTCCTGCGCCGAATGGTCAGCCACTGCTTTTTCCGTCTTCGGCTTCCGGTAAATCAGCTCTACAGCCACAAAGGCTGTGATCGGAACAGCGAGGACAATACCTAAGCTGCCGGCAAGACTCTGCATGATCTCGATGCCAATGTTATTGGAATTGATAAGCTGGTTATAACTTAAATCATAAGCATAATTAGTCACCAACGTGGAAAGAGCAGTTCCCACATAAGCGAGAATCAAAGTATCTACCATGGTTCCCATCATATCTCTTCCCACATGGATACCTGACATAAAAAGTTTTCTCTTTCCCAGATGTGGATCAGTATTGTGAATTTCCTGTACAGTGGAAGCAACAGAGACACCCACGTCTGTGACCGCACCCAGGGCAGAAATAATAATACCTGCAAATAAGAGTTCTCCTACTTTAATTGAAGTAATCTGTTGAACATAGATAAGGTTTTCAACATCAGATACATTATAACCGCCTATACCTGCAAAATGTCCAAAGACCATGGCGGCCACTGCCGAAGCAACTACACCAATGACCGTACCAATAGTTGCAGCCACTGTCTTGGTTGACAGCCCTCCTATCATTGCCATAGAGAATATCGTAGCAATGGTACATATGATGACCGACATGAGGATCGGAGAATATCCCCGGTACATTAATGGGAATAAAATAAACAGAATTGTTACTCCGGTAAAGGCAAGACTAAGAATCGACTTGAATCCTTTCCATCCGCCCACAAGACAGACACATAAAACAAAAAATGCCACGAATCCATAAATTGCCATGCTTCTGTCCTGACTATATACGGTAACCAGATTGTTACCATCTGAAATACTGACAATGGCAATGACTTTCATCCCCACTTCACAGGTGGCTCCAAAAAGCATACCATCCGGGCTGGTGGCCTCCACCTCCTGTCCTTTTAATTCTCCACTGTTAATCCTTAAAATAACTTCCTGTTCCCCGGCACGCGAACCATCTTCCAGCAAATTGTCTTTTGTGATTTCCGTTACAACTGCTTTTTCAAAGGTTCGTCCATCTGTCGAAACCATTTCTGTTTTATCTATATTATTGCAAGCAATTAACACAGCAATATAAATAACCACCATCACAATTACTGCCGTGATTTTTTTCCAGTTTAATTTTATCTTATTCATTACGTTATTTCACTTTCTATAATTTCAAACAATACATACATTCTTTCATCACATTTTTTTATTTTTAAACAGATAACCGGGATATCCTTCCTGGACATCCCGGCTACTTTCATGTTACAGGAAATCTTTCCTAGCGAACGGTAAGCTTCTTCACTTTACTGAAGTTACCATAGACTTTCTGTCCATTTGCATTCTGGAAAGCACGTACCTTTACGTAAACTTTCTTACCTATTTTCATCTTCTTGAGTACTTTAGAAGATTTGGATGCTTTGTTGACGTTGACAGTTTTCACTGCTTTCTTAAAGCCTTTCTTGTAAGTGTACTGAATCTGGTATCCATCGGCACCTTTTACAGTATTCCATTTTACAGAAACTTTATTTCCAGCTTTCTTTGTCACCTTAACACCTTTTACTTTCTTAAGTGTAGCTGCTGATGTTGCTGTCTGTTCTGTTTTGTCTTCATTCTTATTTACAGTAATATTATAGTTATTATTTGTAACATTTGTAATATTCTGCTCATCATCTGCCGGTGGAAGTTCTTCCTGTTTCTCAGTCTTCTTGATTGTGTAAGTAGAAGAACCAACTAACTGTTTATTAGTATCTGCATCATAAGTTGTTACAGAGAAAGTATCATCAGTTACGCTGACCACGGAATAAGTTGGATGATACTGCTGACTCTTTTCTGCAATGTAATCCTGTACAGGATTGAAAAGTTCATAATATTTGGAACCAGTTGCAGAGTTTGCCTCAAAGTAAACTGTTCCTTCCGGATTTTCAACTGTTCCTCCAACTACATCGCTTTTTATTTCATAAGCGCTGCCATTTTCTTTCTGATATGTAGTATTATCTTCATCTGCTGCTACAGTACCCTCAAGAGTACCATCGCTACTATATTTAACGTGTTCTTCTCCATCTCCCGTTAACTGATACGTTCTGGAATATGTATGGTCATGTCCCTGAAGAACAACATCAATATTGTATTTATCCATAAGAGGAGTCAATTGTGTACGAAGAATCATACCATCAGAATCAGAGTGATCTTTAGCTGCTCCATAAATATCCTGATGGAATGTTACCACACGCCATTTAGCATCCGGATTAGATTTAATCGCTTTTCTAATCACATTTTCATGAGTTGCGCAATTATAATTATTTGTATCCAGCACGATAAACAGTACATTACCGTAAGAATAATAATAATCTGTTCCAGCAGCTGTTACTCCCTGATTATAACCTCTCGGTGCACCAAACTGACTATTCGGATAATTAAAGTGATAAGAATAATTCGGATTCTTAGAATCATGATTTCCAATCGTGGTAGCTACCGGCAGAGAACGAAGTGCTGTAGCACCTAAATATCCACAATATTCTCCTTCACTATCACCATTCGTATTGTTAATCTGGTCACCAGCGGAAACCATGAAACTAACATCATGCTGGGAAGTTGCCTGATTCAGAACATTATTCCAACTTGTGGCATCACTTTGAGCATCACTGCTGGCACCAATCTGAGGGTCTCCTACATACAGGAAAGAAAAATCAGAAAAAGATTTTGTCTGATAAGTATATATATCTGACCATTCTCCGTCTTTCATCACCTGATAATAATATGTGGTATCTTCTTTTAAGCCTGTTACAGTCACTTTATTGGAATAATAATCGCTGTTAATAGTGTCATTTTTAGTGTTTTCAATATCTTCACCTTTACCGGCATAGAATACGTCAGCATCTGCATTTTTTCCATACTCCGTATAACCGCCGACAACTATATTTTCATCTGTCAGATTTGCAGTTGTACCAAAACGTACTCTGGCATCATCCGTTCCTGTACTGTACCAAGAAAAATTTAATTCTGTCTCATTAGCACCTGGAGCCAAAGTAACCTGACTAACCCCTTTATCTGTCATCTCAATTGCCGCTGCCTTCACATTCGCTGGCATTACCGCTGCTCCAAGGCCAAGACATAAAGATAATGTCGCGATCCCTGCAAACGCTCTAAATTGATTCTTTCTCATAACTGAAATTACCTTTCGCCCTTTCTGTTTTATTTTTGTAGATTTTCTTCACATGCATGTTATCTTTATTTTAGAAATGCAGAGTAAAGGATTCTACCGTGATTTCGTAAAAAAAAAGTAAAAATTAACAGAAAAAGCGGAAGGTAATGATGTTTTTTCTTTATTAAATTTTGTTTTTTATGTTTATCTCATTTTTTACATAAAAATTGGTGTTTTGAATTAAAATTCAAAACACCAATTTTTAAACTCTGAAAATTAATTAAATATTCTGCTTTTTAATATGTTTTCTTTAAATATTTAGCCAATTTCTTGCAGGCTGCCTTGTCCAGGTCAGCATAGTCGAAGACAATAATGCCGTTTGCGTTCTTTTTGTTGACGTATTTGGCCATTTTCCGCAGAAGGGTTTTGCCTTTCAACTCTTTTTTCTCGGCTTTTGTGGTGCCGTTGGACGGCTGAGCCATTTTGTAGGCCGGAATTCCGATGTAGAGCTTCACTTTGCTCTGGTCCACCATAGAAGACCAGCGGTCGACCATTTTATCAAACTTCGCAGTCTTGTGAGAGAAGCCCCAGTAGATCTGCGGAGCGATGTAATCGACAAATTTTGTAGAATTTGTCCATTTTTTAATGTTGACGTAATAGGAATATTTGCTGTTCAGGCTGTCGATGTTGCCGGCAGGACTGACACCGAATACCACATCTGAATCAATGGCGTCAATGGCGCTCTTGATGCCTTTCACCAGTTTGTTGACCTGTTTACGTCTGTATTTTTTGATGGACATACCGTTCTTCTTCTCAGCGGAGGCATTGTATTCCTGGGCATCAAAGGTTTTATTGTAATTGCTGGATGAAAAGCTCGGATAAAAGTAATCATCCATATGTATGCCATCCACATCGTAGTTACGCACAATTTCTTCCACGCCATCGATGATCAGCTGACGGACCTCCGGTTTGGACGGATTGTAATACAGTTGTCCGTTGTAGGACAATACATTTCTCCGTTCGGAAGCGTTGCCGGATTCATGCCACTTTCTTGCCGGATTGTCTTTGGAAAGCTGGGAGTAGCTTGTGTTAAAAGATACCCGGTACGGATTGACCCATGCTTCAATGGCAAGTCCCTGTCTGTGGGCTTCTTCCACCATGATGGAAAGCGGATCGTAAGAAACATCCCTGCCCTGTTTGCCGGAAATGTATGCGGAAGTCGGGAAAATATCGGAATCATAGATGGCATCGCCGGTCGGGCGTACCTGAACGATGATTCTGTTCATTCCCCGGGTCTTGCATTTGCTCACCACTTTACGGAAAAAGCTTGTGAAAGCGGAGGCATTGTTGCTGCCCGCAGATTTTAAATAACTTTCATAATCATAATAAGAAAACCATACCGCCCTGTAATCATCTGCTGAGGCTGCGGCTTCCGTTTTCACCGGAGCCAGCATGCCGCAGACCATGAGAAGAGCCAGCAGTACAGCTGTAACACGTTTTTTCATTGTCTTCCTCCTCGTCGTATTTTTCTCCATATTTTTTGTCGCCAGGCTTCTTCGTGCGCGTTACTGTAAAGCAAAACGCAGCAGTCCCAGAATTAACAAATGTACCGGATAAAACAGATAGAAAAACCACTGCAGGAACTTTTTCCCTTTTTTCATCCGTTTTCCATTATACCAATACAGAATGCAGTAAGCCGAAAGAGCCACTCCCGCTGTCGCTCCCAGCGCATAAAAAAGAAGTCCGACCGGTGTGAAACGGCCAATGCCCGAGAGCAGAGTGAAGACACCGAAGATTCCCACCGCCCAGAGATAGGCGGAACGTTTTTTCTCTTCTGAGCCTTCCGCCCAGACAAAGAGCCATGTAAACACCGCGGCAAACACTGCCCAGTCACAGAAAATAGTGCCGAAGGTCAGAAAGAGGGCGATGCATTTTCCAAGCATCGGGTTAGGAATCTGCTTCAAAGCGCAGATGATCAGAAAACAGAAAAACAACGTGAACATCATGTTCAGGTTAGAATTCTGCAGCTTTCCGCCTTCCGCAAAGGCAAGACTGAATGGAATCTGGGAAAGCAGCGCGAACACAAACAGACGGAGCGCATATTGCTTTCTGGAATGCGTATAATGCCAGCCTTCCACCAGAAAATAGCACATGGTGATGGCCGTAAAATACCCGATATCCAGAAACAGCTCATAGAAAAAGGTTCCCGGCTCCATAAACACCGTTGCCACATGGTTGAGCAGCATAGTCCCCATAGCAATGAGCTTGATCTCATCCCGGTTCAGTCCCCGGCTCATAGATATCTGCCCCCTTTATTCCTCGTCGTCGTCATCTTCCTCCGGAAAAAGTACAGCTTCCATTACTTCCGGATCACTGAGGTAATCAGCAATATTATTGATCACATTATCCAGATAACCATTTTCTGCCATCTCATCCATGAGACTTTCAAATACATCTTCGAAGGTTTCATCCAGTGCGGATTCCGGGTTCATGACCGCTACCACTGTGTGGAAGAACTTCGTAAACTCTGTCTGAATGACGCCGTCAAAAATAGATACCAGTTCCTGCTCTTCTTCCTCATCTTCCACCGGGATATGAAGGAACAGAGCTGCCGGAACGCCCTCTCTTTTCCGGAACATTTCCGTGTTGCTGAAGAAATCACGAAGGACTTCCGGGCTGAGCATCGGAGCCATGAGAGACTCTTCTGCTTCCACATCCACCGGATAATAGAAGAAATCCTGGGCTGTCATCATCTCCATAAAATACGGGCTGGTGACAAACAGTCCTGTGACCAGATCTTCGTGCGGCACTTCCAGTTCCACAGACATTTCTTCTTCCTGCTGATTCTTCTTTGGCATGCTGTCATTGGAATATACTTTGAATTTATCCTTGTTGTTTTTCATTTTATCCTCCTTAAACTCCTTTTTTCTGAAAAATAACCGAATACAGCCCCATTATACCGGATTCACAGGAAATATGCCATAGCGAATTTAACTGCAAGTCTGTTTTGATATCGTTTATCTTACACTGCAATTATTTCAGCAATATGATATCCTCACAAACTGTCTATTTCCCGTATTGTATCCGATGAAAGCACTGCAGCATAAGAAAGAATCCTGCAAAGCAGGATTCTCCGCCTGCGGCGGGTCGCGAAAGCGGCATCTTCCTATCCGCCGCAGTGCGATCCTTGCGGAGCGTTTTTTATTTCATAGGAATGCAATTTCCTATGAAATGAAAAAATCCTCTTCTCACAGAAAATGTATTCTGCAAGAAGAGGAACCTTCCCTACTACTCTACATAATAGACACGGTTTTCTTTTCTAGGCGCAGCCTCTTTGGCAGGTTCATCGGCATATCCCAAAATGCAGTGACCGATTCCTTCATAATCTCCTTCGATGCCAAGGCTTTTCAGGAGTTCTTTTCCTTCCTTCTGCTCAAATTCCTCTTTGGCTCTGTGGATCCAGCAGCTGCCGATTCCCAGATCATGGGCAGCCAGCATCAGATTGGCCATGACAAGGCTGCCGTCATACAGATAAGTCGGTACCTTTTTATCGGCCAGGACTACCAGCACTACCGGCGCACCGTAAAACGGATCTGTTCCGTCCGCTCCCATGATGCCCGCGTTAAGCTTCGAGAAGCGGTCTCTGACTTCCTTATTGGTGATAGCCAGAATGATCACCGGCTGCCGTCCCATGCCGCTCGGAGCATAAAGTCCGGCCTCGATAATCTTATCAATCGTCTCCTTCGGAACCATGTCCGGTTTATATTTACGCACACTTCTTCTTGAAATCATTTCCTGAATTAAATCACTCATTGTCAATCCTCCCTGCGCACCACATCTTTCCCTCATACGGGCGGATGTCGGTACTATTTTGTCTGTTCTATGCTGTCGGACAAATCCGGCAGCAATCTGCTGTTGTCAGACATATTATAAAGGATTTTCAGGAAATGTTCCAGAAAAAATTTCTGTTTCCTTTATACCAGCGCATCGTCTTTTAAAATTTCCACAATGTTCTGCCTGCAGATTTTTCCGGCCGCCGCCGCATAAAAAACTGCCACAATGGCTGCCGTCACGGCAAGAAGAAGCAGCATCGGCACCCAGGGCAGATGCCCCAGGAATTCTCCGGCCGTCACCGGCGCGGCGTTAAGAAGCAGAACTGTCACTGGTATATCGATGATCAGGGCCAGCAGAAACGGCCTTCCCACAATGAACAGCGCCTCCAGAAACAGCATTTTCTTCATCGCATCCAGAGAAACGCCCACCGATAAGTACCGGGCAAATTCTTTTTTCCGCTGATACATCTGCCCCAGAGTGGAGGACAGGATACCCGCAATACCCACGCAGGCGAGGATACCTGCCAGCACCCCCATAACGATACGCAGTCCTTTTCTGGCTGACGCATCCGCCCGCTCATCTTCCAGGCGATTTTCCAGCGTATAACTGCTTCCTGTCATGCCTGATCCTATATTTTCGGATACCACATTTTCAATGGAAGCTTCCATCGCGTCGCTTTCCTCTCCGGATAAGCTTTTCTCCGTCCGCATATCATAATGCGTTTCATTGACTGAAAACAGGCTTCCGATACGGGAAAATGCCGTCTCGGACATCACGAGATTTAACGCTTTCTGTTCCAGTTCCTCGCGGATATCAGGGATGGTATCCGCAAAGGCATCATACCGCAGAGGGATTTCTTTGATCAGCAGTGTCCCGGCTTTTTCCCGGAGAAATGGAAGATAGGCGCGGTCCATGTAACTGCTGTTCCGGTCATCCCAGAGAAGATTTACCAGCACCGTTCCTGTATCGGAAGAAATGTCCCGAGACTCACAATATTCCTGAAAACTCCGGTCATCCAGAATATAAAAAAGTGCCTTCAGCTGCCAGGCTGTCTGTCCGGAGATTTCCTCCTGCCGTGCGTCGCCAAGCAGAGTTTCCGGGCCGGCTTCCCGCAATGGATCGCTGAGCATCTGCTCCGGTACGGATACCGTCGTATCCACAAGACCGTAGGCGATGCAGGATTCCATGCCCGGCAGCGCCCGCAGTTCGGTCAGCATCGTATCTTCTGTACCTGCATTTTCATCTTCTCCCGATGACCTGTTCACATCCTCTCCCGACGATCTGTTCACGTTGAGCATATAATCCCAGGTATCACGAAAACGGGAAAAATAGGTGTGCTGCGTGCTGAGCCCGGAGATGGTTTCTCCGCTTAAATAGAGAAAGAAACCCAGAAAGGAAAGAAATAATGCAGCCCCCGCCGTTCTCATGGATTTTCTCCTGGAAAACAATGATTTCCCTGCCAGCTCCCCGTACACACCAAAACATTTCGATGTGAGACGGAACGCACGGATCTTTTTTATTTCCGGCTCCTCTTCATAAAAAATAGCTTCCATAGGGGACATCCGTCCCAGTTTTCGTGCCGGAATCCAGGCGGAAAACAACACCGTGAGAAAAGCTGTCCCCAGAGAAATCAGAAAAACCAATATATGATATTCGAAAGCGACATCATACTGTATATTCAGCTCCATTTCCCTGCCCATGGCGATGATTCGCCGGACAAACACCGCACAGAGTCCGACGCCTGTCCCGGTTCCCGCCAGAACAGGAAACACGCACAGCACCAGGACTTCCTGCAAGAGAAAACTCCGGATCTGACCCGGGGTGGCGCCCACACTTTTTAAAATCCCCAGCTGATGCATCCGGCTTCCCATGGAAACGGCAAAGGCGTTATGCAACAGCGCAATCAGCGCCGCGCAGACCAGGAACAGCACCATCGCATACAGTATCATAAGCGCGCCCGGCGGACTTGCTGCCGCTTCCGCCGCCGCCTGCTGCTGTTTCAAATCGTCCGCCCACAGGTTGTAGGCAATGCTGTACAGCAGAGACAACAGCAGGGATGACAAAAAAGCGGCTCCTGCCAGAAGAGCGCTCGCTACACGATTTTCCCGGATATACCGGACAGAAAAAGCTTTCCACATCTTTTCTCCTCCTCTCACCGGTTCTTTTCATCGGATACGATATGTCCGTCTTCCAGCCGGATGATCCTGTCCGCCTGCAGGGCGATACTCTCATCATGGGTGACAATGAGAGTGGTCTGTTTCCACTCCCGGTTGGTATATTTCAAAAGTTCCATGATTTCCTGACTGTTCTTTTTGTCAAGATTCCCCGTGGGCTCATCGGCCAATAACAGCGCTGGCGCATGAATGAGGGCCCGTCCGATGGAAACCCGCTGCTGCTGTCCGCCGGAAAGCTGCTTTGGCAGATGCTTCTTCCGGTCGGAAAGTCCCAGAATATCAAGAAGACGTTCCAGATAATCCTGATTGATCTTCTGTCCGTCCAGCCGCAGAGGAAGCGTGATATTTTCCACCACATTCAACACCGGTATAAGATTATAAAACTGATAGATAAGCCCCACCTTTCTCCGTCGAAAGATGGCCATTTCTTTCTGGGAACGGTGATACACTTCCTGCCCTTCCACAAAAATTTTTCCGCCGTCCGGACGGTCCACTCCGCCGATCAGATGCAGCAGCGTGGATTTTCCTGAGCCCGACCGGCCCACTACCGCCGTCATCTCTCCTTTTTCCACTGTAAAAGATACGTCATCCAAAGCCCGGACCTCGGTCTCCCCTTTTCCATAGATTCTCGAAACATGTTCCACTCTCAAGATTTCCATATCCTGCCTCCTTCGTTCCATTGGTCATCCCGTCTTCTGACAGCATACCATCTCTCCGGTGACAGCTCCGTGACTTCCCGGTGACAAATCTGTCACTTTGCTTTCTGATAAAATCGGATCTGAAACTCCGTGCCGCCTTCCCGGCGATTTTCTGCCTGAATGATGCCATTTTGCTCGCGGATGATCATCTGCGCCAGGGCCAGACCGATACCGGCATGTTCATCCACCCGTGCTTCCGATCCCGTATCGGCGCCAGACAAATCCTCTCCAGAGACGGCCTCCGCTCCGGCGCCCCGGTAAAAGCGCTCAAACAGATGAGGCAGCTCCTTCTGCGGAATTCCCGGCCCGTTGTCAGCGATGCAAAGTTCCGTATAGATGGGATTCTGACCGGCAGTTATTTCTATCCGTCCGCCCGCCGACAGATGTTCCACACAGTTTTTCAATATATTTCCAAGGGCTTCCACGGTCCAGGCCAGATCACCCTGAAAACAGGGATTTCCTTCTGCATCTATTTTTATGGCAATACTTTTTAGTTCTGCCGGAATCGCCAGCGGCTCCCACGCCTTCTCCGCTGCCTGCCGGACGTTTACCCTCTTTCTTTCCATCTGTACTGTGCCGGATTCCAGCCGGGCGATTTTCAAAAGGACAGACACCTGCCATTCCATACGATTTAAAAGCCGACTGATTTCCCTGGCATACTCCATTCTTTGGGCATCGGGAAGATCCGGCCGGCTAAGCCGCGGCACGATCATCCGGATGGATGTCAAAGGCGTGCGAATCTGATGAGACACATCGGCCAGAGAATCCTTCAGATATTTCTTCTCTCTTTTCAGTTCCTCCGTCTGTTCCACCAGCCGCAGAGTGAGCTTTTGGATTTCGCTGGATAAAAGCGCCAGTTCTCCCTCCTCATCTGGTACAAACCGCAGGGGATGCGGGCTGTGAAGCAGCTGATTGAGCTGCGCGGACAGTTCCGAAAGGTCCTCATATCGTTTTTCTGTCCATTTCCAGAACAAAAGTCCCGCTGCGGCACAGACTGCAAATACATAGACGGCCGCTGCCCGTCCGCAAAAACATACAGCACCGACAACAGCTGCTGCAGTCAGAATCCCCCAGACAGCACTATGTTTTTTTATTTCCGGATTTCTCCACAGCCACATGAAATTTTCTCCCCTTCCAAACATTTTTATGGTTCCATCCGGTATCCAAGGCCGCGCACCGTTTTAATGATGACCGGATGTGCCGGATCGTCCTCAATCTTTTCCCGGAGCCGTTTGATATAGACGGTCAGAGTATTGTCATTGACAAAATCTCCGGCAATGTCCCAGATTTCTTCCAGCAATCGGCTGCGGCTGAGAATGTCCCCCTGATGCTGAAAAAAAATCAGCAGCAGCCGGTACTCCAGAGCAGAAAGAAAGATTTCCTTTCCGTTTTTTTCCACACAGGCCCGCTGCATATCTAACGAGAGATTCGCAGCAGTACAGACAGTCTGCTTTCTTTCGCTGCGGCGCAGTACATTTCGGATGCGGGACAAAAGCTCCATGGGCCGAAAAGGCTTTGTCACATAATCATCCGCTCCCAGATCAAATCCTGTCACCACACTGGCTTCGTCATCCATGGCTGTGAGCATGATGATGGGAATCTCCTGTTCTTTTCGTATGGCGCCGCAGAGGGAATACCCGCTGCCGTCGGGAAGCATCAGATCCAGCAAGATCAGATCAAAATGTTCTTCCCTTAAAAGGCGCAGCGCTTCCTTCCTGCTTCCGGCCGCCCGGACGTCGAATCCTTCCTCTGTCAGAAGGATTTCCAGATTCTTTACGATCTCCCTGTCGTCTTCCACTATGCATATTTTTCTGCCGATTTCTTTCATATGTATTCCTTCTTCCCGCACAGCTCGTAATAGAAAATGTACTGCTGCATCACACCCTGGAATCCCCGGTATCTCCGATTGGGAAATCCCCTTTTATAATGCTCCGCCATGGCCTGCTTGATGTGTGTGTCCATGGGAAACGCCTGCAGATGGTGAAGACCGAACAGGCAGATACAGTCCGCCACCTTTTCTCCCACTCCAAAGAGTTTCAGCAGTTCTTCTTTTGCTTTCCGGTAGGACATGCTGCCGACTGCCTCCAGATCAAACTCTCCGGTCACCACGCTGCGAGCCGCCCGCACCACATATTTACTCCGATAACCAAGATTACATTCTTTCAGCGCATCTTCCGGAAGGCCGGCAAGCGCCTCCGGCTGTGGGAAAGTGTAATAAATCACACCATCTTCCGCCTCTCTTTTCTCTCCGTATTTCCCGCAGATATTCGAGATGCAGCGGCGGATCCGCACGATGTTATTCTGCTGGGAGATCAGAAATGAAACGATCATCTCCCAGAGATCCTGTCTGAGAATCCGCATTCCGGAGCCAAAGGCGATGGCACGGTTTAAATAGGCGTCATTGGGATTGGCCTTCTCTATGTAGGCGCCGTAGTCATTTTCCAGATCAAAATAGTCTTTCCAGAACTGTTCAAACGCTTCTTCGCTGCAATAAAAACGACAGAGACTGCCGTTCTGCCAGACTTTCAGATATTTATCTCCTGCCAGAATCCTGTATACATGTCCACCTGCATTCCCATGTTCCCCTGTATTCTCACAGCTATCTGTACTTTCATGTTCTTCTATATTCTCCATGCGAAAGCACTGCCCGGAGCGGCAGATCTGCTCCAGGCTGAAGTGCCTTATTTCTTTTTCAACCATAACTCCTCCCTCATTTTTCCTGCAATCATAAAAAACGCCCAGACCAGGCTGATTCCCATGGCTACTGCCAGGGCATACTGTACGGTGGTGATTCCATACTCCCACGCCTGCGCCCTGTATCCCCATACGAGACTGCTCATGGTAAAAAACAGCAGTCTGCCCGGCGCCGCCGTGGCAATGGCCGGCAGCAGCAGGATGGTCGCCGGAACTTTTAATATTCTCGCCAGACATTCCGCATAAACCGCAGTCACCATGGAACACACCAGACAGGGAAACATTTTTCCGCCCACGTTCTCCGACACCAGCAGAAATATGAGCCGGTTCAGCAATCCTCCCAGGGCCGCCGGAAATAACAGTCCCCTGCGCAGATGGAAGAGGATTCCCAGACCCAGAGGACCGAAAAATGCCGCTGCCAGTTCCATACTTTCTATTTCCATTTTGTTTGTCACCTCTTATCATATGACCACCCAGATCGCACCCATGAAACCTACCACCAGCGCGCCGGTCCAGATGAGACTTTCCGTCAGCCGCATAATACCGGAGATAGTGTTGCCCGCCAGCACATCCCGGACAGAATTCATCAGAGCAAGGCCCGGAAGCAGGAGCATCATATCTCCCATGATCACCCTGTCATACCGGAACATCCCTGTCCACCGGGAGAAAACGCAGATCAGGATTCCTGCGACAAAGGAGCAGATACTGTAGAAAGTCACTTTATTGGGACAGAACGGCTCAAAGCGGTTCTGCAGAAAACAGATCAGCGGAGCAAATGCCGCCGCTGCCAGTCCGTCTGAGAGATTACCGCCAAAATAAACGGCAAAACTGCCGGTGACCAACAGGCTTCCCAGATACCGCTCCCGGATATTTTCTCCCTGCTTCCATACGCGAAGCTTTTTCTCCAGAACGGTTCCTCCTGCACCACCTTTGTGCAGACTTTTCCTCAAAAGGCCGCCGGTACAGCACTCCCGGCTGAGGCGGTTCAGTGCCTCCAGTCTGCGAAAATCATATTTGGGCGAGCGGGAAATCCGGCGAATCTGGGTCACCCGCACCCCTCCGGAAAACTCCATGGTCGCCATGATGCTGGCAGTGATCACAAAAATATTTACCTTTTCCGCACCGCAGGCTGCGCCCATACGGCTCAAGGTATCTTCCACCCGTTTTACTTCCGCCCCGGAAGATAACAGCATTTCTCCCATATCCAGAATATTTTGCACCAAATGTTCCGCCGCCTCCCGGTCCGCCTGCATTTTCCTGTCCTTTCTCCAATATACGGCTTACCGCGGTATAGAACCGACAAATATATCTTTCCGCCATACGCAATCTGTCACCGTATACCTGGTTTTGTTGTTTTGATATTTTGTTATTTTAACACAAAAAACGGCAGACATACATGAATTTGTATGAATCTGCCGTTTAAGACTTTACAAGTCACATGAATTTTACCGCCAGGTCACCCATTATACCGCAGCGCGTCGATGGGCTTTTTCTTCGCTGCCTTATTGGCCGGGTAGATGCCGAACACCACGCCGATCAGGATGGAAAACGCCACGGCGATCCAGACTACCCCCGGCGAGAGGGCAAAAGTCATGCTGTCTTTGCCGATCACTGAAATCACCTGCAGCGTTATCCAGGATAACAAAATACCGATGGCGCATCCCATGAGACTGATCATCAGCGCCTCGATGAGAAATTGCAGCATGATCACGCCCCGGCCGGCCCCGATGGCTTTCCGGATACCGATTTCTCTGGTCCGTTCCGTCACCGACACCAGCATGATATTCATGATGCCGATACCTCCCACCAGCAGGGAGATGCCGGCAATACCGCCCAGAAGCAGGCTTAAAATCGAGTTGACGCTCTCCATGGCTTCCATGATGGTGGACTGGTTGATAACCGTAAATGCGTCTTCGTCCTGATCAAACCGCTCCATGAGCATTTCCGTCACCACTTCCTCCGCCGGGTCCAGACTCTCCTCACTGACAGCCGACACGTAAAAAGAAGTGATTTCCATGGAAACACTGTCCGTCAGGCGGACCAGTGAGGTATAAGGAATATACGCTTCGTAAGTCTGGGTGGTAGACGTATCGCTGTCATCGGCCTGAAGCACGCCGACCACCATGTAGGAAACGCCATCCAGCTTGATGGTTTCTCCCACCACATCCATTCTCCCCAGCACTTCCGTGGCCAGCCCCGCGTTGATGACCGCCACATTGGTGTGGTTATCCACATCGGTGTTTTTTAAGAACCGGCCGGAATACAATTCCTGCTGCATGATATCTGAGTAAGCTCCGGTAGTGCCGTAAACTACCGCCGTCTCCTCAGCGTAAGTAGTGGAAGCGGTACTGTTGATCTGCGCCACCGGAGCTGTTTCCCTGATCTCCTCTTCTTCCGCCAGATCTTCCAGGTCTGACAGTTTGACAGGCTTATCTTTATCGTCCATGACGGACACCTGAATCAGATTGGCGCCCATGCTGGAAATCTGATCGTTGACAGAACTGGTCGCCCCGCTGACCAGAGATACAAGCACCACAAGGGCCAGCACACCGATGATGATGCCGAGCATAGTCAGAAAGGAGCGCATTTTGTTGGAAGAAATGGACTTCCAGGCCATTTTTACCGATTGCTGCATCATAAGCGCACCTTCTTTCTTCCTGCAAATGTGCCGGCATCATCCAATACTTTTCCGTCCAGAATGTGGATGCTCCGGCTTGCCTGCTCTGCCACCGATTCGTCGTGGGTAATGAGGACAATGGTGTTTCCCTGTTCATGAAGCTCATGAAAGAGCTTCATGATTTCTTTTCCTGTGGCGGAGTCCAGATTTCCCGTCGGCTCATCGGCCAGAAACAGCGACGGGCGGGAGGCAATGGCCCGGGCGATGGCCACCCGCTGCTGCTGTCCGCCGGAAAGTTCGTTGGGTTTATGTTTTTTCCTGGCACCAAGCTGCACCCTTTCCAGGGCTTCTTCCACTCTTTTTTTCCGCTCTTCTCTGGGTACCTTCTGATAAATCATAGGCAGCTCCACATTTTCTTCCGCTGTCAGATTGCCGATGAGATTAAAATTCTGAAAAATGAAACCGATTTTTTTGCTTCGGATTTTTGCCAGCTCCGACTCTGAATAATCTTCGATGGGCATACCATCCAGCAAATATCGGCCGCTGTCCGCCACATCCAGACAGCCGATGATATTCATCATGGTAGATTTGCCGCTGCCGGAAGGTCCCACAATGCTGACAAACTCCCCATCTTCGATATTGATGCTGGCGTGGTCGAGGGCGTGTACTTCCGCATCACCGATATGATAAATTTTCGACACATCTTCAAATACAATCATCTGCACACCTCCCGTTACTGCGCAAAGCCGCCAGGATTGCCTCCCGGCCCGCCGGAACCGCCGCCGGCTTCCCGTCCGCCGCCTTCAGAACCGCCCCGTCCACCGGACGGCATCTCACCGTTTTTTCCGCCGCCCATGGATGGAAATGTGCCTTCACTGCCGCCGGAATCCGTTCCTGTCCGCAGATAGTAAACCGTATCGCCTTCCTCCAGTCCGCTGGTGATCTCCACCTGACTGCCGTCGGAAAGTCCCGTAGTGACCTCCACCTTTCCGGAAAGATTGCCGTCCCCGTCATTTTCTGTATACACAAACGTACTGTTTCCCTCTTCCTGCAGAGCGTTGACCGGAATCAGCACGGCATTTTCCGCCTCGTCCACCTGAATGGTGGCGGAAGCGCTCATACCGTAAAGCATATCATCGGTCTTTTCCAGCGTGATCTCCACCGGGTATTTGGCACTGCTGCTGTCGCCGGAAGCTGTTGCGGATACCTTGGTGATCGTTCCTTCAAATTCCTGGTCTTCCACGGCATCCATGGTAATGGCCGCTGTCTGCCCCTCTTTCACGGACAAAATATCCAGCTCATCCACCTGGATGGATACCACCGCCTCATCCTCATTGACAATGGAAAATGCAGCTGCCTCATAAAGACTGTATTCATCCCCGGATGAGGAACTGCTGCCGGTGGAGTCAGCGCTGACGGAAGCTGTGCTGGTTCCTGCCGCGGCGCTGCCGCTTCCTGCCGATCCGCCCGCGGAGCTTCTGGAAAATCCACTGCCGCTCTGCCCGCCGGCGCCGTTTCCTCCCGCAGCTCCCGTACCGTTTGTACTGTTGGACGCGTCCGTACTGCCGCTGGCTCCGGAATTTTTACTTTCCGTAGTACTTTCTGCAGAACTGCTGTCACTTCCGGAGGTTCCCCCGGTATCAGAGGAACCGCTGTTTCCGGAAGAAGCGGTCGTTCCGCCGGAGCTGCTGCCGGTGGCACCGGAAGAATTCCCTGTACCGGCGGTCGTTTCCGTACTGGAACCGGACTGGGTACTGCTGCCCGTGGCATCTGCCGCCGTGGCTGCAAAGACCGCGGAGATTGTCATTGTTTTCCCGTCGCCGCTCACTTCCTGCTTGAAAGAGGAAGCAGCTGGTATACTGACCTTTGTTGTATCCGATGAGAAACTATATCCGGACTTTGCCGTCAACACAATGGTTGCCGTATAGGCGGTTCCCGCCTGAAATACAGATTCGTTACAACTCCAGGAAATCTGTCCCGTATATTTATCGGTTGTTGTAATACTGTTTTGCGGAACAGCCCCTGTCACCGGCGCCGTCACCGACAGATTGCAGGATGGGATGATCGTGGTTTCCGTGTCACTGTTACTCTTGGCGGTTCCGCTGCTGGAAAGAAATGTCGCCTTTATGGTTCCCGCAGAAGACAGCGTCATTGCCGCCGCACTGGCCGCCTGCACATTTGCCGCATTGGCTGTCATGACCGTATTGGCCGCCGTCACGGCCGTGTTAGCCGCCGTCACTGTGGATATACCGGACGTGCCGGAAGCGGAAGATGTGCCCGAGCTGCCGGAAGAACTGGATACCTCTGTATTCTCCGATACATAGACTTCTCCGATGATCCCGTCGCTGTCCGCCTCAATGGCGCCTGTATCCAACAGCGCTTTCAGCGCTTTTTTCGCCTGCCGCAGCTCCTTTCTCTGTCCCTTTAACACCAGAGCTTCCAGATATTCGGTGGTTCCTTCCTCGTCGGCGTCATCAGATAAATCTGCGATCTCATCTTTTACATCATCAAGGTTTTCCTCCACCTCCAGAAGCTGCGCTGCCACGGAGGCTGTATTCACCGTGGCAAGCTGCTGCCCTGCCGTCACCGCATCGCCGGCTTCCACCAGAACTTCTTCAATTTTTATACCCACCGGTACCGTTACATTTTCTGCCGTTCCCTGCTGCAAAGTTCCGGTTCCCTCCACGGTTGTGCTGATGCTTCCCGTCTCAGCCGTGGCTGACTGCACTGTCGTCTCCGCCGACGCACTGCGGGATCCTCTTCGTCCCGCTGCCAGCCGTCCCACCACAACGACCACCAGCGCCACCGCCAGAACAATCCCTGCCAGCTTCCATTTATTCTTTCTCTTCATCTTCCGCAGGCGGCTCATTTTGTCCTGCAGAAATCCTACTATCCTCTGTACAAAATCTTTCACCAGGTCCATGGCATTTCATCCTTTCTGATCCTACTGTTTTACCTGTATAATGGTCTCCATCCAAACAGGAAATCCGTTAACACATGAATGTACGGACACGTTCATACTGCAATGAAAGCGTCCGTACATTTAGTATAGAAATGCCAGTTAAATTTTACTTTAAAAAAGTCCTTTGCTTCTGTGAAATTTTTGTGACCCTGCCACAGAAACTCCGTAGAGATTCAGCAAAAGCTTCGAAATATTTACAAAATCACCTGGATAGTCAGAGATTTTCCGTCGGGCGAGAGGGCAGAAATTTTCCCCTTGTGAGCGTTTACAATGGCCCTGGCGATGGACAGACCGATGCCATGGCCGCCGGTTCCGGAATTCCTGGAGGCATCCACCCGGTAAAAACGGTCAAAAAGATGGGAAATCTGTTCTTTGCTCATGGGCTCCGCCGTGTTGGAGACCGTCACCCACAGATTCCTTCCCCGCTTCTCCAGACGGAAGGTAATCTTTCCTCCTTCCGGCGAGTATTTCAGGGCATTGTCCAGCAAAATAGAAAACAGCCGCTGGATGGATTTCATCTCTCCGGTGTAGGATAACAGCGGTTCAATACTGCTCTCAAAGGTTTTGCCCTGGAGCTTCGCCAGCGCCTGAAAGGATTGGGCGGTCTCTGCCGCCACCTCGGAGATGGGAAATTCCATTCTCTCGGCCTTCCTGTTGTTTTCTTCCATCTTGGACAGAAAAATCAGGTCTTCCGTCAGATCTCTCAGACGGAAAATCTGTTTTTTGATATCCTCCACCCATTCATTTTCCCCGGTTTCCAGAGCGATCAGCTCCGCGTCGGCGTCAATGATAGTCAGCGGCGTCCTGATCTCATGGCCGGCGTCGGTGATAAACCGCTTCTGTTTCTCATAACTTTCCACATAGGGCTTTACCGCCTTTTTAGACAGAAGGACCAGCAGCAGCAATACCGCTGCCATCCCTGTCACCGCCACCGCCGCACTGACCCCCAGAAAGCTCCGGACATGGGCAAGACTCCGGCCGCAGTCCAGGAAAATGATCAGCTGCCCGTCATCCGTATCCTGCTTCACATAACGGTATTGATTCAGAAAGCCCCTGGCCGCATCCATCTGCCGGATCCTCCGGGCATACTCTTCCGCTTCCGTCTCGTCCACGGCGGCTATCCTTCCCATATCCGTCCGCAGAACCGTTCCGTCTTCCCCAAAACATACGGTAAAATACCGACTCTCATAGGGCGTCTCCGGGGACATGCCGGGCGGCGCCATCCGCCTTTTCCGTCCCACAGATTCACCGGGATCTCCCCGCTCCGGAAATGTACCGTTATTTTCCGCCAGGATATCCAGGACCCGGTCTGCATCATTCACCACCTGTCGGTAATTCATCCAGTTGACCACGCCAAGGATCACCAGCAGCACTGCCGCCATGGAAGCGAGAGATACCACGATAAAGGTCACCCGCAGCCGCCGGATCATGAGAGAACCTCCAGGGAATAGCCGGCGTTTCTCGCCGCCTTGATCTGCACGTCGGCGTCAAGGGCCGACAGTTTTTTCCTCAAATAAGAAATGTACACCCACACCACGTTGATCTCCGCCTTGCTGTCGTATCCCCAGATTTTCTCCATGAAACGTTCTGTAGAGATCAAATGGGTCGGATGGCTCATGAGATATTCCATCATCTGGAATTCTTTATTGGTCAGATGAAAACTACCCGTTGGCGAGGACAGTTCGTTGGTCGCCCGGTTCAGCTGTACATTTCCCACTCGCAGGACGGAGTCTTGTCCCGCCGTGCTGTCTCTGGTCATGGCGCGGATTCTCGCCAGCAATTCTCTCATGGCAAAGGGTTTAGTCAGATAATCGTTGGCGCCGCCGTCCAGTCCGGCCACTTTGTCATCCACCTCTCCTCTTGCCGTCAGCATGAGAATGGGGATGGCGCTGCCGCCCTCCCGAACTTTTTTTAATACTTCGAAACCGTCCATCCGGGGCATCATCACGTCCAGTATCATCCCGTCATAATTTCCGCCTTTTAAATACTCCAGCGCCTCCACACCGTCATAAACCGTATCCACCGAATACCCATTCTTTGCCAGTATGGCGGCCAGAGCCCTGGACAGCGATTTTTCATCCTCCACAACCAGAAGCCGCATGCTCCATTCCTCCCTTTCTCGTCTTATTTTCAGATTATATCTTCTTTTTTTGAAAATACTTTGAACACACTCCCGCTGACTACTCTTCCATGCAGCTACCATTTTCCAGGTGTGGATCATCCTTTAATTCTGCCTGTGTATACACTCTTCGCTGACCAGCGGATACCGTATCAGACGAATGCCGTCCAGATCCTCCCGGTGCATATCCACCGCTGTAATCTGATGATTGCCGTATGTGGTGTAATAATAGATTCCCATTCGGGTATTACAGCAGGACGTGTAAATGGTCATCTCATACTCCTGTTCTCCCACCTGACAGCAGCCCTTTGTCTGCCCCACAGTCCCCAGAATATGAAAAAACTGGCCGACATTGTCCTCCTCGCTGTCCCCGGGTACGGCATGCATTCTTGTAAACACTGCCCGGACAAACCGGGAGCCGGAAGACAGATCCCCCGGAAGTCCCAGGGCGCCCATGCCCCGGCTGTAACTTTTGAGCGGCAGCCCGTCACAAAACAGATTCTCCGGCTCCCTGGCGGAGATATGCATGTAATCATTGAGACGGAACATCTGCTCCAAAAAAGGCGGATTATTGGTAAGGACTCCCGTGGGATTATCATAGATTTGCAGACCCTCCTTCACCGCTTCCACGACCACCGCCTTCTCCCTGTCTGCCAGCAGCCAGTGGAGCGGCGCCGGAGGCAGATTCTCAGCAAAGGCGTCGTCAGTCACCGTCAACCGCTCCAGTCGTTTCTTCGCTTCTTCTACGCTGGCGCACTGTCCCAGAATCCACGGGATCATCTCAAACTGCGCCACATGGTCTCTCCCGGATACCGCTCTCACAAATTTCGGATAATACGCATTTCCCACAAAATTAAGCCCTGCCATGGCAAGCCCCTTCTCATTGACCGCGTCATAGTAAAGGGGATACGCCCGACGAACCGAAAGTGACTCTCCCGCACAGGCCATGCCGATGACAGCATAATGGTTGTGCATAGTCTCCATATGTCGGAACACAAAAGGATAATTTCTCGGTGTGATGATGACTTCCTCGCCCCGGGAAATCGTATCATCCAGTGTCCGTCCGAAATAAAAATCTTTTGCTGTAAAAGTAATGGCTGTACACATGCTGCTTCCTCCTCACATCCTATCTTCCATACCTGCTTTATATTTTTATATTACTAGTTGTTTATATTTCCGCACATTTTATGCATACCCCACGGGAGATTACCGCAGAACACTTATGATTTCACAAAAATACTGTCCTTTACGAAATAACAAAAACGTACTTTTCTGCAAAACATAGTTCCCTGTGAAATAATAAAAAGGCATCCGTCCATAGATTGTCACAAAGAAACTCTTTTCCCGGCCCTTCCGGCCCCTGAAAGCTTCCTCTCTCCAGTACAGATGCCTTTTTCGATCTTCAATTATATTATTTATATTATTCGCACTGCCGTTTTCCCGACAGCCGCTTCTTTTAACGGGAATATTTCATTCCTCCTGTTTTGTGGTATACAGCTCTCACGCAAAATATGCGTTGAGGAATACTTTCTCCACATCCTCCACCGTTGCCTTCCGTGGATTCTCCGGCATGCCAGTATCTTTCATGGCATTTTTCGATAATTCCTCTACGTCTGCCGGTTTAAACGCCGTATCAGACAGCTTCGGAATCCCGATGGTTTTCTCCAATTCTTCGATATAGAGAATAGCCGCATAAGCTGCCTGCGTCTTCGTCAGTTTGCTCACATCAAATCCAAATGTCTGTGCCACATCCGCATAGCGCTCCGGACAGGATGGCAGATTATACTTCATCACATACGGAAGCAGGATCGCATTGGCCACACCGTGAAGCGTATCATAAAATCCGCCCAGCTGGTGCGCCATGGCATGTACCATGCCAAGACCGGCGTTGGAAAATGCCAGGCCACCCATGTACTGTGCCCAGCACATGTTGGTACGGGCTTCCATATCTGTTCCGTCCTTCACCGCTCTCTCCAGATATTGGCCGATCAGCCGGATGGCTTCCAGAGCAATACCATCGGTAAACGGGCAGCGTGAGTTCGCCACATAAGCTTCAATGGCGTGGGTCAGAGCATCCATACCGGTGGCCGCCGTCAGCGCCGGAGGCATCCCCACCATCATAGTCGGGTCATTGACAGCCAGGTATGCCAGGGAATTGCTGTCCACCATGAGCATCTTACTCTTTCTCACCTCGTCGGTCACCACAAAAGCTCTGGTCACCTCCGAACCGGTACCCGCCGTGGTATTGACTGCAATCAGCGGCTGTCCCTTTTTCTCCGACAACTCCAGTCCGTTATAATCTTCGATCTTTCCGCCGTTGGTGGCAAGAATGCTGACCGCTTTCGCCACGTCGATAGGCGAGCCGCCGCCGATTCCGATGATATAATCACAATTCTCCCTGTCATAAGCCGCCTTCGCCTGATTGACAATGGATACCGTCGGATTTGGTTTTACATCGGAAAAAATGGCATAAGGCCTTCCTGCCTTGTCCAGCACATCAGTCACCATCTTGACCGTTCCAATCTGCACCAGACCTTCATCAGTCACGATCAGTGCCTTCTTTCCGCCAAAATGATCCACATGCCTCGGTATCTCGTTAATACAGCCTTCACCGATAATCGTGTGTACCGGCTGATATAATTCCTTAAAATTCATCGCAATTCTCCTCCCGTATTCTGTCCATACTGTTCTCCAGCCATCCGCTGTCCCGCCATCCGGACAGACAGAACTTTCTTGCCTATAGCATAACATATTTACAAAATCACAGGAAAGGGAATAATCCATCCTTTTTGTGTAATATATTACCGCAAAAGAATACAGGAAACAGGAACGCACGGTATCCGTCAGGAAACAGAAACCAAATACATATCCGTCACACGCGGCTTTACATTTCCTCAGACAATACTATTCAGTTTACTCACAGAAATGTAATTGCCAAGCAGCGCCTCCGCATCGGTACCCTCCGGCGCACTCTTTTTCTTTTTGTGAATGGAATTTGCCATATAGATATTCTCATCCATCTTTTCCAGTTCAAAGCGGTCATGGTAGAACTCCAGCTTCGCCGGAATCCGGTCGTAAAGAGTTCCCTTCACTTCTTCCGCCGCGCAGTTAGGAAAATTCACATTCCAGATCTGCCCCTCTCCGATCTTCTGTTTCAGGAGAATCTCCGTCAGCTCCCCGAAATATTTTTCCACCACGGCGTAGTCCGCAGTATCATCCTGGGAGTAGGCGATGGCCGGCACACCGTGCACCAGCGCCTCCATGGCGGCTCCCACAGTCCCCGAATACAGAATCTCATAGCCGATATTATATCCTTTATTGATACCGGAAAATACCACATCCGGCTTCTCTTTCAGTACATTTCCAATGGCAAGCTTCACGCAGTCCGCCGGTGTACCGTCAATACTGTAAGCTTCCACATCTTCCACCGGAAAATCTACCTTCGCAATCTCCATACCCAGATCTACCGTGATCCGATGGGACATGCCGCTGCACTGGCTCTTCGGCGCTGCCACCGTCACCTCTCCAAACTGTCTGGCCAGCTCCGCCAGCTTCCAGATCCCCGGCGCCTGAATACCGTCATCATTTACCACTAATATTCTCATATGTACACCCCTTTTATTTTTCCTGTTATGTTCTCACACATATCCTACTATAGTAAATGATGCCCGGCAATGCAAGGGGTAGATTTGGCTAATCACAGAATTTTATTTGGATTTTATTGGAATTTTACTTATCTTTTCATTTACTTGCAACTCGTTTACCTCACCCCAGTTCGCTCACATCTACGATGTAAGCTTCCTTGCCGTTAGTGAGCAGCAGTTTCTTCTCACTGACTGTCAGATACATTTCTACATCAAAATATAATTCTTTTGGTATATGTATTTTCATGAAAGTCTGCTGATCCAGATTCACAAGGCAATATGCCGTTCCCGGCTGGTCTCCGTCATCTTCATCGTAGCCGAACAAAAAATAGCTGCCTGTACCGCTCAGTATACCCACATTTTTATCGACGCCATCTATGGTAAAAGATTCTCCGGTGACAATATTATCAAACCGCAGCGTATTACCTTCTGTCTTATAATCCCATTCCAGATCAAGGTCTGAGGCACCCGGATATTTCTCCAGAATCTCTCCGGTATGAAGATCGATCTTATAGGTCTGCGAATCCATCCAGAAAGAACCGTCCGGCAATTTTGTTTCAATGGAATCGCCATATGCCAGCACTGTGTAGGTATCCAGAAACTTGATCTCATCTGTATGAAGATACCACAGCAGGCTGTCTATCCTTTTCTCCGTCCGGGCCGCTATATCAAACACAGACCAATATTCAGCAGAGCGGTGATTGCACAGAATGATCTTTCCATCCGGTGACATGAGGAAGTTGCATATCATTTTATCGTTGGAGATTTTTGTCACTTCCTCTGTCCGAAGATTGATCTCCACCAGGCACTCTTTTTGCACAATGGTGTCTTCTCCCACATGCTGCAAATCCGCATAAACGATATCTCCATTTTTGTAATGAAACAGTCCGCAAAAATCCCCCGTTCCATTAAATCCCAGCACTTCGTTTCCGATAACAGCATACTCAAAAGAGTAAGGCACGCCGTCATACTCTCCCCGGAATGAATATACCGGCAGTTCCCGCAGCCCATTACCCTGAATGGCGTAGACTTTATCGACGATTTCATCTTCCCCGTCATTCTCATAATGCACCTTGCAGACAAAGCTTTCATTCACGCCATAAATCTGCATTCCTTCCTCCAGTGTAAGCATCTGGTTCTCATCCGCCGGGATATCCGGCTGACTGGTTTCGCCACTGCCTTCTTCCGCACCACCTGCGCCGCCGATATTTAGCTCCGTCACCTCATGGCCGGAAAACATATCAAACAGCCACTCCCGGAAGGCATCCGACGCCGTTGCCAGGACCGATACACTCATTCCCAATATCACAATACACAGCAGGACAGCGGCCGCTGTCCGGAAGGCGGCGCTGTGTCTCCACAGGCGGGGGATCCATCCGTTCGGAGAAAGATCCTTTTTCTCCAGATTTTTTTCTATCTTTTCTGCCGTTTTTTCAATGTATTCGTCGTCACATTGATGGATAGCCTCATATAAATCTTTTCCCGTCATATGTCATAGCCCTCCTTCCTAAGATATTTTCTCAGCTGTTCCCGGATTCTTGAAAGCCGCATGGATGCGG
>NZ_NFLV01000104.1 GCF_002161065.1 Eubacterium sp. An11 | reverse complement strand
CTATATAAATGCTCATATTACGGAATATAACCGGAATTTAATGCTATATACCTGATTGCAAAAAAATGTGATAGAACCGCTGTTTTAGGGTATGATGTTAATGAGGTGTTTTTAATGAAAATCATAGGTACGCAGGAAGAATTGAAATGGGTCCGCAGGGCGCTGGCAAATAACTGTGAGGGATGTATCTTTGAAGAACGATGTAATCAAAATGCCAGTGAGGAACTGAAGAAGCATGGAAAAACTCTGACAAGCTGTGAGGAATTTATGTCAAGACAGATCACGTTTGTCTGCGAGGAGGAAACAAAAGGCACAAAATAGGATAGTTATGTCATTATCACATACCATATATAGTACAAAACAAATTGACAGCACCTATATCCTGTGCTACTATACTGATATAGTTCTTTTTTATGCGTTTCCCGGCGGGGGATCATGTTTTGGGATTTTGAGAAATCCCGTACATGAAGAGGAAAAGCAGGAGCTTTTCCCGGCATAAGTTGTTTATGTTTGTAGTGAAGTGTCACCGTATGCCTGAAA
>NZ_NFLV01000103.1 GCF_002161065.1 Eubacterium sp. An11 | reverse complement strand
CAGGATCTCCTGATCCCCGTCCTCCCCGTCTGTGGCAGAGGTGCCGATCTGCGGGAAGTAGATACTTTGCGGATCGGAAGAAATGTCCCTGTGGGACGCAACCACCTGATCTTTATAAAGGATCTCCTCGAAGACCACCAGGGTTTTTCCGGCCAGTGCCTCTGCATTAAAGGTAAAGGTCAGCTCGGTGGTTCCGGAAGTCTCCTCCGGGGTAAATTCTGCTTCAGCCGTCACGGGCTTCTCATCGATCAGCAGCTCTTCGCCGGTTTCCTGATCCATCAGCGTGCCGCGGATCGTGAAGGTTTCCCCAGCAATAAGGTTTGTATATTCCGCCACATCCGTAATGGATGCTTCCGCCTTTGCAAGCCCGGTCTGGTTTCCAAGCTCCGGATTTGCAGCGGTGGTGCTCACAGAAGGAAGAACCAGCGTCTGCTCCGGTGAATCGAGATCCTGGTGGGAGGCGATTTCTTCCTCCCCATAATACAGGGATTCAAAGACAACCAGTGTCTTGCCTGCCGCTTCCGTGGCGTTGAAAGTGAACTCCACATCCACGGTCCCTTCCGTGCTTTCCGGTGTAAAGGTCAGCTCAGAAGTCACGGTTTCCCC
>NZ_NFLV01000102.1 GCF_002161065.1 Eubacterium sp. An11 | reverse complement strand
AAGATGTCTCCCCAGTCTCAAGAACCACTGGTCCTCTTACTGCTCTTTACTGTTGTTTAGGTTCGAACTTCGTTCTCTTCCATGGATCCGTCTCGCCGACATCACTCGCTTCCGGACCCAAAATCTCAATTGAATTGAACGTTCGAGGTTGTTTTGTTATTCAGTTATCAACTTGCTTTTCGCTTTCAGTGCGAAAGCTTTTTTATGTTATCACATCAACCAGCGTTTGTCAAGAACTTTTTTCTTCTTTTTTAAAAGTTTTTTACATTCTTCACTTCGCTTTTACTTCTTAAGAAATCATTTCTTTTTTCTTAAGATTGGTTTCCTGCGCAACGAAAGTTATCTTACCACAGAGATATCATTCCGTCAACCCCTTTTTTCATTTTTTTCAAAATATTTTTTCTGATCTTTTTTATCCCCTTTCATCCCGCGTTTTTTCGCCGGATCCTCTTTTTTGTTCACAGGAAATCTTAACTGATTTCCTGTGAACAAAAAAGAGGAATCTCATTCCTGAGATTCCTCCCAGACTGTAGACAAAGTCCCCGGTTTACACCGGGGCTTTTCTATTGCAGTTATCAACATTTCAATAATTCTTCCGGTTTTAGATACAAAAAAATTCCTTACTTATCAACTCTAAAG
>NZ_NFLV01000101.1 GCF_002161065.1 Eubacterium sp. An11 | reverse complement strand
CAATTGATCGGCTGCGGGCTGATCCCTGTGACGGTGCTGGATCTGGTATTCCGCCAGGGAAAGACCAGCAACATCCACTTAAATGCCCGTAAAATGTTGGCAAACCGGACGGATTTTGGGTTTGGCGATGATTTCCAGTTTATCTCCTGCAATTCGGCAGATGAGACAGCAGCCATGGTACGCCAGCTTTACCAGGAAGAGGCCGCAAGGAACGGCCTGGACCATGTGCAGATTTTGACACCCTATCGGGTAAAGACGGTAAACGGCGCTAACGAGCTGAACCGGAGCCTGGAGGACCTGATCAATCCGCCAAGTCCTGGGAAAAAGGAACTGTCCGCAGGAGGGCAGACCTACCGGGAAGGGGATAAGGTGCTTCAGAACAAGAATACGTTGATGGCCAGTAATGGGGACCTGGGAAGGATTACGGATTTTTATACGGATGAGGAAGGAACCGTAAAAACGGTGATCGAATTTCCGGATGGACGTGTCGTGACCTACGAGACGGAAGATCTGGAGATGATTGAACACGCCAATGCCATTACCATACACAAGTCCCAGGGATCCGAGTGCGATATTGTCATCATCCCCTGGGTGAGAGCCTTTTATATGATGCTGAAGCGGAATATCCTGTACACAGGCAT
>NZ_NFLV01000100.1 GCF_002161065.1 Eubacterium sp. An11 | reverse complement strand
GCACGGAGCTTTTCCTTCTCCGCCCGCTCTTCCCGGCGCTTTGCTATCTTTGCGCATTTCTGCTCATAGGCTAACTGCCGGATATCTTCTCTGGCCTGCCTGCGGATGCCCCGCCGGGTGGAGGTATCGAAGGATTTATGCTCACGAACCTTTGGCTCCCGTTTCTTTTTCCGTTTCGTTTTCCCAGAAGGAGTGGGGGAAGGGGAGCCGGACAGATCCTGCTGGGGCGCCTCTTTCGTGGGAGGTGCATCGTCCTGCTGACCGGCCCCCTCAAAAGGGGGAGAATCCTCCAAAGAGCCCTTTTTCGTTTTCTTCCGCCGTTCCCGTTTGGCAGGCTTTTTTGCTTCTTTCGTGCCAGGCTGCTTCTGCCGTTTCTTCTTTGGCTCCGGCATTGCGTCAGAGCGGTAAACCACCCGCCGGTTCTTCAAAAAGCGAAGGGCGTTCATAAGGAAAGCAGTGATGCTCTCTCCGCCGATCCCGATGAGGGATACCATGGCCGCCGGAAGGGCAGTCATGCAAAGGATGATGATGCGGGTGGTCAGGGAAAACGGCAGGTGGACCACCGGCACCCCGATCAGCAGGGCGAAAATAATGGCTTCAATGGCATTGCGGATGTCAAAGGTGCCGTTTAAGATCTTGCCCTTTTCGATGAAGTT
>NZ_NFLV01000010.1 GCF_002161065.1 Eubacterium sp. An11 | reverse complement strand
ATGTAATCTTTTACGGCCCGTAGCTTCACTTCTGGTAATATTCCTCTAGGCATAATAAAACTCCCCTCCAGATAAACAGTTTTATTATTTCAACTGTCTACCTAAAGGGGAGCATATCACTGTACAGATCTCTTTAATTTTTTTGTTTTCTAAGTTCTTTTTTCCGGGAAATTATTCTGCCGGAAAACCGAACAACTCGCCGTACAATACCGTCATTTCTTCATTTGGTGACTCCGCTGAAACATTTCCAGTATTCTGCAGATTTTCCTTTGTGATTCCTGCTCTCTCTTTTCCCGCCATTCCACCTGCCAGACAATATTCTCCTGACGGAGAAAATTCAGGTTTCTCTTTTATCTCAGCATAACAATGGATATCCGCATGGTTCATGCAATCGACAAGATCGGCGATGATAAGATCCCCGGCCATACCTCCGGTGTATGTTACAACTGTCTGTCCACCTTCTACATCGCTGGTTTTTGTACTCACAGTGATATTGCCTTTATTCGTACACTCTTGTATGGCAATATCAGCTACGCCCCTGCCAATGAGCCCTCCGATGTATGCCATAATCTCCTCTCCTCCATTGACTTTGACATTGATTTTTCCTTCATTCGTGCATTGCTTGAAATACATATGGCTGTTATCGTTGCAGCCACCGACCATTCCGCCTACATATAAATTCATATCGTCAGTATCCTGCGTCATGGAAAAATCTGCTGTGATATTTACTCTGTTCGTACAGTTGTCAAATATCGCCCAGTTTACCTCTGCCGCCAGCGCTCCTGCCTGAAGCCACAGCTCCAGTTCTTCATTATCTATGCCCTGTCCTCCCCGCAAGACAATCGTTCCTTCCAAGGTCAAATCAGAAATCGTCACGGCATTCGTATGGCTGCCCCCTTGCAGAACTCCAAAAAGGCCAATATAATATTCTTCATTCTCCATATACAGCTCTTTCTCTATCGTAAGCCCTGATATCGTGTGCCCGTTTCCGTCCAGCGTTCCTGTAAACGGTTCTTCTATCGTGCCGATCGGCGTCCAGTTTTCTCCGCTGATATCTATATCTTTTGTCAAAATGTAATCGCCGTCCAGATCATTAGCGATGGCTTTCAGGTCTTCTTTCGTGGAGATTGGCTTCGCGTCCGGATTATCCGGGTCATCAGAATCATCCGGGTCGGTTGGCTCCGTCGGCTCCGTGCTGTCCGTCGGGTCAGTCGGTTCTGTCGGCTCTGTGCTGTCCGTCGGATTGGTCGGTTCTGTCGGCTCTGTGCTGTCCGTCGGGTCTGTCGGTTCTGTTGGCTCTGTGCTGTCCGTTGAGTCAGTTGGCTCTGTCGGTTGCTCCGGATCTGTACTGTCAGCAGACACCGTCAGACGACATGTTGACTGATAACTGCCGCTGCAAACGATGATATCCGCCGCACCTTCCTTTCCTGTGGTGATGTACGCCGTCCGGCCGTCGCTGTCCACAGACGAAATCTCTGCCACTTCTGTATCAGAAGATTCCCACTGTAAGTCTGCGTCTTCCACTGTAACCTGACACTCTGCCGTGGTGCCGTCGGTGGTCGTTGCCGTGACCGTGGTCGTTCCGGTGCGGACGCCCCGAATCAACCCGCCGTTATATACTTTCACAACGGTTTCGTCCGCAGAGCTCCAGTGAATCCTCTGCATATCGTTGCCTTCTGTGATATCGGCGTCCAGTATCTGGCTGTCGCCGTAGAAACTGTCCGGTTCGGCGGTAATCTCCAGCTCATCTCCCACATTGACCTCTGTCTCTTCTCCCGCCGACAGGGTGATGGCCTGCCATCTTCCTTTTAAGGTGAGATGATCAGCAGCGAGCGTCAGTTTGGTCGGTACCTTTTCATCGTCGGAACTGTCTCCGCCCGGTGTGTCAGAATCATCAGGGTTTGGATTGCCGGAATCTCCCGGAGACTGGTTATCACCCGACGTACCGGAGCCGCCGCCCGGATTTCCTCCCGGCTGGTTCCCGGTATCGCCGCCCGGCTGTGTAACCGCACTGCCGCCGCCAGAGATATTACTGCTGTTGAAGTTCCCGCCGGTATGATTCTGTCCGTTGGAACTGCCGGTATTACCACTGTTGTTTTTATTGCCGCCAGTGGAACCGCCATTTTGCGGCACAGCCTTTTTCACCATAATCTTACACTTCGCTTTCTTGCCGTTTGGCAATTGGGCGGTAATGATTGCCTTTCCCTTTTTCCTGGCAGTTACCGTTCCATTCTTGGAGACAGACGCCACCTTTTTCTTAGAGGACTTCCATTTGATTTTCGCTGTGGAACCTTTCGGCTTCAATTTCGTTTTTAAGCGAAGGGTCTCGCCTGCGTGCAGAGTTACTTTCTTTTTATTAAGACTGATTTTCTTCGCCTTTAATTCTTTAACCTTAATCTTCCAGGTTACCTTTTTACCGTTAGCGATTCGGGCAGTAATCTTAGTCTTCCCTTTTTTCTTCGGGGTTACTTTGCCATCCGGAGAGACTGTCGCTACCTTTGGCTTGCTGGAAGTCCAGGTGATTTTTTCGTTCGCGTTGGACGGCGTCAACTTTACTTTCAATTTCAACGCTTTCCCTGTTGTGGCTGCAGTAATATTTTTTGTTTTTTTCGTCTTTTTAATGGTCTTCGCTGTTCTGACTACCTGCTCTACATTTCCTCCTGCGGCAGATGACGCTCCGTTACTGGAATTTCCCTGTGCCCCGGAACCGGAAGCCGCCGTCACCGTCACCTTACAGCTGGAAAATGTCTGTCCGTAAGAAGATTTTAAGGATAAAGTTACCGTACCCGGTCTTTTTCCAGTCAGCACGCCGTTTGTGGTGATTGACGCCACAGACGGATCGCTGCTTGCAAATGTAATGACTTCTCCCGCTAAAACAGGATTCTTCCGATAGGGGATCGTCAGCGTCTCCCCCACCGATACCGTGTAGGATGGCTTTGGAGTGGTGAGATATCTTATATACTCCATGTGGAAATCATACCCCATAGCGTTATTCCACTGTTCCAGCCGACGATAGATATCTGAATATTGTTCTACATAATATACCGTATCGTCCGCATTGATAAATTTGAGAGGGTCCGGATCAACCTTCACTATACTGTATGGCAGTACAAGTATTTTTAAATTCTTACATTCGGCGACTGCCGATGCTTCCAGCCAGCCGACCGTATCCGGAAGTTCCAGCTCTTCAAATCCGCAGTCATAAAATGCCCAATAGCGAATCCTTTGTACATTTTGGGGCCAGAGAATCGTCTTCAGGCTGGTACATTTATAACAGAATCCTTCCGGAATATTTGCCAGCAATATTTTTGATAAATCAATTTTTCTTAAAGAAGAACAGTAAGCAAAGGCAAAACCTCTTATTCTTGTAACTTCTGTCTCTGATTGTTTTAAAGCCACCTCCTCCAATGAACTGCAATATCCAAAGGCATACTCCCCAATCTGCGCTACATTTTCCAGATTAATTTTCTTCATCGCCGTACATTGATAAAAGGCATAATCTTTTATTTCTTTGACCGAAGCTGGAAGGACAATCTCCTGTACAGTTGTATTCTTACCACTCTGCCCAGTGAATTTCTCCACTTTTGTAACCGGATACATTGTCTCTATCGTATCCGTTCTGGAATTGGAAATGTATGACGGAATCTCCACCTTTGACGCTGTACCTGTATATCCTGTGATAATGGCCTCATTATTTTCATCCACGCGGAAAATCAGTCCGTTTTCTGAAATTCCTCCCAACGTAACATGAACAGTCATAACATCCCTTGATCTGATATCTCCGGCAATGCCTTCAATCTGAACCGTTCCGTGAGATATGGCAGTAAGCTTATTTCCCTCAATGCGGACAATATTATTCTCCTTCACCATATCATAGCTGTCCTCATCCCCGGAATCATCATTCTCCGTAACAATCCCATAATCCACATAATTATCTTTCGCATCTGCCGGAATCACTTCCAGATCCAAGGTATACGTCTCGCCCGGGTCTAACTCCACTTCGTACTCCGGGAATACGGCGCCGCTCACCTTACGATTCTCCGGCTTCAACCCTTCCATATACATACAGATCGCATTTTTCCAGACGCTGAGCTGATCCTGATACGATTTTACCTGATCGGCATACTGTTTATAGTCGTCGCCTCCGGAAAAGCTTTGCAGGAAACCGTGAAGTCCTGAATTATATGTCACTTTGGCAAAGAGCAGGGAAGCCTGACAATCGGCGTCCAACAGAATCGTGAAAAAATCCCATCCGGCATTAAACACGCCGGCAAGCTTTTCACTCTCTTCTGTTACTTCTCCACAACTCTGACTATATTCCAGTCCCAGATAATACACCGTATCTCTTGCCACTTTTTCCAGTTCCCATATGGCCGCCAGCTTCGCGTAGGCATCGCTGATCGCATCCGGACTGAACACCTGTTCCAAAACAAAACCTTCAATGTTAAGAGCAAGTCCTATGACGCTCAACTCCGGAAACATCACACACAATCCTTCCCAGAGTACATCAAGAGAATTTTGCATAATGCGGCTCATGGCCATCTCTCCCGTTTGCAGTCCCACTACAATATTGATGGCATTATCCGGATTTTCCTGCTGTTCCCGATAAACCGCAACTATCTTATCCAGCGCTGTTTTCAGATGCTCATTATTGGTACGCTCTTTCATTTCTTCAAGAAAGTCAACGATTTCTTCCTGTAAAGATAATATTTTCTGTAAACTTTCTGCATACTGAACAACTTCAAGAGCGTCTGTCGCATAATCAAAAATCTTATACAGTACTGCTTCTGCATTCTGCAGCCCCCGCAATCCTTTCAGCGCATTAAGGTAGTCTGTATCAGAAATATCATTTTTACCCAGTTCTTGCAGTTCTTCCAGCGCGTCTGTCTCTGCGCCAACGGCTGTTCCCAGCAAATTTTTTGCAATATTGATCGTCTCTCTGTCAACTTCCTGCTCGCTGCTGTCCCAAAAGCTCTGATCGTTCATCTGCTCAAACAGAAGAGACATCAATGCCGCCTCATAATAATATTCCGGATGTGAACGAAAATTTTCATTATTGGCAAAATTGATGACGGACATCAGGCTTGTGTATCCCAATCGCGACCTCGCTTCCTCTATAAGATAAGAAGCCGGATACTTTTTATTCAGATTTCTCCTATATTCATCCGCATCTGACTCACCGATAAAATATTCATCATATTTCTGTAATCCGAGAATCCTGTCCGCCCGCCTCATAATCGCAGGACGAGTAACACTGTCCTCGTTGTCAGCTGTATCTCCCCCATTACCCGCTGCCTGCATACCACCCCCGGCCATCGCTTCGACAGCTGTATGCGCCCGGGCAGAAATTTCCGGAGTAATCGCGGTATTCAGAATCAAAATTGATATCAGAATAAAACATAATACTCTTTTCATGTGTCTTCCTCTCCCCTGTTTTTTATAATATTGCCAAATAATTCTTACATATTTATGGATATTATAACATAAAAAAACGTGTGCCAAAACTGTTTTCTGTGACGAATCACAGGCTGTTTTTGACACACGTTTTAAATATTTTTCACTGTTTCACAACCATTCAATGATCAAAAGCGCCGCCTACCGGAAGATCAGCTGCGCAAAATCCCGGATGCACTGCCGCCATACGTTCCAGTCGTGGATACCGTGGTAGATGCGGCGGGTGTGGGTGATGCCATGCTCTTCCAGCATTTTGTCGTCGGCGTCGAAGAAATGCCGGTACGGGTCTTCGTCGCCGATGGCCCGGAAGTAGACCGGGAAGGTGCGGGCGAAGGCATCGGCGTCTTCCAGAATCCGCAGATGTTCATTGCTGCCCGGACCGCGGTCCACCATATCAAGCTCGGTACCCTGCATCATATCGGTGACAAAGCCGCTGAAGATGCCCAGAGCACTAAAGTATTCCGGATGGTTGAAGCCGATGATACTGGTCTGGAGAGAACCCATGGAGAGTCCCGCCATGGCACGGCGTTCTTTACTGCCACCGATGCGGAGTTTCTGTTCCACAAATGGAATGACGTCTGTAAGGAGCTGCTTCTCCAGCAGCATGAAGTCCACGATGCGGCGGCCGTCTTTGGTGACAGTCTGGACCATTCCGTTGCACATGACCACGGCAAAAGGCACGGCTTTCTTCTCCGCAAATAGATTATCGAGAATAAACTGTACTTTGCCGGCGGTGGTCCAGCTGGTCTCGTTTTCACCGTGGCCGTGCTGGAGATAGAGAACCGGGAAAGTTTTATCCGGCTGTTTCTCGTAATCGGCCGGCGTGTACACAATACAGCTCTCCCACTCTTCGGTTACCGAAGAATAGAAATATTCCCGGCGGACACTTCCGTGAGGGACGTCTTTTATGTGCCAGAAATCATCTCCTGAGACCTCCGGGCATCCTTCCGCACGCGGATCTGTACTACTGTCTGAACTCCCGCTTTCCGCGTATTCCGCTTTTCTTGTGTGGCTGTCTTTTCTCTTTTCTCCGGCATAGGCCGTCGCAGGCAGCTCCACATAATTGTACGGCCTGCTGTAGCCGTAGCTGATAGGAAGGAGGGGCGTCAGCACCTCCGCACCATCCAATTTAAGCTGTACGTAATGGTGCCCGGTCTGAAACGGCAGCTCCATCTCCCAGACGCCGTCTTCCCTGCGGGTACACGGATATTCCTCGTCAGATATGACCACAGCAACGGTGCGGGCCTCCGGCGCCGCCAGACGAAGAAATGCCCGGCCGTCCGGACGAATCTCACAGGCAGGCACCTGTCCTTCCCACGGAAGGACACGGTCGAAGGCCAGCGCCTGTTCTGCAATGTTATACTTCATATATTTTCACCTCTCTGACAGATTCGCTGCCAGCAAGGCAGCATCTGCCGCTGCGCCCTGAAGATATCTGCCAGAGCAGTTTCATTCAGAATGCTATTTAAACTGGCATGTTTCTTTATTTCAGTGCTGCCAGGGCCTTTGTCACCAATTCCCAGGTACGCTGTACGGAGGAAATGCTCAGTACCTCGTTGACAGTGTGGATACCTTCCATCTGCGGTCCGAGAGATACGGCGTCGATGTCACCCATCTTAGAAGCGAAGAGGCCGCATTCCAGGCCGGCATGGATGCCTTCCACCACAGGATCTTTGCCATAAAGTTCGCGGTAAGTGTCCACCAGAACGTCACGGAGACGGGAATCTGCACGGTACTCCCATCCCGGATACGGGCCGGTGATTTCTGTGGAACCACCCAAAAGAACGGCGAGAGCGTTCATCTTATCAATGAGGAACTGTTTCTCATGCTCGCTGGCGCTGCGCACTGCGTAAGATAAATCTACAGAATCCTCGTTGGTATGAAGGATTCCCAGATTCAGAGAAGTCTGAACCAGACCTTCAATCTCCGGATTCATTCTCTGAATTCCTGCCGGCATATGAAGAAGCGCCTGAATCACTGCGGAGGTATCTTTTGCTGTGAGCGCCTGCACATCAGCGTTCTGTGCCGCACCGTCAGCTTCCACATGAATGGCCGCATTCGGATCTGTCACTTTATATTCTTCTGCCACAATCGCAAATGTTTCCTGAATCTTGTTTTTTACCTCTTCTGCCTTGTCAGCCGGAACAGCAATCTCCGCCTGGCAGGATAATGCGATGGCATTGTCTTTCTCACCGCCATTGACGGAGACGATTCTTATATCGTTCATAACGCCGTAAAGAAGTCTTCCCATGACCACGTTGGCATTGGCACGTCCTTTGTCAATCTCTACGCCGGAATGTCCGCCGGAAAAACCATCGATGGAAATGTTCATAGCTGTCATGGATACATTTTCTCTCTCATATGGGAAATGACAGGTTACAGTCGCGCCGCCGGCACAACTTACTGTGAAAATGCCCTCATCCTCAGAGTCCATATTTAAGAACAGACGACCCTTGATGTCAGAAACATCCATGTATGCGGCGCCCAGCATACCGATTTCTTCATCGACTGTGAAGATTGCCTCGATCGGAGGATGCGCCATATCCGGATCATCGAGAATAGCCAGGCTGTAAGCCACGGCGATACCGTCGTCACCGCCCAGAGAGGTGCCTTTGGCGGAAATCAGATCCCCATTGATCTCCAGATCCAGTCCGTCTTTCTCCATATCTTTCGGGCAGTCGGCAGTCTTTACTGCCACCATATCCATATGACCCTGCAGAATAACTGGTTCTGCATTCTCATAACCCTTAGAACCGTCTTTCCAGATAACTACGTTAAACTTCTCATCCTGACGGCATTTTAAACCTCGCTCTTTTGCAAAGTTTACCAGATAATTACTGATCTGCTCCACATTTCTTGAACCATGAGGAATGGAACAGATTTCCTCAAAATACTGAAATACCTTTGCAGGTTCCAATGCTGATAATACTCCCATAATGTCCTCCTGTATTTGTACAAATATTTATTGTCAATGGGGCGCCTGCCAGATACATTTTCTGCCGGTGCCACATATTGATACCTTCTTCATGTATCCCGGATTCCGGCGGCTATTTCTTTTTGCCGGCAGCCGGGAAATATTCCGCGCCCCGCTTCTCCACCTGTCCTGTCTTTACCATATAGGAAAGAAGCTGATCCGCAAAATCTCTGGCATCCTTCACCACCGCCTTGTTGGCAGAAAAAGGCTGCCGGGCTTCCAGCCCTTCACAAAGCTTTGCCGCCTGTCCCAGAGTGATGGCGCTGTTCTTTTTCAGATATTTCTTTACCCGGCCCTGACCTTTGCTGAATAAAAGCTTCATCAGATCGCCGGACTGATTCTTCTGCCGCACGATGCCCCAGCCATAAATGAGCATGGTCACCAGGGCAAAAAAGATAATTCCCAAAATGATCGTACTGATTTTCATTTATCACTGCTCCCGTTCAGAAAAACCACGTATCCGTTACTTTCCAAAATTTTAAAATAAGATGCCAGACGCTCATAGAGCTGATCAGCTGCACCTTTGTGGGTATTTTTCAGAATCTGGCCAATCTCGTAAATGGTTTTCTTACCGTCAATCTGCTGCCAGACGCAGGTGCCATACTTATCCAGCTTGATAAAACTGTACCGGGGACGCTTAAAAAACTTCTGGGCAATGGTATTATAAAAACCAGTGTTCTCCACGGTCACCTCCACCAGACCATTCTCATCCAGCTCCCATTTCTTATCGTTGATTTCAGGGATTCTGTCCAGATAATTCTCCTGTTTTTTCTTTTTCTTCATGATACTCCTTCTCATTTTGCCTGAGGCAGATACACAAACGCTCTTTCCTCGTTACATAGCACTCTTTTCATATGGAAAAGGACACTGCCGCATTTATCTGCGGCAATGCCCCCTTATCATAGTACCTTCTGTTTTATGTGTCAATTACTGCGCTTTCTTTTTGCGGCAGAAATAGAACAAAGTGGCAAGGAGCAGCACAAATGCGATAATGCCGACCCAGTTTCCTACTGTAGCAAAGCTGTCTCCATAAATGCCGGAAATATCGATATTCAGATTGAATACAGCGACAATGGCAAGAATGATACCGACTATACCTTCACCGGCAATCATACCTGCAGAATAAAGCACACCGGATTCCACACAGTGGCGTTTCTGCTCTTCATTGTCATATTTTCTCTTTTCTTCCATAAACCATTTAATAAGACCGCCCACAAAGATCGGAGCACTCAGATGGATCGGAAGATACAGTCCGATAGCGAAGGCCAGTACCGGAATACCAAGAACCTCAACGGCAATGGCAATAAATACACCCATGAAAATAAGTGTCCATGGAAGAGTTCCGCCCATAACGCCTTCCACAACCATCTTCATAAGAGACGCCTGCGGAGCAGGAATCATTTCAGAACCAAATCCCCATGCCGCGTTGAGCAGGTACATAACACCGCCGATGGCAAAAGCTGCCACAACAGCACCGAGAATCTCACCGATCTGCTGAAGCTTCGGTGTTGCTCCAACGATGTAACCACATTTCAAATCCTGTGAAGTATCACCGGCAATAGCCGCAATGATACAGATAACTGTGCCGACTGTGATGGCGCCGACCATACCCTGTACGCCTGTCATACCGGCTGCCTTAAATACAAATGTAGTGATGATCAGTGTGGCGATGGCCATACCGGACACCGGGTTGTTGCTGCTTCCCACGATACCAACCATACGGGAAGAAACCGTAGCAAAGAAGAAACCAAAGATGACCACGATGACAGCTCCCACCGGGCTGATCGGAATAGCCGGAACCAGCCACATAACAACGGCCACGATCACAACACCGATCAATACGGTACGAAGAGAAATATCCACCTGGGTTCTCTCGTTGGTATCCATATGTTTTCCGAATCCCTTGATCGCCTTGGCAAAAGTTCTCACCATGGTCGGGAATGTCTTGATCAGACTGATGATACCGCCGGCTGCCACGGCTCCGGCTCCGATGTAACGGTTGTAGCTGCCCCAGATACTGGACGGATCCAGCTGATTAAACGGAATCGCATTGCCCGCTGTGTCCGTCACTGAGGACAACGCATCCCCTCCAAAGAAGGAAATCGCCGGAATCAGTACCAGGTAAGAAAGAATACCGCCGGCAAACATATAGCTGGAAATCTTCAGACCACAGATGTAGCCGACACCAGCCAGGGCAGGAAGAACATCCAGACCTACGCCGCAGGTATAATTCTTAGCATAAATATCAAAGTTAACTTCACTCGGGAATAATTTCAGTCCGTCTGCAATAAACTTGTAAACAGCTGAGATACCCAGTCCGGCGAAAACCACCTTGGACTTCTCGCCGCCCTCTTCACCGGCCAGAAGTACCTCCGCACAGGCAGTTCCTTCCGGATACGGCAGGGTTCCGTGTTCCTCTACGATTAAAGCTGTACGTAATGGAATCATAAAAAGCACACCGAGGATACCACCGCATAAAGCGACAATAGCGATGGAGAAAAATCCCGGTTCATTGGTCTTTCCTTCCGCTGCCCACATGAAGATGGCCGGAAGGGTGAAAATTGCTCCGGCTGCCAGAGACTCTCCGGCAGAACCGATGGTCTGCACCATGTTGTTCTCCAGGATGGAATCTTTTTTCATGATCACGCGGATAACACCCATGGAAATAACCGCCGCAGGAATGGACGCGGATACTGTCATACCAACCCGCAGTCCCAGATACGCGTTTGCTGCACCAAATACCACCGCAAGAATAAGACCCAGTACAACGGATGTCACAGTGAACTCCGGCACAATCTTATCTGCAGGAATAAAAGGCTTGAACTCATTTTTGTTGTCCATACTTTTCTCTCCTATTCTAGTAAAGTAATGTAGTACAAAAGCTATTATACTAACATCACTTAAAAAAATAAAGTCAAAATTGAAATATGTATAATTTTCCTAAAAATCCAATGCATTTTTTATAAAAAATTGACGAAAGGATACGGAAAACGCTATGAAACATTCCATATTATATTTCCTCTGTTTTTCTTTTTTATTCTTTTTCACCTGTATCTTTTTCTCCGCCTGCCATTTTCTTCCTGGTCAGAAAGGTTCTTCCTCTCAGAACACTTCTGAACCGGCTGCCGGAGCGGATAAGACCGGAGGCGAAGCTGGTGAGGGAACTGTCAATTCTTCCGGAGAAGGAAGCGGCGCCCCGGACTCTTCCGGCGCAGACGGCTCTGACAATCATTCTCAGGGTCAGGCTTCCACCGAATATGTGGATCCTTCCACCCTGCCGAATACCATGGCTTCCTGGTGGTTTAAACGCAACGAAGAACACCGGACACCGGAAGTTCAGAACGAAATCGATCTGACAAAGTATGACGCCTGGTATGCAAAACTAAATTTGAAAGAAGGAGAAAAGCCGGTATTTCTGACCTTTGACTGCGGCTATGAGAACGGATACACTCCCGGAATTCTGGATGTGCTAAAAAAACATAAGGCAGCTGCCGCCTTCTTTGTATGTAAACATTTCATTGAGGATCAGCCCGAATTGATAAAAAGAATGAAGGAAGAAGGGCACGTGGTGGGAAATCATACCGCCAACCATATTTGTATGCCCGAGAGCGATGAGAGGACGATCCGGGAAGAAATTGCCAATAATGCCAATTACATGAAAGAGGCGACCGGATATGAAATGGATCCTTTCTTCCGGCCGCCAAAAGGAGAATACAGCGAACGCACCCTGCAGATTACCAGGGAAATGGGGTATACCACCGTGTTCTGGAGCCTTGCCTATCCGGACTATGACGTGAACAACCAGCCGGGCGCAGACTATGTCATCGAACGGTTCGAAAAGTACATACACCCGGGGGCCATTCCGCTGATCCATAATATATCAGAATCCAACGCGCAGGCTCTGGACACCGTATTGACCAATCTTGAGAAGGAAGGATACACCTTCCGGTCTCTTTATGATCTGTCATCCACCGGAGATGCCTGAGTCAGGAGAGACTCCCTGTGATCTCCGGCATAGTTTCGAAAATTCATTTAGCGCCGGCAAAATCTCGGCAATCTATTTACCGCCGGCAAAATTTCAGACATACATTTACGCGAAAAACTCCTGCAGCACATCCTCCAGCAGCTGCTCCTCTTCCGGGGAGACAGGAGCTTCTACTTTTTTCTTTTTCCTGTTCTCCTCGGCATACCGGAGCAAACGGCGGTTACGGGCTTTCTGGCTGACGGAATCTTCCACAGCCTCCCTGCCGCTTATGGTATTTTCCAGTACATTTTCCAGATAATCGTTCATATTGACGATGACTCTGTGTTTCTTTTCATTGGCTCTGAGAAATGTATCAAGAAACAGCAAACTGCAGGCGGCAGTTATGCCGGTAAGGTACGATATCATTACATCCGCAAGAGGCGCACCCTGCTGGGATGCCGCCAGGGCGCCGGCTGCTCCGGCTATGGCGCAGCCGGCTATGGAAAGTCTCTCCAGCGTCAGCCAGAAAGAACAGGTCAATCCCAGTATCTTTTTTCTCTGGAATAATCGGTCAACAAAAGTAGCTACGTTATTAACCTTTACATTCATCTCATGATAATCTTCATATCTTTTTTTCAGGGAAACCAGCCATTTTTTCTTTGTCTTTCCTATCTGCGCTGTGGACTTTATCATGCTCCTGTAGGATATTTCCAGAATAAACCAGCTGATCACGCCGAGGAAACAGCACGCCACGATTGTTTTCATAAAAATCGTACTATTTATTATGTATTCGAACATTATCTTCCCTCCTGTTCAAATCGAAACAAACCATTTGCTGCAAATCCGCCGAAGACCCCGTTCTTCTTTCGCGGCCGGACAGGCGCCACCGGTCTTACGCCCCTCCCTTTTTGCAGCAGGAACCTTCCGCCAGGATTTTCCTGCCGCGCTGCCGCCTCCTGAAACTTTTTTTCATAAATTGTCTGGCTGGATTTGTCCCAATTATAAGCAATGGAATTTCGTTTGAAAAGGGGGATTCGTTCGTAAAAAAAATCCCTTCTCCTGCAAAAAGGGAAGGGATTTATCATAATCTTCTGTTATTTGCTCATTTTCAGGAACATGGCAGCCAGAAGCTTCACTGTGTGAACGATTGCCTGCTCCTCAAAAGTCTGATAAGACACCGGAGCGCTGTTGTCCGCTTTGTCAGAAATCGCGCGGATAATCACAAACGGCACCTGATTGAGGGTGGCAACCTGAGCCATAGCCGCTCCTTCCATTTCTGCACAGTAACCGCCGAAGGTCTCAACCAGTTCTTTCTTTTTGTCATTATCGGAAATGAACTGATCTCCTGTGACCACTCTTCCCACGAAACACTGAATCTCCGGATTCACGATCTCGCAAGCTTCTTTCGCCATTTCCACCATCTCTGTATCCGCCTGGAAAATGGACACCGGCAGATCCGGAATCACGCCCCGCTCATAGCCAAGTCCTGTCACATCAAAATCATGCTGCAGGGCATCGCTGGAGATCACGATATCTCCCACATTGATATCTTTATAAAGTCCGCCTGCCACGCCGGTATTGATAACCATGTCCACCTCGTAGACATCCACCAGAATCTGCGTGCAGACCGCCATATTGACCTTGCCCACACCGCTCTTTACCACAACTGCCTGCTGATTCCAGAGTGTACCGTGATAAAATGTCATCCCTGCCAGAGTCTTTGACTCCGCATCTTCCATCTGCTGGATCAGAGAGGAAACTTCTTCTTCCATTGCGCCGATCACGCCAATACAAACCATATCTATATCCTCCATTTTCTTTTTATGTGCTGCTTTACTCAGTTCATGTGTGATTCTCACACACATTTGTTTGTACCAGTATAACATATTTTTTCAGCTTGTGTACACCCTAAACTGGAATACAGATTTTTGTTTCGGGGAAACCCCGCCATTTTCCGGCTTCCCACAACAGATCCTGTATGTGAAGAAAATGAAATTCTCGCTAAAATACCTTAAATTTTTCGTAACATTTCGTAAAATTTAACTCTGTGAATTTGTAAAAAAAGGTGCTATACTGTTTTCACTAAATATTTCACAGTACAGAGAAATCTCCATCTCTGTGTGAGACCACATTTTTACAATTTTCAGCCGGGGTGTTCCCCGCTGAAAGTTGAGCCTCCGGCGGATCGCAGAGGCGCGCAGATGAAAGCTCCTTCGGAGCGCGCGCCTTGCGGCAAGTACGCCGGTGGCGTACTTGAACTATTTTTATAGAAAAGAGGATATAACACATGTACAGTTACAAGACCAGAGGAACTTGTTCCAGAGAAATACAGTTCGATATTGATAATAATATCATCAAGGAAGTACATTTTGTCGGCGGATGCATGGGAAATACCACCGGTATCAGCGCCCTTGTAAAGGGAAGAAATGTTGATGAAGTCATCAGTACTTTAAAAGGTATTGACTGCGGCGGCAGAGGAACATCCTGCCCGGATCAGCTGGCTCAGGCTCTTACAGCATATAAACAGCAGATGCAATAATTTTCAGGAGGCATGTTGTATGAAACGTATTCTTTTAACCGGCGGAGGAACTGCCGGACACGTCACACCTAATATGGCTTTGATTCCGGGACTAAAGGAAGCCGGTTATGATATTCATTACGTCGGTTCTTATAACGGGATCGAGCGGAGATTAATTGAAGACATGGGGATTCCTTATCACGGAATCTCTTCCGGAAAGCTTCGCCGGTATTTTGATATCAAAAATTTCTCAGACCCTTTCCGGGTGCTGAAAGGATACGCGGAAGCCTCCCGACTTATGAAAAAGCTGAAACCGAATATTGTTTTTTCCAAGGGCGGTTTTGTGGCCGTTCCTGTGGTTCTGGCGGCCAGAAGACGGCATATTCCTGTCATCATCCACGAGTCTGACATGACGCCGGGCCTTGCCAACCGTATCTGTATCCCGTCCGCCACCAAGGTCTGCTGCAACTTCCCGGAGACTTTAAAGAATCTTCCGGAAGACAAGGCGGTCCTGAGCGGTTCTCCTATCCGGAAAGAGCTTTTTGACGGCAGCCGGGAAGAAGGTCTTCGTCTCTGCGGCTTTGAGGGGGATAAACCGGTTCTCATGGCTATGGGCGGAAGTCAGGGCGCCGCTGCCATCAACAAAGCGCTGCGCTCCAATCTGGACGCGCTGCTCAGGCAGTTTGATATCATCCACCTGTGCGGAAAAGGTAATTATGATTCTTCTCTGGAAGATAAAAAAGGATACAAACAGTTTGAGTACGCCAAACGGGAACTGCCGCATCTGTTTGCCATCACCGACCTGATCATCTCCAGAGCCGGCGCCAACGCCATCTGCGAGCTTCTGGCCCTAAAGATACCAAACATTCTGATTCCGCTTCCGGCTTCTCAGAGCCGGGGCGATCAGCTCTTAAACGCCGCTTCCTTTGAGAAGTCCGGTTACAGCTACGTTCTGCAGGAAGAAGATATGACCGATGACAGTCTCTTAAAGGCGGTACAGTATGTTTATGACGAACGTGAGGAATACAAACAGGCTCTGGAAGAGAGCCGCCTCAACGACTCCATTGCGATCATTACAGATTTGATTATCAAATATTCTAAATAAGAAATAACGCCGGGTATTCCGGCGTTACAGGCTGTAGATAAAGATGGAGAAGATTTCACGCCAGAGGAATTGCATAAAATCGAAGAATAATAACTCCTAACACATTTAAGGCTCCAAAATCCACTTGGGGCCTTTTCAAACATTTAATAACTTACCATCAGGAGGTGCAGCATGGAGAATAACGGAAATATATTGATTTATCAGACAGAAACCGGAGAAACCAAAATAGACACTTATTTTAATGATGAAACTATCTGGATGACTCAGAAAAGCATTGCGGAATTATACCAAACTACTCCCCAAAATATTATTTTACATATAAAAAATATTTATTCCGATGGTGAATTAGATGAGAATTCAACTTGTAAGAATTACTTACAAGTTCAAACCGAAGGGACACGCAAAGTACAAAGGAATGTAAAAATATATAATCTTCAAGTAATTTTAGCCATTGGATACCGAGTCAGGAACAATATTGGTATGCATTTTAGAAATTGGGCCTCTTCTGTACTTTCTGAATATATGAAGAAAGGCTTTGCCCTCAATGATGAACGACTTAAAAATCCTAGAAAATTCGGAGAAGACTATTTTGATGAGCTTCTTGAAAGAATTCGGGATATCAGAGCTTCTGAAAAACGAATGTATCTCAAAATACGTGATATATTTGCTACGTCAGTAGATTATGACCCAAAAAGCAAACAAGCTCAATTATTTTATAAAACCGTTCAAAACAAGCTTCACTATTCTGTACACGGCCATACTGCTCCAGAATTAATATTTGAGCGGGCCGACGCCACCAAAGACAATATGGGATTAAAATCTTTTAAAGGTTCTAAGGTAAGAAAATCGGATGTGACAATTGCAAAAAATTATTTGAATCAAGAAGAGATTAGTAATTTAAACAGGATTGTAACTATGTATTTAGATTATGCCGAAGATCAAGCCAAACAGCACATTCCCATGTATATGAATGATTGGGAACAACGCCTTAATATGTTTTTGCAATTTACAGGAAGGAAGGTTCTTGAGTCAGGAGGTACGATAAGCAGAGAAGAAGCTGACAGATTCGCAAAAGAACAATACGAACTGTTCGACCATAATAGAAAAAAACTAGAAAATAGCAAAGTAATTATAGACGATTTGCCAACGTTGCCTCATCATTCATAAGAACAATTATTCCCTGACTGCTATTTTTATATCCTTCTCGATTCTGCTCTCGACACTGATATCAAAAACAAATATCTGAAATTTATCGTCAGCAGAATCGAGTTCAGCTGTGAAAACAAGGATAAATTCATATTATATGTCAATCTCAAGTCCCACCGGACAATGATCAGATCCCATGACTTCCTTATAAATCAGAGCATCTTTCATCTGCTCTTTGATCCGTTCTGACACCACAAAGTAGTCAATACGCCATCCGGCGTCCTTCTCCCGCGCCTTAAAACGGTAGGACCACCAGGAATAAGCCCCTGTTTTATCCGGATAAAAATATCGGAAACTGTCCACAAATCCGGCGTCCAGCAGCTCGGAGAATTTGTCCCGCTCTTCCTGAGTAAATCCGGCGTTCTTTTTGTTGGTCTTCGGGTTCTTCAAGTCGATCTCCTCATGAGCCACGTTCATATCTCCGGTCACGATCACCGGCTTATGGGCATCCAGCTCCTTCAGATAATCCCGGAAGGCATCCTCCCACCGCATCCGGTAATCAAGTCTTGCCAGCTCTGACTGAGAGTTCGGCGTATACACGGTCACAAAGTAAAAATCTTCATATTCCAGTGTGATGACTCTTCCCTCATGGTCATGCTCATCGATACCAATACCGTATACCACTTCCAGCGGCTTTTTCTTCGTAAACACAGCAGTGCCGGAGTACCCTTTTTTCTCCGCATAGTTCCAGTAACATTCATAACCTTCCGGGCAGAAATCAATCTGTCCTTCCTGCAGTTTTGTCTCCTGTACGCAGAAAATGTCCGCGTCCGACTCTTTAAAAAAATCTTCAAATCCCTTTTTCATACAGGCCCGAAGCCCGTTTACATTCCAGGATATCAGTTTCATGATCCTATTCTCCTATCTGTCATTTATATTTTCAGCGGTTTCGCCTGCCGGCAATGTTTCATCCGCACAGCGATATCGTCTCTTCCGGGCCGCCGGCTTTTCGCCCGGGCTGTTACCGGTATTCCATCCTGATGGAAATATCATTTCCTTCCACGGTCACATGTCCCACGCTTCCGCAGACCAGCGGCATCATCGGAGCCAGATGTCCCAGGTCCACATCCATGATGATCGGAACGTCATAGTGGGCAAGAACCTCCGTTACCGCCCGATATTGATCCATACCCATCATCTCCTCGCCAAAGCAGAGCGGGCGGCCGATAAGAAAGCCCTTTGTGTATTTAAACCAGCCGGCATGTTCCAGCTGCCAGATGGCTCTCCGGATACTCATGACATTTAAGTCACAGGACTCCATAAACCAGATGATACCGTCTTCTTTATATTTCTCATTGAACGACGCGACCTTATCAAACTTTGTGCCGCAGAGCGTTACCAGGCAGTCCAGGCAGCCGCCCAGCAGCCGCCCTTCCATCTCACAGTCCCTATCCGGAAAACGTTTTAAGACTTTCATTTCTGTGAGATTGTACGGCTCCAGAGGATTTTCCTCTGTCTTGAGACTTTCTTTCTCCCACAGGACATATCCGTGAACTTCCTGCTTGCTTCCGGTAAGCAGTCCATAGGCGTCAGCAAGGCTCTCATGCCACGGCTCCATGCCAAAAGCTGCCGCGCAGGGACCGTAGATGGATGCGGTATCACAGAGGGTGGTCAAAAGAAAGGTGAGGTTCGTGTTATCAGAATAACCCATGAACCACTTCGGCTCTGCCTGGCGGATGCTGTCAAAATCCACATGATCAAGGATGCCGCACATAAGCTCCCCTCCTCCGCAGGATATGAGCACGTCATTTTCCTGTGAAGTATACCACTGATTAAATTCTTCCGCACATTTTTCCGGCGTATTACTGATGCCGATACCACTGCCCTCGTACACATTTGGGCCACAATTCAAATTGTATCCTTTTTGTACCCAAATTTCTGCAGAATGGTCGAAAGCTGTTTTATATGGCTCAATATTGCACCCGAAAGATGGCGCCACAAAGCCTATTGTTCCTTTTTCAGGCAGAAATTTCCCATATCTCATCTTTTTCTTGCCCCTTTCTTTTACATTTTTATTCTTCTGTTTATTGCGTTTTATTACAAATTTGTTAACAACTATTGACAAATGTTAATAGTTGTATTAATATATGTCAGGTAAGCGTTAACACATTGACTAAAGGAGATCTATTTTGAGAAAATTATATTCAGGAATACCTATTCATATATTTGCGCTGGCACTTACCTGCGGCGGTCTTTTTTTTGCACCTGCTCACCTTCATGCCGAAGAGGCAACTGATGTTCAGGTAGCAGCCACCCAGAATACAACTATTTCTACAGAAAATACTATCACAACTTCCACAGATGGGACAAGCAATTCTGATGAAATTATTTCAGAAGACAAAAACACACCGGATTCTGATATTCAGGATGACAATTCTCAGGGAAGTACTTCATCTGATAACAATAATTCTGATAACAATTCTTCCGAAGAACCCGGTCAGGGTTCTTCCACCGGGGGAACAACCACAGAAACGCCGGCCACTCCGCCGACAGAAGAACAGAAACCGGCCACTCCGGCTGCTCCGTCCACACCGGCGAAACCAGCCACTCCGACAAACTCCGGAAACAGTTCTTCCTCAGCATCACAGGCTCCGGCTTCCAACACAACTTCCGGTAATTCCGGCAAGTCTTCCAAGAAATCTGAGAATACCAACTTAAATCGTTGGCTGAAGATTTGCGAAAACATGGGAAAGAATCTGAAAAAGAAGAAATTCAAATACAGCAACAGCGGAACCCGTTCCACCTATAAGGGTGCCCTTTCCAGCGGAAAAAAATCCAACTGCGCGCTTTATGTTTCCTGGTGCCTGCAGCAGTACGGCGCCCTGAAAAAAGGCAGAACATTTTATGTGCGTTCCAGTGGTTCTCTGAAAAAGAATTTTGGTAAATGGGGCAAAAAGGTAAAAGTCATCCGCGTCAACAAAACCTGTTCCTCCACAGACCTTCAGAAGGGTGATGTGGTATGCTGGGCAGGAATCGCCCACTGCAATATCTACGCAGGACGCAATAATTCCGGAGACCGTTTATGGTATGATGCAGGAAAATCTGCCACATACAGCGGACGTTCCGGCAGCCGTTTTGAAAATGTAGGAGCAAAAACACAGGGCTATCTTGATTCCAAACGGATTTCCTACATTATCCGCATTAAAAATCTGTAAAATACATACGCTCATACATTATAAAGGAGCCGTCGGCACGGACAATTTTTCAATTAAAGTTGTTCATGCCGGCGGCTTCTGTTTTATTGGATCAATGAATGATGCCTGAACGCATCGGTTATTCCATAATGGCGTCCACCGCGTCAAGAAATGCCGCGCGCAATCCTGCTCTGTCCAGAGCGTTGACACCGCGGATGGTAGTTCCTGCCGGTGAACATACATTATCTTTCAGGACTCCCGGATGTTCTCCGGTCTTAAGCTGCAGTTTCGCGCTGCCGAGGATCATCTGCGATACCAGTGCATATGCCTGCGCTCTCGGTACGCCGTATTTTACACCGGCGTCTCCCAGTGCTTCGATAACCAGATCAATAAACGCAGGACCGCAGCCGGTCAGTGTTCCCGCGATCCCCATGAGATGGGTTGGTATCTCCTCCACAAGTCCCAGCACAGAAAACAGTTCCATCAGTTCTTTTCTTTCCTGTTCTTCCAGAGAATTCGTCTCCTCAAATAATAAAACGCCTTCTCCCACCATGGCCGGTGTATTTGGCATGATAAACTGCACCCGGGTGGTCTCGTCAAGAAGTGGTTTATATTTTGCATAATCCCATCCGGCCGCAATGGAAATCAGCGCTTTTCCTGCCAGGGCATCTTTATATTCCGCCAGTACCCCTTCAATCTGATACGGTTTACAAGCCATCACAATGGTATCCGCCTCCCTGAGAAGGACTTCCATGCTCTCACAGGCTGTAAAGCCGATGGCCTGTGCATTTTTCTTAAGCTTGTCCTGATGCGGCGCATAGGCGTAAATATCACTGCCGTTTACTTTGCCGCTCCTGATGATTCCTTCCGCGATGGCCTTCGCCATATTTCCCATACCGATAAATCCTAATGCTTTCATGTTCTTTCCTTTCTTTCTGTGTATATTTCTTATTTTCGCCGGGATTTTATTATTATTCTGATGCGGTCCCTTCGTTTACATCTTTTCCGGCTTTTGATGAATGTTTTTCCAGGTGCGTTCATAAATCTGTTTTTCTTCCGGAAAATGCCTGAGAAAACTGTCTTCCGCCGCCACGGCAAAAAGAGCAAATTCCCGGGACAATCCCAGGCTCTCCGGCAGATCCACAGTTTTTTCCCGCAGATCTTCCGCAATTTTCACAATCAATTGATCTTCGGAAATCTTCGCCAGATGAAAAAGCACATTTGTATAACTTTTATCTGTCTTACAGATGGTGATATAGAAATCAAAAAAGTTCATATATTCGTCATACCAGAGATTCTCATATTCCGGATTCTCCTTCTGAAGTTCCGTCTGAAATGTCTCCCTCACCTGTTCCACAAATGTCCGGACTGTCTTTCTGCCAAAAAACGAACCTTTCTGCCCGGCAGCCATCGGAAGCATCGTCCAGAGTTTCAGATAGTTATCAGTTCCGTCCTGCTTTCCCTTTCGGTCTAAGTAGCGGGCTTCCCACAGTTTCCGCCGAAGCTGATCTTCCACCTTTTCTTCTGCGGAAGTCGTTTCCGCCATCCTGTCTTTCAGCATCTCCTGCCTCTTTACGCTGTCGGTTTCCCGGTAATAATTTTCCGGCCATGTGTACTGTACACTGGTCATCCATTTATCTCTGTCGATCATATCTCCTCCCGATATTTTTCCGCTGACATTTCTTTTCCCGATATCCGCTCTTTCAATGGATGATTCCTTTTTCAGGCAGATTACCAGGATTTCCTGCTGCGTTGATTCCAACGTCTTAAGTCTATCACAGAAAAAAAATTTTGTCCCTTTTATTGTAGAAAAAATTCTTCCGTGGTATGCTATAGGGCAGTGACGCCGGCGGCGTCGCTGGGAACAAGAAGACAACCAACTATGGAAAATAATAATTATGCTAAACACATACGACGATATTTTTATCGGGCATCCCGGCAGTTTATCTGCCCAAAAACTTGATATTTTATGGGAACTGGCCGGAGGCGGCGTCCGCATTCTGCGGGTCTACGGGGAACATCCGGTGGTCATGCTGCCGGAAACCATTGAAGGACAGCCGGTGACAGAAATTGGCGCCTACTGTTTTTCCCGTTCCGAACCCCGGCTGCCGGAGCAGTATTTTCATTATCACACAGATATACTACCTGACACAGGTACACGGTCTGATTCAAATGTGCTGCCTGACTCAAATACACAGCCTGACTCTCCGCACGGACCAGACGCCGGGGCATATGAGAAAGCTGCCGCAGATTCCGGACAGCGCTCGCAGCTTTCCTGTCTCAGCGGCTCTTCCGTGGAGGCTGTCTGGCTGCCGTCTTCCGTTACAACCCTTCATAATGCCGCTTTTTATAACTGCAGGAAGCTTCACACCCTCTCCGCAGGTGCCGGCATTCAGTCCATCGGAAGCGACGAATTTATGAATTGTACCAGCCTTTCCAGGCTGATCATGCGGTGCAGTGACACTGAGGCTGAAGGACTGCCTCTTCTGCTGGAACGTTATGCGGAAGACCTTCTGGTCCTGTTTGTACCGGAAGCGGATCCTATTTCCGGCTCTGTTTCGGAAAAACGCACGGAAAATGAAACTGCTTTTTCGAGACAGGCTGCCGTCTCCGCTGCTTTATTTTTTCCGGAATATTATGAGTGGCTGGATGAGATTTCCCCGGCGCACATTTTCAGCAGAAGTATCCACGGGGAGGGGTTTCGCATGCGAAAATGTTTTGAGAACGGCCGCATTAATTATGAAAAATACGACCTTTGCTTCGAGAACGCCCTGAAAGTAGAATCTGATGAATCTCTGTGCCGGATTGCCATTCAGCGGCTGCGATGGCCGAACGGACTGAAAGAAACAGCAGAATCTCTCTATACCGACGCTCTGACAGCCCGGCTTTCCACAGCAATTTCCATGGCCGTAAAAGCAAGGGATCTCCCTCTGCTTCTGTTTCTCTGCGGATATTTTTCCGCCGATGATTACAGTGCAGCTATCTCCGCCTGCGTGGATGCAGACTGGGGCGAAGGAAGCGCCCGGCTCATGGAAGAACAGCACCGGCACGGCAATTTTGCCGGCAAAAATTTTGACTTTGATGATTTTTAGTAACTATTCGGCCACGCGCCTGCCAAAGCAGTACTGACTTATGGCAAGTCTGCCTTTCTAAGGATTCTTGCTCTGGCAGAAACGCACTTTCTTAGAAAGAGAATGATTATGGCACACAGACAGACACAGACCGAGTGGGAAAATGAAATGTGTCTGAAGATTCTGGATGTAATCCGCAGTGAACTTTATCTGGATTTCCGGTATCTGGACATGGCTCTTTCTGCCCTCACCTGGTCTTCCAACGAACAAATTCATACCTTTGCCACGGATGGCAGTTCCCTGTTTTTTTCCCGTGAGCAGATTCTTCGTGTATTCCGGAACAATCCGCTCTTTTTAAACCGGGCCTATCTACACAGTATTTTTCACTGTATTTTCCGGCACCTCTGGATGCGGGGCAGCCGGGAACCGGCCATCTGGAATCTGGCCTGCGACATTGCGGTGGAATGGACCATCGATTCGTTTGAAAAAAAATCTACCCGGAGAACGCTGTCGCTGCGCAGAATGAACTATTACAAACATTTAAAAGAAGAGCATATTCCTGTCACCGCCGCTGCCATCTACCATGATCTGCTCGCCATCACGGATCATGAAGAGCAGGCTGCCCTGCAGTTTGAATTTTATACCGACGATCATCGCTTCTGGCCCAGAGATCCGTCCCAGTCTCCATCCTCTGCCCGGGCAGGGGAAAACTGGGAAAAAATCGGACGGCGGGTCTCAAAGGAGATGGAACTTAAAGGCAGACAGGACGGCGACGCCCTCTCCTCTGTACAAACGCAGATCAGTCAGGGCAGATCCCGGCGCTCTTACCGGGAATTTCTCCGGAAATTCACGGTGTTAAAAGAAGAACTGCAGTGCGATTATGATGAATTTGACTTAAATTATTATACCTACGGACTTCGGCTGTATAAAAACATGCCTCTCATCGAACCTCTGGAAAGCCGGGAGATCATGAAAATCTCCGAGTTTGTCATCGTCATTGATACCAGCTACTCCACTAACGGTCCTCTGGTCAAACGTTTTCTGGAGGAAACTTTTCAGATCATCCGCCAGAGAGACAGTTTTTTCCGGAAGAGTCATATCCGGATCATCCAATGTGACAACCAGGTCCATACTGATACCATCATACGGTCTCAGGAAGATATCGACCGGCTGCTTCAGAATTTTTCCCTCATCGGAGGCGGCGGCACCGATTTCCGTCCGGCTTTCGCCTATGTCGACCGGCTGCTGGACGAAGGCGTCTTTCACAACCTGAGAGGATTGCTTTATTTCACCGATGGCAAGGGCATTTATCCGACGAAACGTCCGCCTTACGAGACGGCGTTCGTCTTCGTCGATACCCCCGGATATGGAAGAAATGTTCCGTCATCCGGCGGAACTGCGGGAACTTCTCCGCAGCAGAACGCATTTGGCGACGACATCCCGGAGGTTCCTCCCTGGGCCATGCGCATCCACCTGGATGAGGATGAACTGGGAATGTGAAGATTCCTCTGACATATTGAAACTATAAAAATCAGGCTCTTTACCACGTTATATCATAAAGAAATTTAGAGGATTGATACCCATGAATATAAAGAAAGCAAAAGAAGATATCAAAAATACTGTCCGGGCTTATCTGGACAAGGATGAATACGGTCAGTACCGTATTCCGGAAATCCGGCAGCGTCCCATCCTTCTGATGGGACCTCCCGGCATCGGCAAGACACAGATCATGCAGCAGATTGCCAGAGAGTGTAATATCGGCCTTATCGCCTATACCATCACCCATCACACAAGGCAGAGCGCCGTAGGCCTGCCTTTTATCAAGGAAGAGGTATTTGACGGCGTTACCCGCTCCGTCACCGAATACACCATGAGCGAGATCATCAGCAGCATTTACCGCTATATGGAGGAAACCGGCAAAAAAGAAGGCATCCTTTTTATCGATGAGATCAACTGCGTTTCTGAGACGCTTGCCCCGACCATGCTGCAGTTCCTCCAGTGCAAAACCTTCGGCAATCAGGCGGTGCCAAAGGGATGGATCATCACCGCCGCCGGCAATCCGCCGGAATACAACAAGAGTGTCCGGGATTTTGACTTCGTAACTCTGGACCGTGTGCGTAAGATTGATATTGAGGCTGATCTGGAAGCGTTTCGCAGCTACGCCCGCACCCGCCATATCCATCCGTTTATCTTAAGCTACCTGGAGCTGCGCCCGCAGAATTTTTATCGCGTGGAAAATGATGTGGACGGTATGCAGTTTGTGACCGCCCGTGGATGGGAAGATCTCAGTTATCTTATCTATTCCTATGAATCCCTGTCTATCCCGGTGGAAGAAGATATCATTCATCAGTTCCTGCAGCATGAAGATATCGCCAAAGATGTGGCTGCCTATTACGATCTGTATCAGAAATATCGCGATGAATATGATATCAGCCGGATCCTCACCGGAGAAGTAAAGAATTCTGTCTTCGAACGTCTCTTCCGGGCCTCCTTCGACGAACGGCTGAGCTGCGTGGAACTGCTCACCGGCGGTCTCCACAACTATATTGCCGCCGCCATGGAAAAAGACCGGATCACCACGGAATGTTACGCCTTTCTTAGACAGTACCAGAAGGGGCTGAAAGAGCTGCTGTCCGCTGAAACGGAGAATACCGGCCAGGACAACTCTATGGCTGTCTCCGGAAATGTATCCGATACTCCGTCCGGCAGCGCCGCCTGGAGCCTGTGGCAGCAGATGCTCTCCGACCGCGATGCTTCTTTCACTCTCACAGAAAAAACCGGCCTTGTCTCCGCGGAAGATAAGAAACAGCATCTTTCAATCATGCAGCTGCTCCGGGAATGGACGCCGGATACCGTTGCCGCTCCGAAAGAAGCTTTCGGACAGGTGAAAAACGGGTTCGACCATCTGCGTGAACAGCGCAGCGAGGCTGTTACAACGGCCTCAAAAGCTCTCGACTACAGTTTTACCTTTATAGAGGACGCTTTCGGCGAAGGACAGGAGATGGTCATCTTCGTCACCGAACTTACCATGGATTCGGAAATCTCCGCTTTCATCACTGAAAACGGCTGCGAGAAATACTTCCAGTACAATAAGACTCTTCTGGTGGGCAGCCGCCGAGCCGCCATCTTAAACGAGCTGAACCGGGATGACATTTATTCGGACGCTTCGGCGTATGAGTTTTAGAACAATCTTATAATCCGGGTGAATGACCGGCCCACAGATTAAAATGATCGCGGACAATACTAAATGTAAAGAATCATAGACCAAAAAAAGCGCCCTGAAAGAACTTCCCACACTTTATGGGATACTTTCAGGGCACTTTATAACTATATTCTTAATTCACTTTCCAATTCAGTGTATACAGTTCCAGGATGCCTCTGTCATACCTGCACTGGTTCCCGTTCCGCAGCGCTTGCCATGATCTTTTTAATGATTGCTTCATCTACCCCCTGTTCTCTCATCAAACGCACCATCTTCTCACAGCCTTCCCGCAGGCCCTCTTCTTTTCCTCCGTTAAAGATTCTCTCTGAGTATTCACACATTTCTTCCATTCCTCCTTTTTCCCGTTTCAGATAATGTACCCGTCGGGACAGGGCTCCCTGGCTCATGTCCTCCGGGTCGCTGGTTTTATATAACATTTTTTAATCCACCGCAGCGCAATCCCAGCAAAGTGTCTTTGCTTTCATAGAAACACCGTTTCCTATAAAAGCAAAAAAACACTGTCCTATGTTTTTACATAAGACAGTGTTAAAGACATAAATTGGTGATGTAACCGTTGATGATATCTCTCATGATATTCTATATAGCCGCAAACAGGTTACATCCCACAAAGGAAATGGCCGCGGAAAGAAGAATCTTCCACAGAAGATGGATATCTTTTTTCTGCTCCAGCACAAAGACCAGAGCAATGATAATCAATGTGATTACCGATAAGATCGTCATGGTCAGGCTTCCTCCGGCGATTTCCAGAATACCGGAAAGGTATAGTGACAACGCCACGTTTAAAAGCAGACCGGAAATGATCGGACGGATAAAATGTTTGACCACCGCGAAAATCCGGAGATTCTCATATTTATCATAAATCATCCGGACGACAATGACGATGGCTCCCGAAGCCGCCACACTGCAGGCAAAACCGCAGACGGCCATAAACAGTCCCATGACCACAGAACCGTTCTGTTGAAAGCCCATGACATAGCCGCAGCCGGAAAGGATCTTACAGAGAATGGAACCCGGCAGCGCGTTGGCCACCGATACGATACTTCCATAGAAATCCTGATAACTGATCATTCCGCTGTCCACAAACATTCCCTGTGCTACGGACAGGTATGCGTCTCCGCCTCCGAAGGAAAGCACGGAAGACAGAAAACCATCTCCGATATATCTGGCAACTCCCGGCAGGGATATGATCGCCGGGAAAGAGAGAATCACCGTAAACAAGCCCCAGCATATGAGAGAGATGGCCAGCGCCTTTCCTGCAAAAGCTCTCTTCTGGGAACTTTCCATGAGTGTCTGCACCATACCGATGACAGACAGCAGAATCATCAGTCCCACCAGAAACGGCTGCAGCACTCCCGGAATGAGATGAGCCTTGCCGGCACACAGGAAATATAAAAGTGCAATGACGAGGGCCGGAATTGCCCGTTTCTTATCCCGTGGTTTTCCCTTGGTAAAAAGAATCACAAAAAATGCCGCTCCCAGTATCTGAATAGTGGAAATACCAAAGATCGGTGTGATGGATAAACCAAGAATCTGATAGATATTTGCCTCTCCGGAGAGCAAAAAGACTCCCATCATAATAATAAAATACAGGATGCTCTCATTCTTATCCTTCGCCTGCTGCAAAGTTCCGGTACAGTACCTGATCAGAGTGAGAATTATGTAGGCGGAGATTCCCACTGCAAGATAACTGATCTGTGTTTTGAGCATCTGTCCCGCGCTGGAAAAAATGACCAGAAATAACACGGTGAGAAAGGCTCCCGGAAAGGCCATGGCGGAGGCGGCAGCCATCATGCCCCTGTTTCCATCGGTCTGATAACCGATTCCGCTGGCGATTTCCACCGGGAGCGCTCCCGGCGTAATACTGGCGATCATTACCTCATTATTAAATTGTTCTTCTGTTACGACCTTATTTTTCTCCACGATTTCTTCTTCTATAACAGGAATGAGGGCGGTACCGCCCCCAAATCCTATAAAACCGATTTTTAACATGGTCGTAATCATTGACGTAAACTTTTTTGTGTTCATTATCAATGCCTCTTACTGATCTTTTCCTGAAATGTGGCGGATCTTTCTCTTCAGTCTGTAGAAGAAAACATCTTCCCGCAGATCCTTGATCATCTTCTCAAGCTCTTTCTTCGTCTGTCTATCTCTGTCACTGGCCTCTTTCCGGATCTCGGCGTTCTCCCGTTTCAGGTCAAAAATCTCATTTTTCAGGAGAAGATTTTCCGTACGCAGAGCGTGGATTCTGTTATCGGCTGTCTCAATCCTGCGGGTGGTCTCGGTCATGTCCTCAATCTCTTTGTGCTGGTTTAATACCACCTCGCTGACAGTCTCGAACTTTTCTTCTTCTTCCGGTGTGATGCCCTGCGCCTCCTGCTCTTCCTTTTTCTCCAGCTCAAACTCTTCGGCGTACTGCTTCACAGCCTCAATTCTGCTCTCCTTGAGACGCTCCATATCCTGAGTCATCTTATCTATACATTCCTGTTGACGCACAACCACATCAGCAAAGTAACGGATGATATCCTCGTACATAAAACGATTCTGCGGTGTCCAGCACTCGCCTTCTTTGATCTTTGTGTCAAACAGCGGCTCGTCCTGTCCCAGATATTCCTTTGCGATTGCCTGATTGCTTTTCTCATATCGTTTCAGAAATGCAGTGAGTTCTTCTTTGGAAAACATCGTAAAATTATTTTCCGCATCCTTTAACTCTTCACAAGTCATAGCAGCATTTCTCATGAAAGCGACCACTCTCGGATTATCCGGCAGCACGGAGTTCACAATCCGCATAATCTCCTGACTGTTCCCGGTAAGAGACTTGTTCGCTTCTGCTTCCGTTATCTGATATTCATCCTTATATTCCAATCCAATTGCCTCCAAAAAATCAGAAAAAATAGTGTTTCCGTTTCCTTTAAATTTATCCCGCTCAAACACGCGGACAATGATATTTTCCTTTCCAACGACCGCAGCGATCTTTTCCAGATGATTATAGTAATTCAGCACGATCCGCCGGGTCTTTTTCTTAAAGGAAAGCCATTTGATACAGGCGTTGGTATTCCATCCTTCCTTCACCTGCTGGCTGAGCCAGGAATTGGCCATACCATCCTGTCTTCTCAGATATACAATAACCTTGATATCATAGCCGTGTTCCCTGGCATCCGCCTTAATTTTTTCCCAGAATTCAAACTTTGCTCCCAGGGAGGCATGCCAGATATTCTCATCGGAAAGGATGACATTAGGATACTTTTTAAATTCTTCATGGATCATGGCAAGACCTCTGTCCCAGAGTTCTTTTTCCATCTCCACATTTTCCGTCTTATCAGGATAATAAACCCTTCCCACAAGAAAATGTCCGTTTCTCCGATGAGCCACGTGAGGATACACAAAATCCAGCAGCGGATAACTGTATCCTTTTTCCCGGAAACGCTCCTGATTCTCCACAAAAAACATCTGAATGGATGTGGTCGCCGTCTTCGGCGTTCCCATGTGTATATACAGTGTTGGCATTCGTTCTTCCTCTTCCTCAGATTTATTTGATCAGTACAGGAGCAGTCACGGTTCCGGCATTTCGCCGAATCCGGTACCGCTATCCTGTGGATTTATCTAAATCTGTCCCTCAATTTGTTTCAGAAGCGCATCCACGCACTCTTCCAGAGGCATACTGCTGGTGTCAATGGTCACATCCGGATGCTCCGGCACTTCATACGGACTTGAAATTCCGGTAAAGTTCGGAATCTCACCAGCTCTCGCCTTCTTATATAAGCCCTTCACATCACGTTTTTCACATTCTTTCAGTGGTGTGCTTACATATACTTCAATGAAGCTGTCCTCACCGATGATCTCTTTTGCCTTTCTTCGGTCTCTCACGTAAGGGGAGATGAAGGATGTGATGACGATCAGTCCGGCGTCATTCATCAGCTTGGCCACCTCGGAGATACGACGGATATTCTCAATACGGTCCGCCTCCTTGAAACCAAGGTTTTTGTTAAGCCCCATACGGACATTATCTCCATCCAGAAGCATGGTGTGCTTTCCGAGAGCCACCAGACGTTTCTCCAGCTCGTTGGCCAGAGTGGACTTACCGGATCCGGACAGACCAGTCATCCAGATGGTCTTTGGCTGCTGACCCTTCTGCTGTGCACGGAACTCTCTGGTGATATCCATCTCATGCCAGGTCAGATTGTCGGTACGACGCAGAGAATGCATCACAACGCCGCAGGCAGAGGTCATATTTGTGATACGGTCAATGAGAATCAGACAGCCCAGCGCCTGATTTTTCTTAAATTTATCGAATACGATCTTATCGGAAACGGAGATATCGCAGACGGCAATCTCATTTTTATAAATCGTGTCGGCGTGAACTTCATTTCCTGTATTGACATCAATCTTATACTTGATATTCATGACAACGGCCGGAACCATCTTGGTGCCAAGCTTTAAGAGATAGTTCTTTCCGGCAACCAGATAGGAATCGTCCATCCAGAGCAGTTCCGCTGTGAACAGATTGCCGACAATAGGCTTTGTATCTTTCGCCAGCACGCAGCCTCTGGAAACGTCCACCTCTCTGTCCAGAGAAATGGTAACGGCATGACCGGCATCAGAAGTCTCCACTTCTTTTCCACTGTCGATGATTCCCTTTACCACCGCCTTCTCGTTGGAAGGAAGAGCGGTAATCTCATCGCCGACGCTGATCTCGCCGGTCTCGATCTGTCCCTGGAATCCACGGAAAGTACGGTCCGGACGGCATACACGCTGTACCGGCATGGTAAATCCTGTCTCAGAAGGATTCTCATGAACATCGATATTCTCCAGATAAGTCAGCAGGGACTCTCCCTTATACCAAGGCATATGACTGGATTTTACCGTAACGTTGTCGCCCTCTGTGGCTGAAACCGGAAGAATCTTGATGGAATTATAATCGTATTCTCCCATCATCATCTTGATCTCTTTCTGAATCTTATCAAAACGGTTCTCATCATAATGGATCAGGTCCATCTTGTTGACTGCGAACACAAAATGTTTGATACCCATCAGAGCGCAGATTCTTGTATGTCTTCTGGTCTGCACCAGAACTCCCTGGGTGGCGTCCACCAGGATAACCGCCAGATCCGCGAAGGAGGCGCCCACCGCCATATTTCTCGTGTACTCTTCATGTCCCGGAGTATCTGCCACGATGAAAGAACGATGTTCCGTGGTGAAATAACGGTACGCCACGTCGATGGTGATTCCCTGTTCTCTCTCTGCCATCAGGCCGTCCAGCAGCAGGGAATAATCAATGGCTCCTCCTCTGGAACCCACCTTGCTATCCAGCTCCAGCGCTTTCTCCTGGTCCGCAAATAACAGCTTGGCGTCATAAAGCATATGTCCGATCAAAGTGGACTTACCGTCGTCCACGCTTCCACAGGTAATAAATTTAAGAAGACTATTCATTTTAGAAGTAACCCTCCCTCTTTCTCTTTTCCATGCTGGCTGCTCCGCCGTCACTGTCGATGACACGACTGGTACGTTCTGACGATACAGCACTCAGAGTTTCGTCGATGATGGCGTCCAGAGTATCTGCTGTACTCTCAATACCTCCGGTCAGCGGATAACATCCGAGAGTACGGAAACGGATCATGCCATGTTCAATCTTTTCGCCCTCTTTTAACCGCATTCTGTCATCATCCACCATGATGATATTGCCGTCTCTTCTGACGAACGGACGGTCCGCCGCAAAATACAGCGGTACGATCTCGATATTTTCCCGCTTGATATATTGCCAGATATCTGACTCTGTCCAGTTGGAAATCGGGAAGACACGCATCTCCTCACCTTTGTGAATCTGCGTATTATAAAGCTTCCACATTTCCGGACGCTGATTCTTCGGATCCCAGGCATGGCTGGAATTACGGAAGGAGAAAATACGCTCCTTGGCACGGGACTTTTCCTCGTCTCTCCGGCCGCCGCCGAAAGCCGCGGTAAAACCATATTTGTCCAGAGCCTGCTTCAATGCCTGCGTCTTCATGATATCCGTATAGGCAGCGCCATGGTCAAATGGGTTGATGCCCCTTTTTACACCGTCCTCATTGATATATTCAATCATATCAAGGCCATACTTCTTTGCAGTTTTATCACGGAACTCAATCATTTCCTTAAACTTCCATGTGGTATTTACATGAAGGAACGGAAACGGCGGTTTTTCCGGATAAAACGCTTTCAGTGCCAGATGCAGCATGACTGAAGAGTCTTTTCCGATGGAATAAAGCATTACAGGTTTTTCACATTCTGCTACAACCTCACGCATGATGTATATCGCTTCCGCTTCCAACGCATCAAGATGTGTCATATCACTCATGAATCATACTCCTATTCTATAAATTTTGGTGTCGGGACGCCTGCGGATTCCTGTATATTCCATACGGTACCCGGCGTCAGAAAATATTGATAGTAAAAATATATAACAACAGAGAAAGAGTGTTTCCGCTCCGTCTCTGGTATTAACATACGGTACAAACATTAACGCTTCATGAAAGAATCGTACTTTGTTTTCATTTTATAAAAACGGCTGCCTTTAATCTGCGCCAGTTCCTTCTGAAGGGCGGCCTTTTCCTTTTGCAGAGCCTCAACCTTCTTTCTCTGATTATCGGCGTTCTGCAGTAATTCCATACTTTCCCTGCGGTATTTTCCAAGATATTCCGCCAGGCGTTTTTCCTGCTCTGCCACTCCGATCACAGAAAACGGATGAATCAGGTCCAGTCTGTTCTTCCGGGCGCGCATACGATCAAACAGGGTATCCGCCCCGTTCATGGCTTCCCTGGAAATTCTTGGCACCTTATTGGTATCCAGAAAATCCAGATAATGGCTGAACCGGTCTTCATGACCATCCTTAAGACGGCTGTAATCGGTCTTTTCATACATGGAAATCACATCCATATCCCCGGTGAGATCATTGGCTGTGATACATGGAATATGATGATAGTCCGCCAGTTCTTTCACCCGGCAGTCCCCGGCATAAATATAACATGGAACGCCGGCCAGCACTGCGGCGATATTGCCGTGAATCCGGCTGCCAAAATTAAAATCCTGCTGTCGGAGAAAATCAAACCAGGAATCAATGTCCAGCACTCCGACAATCCGGTCATCCCGCATCATGGGATGATCAAAATGCATAGGATAATCCGCCGGCACCTTTTCTCTGTTCTCCTCAGTTATATAAGGATCACCCACGTAGAGCATACGAATCTCCTCGATCACCTGTGTAATAAATACCGAGTGTTCGAATCTTTCACCCTGTTCTCTCAGAAATGTATAGAGATTCTCCGGCAGCCCCGCCTTAAAATTCATGGTCACCTTCGACGCCGGCGTAAGCTCTGTCTTCTTCGGTTCCGGAAGCCTGTCTCCAAACATATAAAGAGACGGACAGCCAATGACTGTAAAATCCTTTTCCGGACGGAATCCCTTCTGCTTTAAGTACTCCGCGGTGATCTCTCCCCGCACGCCGATGATGGAGGACTTATCAAGCACTGCCCGCACAAAAGCGGTGGATTCCTCATCGTGAAGAAACGTCCACTTGTTGGATTTCAGGCTGCGGGCCAGCCCCACACCGACAACCACACAGGGAATCGTCAGACGCTCCACTAAATCTGTGAGCATCTTTAATTCTTTCTTAAACGTGGTCCGGAACGCATTGGCCAGCGGAATCAGAAACATATCATACTCTGCATTCCACCGTTCCACCTGTTCCTCCGAATAGATCAGATCTGTTCTTATGGTGGTGATCACCGTATCTTCCGTCAGCACTGACCGTGCCAGACTGGATTGGAAAATCAGATTACCGGTGTTATTTCCAATGAGGTTCTCAAGGAGAATCTCAGAAATGTTTCTCTCTTCCCCGAACGGCATAGCCGAACGCATCAATATTTTTTTCACATTAACTCCTTCCAGATACCGCTCTGCCGCTGCCGCGTCCCTCTTCGGCACCTGCCGGTATCCTCGCTGTCTTTTGACTTTTGTGTTATAGATTATTACATAATTATTACACGTTAATTTATTATATATTCAAACCCTGGAAACTGCAAGAAAAATCGAGTATATCCGGGCCGAATACCCCCTGTTTGTCCCTATTTTATAAGATATTTCCCGATGATCTGTCAGAAATTCATATTTGAAATATAAAGTTCCATAAACCTGGAATCAGAAGCCAGTTCTTTGTGCGTACAGATGTCCGGTATCTTTTCGAGCTTTCTCCTGCTGTCGGAATCCAGCAGCACCATCTGCACACCTCTGCCGGCTCCATTGCCTACAGAAATGATTTTGTCTCTCGCCACTGGCGGCAGCAGACCGATGGACAGTGCGTGATCCACATTGATATAATTTCCAAAAGCCCCCGCCAGCACCAGTGTATCCACCTGATCAGCTGTGATGCCATATTCCTCAAGAAGCGCCAGGCAGCCGGAACAGATGGAGCTTTTGGCCAGCTGAATCTGACGGATATCCTTCTGACAAAGATACACCGGATGTTCTCCCTCCACAAAATAAAAGGCCATATTATACTCTCCTGCTTCCCTGAGCCGCTGGCAGAAAGAACTTCCCGGATGTTCTTTTTCATACTCCTGCGCGGAAAGCAGACGGCCGGTATCGTCAATCAATCCGACTTTCCGCATTTCCGCGACGGCGTCCACCACGGCCGAGCCGCACAGCCCCCGGGGAGCGGAATCACCGATCACCTGAATCGTCACCTGATCATCGTCCAGAGAAATGCTTTCCACTGCTCCTTTCTCTCCCCGCATGCCGCAGGCAATATTTCCTCCCTCCAGAGCCGGGCCGCAGGCTGTGGACGCCACCATAAATCCATGATGGTTCCCCACAGCGATTTCTCCGTTGGTCCCCAGGTCGACCATCAGATATTTCCTGTCATCCTCTTCCAGCGTCAAAAGCACCGCCGTCGTATCCGCTCCCACAAATCCTCCCAGCAGAGGCAGAAATTCCACCATCCCTTCGGAAGCGCAGTGAAGTCCCGCTTCCCGACCGCTGGTCAAGATTTCTTTGGCAGTAATATTGGCAAAGGGACTTTTTCCCAGATTCACAGGATTGATCCCGTAAAACAAATGCTGCATGGTACTGTTCCCACAGAGAACCACATGATAAAGATTCTCTTCCTCCGACATCTCCAGAGCCCGATCCAGAAGCTCATTGACGGTCTCCCGGATCAGCCTCTGCATCTCTTTCAGATTATCCGGCCTTTCCTGCGCAAACATATTTCTGGAGATCACATCAGCGCCATGGGTAATCTGCCGGTTGGCGCCGGATTCCGTCTTTATCAGCCGGCCGTTCACCAGGTCATACAGGTAACAGACCACCGTCGTCGTCCCGATATCCACCGCCGCTCCGAAGCAGACCTCTGTCCGGTCTCCTTCCTGGACATCGATGATGCGGTCCCCATAATACACAAAAGTACATCCCTCAAAATCCGGGGCAGCGCTGAATTTCGCGAACTTCCGCATCACCGGTACAGACACCCCTGAAAGAAAGGCTTTGCCGCTTTCCGGCATCAGTTCTTCTTTCGTCCGGTACACCTTTTTCACTGACGGCGAAAACCTTACGCCGGACAGCTGACTTTCTGTTAACACACTGCTTTCATGGAGATAATCCTTTTCTTCCAGATAAACCTCCTCGTCCATTCTTATCATTTCCCGGCACGCCAATACCTCTTCCAGCGTTCCATTTCTTTTTACTGTCACCCGGCATTTTCCGCAGACGCCCCGTCCGCCGCAGACCAGATTCAGCGGATATCCCGCTTTCTCACAGGCCCCGGCCAGAGTGCCGCCTTCCACAGTTACTATTTTATTCTGATTCACAAACCGTACGGTATACTGCATTTCTTCCTCCTGATTTTCTCTTTTCACCTGTCACATGAGAATTCATATTATATAATACGTCCGATTATATATTACATCAAAAATAATGTACAGACGGCGGCGCCTGTTCTCTCCGATTTTTCTTTCTGCCCCCAACAAAATGATCCCTCTGGTTGTTTTTCAAATATGAGAATGTTATAATTTCGGTATGAATGTCTGTATCTGTCTTTAAGACAGACAGAAAAGAAATGGAGGTCCTGATTATGGGTAAAATGACAATATGCGTATACGGAGCTGCCAGCAACAAAATTGATTCCGTTTTTATCACAGAAACGGAGAAGCTCGGAGAAGAAATTGCCCGTCGTCATCACCAGATCATATACGGCGGAGGCGCCAGCGGAGTCATGGGGGCCTGTGCCCGGGGTGCTGCCCGTGAAGGCGGAACTGTCATCGGAGTGGTACCAAATTTTATGGATGAATTCGAGATCATCAATAATAACTGTACTGAAATTATCCGGACAGAAACCATGAGTGAACGGAAAGATGTCATGGAAGACCACGCCGATGCCTTTATCATCGCTCCCGGCGGTATCGGAACCTTCGACGAGTTCTTTCAGATTCTTACCTTAGCAGAACTCGGAAGAAAGAACGCTCCCATCGTCATTTACAATACAGATGGCTACTACGACGATATGATTGTTTTTATGAAGAAATGTACAGAAAAAGGATTCATCCGGGAACGGGCGCTGTCTTTGTTCCGGGTCTGCACCACCGCAGAAGAAGCGATAGACGCCATCGAAGAGATGAAAGCACAGAATAATTTGTGATAACTAAAACAAGAGTGTCGCAAAATCTTTAAATTCGATGATTAAGCGACACTCTTGTTGCTCTATAAAACCAGAATTTATATAGTCTTCACAACGATAAAATCTTCTTGCTGCTTCCCTTTTACATTTTTATATAATTATCATACATTTGCTGTGCTGCTTGTACAAGATCTGTTGTACAAGGGAGGCCTAATTCCATGCAGAGTTTATTGATATAGGGTAATTCCAAATTTGCTGTTTGAAATAATTCTGGAGTCTGTAAGGCATTCTGGCTTTCGCCATAAAAAAGGATTCCCCGGTTTGCCATGATAATCAGTTTTTGAAAATTTTCCAGGACAAATTCAATGTCATGGGAGATAGTGATTACCGTTTTCTTTTTTTCTTTTAGTTTCTGAAAAATGTTTTTTAATAGGTTCCGTCCATATGCATCCTGTCCTGCGGTCGGCTCGTCAAAAATTAAAATATCCGGGTCCATGGCAAGGACGGAAGCCATGGCCACGAATCTTCTCATGGATACGGGCAGGTCAAAGGGGTTCTCTGCTCTGTATTTCTGCAGACCTGTCATTTGGATGGCTTCCTCGATTTGGACCTTTATATTTTGTCTTTTTTTCCTAATGATTTTTTTACAAAATCCAATTTCTTTTTCCACCGTGGAATGAAAAATCTGATCATCGGGATTTTGAAATACATAACCAACATTTGCGGCAATGTGGGCGGTAGTATAGTTTTTTGTGTTCATATCGCCAATCCATACCACTCCGTCAGAGGGATGCAAAAGTCCGTTGATCAGTTTTGCAAAGGTAGATTTTCCTGTTCCGTTGTGTCCTATTACTGCAATTTGCTCTCCGCCGTTTATTTTTAAATCGATGGAGACAAGAACTGGTGGATTGTTTGGGTAAGAAAAGTTTACATTTTGAAACAGAATATCTTTCATGGGTCATCTCTTTTCTACTATCGGAAACAACAGTTTTTCAAGTACCGTTTTTGTCTGTGCATAAGTTGTAGGCAGTGTAATAATCGGTATTCCAGATTCTCTTAGCTTTTGGCATAAGAGTGTTACCTGTGGCGGCATAATTCCGATTTCTTCCAATTCCGGATTCGATAAGATTCGCGTTTTGTTGCCTTTGTCGTATACACGTCCTTTCTCTAAAAGTACAACTTCATCGACATATTCTGCGATCCAATCTGTTTTATGTTCTGCTATGATTATTGTTTTGTTCTGTTCTTTTAGCTTCTTTATAATGTGGAATACATTACTCGTTTCCTGAGGATCCAGTTGGCTGGTCGGTTCATCCAGAATCAATATATCGGGATTTTGCACAAGAGCAGAGGCAAGGGCCGTTCGTTGTAATTGACCACCGGAAAGCTGGCGCGGATGTTTTAAGGCGAGATCCCGAATATTGGTGTTTTCCATGGCCTGGATAACTGCAGCTTCTATGTCGTCGGCAGGGACACCCATATTTTCTAATCCATAGGCCACTTCTTCAAATACCGTATCTTTCACACCGCTTAACTGTGTAAAGGGATTTTGAAATACGTAGCCGATTTCTTTTACCAGTTGTCCGCCATATTCTGCAATTGGTCTGCCTTTCAATAATACTTCCCCGGTAATAGTTCCCTGGTAAAATTTCGGCATAAATCCACGAAGCAGTGAACAAAGAGTTGTTTTCCCAGATCCATTGGCTCCCAGTATTCCATATACTTTCCCCTGTTCCAGCATAAGGTTGATATTTTGCAGAGATGGGGAATGTTGTAGCGGATAGGAGTATGTTATCTTTCTACATTCTAATATCGGATACATAATACTATCCTCCCTATTAAAATCAGTATAGTTATAACGATGGCTGCTCCCACTGCGTATGACTCATGTCCACTGCGTTTTATTTCCAATAAATGCGTTTTGGGACCCTGTACGAGAAATCCTTTTGTCTCCAGACTCAGTGCACGATCTTCCAAATCAATGACTGCCGTCAAAAACAGCGGAAGCAATACAGAAATAAATGCCTTTGTCCGGATGATAGCATTCCCTTCAGTTTCAATTCCTCTTGCTTTTTGTGCATTGAGAATAGTTTTACTGTTTTGAGAAAGAATATCAATCATCTGCAGGGTAGAAAGGATAATATATGTTAATTTATAATGGATGCCAGTTTTTTCCATTGCTCCTATCATTTCTCTATTTTCTGTTGTCTGAAAAAACCAGATGAAAATTCCGGCGATATTTATTAATGTAAATGCCATGGAAATACCCGCCTGCATCCCTTCTTTATAGATTGTCACAAAAGAATACCTGAAAATACAGGTTTTGCCGGGTATAAGAAAAAATTGCACAGTAAGAATGATGGCAGCAAATTTCACTATATTTTTCAGAATTGTATATCCTTCCCGTGGAATCTCACTTAACATAAATAATAGAATAAGAAGTCCTACTTCTGGAATTAACAGTAAGGGCAGCGACCAATCTGTGATTCTTGCTGTACCGATTATTAATGTACAAACTATATATAACAGAACAATGATCAGTTTTGCTGTAGGATACAGTGCTGCGATTTTGTTTGTTTTATATATTTGTATTTTTTCTGTATAGGTTTTTTTCATTACCGGTCATCCTTTCTTTTTATATAGTACCGTCCGCATTTAAATTTAATCAACATCCGAGGCGGAATGCAGGAAATGACGAAAAGACATATCATAAAAGATAGTATTCTGTCCAGCACGGTAAAAATACTTTCTGTTCCTAAAAAAGCTGTCCAGATATTGGCGCCTGATGCCATGACAACTGCGGTAATAATGGACGTTCCGCCACCGGTAATTCCACTATATAGCAGTACAACAATCGGCGCGGACAGAATGATGGTCACTGCAACTATAAGAACAAAAGAAAGTATTCTTTTCCACCAGGATGAAAACATATTTCTATCTGCAAGAAATCCTGTCACCAGTCCAACTCCTATATTCACAACCACAAAAGGCAAAACCGAAGGATTAATAATGCCTGATACAAGATTGGACAATGCTCCAGTTGCTGCTCCTACCCAGATACCACATAAAACAGCTACAAATATTGTCCCCACTGCGTCCAGATATAAAGGAAGTTTCAACACGGCAGCCATTTGTCCTCCCACGAAATTCGCGGCTACTCCTATAGGAATAACAAGAATGGCCAACATAGAAAAATCACGTTGGATCCATTGTACTTTATCTTTCACGCTCCCCCTCCTTTATATATATTGCTTAGTTTTTCACGTTTCTTTTTTCTATTACTGTTACTTTAGCACAAAAGAATTATCTAAAAAATGACATTTGACAGTTTATCTTTGTATTTTAAAATAAAAAAATAGAAAGTACGGTCTAATTACCATACTTTCTATTTTCGTATTTTTTATTCGTTTCTTTTTCCTGTAACTTCTTCCATTTCCGGAATTGATACCGCTGCGCCTTTTCGGGAAACAGCAATAGCTGCGGCTTTTGCGGCTGTCTGCATTGCTTGCTTTACATCGAGTCCTTTTAGAATTCCTGATAGATAATATCCGGTAAAGGTATCTCCTGCTGCTGTTGTGTCCACAACGGTCGCCGCATATTTTTCTTGTGAAATACAGCCTTTCTTTCCCTGGTAGACAGCACCTTTTTCACCTAATGTCAGAACAATCTCTGCATGCGGAAAGGTTTCCTGTACTTTCTTTAAAACTTCCATGTCGTTTTCTTTGTAGTTTACCAAGTTTTGAGCCTCCATTTCATTAAGAATGAAACAATGGATATGATTCAGATTGATATCAAAAATTTTATCGTCCATTGGAGAAGGATTTAATACTATATGCATTCCCTTTTTATGGGCACTTTCTACTATATATGGCAGCTCATTGATTTCATTTTGCAAAAGCAGCCAGTCATTCTCCGAAAAATTATCTAAAATCTGGTCTATATACTCTCTGGTTATCGTCTGATTCGCACCGCCATACAATATGATACAGTTATCACCGTACCTATCATTTTGAATAATAGCATTTCCTGTGCGTATTTGATCGGATACCGCCAGATATTTCGTGTCCACTCCTGCCTCTTCGAGAATTTCTTTCAGGAAAATACCATCCATTCCTATGATTCCCGCATGGCATACCGGTACGCCTGCTCTGCTTAATGCAATGGATTGATTTAATCCCTTTCCTCCGCTTGAGACACGAAGATTGCTTGAGGAAATAGTTTCTCCTTTTCTTGCAAAATGCTCCACTTCATAAACATAATCAATATTCAGAGAACCAAAATTCAGTATTTTCATTATGCTTTACTCCACTCGCAAAGTTCTGTAAATGTATTCTTTATATTTATCTGGATAAAGCTTGCTGCAGATATATACATTTGGCTCTTTGCCGGAGAAGTAATTGACATCCACTAAGACGGAACCATAGCTTGGACCATCAGAAACATCGACTTCACAGTAATATTTTTCACATTTTTCAATACATTCCGGGTAAAGTGCCGCTGCCATAGCCGATGGATCTGCCATATCAAGATAGGCATCTCCAAAACGTTCCTTATTCATTTCCATCAAATCTTTATTACAATCAATAGCAAACTTTCCAAGAGCGCTTCCACTTCTGATTTTATCAATTTCCTGTGGATTTAACATGCTTTCGCCCAAACAGGCATCCCAACCTACATAGATAATTGTATCTAATCCGGATTCTGTGACAATTTTGGCTGCTTCTGCATCCTGCCAGATGTTAAATTCCGCCACCGGTGTAACATTTCCGGCACCCAAGCCGGCCGTTCCCATAATAACTATGCGGCCTGCTTTCTTCATAGCTTCATAATCCAGTCGAATAGCCATCGCAATGTTCGTCAGCGGTCCCAAAGCGATAATATCAATTTCTCCTTTTTCGCTGTTTCGTAAACATTCCAGCATTTTTAAGACACCATTTCCTTCCTGGGCTTTCAAACGTTTCGGCACCAGTCCAATGTCACCCATTCCGTCATTTCCATGGGTTTCATGGGCATAAATGAGCTCTTTTAAAAGCATTTTATCAAGCCCTTTATATACAGGCGGTTCATAAGTATCTGCATATTCAATGGTAGTCAATGTATTGATCGTAGCCTGATCAACATGTACATTTCCTGACACGGTAGAAATCATCACAATTTCATAAGCGGGATCATTTAAAGCCATGGCAATGGCCATTGCATCATCCGAACCACAGTCAGTATCAATAATAATTTTTTTCTTCTGTTCCATAATGATAATCTCCTTTTTTCCTTTTATATTCATTCAAATTTCTGTTTCAGAGGTTGCAAGTTTTACAACAGCTGCCGAAAGTATACATACTGCCAGCATAATCAATGCAAAAATGTAAGAAAAATCAATTCCCAGGCTGGCAATAACAACCCCTGTGATCACTGGTGTGAAAAAATCTGCAAAACCACTTGCTGTCGCCACTAAAGAACTTGCAACACTGATTCGTTTGTATCCGATTCGTGTAGCAATGGACACAATCACACTGAACAGTACCCCCAGAAACAGTCCTGCAATAAAAAGTCCAATAAAGTAAACTGGTGTTTTATTGATTGACATCGCTCCAAGAATAGCAATAAAAGCAACCGTACAATTCATTAACAGAACAGTCTGACTCTTTATGTATTTTAATACAATGACGAATACTGCTCCGCCAATTACACAACCTATGTTATATAACGTGAACATAAAGGCCGCAGATGCTTCAGAAACTCCTCTACTGATTGCAAAACTGGAGGTATATAAACCAATAGCACTGGACACTGCACTAAATGCAGCGACTACTAGAAAAATTCCTACATAGACGACATATGGTTTCTTTGTATACAAAGGTTGAATATGTTCTTCTGTCTCTTCTGCAATTTCTTCTGTCTCTTTTGCAAAGAATGTCAACACAAAAATTACAATGGCAACTGCAGCTAATACAAAATAGGAATAGTAAAACGGCAGTTTTCCGGAAAGCATTACCCCGATCAAGAACGGCGTAACAGAAGTTCCAATACCGAAGAGGGTTTGGCCGCCACTGAGTGCACTGGAATAGTTTTTCTTAAATACCATACTCAGTAAAACCGGTGTCACAGCATCCTGTGTTCCCATACCAATGCCTCCCAATACGGCAAACAACATTCCTGCATAATAATTTACAATAAGTGGAATTCCTAATAAATATGCACCAGTTAATGCGGCACCGATTGCCAGAACCTTCAATGGCCCGATTTTTTCAACCATACGCCCGGTTATATAGACGGTTAACACACGTCCCAAAGCATAGGCAGAACCCAATAAGGCCACTTTGTCCAACCCGATTCCATACATATCTACTAACTGAGGAAGGCTGCTGCCAACGACGACACAGGAAGCACCCGTCAGAAAATACATGGCAAATGCCAGAAAGCCCAATAATTTGTTTCTATTTTTCATAGTTTTGTTTACCTCTCTTCCTTTATGATTAGTTATCATATCCGGATATATTTTGTGTGTTTTACACAAAACTTTTTTCTAACTTGATATTAATTTACCATAGTTGTATAATGCAGAAAATGACAGGTGTCATTTTTTCTGCAATTTTACTAGTAGAAAGGAAAACACTTATATGCAAACAAATCTTGAACATGCATTGAAAATTATCTTAGAGAAAACATACGATAAAAAAAACCCTTCCCTTTCCCTCATGGAAATCGTTCCTATGAAGGATCTTTTGGTTTTTGAAAAAAACGATACTATTTTGAATCAAAAAGATCCTTTGGATTACTTTTATTTTTTATTAAGCGGACGCGTTTCCGTTTGGAATGAAATTTCGTGGAACAGCAATAATATTATTGAATATCTGGAACCACTGGAGGTTTTAGGCTTAATTGAATATTTGAATCATACGAACTACTACACTGCCTATATATTAGCGGAAAGCAAATGTACAATATTTAGAATTAAAACAGAACAATTTATTCAGATTTTACAGAACAATAATACCTTATGCTTCCAGATGCTTTTTGTTCTGGGTAAAATCTCGGCGTTGAATATGGAGAGTGCTGAAAAGCATTATCTTTTCACCCCCAGAGACATTTTGGGACACTATTTGTTTTTACAGGCATGCCATCAACGTCCCTATACTTGCAGACTGACAAGAACTGCACTGGCTGAGAAATTGCATATCAACTTAAGAACCTTATACCGCCATATCTATGCATTGGAAAGGGAAAATTTTCTCCAATTACGAAAAGGAAAAATTGTCATCGAAGAAGAGCAATACCAACGGCTTGCTGAAAAATATAAAGATATTATTTTGTAGCATATGACATAATAATATACGGTAAAAAACTAACAGCGAAATGCATCCTATGGCATTTCGCTGTATACGTTCCTAATTATTGTTTGATAGCATGATTGTCTGCGCCAAAAATGTAACGTCCCCATTTTTTCATAAAAAACCGCGGTAATCATACCATATTTGTGCGCGTCGTGCTTTCTGCATGATCCTCTTTTTTATCTTTCTCCAGTTTATCGGTCCATTTCTTTCTCTCCACATAACGGCCCAGGACGAAGGCAACGATTCCCACTCCGATACCGGTCTGCACACAGAAAATCAGACTTTCCACTTCTCCCGGCAGCTCTCCGCCCAGGGCGCTTTCCAGCACCGGCGTAAACCACGGTTCATATTCTTTTCCCTGAATCTCAGAAATCATCTGACTTCCCGCGTCATCAGAACCCCCGAATTCCGCATTCTTCAATGCAAACAAAGGAACGATGGCAATCAAAACGGCAATGACCAATAAGATAATAACTGTTTTTGTATTTTTACTCATGTTTACTCTCCTTCCTCCGAAACAATGTCTTTCCGGCTTCCGCCATTTAAAAACTCAGACTTTTCAGCTCATTTCTGGCATAAGTTTCCAGGGCAATGACAATAACCACTGTCAGGATACCCTCGATGACCGCCAGCGGAACCTGCGTTGTGGCGAAGATTCCCAGGAATTTTACAACAGAAGCGCCGAATCCTCCCACTTCAGACGGATAGGCTGCCGCCAGCTCCACGCTGGTTACACAGTAGGTAAACAGATCTCCCAGGAAGGCTGCCAGAAAGACAGTCACTTTTCTGTTGACGTTCATTTTTGTCAGGAGTTTATAAACTGCATAAGCGAGAATCGGTCCCGCGATAGCCATGGAAAAACAATTGGCTCCCAGGGTGGTGATACCGCCGTGGGCCAGCAGAACTGCCTGGAACAGCAGTACAATGATACCCAGAATACTTGTAACACACGGTCCGAATAAAATCGCGCCAAGTCCCGTTCCGGTCATGTGGGAACAGCTTCCGGTCACTGACGGAATCTTCAGGGAAGAAAGTACAAACACAAAGGCACCGGTCAGCGCGAGAATCATCAATGTTCTCCTGTCTTCCTTTAAAACCTTTTTAATATTCCAGATTCCGACAGCAAGAAACGGAATACACACAATCATCCAGAAAATACAGTGGGCCAGCGGAAGATAGCCTTCCATGATATGCATGGCATTGGAAACCGGAGCCACCGCAAACAGTACCAACAGGGCAAATGCCAGAATACTTAATTTCTCTTTTTTCTTTAATAACATCGAATTTTCCTCCTTTTTCTTTGCACAGGCATGTTCCTACAGACGGCTTACCATCTGATCAAACTCCTGTATATTTTTAGGATAAAGTTCTCCATCAGGAACCATACCCTTTCGTTTTAAAATATCATAAATGTCAAAAAGCACCGGATGCTTCAGATTTGCTCTTTTCAGAATCTCTTCCTGTTGAAAGACTCTGAGAGGGGTATCATCCGCAATGACCTTTCCCTGACAGAATACAATCACTCTCTCCGCCCAGCGGTAAGCAAAATCCACATCATGGGTGGACAGCAGGATGGTTCTTCCTTCCTGTCCCATTTTCTGGAGCACCTCCTCCAGCATCTGTGCGTTCAGCGGGTCCAGCGCCGCCGTCGGCTCATCAAAAATAATGATCTCCGGCTCCATGGCGATGATATCTGCAATGCTGACTCGTTTTTTCTCTCCTCCGCTTAAATAGTGGGGAGGCCGTTCCCGGAACTCGGAAATGTTCATATAATCAAGGGCTTTATCTACCCGGCGCTGCACTTCCTCCCTGGGCAGTTTCAGGTTCATGGGACCAAAAGACACTTCCGCCATGACTGTGGAGGCGATAATCTGATTATCAGCATCCTGAAATACGATCCCCACATTTTTCCGTAAATGATTCAACCTTTTTTTCGTAATCTTTTCTCCGCGATAAATGATCTCCCCTTTATGAGGTTTTAACACGCCGTTGATATTCAGAAAAAATGTCGACTTTCCCGCTCCGTTTGAACCCAGAACCGCGATTTTTTCTCCCTCATAAATTTTCAGATCCACCCCGTTTAACGCGTGTTTTTCGTCATTATAAGTAAAATGTAAATCCTTCACTTCCAAAATCGGGCTATCCATTTTCTGCTTCCTTTCTTCCATCGTTCTGTCCATACATGCCCATCTCTTTATCCATTTTTTTCATCCGTTAATTTTCATAAAATCGTTCTGCTGGTCAGTGCCCATAAAGCAAATAAAAGAATCACGAACACCGCTGCCAGTATGATCTGCCTGCCTCTGGCCGGTTTTTCTTCTTCCAGAAACCGAAGCTCCCCGTCGTAACACCGGGACTCCAGTGCATTATAGTAATCATTTCCCCGTTTCAGAGAAACGATCAGAAGATTACTTGCCACCTGCCCGAAAGAATAACAGGAGGTCTTAAAATCCACATAGCCCAGTCTTGACTCCGCCGAGTTTTTCATACGGCTGTGGGTATCCATCATGATGAAGATATACCGGTAAATCATATTCATAAGCTCAACCAGAACCTTGGGAATATGAGCCTTCCTGAGAACCGAAATCAATTCTCCCAGAGGCGTTGTCAGAGTCATCATATAAAGGGCGCTCACCGCTCCCAACGCTTTCAAGATCAGCCCCGCAGCCCGCAGCAGGCTGGCATTGGAACAGTAAATATAAAACAAATGGAAGATTCCCACATGATACTGTCCCGCAGGTTCCAGGGAAAAACCTATGGCAATGGCAGCGCTTCCGAACAGCAGAAACAATATCGGTATCAGCATCATAGAAATATAATGGTGAAAAGGAAGACCTCCCACAACCACTGTCAGATATCCCATCATCAGAATCACCATGACAGAGACATATATATTATCAAGAATGATGCACAACAACAGACACAGGACCGCAAAAATCACTTTGAAAGACGCATTCCATTGTCTCAGACCGGAAGCATAGGCAAAATAATCCACTGACAGGATAGAGCCGCCGTGCTTGTGCCCGATTCCTCCGTGTCTGTGCCCGCTGTTTTTCACTCTACCTTTCCAGAATCCGTGGATAAACATTCCGACAGCAAGACAGACCAATGCTATTTGCACAAATGTATTCACTGCATACCTCCACGCATATCAACAAGAGAACATTAAATAAAATTCTTCTCTGTAAATATCGTTTTTATATTTATTTTTTGCTTAAATTATGGATATAATAGAAAATAGAAGTTAAATAGACCCTGCTATATACAAAACTGGAGATAACAGGCTGTAAATAAAATGATTTTCTAAAATAATTATTCGCACCGAACTGTCGGTATTGATATATTCTATCAATTTCTGTTAAAATTATAGCACAGACATATCCATTGTAAAGAGAAATTTATTATCATTTTTAAACAAAACAGACAATTTAGTATAGTGTAGGTATGAAAAAATTTTAACTCTTGACATTTCTTAATATAAATATTTTAATAAAACAAATGATTAATAATAATTTAATGTTTATTTCATTGAAAATTTGTTCATAGTATTATATTATAAAAACACGAAGTAAAGTTTTCCATACTACTTTACATTTTAGAAGGGACTGATTATTACATGAGACAAAAAACTAAAAAACTAACAGATAGCGAAAAACAGGTTCTTGATCTCCTCTGGGACAGTGAAGAACCATTAACATCCACCGAGATTGTGAAATTATGTGCCGGACGCACATGGAAACCAAGTTACATCCACATCATGATCAACTCTTTATTAAAGAAAGAAATGATCAAAGTGGCAGGATTCAAAAAGACGACCAAGAATTATGCACGTACCTTTGAACCAACCATGACGAGAGACCAGTGGAGCCTCTTCCAGGTAAAACAGGACCAGAAGTCCGCCTCATCAGCTCTGTCTCACCTTTTTACCGCCCTGGTAGAAGAAGAAACTGACGCCGATCTCCTGGACGAGCTGTCCGTAATCCTTGATAACAGGAGACGGGAACTGAGAATGCAAAAAGAATCCGAATCTGATTCTTCTCTGTAGTCTCTCCCATCATACGATCACTGAATACTCCTATATTGATCTGTCTTAATTGCATGACAGAAGATAACCCGTGAAATATTCTAAGAAGATTCCCCTGTTTTTTTATTGTAAATGACAGGGAGGGTTATTTTGATGTCGATACAATTATATATAACATTAAATAATAGTTAAAATTATTTATATATAAGAATATCAACAAATAATGAAAGCCGCTGCAGGCGTATGCCCTCCATAAAATACAGCTGATATGATCGTTTATCTTCCATCCGGAACTGCAGCCATCAAAGCTGCCATCAGCTATATTTCACATGGACACTCCGTTCGCAGCGGCTCCCTTTTTCTTTTCAGAATATTTTTGCCGTATTCCTTTACGGTATTTCTTTTTTTACTTCTCTACTTCTTTCCTTTTAATCCTGAGAGCACAGACCGGAGAGGATTCCTTCCGCCGGATGGTTTGGCGTCAAGCTTTTTTTTACACTCTGCCAGCTCCTTTTTCATATCCTGGATCTGCGTCTGCAGTTCACGGTTCTCCTGACGAAGCTGAACGGTCACGCGCCCGATCAGACTGATGATATCCTGCTCCATCTCTGTGTTGTCGAGAACCCATTTCTTATTCTTAGAAAAGTCCATATCGAATAAGTCTTCATCTTTGCCGAAGTATTCCTGCATGAGCTTCCGGTTGCCCTCCCGGTACTTCTCCATGAACTGCCGCGTCTCTTCGGCGGAGAACATAGTTTCTCCTTTAAGATTCGTATGATTATCAGAGATTTCCCGGACAATTCTCTTAAAGAACAGACGGTCATGCTTGTTCATATTGAGCATATTCAGAATACGCTTGATCTCATGGGAATTGCCAAACAGGCTGTTATTCCGTTTTCCCTCAGAAATCACAAAACGGCTGTCATATCTGACTCCAAGAGCTTCCATGAAATCTTCATAGATGGAACCGTTTTTAGTCAACTACTAGACCTACACTTGAATATACCCTTTTATGCAGGCTCCTTTATTGGTAACTCAAAATAATAACCCATCCCATAGGCAGTATGAATATAATTGGAAGCATCTTTAAGCTTTAGCCTGAGCTTTTTTACAAGCGAATCTACAACTCTATCACTTCCCTCATAATTAATGCCCCATACAGCAGTTATGATCTGATCTCTGCTCTGAATGGCATGCTTATTGCGCATGAAGAAAGATAGAAGCTCAAACTCTTTGATGGTGATATCAATATATTCATTGTCCACCTTGAGCGTCCTCTTATCAAGATCAAGCTCCAGAATTCCTTCCTGAATGGAATTATCCGTTCCATACACACGCTTTAAGATGGCTTCAATCTTCATTTTGAGCAGAGGAAAAGAGACATAGCTGGAAACGCACTCGTCCGCGCCCATACGATACGCCACGATCTGCGGTTCCGGTTCTTCATTTTCCATGAGCATAATGACCGGTACGTCGCAAAAAGAGCGAAGTTCCTCCAGAATATCGCACCGTTTCTTTTCGCAAAGATTACTGTCCAGTATGATAAGATGAATGTCCGTATTATTTTCCGCGTAAATTTCCATTGCTTTTTCTCCGTCTGAAGAATACAAAATATCATAGTCATTTTCAAAAAATCTGCAAAACTCTTTAATGTACTCCACGTTTTTTTCCATTAAAAAGATTGTATTACGTCTCATAATTACTTCTCCTTTCATGGACTTTCAATGTATACCCAGGTTTTCATGTTTTTTTTAACTATTCATATTTTTCTCTCTTAAAAAGCATTCTTATAACGCATATTTTATTTTTTCTTTCTCACGAAAGAAAATACAGTTTTCAACGGATTATCTAACTGTACCTGAATATTTTTTAAAATCTCTTTCTGTTCTGACAACTCTCTCTCTGTTTCTTTTACTCTCTTTTTTAAATCTTTATTTTCTTTTCTAAGCTCGATAATGGCACGTCCCATAAATTGAATGATATCTTTCTCCATCTCTTTATAATCCAAAACCCATTTCTGATTTTTGGAAAAATCCATATCAAACAAGTCTTCGTCCTTACCAAAATATTCTTTCATAATCTTTCGATTGCCTTCCCGATACTGCTCCATGAACTTTAGAGCCTCTTCTGGCGAAAACATAGTCTCCTTCTTTAAATCTGGACGTTGTTCAGACATATCAATAACAATACTTCTGAAAAATTTATTGTCTTGATCTCTCAAATCAGGAATAGTATTCAAAATTCTCTTAATCTCATGAGTATTTCCCACAAGGCTAACATTTCTCTGCCCTTCTGAAATCACAAAATGGCTACTGTATCTCATACCAACAGCATCAATGAAATCTTCAAAAATAGAACCATTTTTAAAATACTGTCTACCAAATCTTCTAACAATAATATTTTCTTTTTCTACAAACTTCTCAATAAACTTGAGTGAATCATAATATTCTAGTTCAAACTTAGTAGGATCCTTGACAAAATTCTCCCAAGAATCTTTAGAATATACTCTTTTACCAATTTTTATTTTTTGATTCCACCAGGAAGTGGCAAGGCTATCCTGCCTTCTAAGATAGACTACAACCTTTATCACATAATCATGCTCATCCGCCTCTTTTTTAAGCCGTTCCCAGAGATCTGTTTTACCTCTCTTAAAAACTACATTCCAAATTGCCTCATCTGAAAGAATGATATTATCAAATTTTTGAAAATTATCCAAAATAAAATCCATACCCTGACGGAAAAATTTTGCTTCTTCCATCTGATTTCTATTTTTGTTCTCATCATAACCCTTATAAGAAAGAAAAAAACCATTTCTCATAATATTGATATATTTAAATTTATGCGGAAAAATTGGATAGCAATAACCCTGTTCCTCAAATAACTTTGCATTTTCTGTGCAAAAATGCTGTAAAGAAGTTGTTCCTGTTTTCGGTGTTCCTATATGAATATACAATGTTTTCATTTATCTAAACCCCTTTCGTCTTTAGCCTATAGTGTTTCATTCTAATTCTTAAAGATTAAAATAAAATTAAATTTTTTCTGGGAAAATCAGATAAAAGGTACTGCCTTTCTTCTCCTCACTTTCCACTGTAATCTTCCCGGAATGGATCTCAACGATCCTCGCCGCTATGGACAGGCCCAGTCCGAACCCTTCCGAATTTCTTGCCTTATCGGCCCTGTAAAATCTGTCAAAAATATGTTTTCTCACATTTTCGCTCATGCCGCAGCCATAATCCCGGACCATGAGCCTCACAAAACCATTCTCTTTTTTTAAAATGACATCCACATCGGAATGATCATAACTGTACTTCATGGCATTATTGATAATATTGCGGATGGCGGCCATGATCAGCCCCACATCCACTCTCGCCTCGGCGCTCTCCAGGGAAAGCCTGAGGTTAATATCCTTCTCATCATGCATCTTCTCGCTCTCACAGACTTCTTCCACAATATCCCGAAGATCCACATATTCGAAATCAATACGGATTCTGTCCTGGTCCAGCCGGGACAGCTGCAGAATCTGAGAGATAATGTCATTGGTCTTTTTCACCTGACGCTCAATGAGAGAGATCGCCTCGTCAAATTCTTCTTTGTCACTGATGTGCTTCTTTGCATACTGGCACTGCGCCAGAATCACCGATACCGGCGTTCTCAGCTCATGGGTCACATCCGAAGAAAACTGTTTTTGTTTATCAAAAGCCTCCTCCAGTCTGTCCAGCATCCTGTTATTGGCCTGGGCCAGAATTTCTATCTCCTTAAACATGCCATCATATTCGATTCTCGTGGACAGATCTTTCTCCACTCCGATTTTCTCAGACGTCGCACATATCTGCCTGATCGGACCCACGATACGTCTGGAAAATACAGACGCCAGAATGGTGGCAATCAGCACGATCACCGCGGCACAGATATAAGATGCGTACTTTAACGTCCTGTATCCGCTGGAAAGATCCTGTATGTTTACTATACTCCGCACATAGGCGATAATCCTTGTCTTTCCTGCATCGTCCCGCTTGATGATTGAACGGTCATAAGTAAAATATTCTTCCCTTCCACAGGTGATCTCCCGAACCTCCTTGGTCACGGGCTTCAGTTTCTCCATATTTCTATCCGGATACGCTCCCCTCACCAGGTGTCCGGCGGAATCCAGCACTACCTTTATGATGCCGTCATCATCATACACAAAATTATCGGAAACCCAGACTTTTCCATTTCTCATTTCAATATTAAGGTAATCGTATCTGGATTCTTTGCGAATCTGGCTCTTTAAGTCATAATCAATGGCCGCATCGGAAAAGTAAGTGATAAACAACGCCATCAACACCGCCGTGATAAAAGTGATCCCTATAAAACGCATAGAGATATACTTCTCAATGGACGTTTTTTTCTTTTTTATTCGTTGCATTTCAGCATATACCCTACCCCTCTTACTGTCTGGATCAGCTTCTCGTCAAAATCATCATCAATCTTCTTCCTGAGATAACGGATATAAACATCGATAACATTAGATTCACCACTATAATCCATATCCCATATATTCGATTCGATCTGCGCCCTCGTGAGCACAATATTTTTGTTGCGAATCAGACATTCCAAGATCGCATATTCCTTCGGTGACAGAGAAATCTCCCTGCCCTGTCTCGTCACCTGTCTCGTATTGACGTTGAGAATCAGGTCTCCACATGTATATATATTCTCACGGACTTCCGGTTTTCTTCTCACGATCACCCGGAGTCTCGCCATCAATTCGTCAAAAGAAAAAGGCTTGACCATATAGTCATCTGCCCCGATGTTAAGTCCGAATACGATATCATCCACGTGGTCGCGGGCTGTCAGAAACAGCACGGGAGTCTCAATCTTCATCTCCCGTACCTTTTTCAATACCTCAAAACCACTCATCTTCGGAATCATCACATCCAGGATCACAGCGTCATAATCTATGGTTGTCATATATATCACGGCATCCTCGCCATCGTAGCAGGAATCGACAATATAGCCCTCTGCTTCCAGATTCTTCACAATAATACTGTTCAGATCTTTCTCATCTTCCACAACCAACAGCCGCATCTCATCCTCCATATCTGCATTTACATTTATTTATCTATCTTATCTCACGATTTTGAGTAAATAAAGTTCTCAGAATCATCTTTCTTACTATAACATACACTATATTAAAATAACAAAAAAGAGGGTTTCATGAATTTTTCAGAAAAAATCCGCTGGAATATTCAAAGAAAAAGCTTCAGCAACAGAGGAATCTGGAAATGGATCAACCAGATCGTCAAAAGCTTTGATGAAATCATCCATACTCTCAATGACAAATAAGAAAAGGGAGGGACTTACCGCAATCCCTCCCTCTTTCGGGCCATCCTCCTGTCAATGAACAGATTGAGCAGATACTGCAGGACCGCCACCACCGGAACTCCGAGAAATAATCCAAACACTCCAAAGTACGCCCCGCCTAAAGTAATGGCAAATAAGATCAGAATCGGCCGAAGCCCTGTGGAATCTCCCAATATTCTCGGTGCCAGGATCAGGCCGTCAAATTGCTGCAGCACAAAAATCATCACTGCAAATATCAATCCGTATTTAAACTTTAAAGCCGCCAGAATACAGATTCCCGGCACTGCGCCGATATACGGCCCAAAATAAGGAATCATGTTCGTCAGTCCTACGATCACGCTTATGAGAAGCGCATAAGGCAGCCGCAGCAGGCTCATGAGCAGGAAACAGAGGACGCCCACGATGAGCGCATCCAGCGCCTGGGCTGTCACATACCCGGTAAAGATATCGTTACAGTTTTTCACCACGACAATCATGGAATCCACCCGCTGCTTCGGAAGAAACGCATAGGATATCCTCTTGATAGTTCTGAAGATCAGCTGCTTATCCGACAGAAGATACACGGAAACCACCACAGCGATCACGATGGTAATGAGCCACTGAATCACCGCCACCGACGCCTCATACATCCACGGAATCAATTTTGACGCCAGAGAAGTGGACAACTCCATAATCTTCGGTGACATCTGATCGATAAATGTACGGATCACGCCGTCATTTAAAATTGTAAATTCTTCCGACAACTTCCACAGCCAGTTTGAAAACGCTGTATACATGGCCGGAATCTTTCCGGAAAGCTCCGACAGGCTGGAAATCAGCTGCGGAATAATATAGACAAGACATACCGCCGTAAGCCCCAGTACCACCACATACGCCAGTGCGATCGCCAGCATCCGGCTTCTTCTTCCCTTCTTCACAGACCACATCCGGAGAACCACTTTTTCATGAATAACATTTACCAGCGGATTCACAATAAATGCAATGAGGATTCCCACAAGAAATCCGGACATGCTGGACAGGAAATGCCTGATCACCGCCGCCGTCTCATCCCAGTGGAAAATCACCCGAAAAATAATGCAGGCAGCCAGAATCACAAACACCGTATAGATACAGATTGTAAAATATCTCTGATTGGACTCAAAATGATTTCTGTTCATATCCCCTCCTGCTCCCTCTTTCCTTCAAAAATATCTTCTTTCTTCTATATCATATACTCCATCCCGGAAAAATAAACAAAATCCCTCAAAAAATTGTACTGAAAAAAATACTTAAAAATAGTAAGAAAAATGAAAAAAAGCTTGCATTTTTTTCGATTGTAATATATAATGTTCCTTGCGTTGAAAAGTTCGCAACAATTTCAAATGCATGCGCTTTTAGCTCAGTTGGTAGAGCACCTGACTCTTAATCAGGGTGTCCAGGGTTCGAGCCCCTGAAGGCGCATTGAAAGCACTGTTTTTGATGGGGAAGCCATTGGGGACGGTGTTTTTTTGTTGTCCATTTATTAGTTTCGGGTATAAGCACTCTGATCCCTTTCAATACATCCATTTATTTTCTTTCATAATCAGCAGCATGCAGTTAAGAAAGAATCCTGCAAAGCAGGATTCTCCGCCTGCGGCGGGTCGCGAAAGCGGCATCTTCCTATCCGCCGCCAGGCGCACTGAAATAAAAAAACTTCCGGCACCTCATATGCCGGAAGCTCTTTTGCTGTCTTTTTTATTTTCTCTTTCCTGTTCTTCTGTTTCTTTTGTTTCCGGAGGATGTGGAAGATCCGCTGCGGGTTCTGGATGAGGAAGTTGAAGAACTTCTTCCTGTCCCGGCGGTTCCGCCGCTTCTTGTATTGGAAGACGCTTTCTTTTTCTTTCTCTCAAGCATTCTCTGCTGTCTTCTTTTCTCCGCCTGTCTTCTCCGGATAAAGCTGATAATGATAGCCAGGATGATGATAACTACAATGACACGGACGATATAATTAAAGACCTTGCTGGGAGTCATACGCCCCTCATCCACCGGAGCGGTTTCCAGATTATCATCGGCGCTTCCATTGCTGACATAACTCTGCGCCGCCTCACTGTTTAAATCATAAGTGACCGGCGCCGAGCCTATCACCGTATCTCCCGCGGAAATATTAATATATCCGATCCTTCCCGTGTGAATGTCCTCATCCAGCACAAAGGATGTGGTCAGAGCGGAATCATCAAAATCTTTCTTCACAAGAATATAATAATCTGACGGGAAGGTACATCCCAGCCTCTGGATATTGGTGATCTTATCTGCCGGGATATCCGAATCCGCGGTGAGGGCCGCGTTCAGATCAAAGGAAGAAAGCGGCGTGAGAGCTTTCACCTGGTCAAATCCCCATTCAAATAAATCGGTAGTGTCATAATAACTATTGTCGGCTCCATAATCTTTGAGAATCACACAGATCAGCTCCACCCCATCCTTTTTGGCATAGGTGACCAGAGTGTTGTGAGCTGCCATGGTATATCCCGGCTTGGAACCTTCCGCATACTTATAATAATAATCGCTGTTCTCGCGGATAATCTTGGAATGATTCCACAATTCCAGTGTATCTGTCAATGTATCACTCTTCTTCAGAGTGTAGCTCTCTGCTTCAGCGATGGTACGGAAATCCTGATATTTCATGGCCTGCTGAAGAATCAGAGCCATATCATGGGCTGTGGTGTAGTGGTCTTCATCCGGAAGCCCGTGGGGATTGGTAAAATGTGTCCCGGTACACCCCAGTTCCGCTGCCCTCTGGTTCATCAGATCAGCAAACGCCTCATCAGAGCCGGAAATGTGTTCTGCCAGAGCGGCGGCCGCCTCATTGGCTGAAACCAGCATGAGCGCATATAAAGTATCTCTTACCGTAAGCTGAGCGCCCACATTGATTCCCGCGCTGCTGCTTCCCGGCTCAATACCGTTGACCGCTTCATTGGAGAAGGTAACAATATCATCCATGGAACAGTTCTCTATGGCTAAGAGGGCTGTCATGACCTTTGTGATACTGGCCGGATACTGCTTGGAATTCTCATCTTTTCCATACAGAACGGCACCGGAAGCCGCATCCATGAGAATAGCCGAATCTGCGGTGATATCCGGAGCTCCTTTCAGATCCTCGATTCCATAAGCTGCCGCGCTGGCTTCGGCGTTATCATCGGTGCTGCCTTCCTCCCCGCCGGTTTCTCCGCCGACATCAGACGCAGCTGTATTTTCTTCTTCCGCACGGCCTGTATTCTCCGCCTCAGAAGATACCTCATCCCCTGCGGTCTTTTCGCTGCCAGTGGTGCTCTCAGAAGCAGCTTCCATCGATGTATCTTCCTGGAAAGAATACTGTGCCTGTGCGGGAAGACAGACATAGCAGCTCATGGATAAAGCCATTATTAAAGCAAATAGTCGTTTCATATGTAAGATCTCCTTGTGGTTAGATTTTCTAAAACATTACATTTTAAGTATCGTGCGTATATTTTTTTATTTTATACTATCATTTTGTACTAATCAAGTAAAAAAAAATTGCAAAAATGTTACTTTTCGAGTAGGATGTATAAAGCAGGTTTTCATAAAACCCGGACCGGGGACTCTTATGGATTCATTTTTTAGTATACCATCTGTTTCCCTGTCTGATATATATCTATATTTATGCGAATGTGAGGTTCATCATGCGATTAAGAAATGTAAAAGGTTCGAGAGAACAAATTGCTGAAAATGAATATGTTTTAAAAAACGCAGAGAATAATAAAGGTAAATGGAAAGAATTCTTTCAGGACGACAAACCGATTCATCTGGAGATCGGTATGGGAAAAGGCCGCTTTCTCATGGAAATGGCAAAGCTTCACCCGGACATTCATTATATCGGAATTGAAAAATATTCCAGCGTCCTGGTGCGCGCCCTGGAAAAAATGGAAGAAGAACCTCTGCCTAACATACATTTTCTGCGAATGGACGCGGAGTATATTACCCAGTACTTTGACAAAGGAGAGGTGGCAGAAATCTATCTGAACTTTTCCGATCCGTGGCCAAAAGACCGGCATGCCAAACGGCGTCTCACTTCCCGGCAGTTTCTCGCCCGCTATGATGAGATTCTTGCCGACGACGGCAAAGTCATTTTTAAGACAGATAACAGGGGGCTCTTTGATTTCTCCCTGGAAGAGGTGAAGGAAGCCGGCTGGATTCTTGATTACGCCACCTTTGATCTTCATCACAGCGAATATCTTGACGGAAATGTAATGACAGAATATGAAGAAAAATTTGTAAATCTTGGCAATCCTATCTGCAAGATGGTGATTCACCGGGCAAAATAAAGGGGCTTATATTGCAATTCCCACTTTTCAGGTGTACAATACATTTTCAGGACATGTATACACATCTATACATCCACCCTTTACCACATAAAGCAAACATAGGCGGACGGATGAAAGCGCTGCCGCCGGAATTCGGGAGGTATGAACATGAAAGTATTAATGATCAACGGAAGTCCCCGCAAAGGAGGAAATACATCCATCGCTTTACAGGAAATGGAAAAGACTTTCCGGGAAGAGGGAATCGAAGTGGAAACTGTACAGATTGGCAATGAAGATGTCAGAGGCTGCATCGCCTGCAATACCTGCGCCACCAAGGGACAGTGTGTGTTCGATGATGTGGTAAATGAACTGGCTTCGAAGTTTGAAGCCGCCGACGGCCTTGTAGTTGCCAGCCCGGTATACTTTGCTTCTGCCAATGCCACTCTCGTTGCCTGTCTTGACCGCCTGTTCTACAGCACCGGCTTTGACAAGAGCATGAAGGTTGGAGCAAGCGTTGCTGTGGCAAGACGCGGCGGATGTTCTGCAACCTATGACGAACTTAATAAATATTTTACCATCTCCGGCATGCCGGTGGCATCCAGCCAGTACTGGAACAGCGTTCACGGCCGGAAACCGGGTGATGCTTCGCAGGACATCGAAGGATTACAGACCATGCGTGTTCTGGCCAGAAACATGGCATTCCTCATGAAGAGCATTGCCCTTGGCAAAGAAAAATATGGTATGCCAAAACAGGAATCTGAACATATCTATACAAACTTTATCGGATAACAGATTTTAATCAGATCATGGATCTTAACGCAAAAAAAGGAATCCCGGCAACAGGATTCCTTTTTTAGTCTTATTTATTTTTCGGCTCCAGCACTGCCTTGCCGCCCATGTACGGACGAAGCACTTCAGGAATGCTGACAGTTCCATCTGCGTTAAGATTATTCTCCAGGAATGCGATAAGCATACGAGGCGGAGCAACCACTGTGTTATTGAGGGTATGCGCAAAGTATTTGCCGTTTTCTCCCACCACACGGATCTTTAATCTTCTGGCCTGTGCGTCTCCTAAGTTGGAACAGCTTCCCACCTCGAAATATTTCTTCTGACGCGGGGACCATGCTTCCACATCCACGGACTTCACTTTAAGATCCGCCAGGTCTCCGGAACAACATTCCAGAGTACGTACCGGGATATCCAGAGAGCGGAATAAATCTACGGTGTTCTGCCACAGTTTATCAAACCACATTGGGCTCTCCTCCGGCTTGCAGACAACGATCATCTCCTGCTTCTCAAACTGATGGATCCGGTATACACCTCTCTCCTCGATGCCGTGCGCTCCCTTTTCTTTTCTGAAACATGGAGAATAGGAAGTCAGCGTTCTCGGAAGGGTATCTTCCGGTAATACTGTATCAATGAACTTTCCGATCATGGAATGCTCACTGGTTCCGATGAGGTACAGATCTTCTCCCTCAATCTTATACATCATAGCGTCCATCTCTGCAAAACTCATAACGCCTGTAACCACATTGCTGCGGATCATGAACGGAGGCACACAGTAGGTAAATCCTCTGTCAATCATAAAATCACGGGCATAGGAAATCACAGCGGAATGTAATCTGGCGATATCGCCCATGAGATAATAGAAACCGTTGCCGGCAACCTTTCTCGCACTGTCAAGGTCAATTCCATCAAAGCTTTCCATGATATCTGTGTGATATGGAACCTCAAAGTCCGGAACCACCGGTTCGCCGTATCTCTGCACTTCCACATTCTCACTGTCATCTTTTCCGATCGGAACGCTCGGATCGATGATATTTGGAATCCGCATCATGATAGAAGTCACTTTCTCGCCGATCTCCGCTTCCTGTGCTTCCAGCTCTGCCAGACGCTCCGCGTTCTTTGTTACCTGCTTCTTAACTTCTTCTGCTTCTTCTTTTTTGCCCTGCGCCATCAGCGCGCCAATCTGTTTGGAAATCTTCTTTCTGCTGGCTCTTAACTCATCGGCCTCCTGCTGTGTCTGTCTTCTCTTCACATCAAGATCGATCACTTCATCTACCAGCGGCAGTTTCTCATCCTGAAACTTATTTCTTATATTCTGTTTAACGATTTCCGGATTTTCTCTAACAAATTTTAAATCTAACATACGTTCCTCCAGAGGGTAAATTTTCATGTATTATAATAGTCTATTCCCCGGTGATTTGCAAGTTTTATTGCTCTTTATGCGGCGGAATCACAATCTGTACCGCCTTTGGAATCAATTCCAGCTCCAGCGGAAAACTGTCCATGAGCTGTTCGCCGTCATAATCCACATTTATCTCCTGGTCATCCACATTTTCAATCTTCAGGTAATTTGTCTGGAAATATTCCACTGCCGGATGATTCACATGATCTCCCTGCAAAATAGATAAAAGCAACGGCGTTACCTGAAAAATATCCATTTTCTTAATGATGATCACATCAAACTTGCCGTCCGAGGTGGATGCCAGCGGAGCAATCTCCCGAAAACCTCCGACACTCTGACTGTTTGCGACCATAAAAAGAAGAATCTCTTCTTCGAGACTCTTTTCTTCAGAAGTAAATCTAAGCTTTAAGGTTCTTCCAAACTGTTTCGGAAGATCCATGGCACCTTCCAGATAGTACGCCAGCTTACCCATGGCAGCCTTCTTATCTTTTGCAACTTTAAAACCAATATCAGACAGCAGACCGGCGGCCACCACGTTGATAAAATACCTGTGGTTCACCCTGCCGGCATCCACCCTTTTGAGATGAAACTCCTGAATCATCTCACAAAACTCTTTCGGTGTCTGCGGCAATTTCAGATAGTTTGCAAAGTCATTGACCGTTCCCGCAGAAATCACTGCCACCGGAATATCACTTTCGCTGAGGATGATTCCGTTAATGACCTCATTTAATGTTCCATCACCTCCAACGGCAACGACAAAATCATATTCTCCTTTTTTCAGCCCCGCTGCTTTATCAAGAGCGTCGTCCTGTTTCTGTGTATAAAAAACATCTATGGTGTTGCAAATCTGATCCATGATCAGATTGCCCGCAATCTCTTTTATTTTGTCATGAAAATTCTGCCTTCCGGATGATGGATTAATAATAAACAACCCTTTCATAGTCATCCCTCCTATAAGATTCGGCAATAACTGCATACTGCCATGATTGAGATATCACAATTCTATCATTATCTAATAGTATGCACAAGTGCTTTACTTCATCTTTACCAGTTCTTCTCAAAGATTATCATGGAGGATATTGAGAACGTTTCTCAGCTCTCCGGCAGCAATCTGTCCCGGTGCGGATGCCTTTCCCGCACTGCCAAATGTCACGGCCGACCCGAATACTTCTCCGCACATCCGGCTGATCAGTCCGTCACCGGCCATGGACATGGTAATCAGCGGTATCTGCCCATAAAGCCGGTACATTTCCTCCGTAGCACAGAGCAGCTCCAGGACATCAGCTTTATTCTGAGGCATCACCGCAATCTTGGCAATATCGGCCCCGGCATCCTGCATGCTCCTTAGTCTGCTGATGATTGCATCTTTCCGCGGTGTTTTTTCAAAATCATGATTGGAGGCAATGACTTTCACATCATGGGCATGCGCCTCGTCAATGAGATTACGGACTGTTTTACCGGGAACGCTTCTATGATTGCCATTCCCATCGTGGCTTTCTCCGTTTCCGGAAATCATCTCCTTTTCCGTTTGTCCCATAAAAAACTCCACGTCAACCATATCGGCATATCCCGTCCCGATGACCATGCCGTTGAGCGCTTCATAATCTGACACGTCAATCTCCCGCTGGCCTCCCTCTCCGGCGGTGCGGAAGGTAAAAAGCAGAGGTATCTCTCCAAGAATCTCCCGAAGTCCGGCCAGTACTCGTTTCACCGGTTCCGGCTGCGCAATATCCGCAAACCAGTCTCCCCGCCATTCCACCAGATCCACAGGAAATGTCACTGCGTTTCTGGCCTCTGACAAAATCTCTTCTTCTGTCACACCCACAACGGGCACACAGATTTTCGGCATGCCTTCACCAATCTTTATCTTTCTCACTGTTACTGGATGTATCATTTTTCTCATCACTCCGTCTGTGTTTTTGATGCTCTTTGAAGTTCCGATACTATCTCCCGGCAGATATCATAGGATGACTTTCCATCAGTAGAAATGATAAAATCCGCTGCCGCTTCATACTTTGGTCTTCTTGTCTCCATCATCCGGGAAATGTATTCTACATTTTTATGTCCGTTCAATAACGGGCGGTCGTCATCATCCCTCACTCTCTCAAGAATCGTTTCCGGAGATGCAGTCAGGAAGACAACCTTCCCATTTCTCTTCATTTCCTTTACATTTCTTTCCCTGAGGGCAACTCCTCCTCCGCAGGAAATGATCACATTTTGGCGGGCCTGCATATCAATCAGAAGATTCGTCTCCAGATCCCGGAAATACTCTTCCCCATATTTTTCAAAAATCTCCGGTATGCTCATCCCCTGCTGATCTGCGATCACCTGATCCATCTCAATGACTTCCATGGAAAATGCTTCGTGCATCATGCCGGCAATAGTGCTTTTCCCGGCGCCCATAAAACCAATGAGGACAATATTATAAGGAAAAAGAGAAATCTCCGGATTCTCTGCGTCACCCAGAAATTCTTTTCTTAATAATTCACACTCGTTCATGGTGTCTCCTTTTTATGATCTCATATATTCTTTTTGTCACGGTGGTATTTTATCACAGATAACCTTTTATTCGCAACGAAATCACGCGGTTGTCTGACAAATCCCGCAGGCTATATTTTCTATTCTTCTCTTCTTCTTTCACCACCGGTACATTTTTGGGACACTTTTTTCATTTATTTCCTATAAAACTTAATACTCCGTTGATAAAACGGTAATGCTTTTCCGATATAGTCTCTTTGTAGTACGCTGTCCTCCGGCAATATGTTGTATTGGGAAAGCGGACGGCGATATCAAGGAATACGGGAGATTACATATGAAAAAAATGCACAGGAATTTATCTTTAGAAGTCTTTTTTGAATACCTCATCTATTTCTTTTTATATTCCGTTCTCGGATGGATTTATGAGGTTGTGCTGGAAGTCTTTATCTACCGGTGGGGATTTTCCAACAGAGGCGCTCTCTTCGGTCCCTACTGTGTGATTTACGGGTTCGGAGCTCTGATTTTTCTGATTCTTTTGAAGGATCTGAAATCCAGACGCATTGGCACAAAAAAATTAAATCTCACTCCGCTGCTGGTGTTTTTCGCTATCATCTTCATCGCCACCGTCGTGGAGCTGATCGGCAGTTATATCATGGAAGCCACCCAGGGTGGATGGATGTGGGATTATTCCGACTATTTTGCCAACTTCCAGGGACGGATTGCCTTAAACCCAAGCATCCGGTTCGGTATCGGCGGCATGGTGATTCTTTATCTTTTGCAGCCGCTCTTTGAAAAAGGCGTGAAGAAGCTGTCCGGAAAGACGGTGATCTTAACCGGAGGAATCATTGGTGCAATCCTTCTGGTTGATTTTCTGCATCTGCTGCTTTTTTAAATCCATATTAAAATAAAATATGCTCCTTCTTACGATGACAGTACATTTGTCAGCCGTAAGGGGAGCATATTTTTATTCTTCAGTTATTATTTTCCTGCACGGACTTCTTCAAATTCTCTCTGCATTTCTTCCGTAGGCGGCGCCGTGAGCAGGGAAACCACCACGATGCATACACAGGAAATCAGGAAAGCCGGAAGCAGCTCATAGATATCCCAGATACCTCCCAGCGGGCGGATGAGAAGGTTCCAGATAAATACCATACATCCTCCGCTGATCATTCCCGCGATGGCTCCGGCACGGTTGATCCGTTTCCAGAAGAGGGAAAGTAGCATCAGCGGTCCAAAGGTCGCACCGAATCCTGCCCAGGCAAAACTTACGATGGTAAAGATCACGCTGTCCTCATCCATGGCGATGAAAATAGCGATCACCGTAACTAAGAGCAGGGTGATACGTGAAATCCATAATACTTCTTTATCGCTGGCTTTTTTATGTAACAGTCCCTGATAAATATTTTTTGAGAAGGCAGACGCGGCAATCAGCAGATAGGAATCTGATGAGCTGATGGTCGCAGCCAGAATACCTGCCATCACCAGACCGGCCAGCAGCGGCGGCAGCAAATTGGTTGCCAGAAGAATAAATACATTCTCCGAGGTGGCTTCTGTTGTCAGTGCTGTCGGGAACAGGCTTCGTCCCATGATACCGATGAATACGGAGATGATCAGGGAGACAAGCACCCACACCGTCGCGATACGGCGGGACATTTTCAGTTCATCTTCCTTTCTGATGGCCATAAATCTCAATAATACCTGAGGCATACCAAAATATCCAAGGCCCCACGCCAGACTGGACAGAATAGTCAGGATGCTGTAGCTGCCCGCTTCGCCAAAGGCCGGAGCGCCATTTACCACCTGCTGTACCCCATCAGATACCACCGGTGTTGCAATTCCAAAGAAATCAAGGAATCCCGGAATGGACTGTGCATTGGTGATGACCGCTCCCAGACCTCCGGCTGCCACTGTACCTGTAACGACAATGACGACCAGAGCCACGATCATCACAACGGCCTGCATGAAGTCAGAGGCACTCTCCGCCAGGAATCCGCCGATGATCGTATACACCAGCACAAAAACCGCTCCGACGATCATCATCGGCACATAATCAAAACCAAATAAAGTTGAGAATAATTTACCGCAGGTTACCAGACAGCTTGCCGCATATACTGTAAAGAAAATCAAAATAAACAGCGCGGAAATTGTCATGATAATCTTCTTGTCCTCATGAAAACGATTGGAGAAAAACTCCGGCAATGTGATAGCGTTGGCCTTCTCACTGTAACGGCGTAGCCGTTTGGATGTGATCAGCCAGTTAATGTAAGTTCCCACTGCCAGTCCGATGGCTGTCCAGGCGGCGTCGGCAATTCCACACCAGTACGCCACTCCCGGCAGTCCCATGAGAAGCCATCCGGACATATCCGAAGCTTCTGCACTCATGGCAGTTACCCATGGTCCCAGTGTCCGGCCGCCGAGGAAATAATCTTCAGAACTCTGGTTTGCTCTCTTGGCAAAGGCCAGACCGATTCCAATGACGATCAGCATATAGAGAACCATGGTGATCATAATCTGCATGGTATCATTCATACTCTTTCTCATCCTCCTATATACAAAAATATTTTTCAGTATAGCAGAAGCCACTGTGATTTTCAAGATTCAGCCTGGTTTTTATGCGTTTTCACAGCATCATACCAAAGTTTCCGGTAAGATTACTGTTACTATCATCCTCTGTTTTGAACATCCTCTTCCAGTTCATGCAGTCTGCGGACGCCTTCCGGATTCTGCTTTTTCAGTCTCCGCTCCAGGATCGCCTGTTTTTCATCCAGATGTTCCTGCACATTCGGATGCTCTCTTAACAGTTCATCCCTCAGGATACGTCTTCTTCTCTCAATGAGGCTGACCACCAGAGAACTCTTCTCTTTCACTTCCGGCGGAAATTCATCTATATGAAGTTCCAGTCTCCGCAGCAGTTCATCTTCATCCAGAGGTCCCAGGGAATGCCAGTAATTTAACTTTTCATCCAATCCTGCTTCAGAAAGCTTCTCAATGTCCGATATTCCATGGATCTGCTTCACCACATATTTGACAAACTTCTCAATTTCCCGGACCGCATCGGTGCCAAAAGCCCAGGCAAACTCCTCAAGAGTATTCTCTTCTTCCGGCGTCAGAGCATAATATTTTTTCTGATAAACTTCATCTCTCTTGTCACCGAAACTCTCCATCGGGAAGGGCTCTCTCATCCCCAGATCATGAAGAGCCGCAAGGATCGTCCGGCGCACCGCTCCCTCTGTGATCAGATGACCAATTCCCAGCTTTCTCATCTGTTCATTTACATTTTCTGAATGTTCGGTAATATAAAACCGGATATTCTTTTTCTTTAATTTCTCCGCCAGATCGCCAAGACCGTCGGCCGCGGTAACATCCAGGCTGTTTACAGCGCCGGCGTCAATGATGACCGCCCTGGTACTCTCTCTGATACTGTCCTCAATATCATTTTGCAGGATCTTAATGTTGGCAAAAAATAAGTTCTCATTGAAACGATAGATCAGCACATCTTTCACCGGACGGGAAAAATGATTCTTTCCCAGATCATAGAAATCCTTTTTCCCCGGGATCACTCCCAGAAAACATCTCGGCGGATTTGTGGCTTTTATGATTACCGCAATAAAGGAAAGAAGGATTCCCGCCACTACACCGTAGATCGTTCCCAGAAGCAGCACCGTCGCGCAGGCGGCAATAAAGATAAAAAACTCCTGTCTGCTCACCTTAAACAGACGGACTGCCAGGTGAACTTCCACGATATTAAGCAGAGCGGATATCACAATAGCAGTCAGGACCGGTACGGGAAGATATCCGATAAAGCCGGTAGCACACAGCAGAATAACTGCCATGACAAGACCTGCTGTGACAGAGACAGCCTGCGTTTTTCCTCCATACTGCTCATTCATGGATGTTCTGGAAATACTTCCATTGACCGGGCAGCATCCCACAGCGGCAGCGGCGATATTTCCCGCTGCGCATGCGAGGATCTCCTGCCTGTCATCCAGACGGTAACCGTTTTTCCCGGCAAAATTATTCTCACTGAGAAGCGTTTCTGCCATAATGACCACAGCGACCATCAGTCCTCTTCCCGCTGCCTGAATGAGATCTACCTGAGAAAGATCCGGCAGAAACAGCCCCGGAAGTCCTGTCTCCACCTGATCCAAAAGGACAACCCCGTAATCCTGAATATGTACCAGCAGCGTCAGCGCGGCTCCCGCTGCCATGACAGCCACGGACATGGGAAACTTCGGTATGAACTTCTTTCCAAGAAGAAGCACCGCCAGAGAGGAAACACCCAGCACAACGGACACCCCGTTGATATGACTGCACGCCTCCGCCATGTGATGGATCAATTCCGGAAGCTCGCCCACGCCTGCCGGACTCCCAAGAATTTTTGGTATCTGCATTAGAATAATTGTCACCGCAATTCCGCTGATAAAACCTCCCATCACCGGCGTGGAAATAAAGTCGACAATTCTGTCCGCATGGAGCAGATAAAACAACAAAAGCCATAGTCCCGCAAACAATGCGATAAACGGCACATAGTTCATGGCCGCACTGCTCTCATATGCGATTCCGAAGGTGGAAAGCGCCGCTCCCACGATAGCCGCCGGCGCTGCATCCACACCAAATATAAATTGCCTTGATGTGGAAAACAGAGCAAAAAAGATGATCGGCAGTACGGAACCGTATAAACCGTAAACCGCCGGAAGTCCCGCAATCTGCGCATATCCCATGGATATCGGTATGGACACCGCGGCAATGATAATTCCGGAAAATATATCTTTCGCCAGATATTCTTTCTTATAATTCCTAAGCGTGGGAAATAATCTTATTTTCATATTCGTTCTTCCCTTTCTCTGTTACATTTTTTAATCTGTCTTATTTTTTATCTGTTCTTATTGGCATCTTTTCATATGCTCTCATTTTCTGACAGAACATTTTAAATTTATCACACACAAAATATCAGTGTCAATGCACCGCCTGTTTTAGATCATCATAACGTTTCGACCATGCATTTCCGGAATTTCTTTTTATTTCTAAGGCAGCAGCAATGATTACTTTATTTTGCAAAGAATATAAAATTTTTCTTGACAACCACAAATTTGAGAATATAATGGGATGTGAAATTGAACAGAAGCTATTGCACAGAACAGGACACGGCTTTTTGCAAATGGTGTTTTCAGAGAGTTTCTGGCCGGTGAGAAGAAACAGCACCTGTGAAAAGTTATCCCCTGCGAGCAGTCAGAGTGAAACAACGAATATCGATTTCCATACATAATATTTTGAGGAGTAATTCTGACCGGCGTTCCACCGTTACCAGGAAGCCTGTTAATCCGGCGTATATAACATGATATACATACATGGAAGCATATATACCGGCCGACAGAGTCAAGAGACCGTTTTCCGGTAATAGAAGTGGTACCGCGGAGCAGCAAGAATTCTTCGTCTTCTCACAGAGTAATCTGTAAGAGGGCGTTTTTTTTATTTCATAGGCAATTTCCTATGAAATAAAAAACGCTCCGCGAGGATCGCACTGCGGCGGATAGGAAGATGTCGCTTTCGCGACCCGCCGCAGGCGGAGAATCTGCTTTGCAGGATTCTTTCCTGTCTTCTTTTCAATTTATTTTTCAGCTGAAAGACCTTGACAATTTAGTTTCAGATTCATTTAGACAGGTAGGAGAGTGAAAAAAATGAACACACTGGTAATTGTATTGATCGCCGCCGTTTGCCTCTGTGCAGCGTATGTACTGTACGGACGCTGGCTGGCAAAGAAATGGGGAATCGACCCAAAGGCAAAAACACCTGCCGTCGTTCATAACGATGGTCAGGATTATGTTCCAACAGACGGATGGACCGTATTCGCCCATCAATTTTCATCCATCGCAGGAGCCGGCCCTGTCACCGGAGCTATTCAGGCGGCAGCTTTCGGATGGCTTCCTGTTCTTCTCTGGATTATCCTGGGCGGAATCTTCTTTGGAGCCGTGACGGACTTTGGCGCGTTATATGCCAGCGTCAAAAATGACGGTAAATCCATGGGACTTCTCATTGAAAAATATATCGGCAAAGCCGGCCGTAAACTGTTCCTCGGATTTTGCTGGCTGTTTACTTTGATCGTCATGGCCGCTTTTGCAGATATGGTTGCCGACACATTTAATGCGTATGTTGTGACAGACGGTGTGAAGACTCTTTCAGAAAGCGCCACTGTCAATGGAGCTGCCGGCAGTATCTCCTTATTCTTTATTCTTTTTGCCGCTGTCTTTGGACTGATTCAGAAAAAAGCCAAATTCAGCGGATGGAAGGAAGTTGTGTTAGGACTGGCCTGTACAATACTTGCCTTTGTCCTTGGTATGTCCATGCCGGTAATTTTAGGAAAAGAAGCATGGATTTACATTGCTTTTATTTATATCTTCCTGGCTGCTGTTCTTCCTATGTGGTTTTTGATGCAGCCAAGAGATTATATGTCTACCTTTATGTTTGTGGGTATGATTGCAGGCGCTGTGCTGGGATTAATCTTTGCGCATCCTTCCATGAATCTGCCGGCATACACTGGTTTTTACAATGACAATCTGGGAAGCCTGTTCCCGATCCTGTTTGTGACCGTTGCCTGCGGTGCAGTATCCGGTTTCCACAGTCTGGTATCTTCCGGTACTTCATCAAAAACCATATCGAATGAGAAAGATATGCTGAAGGTCGGATACGGCGCCATGGTTCTGGAAAGTCTTCTGGCAGTCATTGCCCTTTGCGTGGCAGGAGCAGCAGCCAGCGCAGACGGAACAGCCGCAGCGGGTACTCCATTCCAGATCTTTTCATCCGGAGTGGCCGGTTTTCTTGAAATGTTTGGAATTCCCGTTTATGTGGCTCAGAGTTTCATGACCATGTGTGTATCCGCTCTTGCTTTTACAACACTGGATTCCGTTGCCCGTATCGGCCGTATGTCTTTCCAGGAACTTTTCAGCGTGGATGATATGGAACACGCCGAGACCTGGAGAAAAGTATTATGCAATAAATATTTTGCAACATTGATCACACTGGTTTTCGGATACATTCTCACACAGGTCGGCTATTCCAATATCTGGCCTCTGTTCGGAAGCGCCAACCAGCTGCTGAGCGCCCTCGTTCTGATCACACTCTGTGTTTTCCTGAAGGTCACAGGAAGAGAAATGCGGACACTGATCCCACCATTTGTCATCATGCTCTGTGTTACATTTACGGCACTGATCCAGAGAACAATCTCCCTCGTTCAGGCATTCAGCGCAGGAACCGGCGTATTTATGGTGGAAGGACTGCAGCTTATCATAGCGATCCTGTTAATGATCCTGGGAGTCACCATCGTAGTTACTTCCGGAAAAGAACTGATCAGGAAAAAAGTAAACGCCTGATCCTGAAAAAATATTTTGAACGATATTTTATATTGATAAAAAGCAAACCGCTGTCAAGTCCTTGAATGGATTGACAGCGGTTTTTCTGACGTCCCCGAGAGGATTTGAACCTCCGACCCCTCGCTTAGGAGTATGGCGTGCCGCTTGGTACATCGTTCGTTTCATAATTTGCCTTGTTGTTTTATCCGAAATTGTATTGCCTGGTTACTGGTCAATCTGCACAAAAATCCCTGTGATGCCGTCTCGTGACGGGGCGTTCAGAAAGTCAAATTAGCAAATTCTTAGCAGGGATGGTGTCTGACAGGGCCTTTCCCATCAGGGAAACCGGGCAGGTATGGGCAAAATGCCGACAAGAAACAGGAGGCAGATTATGAGTGCATCGGGCGGAAAGCAGACGCCGAAAAACAGAACCTACACCGTGGAGGACATCGCCGCTATTCTCGGCATTGGAAAATCCTCTGCCTATAAGCTCGCAAACTCCGGCGAGTTTCAGACGATCCGGATTGGAAACATGATCCGCATTTCCAGAAAATCTTTTGAGGATTGGTTGGGGATGGAGGAGAACGAGGAGTAAGTCCCCCAAATTTAAGGGAACAACTGAATACAGACCGGCCATCTGCCGGGGAACGCCATAGGTTACACAAACCTGTGGCGTTTTTTTATGCCCTGCCAAGGGTGCATGAAACTGTATGAATACGGGTGGAAAATCCCCTGTTTTTTCGCCTGTGGGCGGCGAAAGCGAAACCGCCCATATTCTTTCCCTCATGGGAGGCGGGGTGGTGATACAGGGGCGAAAATCCGCCGAAACGAACACTTTTCAAAACCGAAGGAAGGAGGTATCCAACATGGCGGTATTCCGCATTGAGAAAACCCGTGATTATACGGTGATGTCCAACCACCACCTGAGGGACAAGTCGCTCTCGCTGAAAGCGAAGGGCCTCCTCTCCCTCATGCTCTCCTTGCCGGAGGAATGGGACTATACCACCAAGGGGCTGGCTCGGATCTGCAAAGATGGTGTTGACAGCATCTGCGCCGGGGTGCGGGAGCTGGAGGAACACGGCTATGTGATCCGCCAGCGGGTCCGCAACGCAAACGGTCAGCTCGGCGCCATCGAGTACACAATCCTGGAGCAGCCCAGACCGCCGGAACCTAAACCGGGAAAACCTGAACGGGAAAATCCAGTCTTGGATAATCCTGAACAGGCTTCCCCTGTCTTGGGAGACCCTGAACAGGAAAACCCCGCACAATTAAATACTAAAGAATCAAGTAAAGATAAATCAAAAAAAGATTTATCAAGTACGGAAGGATCAAATCCTATCCTATCAAGCCCCCAAACCCCCAGGGGCTCGGATAGGGCCGGACGGGATTGGATGCGGGAGCGAGAGAGCTATCGGGAATTGATTTTGGAGAACATCGAGTATGACATCCTCGTACAGAATGAGCGCCTGGACCGTGACCGTCTGGATGAACTGGTGGAGCTCATGGTGGACACGGTCTGCTCCCACCGGGAGATGATCCGCATTGCCGGGGACGACTATCCGGCAGAGGTGGTCAAATCCCGGTTCCTGAAGCTGAACAGTTCCCACATCGAGTATGTGCTGGACCGTATGCGGGAGAACACCACCTATGTCCGTAACATCAAGAAATATCTGCTGGCTGCCCTGTATAACGCTCCGGCCACCATTGACAGCTACTACACTTCCCTGGTGAGCCACGATATGTACGGCAGCGGAGAACGGAGGTGATGTGAGTGCAGGAAGAAATCACGCAGCGGACGGTCTCCCTCTCGGTGGAGGCCGGCAAGATGACGGCGGACCTGCTCCAAAAGGCCGTGAAAAAGGTGCTGGAGGAGATGCAGAAGAAGCCCTCCCAGCGCACCCTCCGCCAGGGGAAACAGACCCTGCACCAGCTCAAACAGCATGGGGCCTCCCTGACCAACATCGAGATCACCGAACAGAACATCAAGGCGTTTTCCGTGGTGGCGAAAAAGTATGACATCGACTATGCCCTGAAAAAGGACCCCACCACGGAGCCCCCGCATTACTATGTGTTTTTCAAGGCGAAGGATAAGGACCAGCTCCAGCCGGCCTTCAAGGAGTTCACCGCCATGACCCTGGATCGGGAGAAGCACCCCACCATCCGGGAGCGGCTGGCCCAGGCTCAGGAACAGTCCAAGACCAAACACCGGGAAAGGGAGAAGGTCAAGACCAAGGACCGGGAGGTGACGCGATGACCGATAAGCTGAAAAAGCAGCTCATCCTCAACCTTCCGTATCTCATCTTTGTGTATCTCTTTGACAAGCTCTGCCAGGGTGTGCGGCTGGCTCCTGGGGCTGACGCCTCGGAGAAGCTACTCCATATCGGGCAGGGCTTTTCGGCGGCCTTTGCAAGCCTGGCGCCCAGTTTCCATCTGCTGGATCTGTGTGTGGGCGCCGCCGGCGCGGTGCTGATTCGGCTTGTGGTCTACTCCAAGGGCAAAAATGCCAAGAAATACCGCCGCGGCATCGAGTACGGGAGTGCCCGTTGGGGCACACCGGCCGACATCGCTCCCTATGTGGATAAGGACTTCTCCCAAAATGTTCTCCTTACCCAAACGGAGCGGATCACCATGTCAAGCCGCCCAAAGGAGCCCAAGTACGCCCGGAACAAAAATATCCTGGTCATCGGCGGGTCCGGCAGCGGCAAGACGCGGTTCTTTGTCAAGCCCAACTTGCTCCAATGCCATTCTTCGTATGTGGTCACGGACCCGAAGGGCACCATCTTACAGGAGGTCGGCGCCCTGCTGGAGCGCAGGCAATACCGTATCAAAAGCCTGAACCTCATCAATTTCAAAAAATCCATGAAATACAATCCCCTGGCGTATATCCGCAGCGAAAAGGACATTTTGAAACTGGTGAACGCCCTCATTCTCAACACCAAGGGCGAGGGCGAAAAGAGTTCCGAAGATTTTTGGGTCAAGGCCGAGCGGCTATACTATTCTGCCCTCATCGGCTACATTTGGTATGAGGCGGAGCCGGAGGAGCGCAACTTCATCACCCTGCTGGACCTTATCAACGCATCGGAGGCCAGAGAGGATGACGAGGAGTTTCAGTCCCCGGTGGATCTGCTGTTTGCCAAGTTGGAAAAGGAGCAGCCGGATCATTTCGCCGTGAAGCAATACCGCAAATTCAAGATGGCTGCCGGCAAAACTCTGAAATCCATCCTGATTAGCTGCGGCGCCCGCCTCTCTCCCTTTGACATTCAGGAGCTGCGGGACCTTATGGCGGAGGACGAACTGGAGCTGGACACCCTGGGCGACCGGAAATCGGCGCTGTTCGTCATTCTCTCCGACACGGACAGCACCTTCAATTTTGTGGCGGCGCTCATGTACTCCCAGCTTTTCAACCTTCTGTGCGACAAGGCGGACGACTTCTACGGCGGCCGCCTGCCGGTCCATGTGCGGTGCCTCCTGGACGAGTTCGCCAACATCGGGCAGATACCCAACTTTGACAAGCTGATCGCCACCATCCGGAGCCGGGAGATCTCGGCTTCTATTATTTTGCAGTCACAAAGTCAGTTAAAGACCATCTACAAGGACGCCGCAGACACCATTGTGGGCAACTGCGACAGCACCTTGTTTTTGGGAGGCAAGGAGAAATCCACCCTGAAAGAAATCTCGGAGCTGCTGGGCAAGGAGACCATCGACAGCTTCAATCAATCCGAGAACCGGGGCAGCCAGGTCTCCCACGGCCTCAACTATCAGAAATTGGGAAAGGAGCTGATGACACAAGACGAATTGGCAGTAATGGACGGAGGCAAATGTATTTTCATGCTGCGGGGAGTGCGCCCGTTCCTCTCGGACAAGTACGACCTGACCAGGCATCCCGATTACAAATATACTGCCGACGCCGACAAGAAGTACCTCTTTGATATGGAACGGTACATGAAACGCAGACCGGCCATCGTAAAGCCGGATGAGCCTTTCGAGATGTACGAATTGACAGCCGCAGACCTTCAATAACGATTCTACAACGAAAGGAAACATGAATTATGGATTTTTTCACTAACGCTATCGACGTTTTGCAGACTCTGGTCATCGCCCTGGGTGGCGGCCTGTGCGTGTGGGGCGGCATCAACCTTCTGGAAGGTTACGGCCAGGACAACCCCGCCTCCAATGCTCATGTACGGTAAGGAAGCAAGCAACCGAAAACAAGAGATAGACCGCCAGCACTACACTATTCCGAACCAAAGACCAAAAGATAAGCATTGTGGGAAAATCTAAACTTTTGGATTTTCCTACAATGCCAACTACGGCGGAATCCCTCCCACTCCTTATATCTTTCTGTATACATTGAATTTGTATTTAGTAAAATGCAGACAACACCACGGATCGGCTTTTGGTTGGACAATTCCAACCAAACACCACAGCAGACAGCAGAAAACATTCTGAACGCTAGGAAGCCGGTATGATTGTTACATATAAGGGGAAGAAAAATTTCTTTTAGGTACTTGCTTTCCTAAAACTGATGTGATACAATGATTTAATACAGAAAAGGAGTAAAAAATATGCGGCAAGGTATTCTTAAATAAAACTATAATCAAATAGTGGGAACAAAGGATTATGATAGCTCCTTTTGTAGGGGCTTAGTTTTTTGTACCCAATTTAAGAATACTTTTGCCTTATCAATTTTGACATATCCCCAAAAACAGCAATCACAAACAGGTGTATGCTGTATATGTGTATGTCCGCAACTTATAATCCCCAGTGGTAAAAGTATTTTACTGCTGGGGATTTTTATGCCCTTTGGGGCTGTAAAGGGAGGACAATCACATGAAAATAATCAATATTGGAATTCTTGCCCATGTAGACGCTGGAAAGACGACCTTGACGGAGAGCCTGCTATATGCCAGCGGAGCCATTTCAGAACCGGGGAGCGTCGAAAAAGGGACAACGAGGACGGACACCATGTTTTTGGAGCGGCAGCGTGGGATTACCATTCAAGCGGCAGTCACTTCCTTCCAGTGGCACAGATGTAAAGTTAACATTGTGGATACGCCCGGCCACATGGATTTTTTGGCGGAGGTGTACCGCTCTTTGGCTGTTTTAGATGGGGCCATCTTGGTGATCTCCGCTAAAGATGGCGTGCAGGCCCAGACCCGTATTCTGTTCCATGCCCTGCGGAAAATGAACATTCCCACCGTTATCTTTATCAACAAGATCGACCAGGCTGGCGTTGATTTGCAGAGCGTGGTTCAGTCTGTTCGGGATAAGCTCTCCGCCGATATTATCATCAAGCAGACGGTGTCGCTGTCCCCGGAAATAGTCCTGGAGGAAAATACCGACATAGAAGCATGGGATGCGGTCATCGAAAATAACGATGAATTATTGGAAAAGTATATCGCAGGAGAACCAATCAGCCGGGAAAAACTTGCGCGGGAGGAACAGCAGCGGGTTCAAGACGCCTCCCTGTTCCCAGTCTATCATGGCAGCGCCAAAAATGGCCTTGGCATTCAACCGTTGATGGATGCGGTGACAGGGCTGTTCCAACCGATTGGGGAACAGGGGGGCGCCGCCCTATGCGGCAGCGTTTTCAAGGTTGAGTACACCGATTGCGGCCAGCGGCGTGTCTATCTACGGTTATACAGCGGAACGCTGCGCCTGCGGGATACGGTGGCCCTGGCCGGGAGAGAAAAGCTGAAAATCACAGAGATGCGTATTCCATCCAAAGGGGAAATTGTTCGGACAGACACCGCTTATCAGGGTGAAATTGTTATCCTTCCCAGCGACAGCGTGAGGTTAAACGATGTATTAGGGGACCAAACCCGGCTCCCTCGTAAAAGGTGGCGCGAGGACCCCCTCCCCATGCTGCGGACGACGATTGCGCCGAAAACGGCAGCGCAAAGAGAACGGCTGCTGGACGCTCTTACGCAACTTGCGGATACTGACCCGCTTTTGCGTTGCGAAGTGGATTCCATCACCCATGAGATCATTCTTTCTTTTTTGGGCCGGGTGCAGTTGGAGGTTGTTTCCGCTTTGCTGTCGGAAAAATACAAGCTTGAAACAGTGGTAAAGGAACCCTCCGTCATTTATATGGAGCGGCCGCTCAAAGCAGCCAGCCACACCATCCATATCGAGGTGCCGCCCAACCCGTTTTGGGCATCCATAGGACTGTCTGTTACACCACTCTCGCTTGGCTCCGGTGTACAATACGAGAGCCGGGTTTCGCTGGGATACTTGAACCAGAGTTTTCAAAACGCTGTCAGGGATGGTATCCGTTACGGGCTGGAGCAGGGCTTGTTCGGCTGGAACGTAACGGACTGTAAGATTTGCTTTGAATACGGGCTTTATTACAGTCCGGTCAGCACGCCGGCGGACTTCCGCTCATTGGCCCCGATTGTATTGGAACAGGCATTGAAGGAATCGGGGACGCAGCTGCTGGAACCTTATCTCTCCTTCATCCTCTATGCGCCCCAGGAATACCTTTCCAGGGCTTATCATGATGCACCGAAATACTGTGCCACCATCGAAACGGCCCAGGTAAAAAAGGATGAAGTTGTCTTTACTGGCGAGATTCCCGCCCGCTGTATACAGGCATACCGTACTGATCTGGCCTTTTACACCAACGGGCGGAGCGTATGCCTTACAGAGCTGAAAGGATATCAGGCCGCTGTCGGTCAGCCGGTCATCCAGCCCCGCCGTCCAAACAGCCGCCTGGACAAGGTGCGCCATATGTTTCAGAAGGTAATGTAAAGATACATAATCGTCAAGACGGCAACAATCAGAAGTTATGGAGGGTAACAATGGAATATAGTAAGGAAGATTTAATGGAAGCAAAAAAGCAAATTTGGGGAGTGGGAGAGAACATGGGAACAGAGGAAAGTAAAAAAATCTGGGAGGAGAACGCACAATTTTGGGATAATGCAATGGGTGACGAATCTAATGAATTTCACAGAGAGGTAGTGCGTCCCAAAGTAACGGAACTTCTATCTCCTAATCCTGCGGATTACATTTTGGATATTGCGTGTGGCAATGGAAATTATTCTTCGTATCTTGCACAAAGAGGCGCTTCGGTTGTCGCTTTTGATTACAGCAAAAAAATGATAGAATTGGCTAAAAGACGGCAATCACAATATGCAAAACAAATTGAATTTTGTGTGGCGGATGCGACCGATAGAAAAAGTATATTAGAATTAAAAAGAAATCGAGCCTTTACGAAAGCAGTTTCTAATATGGCAATTATGGATATTACGGATATTGAACCACTTCTTATGGCTGTTTATGAACTGTTGCAGGAAAGCGGAATTTTTGTCTTTGCAACGCAACACCCTTGTTTTGTCACGTTGACTGAAAAATATATGACACCGCACAGTTACTATGATATAGCGATTGAAGGGCAACCGAAAGAGCAGATTTATTATCATCGTTCCATACAAGATATTTTTAACCTTTGTTTTAGAGCTGGATTTGTCATTGATGGATTTTATGAAGAATGTTTTAAAACCAACAAAGAAATTCCTATGGTAATGATAGTAAGGCTTAAGAAGGTAAAACGTGATAGCTTAAAATAAATTCAAGTTTGTCGGGTAAATAGCAAACCCAGCCGAGCCAGTCAACGGTCAAGATGAACGGCGCATATGCGCAGCCGTTGACAGCCCCGCCCGCCTTTGCTGGTAGGCAATCAAGGGGCGACAGCAAGAAGTGCCACCGCCCCGCACTATTATTCAGAAAGGGGAATTTCCATGACCGACCAGATAGCCTATCAAGAATATATCCAGCGCAGGTACAACGCCTTTTGCAAGACTGTTATCCGCTGTGCCGCCTTGGACAAGATTTTGAAGCTTAAACGGCAATGGGAACGGCAAGTTTCCCTTGACTATCTGATGAACGAGAAGTTTGTCCAGTTTGCCGCGTCGGAGCCGGACGAGGAATACCCATTTACCGTCTGCGGTCAGACCGTCCTGCTCTGCAACGCCGCCCTTGCCGACGCGATCTCTGTTTTGCCGGAGCAGACGCGGGAAGAAATCCTGCGCTATTACTTTCTGCGCCAGCCGCAGCGCGTGATCGGCGCGTGTATTGGCCGGTCACGCAGCACAGCGGGGCGGCATATCCAGCTTGCCTTGCAGCGGCTACGCGAAGAAATGGGGGTGAGCCGGTATGAGTAGACTTCTCCCCTATGAAACAATCCTCAAAGCCCGTGAGGGCGACCCAGAAGCCGTGAACGCTGTCCTGCTCCACTACGCCGGATATATCCGCTATTTCTCAAAAGTGAACGGGCAGGTCAACGCCGAGGTGGAGGACTATGTAAAGCAGCGGTTAATTGACTGTCAATTCAAGTTCCGGCTTGACGAACCACCGGACAAGTCATAAAAACTGAATACCAGCCGCCACCGACGCGGCCAGCGAAAGCAGTAAGTCTTGAAAAAGATTTACTGCTTTTTTTGTTGTCCGGCTCCGCTCCCGGCCATTTTGCCCCCTGCCGGTTGTAGTAGTAAGCGAGGAGGGAATTTTTCTGCCCTGGTGTTTGGCATTTGGAGCATTTACCCGTAGTAGAGGGCAAAGAGAAAGGATTTCTCCAACACCGGGTAGAAACCACTGCGTCCGGTGTCATTTTAGCGAAAGCGGGCAGGAATGCCCTTTACAGGATTAGTAGTAGCAGAAAAAGAGAAACAAACTTTTGTGGTTGCAGTTTTCCAAAAAAGTGGCGGACGGAAGTGAGAGAAAGTTTGCAGTCACGGAGAGCAAGTTTCTACCACGGTGCCAAAATCCGCAATTCTGCGGTTTTGCCCCTCGCGGGAAACTTGTTGGGGAGTGCCTTCCCCAAACCCTGCTTTGCGGCTTGCGCCGCATATCCCCGCCGCGCTCATGCGGCAAGAAAGGAGGTCACACCATGCGAAAGAAATACAACACACCCCACCGCAGCCGCGTTGTGAAAACCCGGCTGTCCGAAGATGAATATGCCGACTTCACAGCGCGGCTTGCGCCTTATGGTATCAGCCAGTCCGAATTTCTCCGGCAGGCGATACGGCGGGCGACCATACGCCCGGTTGTCCATGTGTCGGCGGTCAATGACGAACTGCTTTCCGCTGTCGGGAAGCTGACAGCGGAGTACGGCAGGATCGGCGGCAACCTCAATCAGATTGCCCGGTATCTGAACGAGTACGGCGCACCCTACAACGCCCTTTCCGGCGAGGTACGCGCCGCCATAGCCGACCTTGCCGCCCTCAAGTATGAAGTCCTTAAGAAAGTAGGTGACGCGGTTGGCAACACTCAAACATTTAGGCTCTAAGAACGCCGACTACGGAGCCGCCGAAGCCTATCTGACCTTTGAGCATGACGAGTTTACCATGAAGCCCACCCTTGACGAACAGGGGCGGCTAATCCCCCGCGAGGACTACCGGCTGTCCACGCTGAACTGCGGCGAGGAGGATTTTGCGGTTGCCTGTATGCGCTCCAATCTCCGCTATGGGAAGAACCAGCGGCGGGAAGATGTGAAAAGCCACCACTACATCATCAGCTTTGACCCACGGGACGCAGCAGACAACGGCTTGACCGTAGACCGGGCGCAGGCGTTGGGCGAGAAGTTTTGCGCCGAGCATTTCCCCGGCCACCAAGCCCTGATATGCACCCACCCGGACGGGCATAACCACAGCGGCAACATTCATGTGCATATCGTCATCAACAGCCTGCGGATTGCGGAAGTCCCGTTCCTGCCCTACATGGACAGGCCAGCCGACACAAAGGCCGGTTGCAAGCACCGCTGTACCGACGCCGCCTTGCGCTACTTCAAATCCGAAGTCATGGAGATGTGCCACCGGGAGGGGCTTTACCAAATCGACCTCTTGAATGGCAGCAAGAACCGCGTCACGGAACGGGAGTATTGGGCGCAGAAAAAGGGACAGGCCGCGCTGGACAAGCAGAACGCCCCCATGCTTGCGGATGGTATCACACCCCGGCAGACCAAGTTTGAAACGAACAAGGAAAAGCTGCGGCAGACCATACGAAAAGCCCTTTCCACCGCTGCCAGCTTTGACGAGTTTTCCTCTCTGCTGCTGCGGGAGGGCGTGACCGTCAAGGAGAGCCGGGGGCGGCTTTCCTACCTCACGCCGGACAGGACGAAGCCCATTACCGCCCGAAAGCTGGGCGACGATTTTGACCGCGCCGCTGTTCTTGCCGTTTTGGAGCAGAACGCCGCCAGAGCAGCCGAAGCGCCCGCCACCCCGCGCACCATAAAAGACCGTTTGCAGGCCGCCAGAGCCGAGATAGCAGCCCCCAAACAGGACGGTGTGCAGCGGCTTGTGGACATAGCCGCCAAGAGAGCCGAGGGCAAGGGTAAAGGCTACGAGCATTGGGCGAAGATACACAATCTGAAACAGGCGGCAAAGACGCTGAATGTGTATCAAGAATACGGCTTTACTTCCCCGGAGCAGCTGGAAGCGGCCATAGACACCGCCTATGCGGAAATGCGGCAGGCCGGCGGCGAACTGAAAACGCTGGAAACCAAGCTGCAAGGGAAAAAGGAGTTGCAGCGGCAGGTGTTGGCTTACGCCCAGACCAAACCCGCCCGTGACGGGCTGAAAGCGCAGAAATCCGAGAAAGCCCGCGCCGCATACCGGCAGGCGCATGAGAGCGATTTTATCATAGCCGAGGCCGCCGCCCGGTATTTCCGGGAGCATGGCATTACCAAGCTGCCCGCCCGGAAAGCGTTGCAGGCCGAGATCGAGCAGCTTATTTCCCAAAAAGACAGCCTTTACAACGGCTACCGGGAACAGAAACAGCGGTTCAAGGAGTTGCAGACGGTTAAACGGAACATCGACCAAATTCTGCGCCGGGAGGAACCGAACCCCAGAAAGGAGCAGAGCCATGAGCGATAATGTACCCCGCATGGACTACCGCCAGCACCGGCGGGCGCGGCGGCTGGTGCATGAGTGCTGTAACTACGACGAGGGGAACTGCCTGCTTTTGGATGACGGGGAGCCTTGCGTGTGCGTCCAGAGCATTTCCTATTCCCTCATGTGCCGCTGGTTCCGTGTGGCTGTCCTGCCCCTTGACGGGGAGCTGACCGCAGCACTCTTGTCCCGGGGAAGCCGGAAACGGTGCGCGGTCTGCGGGGCGGCTTTTGTCCCCAAATCCAACCGGGGAAAATACTGCCCCGACTGCGCCGCCAAAGTGCGCCGCCGCAAGGAAGCCGAGCGGCAGCGCAAACGCTACCACCTTTCTACGCATTTAGGGGCTTTCAAACCCTTGTAAATCAAGGATTTTTTACCCGCCCTCAACGGGGGCTTGATAGATTTATCCTTTTCCCCCGGAAACGGCGTTCTAAATGCGTACAAATGCCCCAAATCAACCCAAAGGAGGAACCATGTCAGATAACCGAAAATATTACTACCTGAAGCTGAAAGAGAACTACTTTGACGAGGACGCTATCGTGCTGCTGGAGAGTATGCAGGACGGTGTACTCTACTCCAACATCCTCTTGAAGCTGTACTTGAAATCGCTGAAAAACGGCGGGAAGTTGCAGCTTGATGAAAATATCCCCTATACCGCCCAGATGATTGCTACCATAACCCGCCAGCAAGTCGGCACCGTAGAACGGGCCTTGCAGATCTTTATGAAACTGGGGCTTGTGGAGCCGCTGCAAAACGGCGCGCTGTATATGAGCAACATTGAACTGCTGATCGGCCAATCCTCTACCGAGGGGGAGCGGAAACGGCGGGCAAGGCTGGCTTTGCAGGAGCAAAAAGCCTTGCCAAAGGCCGGGGCGGACAAATGTCCACCATATCAAGCGGACATTTGTCCACCAGAGTTAGAGATAGAGAAAGAGAAAGAGATAGAGATAGAAAAAGAGAGAGAGCGAGAGTTAGATACGGGACAGGCCACCCGCGCCGCCTATGGCCGGTATGGAAATGTCTTTCTGACCCAATCGGAACTGGACGGGCTGAAAGCTGACCTGCCCGGCAAATGGGACTACTACATTGACCGGCTATCCTGTCATATCGCGTCCAGCGGCAGGACATACCGCAGCCATGCCGCCACGATTTACAAATGGGCGCAGGAGGACACCGCCAAGAAAGCCCCCAAAAAGGGCATACCCGACTACTCATGCAAGGAGGGCGAGAGTTTATGAAGAACGAAATCAACGCTGTTTTGGGAAATATGACGACCACCACACCAGAGCCGGAGGACTACACCGGCGAGGACGGTTTGCTGTACTGCGGCAAGTGCCACAAGCCCAAAGAAGCCTACTTCCCGGAGGGCAAGGCATTGTTTGGGCTTGACCGCCACCCGGCAGAGTGCGACTGCCAGAGAGCGCAGCGGATTGAGCGTGAAGCCGCCGAACAGCGGCGCAGGCACCTTGACACCGTGGAGGAACTAAAACGCCGGGGCTTTACCGACCCCACCATGTGGGACTGGACTTTTGAAAACGACAACGGCAGGAACCCGCAGACCGAACTTGCCCGCCGGTATGTGGAGCATTGGGAGGATATGCGAGCCGACAACATCGGCTGCCTGTTCTGGGGCGGCGTGGGAACCGGGAAAAGCTACCTTGCGGGCTGTATCGCAAACGCCCTCATGGAGAAAGAAATCCCTGTCCACATGACGAACTTTGCCCTTATCCTCAATGACCTTGCCGCCAGCTTTGAAGGGCGCAATGAGTACATTTCCCGCCTTTGCCGCTATCCGCTTCTGATCCTTGACGACTTCGGCATGGAGCGTGGCACCGAGTACGGGCTGGAACAGGTTTTCAATGTGATAGACAGCCGTTACCGCAGCGGCAAGCCGCTGATCGTCACCACTAACCTCACGCTGGACGACCTGCACAACCCGGAGGATACCGCCCATTCCCGGATTTATGACCGGCTGCTTTCCATGTGCGTCCCGGTGCGCTTTACCGGCGACAACTTCCGGCAGGAAGCTGCACAGCGGAAAATGGAGAGCATGAAGAAACTGATTACTGACTGAAAGGAGTATTGACTATGGCAGATAACAAGCAGCACGACAACCGAACCACCCGCCGCCCCGACTGCGTGACAGAAATCCGCATGGGCAATTCCGTCCTTGTCGTGTCCGGCTATTTCAAGAAAGACACCACAACCACCGCTGCCGATAAAATGGCGCGGGTACTGGAAGCGGAAGCCGCTGCTACACAGAAACCGACTTATCCGGCGTGAGCCGAAGCATGGAAAAAGCGGCCATGCCGGGGAGCGTGGCCGCTGGAACGATAGCCGGATTTGAGATTATTTCTGCTTTCTTTTTCTGCTTCCGATTATTGATACTGCAAACACAAAACAGGCAATGAGCAGATAGAAAATCCAATCCTTTGTAAATATCGCCGCTATCAGTAAAACGATTGCGATAACAATAGAAATAGCTAATAAAACACTTCTTTTCATAAGTGCTACTCCTCTAAACAAGCCGAGATTTTGTAATAAAATAAGTATAGCATACGAATTTGAATTTTTCTACCACCATATTTGCAACGAGAAGCCTTGAAATAAAAATTATCATTTTTTATAGACTATAAAGAAGCGGTTTTGACGCTTTTACCGCTATACAGCCCCCGCTGTTCCGTGGTACAATAAAGTTACGGAATAGTAGGGCTGGCTGTCGGAAACGGAGGATTTTATGTTAAGACAAGCCACCCAAAACCTGATTACCGCCCTTTATCCGAGATTGTCCCATGAGGACGAATTGCAAGGCGAGAGCAATTCCATATCGAACCAAAAAAGGATACTCGAAGCCTACGCAAAACAGAACGGCTTTACCAATCTGCGCTGGTACACCGACGACGGTTATTCCGGGGCAAATTTCCAAAGGCCGGGCTTTCAGTCTATGCTTGCAGACATTGAAGCCGGAAAAGTGGGAACCGTTATCGTCAAGGATATGTCGAGGTTGGGGCGAAACTATCTGCAAGTGGGGTTTTACACGGAAATGCTGTTCCCTCAAAAGGGTGTGCGTTTTATCGCTGTCAACGACAATGTGGACAGCGCAAACGGCGGCATGGACAACGATTTTACCCCGTTGCGAAATCTGTTCAACGAATGGCTGGTGAGAGATACGAGCAAGAAAATCAAGGCAGTAAAAAGGTCAAAAGGTATGAGCGGAAAGCCTGTTACCAGCAAGCCGGTTTACGGCTATGTGATGGACGAGGACGAGAATTTCATCATAGACGAGGAAGCCGCCCCGGTGGTACAGCAGATTTACCAGCTTTGCCTTGCCGGGAACGGCCCGACCAAGATTGCCCGTATGCTGACGGAGCAGCAAATCCCCACGCCGGGAACGCTGGAATACCGCAGGACGGGCAGCACCCGCCGTTATCACCCCGGCTATGAGTGCAAGTGGGCAACAAACACCGTCGTTCATATCCTCGAAAACCGGGAATACACCGGCTGTCTGGTGAACTTCAAGACGGAAAAGCCCTCTTACAAGGTCAAGCACAGCGTAGAGAACCCCATCGAAAAGCAGGCCATTTTTGAGAACCACCATGAGCCGCTGATCGACACGGAAACATGGGAGCGTGTGCAGGAGTTACGCAAGCAGCGCAAACGCCCGAACCGCTATGATGAAGTGGGGCTGTTCTCCGGTATGCTGTTCTGCGCCGACTGCGGCCATGTGCTGTATCAACAGCGGTATCAGAACAAAGACCGTAAACAGGACTGTTACATCTGCGGCAGCTACAAGAAACGCACCCGCGACTGTACGGCGCACTTTATCCGCACCGACCTGCTGACCGCCGGTGTCCTCTCCAATCTCCGGCAGGTGACGGAATATGCTGCCAAGCATGAGAGCCGCTTTGTGAAGCTGCTGATCCAACAGAACGAAATCGGCGGCAAGCGAAAGACCGCTGCGGCCACCAAGCAGCTTGAACAGGCGCAGGAACGCATTTCTGAAATCAGCCGCATGATTAAGCGGCTGTATGAGGACAATGTAAACGGCAAAATCAGCGACGAGCGTTTCATGGAACTGTCGGCTGACTACGAAGCCGAGCAAGCGGAACTGAAAAAGAGAGCCGCCGCCCTGCAAGCCGAACTGGACAAATCTCAGGCAGCCACCGTCAACGCCGAGAAATTCATGGGCATTGTCCGCAAGCACCTTGCCTTTGAAGAACTGACCCCCACCCTCTTGCGGGAAATGATTGAGAAAATCGTGGTGCATGAGTGCAGCTACGACGAGAACGGCACCCGCAGGCAGGACATTGAGATTTATTACAGCTTTGTCGGCAAGATTGACTTGCCTGAATAACCGCCCGACCTATCCGACACAATGGCCAAGTGCCGGATAGGAACGGCAAAATTTTTTACACTTCTATTGCTTCTTTATCACACATTAGTAAAAAGCCAGGGCATCAAGCAGCTCATGGCGGGCGGCGGTGTTGCCCTCATCGGCATCACCCTGATCCCCCTGCTGTCCGGTCTGCTGTCCACTACCTGATGTCCGCCAACAAACCCCACGGGAGGCCTCGGCACACGGGGCCTCCCGGAAAGGAGGTGATCCCCGTTGATTTTTGACGCAATACAGGAGTGGTTCCAAGAACTGCTCATTGACGGTATCATATCCAACCTGACCGGGATGTTTGATACCCTGAACACAAAGGTGGGCGAGATCGCCGGGGAGGTCGGCATGACGCCCGCCGCCTGGAACAGCGGCATCTTCAATATGATCCGCAGCCTTTCGGAAACGGTCATCGTCCCCATCGCCGGCATCGTCCTCACCTTTGTCATGTGCTACGAGCTGATCCAGCTCATCGTCGAGAAGAACAACCTTCACGATTTCGACACATGGATCTTCTTCAAGTGGATTTTCAAAACCTTCTGCGCGGTGTTGATCGTCACGAACACCTGGAACATTGTCATGGCGGTGTTCGATGTGGCGCAGAATGTGGTCAACCAGTCGGCAGGTGTCATCATTTCGGATGCGGGCATCGACATATCCAGCGTGACCGCTGATCTGGAGACCCAGCTTGCAGACTGGAGCATCGGCGCCCTGCTGGGGCTGTGGTTCCAGAGCATCTTCGTGGGACTGTGTACGCAGATACTTTCCATCTGCATCTTCCTGGTCATTTACGGCAGAATTATTGAGGTGTATTTGGTCACTTCGATAGGTCCCATCCCCTTTGCCACGATGGTCAACCGGGAATGGGGAAACACAGGGCAGAACTATCTCCGTTCCCTGCTGGCCCTGGGCTTCCAGGCGTTCCTCATAATGATCTGCGTGGGCATCTATGCGGTGCTGGTGGAAGGTATTTCGCTCAGCGGCGACAACATTTCCGGCGCTATCTGGGGGTGCATGGGGTACACGGTGCTCCTGTGTTTCACTCTCTTTAAGACCGGCAGCCTCGCAAAATCCCTGTTCGGGGCGCACTAAGGGGGTGGCTGATTGAAGGTTGGATTGATCGATGTGGATTCTCACAACTTTCCAAATCTCTGTCTGATGAAACTCTCCGAATACCATACCCGGCGGGGCGACCGGGTGGAGTGGTGGAGCCCCAAGGGGCATTACGACCTGGTCTATAAAAGCCGGGTGTTCACGGATACCTATTCCAGAGACAACATCACCGTGACCAATGCGGACCAGGTCATCCAGGGCGGCACCGGCTACGGGCCGGGCGGGAAAGACCTTCCGTATGAGATTGAGCACATCCGGCCGGACTACTTTCTCTATCCGCGGTTTTTAGGAGCAGCCTACGGATTTTTGAGCCGAGGCTGTCCGAGAAACTGCGGATTTTGCATTGTCAGCGGTAAAGAAGGGCGCAGGAGCGTCAAGGTCGCTGACCTCTTTGAATTTTGGCGCGGCGAGGATGAGATCAAACTGCTGGACCCCAATCTGCTGGCTTGCCCGGACCATGAGGCGCTGCTGGAGCAGCTTGCCGACAGCCGGGCGCTGGTGGATTTCACTCAGGGGCTGGACATCCGACTGACCAGCCCAGACAACATTTCCCTGCTGAACAAGGTGTGAACCAAGGCGGTACATTTTGCCTGGGATAACCCGGAGGAGGATTTGACGGAGTATTTCCGCCGCTTTGTGGAGCATACCGCCATCCGAAGCGACCGAAACCGGCGTGTCTATGTGCTGACCAACTATGGAAGCACCCATGAGCAAGGCCTTTACCGGGTGAACACCTTGCGGGCTTTGGGGTATGACCCCTATGTAATGATCTATGAGCGCCCCACCGCCCCTAAGATTACCCGCCATCTTCAGCGGTGGGTGAACAATAAGCGAATTTTCCATGCGGTAAAAGATTTCAAAGACTATATTCCCACAAGAAGGAGTTGATGTGATTGGCCTATGTAACGATCCCGAAGGACCTGAGCAAGGTGCAGAGCAAGGTCCTGTTCGGGCTGACCAAGCGGCAGGTGATTTGTTTCGGAACGGCAGCGCTGATTGGCGTGCCACTTTTCTTTTTAGCCAAGGACACGCTGGGCACCACCACGGCGGCTCTGTGCATGATCCTGGTCATGCTGCCCTTCTTCCTGTTCGCCATGTACGAGCGGAACGGGCAGCCCCTGGAGGTGTTCCTTGGGCACCTCATTCAGAACAAGTTTATCCGCCCAAAGGTGCGGATCTACCAAACCAACAACCTGTACTCCGCGCTTGTGCGGCAGCACGAATTGGAACAGGAGGTGAGAGCGATTGCAGGCAAAAACCGCAAGACCCGGAAAAACGGCAAAGCCCAGACGTAAGCTGACCCGTGACGAGCGCAGGCAGATCGAGGCGGTGATCCGGCAGGCCAAGGGCGACGGGAAAGCCCATACGGTGCAGGACAGCATCCCTTTCCGCAATATGTTCCCGGACGGCCTGTGTCGGCTGGATGGCGGTGCCTTCTCCAAAACCATCGCCTATGAGGATGTGAATTACCGTCTGGCAGGGCCGGAGGATCAGCGGAGCATCTTTGAAAGCCTCTGCGACTTCTATAACGGCTATGACCCCACCATTGGGGTGCAAATGACACTCAGTAGCCGGTATGTGGAGCATGGACCGGAGGAGGACCTGTTCGGCATCCGTCCCCAGGGCAACGACCTGGACCCCATCCGTGAGGACGCAGCCGGGATACTCCGTTTCCAGTATGAACGGGGCAGCAACGGTTATGTGAAAACCAAGTATGTCACCCTGACCATCGAGGCGGAGAACCTGGTGGCGGCGCGGGCTCGGTTTGCCCGTATTGAGACCGACACCCTCAACCGCTTCAAGGTCATGGGGGCCGCCGCCCATGTGCTGGACGGGAAAGAGCGGCTGGAGCTGCTTCACGGCATCCTTCACCCGGAGGGCGGAAGGTTCGCTTTCGATTGGGACTGGCTGGCGCCCAGCGGCCTTTCGGTCAAGGACTTCATCGCCCCGTCCTCCTTCCATTTCGGAGAAACCCGTACCTTCCGCATCGGCGAGATGTACGGCGCAGTCAGCTTTTTGCAGATCACCGCCCCGGAGATCCACGACCGCATTTTGGCGGAGTTTATGGAGACCGAGGGCAATATCCTGGTGACTATGCACATCCGGGGCATCAACCAAAACGAAGCCATAAAAATGGTAAAACGGAAGATCACCGACCTGGACGCTATGAAGATTGCGGAGCAGAAGCGGGCGGTGCGCAGCGGGTATGACATGGACATCCTCCCCAGCGACCTTGCCACCTACGGCGGCGCGGCCAAGACTATCCTCCAGGATCTGCAAAGCCGGAACGAGCGAATGTTCAATCTGACCTTCCTGGTTATGCACATGGCGGCAACCAAGCAGAAGTTGGAGATCGCCGTATCTCAGGCGGCCAGCGTCGCCCAGACCTACAACTGCCTCCTCACCCGGCTGGACTTCCAGCAAGAGGATGGGCTGATGAGTAGCCTCCCCCTGGGTCTGAACCGTATCAAGATCGAACGCAGCCTCACCACATCGGCCCTGGCGGTGTTCGTCCCCTTTGTCACCCAGGAATTGTTCATGGGCGGCGAGTCCATGTATTACGGCCTGAACGCCCTCTCCAACAACATGATCCTGCTGGACCGCAAGCAGTCGCGGTGTCCCAACGGTCTGGTGTTTGGTACGCCGGGCAGCGGCAAATCCATGAGCTGTAAGCGGGAGATCACCTTCATCATCCTGACCACCAAAGATAATGTCATCATCTGCGACCCGGAGGATGAATATTCTCCCCTGGTGAAGCGGCTGGGCGGTCAGGTAATCCGGCTGTCTCCATCCAGCACCGACTATGTGAACCCCCTGGACATCAATCTCAACTACTCGGACGAGGAGAACCCGCTGGCGTTAAAAAGTGATTTTGTTCTGTCCTTCTGCGAGCTCATCATGGGCAGTAAGACAGGGCTGGAGGCCATCGAAAAAACCGTCATCGACCGGGCTGTGCAGAAGATCTATCAGCCTTATTTTGCCGACCCCAGACCGGAGAATATGCCCATCCTGGGCGATTTGATGGAGGCGCTTCTGGCACAAGGCATCCCGGAGGCTGACCGGGTAGCCCAGGCGCTGGACCTCTATGTGAACGGTTCGCTGAACTTCTTTAACCACCGCACCACCGTGGACATCCGCAACCGCCTTGTCTGCTTTGACATCAAGGGCCTGGGCAAGAACCTGAAAAAGCCCGGTATGCTCATTGTCCAGGACGCGGTGTGGAACACCGTCACCATCAACCGGGCCATCGGCCGGTCTACCTGGTATTTCGTGGACGAGTTCCACCTTCTGCTGAAGGAGGAACAGACCGCAGCGTACAGCGCCGAGATTTGGAAACGGTTCAGAAAGTGGGGCGGCGTGCCGACCGGGGCGACACAGAACCCCAAAGATCTGCTTTCCTCCCCGGAGATCGAGAACATTCTGGAAAACAGCGATTTCATCTATATGCTCAACCAGGCCGCCGGCGACCGGAAGATACTGGCGGAGCGGCTGAACATCTCCCCGGAGCAGCTTGCCTATGTGACCAATTCCGACCCCGGCCACGGGCTGCTGTTCTTCAACAATGTCATCCTGCCCTTTGCGGACGACTTCCCCAAGGATACGGAGCTTTACAAGCTGCTCACCACCAAACCCAGCGAGGTGGAGCACGCGGCGGAAACGGAGGCATGAATATGAAAAACAAACTGTATGTCATCAACGGCAAGACCTATCTCTCCCATATTAACGATGAGGTCCACCTGTATGGGCTCCTCCACCAGCTCGCTTTTCTGGCTGGCCGCATCAAGGATGAGGAGGATGTGTTCCATGTGCTGGATACGGCGAAGCGGTACGGTGAGATCGCCGAGGAGAAGTTCCAGAGCTGGGGCATCCCCGGCCGCTACCTGGTGTTCGGCGACCCCAAGGATTTGAAGGGGCTCATGGACAAGGAGCTGGACGAGGTGGAGGTGGTCCCGGAGGAGGAGCCGAAGCCCAAGAAATATCGGGATGAGTACATCATCCCCGGCAGCGGTTTCCGTATGCTGGTGGGCGACATCTACAACCTGATCGTTCTCTATCACTCCCTGGCTCGCTGCCTGTCGGAGGCGGAGACGGAGAAGGATTTTCTCCGCTTGAAAAAGCGGGCCGGCAATTATGAGAAAGAGATGAAGCGGATCTACCGTAGCCTGGGGCTCCCGGAGGGCAGCGGCGTCGCCCATGATACCCTGGAGGAGGCCATCATCAAGCGTCATAACCTGATTCCGCTGGAGGAAGTGGAGGACGATCCCCAGGATGACGGTCTTGAAGGGGATGAGGTATGGAGCGACTGACCCATGTAAGCCTGTTCTCCGGCATCGGCGGTCTGGACCTGGCGGCGGAGGCAGCCGGATTCGAGACCGTTTGCCAATGTGAATGGGCGGACTACCCCTATTCTATCCTAGAGCGGCACTGGCCGGATGTGCCGAAGTTCCGGAACATCACCACATTCACGAAGGAGGCGTTTTTTGAGAAAACAGGACTTGAAACAGTCACCATCATTTCCGGCGGCTTCCCCTGTCAGCCCTTTTCCACCGCAGGAAAGCGGCGGGGCTTTGCGGATGAACGCTACCTGTGGCCGGAAATGTGCCGCGTTATTGCCGAACTGCGGCCCCGTTGGGTGCTTGGGGAAAATGTTGCTGGCTTCATCAATATGGGGCTCGACAAAACGATTTTTGACCTGGCAAAAGCGGGATACGCTGTTCTCCCATTCGTATTTCCGGCTTGCGGCGTCGGCGCATGGCATGAGCGCCAGCGAACTTTTATCGTCGCGGCTGATGTTTCCCACGCCCCTTGCCTCCGACAAATCCACCTGCCGGGACGCTGCCAACCTGGATGTGTTCCTGTCGGACAACGGGATCTTCCGAAAGCGGAACAAAGATGGGACGATCTGGAGCCTGTCCCTGTCGGCGGCGGTATTCTACCTGACGCCGGCGGCGTCGGAGGGCTACCGTTCCACCCTGAAACCGACGGCCTTCCGGGGCAAATCCCCATCCTCCAACCTGTCAGCCCAGGTGATCCACCAGGAGCAGCCCCTTTCCGAGAAGGCGGCGCTGAATCCCGATTGGGTGGAATGGCTCATGGGCTTCCCGCAGGGATGGACGGACGTATCCTCTGGGCCAGCGAGCCGGAGGGCGTCCCCCGCATAACCGAGGATACGAAGGATCGGGCGCTGCGGCTGAAAACCCTGGGGAACGCGGTCTGCCCGCCTCAGGCCTATCCCATTTTTCACTACATTTCCCTGATAGAGACCGGGGCGTGCGCCAGCATCTGCCCCTTCGGAGGAGGTGACGGATAAATGCAGGAATGGAAAGCCTCCGAAAAGGAGGCGCAGAAGATGACCCGTGATGGGGCCATCTCGGTGAACTTGGTGACTGGCGAAGCCACCCATATTTCGGACCGTCCCCCGGAGCAGGATTATTCTTCTGCGGATGAAACGGCGGGGGCATTGAACCGGGCGGCGGACGAGGTGGTGGGACACCGGGAACGCCGACAGGCGAAAAAGGCGCGGCGAAAGCGGCGCGACACCTTTCGGGAGGGTGAGGCGGCCAGGGACCGCCCTTCCTCCCGTTTGCAGTTTTCCGAGACAGACCAGGCGGCACCGGAACTGAAAAAGGCGATCCGCAAGTCGGACAAGGCGGCGGATCGGCTGGATGCGGCGAAAGCTGCTGTCCCTGTAAAGCCTCCTGGCAGGGAGCATGGCAACCCATTGTCCCGGCCGGTGCAGGAAATACGGTCCACCCTCCACGGCGAAGTGAGCAAGGTGGAGGGCGATAACTCCGGTGTTCAGGCCGGCCACCTGGGAGAACGGCAGATTGAGAAGGCCGTGGGCTATGGCAATCGGCGTTTCCATCAGGCGCGTGCGGACCGGAAACTGAAACCCTGGCGGGATGTGAAGCGGGCGGAGCAGGTAGCGGTGAAAGCCAATGCCGATTTCTACTGGCGGAAGTCCGTCATGGAAAATCCCCAGCTTGCGTCCAGTAACCCCATCTCCCGCCTTTGGCAAAAAAAGCGGCTGCAAAAGCAGTATGCCGCCGCACATCGGGCAGGAACCGGCGCGGCCCAGGCTGCGGGAAAGGCATCCCAGGCCGCCGCTTCCGCAGCGAAAAAAGGCGGCGGGACCATCGCCCAGAAGCTGGGCGGGCTTGTGACGAAGAACAAACACACCCTTCTCATTGTGGGAGGGATCGGCTTGATCCTCATGCTCATCATGGGGCTGATGCAGTCCTGCACTTCCATGTTCGGGGGCGGGACTTCCGGCCTGGTGGCGTCCTCCTATCTCTCCGAGGACGCGGACCTGACCGGGGCCGAGGCCGCCTATTGCGGGATGGAGGCGGAGCTTCAAGAATACCTGGACACCTACGAGGCCACCCACGACTATGACGAATATCACTTTGACCTGGACGAGATCGGGCATGACCCTTATGTGCTGCTGTCCATCCTGTCGGCGCTCCATGAAGGGGTGTTTACCCTGGACGAGGTGCAAGGCGACCTGGAAATGCTCTTTGACAAGCAGTACATCCTCACCGAAACTGTGACCACCGAAACAAGGTATCGGACGGAAACCCGGACAGACAGCGAGGGCAACGAGTACGAAGTGGAGGTGCCATACACCTGGTATATCTGCACCGTCACGCTGGAAAATTTTGACCTCTCTCATGTGCCGGTCTACATCATGGGCGAGGATCAGCTTTCCATGTACGCCGTGTATATGTCCACCCTGGGCAACCGGCCGGATCTGTTTCCGTCCTCCGGGTATGTGGGCAAGTACATCGAGAACCCGCCTACGGCCTGGGACATCCCCGCCGAGTACCTGACGGATGAACGGTTTGCTACCCTCATCACCGAGGCGGAGAAATACCTGGGATACCCCTATGTGTGGGGCGGGAGCAGCCCGGAGACATCGTTTGACTGTTCCGGCTTCGTCAGCTATGTGCTGACCAGCACCGGCCTGTGCAATACCGGGCGGCTGGGCGCCCAGGGGCTCTACAATATCTCCACGCCGGTATCCGACCCCCAGCCCGGTGATTTGGTGTTCTTCGTGGGCACCTATGACACCAGCGGTATCTCCCATGTGGGTATTTATGTGGGCGATGGGATGATGCTGCATTGCGGAGACCCGATTTCCTACACCAATTTGAATACAAGTTACTGGCAGTCTCACTTTTATGCCTACGGCCGGCCGCCGTACAACTGATGGGAGGTGAAGCACACATCAATATGGTTTCCTATGGGGGCGGTGTCAACAGCACCGCCCTTTTAGTCGGCCTGCACCAGCACCGTATCCCGGTAGACCTGATCCTCTTTGCGGATACCGGGGCGGAGCATCCCCACACCTATGCCTACCTGGACATCATGGACCGCTGGCTGAAGGACCACGGGATGCCGCCCATTACCAGAGTGTATAAAACCACGCGGGACGGAAAGCGGCTGACCTTGGAACAGGAGTGTTTGCAGAGCGGCACCCTGCCTTCTATGGCCTATGGCTTCAAGCGGTGTTCCCTGAAACACAAGATCGGGCCGCAGGAAAAGTTCTGCAACCATTATCCGCCCTGCCGGAAGGTGTGGGCGGCGGGCAAACGGGTGGTCAAGTTCATCGGCTACGACGCCGGCGAAGGCTACCGCAGCGACAAGGTGCTGCTGGGGGATCTGGCCGACCCCAAGTACAGCAAGTGGTATCCCCTGATGGAATGGGGATGGGACCGGGCGGCTTGTCAGCAGGCCATTGATGATGCGGGGCTTCCCCAGCCGGGCAAGTCCTCCTGTTTCTTCTGCCCCAGCATGAGGGCGGAGGAGATCATCCGGCTTCGGGACCACCACCCGGACCTGTTCCGGCGGGCCATCGCGCTGGAGGACAACGCCCGTCCCAATTTGAAAACGGTCCAGGGCCTGGGCCGCAACTACTCATGGAAAGAACGGTTTGGAAAGGAGAATTGCACACATGGCAACTGTTGAAAAAATCCGCCGAGACATCGAAAAGACCAAGGAAAAGATCTCTGAGCAGCAGAAGCGCCTCCGCTCTCTGGAGGCGCAGCTTGTGGAGGAGGAGAACCTGGAGATCGTCCGCATGGTCAAGGCGGTGAAGATGGACAACCGGGAGCTGACGGCCTTCCTGAAGGCATACGCCAGCGGCCTCATCGCCCTGCCGGAGGGCATGATGGAGGCGGAGGCGTCGGCTGACCCCGGCGAGAACGAGATGGAGGACGCCGAGTATGAAGAATAAAACGATCATCCGCCTGTTTACGGCGGCGCTGGCCGTGGCGCTCTGTGCCACGGCCTTTGCGATCCCTGCCTTTGCCGGCGGCGGGGAGGGTGAACCTTACTACACCGAAATGGAGGCAGACCTCACGGAGGATGACGGGACCCCGGAAATCACGGTTTCCGATGATGAAGATACTGCCGGCGGCGATAATGCGGAGGCCGGCGGTGACACCCTGGACCAGCTCACCGAACTGTTGGGTAGCCTGGGAACCGTGAGCGTCACCGAGGATGGCATCCTGTTCACTCCCAACCTGGAGGGGCTGGAGCCCTTACGAACCGGCACCGTGACCACCTGCGGCGGCAATCTGAATGTCCGCACCGGCGCAGGGCTGGACAATGACGCCTTCACCCAGCTTCCCAACGGGGCGCAGGTGGAAGTCATCGGCACCGAGGGCGAATGGGTCAAGGTGCTTCTGCCGGAGCGGGAGGGCTATGTTCATTCCGATTACCTGACCATCACGGATACGGGCAGTTTTTCCCTCTCCCTGGATGGGGCAGACCTCTCCGCTTTGCTGGAACTGCTCCCCTCCGGCCTCTCCGATGGCGGAGGAGCCGCCCTCACTCCGGACGGGAACCTCTCCCTTATCGACGATCTGGGTGGGGCTTCCTCCGGCAAACAGTTCATCACCGTGGAGACGAAGGGCGGCAATGTGTTCTATCTCATCATCGACCGGGACGATGAGGGGGCGCAGACCGTCCACTTCCTGAACCAGGTGGACGAAGCCGACCTCCTGGCCCTGATGGAGGATGGCGAAGTCCAGGAGACCCCGGCGGTCTGCACCTGTACGGAGAAATGCCAGGCCGGTGCGGTGAATACCGCCTGCCCGGTTTGTGCGGTGAATATGAGCGAGTGTGCCGGGAAAGCGCCGGAGGAGGAACCAGAGCCTGAACCGGAGCCGGAGAAGGAGTCCGGCAGCAGCGGCGCCCTGGTATTGATCCTGCTGCTGGCGGTGCTGGGCGGCGGCGGAGCCTTCGCCTATATCAAGTTCATCAAGCCCAAACAGGGCGCAAAGGTCAGCGCCGACCCGGACGACTATGATTTTGAGGATGAGGAGGAATATATTAACGAGGATGCCCCTGAACCGGAAGAAACGGAGGAAACGAAATGAAGCTGGTGATCTGCGAGAAACCGAGTGTTGCAAAAGCCGTTGCGTCGGCCCTGGGTGTCACATCCAGGGCCGATGGCTGTTTTGAAGGGAATGGGCTCATCGTTTCCTGGTGTGTGGGACACCTGATGTCCCCGATGGATGCAGCCGGGTATGACCCCGCCTATAAGAAGTGGAAGTATGACGACCTTCCCATCCTGCCGGAGCCCTTCCGTTATGTGCTGGCGAAGGGCAAAGAGGACGCTTTCCAGAATTTGAAGCGCCTCATGGAGCGCCCGGATGTGACGGAGCTGGTCAACGCCTGCGACGCCGGGCGGGAGGGCGAGCTGATCTTCCGGCTGGTCTATGAGGCTGCCGGATGCTCCAAACCCTTCTCCCGCCTCTGGATTTCTTCGATGGAGGACGCGGCGATCCGGGAGGGCTTTGCCGACCTGCGCCCCGGCGGGGCCTATGATCCCCTGTATCAGTCGGCGCTCTGCCGCCAAAAGGCGGACTGGCTCATTGGTATCAACGCGAGCCGCCTGTTCTCCGTCCTATACCATCGCACCCTGAATGTGGGGCGGGTACAGACGCCCACCCTTGCCATGCTGGTGGACCGGGACAGCAGGATCACCCTGTTCCGGAAGGAAAAATACCATCATGTGCGCCTGGCGCTGGATGGGGCCGAAGCGGTGTCCGAGAAGATTACTGCCCCGGAGGAGGCGGAGAGCCTGCGGGTGGCCTGTGCCGGGGCTTCGGTGATTTGCACCTCCGTCACCCATGAGAAGAAGAAAGAGGCGCCGCCCAAGCTCTACGACCTGACCACTTTGCAGCGGGAGGCAAACCGGGTGCTCGGTTACACGGCCAAGCAGACCCTGGACTACGCACAATCGCTGTACGAGAAGAAGCTGCTGACCTATCCCCGGACCGACAGCCGGTATCTGACGGTTGATATGGCGGAGACCGCCTCTGTGGTCCTGCATCTGGCGGCGCGGGTGCCGCCCTTCGATGTTTGCCCGGACTTCTTCCCTGATGTTGCGGCGCTGGTGAATGATGGGAAGGTGTCCGACCACCACGCCATCATCCCCACGCTGGAGCTGGAGAAAGCCGACCTGTCTGAACTGACTGTGGGAGAACGGAACACCTTGCTGTTGGTGTGCCGGGAGCTGCTGTGTGCGGCGGCGGAACCCTATGTGTATGAAGCGGTCACGGCCGCTTTTGATTGTGGTGGACACACCTTCACCGCCAAGGGGCGGCGCATCCTCTGCGAGGGCTGGCGTGAGATCGACCGCATTTTCCGCGCCTCCCTGAAGGAGCAGCCGGAGGACGAAGCGGAGCCCATCGCCCTGCCGAACTTCACCGAAGGCCAGACCTTTGACCAGGTGGATGCCTCTGTTACCGAACACTTCACCGCCCCGCCCAAGGCGTACACGGAGGACACCCTTCTGGCGGCGATGGAGACCGCCGGAAAAGACGATATGCCGGAGGACGCCGAGCGCAAGGGCCTAGGCACCCCGGCGACCAGGGCGGCGATCCTGGAAAAGCTGGTGGCGGCCGGATTTGTGGAGCGCAGAGGCAAAAGCCTGATTCCCACCAAAGCGGGGATCAATCTGGTTACAGTCCTGCCGGACACCTTGACCTCTCCCATGCTCACGGCGGAGTGGGAACAGAAACTGACCACCATCGCCAGGGGCGAGGGAGACCCCACCGCTTTCATGGCGGGGATCTCTGAAATGACGCGGGAACTGGTAAAAACCTATTCCCATATCTCCGAGGAAGGTCAGAAACTGTTCGCCCCGGAGCGGGAGACCGTGGGCCTCTGCCCCCGCTGCGGCAAACCGGTCTACGAGGGCAAAAAGAATTTTTACTGCTCCGACCGCTCCTGCCGCTTCGTGCTGTGGAAGGATGACCGCTTCTGGACCTCCCGCAAAAAGGAGCTGACCCGGAAGATGGCTGCCGACCTGCTGAAGAAGGGCCGCACCTCCGTCAGGGGGATGTGGTCTGAAAAGAAGGGCGCCGCTTATGACGCGGTGGTGGTGCTGGATGATACCGGCGAAAAGTATGTCCGCTTCAAACCGGAGTTTCCCAAGCGAAAGGAGGGTGTGAATGGCAAAAAGTAAATCGGATATTTCGCTGAACAATCTGAAAGCAATGCTCCCCCAGGAGGGGGAACCTGCGGAGCAGGAGGCAACGCTTCGAGCTCTGTCCTCCCTCTCCCCGGAGGATAGGGATCTCCTGGCCGCTGTGCAGGAGTCTCCCTTCCGCCTGACCACTTTGGAGCAGTTCCGAGAGTTTCCCGCCAACACGGAGTATTTCATCCTGGAGGACAACATCAGCAAAGTGGAGGATGTGGGCTGGCGCTATCTGGCGCAGCATTTGGACATCCTTCTGCCCCCGGAGCTGCTGGACGCCATTAATCCCGTTCCCTTCGGCAATCATGCCATGCAGGAGGAACAGGGGTGCTTCACCAGTAAAGGGTATCTCACCCTCTCCGGCGACGAGTGGGAGCACGAGCGCCCCAGGGAGAGACAGACAGAGAAAAAGCCCTCCATCAAGGAACGGCTGGAACAGAGCCGGAAAGAATGTGCTAATCAGAGCAAGGCGCGGCCCCATCGGGAAAAGCCTGCGCCGGAGCGATAAGGAGGTGTCGCTATGCCCCATTATGACTATGACAAAGATTATCCCTTTGCCGCCTTCATCACCAACCTGGGCAAGTACAACGAGGGCGCCCTTGTGGGCGAATGGGTGAAGTTTCCCACCACGGCAGAGGAACTGAAAAAGGTCTTTGAGCGCATCGGCATCGGCGCGAAGGATGACTTCGGGCAGACCTATGAGGAATGGTTCATCACGGACTACGATTGCTATGTGGACGGCCTCTATGACCTGCTGGGTGAGTATGCCAACCTGGACGAGCTGAACTACCTGGCCTCCAAGCTGGACGACATGAGCCAGGATGAATATGAGCGGTTCCAGGCGGCCATGGAGATCGGCGACCACACGGGCAGCATCCAGGAACTTATCAACCTGACGGAGAACCTGGACTGTTACGATGTTTACCCCGACATCCACGACCACGACGATCTGGGCCGGTATTACATCGAGGAACTGGACGCCATGCAGGTGCCGGAGCATCTGCGCAACTACATCGACTATGAGGCCTACGGGCGGGACATCGCCCTGGAGGAAAGCGGCCAGTTCACCGACCTGGGCTATGTGCGGGACACCGGGGACAGCTTCCATGAGTATTACGATGGCGAGCGCGGCAGCATCCCGGAGGAATACCGGGTGATGACCTTCCAGGATGACATTCCCGAAGAAGAAATTTCGGAATGGGCCATGGACCTTGCCTACGATATGGACGAGTTTTTCCGGCAACACGACCCGCAGTATGCCGCCGAGCACCCGGAGGAACACGCGGCGAAGGAAGAAATCTACGAAAATCTGATGGCCGGGCGTATCTCTGCCCTGGACGAGAAGCTGGCCGCCCTGGGGCAGACCCAGGAGGACTATCTGCCTTCGGAGATCGAGAAGTTCAAGGACGCCACCGGCTATGAGGAATTTCTGGATGTAGACCCCCAGGCGATCCGGGAGGCCATCGAAAACCCGGATCAGTCCCATGTGGACGAGATGCCGGCCTTTGCGGAACAGGCAAACCGGGAGTATGAGGCGGAGTTATATGGGCAGCAAGCGGCGCCTACCCCGGACGACCGGGAGACCGGCGAGACGGTGAGAACCCCCAGGGGCACCTTCCATGTGACGGATATGAGCCGGGAACAGATGGAGGCGGCCGGATACGGTTTCCACCATGAGTCCGAGGACGGGAAATATCTCATCATGGCCAACGGTAGCCGCGCTTTTGCCATCCCCAGCGGAGCCGCCCCCGAACATACCGCGCCGGAGAAGCTGACCGTCCTGGTGGTGGAGCCCATGAAGGAGCCCTATGTGAAGGAGATTGACCCTGGCCTCCATGCGCTGCAAGCGGAAGTAGGCGGTGATATTGCCGCCTCCTATCCCTTTGACGATCCGGTGGGGCTGGTGCTGAATGACGAAGGCAAGCTCATCGGTCTGGACCTGAACCGTTCCCTCCGGGACGAGCATGGGGAGATTTACGACATTGTGGCTGGCACATTCCTGGTGGTGGGTCTCGGCGAGGAGTCCTTCACCTCTCTGTCCCCGGAACTGGCGCAGAAGTACATGGAGCACTTCAAGCAGCCGGAGCAGTTTATCAACCTGAACGGCCAGATTGTCGCCCTGCCGGTGGAGCCGGAGAACCCTCTCCGCACCGCTGAAATGACCCTGGAGGATGACTATGGGATGATCGACGGGATCATCAACAACGGCCGCCGTGGTGAGGAACTGGAGAAAGCCCAGGATGAGGCGCGCAGGACCACGCCGGAGAAAAAGCCCTCTATCCGGGAACGGCTGGAGGACGCAAAGCGGGAGTGCGGCGAGCGCAAGCCCCCGGACAAGGCTCATCAGAAGAAGCCCCCGGAGCATGACTTATGAGCCGGAGCAAGAAATGGCGCCTGGAATGGTCGTTCTTCCTGGGCGAGAACGGCAGGCGTCAGTATAACAAGCTATGCAAGGGTTGTGTCCATCCCTGCAAGCAGAGTTTTCGGGCGGTGGTGGTGTCCTGCCCGCACTACCTTTCTCTCCGTTCTAAAAAGTGCGGCAATTAGTGTTCAAAACAGGCGAAGAAACAGCCTGTGGCGGCTTTTCCGTGTAGGGGCAGTATGATTTCCCATGCGGGGCGGCAGGGCGTTTCTGCATAGGAAAAACGCCGGATTTTCACCTTTTGTCAAGCAAAATGGGAGCGTCAACATCGGATGCAATTATCCGAGGTTGGCGCTCCCATTCTTTTTTTGTTCTGGCTGCGTCGCAGTCGATCAGTCATCCTCTAACAGCTTGGAGGGCGGGATTTTCAGTACTTGGGCGATCTTGAACAGTGTTTCAAGAGATACGCCACGGATCGTACCCGTCCCTTCCACCTGACCAACGAAGTTGACACTTTTCCCGATCCTCTCCGCAAGGACCTCCTGTGTCAGCCCCGCCTTTTTCCTGTAATATGCGATCTTCAAGCCCAGAGTGATATAGCGTTCTGGAAACTCCGTCTGCATAATATCACCTCCTGATATTATGCTACCAACAAAGCAGATAAATTATAATTGAAACCAATTAGAGGATTATTTACTTCAAATCAATGTTTATATATAATGAGAAGTGGATTATTTACTTTGTTGGAGAGGCTGGCTTGAAAATGGCGAAGATAGAACCGTGAACATATTTACTGTTAGTTTTTTTGGACACCGGATCATCCCGGAGTTTCGTGAGGCGGAGGATCGTGTGGAGGCGCTGGTTCATGCGTTGCTTTTGGAAAAGGAGTATGTGGAGTTCCTGGTCGGACGGGACGGAGATTTTGACCAGATCGTTTCCTCCGCTGTCAAACGCCAGCAGCGGCTTGTCCGGGATGACAACAGTTCCTTGGCCTGGATACTGCCATATCCCACGGCGGAGCTGCGCAACAATATGGAAAACTTTGAAGCCTATTATGATGAAATCGAAATATGCAGTAGCGCGGCCAGTAGCCACCCGAAAGGTGCTTTTCAAATTCGCAACCGGCAGATGGTGAAGCGAAGCGACCTCGTTGTATTCTATGTGGATCATACAGGCGGCGGAGCTTATCAGACCATGCGCTATGCGCAGAAAGAAAAAAAGAATATACTTAATCTTGCTGAAGAAGGATACGGAGAAAAAGAATGAGCGCCATCATCATTTCGGTGATGGCGCTCATTTTCAGTAGCAGTAGTAGGCGCTGTGGGAATGTGCGTAAACGGTCAGAGGTGCGGAGCTGTGGGAAACGGTGTTTGCGGGCTGTGGGAAAGCTGGCAGCTTTTCCATCGGGCCGTGAATATCTGTTTTCCATCGGCGGAGCGGCCGTTTTCCACATTTCCATAGTGTAGTCATCCCACAATCAGGCGGTAGATGGTAAGGGGCACATACCAGGCAGCTATCAGCAGCCGCCAAACCAGGACAAAGCCCCCGATGAGACCGCCAATGACGAAGTTTAGTACGAACAGCGCGGCGCCGCCGCCCAGGGAGCCGCCGCCCGGCACAATCCAGACGCACATCCGATGGATGCCGAAGGGCAGGCCGCAGAGTATCCAGAGCCAGAGAAGATCCAGCTTTCCATCCCTTACGCAGGCGGATTTGAAAATGCAGTACAGAAGCCCGGCGATGGCAACGGGCAAAACTGCCTTCTTGAAAAAAACCTTGATGGCCTCGGTTCTCGTCATTTGTGCCACCTCCATTCATACCTTCATTATACAGGCAAAATCCAAACAAGCCCAGGGGCATTTGCTAAATTTAGAAAAGCGTACTACCAGCCCTATTCAAGTTCGTTGCTCCGCTGCCTCTGCGGTTCCGCCTCTCTCGGCTTTTCCAGCAGGGCCTCCACATTCTGGCGAAGGGTGTCATACTCCCGTTCCTCCCGTTGAGCTTTTCGATATTCCGATTGCAGGGCGGTCCGCCTGGCGGTAAGTTCATCCATTTCGGCCCGGAGTCGCTGGGCGGCGGGCAGGGGTACGGCGTTCAACCGTTTCAGTTCCCTTGCCGCCGCCTCGAACAGGATGATCTCACTCTCATGCCCCCGGAGGAATTTCTCCTTGTCCCTGGACTGGCGGTATTGGTCATACAGGGGGCGGAGCTGGCGATAGGTGGCAGCGTGCTTCATAGTGAGGGTCAGCCGCTCCATTTCCTTTTCGGCGGTTCGGAGATCCGCCTTTATCCTGGCGGTGGCGGCTGCCGCCCCATCGCACCGCTCGGACAATTCCTCCAAACTTCCAATGCCATGCTCCGTCAGGAAGTTCAGCGTTTCCGCTGCCCGTTTTAGGTTCTCAATAGTTGCCCAATGTTTGTAGCCGGCACTCTGCTGGGCTTTGATATTGTTCTGGATGTCAATGAGCAGACTGGGCCTCCCGGTGCGCTGTTTCGGCTGGCGGGAAGGACCTGGCCTGCCGGCGATCCGGGCGGTCAGAGCTTCCTCCGCATAGTCCGCACCCAGGGTTTTCAACCGGGTGAACCGCTCTTGACCCGGAGCCCTGGCGGATATGTACTTGCCCCGTTTCAGTTCGTACCCTTCCCGCTGGAGGCGGCGGAGCAGATCCTCCAAATCGATACAGCCGGGCAGCAGCCGGTCGATGGCGGAGCGGAGCTTCGCCTTGTAGCTGGTGCCGCTCTGTTCCGCCTGATGCTCAATGTAGCTCTTGCCCTTGTCTTGACCGGGGATAATGACGGACAGGCCATGCTCTTTGCAGATACGGTCGCTGGTGCGGCGGATCTCATGGTAGCTTCTCTTGTTGGAGTGGTAGTGCCGGTGATCCTGGAAACTGACCGCATTGAAGATCAGGTGATTATGGACGTGGTCCTTGTCAATGTGAGTGGTGAGGACAAATTCATACTTGCCGCCCAGGACCTCCCGCGCCAGCTCCATGCCGATCCGGTGGGCTTCCTCCGGTGTGACCTCCCCAGGCTCAAACGCCTGGATGAGGTGCCGGCCCAGGTTCGTTCCCTTGTCGATGGCGTGGCGGCGGGTCCAGTCAAATTCGATGTCGGCGGTCTCGGCGGTGCAGCCGAAGGAGGATACCAGCAGTTTCCCGTCCGTCTTGTCGGGATTGCAGATATAGTCAATGGCGGCTTTCAGCGTTGACTTAATAGGATGCGTCTTTGTAACTGCCATATCTGATCCAGCCTTTCCCGGATTTCCTCCATATCGGCCTGATAGGTGGGGCCTCCGGCGTTGACCCGCTTGGCGATCTGATTGATGTTCCGGCCAATGGAGCCCAGGGCTTTCGTCATTTCCTTGATGTCGGTGGTGTCCACCTGGATGATATATCCGTCAATCGCCATCTTCCGCAGATATGCCCCATACCTCTTTGTCGGGAGCTGAGCCATCTTTTCGTCAATGAGCCGTTTTTCTTCCTCCGTCACCCAGAACTTCATCTGTATATTCCGTTTTCTGTTTGCCATCGTGGTATCTCGCCTCTTTTCGTATCAGGGTTTGGGATGTTCCCAACAAGCATTTTTTGGGTTTAGGGGCAGGGTTCCCTAAAGCCAAAAATCGCAAACGGGTACTCGTTTGCTGTGCTTGCTATCTACTCCATACCCCCACCGAAAGGCGGTATTTGTTGCGCGTTCCTTTGATTTTGGACGCAAAAAAAGATTGCAGCCGCCATGCGCTGCAATCTCCCGATTTCTCATATTGTGAGGTTAATCCTCTGCTTTTTCGACTTCCGTTATCTCCCTTGCTGTTGCGGTTACAATCCGTATGCCTTTATCGCTCATACCGTCCAGCAGCGCGTCAAGCTGCCGCCGCCCGGTGGATTTCTCCGCATTGCTGTTCGGGAAGAAAAATTGATCTACCGAAATATGATACCGGGTTACAAGGTCATAGAATACCTGTAAACTCGGCTGTTGTCCCTTGTTCTCGATATTCGCAAGGTAGCGCGGGGAAATATATAACTCGTCGCTTACCTTTTTGCGGCTCTCGCCGTATTCATTTCTCGCGGCTTTTATAGCTGCCCCGAAAGCCTTAAAGTCGTACAATGGTACGGGTCTTTTTGCCATTTTCATTCACCCTGTTACATTTTACAGTTCACCTTTCTTTTTGGATATGTCCACACAATTCATATCATTAGGTTAAATACTTCCTGTTGTGTATTGACAGTAGACTGATTTTCTGATAAAATAAAATTTATGTAAAAGGAGGCGGCGTTTATGTTGCATAGCATGCGTATTAGATAAGCATTGAAAAAAAGGATTTTCCCATTTTCAACATGGGCTTTTTTGTCATGCTTATTTTGCGGATGCTATACAAAAAACTAACGACGTATAGATATAGTATAGACATAGTGCAAGCTATGCCTTAGTTTTGTTGTACTGCTCTGTGCATTATAAATGCAGGTCAATGCTCATGTTGAGGATTGACCTGCATTTTTTTGTGTAAAAAGGACGAGTGAAATATAATGCTTAAAAAATATTGGATAAAATGTCCGATTTGTAACGGAAAGACGAGAGTTCAAGTATTTCATAATACTGTATTAAAAGATTTTCCTCTTTTCTGCCCTAAATGCAAATTGACGCATATCATTGATGTAGAAAAATTAGAGATTGTAATCAAAAATACAGAAAAACAAACTTTTATTATTTAGAAGAAAGGATATAAAAATGAAACGTTTACCTAAATATACGCCTGCGGAAGTACGGAATGATCCATACGGATTTACTTACAAAGAAATGTCGGAAGTTATTGGCGAGAATGAAGCAAAAGCCTTATATGAAGAATTATATAAGCAATTACCACGCAAAAAAAATCTATCAATGTTGGTAAAAAATATTTGCAAAAGCAGTGATACTGAAAAGTATGTTTACGAACTGAAAGACAACAAATACATTGAAACGGTTTTTATCAAGCGGCGAGATGGTGGAACTGTTTGCGTGAGCACACAAGTCGGTTGTCCTGTTGGTTGTATTTTTTGTGAGTCCGGGCGAAATGGCTTTGTTCGTAATCTAACATCGTCAGAAATCGTACAACAGATTATATTGTTGCGTCGAAAAGTAAACCGTATCGTTTTTATGGGTATGGGAGAGCCTTTATTCAATTATGACAACTTGATAAAAGCAATCCATATTCTCCGAGATAGATATGGGCTCAACTTTCCAACCGACGGCATTACCATATCAACAGTTGGTCCGGTCGATCAATTAAAAAAATTGCGCGAGGAACATCTTAAAATTCAGTTGACAATATCTTTACACGCAGCAACACAATCTGCAAGAAATCGTATTATTCCTCACATGCGCATATATGCTATTGAAGATGTTGTTAAGCAAGCCTTATCCTATTCTGAAAGGCATAATCGCAAAATTGTCTTTGCGTATTTGCTTTTACCGGGTATAAATGACCGGCCCTCAGATGTAAGACAACTTGCAAAATGGTTTCGGGGCAAAAAAGTTATGATTAACGTGTTACAATACAACCCAACAAGCAATTCAAGAATTAAAGCACCACAGAAACGGGAAATAGTTGCATTCAAACATCAATTAGAGCAAGCAGGACTTGAAGTTACTATGAGAGTTTCTCATGGCAGAGAGATTAACGCGGCTTGTGGACAGTTAGCTAACACATATAATAAATTCAAAAAAAAATGATTAAAAGTGCCAGACGCATAGACGCAGAGCCGATAACGCATTAGGTCAAAAAACCTATGTGTTATCGGCTTTTTTATTTAATATTGCGCAAAAGCCGCTGTTCCCTATTATAGAATGGATTGCGGGTAGTGTATTAAAGTCGCCCTTTTTTAAGGATACGGCGGTATCGGGGAGGTATCGCCGTGTCCATTTTTATTTACTGTAACCCGCCTAATGCTTTGCGGTCAAAAAAAGCTATGCTCCGCAAGCGGGATATTCCGGCTATGAGTATGAACTGTCAATACATCTAAATACTTCTTACATTTCCTTTGCGCTCGTCCGCGTCTTGCGGACGGGCGCATTTTGCTTTTTTCAACTTTTTTCTGAAAAACGCACTCAAGAGCCATCTCCCGAACGGGTACGGAGCGAAAGGGGCAGAGAGGACAAGCCCTTAACTCCCGTCCTCTACTCCACGCGGGAAGGAGGTGAACTCTATGGAGCTATCTTCTTCCGACAAGGAAAGAATACAACATCAGTACGACGCATTAGCAAAGAAAACTTTGGTTGGCGAAGCGAAAAGCCACCGCCGCACTCTTGCGAAACGCGCAGCACGCGAAGTACCTTTTTCGGATTTGAGCGAAAGCGAACTCGCGCAGCTTTTCACAACGGACGAATACAAAAGCGATTATTTCCGTTTTCAAGTGTCCGGCTTTGATGTACTCGTCAAAAATGAACTGCTTGCCGAAGCCCTTAACGCTTTGCCCGAAAGGAAACGCGACATTATCCTTTTGTCCTACTTCTTGGACATGAGCGACGCGGAAATTGCTGAACTGCTGAATGTTGTACGCACGACGGTTTTCCGGCACAGGAAATCCGCGCTTGCGAAAATCAAACAGTATTTGGAGGGAAAAGCAGATGATGAATACCGTTAGGAAATCTGAAAATCTGTTGCCGTTCCCTGTCATTTCCGCAGCGGCAAACGGCGACACAACCGCCATGTGCGCGATCTTGAAGCATTACGAGGGTTACATAGCGAAACTTTGTACCCGCACGCTGAAAGACGACGCGGGCAATACCTATTCCTATGTGGACGAGGAAATGCGTAACAGGCTGCAAGTGCGCCTTATTACCCGCACTCTTGCGTTTCATGTAGGCTAACTCTTTAAGCCCATGCGGGGAGCGTGTACCCCTTTCCACGCTTCCCGTTATGGGCTGTTTGTCGTTCCGTAAAAGCATATCGGAAACGGTATGCTTTTACAGGCTGACAAAGCCTTATTGTTCCTTGATAAAGAAAGCCCGGCGGGAGGCCTCCGGCGCAGCATAAGGCAGACGGATACGATCTGTCTGTGTGGAGCCGGTCGGCCGGTGCGCCACGACCCTGTTGCAAGTCCGCAGGACGGGACCCCTACCAAACAGGTGAGCGACAAAACCGAGCCGTAAAACAGGTGTGGCAGCCTGTGGGCGAGGATGCGCAGACAGGATAATGAGACTCCCGCGTTGAACGCCCTCAAAGCATTGCGCGGCGCACCCATCAGCATGGGCCGGGGTGAGATTCCCGTGGAGCTGCGGCCAGCAGCCATCCGTTTTCTGCCTCTTTCTTTTTAAGTAATCCTGTTGCTTTTGAGTTTATGGATAATTCATAAACTTTTTGATTAGCAGCAGACAAACCTGGAATGGCGCGTTAGAATGAGGATAGGCAAGTTATGACTTTCCTTCAACGCGCCGTTCTTGTTTAAGAAAGGGGGCTGCCATGTCACAAGCATGGAACGGTACGAAGAAGGAGTCCCCGGAGCGAAGAACTTATACGGTGGAGGACATTACTCAAATCCTGGGTATTGGCCGCACATCCGCTTATCTTCTCGTGAAGGAAGGACACTTTAAGATCGTACGAATTGGCAACGCCATACGCATTTCCAAGCGGTCATTCGATGAGTGGCTGGAGTCACTTGACCTATGACTTAGAAAGGAAGTATCGTTATGGCTTCGATTATCAAACGGAAAAAGAATTATTCCATCGTCTACAACTATACGGATGAAAATGGTGAGACCCGGCAGAAATGGGAGACCCGCACCTCTTACCAGGACGCATTGAAGCGCAAGGCGGAGGTGGAAAACCAGCAGTTCACGGGGACCTTCCTTCCGCCCAGCAACCAGACCATCGCAGAATTTCTTTTGGACTTTGTTTCTCTTTATGGGGAAAAGAAGTGGGGCGTGTCCATGTACGACAGCCAAAACTCGCTGATTGCCAACTACATCAACCCCATCATCGGGGATATGAAGGTGCAGGATGTCACCCCGCGGGTAGTGGACAAGTACATCCAGACCCTGCAAAAAACCCCGGCGGTGAATACCAGGACCCATCACGCAAAGACAGACCTAGTCACCAACGCCACCATTGAGAAGATTATCAAGCTCCTGCGCTGCGCTTTCAAGCAGGCAGTACGGTGGGAGCTGATCGCCAAGAACCCCTTTGACAATGTGGTACTGCCCAAGACGGAGTATAAGAAGCGGGACATCTGGACCGCCGATATGATCCGCACCGCCCTGGATCAGTGTACGGACAGCAAGCTCTATGTGGCGATGAACCTGTCCTTTGCCTGCTCCTTGCGGATGGGTGAGATCCTGGGGCTGACCTGGAACAATGTCCACATCTCCGATGACGATATTGCCGATGACAACGCCTATGTTTTCATCGACAAGGAGCTGGCGCGGGCCTCCAAGCGGGCCATTGAGATGCTGGGGCAGAAGGACGTCTACCATGTGTTCACGCCTCTGTTCCCCAACACCAGCACCAGAGTCATCCTGAAAAAGCCCAAGACGGATTCCAGTATCCGCAAGGTGTGGCTGCCTAAGACGCTGGCCTACATCCTGCGGGAATGGAAAAATGCCCAGGATGAGCTGCGGGGCTTTCTCGGTGACGAGTATCAGGATTATGACCTGGTAGTGGCGCTGCCCAATGGCCGACCCTGCGAGGACCGCATCATCCTGAAGGAGTTTGAGAAGCTGCGGGAGAAGGCAGGACTGCCCAGGGTGGTCTTTCATTCCCTCCGTCATTCCAGCACCACCTACAAGCTGAAACTGAACCATGGCGACCTGAAGGCCACCCAGGGCGACACGGGCCATGCGGAGATCGACATGATTACCAGCGTGTATGCCCATATTCTGGACGAGGACCGCAAGATCAACGCCCAGAAGTTTGAGAGCGCCTTCTATGCCAATCCCAACCTGCGGGCGGTCCGCCCGCCGGAGGAGCCGAAGGAACCGGCACCGGCGACGCTCGACCTGGAGGCCCTGGTGGAACAGCTCCGGCAGTCGCCGGAACTGGCAAATACCCTGGCTGCGTTGCTCTCGGCGGCACCGGGCGGCAGGTAAGTCCGAAAACTCCAATTAGCAAAGATGGGATTTTTCTTAGCAAGGACGTGGAAATCGTTCGTTTCTTCTTAGCAGGATATACATTGCAGCGCATAAAATTCTCTCGGTCCCAAACGAGCAAGAGACCGGGAGAAGCAAAATAAAAAACGCTGCAAACCAGCGAAAAATGGCTTGCAGCGGTGTTTTTGGCGTCCCAGACACGACTCGAACGTGCGACCCCGGGCTTAGGAGGCTCGTGCTCTATCCAACTGAGCTACTGGGACATATATCAAAAATATTCAATTTTCCTCCGCCCACGGACTCGAACGAACTGCCGCTTAGGAGAAACCACAACCAAATCAACCAGCGTATAACAAAGACTCCTCTAATGTCCTGGAACGCCCTATTTTCCTGGACATTTTAGCCTTTTGAAACGGGATGGAATAACCTCAAGTTCCATCTCGTTTCTTCTTGTATCCTGGTGTGAAATTAGCAGGTTGTTAGCAGCAAACGGACTGGAATCCGGTACATCCGCCATTTGATTAGCAGATTGTACCACCTCTCAGGAACGCCGACACGCAAAACTAGACATTCTGAATTTTACCCGTAATAAAATAACGTGTCATCTGAAAAATATATGATATTATATAATTTCTCATATAAAATCTTACCACACCGTACCTGAAAACACAAATATTTTAAGCAAAGGAGAGCCCTTATGGAATATCAATTAGAACTCAAACAAATCGTAGATTTTCCACGCTGCCGGATCTACCGCAACTTCATACAGACCTTATTAAATGACAGGAGCATCCGAACCACCGGAGGCTCTTTTCTTTTCTGGTATCTGATTCTTTGCTCCTACGCCAATTACAGCAATTCAAACCGGCGCATGGAGCAGCTCACTTATACGCTCTCACCTGGAGAATGGATCTGCAGCATCTCAGAACTGCAGGATTGGTTTCGTTGCCGGTTTCAGCATCAGGCCATATCCATCCTGAAGCATCTCCAGGAGGAAGGCTGCATTACCTATTCCCTGCTGGAGAAAAACCGTCTGGTCAAATTCCAGATTACCGACTGGCAGAATGATAATACTGCCCTGAAATACAATTATCCCTGCAAAAAGGATACTGGTTTCTTCTTTTTCCCTATTGGAAAAGTCCACAAGCTGATCCAGGCAGGCAAATGCTCGGAGATGGATATCCTGCTCGATCTGTGGATCCACGCTGTATACAATGATCCGTCTGTCCTCTGCTCTGACACCGGCCCTGTCGTCTATTATCGAAACAATACCGGTTCCCCTCTGACCAGCTTCCAGGCACTGGGAGAACGGTGGGGACATTCCAAACCTACTGTCTCCAGGTTATTAAAAAAGCTGGAGAAGATGAACCTGATCACTCTGGTATCCTTCCGTGGAAATCACGGGAGCATGATTTACCTGAACAATTACCTTTCCATTATGTTTAACATCAGCGACGTGCTGATTGACAAGGAGGAGATAGCTATGAAAATGAAACTGCCGATTTACATTCCCAAAGAGACACCTGCAGAGGAAACTGAAGAACCAGAGACTGTGTGCGTACCAGAAACAGTGACGGATGAGCAGATTACTGTTTCAAAACCCATTCCCTGCGTTCCAATTTCGCACATCCGCTACATGGTCAAAAAAGTCGCAAAACTCCTGGATACACAAGGGATTTCCTGCTGTCACTGCCCCCGGACCAGGTATATATTATCTCCCTTATCAGACTGCAAGGATAGTATACCTGTAATTGGTCTAAATATTATCTGCCCCTTTGGAGCCGCAAACTACCGGTTTGAGCTGACCATAGAACCCAGGCCAGAGTCTGCAAAGCTGGAGCCTGAGAAAAAGGGTGGACAGCAGCGCCGAACCGTACTGGCGAACACTGCCCTTCCGAAAGAGGGCAGGACAGGACAGCGGGCTAAGAGGAGGCATAGGATAGATCCCCCGGAAATCTTACTGCCGGATCTTCCCCCGCAAATACCGGATAATGCGGAAGCCGGAAGTCAGGAAGGAGGGGATCTGTATGCCGAAGCGTAAAAGACAGGATTTTCCAACACCGGAAGAAAATCCCCGGTTTCATGATACGTACCAGTTCCTGCGCCGTTACCGGGATGCCACATACAGCCTGAAAGTGGTCGTTCACCAGATGGAGAACCAATTCAAGGTGCAGTACGGTTCCAGCATTGATGAGTTCCTGGATTCCATTTATGCAGCTGGGGCAGACCTGGCAGGAAATGATATTGCGGAACGTGCCAAAAGCATTGAGCGGAGCAACCGGATGCTGAAGCTGCTGGAGTCTTCCGTAGATCTTCTGCGGAATAACCACAAATACGGGGAGCAGTATTACTGGATCCTCTACTATGCCTTTCTCTCGCCACAGCAGCTGAAGAACACGGAAGAAATCCTGGAAAAGCTGGAGCAGCACATTCCCAATATCTCCTACCGTACTTACTACCGGAAACGCCACCTGGCGATAGAAGCTCTGAGCAGCATCCTCTGGGGCTATACGGCAAAGGAAACCATAGACACCCTGAATAAATTCTTCCCGGAGTAGGAAGTGGCACAGCTCCGGCATAGGATTGTCCCGGTTCTGCGATTGCAGGGTAAATTTACCCATGCTACAATAGGTATTGCTTATAGTTTTCTTTTTACAGCACCCTCGGCGGTGCTTTTTTTGTACCCATAAACCAACGCTGACTGCTGTACGTACAGCCTACGTATATAATAAGTAGATATTTCTACGTATACTCTACGTACAGCACACGCACATTCTACTGAACGGAGGAAATCCGGCATGAAAACAAGAGATCAGATATACCACAGGGAAGGAGAAAAGCTCCTGCGCTTCCTGACCACCTACCATGCCCTGAAGTATGAGCAGGTAATGAAGATGTTTGGTAACCAGGACTCCATCAAGTCGCTGATCACCAGCCTGGTCAAGCAGGGGAGGATTTATCATGATAAGGAAGCCGGCCTGTTATGTGACAGCCCGGAGGCTGCCAAAAACCCGGATCGAGGCACGATTGCCGCCTTCTGGGTTTTACTGGATTTTGAAAAGCCCATCGTATTCCATACCAGCGGGGATTTTCCTGTTAAACTTCACTTCTTTTCAGAGAATGAGGAATATGAAATCCTCTATGTGCCGCTGGAACAGGAAATTTTAGTGGATCATGTGATGAAATCCATTCCCCGCCACGATGTGTTGCGTCTTGTGATGCTGGAAAATATCCAGCAGGCGGCGAAACTCTCGATTGAAGGAGTGCTTGCTTTCTGTGTCGTGGATGACTCCGGCTCTGTCAGCTACTACGGAAGGAGGTAATACACCATTTCAAACCAGAAAATACTCTATGAACGGCTTGCGAAGCTGGAAGGAGAGATCCAGAAACTCAACAACACCGTTTTTGCCCTGAAAACCACTGATATTCGTACATATCCGGAAAACTACGGGGAGCTGAGTATGAACGCTGCGCTGCGTGCTGAGCGGATCGCCTGCCAGATGCGGAACCTGGTCTGTCTGGCCGCCCCGGAAAAACGGGGCGGATATTTAAAGGATGCGGCTGATGCCCAAGGGATTGAGATCTGCCAGGACGAAGATCTGATCTCCATTACGCTTCCGGGCCTGCTTCCCAAAAGAAAGCAGCACGTCAACGCTGCCTTTCTCCATGAGCCGCTGAACTATGCGCTGCAGAACTACCTGACGGTCCATTCCCTTCCCCTGTACCGGGAATGTGTGGTCTGCTTCAGCCAGATCTATGACCGGAACGGCCCATTTGACCGGGTACGTGATTACGATAACCTGGAGTTCAAACAGCTTCTGGACACGATTGCCACCTATATCATGGTGGATGACAGCGGGCTTTACTGCGACTCCTACCACACCACGGAGCTGGGAGATACGGATCATACTGTCATCTATGTGATGGGAAAATCCCGGTTTCCCCAGTGGCTGAAAGGACGAAAAAACGAGATTGAAACCATATCGGAAATTTCATGATTTTTCCGTCATTTTATCCGACATTGGTAAAACATCCTTTGAAAGCAGGAAATCCCTGCTTTTTTTGTTTGCCGGGATGCACAACTTTTTACCCAAGTACAGACTTACATGGGTAACTACCGGAAGGAGGGGTGACTGATTTTGTATCCTTCTACCTCCCAGAAATACAGGCTCCTGGAAATGGTCGCTCTTTGCGGGGAATTTCCTGCTGACCAGCTTACCCGTCTGATCCCAAGCCCCTCTTATGGAGAAAAGCTCATTACAGAGTTAAAGGCACAAAAACTGCTGCGGACTCACTATCGGGATCATTTAAGGGGCTATCGCCTGACCGGACGGGCCAAACAGATGCTCCTTGCTCAAAATCCGGAGCGTTTCCGTGACTTCCTCACCGGGAATACCGAAACCAATCAGGTCCGAAGCGAAGTAACCCGTCGGCTGCGGCTGTACCAGAAAGCAGAAACCTATCTGACTCTCCTAAGCGCCGGCATCCCCTTCTTTGCTGACCAGAAACCGGATATTTTCAGGGAAGGCCGCGAAGCCGGTATCCTCACTATGGGGAACCTGCCCCTGTTTTACTCATCACGGGAGTTTAAGCACATCGGTTCAGAGGCAACCAAGATCAGAAATTCCCGGAGCATGGGGGTGCTGCTTGCTCCCCACTGTGCCTATGCACTGTATAACACCGGTGACCATGTACTCAAGTGGGAATACCGGACAGAGGTAAGGCTGAACGCCTTCCTGCAGCATTACCTGCAGGATTTCCCCTATACGGGACATCCGAAAGTCCGGGCGATCCTGACCGGGAAGGACATGGACATCGCTTACCAGCTCCTGACCAGTACCGGCGGATACAAAAAGAGTCTGTTTGTAGCGGATACATCCTATGAACACTTTCACTATCTGCCAAACACACCGGAAGGTGAAACGCTTTTGAAACTGCTGGTCCGGCCACGGCTCATGAAACAGCTGGACCAGTTACTGTTATCCGATTTAGGTTCCCGGCAGCCAGACCTTCCCATCGACCATGATGGGGTGGACGCTTCCGGGAACCCTGCGGTTCTTGCATATGATTTTGACTTGCACCGAATTAACCGATTCAATACCGGGCTGAATGTATACGGCAGAAAGGGGGTGATGATCTGCTTTGATTTCCAAATCCCCTGTCTGAAACGATATCTGACCGCCGACATTCGGTTCTCCAGTATTGACCTCTCTAAGTTTAGAAAGGGGTTTTTGCATGAACCGTAAATGGTGGAAGCTCATTTATCTGCTTCCCATCAGTCTCTGCACCTTATATGCAGGCGGCTATATCGCTCAGTTTATCCGAAACTATCGCATCTGGACTGCCGCCGGTAACACGCCGGGCAATGGCAGTTCCCCACAGATGCCATCCCCGCATCCGGCAGCCTGCTTCCAGGCAGTCACCGATTTTCCGTATAACCTGTATGGGATTGGGATCTGCCTTGTGGTATTTGGGCTGCTGATTTTTTTGCTCATGCGGATGGGCTATGACCGCAACGGCGAAGTCGCAGACCGGGAACGGAACCTGAACTACTCGACCAAAGGAACCTATGGAACCTCCGGTTTCATGACGCCGGAGGAAATGCATAAAGTCCTGGAGCTGACTTCTGATGCAAAGAAGAGCAAAGGCACCATCTTAGGCAAGCTGAACGGCAAAGCCGTCTGCCTGCCCTACCACACCTATATGAATCGGAATGTGGCAGTCTACGGCTCCAGCGGCTCCATGAAGAGCCGTGCCTATGTCCGAAATGCTATCTTCCAAAGTGTTGCCCGCGGAATTGACGGACCAGGAGAAAGTCTCATCATTACCGATCCGAAATCCGAACTCTATGAAAGTATGTCCGTGTATCTGGAGAAGGAAGGCTATACCGTCAAATGTTTCAACCTGGTCAACCCGGAAAACTCCGACAGCTGGAACTGTCTTATGGAGATTAACGGGTCTGAGACAATGGCTCAGGTCTTGGCGGATGTCATCATCCAGAATACCGGCTCTGCTAAAGGGGATCATTTCTGGGATAATGCGGAGATGAACCTGCTGAAAGCCCTGGTTCTGTATGTAGACCAGGGTTTCCCGCCGGAAGTCAAAAATATCGGACAAGTGTACAAGCTGCTGACGATGAGTTCCGAGAAAGAACTGAACAGCCTGTTTGACTTGCTCCCGGTATCCCATCCGGCCAAAGTACCTTACTGCATCTATAAACAGGCCAGCGACACAGTGCGCTCCGGTGTCATCATCGGGTTAGGTGCCAGGCTGCAGGTGTTCCAGAACAAGATGATCCGGCAGATCACCTCTTATGACGAGATTGACCTGACACTGCCGGGCAAACAGAAATGTGCGTATTTCTGCATCACCTCAGACCAGGACAGCACCTTTGATTTCCTCTCTTCCCTGTTCATGACCTTTGTTTTCATTAAACTGGTTCGCTTTGCGGATAAAGAAGGCGTGGACGGAAAGCTGCCGGTTCCGGTACATATTCTGGCGGACGAGCTGGCCAATACCGGCGCTATTTTAGAGCTGAATAAAAAGATTTCTGTTATCCGAAGTCGAAACCTGAGCATTTCCTGTATTTTCCAGAATTTGCCCCAGATGCAGAACCGGTATCCGCTAAACCAGTGGCAGGAAATTATCGGGAATTGTGACAGCCAGTTATTCTTAGGCTGTACCGATGAAGTGACCGCCACCTTTATTTCCAACCGGTCCGGAGATGTGACGGTTGGAGTCAGCAGCGAAGCCAAACAGCTCAATTCCTGGCGGGTGTCGGACTACACGCCGGAGTACCGGCAGACCAGATCCATCGGGAAGCGCAAGCTCTTAACGCCGGATGAGATTCAGCGGCTGCCCTTAAATAAGGCGCTTATCATCCTGCGGGGACAGAAAATCCTGGAAGTGGAGAAATACGATTATACGCTCCACCCGGATTCCAAAAAACTGATTCCAAGAAAAGCAGCAGACCACGTTCCCCAGTGGCGGGCGATTGCCGAGCAGGAAGAATACGACTATACACCGACTCTTGCGGAGAATTTAAAGAAAAAGCCCCGGCCTGGCCGCAGCGGCAGACGCCCTGCCTTTCCCTCTCAGGAGAAACCGCTTCGCCGGGAACCGGACAAACACGCTTACCCTTCCGGGCAGCCGGAAGAGCTTAGTGACCTGCCGGAAGAATTTCCGGATTATCCAGAGGAGATTGTTCCGCTGGATAAAGATTCCATTATGTCTTAATTTTTGAAAGGAGGCAGCTTATGCCAAACGAACTGAACCATGTAACTTCTATCCTTACCCTGGACGCCGATGCTCAGCTGGAAACGCCGCAGTCCAAAGCGGATCTCATCTGGCACGAGATCCAGAACGCCTACCGCACTCGGAAAATCCTTACCGGGAAACTGGGCGGCATTGAGAAAACGGAGGCCGGCAGTCTGATTGCTATTATCTATTACAAGGACTTCCGTACCGTCATCCCCATCTCGGAAATGATGCTGAATCTTGTTCAGGATAACGCCCACGATTACGGGGAACTTTCCCTGCGGCAAAATAAAATCCTCAATAATATGCTGGGGTGTGAGATTGATTTTCTGGTGAAAGGATTAGATGCCAAGACACGCAGCATTGTGGCAAGCCGGAAGGAAGCCATGCTGAAGAAACGCCAGATTTTCTATCTGGATACAGATGCATCCGGAAAGCCGAAGGTATGCGAAGACCGGATCGTTCAGGCCAGAGTGATCGCGGTGGCAGAAAAGGTTGTCCGGGCTGAAATTTTTGGTGTGGAGACTTCCATCCTGGCAAGGGATCTGTCCTTTGACTGGCTGGGAGACGCCAGGGAGCGGTTCCGTGTGGGGGATCACATCCTGGTGCGGATTCTGGATGTAAAGGCAGAATCTCCGGAGCAGATCACCGTCCATGCGGATGTGAAAAGCGTGGAAGGCAATACCAGCAAAGAGAACATGAAGAAATGCAAAGTCCAGGGCAAATATGCTGGTGTCGTGGAAGATATCCACAAAGGCACCGTATTTGTCCGGCTCTCGATTGGCGTCAACGCTATCGCTCATTCCTGCTATGATCCCCGTACCGTAGGGAAAAAGGACGAGGTATCCTTTGTCGTTACGCATATTGATGAGGAGCGCAATGTGGCGGTGGGGCTTATTACCCGGATTATCCGGCAGAACCTGTAAAAAGAAAACGGCAGCACTGTAATATTCGTCTGCAGAGCTGCCATTTCCTACAATATATTTATTGTCAGTGGCTATATGCCATGATATACTATTCCGGTATAATTGAACCAGAAAGACGGATGCTTTTCGATCTTGCCCTCTAGTGAAAAAGGAGGGTGATGCCCATGACTATCACAGAAGTCCTGACTTTACTGTTAGTTATTTTTGCGGCTTTGACTTACATAGATAATCGACATAATAAGAAATAGCATCCTGTACCGTCCAAAGTCAAGGATGCTATCTCTGTATTACTTATAAATTGACTGAGGGCATCAGATTTTGCATCTGATTACCTTTCTGAGTTCATTATACACTGGGGGATGCGAGAAATCAAGTCCCCCAGTTTTATATTTATCCACGCCCCTGGTGAACCTGGCAATTCCAATTTTCTGCACTACAACTTAGGATTTGTCGTCATCAAAGCAGTAAATTCATTACCGACATAATCGTTCCGGCTTCACATTCTGCGTAATCAAGAGTATTGTCTGGATATAAATATACTTTTGAAAATTCTTTTGCCTTTTCTTTTACTTCGTCGCTAATAATTACCGAATTACAGTTCTTGCAATGTAATACAGGTGCATTTATGACTTTTATACTTTTTCCGTTAATAGTCATAGAAAATTCGCCGGTTTCTGAGTGCAATGTGTTATGACATTTCATACATTTCATTGTAAATCCTCCTTGAAAAATTCCAATTCGACAACTTAGGATTTTCCCTTTAAGGCATCATCCATTTTTGCTATTTCTCTTGATGATTTTTTTGATAATCAATCACCGTACCTATAACAATTCCAATCAACATTCCGATACTTGCACAAATAGGAATGGCAAAAATATTTTGTAAAAACACCCATGCCAACACACCTATGCAGCCACCCACAATAAATCCCGTTAATAAGCCAATAGTTAAATATCTATAGTTTTTCATATTGCTATATCCCCTCTAGCTTAGGAGTTGACGTATTCTCAAAGAAGTTCCAATGCTCTTTTATACAATGGGTCTAATTCGCACCCGCAATTTCCACATTCTTTATCAGCCTGCTTAATTGCTGATACTAAAGCATTTTTATCAGCTTCTCCATCTAACCATTGTTGTGCGGGAACAGCTATTAAATCCCAATCTGACGCAGCAAATTTTTCCATGATAGATTTTAATTCTTCCATAAAGTTCTCCTTTCAGGCTTAAAAATTCCAATTTTCTGCTCTACAACTCAGGATTTATTCTTCTTCCTTATCCTCAATTTCTCGCTCAAAAATTGAATATTTCCAATCATCAGTTCCAGAAATCAATCTCCACCCTTGCTTACCATATTCGTTCAGCTTAGCAATATATCTGTCTAACTTAACATGAACATTAAACGAAGGCTCTGCGCTTAAATCTACGGTCATATACTCATATCTTTTCATTTCCAATCTCCTTTTCAACTTCCAATTTTCTGCTCTACAACTTAGGATTTATCATATAAAATATGCAAATCCCCGTCAACAAATCCAATACCAACCGCTAAGTATTCTTTTAATTTGCTTGCATATTTGCCAGAAGAAAGATATTCATTTACTAAATCAATAAAAACCGTTTCCATTGATTTCCAATCACTTTCGCACTCTATCACGAAAGGATTATCTCTTGTAGCAAATACTTCATCACAAGCCCAATCATCATCATCTTTATTGAAAGAAAATGTACCGACTAACTCAATAGACCATTTGTTATCAGCATCTTCATATAGGTTAAAGTTAATCGCTTTTACATCATTATTCAATTCGTCCTTTAAAATCGAATCCAGCCATACAAAAAAATCTTTATTGCCTTTATCCAATTTTAACTTATCAAATAATCCCATACTAAGACCTCCACAACTTCCAATTTTCTGCTCTACAACTTAGGATTTAGCAATCACTCAAAAATCTTTTCAGCTCCTCCACAAACTGTCCGATATGCAGACCATCTACAAATGAATGATGCGCCTGCACGGAAATTGGGATCATGATTCTTCCATCTTTTTCATAATATTTTCCCCAATCAAAAAGAGGTGTTGCATTATCTTTTTTCCCTGAGTTTGTGTGCGATATATGAGTATATGTAACCCAAGGCATTGGAGAACATTGGAAAACATCATTTCCTAATGGTCCTGTAAAATATTCTTTCTGTTCTTCTGCTGTTTTTGCTGCTAACGCACAGTATTCTTTCAAATCATCTAACATTGGAACATTTACCACTTTAAACAAACCCGTATCCTTGTTCAAATAAGTAAAGGCGGTATCTATTTTATTATAAAGGGCAACTTTCCCATCTACAAAACGATAGCGAAAAGCCTCTATATGATTGGCACATTTGCATACTGCATATACCATAGCTAATGTAAAGGATAATCCTTCTTCCTTGACCATGTGCTTAAAATTTGTAATATCCACTTCAAATGTTACGCAAAAAGCAGGCTCAACACTGTTTCTAAATATAGCACAATGAATTGCCCTTTCCCATGTTTTCTCATCTATTATCTGATATGAATTAGCCATATATTAACCCTCCAACATCCAATTTTCTGCTCTACAACTTAGGATTTGTAGTATTTACTATTTAAAAATTCTCTTAATTCCTTCTTTGCAACACAAATAGCTTTGGGATACAGCTCAAAATATTTCATAATACCGCCATTTGCCACAGGAAATATAATGTCATTAACATTAGTCTTTAAACTTTCAATTAACATTTCAGATGTAAGAGAAGATAACTCATATTCATCTTTATCATTTATCGTAAAGCGTCCCACAACATCACATAGGCAGATATTAGAACAATCCATATTTTTATGTATTTCCTTTACTAAAAAACCATAATTAATGTAAAATCCATTTGAAAAGTTTGATTTTTGTGTCTGTATAATAGCTATCAACTTCTCAGATAGCAAATAGCATTTATTTTTTCTAAAAGCAAAACCATTTTCTATCATACATTCCTTAAAAATTCTCCTAAATTCCGAACTATCCATCAAATCCCCCTTCTGCCTTTCTCAAAAGTCACTTTTTCCAAATTCGATACCTTCCAATTTTCTGCTCTACAACTTAGGACTTATCGCTTAGGCTTTGTAATGTTTTTAAGATATGATCTCACAAGGTAAATTCTTTCTTTAATTTCTTATATGAAGGTTTACTGGAGAAAAAATTCCTTCTGCGTTCAATCATATCGCATACCATTTTATATGCTGTTTCTTCGGATTCCAATTCAGGACAAAGCTGTTCAATACAATGATTATATAATTCTTCATGCCATTCAATATACAGATCTCCTACATAAAAGGAGTCCTTGAGTATCTGGAGAAAACGATTAAAGTATTCTTTTCCCTCTTCAAAATCTCTTTTTAGAAAGCAAAGCATCGCCAATTCGTATACCTCCCAGAATCCTCTTCCTTTCGGTATGTTATTAAGCTGACTTTTCATCTGTCTTTTTGCATAGTCCATATCACGAAACTGACGATACTCCCTTACTTTTTCCATGGCAGCTTCTGCAAAATCTTCCATCTTTTTCTCATAGGCAGCATCATTTCCTCTATACGAAACATATCCCACTTTATTTACACGATAGCCGATATTAAACGCCAGCGTTTCGTTTAAGCCTTCACTGGTTTCCCATAAGAAACTGATTCCGACATTCAGATATGAACCCCTGTCATATGAACTGGGCTGAAATTCTACCTGTATTACAAAATACCCGTTATCATCAATCCATGTTCGTGAAGATCCCACTCTAAAAAGTCCTTCAGGGGCGAGTATTCTCTTGGCTGCTGCATTTATTATTTTATTATGTTGTCCTGCCATCTTCCCCTCCCAGTAATAATTCCATCAAAAATTTCAATTTGTCTCTTCATTCCTTCGCCGCTTCCTTCTTTGCTTCCTCCAGCGGGAAATTCGGTATCTCTTCCAGCAGCTTCAGCCCGATCTGCTGTTTCAAATCCTCATCCACAATCTTCTTCACGCTTCCATCCGGCTGTTCGATTTCTACTGTCGCCAGTTCCTCAATATAATCCGCATAATATGCCAGCACCTTCTCCAGCGCCCATTTCTCCCCGGCGACTGCCGCCTCGATTGTATTCAGATCCAGCGTACATTCCTGCTCCTGCATCACATCCCGCTCCCTTCCCTTAGAATACTTTCATCATACCATATGCGATCCGGATAGCATAGTGGCAGCCTGCCTGATTTCCCATGGAATTTCCCGTCAATCCCGCACTGGCGCATAGACCGCTTCCACCTCCATCCCGTCATCCGTCTGATCCAGCCGTACATAATAATCCCGGATGTAGTAGCTGGCATACTGCTCCTGCAGGGAATACAGCTCTTGCGTCTGAAAATCCACCAGGCACAGATCCCTGGGCTTTGGTTCCTCCCCTTCCGGTCCGTAGGTTTCCATGACAGAGAGCAGCTTATCCAGGCAGTCCTGGCAAAGAATAGCTTTTGCCTTCTCCACATCCAGGATGCTATCTTCCCCATAACTGACTTCCACCGTGGAAATCCCACGGGAGGGCGTCTGTGTGCTGGAAAAGAAATCTCCACCTTCCCCAGTGCCTGTCATGGCAGTCCTGGTGCCGCTGGTATCTGCTCCGTCCTCCTCATGAGGCAGGATGCCGAAATCCAGCACATACCACTGGTTTACACTGATAATCCCCAGATCATCAAACTGCCGGAAATATCCCATCAGGCTTTCCTTTGCTGTACCACACAGATAACAGCCCTCCGGATCCGACAGCTCCGACTGGACTGCTGGCAATTCTTTATACTCCATAGAAGTGAACTCTTCTTGTTGCGGCATATCTGCCGTATCTTTCATTTTGCCAAAAGCTGTGAAAGAAAGAAGCAGGGCAGCCAGGATGCCCGCTCCCCATACCAGTTCTTTTCTCATCCGGTAATACTTTCCCTTCTGCATCGTCCTTCCTCCCGCTTTATTTATGTCTGTAACAAGCATTATTTGTGTCTGTTATGAGCATAAATAGTGTGTGGTTCAGGCACTATTTAT
>NZ_NFLV01000001.1 GCF_002161065.1 Eubacterium sp. An11 | reverse complement strand
TATCAATACCTCGTCTTCTCCAAATGCAGTCTGCGTGCATAGAGATTTACAAAGAATCCTGGCTACCCTGGCGAAACAACAGATTGTGGCAGTTTTTGACTATTAAACGGTCCATCAATTATAGCAAAAATACCTGATTCAAACCGACAGGAAAGCTACCTGTGCGGCTTGCTCTGCAGGTTCATGCATGCCAGACAGATACGACTGTAAATTTGGGTATCCGCTATTCGTCTGCAGCCATAGCCTGGGGATTTGTCAACGTAGCACAGGATTTTTGTAAAGGTGAAACAAAGGTTTCTCAACAGGCAGATGACGTTTTGGACACATACGGCTTTCGACCGCGAGCTGTGAGGGAGGACTGATGTAGTCATTTTACAAGGATATCCCTGGTCAGTCCGACTGAGGGTCGAGTCGGGCGAATCCGTATGTGCCTTACGTCATTGTCTGTTTGATCGGGTAGCTGTTACCACCTTTACAAATCCCAATTTATCACTTCTATTGTAACACACCCACGGTAATTTGACATTTTCTTTGGTTGATAATACACTATATCTACATGTGAATAATCTGTTTTCTCATGGCAAAAAGATTTCTTTCTTTAATGAGAAAATTTGGCGAAAAAAACAGCAAAAACATACTTGACAATTGAATGTTTGTTCAACTATAATGTGCTTAGTTGAATGAATGTTCAATTGAATTTACATTCATTTGACGATAGGGAGGTAGTTATGGCAACGAAAAAAAGTGACAGCACAGCGTTGTTTCCTGAGAGTATCGAGCAGGTACAGAAAAGTATGCCGGACGATGCGGATATTGAAAAGGTGGTTTCTTTTTATAAGGTTCTCGCCGATAAGACGCGGCTCCGGATTCTGTACGCCATCAAAGAACAGGAAATGTGTGCGGGAGATATCGCAGTATTGCTTGACATGACAAAATCTGCCGTATCCCATCAGCTGGCAGTGATGCGCAACATGCATCAGATTAAGTCCAGACGGGATGGGAAAAATGTTTTTTATTCATTAGATGATGAACATATTGTGGATATTCTGGAAGAGGCCATGGTGCATATGGTGCATACGGAACAATAAACTGTCTTTTATGGCGTAACCGGCCGGTATGCCCTTCAGGCAGAGCGTTTTCAATCACTACCATTTCCTTCTCCAGCTTGGACAAATGGGAATCATGACAGTGTATAAAATATGGAGAATTGATGAACATTTAAGAGGGGAATCTAAAATATGAAGAGGAAAGTTTATATTCTGGAGGGGCTTGACTGTGCCAACTGCGCTGCCAAGATCGAGAATAAATTAAGCAAGATGCCCGGTCTTTCTGACGTTTCGGTCACCTATGCGACGAAACAGCTTCGTTTTTCCGCGGAGGATCCGGATGCACTTCTTCCACAGATTCGGGAAGTGGTGAAATCCATGGAGCCGGATGTGGAAGTGGCAGAGCGGACCCGGGGTGGAAAACGGACGCAGGCCCATGCACATAGCCATCATGATCATGAACACCATGATCATGACCATCACCATGAGCATGGCGAGAGCTGTGGATGTGGCCACGATCACGAGCATCACCATGAGCACGGCGAGGGCTGCGGCTGCGGCCACGATCACGAGCATCACCATGAGCATCATCATGATCACAGGGAAGGTCCGCACGCTACCCGCTCCCACACACATTTCGTGGAAGAGTTCCACCATGTGGAGGGACATCCGGAGGATTGTGACTGTGAATTGTGTCATTCCTTTGTGGAGTACTGTGATGTGTGCGGGGAGAGTCTGGCGAAATGTACCTGCCATATGCCGGATGAGGATCTGGAGAAGAGGGTCTACATCCTGGAAGGCATTGACTGTGCCAACTGTGCGGCGAAGATTGAGGCAAAGATCCGGCAGATGCCGGAGGTAGGCTTTGCATCCGTGGCCTTTGCCACCAAACAGCTGCGGGTGTCCGCCAATGATCAGGATGAGCTGCTGCCGAAGATGCAGGCGGTGGTGGATTCCATTGAAGATGGAGTTACTATTGTTCCGAGAAAAAGGAAGAAGATTTCTTCTGTGTCCGACACGAAGCTTTATATTCTGGAGGGCCTTGACTGCGCCAACTGCGCCGCAAAGATTGAGGCAAAACTGAAAACGATGGATAAAGTGGATGATGTGACCATCACATTTGCCACAAAACAGATGAAGCTGTCGGCAAAGAATCCGGACGCATTGATTCCGGATATTCAGGCGGTGATTGATTCTATGGAAGACGGTGTTACCGTGGTTCCGAAGGAAAGGACAGTGTCTGCAGCGGCCGGGGAAAAGAAAGAACCATTCTGGAAGAATCCACTGTTTTCCATCGGCGTCGGCGCGGTGCTGTTTGTGGCCGGCGAGATCCTGGAACATATGGGGGCCGGGCAGATTCCGCTGCTTGTGTTATTCCTGGTTGCATACCTGATTCTCGGAGGAAAGGTACTGATGACTGCCGGCAAAAACATTGCCAAAGGGCAGGTCTTTGACGAGAATTTTCTGATGAGTATCGCCACCATCGGCGCCTTTTTGATTCAGGAGTTTCCGGAGGCCGTGGGCGTTATGCTGTTCTACCGTATTGGAGAATATTTCGAGGAGAGAGCGACAGAACAGAGCCGTTCACAGATCATGGAGGCCGTTGACCTGCGGCCGGAAGTGGTAAATCTTGTGGTGGGCGAGGATATCCGTGTCATTGATGCGGAAGAAGCAAATGTGGGAGATATCGTCCTGGTTCGTCCGGGCGACCGGATTCCGCTGGACGGTGTGATCATTGATGGCGAGAGCCGTATCGATACTTCCCCGGTGACCGGAGAGCCGGTTCCGGTGATGGCAAGGGTTGGCGACGGCGTAGTGTCCGGCTGCGTGAACACCTCGGGACAGCTGAAAGTCCGTGTGGAGAAGATTCTTGAGGAGTCCATGGTCACAAGGATTCTTGATTCCGTGGAAAATGCAGCGGCCAGCAAGCCGAATATTGATAAATTTATCACCCGTTTTGCCCGGGTATACACACCGTTTGTGGTATTTTTCGCACTGTTTGTGGCTCTGGTGCTGCCGTTCCTTCTGCCGGAGTCCATGAACTGGCATCTGTTTGTGGACCCGTCCTATGCAGGAGAGGTATCCAGGGTGTACGGCGTCAGCGGAACGGCGTCTGTCTATACGGCCCTTACGTTCCTGGTCATCAGCTGTCCGTGTGCACTGGTGCTGTCGGTGCCGCTGGCGTTCTTCTCCGGTATCGGAGCGGCGTCCAAGCGTGGAATCCTTTTTAAGGGCGGCATTGCCATTGAAGCACTGAAGAAAGTCAGGGCCATCGTCATGGATAAGACGGGAACCATCACCAAAGGAAACTTTGTGGTACAGTCCGCCAATCCGGTGGCCGGCACAGTAAGTGCCGACGAACTGCTGGCAATAAGCGCCAGCTGCGAGCTGTCATCCACCCATCCGATCGGAAACAGCATTGTGGAGGCGGCAGAGCAGAAAGGTCTCGATATCGAGCGGCCTTCCAGCGTGGAAGAGATCGCCGGACACGGTATCCGTGCGACTATCAGCCGGGGTGAGGTATTATGCGGCAACCGCAAGCTCATGGACGCCAGTCATGTGGACATGGGCGCATACCGGAAAGAAGATTTCGGCACGGAAGTACTGGTGGCTCTTAATGGTACATTTATCGGTAATATCGTTATTTCCGATACCATCAAAGAAGACGCGCCGGCCGCCATCACAGCGGTCAAAAAGCTGGGCATCCGCACCGTCATGCTGACGGGAGACGCCCAGGAAAGCGCCGAAAAGGTGGCAAAAGATACCGGTATCGACGAAGTACATGCGAAACTTCTGCCGCAGGATAAACTTTCTGAGCTGCAGAAAGTACGTGAGCAGCATGGAGCAGTCATGTTTGTGGGCGATGGTATCAACGATGCGCCTGTACTGGCCGGCGCCGATGTGGGGGCCGCCATGGGAAGCGGTGCCGACGCGGCCATCGAGGCGGCGGATGTGGTATTCATGAATTCAGAGATGAACGCCATTCCGGAAGCTTTGCGCATTGCTAAGATGACCAACCGTATTTCCTGGCAGAATGTGGTATTTGCTCTGGCCATCAAGATCATCGTCATGATCATGGGGCTGTTCGGTTTTGCCAACATGTGGATTGCCGTGTTTGCTGACACAGGAGTATCCGTCATCTGCCTGTTGAACTCCATCCGGATTCTCAGAAAATGAGAACAGGGTGATCAAAGTAACTGAAAATAGAAATCGTATCCAAAATTAAGGACGCGCTGTATATGGAAAATGTATCCGTATGCGGCGCGTTTTTTCTATAATATAAGAAATTTTGAATTACATTTCCTGAAAAATGTACACCGTTAATACTAAAAAGAAATTAATTGATTTTTGATAGCTGAATCAAATTTCGATGTCTAGCGTTAATTTGTAAAAATTAAAAACATGCCACAAACATTGCCACAGATTGACTGTAAGAAAATATATATTGTAAAATGAATAATAGAATGAAAAAACTCTGAAAGAACGGTGAACACATGTCTATTTTGTCGGAAAAACTGAAATATTTTCTGAGTCAGAAAGGTTATACCATGGCGGAGCTGTTCGGGCGCAGCGGCATCGAGCGTTCCACCCTGTATCAGTATCTGAAGGGCAGCCGCCCGCTGAAGAATCGCCGGCAGCTGGAAATGCTCATGTCGGAATTGCAGCTGACGCCGGAGGAGAGAATGGAAGTGCTGGAAGCATACGAGATCACGCAGGTGGGACTGGTGCAGTATAATCGCCGCTGCAAAGTCAGAGAGATTCTGAATTCACTCCTGATCATAGAGGACAAAGAGTCGGTAGCGCCGAAACTGGAGCAGGAAATGTATCTGCGGACCACGGAAGGCCAGCAGTTGATGGAAGGCGAGCTGGAAATCAACCGTCTTGTGAACAATGTCTCATCTACGAGACGATGGTCCAGGGCGGAGAAATTCGGCTTCTGACGCAGCCAGACAATGATCTGCTGATGGAGTCGCTTCTCCTTTTGTGCGATGACAATGTACAGACCCGGGTAACCCAGATCATCTGCCTGGAAGTCAACGGCGGGAGAGATGGCTGCCGCAACCTGGAAAATATCCGGCGGATTCTTCGCTACGGCATCGGCATCCGCCGCTATGAACCCAGATATTATTATGGCAGTCCCACAGAACATTATGGCATCATGAATGTGATGCCTTACCTGGTGGTGACCGACCGTTATGCGGTGCAGATTTCGTCAGACTGGAAGGCGGCGATTCTTCACAGCAACGCGGAAGTGGTTGCGTATTTTGACCATTTTTTTGAAAAAATGCGCCGGCAGAGCCATACTTTGATGGTCGCCGTGGATGGTTTCGGCGGCAATCAGGCCAAATGGGGCCAGGATTATCTGCGGGGAACCACATTTTCCAGCACCATGGAAATCTGTTCCGGTCTTTGCAGCGTGCAGTTCTGGGACAAACATCTGATTAGAAAATATATAAACCGTAAAATTCCGGACTGTGCATCGGTTATTAAGAATTACACGGCTTATACTGCTGCGCTTTATCGGGCAAAAAAGCATGGTCAGGTTACTGTTCTGATGAATGCTTCTTTTGTGGAAGCATTTATCAGGGATGGCATTTTACGGGAATATCCATCCGTATTTTTTAATGGGGCCATATCAATATCGGACCATCGGATATTGATAGGACGAATCTTAAAAGCTGTAGATGAAGGCTGGTATCATATTCGTCTGCTTCCCGCAGAGAATTTCCCGTTGAGTTATCACTGGGAGATACTCATCAGCCGGGGAGAAAACATGTTATTCCAGTATGCCCATAAGAACCAGTTTAAAATTTTTCAATTTCAGGAGGCGGACATACTGGAAGCGTTCTATGATTACCTGGAAAATATTTCTGCCGGAGAAGATGTGCTGGGAGACGCACAATCAGCAGAGCAGCTGCGTCGTTGGATGGAGGAACATCTTTCTTAAACAAATAAACATTTCACAAAAAACGGGTGAGGAGCCCGTTTTTTTTTGTGCCATAAAAATTTCTTTATAACTTTATAATAAGAAAGAAAAAAGCGCGCGATAAAAATAAACATTGGCGTGCTTTTTTGCTGACCTGAGAACATAAAAAGATTACAGATTTATCAATTTGATAATAAATGACATTATATTATAATTAAAAAAGAAAATGGAAAATATATAGGCTGGTCCTACCAGATAGAAGATGCGGATGAGGATGAAGGGATAAAAGGTACTATATGGTCTGATGGTTTCTTATCATTTATCTCGTACACAGCGGATTTGGACAGTATTGAGGAGTGGCTGGAATCAGGAGGAATTACTGTAGGAAAAAATCAATCTTCCGGAAAATCAATTTCTTCGGAAAAGAACAGATTGATTTCTTCTCTGTCCGATGATGTTACGTTGTCAATTGGTGGAGAAGAGGTTTCCCTCAGCTATGGAGAGACCAGTAATCAAAATCTGGCTGTTCCAATTGTGGTCAGTTCAGATTCTTCTGAAGATATTTCAGAAGAAAAGACAGAGAAACTGTTTTGGGCATCGAATAAAGAGATTTCTTATACTGCCAATGAAGAGGATATATTTTCTGTAACAGATAGCGAAGATTCTTTGGAGTTCTGCATTCCGGAAGGAACAACAGTAACGACGAGTGTGGATTCGGGAAGTGGAAAAACTGCAATGATATCAGGTACAGAGAAAGAAAATGTCACGGTCACATTCTCACAGTTGACTGATGATGAAAAAATAGATTATATCATCACTGGCACGGCTTTTGATACTATTGATTTTTCAGTAAAAAATAATGTAATAGATGTTGCTGGATTTAATGAAGGGAAAGTGACAATAGTCGCTGAAGATAAAACGACAGAACAGAGTTTTGCTATTAATGAGGATTATGTAATTCATATTGAACAGAATGGTGACAATGGGCCGGAAATATCTATTTTGCAGGAAGAAGAAAATCCTCAGCCGGACAATAGTTTCCAATCCAATACAGGCACAATAGCAAACAGTAATTCAGCAGCTGCGAATCAGTCAGATACTAAGAATGAGAAGATTCCTTCATCACCGTCAGAAAATTCAAATATTACAGTGAAAAAAACAAAATTAAAATCTGTAAAGCAAACGAATGCCAACAAGGTGAAGATTAAGTGGAAAAGAAACACTTCAGCAGACGGATATCAGATTCAGTATGCTGCCAAAAAAAGTTTTAAAAAAGCGAAAACGATCAATATCAACAAAAATAAAACGATTCAGAAAACGATTAAAAAGTTAAAGAAAAACAAAAAATATTATTTTCGGATTCGCAGTGTCAAAAAAATCAATAATCAAAAATATTATTCTGCATGGAGTAATGTAAAGAAAGTTAAAATGAAAAAATGAGATTGTGGATATTTTGCATGTGAAGATGGGGCGGGGGATGATTCTGATGCCTTTTTGAAATACCACAGAAACAAATCAGGCGCGTCATATGACGCGCCTGGTTTACATTTTCACAGGTTTATATTCTATTGTGCAATCAGATGATCTCTTACTTATTCGCCATAACTTCTTTCACAGCGTCTTCTACCATCTTCTTGGTAACGATCTCTACGGTATCGCGGCAGATCATCAGCTCTTCGTTGGTAGGGATACAGATGACTTTCACGCTGGAGTCCGGAGTGGAGATGATACGTTCCTGGCCGTGCATCTTGTTGGCCTCGTCGTCCAGACGGATGTTTAAGTATCCGAAGTGATCCATGATGGCGGAACGGATCAGGTCGTCGTTCTCACCGATACCGGCGGTAAATACGATGGCGTCAACGCCGTTCATAACGGCGATGGAGCTTCCGATGTATTTTACTACGGAGTGGCAGAAGATCTTAAGAGCAAGGGCTGCTCTGTAGTTGCCGCTTCTTGCTGCCTCGTCCAGATCACGGAAATCGGAGGAGATACCGGAGATACCGAGAACGCCGGACTTCTTGTTGACGATTTCCATTACCTGCTCTAAGGTCAGGTTCTCTTTATGGGCGATGAATTCAATACAGCTTGGGTCGATGTCACCGGAACGGGTTCCCATAACAAGACCTTCCAGTGGAGTCAGTCCCATGGAAGTATCGACGGATTTGCCGCCGTCCACTGCGGAAAGAGAGGAACCGTTGCCCAGGTGGCAGACGACAATTTTCAGATCTTCCGGTTTCTTGCCGAGGATCTCAGCGGCACGCAGAGAAACGTATCTGTGGGATGTACCGTGGAAACCGTAGCGGCGCACGCCGTATTTTTCATAATATTCATAAGGAAGACCATAGATGTATGCTTCCGGAGGCATGGTCTGATGAAAAGCGGTATCAAATACACCAACCATCGGAGTATCCGGCATTAATTCTTTGCAGGCAGCTACACCGACCAGTGTTGGCGGATTGTGAAGAGGAGCGAGGTCATTGAAAGATTCTACGGTCTTTAAAACCTCGTCAGTAAGAAGTGTGGAGCAGGCAAATTTCTCGCCGCCGTGTACCATACGGTGTCCTACAGCATCGATTTCATCAACGGATTTAAGAACGCCGTTTTCAGGATCAGTGAGCTGTTTTAACACCAGCTCAACAGCCTGACGATGGGCAGGCATCGGAGCTTCATATTTGATCTTGTCCTTGCCGGCCGGCTGATAGGTCATGCGGCCGTCGATGCCGATACGCTCACAAAGACCTTTTGCCAGTACGTGCTCTGTCTCGGAATCAATCACCTGGTATTTGAGAGAAGAGCTTCCACAATTGATAACTAAAACTTTCATGTTCATGTCTCCTTTGAAAAAATAATTATTTTTGTAAAGCGAAACCACAATTTCACTAATTATAAATCTATTATACAAAAATTATAGTACGAAAACAATCTTTTGAAAATGCATTATATTGCGGATAATCCGGACTTTTTTTGCTATTTTCTGCCGGATTTGATTTCATTTTCCCGATGAGCATTGTTTCAAAATTAACAATAATTGATTTTGTTCGAAAGTAAATACAATTTGGAATGTACTAAAAAAAGTACAATCTCATTGAAAAAAGAGATTTCATTTCCGTGAGGAGTTGTTATTTTTTTTGATTTCAGGTATGATAGAAAAATCAAACCGGAACGTGTTTGGGAAAGGCGGGACAGTCATTGATCACAGCGGGAATTATTGCGGAGTATAACCCCTTTCACCGGGGACATCAGTATCATATCGAGGAAACAAGGCGGCAGACCGGTGCGGATTTCATTGTGGTGGTCATGAGCGGTGACTATGTGCAGCGGGGGGAACCGGCGATCGTGGATAAGTATCTCCGTACCCGTATGGCTCTGTATGGCGGTGCGGATCTGGTTCTTGAGCTGCCGGTGACCTATGCTTCGGCCAGCGCCGAATATTTTGCGTCCGCCGGCGTGCAGCTGCTTAATAACCTCCGCTCGGTGGATTATTTATCCTTCGGGAGTGAGAAAGCGGAGATAAAAGACTTCGAACCTCTCGTTAAGTTTTTATCAGAAGAACCGGATTTTTATAAAAAACAACTGAGAGAAGAATTAAAAAGGGGCAAAAATTTCCCATTGGCCAGAGAGGATGCGCTGAAGGCGTATGTGAGGGAATTTTGTCCGGAAACTAAGATTTTCTGGGAGATTCTGGAAGAGCCAAATCACATTTTGGGGCTGGAGTATCTGAAGTCTTTACATAGGCTGCGGTCTCCTATTGTCCCGGTGACGATCAGGAGACAGGGTGCCGGTTATCATGATGTGGATATGGAGAAGAGGTACCCGTCCGCCTCGGCTGTCCGGAAACTGCTCGCCGAAGGGAAGGAGATCCGGCCGATGCTCGGCAGAGCCATGGGAGTGGGAGCCGGAGAGTTTCTGGAGTGCTGGAGCAGCAATAATACTGCGGGCTGGGAGGATTTGATGCCGTTTCTTTCCTACACGGTACTGATGGGAGAGCGGCCGGAAGATATTTTTGGTTTTGATAAGGACATGGCGGCCCGGTTTCTGAAATTGTACCGGCCGGGCATGTCTCTGCCGGAGCTTATCGGCGCGCTTCACACGAAGAGGCTCACCGACGCTGCCTGGCGTCGGGCATTACTCCATCTGGTGCTGCATATAAAAAAAGAGGACTATCTTTTCCGGGCGGCAGAGATTCCCGTACCCTATGCCAGAGTGCTGGGGTTTGCCAGAAGAGCTGCGCCGCTCCTTAAAAAGATTCGGGAGAGATCTTCCATACCATTGCTCCAAAGACCGGTGGAGGGACAGAATTTTGCCAGGGGCAGCGCGGCCGCAGCGCTTTTTGCGGCGGATGTCCGGGCAGCCGGCCTTTATGAGCAGGTGGCAGCAGCCGGCAGCGGACGCAGTCCGGTCTCCGAGTGGGTGCGGCAGCAGATTATTATTGAGAGGGCGGCAGGGCCAGAGTGAATAGCCGGATGCCATGAAAATGTGAATGGCTGTATCCATGGAAAATGTAAACAGAACTGACAGAAAGATTGACAGAAGAAAGCAGGTGTTATCGATGTATCATGCAGGATTAATTTTGGAAGGCGGCGGCATGCGCGGAGTGTATACGGCCGGAGTGCTGGATGCGTTTCTGGAGAAGGAGATACAGTTCTCAGATATTTACGGCGTATCGGCGGGCAGCTGCCATGCGTGCAGCTATATGTCCAGACAGCCGGGGCGGGCGTACCGGGTGGCCGTGGATTATCTGGATGATCCCAATTACTGCGGCACCAGAACGTTTCTTCGCACGGGAAATATTTTTGGCGTGGATATGCTGTATTCTCAGATTCCAAATGTGCTGGATCCCTTTGACTATGAGGCGTTTAAAAAATATCCGGGTACGCTCCACGCGGTCATAACGGATGTGGATACCGGAGAACCGGTTTATGTGAAGGTGAAGGACCTGACGAAGCAGATGTGGGCCATCCGCGCGTCCAGCTCCCTGCCTCTTGTTTCCAAATCTCTGGTGGTCAACGGACACACCTATCTGGATGGAGGGGTGGCGGACAGTATTCCGATTCGTAAGTCCATCGAAGAGGGCAATGAGAAAAATGTGGTAGTACTCACCAGAGAAGAAGGATACCGCAAGGAACCGACGCACAATATCCGCCTTTTAAAGATGCGTTATCCGCGTTCCAAGGCGTTTGTGAAACAGATGGCCAACCGGCATATCCGCTATAATGAGACACTGGACTTTCTGGAAGAAGAGGAAAAGGCGGGAAGGGTCTTTGTAATCCGGCCGAAGGAGAAAGTCAATGTGGACCGTGTGGAGAAAAATAAAGAGAAGCTGGAAGCTCTCTACCAAACCGGTCTGGAGGACGGAAGAAATGCCATGGCAGCCATGCGGGAATATCTGGAAAAATGACGAATTATATGTGGCGGTTTTGTTGATTTTTTGGTAAAATAAATACAACTATTCAGCCATGCGCTATTCAAGGCAAAAGCAACGTCAGTTGCGGAATCCGAAGTGTATGGCTGATGAATAGTAACAAATGAATGATATATAGAAAGGGATATAGATATTATGAGCAGAAAAAGAGTAGTAGTGGCACTGGGTCACCGGGCGCTGGGGACCACACTGCCGGAACAGTATGAGGCAACAAAGAGGACAGCAAAGATTCTTGCCAATCTGGTGGAGGCCGGAGCGGACATTGTGATTTCTCACAGCAATGCGCCGCAGGTGGGCATGATCCACACGGCCATGAATGAATTTGGCGCCAGAAGAGCAGACTATACACCGGCGCCGATGTCTGTATGTTCCGCCATGAGTCAGGGCTATATTGGTTATGACCTGCAGAATGCGCTTCGGGCGGAACTTTTGACAAGAGGAATCTCCAAGCCGGTCTGCACGATCATTACGCAGGTGATGGTAGATCCGTATGACGATGCGTTTTCCGAGCCGGTGAAGATCATCGGACGGCTTCTCACCAAGGAAGAGGCCGATAAAGAGGAGAAAAACGGCAACTATGTCACCGAGGTGGAAGGCGGATACCGCAGGATTGTGGCGGCTCCGAAGCCGCAGGGGATCATTGAGATCGATTCCATCCGGGCTCTGGCAGATGCAGGCCATGTGGTCATTGCCTGTGGCGGAGGCGGTATTCCGGTACTTGCCCAGGGTGTGCAGTTAAAGGGTGCCAGCGCTATTATTGAGAAAGACTACGCCAGCGGACGTATGGCGGAGCTCCTCAATGCGGACGAGCTTATGATTCTCACCAGCGTGGAGCATGTTTCCATTGGATACAATACTTCTTCTGAGACTCCTCTTGGAGAGATCACAGCAGAGCAGGCGAAGAAATATATTGATGAGAATCAGTTTGAGCCAAATACCATGCTCCCTAAGATGGAAGCAGGAGTATCCTTCCTGGAAAAGGGTACCGGACGAAGAGTGGTGATCACATCCATTGATAAGGCTTTGGAAGGATTCCTCGGAAAGACAGGAACTATTATCCGGTAAATGGATGCGCACATGCTTTTTAAAAGGAGAAATATTATGAAAAAGAAAAGAGAATGGCGGCGTCTGCTGCCGCTGGCCGCATTGATGTTCTGCTGTGCCATTGGATGGGGAATGTTTTCCGCTTCCGTTTCTGCCCATCAGGCAGGAGAGACAGTGATGGGCGGATGGAACCGGGTAGCAGGCACTTACAATGACAAGGGACAGATTGTCATGAATGTCTGCACGGAAGATTATAAGACAAAAGGCGGCGATGTGATCAGGTATGCTCACGTGAATTCCAATGCGCTTTCTGCTCTGTGCAGCGGCAATGAGAAAAAGACCATTGTGATTCCGTCCGGCTCCACGGTGGAACTTATAAATGGGATCCACCCGGGCAGCAATACGACGATCATCGCTGACGGCGCCACTCTGGTGATGAATGAGAAAGGCAAAGGGATTCTTGCCAGCAGACCGACGGCCACCGGCTATAAATCCATTCAGAATGTCCGGATCCAGGGGGGAACCTGGAAGCTGACCGATGAGGAGGGCAGTTGTTCTGTGATCCGGTTCAGCCATGGCAGCAATGTGGTGATCGATGGGGTCACCATCGTGTCCAACTACGAATCCCATGCCATTGAGCTTATCGCCATGAAGAACACGACGGTCCAGAACAGTACCCTGAAAGTACAGGGGAAGGCCAATAAGAATTCCCTGGAGGAGGCTCTGCAGATTGACATCGCCACTCCGAAGACAGCGCCTCCGCTGGTGCAGTACGGCGCCAAATATGTCAAGGGGCAGACCTGTAAGAATATTAAGATTCTTAATAATACCATCGAGGGCAGCCGGGGACTGTGTGTGAACTTTGACGGTGGCGACGGAAGAAAATATGTCAATAAGTTCCATGATAAGATTACGATCATCGGTAATACCATGACCGGTTACAGCGCCGAGGGCTGCGTGATCTATAACACCCTCAATGCAGTGGTGAAAAATAATACCATCACTTCCCACAGCACCCGCAAGACAAAGTCTTATTCCGTGGGTCTCAATATCACGGTGCAGGGCAAGGCGGCAAAGAAGCAGATGAAAAAGGCCAAAATCGTCGTGACCAACAATACCATTTACGGCGTGCGCCAGGGAATGCAGCTTGTGTCCCTGACTTCATCCAAATATAAGAAGGTCACCGTGAAGAATAACAAATGTTACGCGCCGAAAAAGAAGAACGCCATCATGCTCAGCAAGAAGGCAGCGAAAAAGATCGTAAACAAAAAGAATAAAATGTATAAGAGATAACGATTTGCCCGAATGGCAGAAATCATAAGGCGGGAGGCCGCAGACCTGAGGGAGGGTCTGCGGCCTTTCTTCGAAGACAGGAATACAGAAAGGAGAAGAGATGAATCGTTTGATAAGAAAGACAGAGGAACATGTATATCCCGGCAGAACCGGGAGGTTTGCAGCCGCCGGTGCTGCCGGCAGCGTGAGCCCAGCAGCGGTCCGCACATTTTCAATCACATGGATGGCGATTATCGCATTTTTTGCGCTGGCGTTTCTTTTCCTGTGGAATACTCCGGTATCCGCAGCAAAGAAAAATCTGTCCGGTGTGGAAGTGATGGGAAGCAGAAAACAGCTGGCCGGCACCTTTAATGACCAGGGCCAGATCGTGATGAATGTGTATACAAAAGGAAAGGGCGGCAGCAGTGCCGGATACTTAAATTCCAGCACGCTGAATACCTTATGCAGCGGTGACCAGCAGAAAACCATTGTCATTCCGGCAGGTTCCCGGGTGGAGCTTACCAACGTAGTGTATCTGGGAAGCAATACCACCATTATCGCCGACGGAGCCACCATCGTCATGACTTCAAAAGATAAAGGAATCTTGTCCAACAAGCCGGAGGCGGTCAATTACAGGGCGCTGACCAACGTGAAGATTCAGGGAGGCACCTGGGAGATCACAGATAAGAAAGAATCCTGCTCTGTCATGGCTTTCAGCCATGGCAGCAATGTGACCATTGACGGGGTGACGATTTTATCCAATTATCAGTCTCACGCCATCGAGCTCATCGCCATGAAAAATACCACAGTGCAGAACAGCACTCTGAAGGTACAGGGCAGGAAGAAAAAGAAATCCGTGGAAGAAGCGCTGCAGATTGATGTGGCCGCGCCAAAAACCGCGCCGGTGCTGGTGCAGTACGGAAAGAAATATGTGAAAGGCCAGACCTGTAAAAATATCAAGGTGCTGAACAACACCATCGAGGGCAGCCGGGGCGTCTGCGCCAACTATGCCACTGCCGATGGCAATAAATATAAGAATAAATTTCACGAAAACATCGTCATCAAAGGTAATACTATCACCGGCTACAGTGCGGAGGGATGCACCCTCTATAATACCTTAAATGCAGTGGTGAAAAATAATACTATTACCACCTACAGCACCCGGAAAAATGAATCCTACTCGGTGGGATTAAATATCACCATTCAGGGAAAGGCGGCTGCGAAGAAATTAAATAAATCAAAGGTGACCGTATCCGGCAACACAGTGTACGGATACCGCCAGGGCATCCAGGTAGTCACCCAGTCTTCTTCCCGCTATAAAAAGGCGGTGCTGAAGAAGAACAAAGCTTACGCTTCTTCCAAGAGCAGCGCCATCGTGACCAGCGGCGCCCGCAGCGTTACCAGTAAGGGAAACAGCGCAAACAAGCGCTGAGTTTTTCGGGGGCAAGGAGGTAGCAGACAGAAGGGATAACACAGGAAAAGCAAACATCCAAAAAGAAAGAGAAAAAGAGGGGGCGGCAGTTATGAAGATAAAAAGAATCCGGGCGGCATCGTTCAGTCCTACCGGCGGCACAAAGCACATCGTCAATCTGCTGGCGGAGGAGATGGGAAAATGTCTGGCACTTCCGGTACATAGGATTTCCTTCACTCTGCCGGACGAGAGAAAAAAGAACTATACATTTACGGAGGAAGATCTGCTGATCCTCGGTACGCCGGTTTACGCCGGGCGGATTCCCAACAAAATCCTCCCCGATGTGGACCAGAGCTTTGAGGGAAAACGCACGCCGGCCGTGGCAGTCAGCGTGTTCGGAAACAGGAATTATGACGACGGGCTCATGGAGCTGGCGCTGCTATTGGAGAATCACGGCTTCCATGTGGCTGCCGCCGCCGCGGCAGCGGCCCGCCACGCATTTTCCGACGATATCGGCGCCGGGCGGCCTGACCAGCAGGATGAAGAAGAACTGCGTGCCTTTGCCCGGCAGGCGGCAGAGAAAATAAAGGAACTGTCCGGAAAAGAAAAGATTGTCGGCGGCAAAAAGGCTGCCGGCGGCATCGGCTGTGGCCCGGAAGACTCATCGGAGCAGCCGCCGGCCTCCTGCGGCGTATCGGCGCTTAAGATTGCCGGCCATAACCCGGTGGGGCCATACTATACGCCCCTGCGGGCCGACGGAAAACCGGCGAAATTCCTGAAAGCCAAACCAGTGACCGACGCAGACCGCTGCATTCAGTGCGGCGCCTGCGCGTCCGTCTGTCCTATGGGAAGCATCCGCAGGGATGACTGCTCGGTGGTGGAGGGCATCTGCATCAAATGTCAGGCGTGTATCCGTGCCTGTCCGACGCAGGCTAAATATTTTACAGACGAAGACTTCCTTTCCCATAAAGAGATGCTTAAGAATCATTATACGAGAAGAGCAGAGAATGCATTTTTCCTGTAAAAGAAGTTGATATACTGTATCATGGAGTTATTACAGGATGATATGATTTACCCCGGTCTTGCCGTACAAACGGGAGACCGGGGCTTTTTCGCCTGCAGAAGCCGATTAAGGGGGAAGGATATACAGGAAAAATAAATATCGTTGGCTTCTGCGAAGCTTTTATTTTATATCTATAAAAATTTTTATTTCATGGAAGATTTCACTTTCTTTCTTACCAGGAAGGCCGGCAAATTACTTTGTAGAATAATGATAAAAAATACTGCTTTTATTCACCATTTTTATGAATTAAGGCGGTATTTTTTTATAAATACAAATAAAATCATGGAAAAGTTAATAACATCATGTCGGGATTTGTTGAATTTTTATCATTCTTGTGATAAAGTTAGAGGTGAGTTTTCTTAACAGGAACGATATGGATGTGCAGATTATAAGGTGGGATCAAAATGGAATTATCACAGCATGTCGCACTGGAGACGAAACAAATCCTTTGTCAGTCGCAGATTCAGTCTCTGGAGATTTTGGCGATGGACGCCATCGAGCTGGAAGAATTTTTGCAAAATGAATATATGAGTAATCCGCTGCTGGACTGTAATCTCGACAGTAGCGTTCCTTCTGGTATGGGGCAGGATGTCCGCTGGTTTGATCATGATACGCGAAAGAGAAGAAATCGCGGGGATGAGGATGAAGACTATGATTCGCGGAATAATCTTGCGGCGCCGGAGGAGGATTATCTGAAAAAGTATTTGTTAAGCCAGATTGAGATGAGCGCTTTTTCCGGCGAGGAGTGGAAGCTGGCGGGTTATCTGGTGGACTGCCTGGAAGATGACGGCTTTTTCCGGATGAGTATAGAAGAGACGGCAAAACTTACCGGCGTACCGGAACAGACTGTGGAAAGAGTCCTGGCCAGGCTGAAAGATCTGGAACCCTTTGGTGTGTTTGCTTCCGGGCTTTCGGAATGTCTTTTAAAGCAGCTGGAAGTCATGGGCGAAGAAGATGAGGGTTTGAAACTGGTGGTGAGCCGGTATCTGCCGGAGGTCAGCGAAGGAAAAATCAGTGTTATTTCCAGACAGACTGGTCTTTCCACAGCGCAGATACGGAAGTACATCGCCCGGATTGCAAAACTGAATCCGAAACCTCTCTCCGGGCTTCAGCAGACGGAAGTCAATTATATTGTGCCGGATATCATCTATGATTTCAGAAATGGCCAGTGGGAGATTTCCATTAATGATCGCTGGTCCGGCAATTATCATGTCAATGATCAATATGTGGCTATGATGCACAGTTCAACAGATGCGGAACTGACGGGTTATTTCAAAAAGAATCTGGACCGGTGCCGGTTCATTTTAAACAGTGTGGAACAGAGAAGGGAGACCATGAAGTCCATTGCCCGGGCAATCCTTGGAAGGCAGGAAGCATATTTTTCGGGCAGGGGGAATCCGGCTCCCATGACCATGTGCGCCCTGGCGGAGGAACTTCATGTACATCCGTCCACGGTGAGCCGTGCGGTGCGGGGAAAATACGTGAAATCGCCGGCGGGCACAATCCTCATGAAAAAGCTGTTTGCAGGCACTGTATCCTGCGAGAGAGGAGAGGAACTTTCCGCAGGACATATCAAAGACCGGATCAAGTCCCTGGTGGACGGTGAGGACAAGCGCAGGCCGTACAGTGATGCCAGACTGGTGGAATTGCTGGTGGCTGAAGGTATTCATATTTCCAGAAGAGCGGTGGCCAAATACCGGGATGAATTATGGATCAAGAGCAGCTTTGACCGGAAAATACGATAAAACAGTCAGGAATATTGTGAAAATTAAAAGAATTCTTAGAAATAAATGAAATATATAGTAGAATTGATTTATTCGTAATGTAGCTATGAAAATCAAAGGAGCAATAGATAGAGAACTTTCCTTATTGTATAGGGTAAAACGAATTGCCCAAAAAGTTATGTTGTTAAAGTAGGTTTTTATAAAAAATTCCGCCAGCCAAAAGACTGACGGAATTTTTTATTACGGGGCATCGATATCATAGAATATCGATACTATGATCATTGTTATTGGGCGGTGGCGTCTTCTTCCAGGATTTTCACCACACTGCAGCGGTCGCTGCCTTCGGTGTATTCCAGGGTGATACTGTCTCCTGTGTTATAGCGGATGACAGAGAGGTTCTCCGCCACATTGACATCATAAATCGTATCGGACTGGTCCAGAAGCAGATAGTAGTGGGAGTTGCCTTCCACGACACTTTCGGCAATCTTGCGGATGGTGCCGGTGACAGTTTTTGTCTCTTTCTCCTCCGGCTGCGTTTCGCTGGTCTCAATGCCGTTGTCGGCCATGAGACTTTTGTAGGCGGCTTCGCATTCCACCACAGAGTTGCCGGTGGCGACAATCTGGTAATTCTGGACATTGACCATGGCATACATTTTCACCAGACCGGCAGCGTCTTTCAGCGCCATGAGATAGGTCGGTTCATTGTCAATATTCAGGAGAAGAGGGAAGGCGGATTTATAACCGAGGTTCTGTACTTTACCTTCCGCCGACGCCATGGCGGAATCCTCGATGGCCCCTTCGACCTCATAGTAGCGGGTCTCCATGGTCCGCTGATTCATAAGGACAAATCCCACGTTGGACTGGTCACTGGTGATGGAAGTGACGCCGGTGTATACCCAGACATCATCTCCGATGGCAAGATAGTTGTAGCCGTTGGTGGTGACCAGGCAGTCCCGCTGACTGATCACGCTGTTGATATAGCCGTGTTTTAAGGTTCCGTAATAATCATAAAGCTGAATCAGGAGGTCTGCCCGGTATACCTGATCCACCCAGCCGGGAACGTCTTCCACAGCATAATCCGTACATTCCCCGGTGATGGCGTTGCAGATGACCACATTGCCGATGGTCTGTCCGCCGAAGAGACCGATGTTATACTTTTTCGTGCTGCAGATCCAGTACGGCGTACCGTTGTCATCCACTTCAAAGCTGATGTTATCAAAGATATAGGTCGGATATTTAAACCGCAGGTGACGGTACAGATTCCGGCCGAAATGGTCATACGGCGTATATTTCATACCTTCATCGAGACGGACAAGTTTGGTCTCCTGGGTTGCCATATCAATCATGATATAGGCCGGAATGCCGTCCTTCCGGTTGGTGAACCATTTGATGATATCGGCATATTTCAGCGGTGTGATCCGTACCGGGGTATCATTGTAGTTGCTCTGGGTATAGAGCTCCGCAACCTCAAACTGGGAGGCCAGATCCACAAGACTTCCCATCTTTCTCTCACCGAGAAGCTCTGCGGACGCCCGGTCCAGAAGAGGAATCTGATCATAGGAAATCTGGGTGATATCTTTGGAGAACTCTCCGGTCTCCACGGTCATAAGCTTCTGATAACGGGAAGCATTGATGATCGGGGAAGATAGCAGGGTACCCGCTCCGTAGATAATGAGCAGCAGCAGGATAATGCCTGCCAGAATCTTAAAGAGAGCAGTATTTAATAGCTTTCCTGCCTGTACAGGGTTCTTCCGGCCGCCGTTGGTGTGAAACTTCTGAACTACATATAGAATAAGAAGAATCACCGGAATTGCAATGATAAACTTCCAGATGGAAGCGTTGTGGATGTTGATGGCCGGCAGCGCAAAATAATAGTAGATGGCTGCCAGTACCACGATCACCGCGATGATCATACATTTATTCAGTTTTTTGCTTTTTTTCATATGACTCCTTTCGTGTGTTTCCTTCATACAGGGTGAAATCCGGCGCGCGGAGCCGTGGCTGTACGGAACCGGAGAAAGGTGAATCATCTGTCCGCCGGCCGTGGAACCCGCGCGCTGGTAAATCTGCTGTGAAAAAAGTATAATACTTTCCCATGGGTTTGTCCAGATAAAACCGGTTTTTCCTTCCGGTAAACCGGGTGTTTTCATAAGGATAAGTTATCACACATAACAGAAATCTATTTTACAATCTTAAAAAAAAGTGTTATATTATTAAATATATCAAAAGCTGGATGCTGCCGGCAGAGAGGCTGAAGTTTGCCGGTGACAGTATTGGGTCAGGGAGGAAACGTATCATGAGAAGAATGGTATTGATTGGCCGCAGTGAGTGCGGCAAGACGACGCTGAAGCAGGCGCTCCGGGGAGAGAAGATTACGTATCATAAGACGCAGTATGTCAGTCAGTATGACTGCCTGATCGATATGCCGGGAGAGTATGCGGAGAATATTGATCTGGCACACGCCATCGCCCTTTACATCGCAGAAGCGGATGTGGTGGGCATTGTGCTGAGCGCCACGGAGCCATATTCGCTTTATCCGCCTAACGTGGCGGCGGTCAGCAACCGGGAGACTATCGGTATCGTGACGAAGATTGATCATTGGTGCGCGAACCCGCAGCAGGCGGCGGAATGGCTGAGGCTGACCGGCTGTGAGCACATCTTTTTTACAAGTTCCTATACCGGCGAGGGTATTGAGGAGATTCATGATTTCCTCAAGGTGGAGCATGAGATCTGTACCGTGGATATGGTAAGTTCGCGGATTCAGGAGGAGACCTTCGAGAAGCCGGCGAAGCTGTATGATTATCATCTATTATAGGAAGCGGAGCCTGATTCTGGTCAGACATAGGATATGCGGAATATCGCAGAAAGATTAAGGAAGACAGCGGGGAACCAGAGAAGGCAGAACATAAAAAACGGGGAACCTCTCCTGCCGGCGCGAAGCTGCCGGCGGGGGAGGTTTTTGTGAATGAAAAGAGGTATGGAAGGGGGCTGGAGGCCGGATAGTTGTTCCGCTAAAAATACTTGACTTAAAATGATATTGTGTTATATTGTTACTCAAAAAGTTTGATAATCAAAATATTCAGGTTTCAAACAATGTGACAGCTCAGTCTTTTCAGGTGCATGGCGGAACTGTTACCAAACAATGTGAAAAAAGATGTACATTTATGAAAAATGATGTACAATAAGAAGTGGAGAAAATCTGTCTCCGGTGCGGTCTGCCGCATGGAAAAAGCGGATGCCGCTCCGGAGAGATATAAGCTGATGAAAGAAAGAGGATAACAGATATGTTTGTAAAGATTGCAGGTACGGGATCCTTTCTGCCGGAGAGGGTGGTCGATAATTTTGAGATTGCCCGGATGGTGGATACTTCCGATGAATGGATTCAGACCCGGACCGGGATACGGACCCGTCATATAGCTACGGATGAAACCGTTGCGGGCATGGCGACAGAAGCTGCGAAGAGGGCAGTGGAGAATGCCGGCATCACTCCGGAGGAGATTGATCTGATCATCGTCTCCACCGTTTCTGCAGAGCAGAGTCTTCCGTGTGTTGCCTGTGAGGTACAGAAGGCTCTGGGAGCGAAAGGTGCGGCTGCTCTCGATGTGAATTCGGCCTGCAGTGGTTTTATTACCGGATATCAGATGGCGGCAGGACAGATCAAGGCAGGATTGGCGAAGACCGCACTGGTCATTGGAAGCGAGTGCCTTTCCAATTATGTGGACTGGACAGACCGGGGAACGTGCATCCTGTTCGGAGACGGGGCGGGAGCGGCCATATTGAAGGCTGACTGTGCTCCGGAAGATTTAAGGATTCCCTGTGTGTTACATGCGGACGGCAGTAAGGGCGATTCCCTGACCTGCAGTCTCGGTCACGGGAAGAACAAGGTACCTTATGATGAATATTACCGCATGGACGGCAGAGCCATTTTCAAGTTTGCAGTGAAGAAGGTGCCGGAGGTCATCCATGAGGTGCTGGATTTGAGCGGCCACACGGTGGAGGAGATTGATTATTTCATTCTTCATCAGGCTAACAAGAGAATTATCGATGCCATTGCCAAGAGACTTCGCCAGGACGAGAGCAAGTTCCCGATGAATATCATGGATAACGGCAACATTTCTTCCGCCTGTATTCCGATGCTTCTGGACGATATGAACCGGAAGGGACTTCTGAAACCGGGAATGAAGCTGGTGCTGGCAGGATTTGGCGCAGGTCTTACCTGGGGCGGTTTCTATCTGGAGTGGTAATCCCCGGCGTGAATGCCGGATTACATAAAAAGCAATGATGACAAATTAAAAAAGGATGAAAGAGAGGACAAGTTATGTTCGAGAAAATTAGAGATTTGATTGTGGAAGAAGTTGGTGTTGACGCGGATCAGGTAACCATGGACGCATCTTTTAAAAACGATCTGAATATCGATTCTCTTGATTTATTTGAGATGGTCATGACTCTGGAGGAGGAATTCGACGTGGAGATCCCGTCCGAAGATCTGGAGAACATTGATACCGTGGGTGATCTCATCAATTACATTGAGAATCACCAGGACTGATCAGAGACGATACTTTACTGAGAATCAACGGAGCTGATGAAAATCAGGACGATTAAGGAAAACAGCGATTGGGAGTAAGATATTATGAAAACGGAAATTACAGAACTTCTTGGAATTGAATACCCGATTATCCAGGGCGGTATGGCCTGGGTTGGTACAAACGAGCTGGCTTCTGCCGTATCTGAGGCAGGCGGCCTGGGAATTATTGGTTCCGGCGGAGCGCCGGCATCCTGGGTAAAAGAACAGATCCAGCAGGTAAAAAAGAAAACAGATAAACCATTCGGTGTCAACGTGATGCTGATGAATCCGGAAGCTGACGCGATCGCGCAGGTGATCGTGGACGAAAAGGTGCCGGTGGTGACTACCGGTGCAGGTAATCCGGAGAAATATATGGAAATGTGGAAGGCTGCCGGCGTGAAAGTGATTCCGGTGGTTGCCAGCGTGGCGCTTGCCAAACGTATGGAAAGAACAGGCGCGGATGCTGTGATCGCAGAGGGAACAGAATCCGGCGGACATATCGGTGAGACCACCACCATGGCGCTGGTTCCTCAGGTAGTGGACGCCGTTTCCATCCCGGTTATCGCCGCAGGCGGTATTGCCGACGGACGTGGTATTGCGGCAGCATTTATGCTGGGTGCGAAAGCAGTACAGATGGGAACCATTTTTGTGGCTTCCAAGGAATCCATTGCCAGCGATGCCTACAAGAATAAAGTGGTGAAAGCAAAAGATATCGATACCAAGGTAACCGGCAGAAGCACCGGTCATCCGGTTCGTTGTATCAGAAATAAACAGACACAGGAATACCTTCGTCTGGAATCAGAGGGAGCCACTCTGGAAGAGCTTGAGCATCTGACACTCGGAGGCTTAAGAAAGGCTGTTGTGGACGGCGATGTGATCAACGGCAGTGTTATGGCAGGACAGATCGCCGGTCTGGTAAAAGAGATCAGAAGCTGTAAGGATATCGTGAAAGGCCTGAATGCACAGGCAGAGGAACTGTTAAAGGGGACAAAGGTTTATGAGTAAGATTGCATTTCTTTATCCGGGACAGGGCGCACAGACTGTCGGAATGGGAAAAGATTTTTATGAGCAGAGCGCTCTTGCTAAAAGTGCTTATGAGGAGAGCGCAAAGATTCTTGATATGGACATCCAGTCCATCTGTTTTGAGGAGAATGATTTACTGAATCGTACCGATTATACACAGGCGGCATTGGTGACTACCTGTCTGGCCATGACCAGAGAGATTGAAGCCCAGGGACTGAAACCGGACATGACAGCAGGTTTAAGCCTTGGCGAGTACTGTGCCATCGTGACAGCAGGCGGTATGAGTTATGAAGATGCTGTGAAGACCATCTGGAAAAGAGGATGTCTCATGCACAATGCCGTTCCGGATGGTTCCGGCGGTATGGCAGCGGTTCTGGGACTCTCCGGGGATCAGGTAAAGGCAGTGACAGACGGAGTGGAGAACGTATCCGTGGCCAACTATAACTGTCCGGGACAGATCGTTATCACCGGAAAGAAAGACGCCATTGAGGCGGTGACTCCGGCGCTGAAAGAGGCAGGAGCCAAGAGAGTGCTTCCGCTGAACGTCAGCGGACCGTTCCATTCTCCGTTCTTAAAAGAAGCGGGAGAGGAACTTTATGAGACCCTCGAAAAGGTAGACTGGAAACCGCTTTCCATCCCGTATGTGACCAATGTAAACGCAGAGGTTATCACGGATATCAGCAAAACAAAGGATCTTCTCCGGGCGCAGGTATCCAGCTCCGTTATGTGGGAGCAGAGTATCCGCCGTATGATCGCGGAAGGTGTGGATATCTTCGTGGAGATCGGACCGGGAAAGACGTTGTCCGGTTTTATGAGAAAGATTGACAGAAGTGTAAACATGTTTAAAATCGGCAGTATGGAAGAAATGCATACCGTCGTAGAAAAGATTAAGGAGTTGACAGGATGTTAGAGGGAAAGGTTGCGGTTGTAACGGGTGCTTCCGGAGGAATCGGAAGAGCGATTGCCCTGGCTTTTGGAAAAGCGGGCGCATCTGTTGCAGTGCATTACAATGGAAATGAAGCGAAGGCGGCTGCCGTGAAGGCCGAGATTGAGGAAGCCGGCGGTAAGGCGGAGATTTTCCGCTGCAACGTGGCAGACTTTGACGCCTGCAATGATTTCATCAAAAGCGTGGTAAAAACATTTGGAAAGATTGACATTCTGGTGAATAACGCAGGTATCACCCGTGACGGGCTGGTTATGGGAATGTCAGAAGAAGATTTTGACGCAGTCATTGATACAAACTTAAAGGGAAGCTTTAACTGTATCCGTTTTGCCAGCCGTCAGATGATGCGCAAAAAATATGGCAGGATCATCAATATCACGTCTGTATCCGGCGTTGCGGGCAATGCGGGGCAGGCAAATTACAGCGCTTCCAAGGCAGGCCTTATTGGTCTTACCAAGTCGGTGGCAAAGGAGCTGGCATCCAGAAATATCACTGCCAACGCCATTGCGCCGGGATTCGTCAAGACAGAGATGACGGAGGTTCTCTCCGACGATGTAAAAGAAGCGGCCATGAAACAGATTCCGCTGGGACGTTTTGCGGAGCCGGAAGATATTGCCAACGCGGCAGTGTTCCTGGCATCTGACATGGCGTCATACATTACCGGACAGGTACTGCTGGTTGACGGCGGAATGGTCATGTAAAACAAAGTAAGAAAGGGTTATGTAAATGGATAAGAGAAGAGTTGTCATTACCGGTATGGGTGCGATTACACCAATCGGAAATACACTGGAAGAATTCTGGAATGGAGTAAAAGAAGAAAAAGTGGGAATCGGTCCGATTACCAAGTTCGATACTGCTGATTACAAGGTGAAAATTGCGGCTGAGGTCAAAGGATTCGTTCCGAAGGAAAGAATGGATGTGAAATCCGCCAGACGTATGGAGACTTTTTCTCAGTACGCGATCGTTGCGGCAACAGAAGCCATGGAAGACGCCGGCCTTAAGATGGAAGAGGAAGATCCGTATCGTGTGGGCGTGATCATCGGCTCCGGTATCGGCGGACTTTCCAGTATGGAAAAAGAACATGAGAAGATCCTCACAAAAGGACCAAAAAGAGTAAGCCCGATGCTGATTCCTATGATGATCAGCAACATGGCGGCAGGAAATGTATCCATCGCCCTGGGCTGCAAAGGTAAATGTACTAACGTGGTGACAGCCTGTGCCACAGGTACACATTCCATCGGTGATGCCCTGCGTGCCATTCAGTATGGAGATGCTGATGTGATGTTTGCAGGAGGAACCGAGAGCAGCATCACTCCGATCGCAGTTGCCGGATTTACCAATCTGACAGCTCTTTCCTCTGCGGAAGATCCGATGAAGGCTTCGATTCCTTTTGACAAGAACCGCAGCGGTTTCGTCATCGGTGAGGGAGCCGGCGTTGTTGTTCTGGAAGAACTGGAACATGCCAAAAAACGTGGCGCGAAGATTTATGCGGAGCTGGCCGGATACGGCGCAACCTCCGACGCTTATCATATTACTTCCCCGGCGGAAGACGGCAGCGGCGCTGCCAAGGCCATGGAGCTTGCCATGGAAGAAGCCGGCGTGAAACCGGAAGAAGTGGATTATGTCAACGCCCATGGAACCGGAACTCACCACAACGACTTATTCGAGACAAGAGCCATTCATCGTGCCTTTGGCGATGCGGCATCACACCTGAAAGTAAGCTCCACCAAGTCCATGATCGGCCATCTTCTGGGAGCAGCCGGTGCGGTGGAACTGATCACCTGTGTGAAATCCATCGAGGAAGGATACATCCATCCGACAGTGGGAACCACAGAACCGGATGAGGAATGTGATCTTGATTATGTAATTAACGGACCAGTACAGCAGGATGTCAATGTGGCCATCTCCAATTCTCTGGGATTTGGCGGTCACAACGCAACCCTTCTGGTTAAGAAATATGAGGAGTGAGAGGTCCGGAAGTAAACTTCCAGATCTACCAGGATTGACGCAGCAGGTGCGTCAGGAAAGGAGAAAAAATGCAGTACGAAGAGATTCTTAAATTAGTAAAAGGTGTCTCCGAGGCGGGACTGACCAACTTTGAATATACAGAGGGAAATATCCGGATTGTCATGAGCTGTCCGGAGAACAAACAGGCACCGGCAGCAGCACCGGTGGTTTCCGTACAGGAAGGCGGACAGCAGGTGGAGATCCCTGCTCCGGCACCGGCTCCTGCGGCACCTGCGCCTGCAGCAGCTCCTGTAGCGCCGGCATCCGATGATCAGTCCGGAAATATCGTAAAATGCCCGCTTGTCGGTACATTTTATGTGGCTCCTTCCGAAGATGCTCCGGCTTACGTTCAGGTCGGTGATACAGTGAAGAAGGGACAGGTTCTCGGTATCGTGGAAGCAATGAAACTGATGAATGAGATTGAGAGCGAATATGACGGCGTGGTAAAAGAGATCTACGTTCAGAATGAAGAAGCTGTAGAATACGGTCAGCCGTTATTCCGGATTGGATAATAACTGCCCGCTGTTTTTAAAAGGAACAGACTGTCTCCGGGAGATGCTGATGCGTATTTTCCGGAGACAATCTGCGGACAGGATGAAAAGGAGATAACAAGATGAGACTGGGAATCAAAGAAATCGAACAAATTATTCCTCACAGACATCCGTTTCTTCTGGTGGACTACATCGAAGATATGGAACCGGGCGTCAGCGCCGTTGGTTATAAATGTGTGACGTTTCATGAAGACTTTTTCCGGGGACATTTCCCTCAGGAACCGGTGATGCCGGGTGTGCTGACAGTGGAGGCACTGGCGCAGGTAGGCGCGGTCGCCATTCTTTCTCTGGAAGAAAATAAAGGAAAAACTGCTTACTTTGGCGGAATCAATAAATGCCGTTTCCGCGGCAAGATCGTTCCGGGTGACAAGGTACGTCTGGAGACAAAGATCATCAAGGTAAAAGGACCGATGGGAATCGGCGAAGCGACAGCCAGCGTGGACGGCAAAGTCGTGGTGAAAGCCGAACTGACATTTATGATTGGATAAAAGGAGAGAAAGATGATTCGGAAAATATTAATTGCAAACCGGGGTGAGATTGCCATTCGCATTATCCGGGCCTGCAGAGAGATGGGGATTGAGACCGTTGCAGTGTATTCCGAAGCGGATCGGGAAGCACTTCATACACAGCTTGCAGATGAAGCGGTCTGTATCGGACCGGCAGCGGCAAAAGACAGTTATCTGAACATGGAGCAGATTATCAGCGCCACGATCGTATCGGGAGCTGATGCGATTCATCCCGGCTATGGTTTCCTCTCGGAGAACAGCCGGTTTGCTGAGCTTTGTGAAGCCTGCAATATTACATTTATCGGCCCGGATTCAAAAACCATAGCGAAACTTGGCAATAAGGCGGAAGCCAGAACAACGATGATCAATGCCGGTGTTCCGGTGATTCCCGGCTGCGAGGAGCCTCTGACAGATGACAAGAGAGCCCTGGAGATTGCCAAAGGAATCGGTTTTCCTGTAATTATCAAGGCGGTGCTCGGCGGCGGCGGAAAAGGAATGCGTGTGGCCTACTCGGAAGAAGAGTTTTCCACAGAGTTCCTGACTGCTCAGAAAGAGGCCTCTCAGGCGTTTGGTGACAACCATATGTATCTGGAACATTTCGTGGAGAATCCGCGCCATATCGAAGTACAGATTCTTGCGGATAATTACGGAAATGTCATCCATTTAGGAGAGAGAGACTGCTCTATCCAGAGAAATCATCAGAAGATGATCGAAGAAGCGCCTTCTGCTGCGGTGAGTGATGAGCTCCGGGAAAAAATGGGAAAGGCGGCCGTTCAGGCGGCAAAGGCAGCGGGATATACCAATGCGGGAACCATCGAATTTCTTCTGGAAGAAGACGAAACCTTCTATTTCATGGAGATGAACACCCGTGTTCAGGTGGAACATCCGGTGACAGAATGGGTTACAGGCATTGATATTGTAAAAGAACAGATTCGTATTGCCAGCGGCAGACATCTGTCCTATACCCAGGATGACGTACACATCACCGGTCACGCCATTGAGTGCCGGATCAATGCGGAAGATCCGAAACATAACTTCCGCCCGTGTCCGGGAACCATCACGGATATGTATCTTCCGGGAGGAAAGGGAATCCGTATTGACAGCGCCATTTACAGCGGCTATACCATTACTCCTTACTACGACTCTATGATAGCCAAGCTGATTGTCTATGCAAAGAGCCGGAAAGAGGCCATTGCAAAGATGCACAGCGCCCTCGGGGAGGTTATCATTGAAGGCATTACGACAAACATTGATTTCCTGTACGACATTATGGAACGGGAGGATTATCAGGAAGGAGATATTAATATTTCCTATCTGGAAAATGTTTTGAAAGAGATGCAGGAGGAGAGTAAATGGATTTAAATAAGATGTTTAAAAAGACTTCCATCCGGCGGCCGTCCAGCCGTTTTGTGGAAGAGGGAAATAAACCGGAAGCGCCAAAAGGCCTTCTGAAAAAATGTAATAAATGCGGAAAAGCCATTTTTACAGAAGAATATAAGAATAATCTTTATATCTGCCCGAAATGTGGCGGATATCTCCGTATGCCTGCCTATGAAAGAATTGCTCTGGTCACAGAGGAAGGATCCTTTGAGGAATGGGATACGGGACTGGTAAACACCAATCCTCTCCGGATGAAAGGATATCCGGATAAAGTAAAGGCACTGCAGGAAAAGACAGGGCTTGATGAGGCGGTTGTGACCGGAAAGGCCAGAATCGGCGAGAATGAAGTGGTCATCATGGTAATGGATGGAAGATTCATGACAGCCAGCATGGGAGCCGTTGTGGGTGAAAAGGTCACACGAGGCATCGAGAAGGCCACAGAGATGAAGCTTCCAATCGTGATCTTTACCTGTTCCGGCGGAGCCAGAATGCAGGAAGGCATGACTTCTCTTATGCAGATGGAAAAGACCGCCGCAGCCTTAAAACGGCACAGTGATGCGGGATTGTTATACATTGCTGTACAGACAGATCCGACCACAGGCGGTGTGACGGCAAGTTTTGCCAGTCTCGGAGACATTATTCTGGCGGAGCCGAAGGCCCTCATTGGTTTTGCCGGCCCTCGTGTTATCGAACAGACCATTCATCAGAAACTGCCAAAGGGATTCCAGCGTTCTGAATTCCTGCTGGAGCACGGATTTGTGGATCGCATCGTGGAACGGCAGAATATGAAAGAAGAACTTCGCCATCTGCTTGACCTGCACAGAGTCGGAAATGACGAGGCGTCAAGAGAGCTTAAGGATCTCAGCGAAGCCGTGAAGAAACAGGGCAAATATAAGGCACCGTACAAAGTTTCCACGGAGCATGCCAAGGATAAGACTGCCTGGGAGCGGGTAGCGCTTGCCAGAGCCAAGGGAAGACCGATCGGCGAAGATTATATTCACGGCCTGTTTGACGAATTTGTGGAATTCCACGGAGACAGATATTTCGGGGATGACCATGCCATCTGCGGCGGTATCGCTCTGTTCCACGGTCAGCCGGTGACGGTCATTGCCCAGATGAAAGGCAAAAATACCCAGGAAAACATGGAGAGGAACTTCGGTATGCCGATGCCGGAAGGATACCGGAAGTCTCTGCGTCTCATGAAGCAGGCGGAGAAGTTCCACCGTCCGATCATCTGTTTTGTGGATACACCTGGCGCTTATCCGGGCATGGGTGCAGAAGAGAGAGGACAGGGCGAGGCCATTGCCCGCAATCTCTTCCATATGTCTGATTTAAAGACGCCGATTCTTTCGATTTTAATTGGAGAAGGCGGCAGCGGCGGTGCGCTTGCCATGGCTGTTGCCGATGAAGTATGGGCTTTGGAAAATGCGATTTATTCCATTTTGTCTCCGGAGGGATTTGCTTCCATTCTCTGGAAGGACGCCAGTCTGGCTGAGAAGGCGGCGAAGGCGATGAAACTGACCTCCTATGACCTTTATAAGGCAGGATTTGTGGAAACGATCATTCCGGAGCCGGAGACGTATACACTGGAAACCATGTTGGAAATCTGTGAACACTTAGACGAAATGATTTGTGCTTTTCTGAAAGAAAAAATGAATCTGCCGGAAGAGGAATTAATAGAGGCCCGTTACGCGCGTTTCCGAAGAATGTAGCACAGGGGTGGAGTTATGGAGAGAAAGACATTTGCCATTAGAAATAAAGAAGTGAAAATCCCGCTGTTACAAGGGGGAATGGGGGTTGGAATCAGCCTCGGCGGTCTTGCCGGAGCCGTTGCGAAGGAAGGCGCTGTGGGGGTGATCTCCGCAGCTCAGCCAGGTTACAGAGAACCTGATTTTTATCAGAATCCTGTGGAAGCCAACAAAAGAGCCATGCGTTCAGAATTAAAGAAGGCCCGGGAGATTGCGCCGGACGGCATCATCGGTTTTAATATCATGGTAGCCATGAATTATTATGAGGATTACGTTCGTGAGGCTGTCAATGCCGGAGCAGATCTGATTGTATCCGGCGCCGGACTTCCGGCGGATCTGCCGGCATATGTGAAAGGAAGCGATGTGGCCATTGCGCCCATCGTATCCACAGAGAAATCCGCCAAAGTAATCTTAAAATACTGGGACAGAAAGTATAAGCGTACAGCGGATCTTCTGGTGATCGAGGGGCCGCTGGCCGGCGGTCATCTCGGTTTTCATATTAAACAGCTGGAAGAATTTACTCCGTCTGTCTACGATGAGGAAGTGAAGAAGATTCTCCAGGTGGTGAAGACCTACGAAGAGAAGTATGACCACAAGATCCCGGTGATTCTGGCCGGAGGTATACGCAACCACGAAGATTATGTTCACGCCATGAATCTTGGGGTGGATGGCATCCAGGTGGCTTCCCGTTTTGTTACCACAGTGGAATGTGATGCTGACGAGAGATACAAAATGGCTTACGTGCAGGCAAAGGAAGAAGATATTGAGATTGTAAAGAGTCCCGTGGGCATGCCGGGCAGGGCAATACACAACAAGCTGATGGACAAAGTGGCGTCCGGCATTCGTGTCCCTGCGATAAAATGCCTGAATTGCATTCATACCTGTAATCCTGCCACGACCCCTTATTGTATCACCGATGCCTTGATCCATGCTGCCAAAGGCGAGCTGGATGACGCTCTGCTGTTCTGTGGCGGAAAAGCCTATGAGGCAGACCACATTGGTACCGTAAAGGAAGTCATCGATTCTTTCCGGTTTTTTGAAGATTAAGTTTTGAAGAGTATGAGTAGATAATCTGGACTGTACGAACCGTATATTCGGTAAAAAGGAAGATGAGAGCAGAAAAATGCAGAGGAATAAATCCATGGATGAAGTAAGAAATACTATCAATACAATGTTAGTAAATACATTTCATGAGATACTGGAATTGGAAGAAAAAGCAATAATTACAGATAAGTTCAGAGATATCAGCAATAATGATATGCATATTATTGAGGCAATCGGAGAGGATTCCGGAGCCAGGATGACGGATATAGCAAAGAAGCTGAAGATTACCGTTGGCTCCCTGACCACGTCTATGAATGGTCTGGTAAATAAAGGATATGTGTCCAGAAAGCGCAGTGAAAATGACCGCCGTGTGGTAAACATTTATCTGCTTGATAAGGGACGGGAAGCGTATGAACATCATAAACAGTTCCACAAGGAGATGACGGATGCTCTGGTCAGCTGCCTGACACCAGAAGAGCTTGGCGTGTGGATGAAGAGCCTTGATTCACTAACTGCATTCTTTCAATCCCACAGAGAAAATAAATAGAAAAAGAGAAAAGAAAAACACTGTATGAAAAGAGAGAGGCCTTCTGGCAAAGGAATTTGCCAGAAGAGAATTGTCCATCATACAGTGTTTTTTATTGTTTGAAACTGTGCCTCCATGAAACTGTGTTTTCGTGAAACTGTGTCTCATGAGACTGCGCTTCCATGAAACTGTGCTCCCGTAAAACTGTGCCTCATGGGACTGTGCTTCTGTGAAACTGTGCCTCCATGAAACAGCGTTTTCAGAAAGAAAACTCTGTTTTGCAGGAAGCGTATCGCTCTCTGGGTCCTGCTGATGTCCCGGTCTATGCAGTACGGACCTCTGCTTCCGGAGGATCTTTCATGATCAGCTTCAAAAGAATCGGCGTGATCAGGGTGGTCACGATAACCACAAGGACGATCGGCGCAAAGAGGGTGTCATCCAGCAGTCCGCACTGGTATCCTTTTTGAGCGACGATCAGGGCCACTTCTCCCCGGGAGATCATTCCCACGCCGATCTGAAAAGCCTGTTTATTCTGGAAGTGGCAGAATTTGGCGCCCAGTCCGCAGCCGATGATTTTTGAAAAAATGGCAATCAGCAGCAAAAGGATGGAGAAGGCCAGGATATTCATATTGAAACCGGAAAGAGAAGTCTTTAATCCGATTCCGGCAAAGAATACCGGTGAGAAGAACAGGTAGGAGGCAATCTCCACCCGGCGTCCCACGTAAGGTCCGATCTTAAGGCTGCACAGAATCAGTCCTGCGAAATATGCGCCGGTGATATCCGCAATGCCGAAGACCGTTTCTGAAATAAAAGAGAGGATCAGACAGAAAGAAACAGCCAGGATGGCGATTCTCCGGAGCTGATTCCACTGTTCCAGATACCGGCGGAACCGGATGATCACGAAGGTGATGGCGGCGATCATGATGAAATAGAGAACAATCTTGATCAGAACCACACTGATATGTACGGAAGAATCCTGTAAGCTGGTGACAATGGTCAGGACGATGATACCAAGAATATCATCGATGACAGCGGCACCCAGAATCGTTGTGCCGACTTTTCCTCTCAGACGTCCCAGCTCCCGGAGCGTCTCCACGGTGATGCTGACAGAGGTGGCAGACAGAACGACACCCACAAATACTGCTTTCAGACAATCCGTATAGCTGTCAAGCGGCACATGGAAAAAGATGGCGTATCCGACGAATCCGCCCAGCACGGGAACGATAACGCCTACGGTGGCTACCACCAGGGCTGCCAGCCAGTTCTCCTTTAATTCTGACAGTTCTGTGCTGAGACCTGCGGAAAACATCAGGAAAATAACGCCGACCTCAGCGGTACATTCGAGAAATGTTCCCGTGTCTCCCTCGAGACTGATGATGCCAAGAAAGGATGGCCCCAGCAGGATTCCTGCCACCAGGGCGCCGACCACCTGCGGCATATGTACTTTTCTTGATATCATTCCTAAAAATTTAGTTGACAGAAGAATGATGGCAAGAAAAAGAAGAAAATTATAAGACTCCATTTCTATTTCCCTTCCTATTTATTTATTGTGAAAAACGAATGAAAACGATCATTGGATAAAATAAACGACAGCGGAACAGAAAATATCGTCTATTTTACCCAATGAAAATCAAAGATCCATTTCTCCGTGAACAGTATACTGCAAAAAACAGTCAGCCGCAAGATAAAATCGGGCAAATACGACAAAAGGTGTGTGTGGTTGCGGTTCGTTCTTTTTTTGTGTATAATGATGCCCATGATGGAAAAAACAGACAGAACAGATAACAGGGCTGCCCGGGGCAAATTATTTGCAGAGAACAGAGCAGCAGCCCGGGGGACAAAAGTTATGACAGAGGGTGCAGCCGCCCATTACCTGAGTTACAGGATAAAAAAAGAAGAGTCCGGTCAGGAGGTCCGCAGCATTTTGTATGGGAAATTGAAGCTGACCACAAGGAAAATCCGGGCCCTCAAGAAGAATTCCCGCGGTCTTTTGTTAAACGGGGAGCCGGTCACCGTGCGTCAGACTGTGAGGGAGGGAGAACTTCTTCAGATCATGATGGACGACAACCCGGATATCTCCGGAAGAAATCATATTCTTCCGGTTCCCATGGATCTTCATATTCTCTATGAAGATGACAATCTGCTTTTTATGGATAAACCCGCGGGGATGGTCTGCCATCCTTCCAAAGGACACCTCACGGATACCCTGTGCAACGGTGTCAGCGGCTATTATGAGAAAACCGGGCAAAATGCCGGTATCCACCTTTTCGGGCGTCTGGATAAGGATACTTCCGGCGTCGTCGGTATTGCCAAAAACAAGGTAACGGCTGAGAGAATGCAGAGCTTGAGAGAACAGGGCCTTTTCAGGAAAGAATACCTGGCTCTGGTTCATGGCTGCCCGTTCCGCCCTTCCGGAACTATCACTGTATCCATGGAAGAAGACCGGAGCGAGGGAATCCTCAAAATGCGCGCAGGCACAAGTCCTTCGGCAAAAAAAGCAGTGACCCATTATCAGACGCTGCGATATTTTTCCGGCGGTGTCCGGGGAAATTCATCTGGCGACCGGCGGCATGCCGCCGGCGGCGACGGAGTCTCTCTCTGCCGGGTGCTCATTGAAACCGGACGCACCCATCAGATTCGTTTTCACATGGCGTCCCTGGGATGTCCCCTGCTGGGTGACCCGCTGTATGGCGATGGAAGCCGAAAAGAAAAAGGAATGGGACGGACAGCCCTTCATGCCTGGAAAGTGAGATTTCCCCACCCCTTCACCGGGGAAGAAGTGACTGTCACAGCCGGACTGCCGGAAGATCTGAAGGGGACGATGGTCCGGATGAAGAGAGGAGAGAAAAATGCGACCACCAGCAATTGAACATTCCACCAGAGAAGAGCGGCGGCAGTACATCGCCGAAACATTCCGATGCCGCAATAACTGTGAACTCTGCGGCATCTGCCGGGTGTACAACGGGAAAGACCCGCTGATCGTCTATGAACCTTACATTGAAGGTAAGGAAGAATTTTACGAGATTGCAGGACGGTACCGTTGAGATTTCGCACATTTTCCCGGATGCTGCATACACTGATTTAGAAAAACGTATGGAGTTTCGGGGGATTATCCATGAATCAAGACTTTAAATGCAGGACGAAAACGGGAAAGGCTGCCACCCTTGTTCTGGCCGGCGCTGCCGTTCTGGCGGCTGTCTTCGGACTGGCTGGCTGCGGCACAAAAAACACCAATCTGAAAACGGTCCGCTTAAATGAGGTAGCCCATTCTATCTTCTATGCGCCGCAGTATGTGGCCATGGAACTGGGCTATTTTGAGGATGAGGGCATCAACCTTGAATTGACCACAGGATTTGGGGCCGATAAAACAGCTACGGCCGTCATCAGCGGCGACGCAGATATCGCCTTTATGGGGCCGGAGGCTACGATCTACCAGTATAATGAAGGCAATGAGAATTATCTGGTCAATTTCGCCCAGCTCACCCAGAGAGCCGGAAACTTTGTGGTCAGCCGGACAAAAGACGATGATTTCCGGTGGGAGGATCTGATCGGGAAAGAAGTGATCGGGGGACGGCCGGGCGGCATGCCGGAGATGGTCTTTGAATATGTGTTAAAGAAACACGGCATTGACCCGCAAAAAGATATCAACCTGGTGCAAAACATTGATTTTGCCAATACCTCCGGCGCCTTTGTCGGCGGCACAGGCGATTATACGGTGGAATTTGAACCGTCGGCGACTCTGATCGAGGAAGAAGGAGCCGGCTATGTGGTGGCTTCCGTGGGAACGGAGAGCGGTTATGTGCCATATACCGCCTACAGCACCACAAAAGAATTTCTGGCAAAGAATAAAGAGCTGCTGCAGTCCTTTACCAAAGCCATTGAGAGAGGGCAGAAGTATGTGGAGGAACACACTGCTGCGGAAGTGGCAAAGGTGATCGCTCCGCAGTTCAAGGAGACTGACGAGAAGACCATCGAAAAAATCATTGATCGTTACGCACAACAGGACAGCTATAAGACCAATACCTATTTTGAGGAAGACAGCTTTACCCTGATTCAGGATATCCTGGAAGAAGCCGGAGAACTCAGCCAGAGAGTGCCTTATGAGGAACTGGTAACGACAGAATTTTCCACCAGATAAAAAGTGATTGTATGAAGCAATAAAATAGCAAAAAGGTCATGATTTCTTGTTTTTTGAAAGACATGGCCTTTTTTCTATGCTATAATAAATATGATAATACATAATGAGGAGGGTTACTATGGGAATTTATACAATGGAAAATGAAAAGATGTCCGTAACCATTGCGGACCACGGGGCGGAGCTTGTGAGCCTTTATGACCGGGAAAACCAGAGAGAGCTGATGTGGCAGGCAGACCCGGCTTATTGGAACAGGCATGCGCCGATCTTGTTTCCGAATGTGGGCAAATATTACGGAGGAAGTTTCACTTATGAGGGGAAAGAATATCCGGAAGGACAGCACGGATTTGCCAGAGACATGGATTTTAAGCGGGTGGAAGGCAATGGAGACCTGGTAAAACACCGGCTGGTTTCCAGTGAAGAGACAAGGGCGAGATATCCCTTTGATTTTCAACTGGACGTGACCCATCTTCTCAATGGAAATCGTCTGACTGTGCGGTGGACCGTGGTCAATCAGGGGGACAAGACCATGTACTTTACCATCGGCGGGCATCCGGCTTTTCGGGTGCAGATTCTTCCGGGCACGAAGTTTGAAGATTATTTTCTGCAGTTTGCGCCGGATGTGGATGAGCTTTCCTATCTGCTGCTCGATACCAGCAGCGGCACGGCCATAGCGGACAAGATCTGGCCGCTGGCACTCAACGACCATCGGTATCGTCTGAGAAAAGATATGTTTGATAAAGACGCTCTGGTGTTTGACGGCGGACAGATTCAGTGGGCGGCGCTGGCACTGCCGGATGGTTCTCCGTACATCGCCCTGGAGAGCAAAGATTTTCCGAATTTTGGCATCTGGTCAAAGCCGGGCGCGCCGTATGTCTGCCTGGAACCGTGGTGCGGACGCTGCGACAACCGGGGCTTTGCGGAAGATATCTCAAAGAAACCGGGCATCAATGCGCTGGCGCCGGGAGAGATCTTTGAGAAGTCGTATGATATTATTGTATATTAATTTCTGAGAGAGAAAAATGCCGCCGCAAAAACTCATATTTGCGGCAGCATTTTTTGTTTAGATTTCTCTTTCAAATAAATATTTCGACAACCGGATCTTCTCCGGATCTTCGGAGCTGTTTAAGAAGGTAACCTGTCCTTTGTGACCGTCGGTGCGGAGCAGTCCTGCCGCAGCGACGCGGCGTCTGAGTTCTCTGGCGGTGCCGAAACTGCCGTCGAAGATCTCCACGGACGGCCCGACGATGGCGCGGATCTCTTTCTTTACAAAAGGATAATGGGTGCAGCCAAGGACGACGCCGGTGAGATTTTTGTCAAGATAAGGGGTGATCTTTTCCCGGAGATATTCGTCCAGATCAGAGCCGTCCAGATCGCCCTGCTCCACAAATTCCATGAGGCCGGGACACGGAAGAGGGTAGATCTCCGCCTGGTCATCGTAGAGAGCCTCCAGATTGTGGAATTTCTCTTCTTTTAGGGTGACCGGGGTGGCCATGACTAAAACCCTCGGATTCTCACAGGCGAAGACGGCCGGTTTGATGGCCGGTTCCACGCCCACCAGAGGGACCGACGGATACATTTTGCGCAAAAGTGCCACCGCGGCGCTGGTGGCAGTATTGCAGGCCACAGCGATGGCTTTGGCGTGTTTGTTTTCGATGAAGTCCGTGATGCGGCTGATGGTCAGGCGGCGGACTTCTTCAGTGGGTTTAGTGCCGTAAGGGGCATGCAGAGAGTCGCCAAAATATATAAAATCTTCCTCCGGCATCAGCCGGACCATTTCTTTCAATACGCTGATACCGCCCATGCCGGAATCAAAGACGGCGATGGGGTCCGTAATCTTTGCCATAATATCCTCCAAAAGTCTGTAAAACAGGTTGTTTCTTTTCTAAAGTCTGTATAACAGATAATTTTTTTAAAATCTGTAAAACGGAATTTTTTTCATTTTTATCCAAAACATAAATAGTATAGTTTCTTTTTCCGGCGAAATCAAGTATAATCTATATTTTAAGAGGACAATAAAGTATGTTAAAGAGGGACTGTTATGGGAAAGAAGATATTGGTGGTCAGTGATAACCATGGAAACTGGGCCAATCTCAATGTGGCCCTGGAATTTATGAAAGGGAAAATGGACGCTCTGGTGCACTGCGGCGATTCAGAATTTACGCCGGAGATGCTTCGGGGTATGGCAGACTGCCCGGTTTATCTGGCGGAAGGAAATTGTGACTATTATTTCGCCGGGGACAGCGAGGATATTTTTGAGCTGGGAGGACATGTCTGTTTTGTAACCCACGGCAACCAGTATGGTGTCAACTGGGGGGAGGATGAACTGCTGGATAAGGCACTGGAAATGGGGGCGGATATTGTATTTTACGGACACACCCATGTGCCGGCCTACCATGTTTATGAGGAGGAAGGCGTGACGATCTTTAATCCGGGAAGCATTGCTCAGCCGAGACAGGATCCGCCGGTTCCGAGCTTCCTGGTGGTGGAATTAAAAGAAGACGGAGAGGTGGAGCCGCATTTTTATAAATTGTAACCGGCGTGCTGGAAAAAGCCAGCCGGATTGAAACGCTGACAGGTATGGGGAGAAATTCTCTGGTCCGAAACGCTGACAGGCATAGGAGAAATTCTCTGGTCTGAAACGCTGACAGGCATGAAGAGAAATTCGCTGGTCCGAAAAACTGACGAATGTGGAGAAGGGTCAACTGGCATTAAAAAATAAACGAAATTGGCTATTCCAGGAAATACCAGATTGTGCTATGATACGAAAGCGGTAATTTAAAAACAGCTGGAGGTTATTATGAATAGACAGAAAAGAGTGGCGGTAATTAACGATGTGACCGGTTTTGGACGCTGCGCTGCGGCGGTGGCACAGCCGATCATTTCCGCCATGAAAATACAGTGTTGTGTGGTTCCCACGGCGATTTTGTCGGTACACACCGGCTTTCCCGATTATTTTCTGCATGATTTTACGCCATATCTCAAATCCTATATTGACAGCTGGGAGAAGACGGGGATCACCTTTGACGGTATCTGCTCCGGGTTCATCGGATCCAAGGAACAGATTTCTCTGGTGATAGATTTTTTTGAGCGATTTAAACAAAAAGATACTCTGGCGGTAGTGGATCCGGTCATGGGCGATTACGGAAAGCTGTACTCTTCCTACACCGACGCCATGTGTCAGGAAATGAAACGGCTGCTTCCGTTTGCGGATGTGCTCACTCCGAATCTGACGGAGGCCTGCCGGATGCTGGATCTGGATTATCACAGCGTGGATATGTCCCCGGATTCTCTGGAGGAGATTTGCCGGGCACTCAGTGAACAGGGGCCGGGCCGGGTGGTCATCACGGGTCTTCAGCAGGGAGCGCAGATTTTTAACTTTGTTTATGAAAAAGATAAAAATGCGAAGCTCATTGCCACCAGAAAGATTGGCGGTGACCGTTCCGGAACGGGAGACGTGTTCTCATCCATTGTCACCGGCGCTCTGATACAGGGAGATGATTTTGAGAAAGCGGTGCGGCGGGCCATCGCATTCCTTGATAAGGCCATCGCGTTTACTGTGCGGCAGGATCTGCCGTGGAATTACGGAATATGTTTCGAAGAATATTTAAAGGAGTTGTAGAACATGATATTATATACAGCAAAAAATGGTGTTTACTATAATCTGGAAGATTTCAGACAGGATTTATCGGATCTGGGAGAAAATGGATTTACCAATAAGATCTATATCAATATGACCAATCGCTGCTCCTGCGCCTGCACTTTCTGTCTGAGAAGTTTAAAAGAATTTAATGAGCATAACAGTCTGTGGCTTCGGGAAGAGCCGACGGTGGAAGAAGTCAAGGCAGAATTTATGAAATACGACTGGTCCCATGTGGCGGAGATCATTTTCTGCGGATTCGGGGAGCCGACCATGCGTCTTGATGATATGCTTGAAGTGGGCGCCTGGTTAAAGAGCGTTCATCCGGATATTCCGATCCGGGTCAACACCAACGGACTGGCAGATCTGGTCTTTGAGAAGCCAACGGCGCCGTGTCTGAAAGGAATCGTGGACACGGTTTCCATCAGCCTCAATTCTTCCGATGCGCAGAAATATCTGGATATCACCCGCAATCACTTTGGTCTTAAGTCCTATCAGGCTATGATTGATTACGCCAAAGCGTGTCAGAAGTATGTCCCTCATGTGGTGATGACTGTGGTGGACATCATCGGCGAGGAAGAAGTGGCGGCCTGCCAGAAGGTCTGCGATGACAACGGACTGACTCTCCGGGTACGTCCGTATGAAGCAAATTAATATGCATAGTTTCTCCGGAAACACAGATACTACCTCCGTAAGGAGGTATTTTTTTATGTCTTATATCGGAAAAAAAGTATGTGAATTTGAGCTGCAGGCATATGCCGATGATAGTTTCCGGACGGTAACGAGAAATGATCTCATGGGACACTGGTCCGTCCTTTTTTTCTATCCGGCGGACTTTACCTTTGTATGTCCCACGGAGCTGGAAGACCTGCAGGATAAGTATGAGGAATTTAAAAATATGGGCTGCGAAGTTTACGGGGTATCCTGTGATTCCCACTTCGTCCATAAAGCCTGGCACGATCATTCCGAGCGGATCGGAAAACTGCAGTATCCGCTGATCGCGGACCCCACCGGTCTTCTGGTGAGAGATCTGGACATCATGATTGAAAAGGACGGAATGGCGGAGCGGGGAACATTTATCTTAAATCCGGACGGAGAGATCACCGCCTACGAGGTTATCGCGGGAAATGTGGGAAGAAATGCTGAGGAGATCATCCGGCGGGTGCAGGCGCTGCAGTTTGTGGCGGAGCACGGAGATGATGTGTGTCCGGCCAAATGGAAGCCGGGCGAAGAAACCTTAAAACCGGGTATTGATTTAGTGGGGATATTATAATGGCAGAAAAACATCAGACAGTGATCATCGGAGGCGGTCCGGCGGGACTGACAGCGGCCATCTATTTAAGAAGGGCCGGTTATGAGGTGCTGGTTCTGGAAAAAGAAGAGGAAGGCGGCCAGATCCGCATTTCTGAGAAAGTGGTCAATTATCCCGGTATCGAGGAGACCGACGGAGAGACACTCATGGAAACCATGCGCCGGCAGGCAGTGAATTTCGGCGCTCAGATCCGGAAAGAGAATGTGATCAGCGCCTCGCTGACCGATCATGGAAAAGTGATCCAGACAGAAAAAAATCATTATGAGGCGCCGGTTGTCATCTATGCTGCAGGCTCAGTTCCAAGAAAGCTGAATTTTCCGGGAGAGAGCGAATTTGCCGGCAGAGGGATTGCCTACTGTGCCACCTGTGACGGAGAATTATTCACAGATAAACCGATTTTTGTGGTGGGCGGCGGTTATGCGGCGGCGGAAGAAGCGATGTATCTGACCCGTTATTCAAAACCGGTGATGCTTATCATCCGGGAACCGGACTTCACCTGTGCCAAAAAGCTGGCCGATGAGGTGAAGGCGCATCCCGATATCAAAATTGAGTACAACACGGAGATTGTCCGGGTGGAAGGAGATACCTCCGTGAAGAAGATTGTCTTTAAAAACGCATTGAGCGGCAAAGAATGGACCTATGAAAATACAGATACCATCGGCATTTTCATTTTTGTCGGTTATCTGCCGCAGACAGATATGGTAAAAAAACAGTTGATCTGTGACAAACAGGGATATCTTCTCACCGATGAGGGAAAACGTACCAATGTGGAGGGCGTGTACGGAGCGGGGGATGTCTGCCAGAAGAGGCTCCGGCAGCTGGTGACAGCGGTGGCCGACGGCGCTGTGGCTGCGGAAACCATTGCCGCCGATTATCCTCTGGATCAGATGCCGGCGCTGGAGTCAGAACATCCGGCACTCCGGGCGGACGATCCGGCATCCCGGGAGGAAAGTCCGGGAGACAGAACCAATAAAACCGGTGCGGACTGCCGTGCGGGCGGTCAGGATGCGCTTATATCCAATGTGCAGAATCAGATTCAGGGAAGAGAAGAAAAGAAATTGTATACCGGAGAGGAAACGGACAGATATGGGGATGTGCGAAATCTGCAAAAACGCGGTCAAAGCACTGCCGGACAGATGGAAGGAGCCATGCGGCCGGATTCTCAGTTTGCAGATATCTATCCGCAGATCAAAGAGGTGGAGAGCCGCTTTGAGACTGTGCCGGAGTGCCGGGTGCTGCTGGATGATTCCACGGTATCGGGGCAGGTAAAGACATTTATGGAAGATCTGGAAGAAGCGATGCCCCGGGTGCACATTTCCTATGAGGAGACCGGTGCGGACGGAGCAGCCAGGACGGCGGGAAAATCTTCCGAAGAGTCCCGCGGGGACGACGCGGCCCGGGAGGTCATTGTGCCCTCCATCGGTATTTCTTCGAAGGACGGGGAACGAAAAGGCATGTTTTTTCACGGGACTCCGGGCGGTCACGAATTCACCAGCTTTTTGTCGGCACTCTATCAGGCAGCGGGACCGGGAAAGCCGTTGATGGATGAGATTCTCACACAGATTGCATCCATCCGGACGCCGGTCCGGCTGGATGTGGGAGTCACTCTTTCCTGTACCAAATGTCCGGAGCTGGTGAGCAGCGCTATGCTGGTTGCCGCGCACAGCCCTCAGGTGGAGGTCCACGTTGTGAATCTGGCGCAGTTCCCGGAATTTAAGGAGAAGCATCAGGTATTCAGTGTTCCGTTTCTGATGGTCAACGGAGAGAAAACCTATTATGGAAAGAAGAGTGTGGAAGAGTTGATGGCGATCATCGGGGAATCCATTGGGAAGGAGGTCGTGCTGCGTGAAGGGTGACGATAAAAGAAAAATCGTGCTGGTGGGAACCGGCATGGTGGGCATGAGTTACGCCTATGCCCTCCTCAATCAGAATTTATGTGACGAATTGGTTTTGATCGATATTGATAAAAAGAGAGCCGAGGGAGAGGCCATGGACTTAAATCACGGCGTGGCTTTCAGCGGCGGCAATATGGAAATCTATGCGGGAGATTATAAGGACTGCCGGGATGCAGATTTGGTGGTGCTGACGGCAGGGCTTCCCCAGAAAGAGGGACAAAGTCGTCTGGATCTTCTGAAAGAGAACCGCAAAGTCTTCCGGTCTATTCTCGAACCGGTATTGGAGAGCGGTTTCCATGGCATCTTTCTGGTGGCTACCAATCCGGTGGATATCATGGCGAGGATTGTCTATGAGATCAGCGGATTTCCTCCGGGAAGGGTGGTGGGAACCGGAACGGCGCTGGACACAGCAAGGCTCCGTTACCTGCTGGGAGAGAAATTTATCATTGATCCGAGAAATATGCACGCCTACGTCATGGGAGAACACGGAGACAGCGAGTTTGTGCCATGGAGCCAGGCGATGATGGCCACGAAACCGATCTTTGATCTGTGCAGTGAGACCGAAGGCTGTCATTTTCAGGAACTGCTGGAGATCGAGGAGGAGGTCCGCATGGCCGCCTACAAAATCATCGAGGCCAAGCGGGCCACCTATTACGGCATCGGCATGGCCATGGCAAGAATCACCAAGGCGATTTTCGGCAATGAGTACAGTGTGCTCACAGTTTCCGCTCTCCTGCAGGGGGAGTACGGGGAAAAAGGCGTTTTCATCGGAATTCCCTGCGTCGTCAACCGTATGGGCGTCAGCCGCATCATCGAGCTTTCTTTAAGCGCGGAGGAAAAGCAGCGCCTGCACCTTTCCTGTGAGACACTCGATCAGACCTATCAGGATCTGGCGTAAAGAAAATCCCCGGGAAAAATTGTAACAGTTCAGCCATGCGCCGGGAAACACAGAAGAAGCGTCGAAAGTTTATTTTCGTAAGCTCTTTTGCCTTTCTGAGATGTCATGGCTGAACGATGACGGAAAATTTCCACAAAAACGGGCAAACTTTTCCTTTTTGTGCTATACTAATGTACTGGTGAGAATGCTTTGAAAAAGAAAGGGTATGGAAGGAGTCAATATGGATTATTTACTGGATGTGCATACACATACAATTGCCAGCGGACATGCCTATAACAGCATGATGGAGATGGCGAGAGCCGGATTTGAGAAAGGACTGAAACTTCTGGGGATCACGGAACATGCGCCGATGATGCCGGGAAGCTGCAGTAATATGTATTTTCGCAACCTGAAGGTGGTGCCGAGATCGCTATGCGGTATAGAAGTGATGCTGGGCGCAGAGCTTAATATTATAGATTATGACGGCCATGTGGATCTGGATGATCATGTGATGCGTCAGCTTGACATAAAGATCGCCAGCCTGCACAGCGTGTGTATTCTTCCCGGAACGAAGGAGGAGAATACCCGGGCGGTGCTGGGGGCCATCCGTAATCCGATGATCGATATCATCGGTCATCCCGACGACGGTATTTATCCGCTGGATTATGAGCCTGTGGTGGAGGCGGCGAAGGAGACGCACACGCTTCTGGAGGTCAATAATAATTCGCTCAATCCCGCGGGTTCCAGAAAGAATACCCGGGGGAATCTGATCACCATGCTGGAGCTTTGTAAGGAATACGGACAGCCGGTGATCATGAACAGCGACGCCCATGTATTTTCTGATGTGGGACGCCGGGATTTTTCTGAGGAGCTGATCCGGGATCTGGATTTTCCGGAGGAACTCATCGTGAATCGTTCCGTCGATGCGTTTAAAGAATATATCAATTTAAAATATCAGGAATAGGGGGAAAGCAATATGGGAAAAAATGTACATACACCGGAGGTGGAGAAGCTGTTAAAGGGTGTTCTCTGTCTGGAAAATGTGGAAGAATGTTACGCGTTTTTTGAGGATTTATGCACCATCAATGAGCTGCTTTCTCTCGGACAGAGATTTGAAGTGGCCAATATGTTAAGAGAACACCGGACGTACAATGAGGTGGCGGAGGAGACAGGAGCGTCCACGGCCACCATCAGCCGGGTCAACCGCTGTTTAAACTATGGAACAGACGGATATGATCTCATCATCCGCCGCCTGAAAGAAAAGGAGGGCGCCGGAGAAGGAGACCGGTAACGGTCCTTCCGAGAACCAGGCGCTTCTAAAAAATAATCCCCGGATGAAAAAGAGTACAGCTTCTGCCTGTGACCGCTGAACCGGCCGGCAGCAAAAGCTGTACTTTTTATTTCTAGGATTCTTTATTATTTTTGGCTGCTTTTTTTGACTTTTTTTCCGCTGAAATATTTTTCTGACGGCGGTAATCAATGATTTTTTCGATGGCCTGCTTGCGCACATAGATATCGTAGCAGAGCTTATAAATGAAAACCAGGTCGTCCAGATACTGAGCGTCTTCTTCAGAAAGTGAATGATCAGCGAAGGAATCTCTGGAATTCTCCCAGTCCGTCAGGATCTGTTCTTCGATACCGGGATGTCTCTCAGAGGTTTCAGAGAGAAGCTTGTCATAGATTTCTTTGAGAGAAAGCCCCGTCTCTTTATTTTCCGGAAAATATTCTGTGGTCAGAGGTTCCAGAATACTCTGGATATCCGTGATGGACAGCATATTTTTCAGCCGGTAGATGAGAAGGAGGAGAAAAATATGTTCCCGGGAATATTTTTTCTTCACCGAAGGTGGAAGAAGATGATTTTTCGTGTAATTATTGATCATGGTCTTGGTCATGATCTTATCGTCAGGGTATCTTCTGGAGTCTGCCAGATGAGTGTCCATAAAAGTGGTAATCTGGTCCATGTACAGGTCAATATTTGGAATATCCGCCGATGGAATGGCGGTCACCTGCAGCAGGGAATGCAGCCAGTCATTTGTATCTTTATTCAAAAAATCGCCTCCATATATTCAAGTGTTTTCCTTTTGATAAATGCAATGGGACATATCCCTGTGATAGCGGATTCTGCTGGGACATGATAGCTATATTATATTGTTTTTATTACCAGATGACAAGAAAAAGTGAAAATATTTTTATTCCACATAAAATTCCATGGGAATTTCTTTAAAAAGAAAAGGCCTTTCGGACCGGAAACGTACCGTCAGCGGACGACAGAAAAACGTGACATCCCGGGCCGGGTATTGTATAATTGGGGTACCGTCATGACAGCCGTCAGGACTGAAAAACCGGCAGAGAACCTGAGACCGGAAGCCGGGCGGCGAAGAGAAAAGTCATGGACGGAACCGGAATACAGAATGAGAATAAACAGCAGATGGGAGGATCATATGGGACTTTTCAGCGGACAATTTGCCAACGTGGTGGAATGGCAGGAGACGAGAGACGACGTTATTTTTTATAAATGGAACAATGATGAGATTAAACGGGGATCCCGGCTGATCATCCGTCCGGGTCAGGATGCGATTTTCATGTATAACGGAAAGACCGAAGGAATTTTTAAAGAAGAAGGGAACTATGATATTGAATCGGATATCATCCCCTTCCTTTCCACGCTAAAGGGGTTCCGCTTCGGTTTTAACAGCGGCCTGCGGGCGGAAGTGCTCTTTGTCAACACAAAAGAATTCAATATGAAGTGGGGCACCAAAAACGCGGTAAATCTCCCACATCCATCGCTGCCGGGAGGAATGCCGGTCCGCGCCAACGGTACCTTCCAGTTTAAGGTGGGGGATTATGAGGTGCTCATTGAGAAAGTTGCGGGCATTAAGAAGCAGTTTACCACTGAGGAAGTGAGAGACCGGGTGCTGTCTCATCTGGATCAGCTGCTTCTCCAGTGGATGGTAAAAGAAGGCAAAGATATGTTTAATCTCCAGGCCAACGCCTCCGAGATTTCCCGGGGGATCATGGCGGATCTGGACCGGGAACTTTCGGATATCGGTCTTTCTATGACCGGATTTCAGATCAATGCCGTCAGCTATCCGGAAGAGATTCAGGAGATGATCAATAAGGTGGCAGGCCAGAGCATGGTGGGAGATATGAACCGCTATCAGCAGATGGCGGTGCTTGATTCCATGACAAAAGGGCAGGGCCAGGGCGGTCAGATGGCTGCGGACATGGCGTCTATGCAGATGGGGATGATGATGGGACAGCAGATTGTGAACCAGATGACCCAGACACAGCAGGGAGGCTCTGCGGCAGCGGCGGGCGATCAGCCGGGCGCCGGAAGTTTCGGGGCGGGAAACGGCACCGGAACGGTACAGTTCCCGGGAGAAACACCTGACGGCACACAGAGTTCCAGGCCGAACTTCTGTCCGAACTGCGGTCAGAAAGTAAGCGGAGCTAACTTCTGTCCCAACTGCGGTCAGAAATTATAGTCAAAGACAAATATATTTTGTCTTTGACTATAAATCCTCCGGGGGATGCGCACGATTTTTGCAAGGAAAGATCTGTGCTTTGCGCAGCAAAAATCGGTGCAGGAAACATCATAATAAAAATTATTATGACGTTTCCTATAAAATAATCAGTAACAGAAAGGAATTCTATGAGTATTTATGACGCATTAAATAAAGAACAAAGGGAGGCGGTCTTCTGTACGGAAGGCCCTCTTCTGATGCTGGCGGGCGCCGGGACAGGAAAAACCCGTTCCCTGACCCACCGGATTGTATATCTGATTGAGGAGAAAGGAGTCAATCCTTGGAATATTCTCGCCATCACTTTCACCAACAAGGCGGCGGATGAGATGAGAGAGAGGGCTGCAAGTCTGGTGGGACCCGGCTCAGAAAATCTGTGGATCAGTACCTTTCACGCCACCTGCAGCCGGATTCTCAGAAGATATGCGGATCTGCTGGGGTATAACAGAAGTTTTACTATTTACGACGCCAATGATCAGAAATCACTGATGAAGGAAGTCTTAAAGGCCATGAAGATTGATACCAAGCAGTTTCCGGAGAAGGCGGTGCTGTCTGCCATCTCCGCGGCCAAGGATGAGTGCAAGTCGCCGCTGGATCTCCGGAACGACTGCGGGGATAATTACCGGGATATCCGGATCAGCGAGATTTACGAGGAGTATCAGAAGCGGCTGAAAGAGAATGACGCCATGGATTTTGACGATCTGCTCGTAAAGACGGTGGAACTGTTCCAGGCCAATCCGGATATCCTTGATTATTATCAGGAACGGTTCCGCTATATCATGGTGGACGAGTACCAGGATACCAACACGGTGCAGTTTATGCTGGTGAAACTTTTAGCTTCCAAATACCGCAATCTCTGCGTGGTGGGTGACGATGACCAGTCCATTTACCGGTTCCGGGGGGCGAATATTTTCAATATTTTGAACTTTGAGAAATATTTTCCTGGCGCCCACGTGATCCGTCTGGAACAAAACTACCGCTCTACGCAGAATATTTTGAATGCTGCCAACGGTGTCATTGTCAATAACAAAGGGCGGAAAGAAAAGAAGCTCTGGACGGAAAACGCACCGGGAGAGCTGGTGCATTTTAAGCAGTATGACTCGGAATATGACGAGGCGGAGGGCGTGGTTTCTTATATTAATTTCCTTGCCATGCGCGGGGTGCCCTATGAAGATATGGCCATTTTATACAGGACCAATGCCCAGTCCCGCATCTTTGAGGAGAAGCTAAAACAGAGGGCGATTCCTTATGCCATTGTCCGGGGTATCAGCTTCTACGACAGAAAAGAGATCAAGGATTTGATGGCCTATCTGAAAGTGGTGGATAACGGAAATGACGATCTGGCTGTGAAACGGATCATCAATGTGCCGAAAAGAGGAATCGGCCAGACCACGGTGGACAGGATCCAGAATTATGCAATTCTCCATCAGATCAGTTTCCTGGAAGCCGTGTTCCGGGCAGATTCTATCACGGAGCTTGGAAGATCGGCATCCAAGATCAAAAAGTTTGGAGAGATGATCCGGGATTTCCGGGAGTATGCCATGGAAAATGACATCAGCGAGCTGATGCTCTACATACTGGATGTGACTGGTTATAAAAATGAACTGGAAATGGAAGGCACGGATGAGGCCAGAAGCCGTCTCGAGGATATTGACGAGCTGATCAATGACATTGTCTATTTTGAGGAAAATAATGAAGAGCCTACCCTCACGGATTTCCTGGTGGAAAAGGATATGTATACTCTCAACGCGGGTATTGACAATCTGGAGGAAAGTTCCAATAAGGTGCTGCTCATGACCCTGCATAACGCCAAGGGACTGGAGTTTGCCAATGTATTTCTGGGCGGCATGGAGGAAGGCGTTTTTCCGGGATATGGCGCCATGATCTCCGGGGATGAATCAGAGATTGAGGAAGAACGCAGACTCTGTTATGTGGGGATTACCCGGGCGAAGGAGAGACTCTACTTAAGCGCTGCCCGGAGAAGAATGCAGCGGGGACAGGCCCAGTATAACCGGGTGTCCAGATTTGTGGATGAGATTCCGGAGGAATATCTGGACCGCGCCAAAAAGAAGACGGTGCAGGAGAAAGTGGAGCAGACCGGTTCCAGGAGTATGGCCGGGGCAGGCTTCCGCAATTATTCCTATGGTACCAGAGGCAAAAAGCCGTACAGTCTTGACGATTACAAGGTAAAGCCGCTCTCCTCCCTTGATTATGGCGTGGGAGACCGGGTGAAACATATCAAATTCGGCGAAGGTACCGTGGTGGATATTGTCCATGGCGGGAAGGATTTTGAGGTCTCGGTGGATTTTGATCGGGTGGGCCGCAAAAAAATGTTTGCATCGTTCGCAAAATTGAAAAAAGTGAAATAATGTATTGGTAAAGAAGCCTGTTGCGTGATATAATAAAAGAAAACAGCAAGGAGGCATAGGAACATGAAAAATATCGATGAATTAATCGGAGTAGCAAAGTTATCCAACCTGATGAACAGCCGGAAGGAAGAGGAAGAGTCCAGAAAGATCTTATGGATTCTGGCAATCATCGGAGCTGTTGCCGCAGTGGCAGGAATCGCCGCTCTGGTTTATAAATATTTATCCCCGGATTATCTCGATGACGTGGATGAAGATTTTGATGATTTCGACGATGATTTCTTTGACGATGACGAAGAGGCAGAAGAGCCGTCAGAAGATGCCGAGGAAGCTACAGAAGAATAAGGTTCGTAAGAGAGGATACGGAGCTGCCGTATCCTCTTTCCAGTTGTTTAAATTGTTTAAAAAATATATATAATTAAAAATTTAAGAAAAAAATGAAAAAAACTGTTGACATTTATTTCTGCCTGTTATATAATGCTACTTGTCAATGCGAGAGCGGTTGACAGAGAGCACATCGGGGTGTGGCTCAGCTTGGCTAGAGCGCTTGATTTGGGATCAAGAGGCCGCAGGTTCGAATCCTGTCACCCCGATCACCTGCGGGTGTAGTTCAATGGTAGAACACTAGCCTTCCAAGCTAGATACGTGGGTTCGATTCCCATCACCCGCTTCTGCTTTTAAGCAGAAAGAACAATTTTATATTGTTTCATCATGATGCGTGTCCGTAGCTCAGCTGGATAGAGCAACGGCCTTCTAAGCCGTGGGTCGGGGGTTCGAATCCCTTCGGGCACGTTTGTCAGGCTGTCCTGACTATGGTGGGTGTGGCGCAGTTGGTTAGCGCGCCAGATTGTGGCTCTGGAGGCCGAGGGTTCGAATCCCTCTACCCACCTTAATGGGCTATCGCCAAGCGGTAAGGCACAGGACTTTGACTCCTGCATTCGCTGGTTCGAATCCAGCTAGTCCAGTTGGACCGCAGATTCGAACTTCTGCGTCTGTAGTGAGTAAGGTGCGAGGTGCTGTGCTCATTTTTTTGTTATTATGAGAGTTATTCTCATTATGGGATATTAGCTCAGTTGGTAGAGCACTTGACTTTTAATCAAGTTGTCCGGGGTTCGAATCCCCGATGTCTCATTGGAAATCGTTGCAGTGCAGCGATTTCTCTTTTTGTCTAAAACAGAATATGCCGGGGTGTGGCTCAGCTTGGCTAGAGCGCTTGATTTGGGATCAAGAGGCCGCAGGTTCGAATCCTGTCACCCCGATTTTTTTGCGGGTGTAGTTCAATGGTAGAACACTAGCCTTCCAAGCTAGATACGTGGGTTCGATTCCCATCACCCGCTTTGTTGTTATCTATATAAGCGGTTGCGGCGGGGAGTTTTCCCCTGCATGTATGAACAGGCGGATATGGCGGAATTGGCAGACGCGCCAGATTTAGGTTCTGGTGGGACACCCGTGCAGGTTCAAGTCCTGTTATCCGCATTTTCAAGGACACCCGGGAGCCCTATTTATGCGGCTTTCGGGTTTTTTATTTATATACAACCGGAGTGAAGGCGCCCCGGGAAAGCTTTTACAGCCTGAGGAGGAGAAATATGAAGCAGGATCAAAGAATCTGTATCTGGGACAATCTGAAATGTTTCCTGATGCTCTCGGTTGTCCTCGGACATTTCGTGAACCAGTATCCGGATTCTTCTTTTATGAGAAGTATGTCTATCATCATTTATTCCTACCACATGCCTCTGTTTATTTTTGTGGCGGGATTGCTGCAGAAAAAATGGACAAAAGAGCGTCCGTTTCGATGGGATAAGCCGGTTTACTATATTATTCTGGGGTATCTTCTTAAGATCTTCATTTATATGGTGAAGGTGGCTTTTGGACAGGAGGCGGTGTTCTCGTTGTTTACAGATACCGGTATACCATGGTATATGTTTGCCATGGCAGCCTACATGGTCATCGCCTGGGGCATCAGAAAATGGAATCCGAAGATCTGTCTTGTGGTTTCTGTGGTTTTGGCTCTTCTGGCCGGATACGTGGTGGAAATCGGAAGCTTTCTTTATCTGTCAAGAATTCTTGTGTTCTTTCCTTTTTATTATGCCGGGTATCTGCTGGATTCCGAAACGGTTCTTGCCTTTACCAGACAGAAGTGGGTGAGGGCTGCCTCGGTATTCGTGATCCTCGTCGGTCTTTTTGTGAGTTTTTACTGGATCGATGATATTTTTTCCATCATCCGGATGTTTACAGGAAGAAACGCCTATGCGCTGATCCGGATTCCGGGATGCGGATGGCAGCATCGTCTGCTGTGTTATGCTGTCACCGTGGTGGTCAGTGTGGCGCTTATCAGCCTGATGCCTGACAAGAGGCTGGCTCCGGCGGAAGCTGTGGGGAAAAATACGCTGCAGATTTATTTCTGGCATCGTCTGGTCCTGTATATCATGATGTTTTCAGGGTTCAGTGATGCCATCCGGCAAAACTGCGGTATGTTCTGGATCCCGGTTTATCTGCTCATTGCTGTTCTTTTGACCTTTGTGCTGTCTTTGCGCTGTTTTGGATGGCCTCTTCAAAAGGTCAAAGAATTGCAGATGTGTATCAAAAATGCCATGTAAAAACCATATTGTAATTATCCGGAGAATTCATCTGCTGTGATGATCAGATGGTGCGACGGAGCGTATAATATGTAAATATAAAACAGTTTTTCTGAATCAGCCCCTGCGGGAAAATGTGCGGTCTGCACAGATTTCCGCAGGGGTTTTGAGTTTAAAAGAATTTTGTTTTGTCAGAAATATTTCCGGGACAAAAGGATAGGGCCTATTCTCTGTTCTGGCGGATTCTCCCGTACATGGTGAGCATGTAAATACCGGAAATACCGACCAGATCATAGATGAGCCTTGTAAAAAAGCTGGAATCGCCAAATAAAGCGGAGACAAGGTTGAACTGAAAAAGTCCGATTAATCCCCAGACGATGGCACCGATGATGGTCAGTGTTAACGCAATATAATCAATCCATTTCATATAGATTCTCCTTTCTGTGTTCTGTTATCCAGTATGTCCAGAAAACAGGGAATTAATCATCGGCCGGCTGAAATAAAAATAAAAACATTTGGTATAGATGCAGAAAATGTGTGGATAATAAGAAAGAATTAAAAGACGAAAGGAGAATTTTCATGATAAGAATGAAAAAAAACGTGATAACCATGGTATTTCTTTTGTCCGCACTTTTTCTGATAGCGGGGTGTGGAAATAATAACGACAGAAAGGACAGTACAACCTCTTCGGAGATGACAGAGCAAAAAGAAGGTTCCACGGAAAGTACGGTTGGGACAGATGACAGCGGTGTGGGTGCTTCCACTGAAGATGCCCGTCAGGAAGATGCCGCGAACGATGCAGCTGGCGGCACCGGAGATAACAGGGATGATACTTCCGGGGATGCAGCCGGCGACCTGGGCAATGATATGAAGGATGCCGCTGAAGATGTGGGCGATGCCGCCAGAGATGTGGTGGATGACGCCGGAAAAGCCGTTGATGATGTGGCGGATGGCGTGGGGGATGCCATTGATAATTTGGGCGGTGGTTCCTTTGACAGTTATGAGGATGCCAAAACGTATCTTCTGGAGAAACTGAAGAAAGACAATGCCGGAGCCAATTATGAGGTCAGAGATGAGACAAAAGATCTCACCGCTTATAACAATAATGATTCCGGAGCGGAAGGGTACCAGTTCTCGATATATGAGACGGACGGCAATGAGAAGATCGGTATTTATTATGTGGATAAAGATACAGGAAAAATATACCGTTATATGGGCAAAAACTCCATAGAGGCTTATTGATCTGTCATTGACAGACGGCCGCTCTTTCTGGCGGATGACAGGCGCCTGCGGTATGCCTTTTCCCTTTGTGCGGGGAATGGGCTGCCGTAGGCTGTTTTGCCTCAGTAAATGTAAAAAAAAGTAAAAAAATATAATATTTTACTGGAAAAATATGGAATGTATGGTATTATAGTATTTATAAAAAATAAATAATAACAGGAGGATGCCATATGATGAGTTTTGAAGAGTTCCTTTACTATGTGGAGGAACATATTTTAAAGGGCTGGAAAGAAGATGCGGAGGTCGTCATCCAGGAGACAAAGAAGAACAATGGAGTTACATATCAGGGCCTTTCCATCAGGGAGGTGGAAGAAGCGGTGGCTCCCTGTATTTATCTGGAAGAATTTTATAAAGATTATCAGAAGGGCGAGGATATGGAGAAGGTTCTCGCGAGGATCCGGGAAGAATACCAGTGGGCTATGGAGCGTTCGGCGTTTTATGAGCTGGATGTCCTCCAATACGGGCATATGAAGGACAGAATCATTTTCCGTCTGGTGAATTATGAGAGAAATCAGGAGCTGCTTGCGGACTGCCCCTATATTAAGATGTATGATCTGGTACTGACCTTCCGGTGGGTGGCCCATACGGATTCCGTCGGGATTTCGACCGCGCTGATCACTAACCGGGAGCTGAAGTTCTGGAACATATCGCTTCATGAATTGCTGCTGGTGGCCCGGGAGAATACCCGTAGGATTTTCCCGCCGCGTATTATCAATATGGATGCCTTTCTCCTGGAGGCGGGAAAGAAGAGCATGAACCTTGGGCCGGGGAAGACGATGTATATTCTGACCAATGAACAGCAGGTGAATGGGGCCACCGTGATGGTCTATGACGGGATCCTGCAGGAGTTTGCCGACAGGATTCAGGAGGACTTTTACATTCTGCCCAGCAGTATCCATGAACTGATCCTCATTCCGGTCAGTGAGTTTCCGGAAGCGGAGAAGCTTCCGGTGATGGTGGAAGAGGCGAATCGTTCCATTGTATCGCCGGTGGACATGTTGTCGGATTCTGCCTACTATTATAATAGAAGAAAGAATCAGCTGACACCGCTGCTGTATGGGGAGAAGAAAGATTGACCGCAATACTGCGCAGGAAGGAAGAACCGGATTCTTCCGGCATATTAGGAAGGAAGAGCCGGATCCCACCGGCATATAAGGAGAAGACGGGAGAATTTACTGTCCGTTTCCGGGGAGAGATTTCTTTCGATTTTTAAAAATTGGTATGGCGGGGTTGATATGTGTTAGGGATATTGCTATACTGATACAAAAGGATAAAATGGAAAAGATTGGAAGGTGCTCTGATGAAAAGATGGCAGATTGGTTTGAATATCATAAGTGAGATATTGTTTTTTTTGATTGGCGCAGCGCTGCTCATTTTCATTGTCCCGAGACTCCTTGGATTTTTCTGGCCTTTTGTGGCCAGCTGGATTCTTGCGATGCTGGCGACGCCGCTGTGTAATTTCCTTGAGAAGCATATCCGGTTAAAGAAGCAGTGGGCGTCGGCCTTTATCATAATATTTGTTCTTCTGATTCTGGCAGGCATCGGGTATCTGCTGATCACCAAGCTGGGAAGAGAGACGATTTCCTTTCTGTCAGATGCACCAGTGTATTACAGTTATTTTCAGAATACCATAGAGATGCTCAGCGCCAGGCTGAATGATGTGCTCGCGCCGATTTCCGGTGATTTCGGCAATCAGATCGAGACGGCCTTCAATGATCTTTTGCTGCAGGCGGGAACGACGATCAATAATTTTGCTCCAAAAGGAGTGGAATTTATGGGAAGCGCCGCCGCCAACATCACCAACGGCCTGGTGGGGACCCTGGTGATGATTCTCGCGGCGTATTTTTTTATCGCTGAGAGAGAAAAGATTTCAGTACAGCTGCTTCGGATGGTGCCGTCGGATATGCAGGAGCATGTCAGAAAGATCAGGGACAGGCTGATGTCTGCTCTGGGAGGATTTCTGCTGGCGCAGTTTAAGATCATGTTCATCATTTTTCTCATTCTGCTGGCCGGACTTCTGATTCTGCGTAATCCCTATGCGCTGTTTCTGGCGCTGTTGATCGCCTTTCTGGACCTGCTGCCGATTCTTGGAACAGGAACGGTGCTCATTCCGTGGGCAGTGATCGTATTTTTCAGCGGACATTTCCGGCAGGGGATCATTCTGCTGATCATCTATGTGATCTGTCTGCTCACGAGACAGATTCTCCAGCCGAAGATTATCGGGGACAGTATCGGTATGGGAACATTATCCACGCTGTTTCTGATCTACACGGGATTTAAGCTGCAGGGGGTGCAGGGAATGATTCTTGCCCTTCTGCTGGGAACCATTGTGATCACTTTATACAGACTGGGACTCTTTGATAACAAGATTAAGCGGCTGCGCTGTCTGATCGATGCGTACCGTCACTATGATGACCAGCGATTTGGGGATGCCGGGCAGGCAAATGACGAAAAATAATAATTTTCAGAAAATTATGTCGCATACTCCTTAATAGTCAGAATTTATATTGACTTGAGATTTCCTTTATGCTAAGATGTGGATGCCTGTCAGAGGAAGAATATGTTTCCTTCCGCGGCGGCAGTATCTGTTTTCGCTGCACAGGACAGGAAGTATAGGAGATGGAGGTATTCCAATGTTTAAGGGAACAGTAAAATGGTTTAACAATCAAAAGGGGTATGGTTTTATTCAGGACGAGGATGGAAAAGATATCTTTGTACATTATACCGGGCTTGATATGGAAGGGTTTCGCTCCCTGGATGAGGGAAATAAAGTAGAGTTCGATATTGTGGAAGGAGAGAAGGGACTGCAGGCTTCTCATGTGGTGAAAGTGCAGAATTAAAAGGTGCATGCGGAAGCTGCGGTGTGGAGACATGCCGACGGCAAAGGTAAGAAGCCCGGTGCATGACAGAGCAGCAGAGAAGGAAGAATGACAGACGAAAGAGAGACAGCATCATGAGAATATATTTGGTACGCCATGGGGAGACCGTCCTCAATCAGAAGGGCTGTTACTATGGAAGGACGGAGGCGGCGCTTTCTTCCCGGGGAAGAGAGCAGGCCAAAAAGCTGGGGACTTTTTTTAAAAATGTTCCGCTTCTGCGGATCGTGGCCAGCCCCCGTCTCCGGGCGGCGGAGACCGCGGACATCATCATGGCGGAATATACAAATGAGAGGCGGGAAGAGCTGCAGATTGAGAGAGAAGAAAGGCTGACGGAGCAGGATTTCGGCATTTTTGAGGGCGGTACTTTCCGGGAACTGGCAAAGAGGTATCCGGAGGAATGGGAACAGTGGAACCGGGATTTTTCCGGTTACAGGATTCCCGGGGGCGAGAGTTTTGCTGATGTTCGGAGGAGGACAGAGGATTTCCTACGGGATTTAAAGGGATTTTCAGAAACAGTCGACCGGGAGACCGCCATACTTCTGGTGGCCCACAAGGGGACTCTGGGGCATTTCCTGGCGGCCTGTCTGGAACTGCCTCTGGAAGGATACTGGAATTTTGTGTTTGAGCAGGGATGCTACAGCCGGGTGGATCTGGAAGATGGTTACGCGATCATCCGCCGGCTCAATCAGAGTGTGTGAAAATGTGATAAATTTATTTTAAAGATACAAGAAGAGAGGCACGAGATACATGGATTTATTTGATTATATGCGGATGGAGCGGAAGAAGCAGGAATCGCCCCTGGCGGTGCGGATGCGGCCGCGGACTCTGGATGAGGTGGTGGGACAGTCGCACATTATCGGAAAGGACAGACTGCTGTACCGGGCCATCAAGGCAGATAAGATCAGCTCGCTGATTTTTTACGGACCGCCGGGAACCGGAAAGACCACCCTGGCAAAGGTCATTGCCAACACGACCAGTGCGCAGTTTGTGCAGATGAATGCGACGACTTCCGGCAAGAAAGATATGGAGCAGGCGGTCAGTCAGGCCAAAGATGTGTTCGGAATGTACGGAAACCGGACCATTCTTTTTATTGACGAGATTCACCGGTTTAATAAGGCTCAGCAGGATTATCTGCTGCCTTATGTGGAAGACGGAACCATAGTGCTGATCGGCGCCACCACAGAGAATCCTTATTTTGAGGTGAACAGCGCTCTTTTGTCCCGGTCTAAGATTTTTCATCTGGAGCCATTGTCAAAAGAAGACATTGCCGGACTCATACGGACAGCCGTGACGGATGATGAGAGAGGGATGGGGGCCTACGGCGCAGAGATCACAGAAGAGGCGGTCGATTTCATCGCGGAGATGGCGGGCGGGGACGCCCGGGCGGCGCTGAATGCTGTGGAGCTGGGAGTTATTACCACAGAACCCGGTGCGGACGGAAGAATCGTCATTGATCTGGATGTGGCCCAGGAGTGTATCCAGAGGAAGGCGTTAAATTACGATAAAAACGGTGATAATCACTATGATGTGATTTCCGCCTTCATTAAAAGTATGCGGGGGACGGACCCGGATGCGGCAGTATTTTATCTGGCGAGGATGCTGGATGCGGGAGAAGATCCGAAGTTTATCGCCAGAAGAATCATGATCTGTGCTTCAGAGGATGTGGGAAATGCAGATCCGCAGGCCTTACAGGTTGCCGTGGCAGCTTCCCTGGCTGTGGAAAGAGTGGGGCTTCCTGAGGGGAGGATCATCCTGTCCCAGGCGGCGTCCTATGTGGCCAGCGCTCCAAAAAGTAATGCCTGTGTTGCGGCCATCGATAAGGCCCAGGAGATGGTAAAACGGTCGGATACCGGGCAGGTCCCTCCATATCTGAGGGATGCTCATTACGGAGGGGCAAAGGATCTGGGACATGGTATCGGTTACCGGTATGCCCATGATTATCCGGAGAATTATGTAAAGCAGCAGTATCTGCCGGATGCCATCCGGGACGAGCGGTTTTATATTCCTACAGAAAATGGATACGAGAAGAAGATAAAGATGCATCTGGAACATCTGAGGAACAGGGAGGAAGAATAAAATGAATAAACTGAAACGGATTGCCGCGCTGGTTCTGGTCGTTGTCCTGGCAGGGCTGGTTTTTCTGACCCTCTACTGTGCTGTGACGGGAAGCCGGTTCTTCATGGCGTCTCTGGTCGTCACACTGGTCCTGCCGGTTCTCCTGTATGCGTATATGCTTATTTACCGTCTGTTAAAAAAGAACGGGGAAGATGAAAAAGTGTCCGGCGATGGCGATGATCCCGGGATTTGAGGGGGAAGACAGCATCGGCGGCAAAAGGGAAATGATTCTGCCGGGTGGCCGGGAAAATAATCCTTTCCGACCTATTGACAAGCCGGGCAGAAAGGAATAATATAATATCAGTAGTTATTACTATTTTTAAATTACTTCACGAAAGTAGGAAAGAGAGGTATATCATGCCAAATTTAAAAGGAACAAAAACAGAACAGAACTTAATGACTGCATTCGCTGGAGAGTCTCAGGCTACTAATAAATACACATATTTTTCCAGCAAAGCGAAAAAGGACGGTTATGTACAGATCGCTAACATCTTTGCTGAAACAGCAGCTAACGAAAGAGAACATGCAAAAATGTGGTTCAAATTATTAGAGGGCGGCGCAATCCGTTCTACTATCGAGAACCTGCAGGCAGCAGCAGACGGTGAGAACTATGAGTGGACAGACATGTACGCACAGTTCGCAAAAGAAGCAAGAGAAGAAGGCTTCTACGAGATTGCTGACAAGTTCGACGGCGTTGCAGCAGTAGAAAAAGAGCATGAAGCAAGATACTTAAAACTTCTTGACAATGTAAAGAAAGAAGTTGTCTTCTCTAAAGATAACGATGTCATCTGGCAGTGCGCAAACTGCGGACATATCTGCATCGGCAAGAAAGCGCCGGAAGTATGTCCAGTATGCGATCATCCACAGTCCTACTTCCAGATCAAACCGGAGAACTACTAAGATCGTTTCTTTATAAAGAGTTTGTGGTTGCAGGCGCCGCCGGAGAAGAATTTCGCGCTGTGGAGTTCTTTCCTGACCGTGCGGGCTGAGATAAATTTTTTCAAAGAGGTGTATAATTTTTTCTAAGATGGCAATAATGATAATATCCGATGGGGACATCGGATATGACAGTCGTCAGGAAAAAACTTATATCCTCCCCTTTCTAACGGGCATCTGCTTTTGATAAAAAGCAGGTGCCTGTTTGTCTGTGGGTAAAAAACATTTTAAATTTGCAAGGAAAAATACTTGACAAATCCAACCCTTTCCCATATAATCATCTTCGGTAAAGGAAAAACACTTTACACGAGGTGATAATCATTGGACAGAATCGTAGAGAAAGCTCTGCTGTTTGATTTTTACGGTGAGCTTCTGACAGAGAATCAGAAAGAAGTGTATGGTGAGCACATCCAGAATGATCTGTCTGTTTCGGAGATTGCGGATCTTCGGGGGATCAGCAGACAGGGTGTGCATGATATGATTCGAAGATGCGAGAAGATTCTCGCGGAGTATGAAGACAGACTTCATCTGGTGGAGCATTTCCTCACCGTGAAGAAGATGGTGGGCGTCATCCACCGGTATGCGGAAGAGATATCCACCTGCGGGGACAAGGAGAAGATGCAGGAGCGCATCGCAGATATCAAGCGGATATCCAGTGAGATTCTGGAACAGTATTAATGAGGAGGCTCTTATGGCATTTGAAAGCCTTACAGATAAACTTCAGAATGTCTTTAAGAATTTGAGAAGCAAGGGGCGTCTGACCGAGGCCGATGTCAAGGAGGCCATGAAGGAAGTGAAGCGTGCTCTGCTGGAAGCGGATGTCAATTTCCGCGTGGTCAAGACATTCATTAAGACAGTGACAGACCGTGCCATCGGACAGGATGTTCTTACGGGACTGAATCCGGGGCAGATGGTCATTAAGATAGTAAAAGAAGAGATGGAAGCTCTGATGGGTTCTGAGATGACAGAGCTGGTGATCAAGCCGGGTAACGAGATTACTGTATATCTCATGGCAGGTCTCCAGGGTGCTGGTAAGACCACTACGGCGGCCAAGATTGCCGGACAGCTCAAGAAGAAAGGCAAGAACCCGCTTCTGGTTGCCTGCGATGTTTACCGTCCGGCGGCGATCAAGCAGCTGGAGATCAACGGTGAGAAGCAGGAAGTTCCGGTGTTTTCCATGGGGGATAAGAAGAACCCGGTGGATATAGCCCGGGCGTCCATTGAGTATGCCAAGGAGAATGGCAGGAATATTGTCATTCTGGATACGGCGGGACGACTTCATGTGGATGATTCCATGATGGAAGAGCTTCAGAACATCAAGGATAATGTGGATGTGACGCAGACCGTTCTGGTGGTGGATGCCATGACGGGACAGGATGCGGTCAATGTGGCTAAGACATTTGAAGATAAGGTCGGCATCGACGGAGTGATCCTGACGAAGCTGGACGGCGATACGAGAGGCGGAGCGGCGCTCTCCATCCGGGCCGTCACCGGCAAGCCGATTTTATATATAGGTATGGGTGAGAAGCTGGAAGATCTTCAGCAGTTCTATCCGGACCGTATGACCAGCCGTATTTTAGGCATGGGCGATGTGCTCACTCTCATCGAGAAGGCACAGAACGCGGTGGACGAAGAGTCCGCCAGAGAGCTGGAGCAGAAGCTTCGCAAGGCCGAGTTTGGTTTTGACGACTTCCTGGCTCAGATGCAGCAGGTTAAGAATATGGGAGGCATCGCTGATCTGCTTTCCATGATTCCGGGCGTTGGCAGCCAGATCAAGAATATTGACATTGATGACAGCGCCATGGATCGCATAGAGGCGATCATCTATTCGATGACGCCGGAGGAGAGATCCAATCCGAATCTGCTGAACCCTTCCCGCAAGAAGCGAATTGCAAATGGCGCCGGCGTCAGCCTTCAGGAAGTCAACAAGCTGTGTAAGCAGTTTGAGCAGTCACGCAAGATGATGAAGCAGATGAACGGCATGATGGGAAAGGGCGGCCGCAGAAGAGGCGGCTTCAATCTCGGAGGCATGAAGTTCCCGTTTTAGGGAAGAGGTTTCCGGCGGATTTAAAGCCGGTTCCGGCCAGTATAATGCAGGATACCGGAATATTCCGGTTCCATATAGATGAATAAGAAAGATGAAAGAGGTGAAATCACATGGCAGTAAAAATGAGATTAAAAAGAATGGGTAAAAAGAGAAATCCTATCTATAGAGTTGTCGTAGCAGACGCAAGATCTCCAAGAGATGGAAGAAACATCGATGAAATCGGTTTCTATGACCCAAACCAGGAGCCTGCAGTCGTTAAATTTGACGAGGAAGCAGCAAAAGCATGGCTTAACAAAGGTGCACAGCCGACAGACACAGTTGCAAGATTATTAAAGAATGCCGGTATTGAAAAATAATAACTGGGGGCTTGTGTAATGAAAGAGTTAGTAAAAGTAATTGCCGTATCTCTGGTTGATCATCCGGAAGATGTCGTAGTCACAGAAAAAGAGACTGACCATTCCATCATTCTGGAGCTTCATGTTGCTCCGGATGATATGGGAAAGGTTATTGGCAAACAGGGACGGATTGCGAGAGCTATGCGTACTGTGGTGAAGGCTGCGGCTTCCCGGGAAGATAAAAAAGTGATAGTAGATATCGCTCAATAATACAAACGGATTTTTCTCCGCCTTCGTGGGCGGAGGGGAGAATCCCGGTTATGAATCATTGGCATGAAACTGTTACCTGTCCGGCAGGTAGCAGTTTTTTCGTAAAAACAGAAAATAAAAGGCAGACAGCATAAAGATAAATCATGTAAAAACAGGCGATAGAAAGACAGATAAGAAGTAGTATATTCAGGAGTATATAAATGGAAGATTTATTACAGGTGGGAATTATTACCGGAACTCACGGACTGAAGGGAGAAGTCAAGGTTTTCCCGACGACAGATGACAAAGAGCGGTTTCTGGATCTGGAGGACGTCCTGCTGGATACGGGGAGCGAGCTTCTGGAATTAAAAGTGGAATACTGCAAATTTTTTAAAAAATTTGTTTTTGTCAAGTTTGAGGGGCTTGACGATATCAATGAAGTGGAAAAATATAAACGGTGTCCTCTGCTGGTGACCAGAGAGAATGCGGTGGAACTGGAAGAAGACGAATATTTTGTGGCAGATCTTCTGGGCCTTACCATTGTGGATGACAGCGGTGTCACCGTCGGAAAGCTGGAAAATGTCATTTCCACAGGTGCCAACGACGTCTACGAAGTGCTCACCGAGGACGGCGGACGTATTCTGCTTCCTGCCATCAAGGAATGCATTCTCGATGTGGACATGAACGAGGGAATTATATTGGTACATTTGCTGAAAGGACTGGCGGACTGATGAAGTTTCATGTTCTCACATTGTTTCCGGAGATGATCCGGCAGGGATTTGGCACCAGCGTCACCGGAAGAGCCATGAAAAACGGCCTGCTTGCGCTTAACGCGGTGGATATCCGGGAGTATTCCAAAGATAAACATAAACATGTGGATGATTATCCGTACGGTGGAGGCGCCGGCATGGTCATGCAGCCGGAACCCATTGGACTGGCCTATGCGGATATCACAAAAGATATGCAAAAGAAACCAAGAGTGATCTATGTGACGCCCCAGGGCAGCGTATTCAGACAGAGTATGGCAGAAGAGTTTGCCAGAGAGGACGAGCTGATTTTCCTTTGCGGCCATTATGAGGGCGTGGATGAGCGGATTCTGGAAGAAATCGTGACAGACTATGTGTCCATCGGTGATTATGTGCTTACCGGAGGGGAACTGCCGGCCCTGGTGATGATGGACGCCATTTCCCGGCTGGTACCGGGAGTCTTAAACAATGAAGATTCGGCAGAGTTTGAATCGTTCCATGATAATTTGCTGGAGCACCCTCATTATACCCGGCCGGTGGAATATCACGGGAAGCGGGTGCCGGATGTACTGCTGTCCGGTCATCATGAAAATATTGACCGGTGGAGAAGAGAACAGTCATTGAAACGGACGCTGGAAAGACGTCCGGATCTGCTGGAGACCGCTGTTCTCACTTCAAAGGATCTGGAATATCTGCAGAGCCTGGGCTGGAATCATTCCCCGGTATCTGAAAATGTAAAATGAAAACTCAAAAAACTCTTGCATGATAGGTGGATTCATGCTATTATCTTATAGTTGTGAAAAAAGGTGGTCCGCTGTTACGAAAGGTATTAAGAACACCAAGATTATATAGGAGGTCACACATGAAAGACATTATCAAAAGCATTGAAGATGCACAGTTAAAACCAGAAGTAGAAAGCTTCCGTGTCGGCGACACTGTACGTGTTTCCGCAAAGGTAGTTGAGGGAAGCCGTGAAAGAATTCAGGTATTCGAAGGTACTGTAATTAAAAGACAGAACGGCGGAGCAAAAGAGACTTTTACTGTAAGAAAGTTCTCCAACGGCATCGGTGTTGAGAAGACCTGGCCTGTACACTCTCCAATCGTTACAAAGATTGAAGTGATAAGAAAAGGTAAAGTAAGAAGAGCAAAACTGTACTACTTACGTGACAGAATTGGTAAGAAGGCTAAGGTTAAAGAGTTAGTTAAATAGTATCAGAGGATGAGACAGGGGCGAGTATTTATACTTGCCCTGTTTTACCATATGGAGATTTTGTTATGGCTGTAAAAAACTATCGATATAAAGAACGAAGAGACAGAATGATCCGCCGGATTGGTCTGTGGGTGGGGGAGATCGCCGTGGCGATTCTGCTGGCCTTTGTGATCATACAGTTTTGTTTTCAAACGGTGACTGTTCACGGGGAATCCATGCAGCCCACTTATTATGACGATGATGTTCTGTTAGTCAACAAGCTCAGCTATCGGATCGGGGACCCGAAGCGGTATGATCCGGTGCTTTTGGAAATTGAAAATGGAACGGCGGTTCATTATACGGTAAAGAGAGTCATCGGTCTTCCGGGGGAGACCGTGCAGATTGCAGGAGGGGAGATTCTCATTGACGGAGAGGCTCTGGATTATTCCTTTAATGAGCAGATCCTGTCTGCGGGACTGGCCGCCTACGAAATAGAACTGGGAGACGACGAATATTTTGTCATGGGAGATAACTGCAATAACAGCGAGGATTCCCGGGTGGCAAATATCGGAAATATAAAAAGGACACAATTTGTCGGTAAAATAGCAGGGAGAATTGGCAGCGGCCAATAATCTGAAAAATGGTCCGGGCAGACGCCGCGCGTCGGTTCGGTCAGATATATAATGGAGGATAATATGCACTTTCAATGGTATCCGGGACATATGACAAAAGCCCGGCGGATGATGCAGGAAAATATTAAGCTCATTGATCTGATGGTGGAGCTGGTGGATGCCCGCGTGCCTTACAGCAGTAAAAACCCGGATATTGATGAGCTGGCGAGAAATAAATCACGGCTGATTATTTTGAACAAAGCGGACATGGCGGATGCCCAGGTGACAAAAGAGTGGGAAGCCTATTATAAAGAAAAAGGATTTTTCGTGGCGAAGGTCAATTCCCAGAAAGGAACCGGGATCAAGGAAGTGAAAAAGCTTATCGAGGAAGCCTGCCGTGAGAAAAAGGAGAGGGACAGAAAGAGAGGAATTCTCAACCGTCCCGTCCGCGCCATGGTGGCGGGGATTCCCAATGTGGGCAAATCCACCTTTATCAATTCCTTTGCGGGAAAGGCCTGCGCCAAAACCGGAAATAAGCCGGGCGTGACAAAGGGAAAACAATGGATTAAAATTAATAAAAATGTGGAACTGTTAGACACTCCGGGAATCCTGTGGCCGAAGTTTGAGGACCAGGAAGTGGGTCTGCGCCTGGCATGGATCGGATCCATCAAAGAAGAGGTGTTAAACACCACGGAGCTGGCAGTGGAACTGCTTGGTTTTCTGAAAGAACAGTATCCGGGAGTGATCCGGGAGCGTTACGGCGTGGAAGAAGAAGCAGAACCGGTACAGATTCTTGAGAAAATTGCCGAGATCCGCGGATGCCTCATGAAAGGAAATCAGGTGGACGTGGAAAAGGCAGGCCTTCTTGTTTTGGATGATTACCGTTCGCTGCGTCTGGGACAGATTTCCCTGGAGCGTCCGGAGAAGTCCGCGGAGACCGTCTGATAGGAGGAATAGAAAATGGAAGAAAGTAAACAGCACGAAGGTTCCGACACAAGAAAGAAACATGATCCTGCAGAGGGAAAAAAGAAAAGTGTCATGAGAGAAATTATCGGTACCATCGCCTATGTGGCGGTGATCTGTCTGGTTGTCTTTCTGGTGCTGCGTTTTGTGGGCCAGAGGACAGTGGTCAATGGACATTCCATGGACCCAACCCTTGCTAATCAGGAGAATCTGATCATGGACAAGCTGTCCTATCATTTTACAGATCCCAAACGGTTTGATATCGTGATCTTCCCAGGCCCGGAAGAGGGCGGCGAACATCCGTATTACATTAAGCGGGTGATCGGTCTGCCGGGAGAGACCGTTCAGATCATAGACGGAAAGGTTTACATCAACGGCGAGGAGCTGACTGATGATGTCTACGGTATCACGGACTATATTGAGGAGCCGGGAATCGCCGCGGAACCGCTTACTCTGGGCGAAGATGAATATTTCTGTCTGGGAGATAACCGGCCGGTAAGTTATGACAGCCGGTATGAGGCTGTGGGGCCGGTGCACCGTTCGGAGATCATCGGAAAAGTGTGGATCCGTATCTGGCCGCTGTCCAAATTCGGACCGGTAGATTAGGATAGCCAGAACGAATGATACAGTGCGCTGGAAATCGGCAAACGAAAGCATAAAGGGAAATCAGCAAACGAAAAAAGCATAAAAGAGAATAAATAAAAGCGTAAGATATAAGAAGAGGGAGAGTATGGCAGTAAAAAGTATCCGTGAGATAAGAGAAGAGTTTAAAGCCCTTTCACCGGAAGAGATTCCGGAGCATATGGAGCTGTACCGGGGAGATGCCAGAAAAGGCGTACAGGATTTCTTAAAAACCCAGGAAAATCGCTTAAAAAAATATGAGGCGGAGCTGCTCCGGATTGAGGAGCTTTGTTCTTTTGAGAAAAAATACAGTGATTATACTTATATCTGCGGCGTCGATGAGGTGGGACGTGGCCCTCTTGCCGGCCCGGTAGTGGCCGGAGCGGTCATTTTGCCGAAGGACTGCCGGATCATGTATATCAACGATTCCAAAAAACTTTCCGCTAAAAAGCGGGAAGAGCTTTCCCGGGAGATTCATGCGCAGGCCCTTGCCATTGGCATTGGACTGTCCACCCAGGAACGGATTGACGAGATAAATATCCTGCAGGCGACCTATGAGGCCATGAGAAAGGCTGTCGCTTCTCTGTCCGTGACGCCATCCCTTCTTTTAAATGACGCGGTGACCATCCCGGAGGTGGACATTCCCCAGGTGGCTATTGTCAAGGGAGATGCCAGAAGTATCTCCATCGGCGCGGCCAGCATTGTGGCGAAAGTATACCGGGATAAAATGATGGAAGAGTACGACAGTATGTATCCGGGATACGGATTCGCTTCCAACAAAGGCTACGGTTCCAAAGAACACATAGAGGCTCTTCACCGGCTGGGACCGTGTCCGCTTCACCGGCGGAGTTTTTTAAAATCAATATTGTAGAATGTATACATAATAAGGAAATGTATTCCGGAAAGATGTGAAATGCATCACAGAATCATAAGGATAGAGATCCGGATAAAAAAGGAGCAGAATGGAGAACAGAAAAGAACGGGGACGGGCTGGAGAGACCGCGGCGGCATCTTTTCTGGCAGAGCAGGGAGTACAGATTCTGTACCGGAATTATACCTGCCGGCAGGGAGAGATTGATCTTATCGGCAGAGAAGGCGGTACCCTGCTCATTGTGGAAGTAAAAATGAGAAAAAATCGTCGGCAGGGAAGTCCCTGCGAGGCGGTGGACTGGCGGAAGCAGCGGAAGATCTGCCGGGTATTTGACTATTTCCGCATGAAGCACCGGCTGGATGATTATGTGCCGGTGCGGTTTGATGTGGTGGAGGTAGACAGCGCTTATCGCTGTCACTGGATAAAAAATGCCTTTGAATATCAGGAAATGTGAGCAGGCTGGAATCAGGCAGAAAATGTGGCAGAAAAAGGATAAGGAGCAGAACATGGACTGGATTTATGCAAATAATAATCATTCGACCATTGTCAATGAAAAAGACGGCGTGGTGTATCTGACTTTTCCCAAATTGGTAAAGGCCGGGGTGCGTCATGGTTTTTCCACTCGTATGGGCGGTGTCAGTGAAGGAAATCTTGGCACGATGAACCTCTCCTTTACCCGGGGAGACGGGGATGAGAATGTCCGGGAGAATTTCCGCCGGATTGCGGATGCCATCGGATTTCATGCGGAAGATCTGGTATTTTCCTCACAGGTACATGAGACCAGATTGCGAAAGGTGACGGCTGCAGACCGGGGCGAGGGAATCCTCCGGGAGACAGTGCCGGGAATTGACGGCCTTGCCACCGATGAGGCGAGAGTTCCCATGTATACATCCTATGCGGATTGTGTGCCGCTGTTATTTTTTGATCCGGAAAAAAGAGTTGCAGCCATGGCACATTCCGGATGGAGAGGCACTGCCGCCCGTATTGGTGCTAAAATGATACATTTCATGGAAGAGGAGTATGGAAGCCGGGCGGAAAATATCATTGCCGCCATCGGGCCATCCATCTGCCGGAAATGTTATGAGGTCAGTGAGGATGTGGCGCAGGCATTCCGGAAGACTTTTTTGCCGGAACAATTTCCGGAGATCTTTGATGAAAAAGGCGGCGGAAAATATCAGCTGGATCTGTGGGAGGCCAACCGGATTATTCTCACCGAGGCAGGGATCCTTCCGGAACATCTGGATATCACAGATTTATGTACCTGCTGCAACCATGACAAGCTCTTTTCTCACAGAGCCAGCCATGGCAGGCGGGGAAATATGGGATGTTTCATGTGCCTGGATGAGGAAGAATAAAAGATTGGCAGAACTGGTTTCCGTGATGACGGACACAGACGTTGGATATACGACCGGGTTCTGCCGTTTTAAACGCAGGGAGAAAGACTATGGAAAAACAGTGGCATCTCATCACCGGAGTGGAGCCGGGAAGCATTGCGGAAGAATGCGGGCTGGAACCGGGCGACCGGATCGGGGCTGTCAACGGTCATGAGATAGAAGATTTTTTTGATTATCAATATTATATAGAAGAAGAGTTTTTGCGGGTGGAGGTTCTCACAAAAGACGGTGAGGAGTGTACCCTGGAGATCGAGAAGGAAGAGGATGAAGATCTGGGACTTGTGTTTGAGTCTTTTTTGATGGATGATTATAATTCCTGCTGTAATAAATGTATGTTCTGTTTTATCGATCAGATGCCTCCCGGAATGCGGGAGACCCTTTATTTTAAAGATGACGATTCCAGGCTGTCATTTCTGCAGGGCAATTATATCACCCTCACTAATATGAAGGAAAAAGACATAGACCGGGTGATCCGCTATCACCTGGCTCCCATTAATATTTCTGTTCACACCACAAACCCGGAGCTTCGCTGCCGGATGCTCCACAACCGGTTTGCCGGAGATGTGATGGAAAAAATCCGTCGTTTTTCGGATGCAGGCATCCCCATGAACAGCCAGGTGGTGCTGTGTAAAGGGATCAACGACGGAGAAGAACTGGACCGGACCATCCGGGAACTGGGAGATTTCCTTCCGTGCATGGAGAGCCTTTCTGTGGTGCCGGTGGGACTGACGAAGTACCGGGATGATCTTCCGAAACTGGAAGCGTTTACGAAGGAAGATGCGAAAAAGGTGCTTTCCCAGATTCAGGGCTGGCAGAAACATTTCCTGGAGACCAGGGGAACTTCGTTTGTCCATGCCAGCGATGAATGGTTCATACTGGCCGGGGAGGAGTTTCCTCCGGTGGATTATTATGAGGGATTCGGTCAGCTGGAAAATGGTGTCGGCATGATGCGCCTGCTCATTTCAGAGGTGGAGGAACGGCTGTCAGAACTGACCGGGGATGACAGGGAGAAATCTGTCTCCATCGCCACGGCAAAGCTGGCATTTCCTACCATCAGGAAGCTGGCGGAGCAGGTGACGGCGAAATATCCCCGGATGCATATTCACGTGTACTGTATCGAGAATACATTTTTTGGAGAACAGATCACAGTATCGGGTCTTCTCACCGGACAGGATATCGAGAGACAGCTCAAAGGCAGGGAGCTGGGCGACGAACTTTTGCTGCCCTGCAATGTGCTGAAGGCGGATGAAGACATTTTTCTTGACGATATGAGTCTTTCTGCCCTTTCCGAATCTTTACAAGTGCCGGTGAATATTATACAATCAGAAGGACAAGATTTTGTAAATAAAATAATCAGTAAGTAAGCAGGCTGTTTGGGCCGTGTGGCCGGGAGCGGGATATGTTCCCGGCGGACAGTCAAAGACAGCGATAGAGAAAATGGAGGTAAAACATGAGTAAACCAGTTGTAGCAGTGGTGGGTCGCCCTAATGTGGGCAAGTCCACATTATTCAATGCGCTGGCGGGAAGCAGAATTTCCATCGTAGAAGATACCCCCGGAGTAACCAGAGACCGGATTTATGCCGATGTCTCCTGGCTGAATTATCCATTTACCCTGATTGATACGGGAGGAATTGAGCCGGAATCCAAAGATATCATTCTCTCCCGGATGCGGGAACAGGCGGAGACGGCCATCATGACCGCCGATGTGATTCTTTTTCTGACCGATGTACGCCAGGGTCTGGTGGATGCGGATTTCAAGGTGGCAGATATGTTAAGAAGATCCGGACGACCGGTTCTCCTGGTTGTCAATAAGGTAGACAGTTTTGAGAAGTTTATGCCGGACGTTTATGAGTTTTATAATCTGGGTCTCGGAGATCCGATTCCGATTTCTGCGGCCGGCAAGCTGGGTCTTGGAGATATGCTTGACGAAGTGGTAAAGCATTTTCCGGATGCTTCCCAGGAGGAAGAAGAAGATGAGCGGCCGAAGATCGCGGTCATTGGCAAGCCGAATGCCGGCAAGTCTTCCATCATCAACCGGCTTCTGGGAGAGGAGAGAGTGATCGTCTCACCGATCGCCGGTACTACCAGAGATGCCATCGATACTACTGTGACGAGAAATGGACAGGAATATGTGTTCATTGATACAGCGGGGCTGCGCAGAAAGAGCAAGGTAAAAGAGGAACTGGAGCGGTACAGCATTATCCGTACGGTCACTGCCGTGGAGCGATGCGATGTGGCAGTGCTCATCATCGACGCGGAGGAAGGCATTACCGAACAGGATGCCAAGATCGCCGGGATTGCCCACGAGAGAGGCAAGGGGATGATCATCGCCGTCAATAAGTGGGACCTCATTGAGAAAGATAATCATACCATGAAAGAGTTCACGGAAAAGATCTGGGAGAAGCTTTCCTACATGCCGTATGCGGAACTGATCTTCCTCTCGGCAAAGACCGGGCAGCGTCTGCCGAAGCTCTTTGATCTCATTGACGCAGTGATTGCCAACTGTGCGCTTCGGGTGCAGACCGGCGTGTTAAATGAGATTCTGACGGAGGCCATGGCCATGAAACAGCCGCCTTCCGATAAAGGAAAGAGACTTCGCATCTACTATATTACGCAGGTTTCTGTGAAGCCGCCGACCTTTGTAATGTTTATCAATGACAAGAATCTGACCCATTTTTCTTATACAAGATACATCGAGAATCAGATTCGTACCACATTTGGTTTCCGAGGAACACCGCTTAAGTTTATCTACCGGGAAAGAAAGGAGAAATGATGGCAGGGTATATAGGTTACTTCGTAGCAGCGATAATCGTGGGTTATTTTCTGGGATGTATTCAGACCGGATATTTTGTGGGAAGACTCTGCGGACTGGATATCCGTCAGTATGGCAGCGGTAATGCGGGGACGACCAACGTCCTTCGTACCCTTGGCAAAAGCCGTGCGCTGATCACCTTTCTCGGAGACGCATTAAAAGGTATGATCCCTGTGCTCATTGTGAAGCTGGTGATCGGACCGGCAATTCCGGGACTGAATTCTGAACTTCTGCAGCTGGTTCTTGGTTTTGCTGTGGTTCTCGGTCATGATTTCCCATTCTTCCTGCATTTTAAAGGCGGAAAAGGAATCGCTACTTCTGCGGCAGTGATGATGGGTTTTGACTGGAGAATGGGTCTTTGCTGCCTGGTTATTTTTGTGGTGGTCGTAGCCATTACAAGATACGTCTCTCTGGCGTCCACGCTGTTATCCGCGGCACTGATCGTGGAGATTCTTTTCTTCTACCCGGGACGCTGGGAGCTGTTTGTGATGATTCTTCTCTATGCGGGATTTGCCATCTACCGTCACCGGGCCAACATTAAGCGTCTGCTGTCCGGCACGGAGAGTAAATTGGGACAGAAGGTGGAAGTGAAAAAGTAAGGATTTGTAAAGGTGGTAACAGCTATCTGCTCAGACAGACAATGACGTAAGGACACATACGGATTCGCCCGGCTCGACCCTCAGTCGGACTGACCAGAGATATCCTTGTAAAATGACTATGTCAGTCCTCCCTCACAGCTCGCGGTCGAAAGCCGTATGTGTCCAAAACGTCATTTGCCTGTTGAGAAACCTTTGTTTCACCTTTACAAAAATCCTATGCTACGTTGACAAAACAGCAGGTTATGGCTACAGACGAATAGCTGATACCAAAATTTACGGTCGTATCTGTCTGGCATGAATCTGCAGAGCCAGCCACACAGGTAGCTTCCCTGACTACGTTTTTCTATGATATATACAAAGCTGCAAATCCCGTCTCTATGTCCATACCCGAATGATTTCAAAATCTATAGATTCCAATCGACAAATCTTATTATTCTTCAGAGAGTTCCTCCCATTTATCGTAAAGTTCCAGCAGAGCCGCTTCGTTCTGCTCGTATTGAGTGGAAAGTTCCATGAGCCGGCTTACGTTGCTGGATATCTCCGGATCGTTCATTTCATTTTTGATCTTTTCATTTTCTTCTTCCAGCCGGCTGATCTCGGCTTCAGTCTTTTTCAGTTCATTGGCACGTTTCCTCTGTCTGGCAGCTTCTTCCCGGGAACGTTTCCAGTCTTCTTTGGAAGAGGTGGAGGATACGGGTGTTTCTTCTGCTACTTTTATGTCAGCGACAGATTCGCTGTCCGCGGCGATATTGCCGGCTTCTTTTTGTTCCAGATAGTAAGTATAATTGCCTTTATAATTAACGATGCCCTCCGGTGACAGATCGAGAATCCGGGTGGCTGTCTGATTGATAAAGTACCGGTCGTGGGAGACATAGAAAACGGTTCCTTCATAATCGTTGATGGCGTCCTCCAGGATTTCTCTGGACTGGATGTCCAGGTGGTTGGTGGGCTCATCGAGGATGAGAAAATTGGCGTTGGAGAGCATCAGCTTGGCCAGGGATACCCGTCCCTTCTCGCCGCCGCTTAAAGTGCCGATTTTCTGGAACACCCGGTCTCCTGTGAACAGGAAGGCTGCCAGTACATTGCGGATGCGGGTGTTGGTCAGTTTCGGATATGCGTCGGAGATTTCGTCAAAAATAGTTTTCTCATCATTTAACACATGCTGTTCCTGATCATAGTATCCGATGGATACCTTGGCGCCGTAGTGGATTTTTCCACTGTCAGGACGCAGATGGCGGTTGATGATTTTCAGGAGCGTGGTCTTTCCGGTGCCGTTGGCGCCCAGAAGTCCGACCACTTCTCCCCTTTGGATGGAGAGATTCAGGTTGCGGAAGAGCGGTTTGTTCTCAAAAGATTTGGAAAGATTTTCAATGGTGAGAACATCATTTCCGCTGATAACCTCCGGCTCCAGGGAAATCCGCATTCGGCTGTTTAACACCACCGGTTTTTCGACCCGTTCGATTTTATCAAGCATTTTTTCCCGGCTTTCCGCCCGGCGGATGGATTTCTCCCGGTTGAAGGAACGGAGCTTTGTGATGACTTCCTCCTGGTGTTTGATCTCCTGCTGCTGGTTCAGATAAAGCTTCATCTGTGCGTCCCGCTGCGCTTTCTTTTTCTCCGCGTACTGGCTGTAATTGCCCAAAAAGGTCTGGCTGTTTCCACCCTCGATCTCAATGACCTTGGAGACCACCCGGTCCAGAAAATAACGGTCATGGGATACGATGAGCACGGCTCCGCGGTAATTGGAGAGGAAGGTTTCCAGCCACCGGATGGCTTCCATATCCAGGTGGTTGGTGGGCTCATCCAGAAGAATGATATCCGGCTGTGTCAGCAGAATCCGGCTTAATGCCACCCGGGTTTTCTGTCCGCCGGACAGCGTGTGAATGGGAGTGTCAAACTCTGATTCGGTGAAGCCGAGACCTTTCAGGACGCCCACGATCTCACTTTTCCAGGCGTATCCGTTGGCTTTCTCAAACCGGTCTGTGAGCCGGGAATAATTTTCCATGGTCTTTTCCAGTTCCTCGCCGGACAGACGGCTGATGTCCTGTTCCAGCGCATGTATTTTCTGTTCCATGTTGATGATCTCTTTTTTGGCGTCAAGCATTTCCTCGTAGATGGTGCGGTGGGAGGTCACATCGATGACCTGAGAGAGATATCCCATGCTGGCTCCCTTTTGCAGTACCACTTCGCCGCTGTCGGCCTCATATTCTCCGGTGATGATTTTTAGGAGGGTGGTTTTGCCGGCTCCGTTGATGCCGATGAGCGCGGCCTTTTCCCCCTCGTTTATGAGAAAGTTTATATCATTCAGGACAGTGTCGCCGCCAAAGGCTTTCGTTATCTTTTGACATGCTAAAATCATTAAAAAAACCTCCGTATATGTCATACATTTTCTATAAAAAATGTGAAATATTTATCTTTCACAGAATCAAAAAAAGATACAATACTTCCTTATTATATGGGAAAGAAAGTGAAAACCAAACATTGGCTATTTTATCATGAAAGAAATAAGAAGGAAAGAGGAAAAACGTATTTGACAAACCAATAAAATCTGGGTATAATTGACTTGCTGTGTAATAAATAGAATGCGAAAGTTTTGTCAAAGGAAGGATTATATGGAAGCCAAAAAAGTAAAGACGAAATCCGCCAATGAGAAAGTGATTTCGCCTGCTGTTATAAAAAGGTTGCCAAGGTACTATCGTTATCTGGGCGATTTGTTAAAAAATGATGTTGTCCGTATTTCCTCAAAAGAGCTGAGCCAGAAGATGAATGTGACTGCTTCGCAGATTCGTCAGGACCTGAATAACTTTGGAGGATTTGGCCAGCAGGGGTATGGATATAATGTAGAATTTCTCTATAACGAGATGGGAAAAATACTTGGCCTTGACAAAACGAATAATGTAATTATTCTAGGGGCCGGTAATTTGGGACAGGCTCTGGCTAACAATCAGGAGTTTGAAGAGAACAGTTTTAAGATTATCGGTCTTTTTGATGTGAATCCTCGCCTGGTGGGAATGACTGTGCGCGGCGTGGAAGTGTATGATATTGATATGCTGGAAGATTTTCTCTCGAAGCATGAAGTACGAATCGCCGCTCTGACTCTTCCGAGGAATAAAGCTCCGAAGATTGCCAGAGAACTGGTCGAGCTGGGAGTGAAGGCGTTTTGGAACTTCGCACCGGTGGATTTGAATCTGCCGGAGGATGTCATCGTCGAAAATGTACATTTGTCAGAAAGTATTATGACACTTTCCTATCGTATTCATAGCATAAATGACTAGCAGGCAGAAAGATGGAGGACTGAGGTTTTTCATCTTTCTTTTTATTTACAGGTAACGATTCAGCCATGCGCGATCCAGTGCAAAAAACAACGATAGTTGCGAATCCGGAGTGTATGGCTGAATAGTTACGTTTACGGGAAGTGACATGGTGCGTTTACCGGCCGGTATCTGAAAGCGCCGGAAGAAACGGCGGTGTGAAAGAAAACGGCAGTGAGGAGGGAAAGTATGCAATATATTGGTTCGGGAGATGAGATGCAGCGCATTGATGGGTACAGTATTGAGACCGTAGGGATACCGGGGATTGTTCTTATGGAAAAGGCGGCTCTTGCCATGGAGGAAGAAATTATCCGCCGGTTCCCGTCTCCCGTCTCCGTGACCATCATCGCGGAGCGGGGAAATAACGGAGGGGACGGACTGGCTCTGGGAAGACTTCTTCTTGCCCGGGGGTATGAAGTGTCCTTCTATGAGATCGGAGGCGTCCGCCACGCTTCGGAGTCCTATCAGACCCAGAGAAAGATTCTTGAGAATCTGGGCGTCCGTTTTTCTGATGGGCTGCCAAAGACAGACAGTGATATCTGGGTGGACGCCGTGTTCGGCGTGGGATTAAAACGTGATGTGGCAGGCGTGCAGCGGGAAGTACTCGAGGAGGTGAACCGCAGGAACGGTTTTAAGATTGCTGTCGATATCCCTTCCGGAGTGGATGCATCCAGTGGAAAGATATTGGGCTATGGTTTTCAGGCAGATCTGACCATCACCTTTGGTCTGTCAAAGATTGGACTGGTTCTCTATCCGGGGGCTTCTCTGGCGGGAGAAGTGGTGGTAAAAGACATTGGATTTCCCAAAAAGGCGGTGGAAGCTGTCCGGCCGGGGACAATAGTCTATACAAAGGAAGATCTGTGCCGTCTTCCAAAGAGAAAGCCATGGTCCAATAAGGGTTCTTACGGAAAGGTGCTCCTCATCGTGGGTGCTAAAAATATGGCTGGGGCGGCCTGTCTGTCGGCGTCGGCGGCTTACCGTACAGGAAGCGGTTTGGTGCGGATTTTTACCTGTGAAGACAACAGGGAAATCCTGCAGAGCCGGGTGCCGGAGGCCATTATGACCACCTACAGATCAGAAGAAGAAGCCCTTTTAAAGCTGCCGGAAGCCCTCGACTGGGCCAGTGTGGTGGGTATCGGTCCGGGCCTTGGGCAGAATGCTTTTACCGGAAAGCTGCTGTCCATGGTGCTTGACAGAGGACATTGTCCACTGGTCATTGACGCCGATGGTCTTAATACGCTGGCGGCATTGAAAAAAGAAGAGATGGGATCTGACGCAGAACTTAGGCGGGAGGAATCAAAAATGGCTGCGGCTTCAGCTGAAGATGAGCCGCGAACCATTACGGAGCTGTATGATTCCTACAAAGCGCCGATGATTTTGACGCCGCATCTGAAAGAAATGGAACGGCTCACCGGAAAGAAGGTGGCCGATATTCAGGTTTCCCTCATGGAGACGGCAAAAGAAGAGGCGGACGCGGCGCACATTTTTGTGCTCAAGGACGCCAGAACTGTTGTGTCTGACGGCAGCCTTCCCACATATATTAATATGAGCGGTAATCATGGCATGGCTACCGGAGGAAGCGGCGATGTGCTTACAGGTATCATCTGCGGTCTGCTGGCAGGCGGGCTGACGGCTCTGGAGGCCGCCCGGCTGGGTGCATACTGCCATGGCCTTGCGGGAGATCAGGCGGCCAAAGAAAAGGGATGCTACGGACTTATGGCCGGGGATCTGGTCCGGCATCTGAATGATGTGATCCGGTAACAGGCAGATACGGTGCCGCATACACCTGCAGAGCAGAGCGTCTTATTGCATGGAGAATCTCTGAGAAAACAGAGTATTCATCGAAAAGAATACTTACGGAAACAGAATACTCACGACATTTTTGGGAAATACTTCAATTAGCATACGTGAAGGATTTATCGGAAAATGATTTCCATATGATAAATGTTTTCGGAACGATGCAGAAAATACGAGTTGAAAAAATGTAAAATGGAGTGAGTGAAATTGATGATAAAAAGAGGCGATATCTATTATGCAGATCTCCGGCCGGTGGTCGGGTCCGAGCAGGGAGGCGTGCGGCCCGTGCTCATCATTCAGAATGACGCCGGAAACCGCCACAGCCCGACGGTAATCTGCGCGGCCATCACCAGCCGTATGAATAAGGCAAAGCTTCCGACTCATGTGGAACTTTCCGCGGCAGAGTGTGATATCAGCAAGGATTCGGTCATTCTTCTGGAGCAGATTCGGACCATTGACAAACAGCGGCTGAAGGAGAAAGTCTGTCATCTGGATATGAAAACGCTGCGCCGGGTGGACCGGGCGTTGAAAATCAGTCTGGAGCTGGTTACATAGGGGAAATCCTATGATACACAATTGGAGAAACAGGAAGAGAGGAAATACATATGATTATTGAGGCAGCCGACAAAATGAAGAATTTTGAGGCAGGAATCTTCAACATTCTTGATGATAAGAAAAAAGAACTGGAGAAACAGGGACGAAAAATTTATAATTTTTCTGTGGGAACGCCGGATTTTGAGACGGAGGAACACATCATGAAGACGGTGGCGGAAGCCTGTCTGCATCCGGAAAATTACCGGTATGCCTTAAGTGACCGGGACGAGCTTCTGGAGGCGGTGATCCGCAGATATAAAGATCGTTACCATACAGATATTGAGAAAAATGAGATCATGTCCGTCTACGGTTCCCAGGAGGGGATGACGCATATTTTCCTGCCGCTGATCAATCCGGGGGATGTGGTACTTCTGCCCAACCCGGGCTATCCGATTTTTAATACGGGAGCCTTTGTGGCAGAGGCCAGCCAGTGGCTGTACCCTCTGACGGAGGAAAACGGCTGGCTGCCGGATCTGGCAGCGATTCCGGACGAAGTGAAGAAGGCGGCTAAGGTCATGGTGGTATCTTATCCGGCCAATCCGATCTGCAAGACTGCACCGGATTCTTTCTATGAGGAACTGATCACATTTGCCAGAGAAAATCAGATTCTGATCATCCATGACAACGCCTATTCGGATATCATTTATGACGGCAGAGAGGGAAAATCCTTCCTCTCCTTCCCGGGAGCAAAAGAAGTGGGCGTGGAGTTTTATTCGCTGTCTAAAAGCTACAACTATACCGGGGCGAGAATGTCCTTTGTCATCGGCAATCCGGATGTGATCGCACTTTTTAAAAGGTTCCGTTCCCAGATTGATTACGGTATCTTCCTGCCGGTGCAGATGGGAGCCATCGCAGCCCTCTCCACCGATGACGCCGTCATCAAAGAGCAGTGCCGGAAATATCAGGAGCGTAGGGACGCTCTGTGCGGAGGCCTCCGCGAGATCGGCTGGAATATTCCGGACAGTGAGGGAACTATGTTTGCCTGGGGACCGCTGCCGGAAGGCTACACAGATTCCAACGCCTTCGTGATGGAGTTAATGGAGCGTACCGGCGTCATCTGTACACCGGGCAGCAGTTTCGGAAGTCTCGGGGAAGGACATGTCCGTTTTGCACTGGTGCTGCCGCCGGAGGAGATCCGGGAAGCCATCGCCAGTATCAAGGCCTCCGGAATTCTTGAAAAATAGACAGGGATATCTTCCGGAATTCATCCGGGCAAATGCTTGACGCTGGCGTAAAACGGTGATACACTTTAAAAGTATGCCATTTTCCCGGGAGTGCGTACATACAGGCAGCGGATGAGAGGAAAAGGCAGAGAATGGACACCTTTCCGGATTTCCACGGAAAGCGGGAAGGGTGCGGAAAAAGCAAAGAATACTATATAGAAGCGAGGAGATAAAAGATGTCTGGACATTCCAAATTTGCAAACATTAAGCATAAAAAAGAGAAAAACGATGCGGCTAAGGGTAAGATTTTTACCGTCATCGGCCGTGAGATTGCCGTAGCGGTAAAAGAGGGAGGACCGGACCCGGCCAACAACAGTAAGCTTCGTGATGTTATCGCCAAGGCAAAAGCCAACAACATGCCAAACGACACCATCGAGCGTGGTATCAAGAAGGCAGCCGGTGACGCGGAATCTGTCAATTACGTACAGAATACCTACGAAGGTTACGGTCCGAGCGGTATCGCCATCATCGTGGAGACCCTGACCGATAACAAGAACCGTACCGCGGCCAACGTTCGTGCTGCTTTCTCCAAAGGGAAAGGCAATATCGGAACCAGCGGCTGTGTGTCTTTCATGTTCCAGAAGAAGGGGCAGATCATCGTGTCCAAAGAGGATTATGAGACAGACCCGGATGAGTTCATGATGCTGGCACTCGATGCAGGAGCAGAGGATTTCGTGGAAGAGGAAGACAGCTATGAGATCACCACCGATCCGGATTCCTTCGGTGAAGTGCGTGAAGCTCTTGAGAAAGAAAATGTTCCGATGGCTTCTGCGGAAGTGACCATGATTCCGGATAACTACGTGAAACTGACCAGCGAAGACGATATCAAGAACTTAAACCGTATTCTTGACCTCCTGGACGAGGATGACGACGTGCAGGCTGTGTATCATAACTGGGAAGAAGAGTAGGCGGAAGAGTTTCGGTGTACGTCTCGTTTTAAATAATCAAAACTAAAATATAACTGATAAGGGTTGCTGCAAGACGATCGTTCTGTACTGCCACCGTGTATGCCCACTGAGAGATATATGGTGTTTTCTGAGACAGACAGTTTTACAGCAGCCCTTTTTTTAGATTATATAGGAAATTCCGCTCATTTCTGCGGGATATGGCGGATTTCTTGATAAATAAAGTTTTCTGGGCGGTTTTGTTCTGCCCTGGAGTTGATTTTTTCGGCAAATGCAATTATGCTGTATAAAGGAGGAATCATAAAAATGACAATATTAGAAGCTATAAAGAAAAGACATTCTGTGAGAAGTTATATTACCAAAAAGATTCCGGAGGATATCTGGCAGGAACTGACGGCGGCTATCAATGCCTGCAACAATGAAGGAGGGCTGCATATGCAGCTGGTCACCGATGATGCCGACGCCTTCCATACATTGCTTGCCCATTACGGAAAGTTTCGTAACGTGCGAAATTACATTGCCCTCATTGGTCCGAAAACTGCCGATCTGGACGAGAAAATCGGTTATTACGGCGAGAAAATTGTCCTGCAGGCGCAGATACTGGGCCTTAACACCTGCTGGGTGGCGCTGACCTTCGGAAAGGGCGCCGTCAGGAAAAAATGTGAGATAAAGAGAGGAGAGAAACTGGTGTGCGTGCTGGCCCTCGGGTACGGCGAGACCCAGGGAGAGTTCCATAAAGTAAAGAAGATCAGCGAAATCTGTAAAAACGAGATGGAAATGCCAAAGTGGTACAAAACAGGGCTGGAGTGTGCCCTTCTGGCTCCGACAGCCATGAATCAGCAGAAGTTTGCGTTCGCCAGGGACGGCAGTACCGTATCTGTGAGGTCCACCGGCGGTGTGTATTCCAAGATTGATCTGGGTATCGTAAAATATCATTTTGAGATCGGCGCAGGTATGAAAAACTTTCAATGGAAATAATAATAAAACAATAACAGAAGGAGAGCAGATATGAAAATCGATAAAATGATAGAAAAACTTATTAAAAAAACAGTGTATGTCGTTGATCCTCTTCCGGAAAAGGTTTCCAAAAAGAGCAGGGGACAGTTTCTGGAAATAGAGAACTTCTGGCACGAGAGCGGCGAGGCGAAAAAGATCTGCCGCAAATTTGAGAGAATCATCCTGAAACTCTACTGTTATTATGATATAGAGATCAAATTTAAAGGAACCTGTACGAAAAATCCTTCTCCGAAAAATCTGCAGACCTGGATTCGGAAATGTGTGTCCGGAAAGAAAGATTTTATAAATATACTTTTAAATGACGGAGAGGCAATGATCATCTTAAACGAAGATGATGTGATATTGAGTGTATATAACCCGGATGAAACGCTGCTTTTTCTGCTTGAAAAACTGGCGGCAGCGGAAGGTCTGTTTGTGCGTAAAATCTGGGATGTACAGTAGAAATACGAAATTTCTGAGATATGGTGTGAGAAAAATATAAATTGATGACTATGTTTGGGAAAAAATGAAAACTATTGCATTGCATGTCAAAAAATAGTATACTGTTTTCGTATCTATGTTATTTTTTATGCTGTCTTTCAGCATAATCTTATCAGAAAAGAGGCATCGTTTTCCGAAACAGATGCACATGAATTAAAGGAGTGAACACAAAACTGTGGATATCAGTGACAGTTTTCAATTTATCGTACTTGTAATTCTTTTGATGCTTTCTGCATTTTTCTCATCCAATGAGACAGCGCTTATGTCTGTGAGCAAGATTCGTCTTCGTTCTCTCGCAGAGGCGGGGAACAAAAGAGCAGCTCTCGTTCTTGACACAACGGAGAACCATACGTCGAAAATGTTAAGTGCTATTCTTATCGGCAATAATATCGTGAATCTTTCTGCATCCGCCATCTCTGCATCGCTGGCGTATGTGTTTGGCAGCTATATGGTGAGTATCGCTACCGCGGTGCTTACCCTTGCGATTCTTGTATTCGGTGAGGTTACGCCAAAGAATTATGCCACGATCAATGCCGAAAAGATCGCGCTTCGGTATATTGTGATCATCCGGGCTTTTATGACAGTAATGACTCCCGTGATTTTTATTCTTAATCTTTTTTGCAGAGCAATCATGTTTTTGCTGCGCGTGGACCCGACGGCGGTGAACAAGACCATGACAGAGGATGAGCTTCGGACGATCGTGGATGTGAGCCATGAGGACGGCGTTATTGAGACGGAAGAAAAGGAAATGATCTACAATGTGTTCGACCTGGGCGACGCCAAGGCGAAGGATATCATGGTTCCCATGGTTCATGTTACATTTGCGGAAGTCAATAATACATACGAGGAACTGATCGAGATCTTTCGGGAGGACAAGTTTACCCGCCTTCCGGTTTACGAGGGCAGCCAGGATAACATTGTCGGTATCATCAATATGAAGGATCTGCTTCTCTATGACCGCAATGAGAATTTCCAGATCAGAGATATCATGCGGAAACCGCATTTTACCTATGAATATAAAAGTATTTCCGAGCTGCTGGTGGAGATGCGCGAATCTACATTTAATATTGCCATTGTTCTGGACGAGTATGGCGATATGGCCGGTCTTATCACGCTTGAGGATATCCTCGAGGAGATTGTAGGGGAGATTCATGATGAGTATGACGAGCAGGAAGACGAGCGCGTGCGTCAGGTTGGAGAAAGGGAGTATATCATCGAAGGTTCCACCAGCCTTGACGATGTCAATGACGATCTTCATACCAACCTGGATTCCGAAGATTATGATTCGTTGGGAGGTTTTCTGATCGAGCATCTGAACAGACTGCCGGAGCTGGGCGACGAGGTTTGCACGGAGGACGGTATCCGTCTGGTGGTGGAGAAGCTGGATAAGAATCGTGTGGAGAGTGTGCATATATACCTTCCGGAGAATCTTGGAGAAGACACGGACGATCACGGGGAATCTGCAGATTCCACCGACAAAGCGGAGAAAAGAGAATAAACAGGATGAAGTTTTATTTAATTGAGGAAGATAAAAGGAAATATCTTCCTCTTCTTTTACTGGCGGACGAACAGGAAAGTATGATCGACAGATATCTGGACAGAGGGACACTTTATGTGCTGGAAGATGAAGATGAAAAAGCTTCCGATGCTGCCAGGGATGAGGAAGATAGAACAGGGAATGTGAAGGCTGCCGGCGTTGCCAGAGATGAGGAAGATAGAACAGAAAATGTGAAGGCGGTCTGCGTTGTCACAGACGAGGGCGAAGGCGTACTGGAAATTAAAAATCTGGCAGTGGAACCCAAAAGCCAGAGAAAAGGATACGGCAGGGCGATGCTGCATTTTATAAAGGAAATGTACAGGGATTCCTTTCCCATTCTTCAGGTGGGCACCGGAGACAGTCCTCTGACCATACCATTTTATGAAAAATGCGGTTTCCGCAGATCCCATGTGATCAAAAATTTTTTTATTGATAATTATGATCACCCCATTTATGAAGACGGGAAACAGCTGGTGGATATGATCATACTGCGGCAGAAAATACAGAACTATGATACAGTACACTAGAAAACGGAGGATTTTATGGCAGAAAATCTTACATTTCGCTATGCGGAAAGAAAAGATACCCAATTGATTTTACTTTTTATATTGGAACTGGCTCGGTATGAGAAACTGGAGCAGGAAGTCGTCGCTACTCCGGAGATTCTGGAAGAGTGGCTCTTTGATAAACAAAAAGCAGAGGTGATTTTTGCCATGCTTGGTGAAAAAGAAATCGGTTTTGCCCTGTTTTTTCATAACTTTTCCACATTTCTTGGAAGAGCAGGTATCTATCTGGAAGATTTGTATGTGTTGCCAGAATACCGGGGCAGAGGATACGGAAAAGAAATTCTTAAAAAACTGGCAGCCATCGCAGTGGAGAGGGGATGCGGCCGTCTGGAATGGTGGTGTCTGGACTGGAACCAGTCGAGTATTGATTTTTATCTGTCGTTGGGGGCAGAACCCATGAGCGACTGGACAGTGTACCGTATTGCGGGGGATACCCTGCATGAACTGGCAGCAAAGGAGCAGAAATCAGAATGACAGGGAAGCAGGAATCATAATGAAAATCGTAGATGGAAAACCGTACATTGATCAGATCAAAGGGCTGATTGAAGAATACACAAAGCGTCTGGGCCGGGACCTAACCTTCCAGAATCTGGAGGAAGAGCTGGCGGACCCGGCGAAAAAATATACCGCGCCGGAAGGCGAGCTGCTGGTGGCATTTGACGGAGATATGGTCGTCGGCATGGTGGCGTATCACAGACATTCCGCCGACCGCTGCGAGATGAAGCGCCTTTACGTCAGGCCGGAATGCCGGGAAGCCCATCTGGGAAGAACACTCGTCCGGGAGATAGTCGAGCACGCCAGCCGTGCCGGCTATAAAGAGATGGTACTCGATACCATTGAACCGCTCCAGGCGGCCATCCACCTCTACCGGGAGGCCGGATTCCAGGAATGTGAGCCTTATTATGACAATCCCATGGAGGATGTGATTTATTTTAAGAAAGAACTATAATAATCCTGAAAGAAAGGTTTTATGAAAAGAAAGTAAAAAAGCTGGAAGATGAAATATATACAGAGAAGAAAAAGAGGGGGAGACAAGTGAAAGTTTTAATTTTGATGGGGAGCCCGCGTAAACACGGTAATACAATCACTCTGGAATGGCAAAAAAATGGCAATCATAGCCACTTGCGGATATCGCCCGGAAAAAGGAGCGGATCTTTTTGAAGAAAGTATCCGGAGATATTGTAAACACTCACAACTTAGTTACGAAGGAATGCTGGCGGAACGGCACCTGGGTTACAAAACTACATTTGCCAGCGATGATAAAGAAGAACGAGCCAGGACATTTGCAAGACAGATTGTTGGGCAATGAAAAATGAGAATGGATAAGGAGCTATGATATGTGGCGTCATAGAGAAGATACAACGAAACCGGTTCTAACCGGAGAGAAGCAGATACAATCTGCCCATGGAAGAAGAGAAGATTTTCAGTTGCCGGAAACGGCGGTTCTTCTTTATATGAGTGGTTTGGATTATATCAGAGAACAATATAAGATAGAGCTGATTACAAAACGTTTTCCCAGATTTTTAAATGCCTGCCCGGTCTGGAGGATACAGGGAGAAAAGGACATTTGTCTTTTGGATGGAGGGCGCGGCGCGCCCATGGCAGCGGATACTCTGGAAATTCTGCGCGCATTGGGCGTCCGAAATGTAGTTTCCGTGGGACTGATGGGTGGATTTGCCAGAGACATCCATGTGGGTGATGTCATTATACCGAATCGTGCTTATGTGGAAGAGGGAACTTCGCTGCATTATTATGAGTCCATTGAGTACAGTGAGCCGGATACGGCATTGTTTCAGCAATTGGCGGACTATATTCCGAATCACAAAACTGCGCCCATTGTTTCGATGGACGCTATATACAGGCAGACTTTCTATAAAGAAGCATTATGGCGCCAGAAAGGCTGTGTTGGTGTAGACATGGAGACATCTGCTTTGTACAGTGTTGGAAAGTATCTGGAATTACATGTCGCATCCGTCTCTATGGTATCTGACAGGCATCCTGTCAGTGAAGCTGACGAAACCTGGGAGTGGGGGATGACAAAAGAGCTGAGGCAGAAGATGTTGAGACAGGTGATTGACGTTGCTTTGAGTCTGTAAAAATTAAAGATGATATAGGATGTGCCAGTATTTAGATAAAATATATAGAAAAGAAGAGGGGAAGTGCAATATGATATGCTCCCCTTTAGGTAGACAGTTGAAATAATAAAACTGTTTATCTGGAGGGGAGTTTTATTATGGCTAGAGGAATATTACCAGAAGTGAAGCTACGGGCCGTAAAAGATTACATTTCAGGAAACGGATCCTATCTATCACACGCCAGCGAACTTGGAGTGGGTAAAACCGTTTTTAGAAGATGGGTTAACAAGTATAAAGCATTCGGAGAATCCGCTTTCCTCAGAACAGGGCACAATCAATCTTATTCGGCCTCCTTTAAAAAAGATGTTGTTGAAGCGTATCTAAACGGGGAAGGATCTTACGGGGAACTGGCACTCACCTATAACATTCCTTCCGAAGATACAATCAGGAAGTGGGTTTTGAGGTATAATGGACATGAGAAGCTGAAAGCTTCCGGAACAGGAGGAAATGCTATCATGACCAAAGGAAGAAAAACCACCTTCGATGAACGGGTCGAAATCGTGCAATACTGCATCGCCCATGATCATAATTATGCCAAGACATCAGAACAGTTTAAGATTTCTTACCAACAGGCACGTAATTATACTATAAAATACGAGAAGCAGGGAGTGGAGGCTCTTCGTGACAGACGTGGAAAACGAAAACCAGAAGCGGAAATGTCAGAACTCGAAAAGCTGCGGGCAGAAAACCGGATTTTGCGGGCAGAAAAAGAACACGCGCAAATGGAGGCGGACTTCCTAAAAAAACTTGCAGAAATCGAAAGGAGGCGGGGCTGAGCCGGCAAAGAAACAAACACATTTATCAGGTAATCAAAGAGGAACATGAAGAACACCATTACTCGATCCGTTCCTTATGTAAGCTTGGCGGCATTACAAGAGCGGCTTACTACAAATGGCTGAACCGTATAGAAACAGCAAATGACCGGCTGAACAAACAGATTTCCGACCGGTTAGAAGCACTCCATCAAGAACATCCTGACATGGGATATCGGAGATTAAACGATAAACTCCGTCACGATAATGGCATCAAAGTAAATGATAAGAGGATCCTGCGTATATGTAGAAAACAGCAGATAAGATCAAACTTGAAATATCGTTATGACGGCTGCACCAGGCCATCGAAAAATCCAGCTTTTCTAGCAGAAAATATTTTAAACAGAGACTTTCATGCAGATGGATTAAACAAGAAATGGGTGACTGATGTAACAGAGTTTAAGTACGGTACTTCATTTGACCATATCCATAAACTTTACCTGAGTGTGATTCTGGACTTATGTGATCATCGTCCGGTTGCATATGTGTTAAGCGATCACAATAACAATCAGCTTGTATTTGATACTTTCGATCTGGCAGTAAAGAACAATCCGGGAGCTCATCCAATCTTTCATAGTGACCGGGGCTTCCAATACACTTCCCGCGCGTTTCACCAAAAGCTGGTAGATGCGGGAATGACACAGAGTATGTCCCGGGTAGCACACTGTACGGATAATGGACCTATGGAGGGATTCTGGGGGATACTAAAACGCGAAATGTATTATGGAAAGAAGTATCATACCAGAGAGGATCTTGTACAAGCGATAACGGCATATATAGACTATTACATAAATGACCGCCCGCAAAGGGGCCTTGATGTATTAACACCGTTTGAATTTCATGAACGGTTATTAGCCGCATAAAAATATTGCCCGGTACAAACCGGGCAACACAAAAATTTTATTTTTTTCATTGTCTACTTGACGGGTAGCACACCACTTTGTCAGCCGCGTCTCCTTTTCTTCTTTTATATGTACTTTTGTATTACAGAAACAATCCTCTTGTGTTCTTCAAACAGAGCCTCCACCGCTCCCTCCAGCTGATCCAGCTGCTCTGGCCGCTTATCTCTGGTAGCTTCCACTATCGGTACATCCATCTCGTACAGATGCTTCATCCCCAGATTCGTGTATACGCCTTTGAGCGTGTGAGAATGGAAAAATACGTCCTCCACGTTATGCTGCCGGAAGGCGTCCAGAAGCTCATCTATCTGCGGATCGTCCGCAAACAGACCAAGCAGTTCCACGTACAGATCCTCCATATCCATGCAGCGCGTCAGGGCGTCCTTCACATCGCATTGTTCTTTTTCCAGTGCCTCTATTACCTTATACTTGTCTGTCATCCCATCCGCTTTCCTTTCTCACCGGGGCCAGACGGCCCTTTTCCCAAAAAAGTATAACAAAAAAAGATGAAAAAACAAAGGTTTTTCGACAAAAAAACTCTTCCTTATTTTTCCAGCAGCCGCGCCAGATACGGAAATACTTCCACGCTTCTCTTTAAGATGCCATGAAGATAAGCGATGGCGATCCCGTAGTTGGTGATCGGCACCTGCTGGTCCCCGGCACATTTCATCCGGTAACGAACCTCTCTCTCATTTAACATACAGCCGCCGCAGTGAATGACCAGGGAATACGGAGACAAGTCTTCCGGAAATCCCAGACCGGAGCTGGTCTCAATCTCCAGGTTTTTTCCGGTATATTGCTTTAACCACCGCGGAATCTTTACAGTGCCGATATCGTCGCACTGGCGGTGATGGGTGCATCCCTCCGCGATGAGTATTTTATCGCCGTCTTTTAACCGGTCAATAGCGGCCACTCCTTCCACCGCTGTGTCCAAAAGTCCCTTGTATCTTGCCATCAGAATAGAAAAGGAAGTGAGGAGAATATCCTCCGGCACATCGGCAGAAACCTTTCCGAAAGCCTGGCTGTCAGTGATCACCATGGCAGGCTTCTCTGATAATTTCGGCAGAATCTCCGGCAGCTCCGTCTCTTTTACACAGACGGCTGCTCCTCCGGCCTCCAGAATATCCCGGATCACCTGCTGCTGAGGAAGAATCAGACGGCCCTTCGGCGCCGCGCTGTCGATCGGGATCACAAGGACCACCAGATCTCCCGCATGGATCAGGTCACTGACCAGCGGACGCTCTGCGCCGGCATCTTTGCCAAACTGCGCGATCTTCTCCTTTAATTGATAAATGCCCTCTTCCTTCAGGGCGCTCACATAAATCTCATTGTCTTTGGCCGCCGGCACATTTTCCAGCAAGTCCTCTTTATTGTAGACCACAAGATAAGGGATCTCTTTCTCTTCAAAGAGGGAAATCAGTTCCCGGTCACAGTCGGTGCGGCCTTCCACTGCGTCCACCACCAGCACTGCCACATCGGTGCGGTTTAAAATCTGCTTTGTCTTCTGTACTCTTTTTTCACCTAAGGCCCCTTCATCGTCATATCCCGGCGTGTCGATGATCATCACCGGACCGATGGGCAGCAATTCCATGGCCTTACGCACCGGGTCTGTGGTAGTTCCCTTAGTCTCGGAGACCACCGCCATATCCTGTCCTGTCACAGCGTTGACCAGGCTTGACTTTCCCGCGTTTCTTTTTCCGAAAAATCCGATGTGTACTCTCTCACCGGACGGTGTGTCGTTTAATCCCATACTTTTTCCTTCTTTCTATATTTTATCTCTTTCTTCTCATTACTTTTGACATCTCTGTCCCGGAATGTCTGCCCTTTCCGCAGACCGATGCCGGCACACACAACTTTGTGCACGCACATGAACTTATTATAAAAAAACCTCTGTTTTTTTTCAAGCTGGCAGTCTCAAGAGCTAAAAAAAGAAAGAGAAGGTATGCATTATGCTAAAAAAAGAAACCGTGTCTCCCATCGGAAGCAGGATACACGGTCTCACTTTTATAGAGGTTCCTCTTTATCACAGGAACGCACAAATATATTTTTAATTTTCTGACGATCAATATAGCCGCAGGCTTTCAGGCCTTCCTCCACCACGCTGCGCCAGTTATCATCATCCAGCTGGCAGACCTGGTCGTCGTCAAGCTCCACGGTGCAGATATTTTTTGCCCCGCAGGGATTTCCGCAGGAGACCCGGTACATGTTTCTCCGGCTGATGGCGCCGATTTCCTCCAGCGTATTGATCATCCGGTAAACGGTGGCCGAACCGATTTTTTCATCTTCTTCCAAAGCCTTATAATAAATCTCCTTGCAGCAGGAACAGTCTTCTTTCAGAATGATATCCAGAAGCATTTTCCGCTGCTTGGTGATCCGGCACCCGTTTTCCCGCAGTCTTTTAATGATGATCTCTTTTTGCATTTTTGTTCGCTGATAACAGTCCTCAGAAGATAATTCTTTATCGCGCATTAGCCATGCCTTTCATACTCACATTGAGCGTCTTGCTTTCCTTATATGGACGGAAGAGCAGGTAAATGAAACCAATGACCAGAATCACTGCCACTACTGTTCCGATCCCGAATCCGCCGCCAGTTAAGAAGGTTCCGATCTGATAGATGCAGAGGGAAGCCACATAAGCCAGCAGAGTCTGATATCCAATGGCAATAAAGAACCATTTGATATTATTCATCTCTCTCTTGATGGCGCCCATGGCCGCGAAACAAGGAGCACACAGAAGGTTAAATACCAGGAAGGAGTAGGCTGCCACTGCAGTCATGCTGCCTGCCAGCTGTCCCCAGATCTCTGCTCCGTCTTCTGCAACTTCCGCAAAGCCGAAGAGAATACCGAAGGTACCAACCACGTTTTCTTTTGCAATAAGTCCGGTAACCGCTGCCACTGCCATTTTCCAGTCACCCCAGCCAAGTGGAGCAAACAGAGGAGCGATGACATTTCCGATGGCGGCAAGGATACTGCTGTCAAGCTGTTCTGCTTCCAGCATGGTGAACCGTCCGTCCACCCATCCAAAGCCCTGCAGGAACCACAGTACGATGGTAGATAATAAAATGATGGTTCCGGCTTTTTTGATGAAGGACCAGCCGCGCTCCCACATGCTCCGCAGTACATTTCCCACGGTTGGCAGATGGTAAGCCGGAAGCTCCATGACGAACGGAGCCGGATCTCCGGCAAACAGTTTTGTTTTCTTTAAAATGATACCAGAGCAGATGATCGCCGCGATACCTACAAAATAGGCACTCGGTGCCACCCACCACGCGCCGTTAAAGAGCGCGCCTGCGATGAGGGCGATGATCGGCAGTTTGGCACCGCAGGGAACGAAGGTTGTGGTCATGATCGTCATCTTACGGTCTCTGTCGTTTTCAATGGTACGGGAAGCCATGATTCCCGGAACACCGCAGCCGCTTCCGATGAGCATCGGAATGAAGGACTTTCCGGAAAGGCCGAATTTACGGAAAATCCGGTCCATGATGAAGGCAACACGCGCCATATATCCGCATCCTTCCAGGAATGCCAGGAAAATAAACAGTACGAGCATCTGCGGAACGAAACCAAGTACTGCGCCCACGCCGGCCACGATACCGTCTAAGATCAGGCTCTGCAGCCATGCCGCGCAGCCGATGGCGTTCAGTGCACCTTCAATGAGAGACGGGATACTCGGCACGAAAAGGGCTTCGATACCGAAAAGATGCCAGCCGTCCGCAAACACGCCGTCATTCATCCAGTCTGTGGCCCAGGTTCCTACGGTTGTCACGGATACATAGTACACAATGAACATGACCGCCGCAAAAATCGGCAGAGCCAGGAACCGATTGGTTACGATCTTATCAATTTTATCTGAAGTTGTTAATTTCTCACCCTTTGCCTTTGTGACACAATCATGGATGATGGATGAAATGTATGTATATCTTTCATTGGTGATGATACTTTCCGTATCGTCATCAAACTTGTCTTCCAACGCTTTGATCTGAGCGGAAACATCCGGTACTCTGGAAAGCTGTTCACCGATCTTATCATCTTTTTCCAGAAGCTTGATGGCGAAGAACCGCTTCTGTTCCTCCGGGACTTCACTGCCGAGCATGGAAGCCACATCTTCGATGATATTTTCCACCTCGGAATCAAAGCTGTGTACCGGCATGGCTGCCTGCTTCCTCTGGGCCAGACCCACGGCTTTTTCGGACAGTTTCCTGATTCCGGTTCCCTTCAGGGCAGAAATCTCAACCACCTCGCAGCCAAGTTTATCGGCCAGCTTGTTGACATAGATCTTATCCCCGCTCTTTTCCAGAATATCTATCATATTCACTGCCATGATCACAGGAATACCCAGCTCCATGAGCTGTGTGGAGAGATAAAGGTTACGCTCGATATTTGTACCATCAATAATATTGATGATGGCGTCCGGTCTCTCTCCGATCAGATAATTCCGGGCAACCACTTCCTCCAGTGTATATGGAGATAAGGAATAAATTCCCGGCAGATCCATGATCACGACATCTTTATGTCCTTTTAATTTTCCTTCTTTTTTCTCCACTGTAACGCCCGGCCAGTTTCCCACAAACTGATTGGATCCGGTCAGTGCGTTGAACAGTGTCGTTTTACCGCAGTTAGGATTACCTGCTAACGCAATTTTCAATGACATTTTCATGCTCCTTTTCTCGATAGATTATTCATACTTAGAATAGATTGTTCATACTAAAATTAGTAAATACTAACCTCTGCGTCAAAAAAAATCAGCCAATCAAAATCATATCGGCATCTGCTTTTCGCAAAGATAATTCATATCCGCGGACCGTCACTTCCACCGGATCCCCCAGCGGCGCAACCTTACGAACATAGATATCCACACCCTTTGTGATTCCCATATCCATAATCCTCCTCTTCACCGGTCCGTCGCCCGTCAGCTTCTTCACTTTGACGGTCTGCCCGATTTTTGCGTCACGCAAAGTTTTTGTTCCAACATTCTTTTCCATTCATCCAGTCTCCTATCCAGTATAAAATTTCAGAGAATCTCTGAAGCCACGACTAAACCATAATCTTATTCGCCATGTCTTTCCCTATGGCAACCCTGGAATCTTTCACATTGACGATAACGTTCCCGCCCACCTGTGAAATAAGGGTCACGGTGCCTCCCGTCACAAATCCAAGATTCTCAAGAAACTTCCGGGTCTCTTCCCGTCCTCCCACGCGTTTGATTGTAATTGGTTCGCCGACATCGGCCATAGTCAGTGGCATCATCTCATCCTCTTTCTTTTTGTATGTATTCGCGATTACGCTTATCACAAAGTTAGTATATGCTAATCAAAATAAGTTGTCAATAACATAATTGAGAAAAATTATCAATAATCTACCTTTTTCTTCCTGCTGTCCATGACAGTTCTTTTTTGAAATTTCAGAAGAGGCAGATCAGATCTGCGCCATCTGTTTTCCAAGAGATTTCAGCTCGTCAAGCGCAGCGTCATCCGGCATCTCCTGACAGATAAATCCTTCACCGTTTACAAGCTCTGCGCCGGCACCGCTCATTCTCTCCTCCCAGTCTCTCATCCACTGGCCGTCTCCCCAGCCATAGGAACCGAATAAGAGAATCTTCTTTCCGGAAGCAAAGCCTTCCACTTCTTCCACAAACGGCTCCATCTCCATCTCTTCCAGCACTTCCGCTCCCATGGCCGGGCAGCCCAGCGCAAACACTTTTGCCGCCTTCAGATCATCCATGGATGCGCTCCCCACTTCCACAACAACAGCTTCCTTGCCGGCTTCACCGATACCTTCACCGATGGCCTCCGCCATAGCCTGTGTATTTCCTGTCTGTGACCAGTAAACAACATATAATTTTTCCATTGATTCATCCTCCTGCTACTTGTATTAATTCCTGAATTTCTTTTCCATCAAAGATGGCCCGAATCAGACGCTCCCTCGCCAGTTCAAACTTCTGAAACAGATTCAGCTTGGCCGCCGGATCAGCATACACCTGCCAGTAGCCCGTACAGAGATAGTTCCGCCCTTTATTATCCATATAGCCTTTCACATCTTCCGCCGGATAGCCCAGAAGAAGCCCCAGCTCATGGGGAAATTCCCCTTCCTTTTTCATGTAAGAGCGGTATTTCTTTCTGACGGAATGGAGTACTTCATAGAAGCCCTTCCCCTCATACCCCAGCACGCGAAGCAGGTCGGAAACTTCCCTGCTGGCTAAATACTCTTTCACCCACTGCTCATGATAAATGAGCATGGTGGTCTTCTTATCCATGCGCGCCAGACGGGCGCAGGAAATTTTTGTTCCATTTAAAATTCTCCTGGCATCCGCTTCATTCTCGCTGGCAATGATCAGCAGGTTGGATGCCTTTAACCCCGCGATCATCGGCGCGCATTGCAAAAGCAGCTGGACCTCCAGGGATTCCCGGTCTAATTTCTGTACGATTTCCAATGTTGCTCTGTTCATATGTTTTCCTCCTGGTTAGGTATTTCTAACTCAAATTAAATATACCTAATCAACGAGGATTCGTCAATACTTATTGTTGAGAGTTTTTTTCAGGAGAAGGCAGTAAAGTCCATCCTTCTGTTCATACTGACCCTGAAAAATAATTCCAACGGTTCACATTGATTTTTTACTTTTTCTGCGTATAATAAAAGTAGGGAAATCCCTACTTTCCATATTTCAGAAAGGTGGTGCAAAATCATGTTAACAAATGCATTTGTGGACAATGCCAAAGTTATGGCAAAGGGACAAATCACAATTCCAAAGGATGTCCGTGATGTACTTGGCGTATCAAGCGGTGACCGGGTCACTTTCATCGTTGAGGGCAACAGTGTCCGAATTGTCAATTCCGCTGTTTATGCTATGCAGATGCTTCAGCAGGAAATGGCCGGAGAAGCAGAACGCACCGGTTTGACCTCGGAAGATGATGTTATGGCTCTCGTCAAAGCATTGAGAAATGAGGACGAAAAAGAATGAGAGTTCTGATAGGAAAATATGACCGAAACACAAATCAGAGATGTTGATGACCGCCCTATTTTGAGAGCAGCCATTGAAGCGAAAACAGATGTGCTGCTGACCGGCGATAAGGATTTCTTAGAGTCCGGCGTAAAAAATCCGGCAATTATGACACCAGCAGAATTTTTGAACACCTGACTTACATCAAGGGGGCCGAGAGCTTTATACTCTCAGCCCCCTTGCGAATAGGGTCTCACATTTTCTTTGCTCCAGGCTACATCGACACCAGAAAGATTGCCGCTGCTTTTACGATGATACCTCTGCTTACCGCTATAATATTTGATTTCCAGGTCTGCTTCGTCGAATAAAAATAAGCTGTAAAAATCAAATTCACTGCCATGAACAGAAACGACAGTGCAAATACCGGAAGCGCACCAGACGCCATCTCAACCAGCTCAGCCTCACTGTTAAATAATCTTACAACCGGGATGCGGAAGACCACAAGGATCACATAGATAATCACAGATACCAGTAAATTAATCTTCATACCTGCGAGAAAGTCTGATTTTAGTTCCCCTTTGTCATTTTTACCAAATGCCTGTCCCCACAATGGCTGGAGGCCCTGCGCCACACCGGAAAGAATCGCATTTGCCAGCGAGTAGATAAAACTCAGCACACTGAAAGTTGCCACACCCATATCTCCCAGTGTGCCTGCCAGTACCCAGTTATAACAAAATGCAGTGACAGGTGTATTCAGCTGGGTGAAACACTCCGGCACACCACGGTTACAAATCTTTTTTGCCAAAGTGAAGGAACATTTATATCTGCATATCCTCAGGTCGCCTCTCTTGCGAATAAAATGGCTGATCAAAATCATAAAAGAAAGCAACTGCCCCAGCCCAGATGCAACTGCCGCTCCCATAATCCCCATCTTCATCGGAAAGATAAAAAGCCAGTCTAAAAAATGTTCGCGATCAGCAGAAGAACTGAAAGCAGGAAAGTCAGAACCAGCGCCGTCATGAACGCATCGTTCGCCCCTCTCTTATCACCCCGGCCCAGACGGATAGCAATTACCGTGGAGCTACCCATAGCAAATAAAGTAGATATTGCCACCAGTGTAGTGATAAACGGTACCGTAATATTAACTGCCGCCAGAGCAAGCGCCCTAACACCTCTTCCTACAAAGATTCCGTCAACGATATTGTACAAATAGGTAACGCACAGGCCGCCTGCCGATGGCAGAATATAGCGGGCCAATATTTTATTTTTTTCTCCCATACAAATGTACCTCTCTTCCTCTATATTTTCCTGTTCCTCAGGCGCACGCCGACATAAGTATTTTGCTCTGTTGACAACGTCCGTTTTCCACAGTATATTCTGTATAGTAACTAGATAGTCAAGGAAATATTGCGAAAAAAGAAAAATTAAAATGCAAAGGAAATGAAACATATGGAAAAGCATGAGAATGACAGTTATATGACAATCAGCGAGTTCTCCCGCATCTCAGAAATTAAACGAAAATCTTTGATTTTTTATGATAATACCGGAGTTTTTTCTCCTAAATACACCGCTCCCAACGGCTACCGATACTATACCCATGACCAGATTTATGTGATTTCAGTAATCAATGTTTTAAAAGAATTGGGGATGCCTCTGTCTGAAATCAAAGAATATACCTCAGACATCACTCCCGAAAACGCCATCTCACTTTTAAGAGAACAGGAAATAAAGCTTAATGATAAAATCGAAGAACTTCGGTCTATCCAGGATATGCTTGGAATCAAACTGCGGAAGCTGGAGGAAGGGGTCTCTTCTAAAACCGGTATCGTGCAGATACAATATTTTGACGAAATGCCCGTTTTCCTCAGCGATTCCTTTTCCGCCGACCGCCATCACATTCCCGATGATATCTGGCTGGATTTTTACATGAAATGTAAACAGCAGCATATTTCCTTCGGATACCCTGAAGGATACCTGATAGGGATGGAGAATCTTTTCCAGGCACAGACCTCCATCGTTTCCAACATCATTGCCTATGTACATGATGGAAAGTACGCCAACAGCACAATTCCCGCAGGAGATTATGTGACAGCTTATGGAGCAGGCGGTCTGGAAGATACGAAGAAAATATATGACCGTATATTTACCTTCATAAAAGAAAATAATTACCGCATCACAGGGGACGCTTATGAAGAACGTCTCATTGACGAAGTGGGCAGCTCCAGGAAAGACTGCCAGATGATAAGGGTGCGGGTCCGGGTCAGCACAGAAAAGAACTGACACGGACCCGGTGAAACAACTTTACAGAATCTCCTTCCCGGTGGGCAGATTCTTCGTATACCGTGCCATCATACACGCCACATAGATTGCCACCAGAAGCTCCGTCACCGGCATGGCAAACCAGAGCGCACCGGCTCCCGCAATGACCGGCAGAATCAGAATGAGGATGCCGCTGATGACAAGACCCCGGGATACGGAAACCACAAAGGCCGCCTGGGGTTTCATGACCGCCTGGAAATAATAGGTGGAAAAGATATTAAACGGCAGCAGCAAAAAAGACAGACCGTAGGTGCGGATGATGGCCGGCGCCATGGCGAGGACCGCTTCTGTCGGATCCATGAAGATGTAAATAAACTGGTTGGGAATCGCCAGGCAGAGAACCAGCCAGAACACGCCACGGTTCCCAGGGCATACCGGAGGGTCTGCCGGATCCGTCCGCTCTTTCCCGCACCAAAGTTAGTAGAAATGATCGGCTGGGAAGCCTGACCCACGCTGTAAGCGCAGCACTGGGCGAAGGTGCTGACATTGACAATAACCCCATATACGGACAGGGCGTTGGTTCCCAGATACGCCATGATCTGACGGTTAAACAGAATGGTCAGGATTCCCATGGCGATGTCGATAAAAAATGTGGAAAATCCTGTCACCGAGATTTCCCGGACTTTGTGTAAAATGCCTGTCGGGCGAACCAGCCGCAACGTATTTTTCTTCGTGAGGAAATGTGACGCCATCACAAGGATAGAAATTACCGTACCGATGGCCGTGGCAAGTCCCGCGCCGAAAGCTCCCATATCACAGGTAAACACGAAGAAATAGTCGCCAAAGATATTGAAGATGCCGCCTGCCAGCACTCCGGCGGTGGCAAGGGCCGGATTCTTATCATTTCTCAGATAGGCCGCCAGCGCCTGGGTAAACAGGAAGCAGGGCACAACAAACTTGATCGGCCGGACATATTCCCTGGCCAGAGCGAGGGTCTCTCCTTCCGCCCCAAAGAAAATCAAAAGCTCTCTGTCAAAAAATGCAATGGCAATCCAGACGATGGCTGCCAGAATCACCGCCCCGATCATGGATGTGGTGAAATACTCATTGGAGCGGCTGATTTCTTCCTCGTCATCGCTCCGTCCACGGATGGTGCTGAACAGCACAGAACCGCCGATTCCCATCAGAAGTCCCAGGCTGTAAATAATATTCCAGATGGGTGCCACCACCGCCAGCGCCGCCGTGCCCTCCGGTCCATGGTACTGGCCGACCATAGCCATATCCACGATGGAATAGATGGAGGTGATCAGCGCGCTGCCAAAGGCCGCCGCCAGATACTTAAAATACAAGGTGCGTATTTTCCCGTTTAAAAAATCCATAACAACTTTCTCTCCCTCTCAAAATTTCTCCTACTCCGGGCGCAGTCACTTTCCTGACAAAATTTTACTTCACGCCGGTATGCCCCTGTCCGGAGACGTTTTACCCCATGGCACTTCGTTGGAAATTCTACGAAAAAAAGCCGGATAAAGTACAGACATCTCAGTCCGTGCCTTTATCCAGCTCCTCATTTCCACCGAATGATTTACCCTCCGGGCAAGTGTCACTATTCTAGCATATCATTATTTTTGTGTCAATTTTTTTAACTTTCGCTTTGACTCTGCCCGCCAACCCTTTTCATTGGCTGTGCCGCTGCCTTTGCCGCACCTGGCTTTCTCCGGTTTCACTGTACCTGTTCCATGTATTTACGGTTAAACTCCTCCCTCGGTATCGGCCTGCTGTAATAGTATCCCTGCCCCAGATCGCAGCCCATATCAGAACACAGCTTTTCGTTTTCCTCGGTCTCCACACCTTCCACCACCGTGGAAATCTGAAGACGTCTGGTCAGCTGCACGATCTGTTCCATGATAATGCGGGCCCGGGCATCCCTGCCATCGCTGACTTCCATGAGAAATCCCCGGTCCAGCTTCAGTTCATCGATATGAAGGTTGCCGAGAATGTTGAGCGAAGAATAACCGCTTCCAAAATCATCCATGGAGATGCGAAATCCCTGCTCCTGCAGCAAAGAAATCTTATGATTCAGTTCATCCACATGATCCGCCGCCAGTCCTTCGAGAATCTCCAGCGTAATGAGATTGCCGGGGATATCGTATTTCTGAATCAGATTCGTCAAGGTCGTAATGTAATCATTTTCATAAAAAAGAAGTTTCGACTGATTGACCGAAATCCCCACCGGCTCCGTGCCCTCATTCATCCACTGGCGAATCTGCCGGCAGGCACATTCCACCATATAACGATCAAGCTTCGTACAAAAACCATTCTGTTCAAAAAGCGGAATAAATTCATCCGGATAGATCATGGAGCCATCCGCTTTCACCCATCGTACCAGCGCCTCAGCGCCCTTCAGCTGCCCTGTCCTAAGATCAACCTTCGGCTGCAGATAGAATTGAAATTCTCCGTCCCGCAGAGCCTGATGCATGTGACTTTCCACGTAGTTTTCTTTCTTTTCTTTCTCGTGCAGATCAGAATCGTAAAACCAGACATTATTCTGATAAGATCCTTTCGCCGTGGTCAGGGCAAACATTACATGGGTCATCAGCGGTGTCACATCTTTGTTATTCTCCTCGTTGGACGCTACTCCACAGTAAAGAAGAATCTGATAGTTATTGTGATGATGACTGGAAATATTGACAATGGCGCTCATGATATCCTGCAGCCTTGTCAGAATCTGCTCCCGGTCTGTGTCCAGGAGACACAGATAAAAGAGATCCGCCTTGTCTCTGGCAAAGAATTCCCCTTCTCTCATTTTCTGATCCAGAACTTCCTTCACTTCTCTAAGAAGTGTATCCCCGTATTCTCTGCCGAAAATCTCATTGATAAATTTAAACTGATGGATATTCAGAGCCGCCACCGACAATTTCCGGCCCTCCATCAGCCGCTTTGCCAGCTCCTGATTGAAATAAGGAAGATTTTTGGCTCCCGTGAGAGAATCATGATAAGCCCGATGCCAGAGCTCCCGGTTATTCCTCTGCACCATACGGAATCCGTAGATGAGCAGAAACAAAATGATCAGGGCCACACCGACAAGCGCCACGCCCATGATTCCCAGCACAGGATAAATGGACGAGTTGCTGTCCTGAAGAGTATCGACACACAACAGATACCAGCCGTTTAACCCTACCGGATCCAGAAGGACCTGATACCGCTCTCCCTCGTACATAAAAGAGGAAAACACCTTCTTCTGGTCTTTCATTTCCTGCTTTAACACATCCACTTCATCCGGATCAAAGTACGGCCCGTCAAAAATATTTGATATTTTTTCTTTTACCACAGAATTCTGAGACCGGACCAGGAAATTTCCCTCCGTGCCGACCATATGCAGATATCCGTTTCCTCCAAGAACTGTATTGCCGTTGATGATATCTGAAAAAATCTCAATCTGATCACTGGCCATCAGCACGCCGCTCAGCTCACCGTCAATGTAGACCGGAATGGCGTAAGCGAAAACTCTCCCGTCGATGGCGTCGCTTTTAAAAAGGCGTGACACACTCTTCTCACCCTCAAAAGCCTTCTCGATCACCGGATGAACCGCCTCATTGAGATCTTTATAACTCATATTCTTCTTCACACCCAGTCCCAGTGTGGATACAATACCGCTGCCATTCCCGTAAAAAAATGCCATGGTCCGAAAATTATTCTGTTTGTTGGACGTATCCAGCCGCCGGGCAAAAGAATCCCTGTCCTCGATCATTTCGCTGGTAAAAAAACTCGCCAGCGTATCCAGGCTCTGAAAATCCGACTCAATCTGTTTATTAATCCTGTTCTTATATTCTTCTGTCTCAATGGTCATCTGCTTTCTCGCAGAATCATTCATCGTCTGTGAGAGAGAATAAATGAGAAAACCTGTGATGATCACCATGATAAAGACAACTCCAATGATCAGTTTCACCATCTTTTTTATCTGCAAACGTGTCATTTTCTCATTCATATTTCCATCTCCCCCTGTCCTGTGCTTCTTTATCTCTATTATACACTAAAATCCCATGATTTCTATCTGTAAAATAGTACCTGCAGCAGCTGAAGCAGTACAAAAATCACCGGCTGATGCAGCAGATAAAGCAAAAGGCTGTGCTGTCCGATCCACCGCAGCAGGGGAATCCTCCCCTTTTCCAGAAAAGAGAGAAGCTTTTCCGCTTCCCGCCGCTTCAGGACACACCGGTACAGAAAATAACCGCTCAAATATAAAAACAGCCAGGGAATCAGAGAAAAGTAATCCGTGGAATAAAAATTTTCCGGGGGAAAACCAAAGAATGTCGTGGCAAGATTCTGATACCAGCCTTCCGGCAGACGCAGCAAACGCCATCCTTCAAAACCGAGAAACCCCTGGTTCACATTTCTTGCGAGTACAAAAAGAAGGGCACTGACCACAAGTCCCGGCACCGGACGGCACCGGGAAAGAACAGGCTGCAGCAGCGTCGTGACAAAGGCAGCTGTTCCCAGCAGGGTCAGAACCCCGAATATTACCCGGTCTTCCGGCAGGAACACGCAGGTGACCAGAGTCACCAGCAGTCCGCCGCCGAATACCAGACCGGCATGTCTGTATTTTTTCCGGCCAAATGTCCAGCAGAAACCAGACAGAAGGATGAAAGACCAGCAGATACTCTGCTGCCATATATATCCGGCAGTTCCCTGATACCACTGCGCCTCATATCCAAACATATAGACCAGATCCCACATTCCGTGGTAGAGCACCATACTGAGGAAGACCAGTCCCCGCAGTTCATCCAGAATCTGATACCGCACTCTCTTTCCTGTTTTTTCTGTCATCGGATCCTTCCTTTCTGTTTTGCCGTCCACAAAAGAGTTCTCCCCTCAGTCCTCTGCCGGTCTATCTGTCCGGCTGATGTTTTACTTTTCCGATGCCCTGCTTTAACGCATCCTTCCACAACGATGGATGGAACAGGATCAACAGAGGAAACAGTTCCAGCCTGCCGGCCAGCATATCAAACATGAGCACGACTTTCGTTAAATCTGTCAGATGGGCAAAATTCTCCATAGGACCTACCTTGGCAAGACCGGGACCCACGTTGTTGATGGCTGTAGCCACAGCCGTAAATGTGGTCACCAGGTCCTGGCCTTCCAGAGATACCAGAAAAACAGAAACCACAAACAGAATCATAAAAGTAATAAAATATACATTCGTGGAACGGACAACCTCGTGTTCCACCGGTTTGCCATCCACCTGGATCTTCTTGATACTCTTCGGGTGAATATAAGAAGTCAGCTCTTTTTTCACCGTCTTTATGAGCAGCACAAACCGGGATACCTTGATACCGCCGCCGGTGCTGCCGGCGCAGGCGCCGATGAACATCAGGATGACAAGCACCGTCTGACAGCTTTTCGACCAGTAATTAAAGTCCGTGGTGGCAAATCCTGTGGTGGTGATGATGGATGCCACCTGAAAGGCCGCATGCTTTAACGCCTCGGCAAATCCCATGGCTGTCCGGCAAAGAGACCAGGTGATAAACGCCGTCGCCGCGATGATAACCAGGAAGTAATATCGCACCTCTTCCATGGCGGCAGCCTTTTTAAACTTCCGGAATAAAATCAGATAGTAAGCGTTAAAATTCACGCCAAACAAAATCATAAAAATGGTGATCACCCACTGCAGATAGGAAGAATATCCTGCTATGCTGTCACCCTTGATGGCAAAGCCTCCGGTTCCCGCCGTTCCAAATGTAATGGTCAGGGCGTCGTATAAAGGCATATGTCCGATCAGAAGGAGCACGATCTGCACCAGGGTCATCCCCACGTAAATAATATACAGAATCCTCGCCGTGTATTTAATCTTCGGCACCAGTTTGCCCACCGATGGTCCCGGGCTCTCCGCCCGCATCAGATTGATGTGCGAACCTCCGCTCAGCGGGATCACCGCCAGCAGGAAGACCAGAACGCCCATACCGCCGATCCAGTGGGTAAAACATCTCCAGAAATTGACCGATCTGGACATGGCCTCCACATCGGTCAGAATACTGGAACCGGTGGTGGTAAATCCGGAAATCGTCTCAAACATCGCATCCACAAAGGATGGAATCTCCCCCGACAGATAAAAAGGAAGACAGCCAAAGATACTCATGACGATCCAGCTTAACGCCGTCGCCACACAACCTTCCTTTAAATAAAAGATCTGACTTTTCGGTTTCCGGATGGTCGCCGCTGTTCCCAGGAAGAAACACAGGGCGGCCACCCCGAGAATGACAAAGCCTTCCTTCTCCTGATAAATAACTGCCACAATACAGGGCAGGAGCATCAAAAGACCTTCGATCCTGAGCACCTGTCCCAAAATGTACCGAATCATTGATGTATTCATGATGCCCTCCGCTAAAGTAAAATATCCTGTATATCTTCAAATCCTGTGTTTGTTGTAACCACCAGCACTGCGTCACCCACATGGATGCAATCCTGACCGCTTGGAATCCGTATTTTTCCTTCACGGTAAATACAGGAAACCAGCAGATTCTTCTTTAAAGAGAGATCCTTCAACGGCACATCTGTCACCGCCGACGGAGTATCTACCCGGAACTCAATGGCCTCCACCTGAGAATCATACATATGGTAAAGAGACTCTATGTTACTGTCCATGGAATTTTTCTTGGCACGGACATAGGCGATGATAGCTTCTGATGTAATATAACGTGGATAAATCACGCTGCCCAGATCCAGTCCATTAATCACTTCTTTAAAGGTGATCCGGTTGATCTTCGTGATCACCTTCGCGTTTGACACCTGCCTTGCATACAGCGTCAGCAGAATATTCTCCTCGTCAATACCCGTGAGCGGCACAAAGGATTCCACCCAGGAAATGCCCTCTTCCTCCAGAAGCTCCTGATCGGTTCCGTCTCCGTTGATAATGACTGCCTCCGGCAGAAGTACGCTGAGTTCCTCACAGCGGGCCTTGTCCTGTTCAATGATCTTTACGGAAATGCCCACACGGATCAGCTGTTTGGCCAGATAGAATGCCGCCTTTCCGCCCCCGATGATCAGTGTATTTGCCACCTGGTTTGTCTGAAAACCAATCTGTTTTAAGAACGGTTTTGTCCTTTTTCTCGGAGCGACAAACGAAAGAATATCCCCTTTGACGATCTGAAAATTTCCGTCAGGGATATAGACTTTCTTTCCTCTTTCCACCGCGCAGACCAGCACTTCCGACGCCAGCTTCTCTCCCATCTGAGCGATGGTCATTCCGTCAAGAATATTATCTTCCGGCACAGCAAATTTGATCAGTTCCGCCTGGCCACGGGCAAAGGAATGCGCCTCCAGCGCCGACGGCAGGAACAGGATACGGGCTGCCTCCCTGGCTGCCTCCAGCTCCGGATTGATGATCATAGCCAAACCAAGCTTTTCCCGGAGGTAGGCCGCTTCCTGGCTGTAATCCGGCGTACGCACTCTGGCGATGGCCGCACAGTCACCGACCTGTTTTGCCACAGTACAGCAAAGCAGGTTCAGCTCATCGGACTCTGTCACAGCAATGAGCAGATCCGCTTCCTCAATCCCCGCTTCCATCTGCACACTGAAACTGGCTCCGTTGCCCGCCAGTCCCATGATGTCATAAAAGTTGGCGATCTCCTGTATTTTTTCGGCATTTTTATCCACAATAGTGATGTCATGCCCTTCTTTGGATAACTGTTCCACCAAAGTCACGCCGACCTTTCCACAGCCGACAATGATGATCTTTAGTCCCCTCCTCACAGAACTTTTCTTCCCGAACATTCTGCAATCCTCCTATGTTGTTCTTAATATAGTTCCCTGAGATTATACAACGAAAGCAGGAAAGACTCAATGCAAAAAAAATATCATTAAAGAACAAGAAATATCCTGTTTTCTAATGAAAAATAAACAAAACTTTATAAAACAAAAAAAGAACCAGGACATCTGTAAAAGAATCCTGGTTCCTGCAGCTATTTCCATGCTTTACACATTCGTCATTATGCCCGAAAGAACAACAAAACATCTTTTTTTATATAAAGGGACATCTTTCTCATCTGGCACCGGATGATTCCCGCGCTATAGAAAGAATCAATCCCTCTCATCCCACTGGTCTTCTCAGTCTTCATCATCCCAGTCGTCGCTGTCAAAAGGATGATCTTCTCCGTCCGGATCATCATCATCATCGTCGTCATCGTCATTCCAGGACTCATGCCGATCATTATTCCACTGATGATTTCCGGAGTTATTTCCCGGATAACTTACTTTATTACCGGTCCAGCGGTCGTCGTCATGTTCATCCCAGTCGTCGTCATCTCCCCAGTCGTCCCAGTCATCATCCCAGTCAAACCGGTCTTCCAGATAATCTTCCACATCATCCAGATAATCTTCCACGCGGTCGATGGCGTCATCCATTCTCTCGGCGGTCCATCCCCAGCGGTCATCCCACTTATCATTCAATCTGTCCAGCTTATGGTCGATGACCTTCAGCTGTCTTGCATAAGTATAATACAGATTTCTGCGCTGGCTGGCTCCGACATTCCAGTTGACCTTTTTGATCTGCCTGAAAATCTTTTTGATCTGCTTTCTGTATTTTGCCAGCTTTTTAGTATCGGAATTACTTCCTTTGGAAGTATTCCATTTGCGGGACGCATGGGATGTCTTCTTCACCTTAAGCTTCATGGTTGCCTTCAGGCTGGTTCCCTGTATGCGGACAGTAATCTTTGCAGTTCCTGCCTTACGCGCCTTGATTCTCGTATCGTCGCCTCTTTTGCGGATCACCTTTGCCACAGACGGCTTGCTGCTTTTCCAGACGATCCTGCTGTCTCTGATATAATCATCATTGAACGCTCCGTCCACATCCAGCTCGATGGTCCGTCCCACCCAGGCGGTTCTGGAGCCGTCAATATAGATTCTCCGTGATGCTGCCTCCGTGTCTGTGTTCACTGTCAGCATAACGGCCGCTGCTGCGGCAAAGGTAAGCGCGCCTGCCAATACTTTTTTCTTCATATTTTTCCTCCCTCTTGTTTTCCTGTGTCATAAAACGTTTCTCTTTTTCCAATCGGTGTCACAATTTACAATATGTGCCACACTCTCCATGGTCAATGGGAACCATTTCCATGTAAACCGTCATTAATCATCCCAGTCATAACGATCGTCGTCGTAACGGTCATCGTCGTAACGATCATCATTCCAGTCAAATCTGTGCTCCAGATAATCCTCTACACTTTCCAGATAGTTCTCAGCGACATCCACTGCTCTTTCCATGGAACGTGCAGTGCTTCCCCAGCGGTCATCCCAGCGGTCGTTGATCACATCAATCTTGCGGTCCAGCTTATTTAACTTACTTTCAAACTTCAGGTAAACAGCCCTGCGCTCCGCTGCCGTTGCCGGAACCGCCGTCTTCGCGATCTGCTTTCTGATCTTTTTGATTTTCTTTTTGTACTTGTTGAGCTTCTTCTTATCGGAAGCGGATTCACTGGAAGCAGATACATTTTTCTTTACAGTGATGGTCTTTGTTGCCTTGATATTGGTTCCCTTGATCTTAACAACAATCTTGGCCTTTCCGGCTTTCAGTCCCTTCACCCGGGTATCTTCGCCTCTCTTGTTGAGAACTTTTACCACGGAAGGTTTCTTACTCTTCCACACGATGTTCCAGCTGCTCACCAGATCATCATCCGGATAAATATCCGTGTCCAGTTCAATGGTCCTTCCCACCCGTACGGAGCCGGCTCCTTCGACTCTCATTCCCTGCGGCGGAAGGGCTGCACTGGCCGGAACCGCTGCCGTCACTAATATAGCCGCCGCCATTGTCGTTGTCAACAATCCTGCAAAAATTTTTTTCTTACTCATAATTTTTCCTCCTTGTTGTTTTTGTTTCGTACGAACAGTTTTGCCACGACATTTCTGTTCTTCTGAACTTTATTGTATGCTCCTGTCTTGTTTTGATGATGCCATTATATAGGCCATCATTCAACTCCCTATAAAGGAAAAATAAACTTTTCATAAACTCTATCTGCTCTATAGGAAATATTTTACAGTTCCTTTTCTCTGCCTCCCGGAAATTTTGAACCGTTTTTATTTCTGGCGGAACCGGTATCCGGCTCCCCAGACAGTTTCAATGAGTTTGAGTGTTTCCTCGTCCGGACCGATCTTTTCACGGATGCGGTTGATATGCACCGCCACCGTCGCCGTATCTCCGATGGCGTCCATGCCCCAGATACGGTCAAACAGAGTATCTTTAGAAAATACAATATTCGGATTGGACGCCAGGAAATACAGAAGCTCAAATTCTTTATTGGCAAGCTCCACTTCTCTGTCTCCCACAAAAACCTGTCTGGACAGCGGAAGGATCTTCAGCTTGCCCGCCTGGATACTGCCTTTCTCAAAAGCTTTCCGGTCGGGACTTTCATTATTTTTTTTCAGGCGTTCATGGATATTGATATGCGCTTTGACCCGGGCCACCAGCTCGCTGGGACTGAACGGCTTTACAATATAATCATCCGCTCCCAGTCCGAGACCTCTGATCTTATCCAGATCTTCTCTTTTTGCCGTCACCATGATGATCGCCACATCTTTCTGCTTGCGGATTTCCCGGCAGATGGTAAAACCGTTGACGCCAGGCAGCATGACATCCAGCAAAATCAGATCATATTCATTCTCCAGAGCCAGCTTCAGGCCCTCCTGCCCGTCCTGACAGATGGTCACCTCATAATCTTCGATTTCCAGATAGTCTCTCTCAATCTCCGCAATTAAAATATCATCCTCCACGATCAGTATCTTTCTCATAACACGCCTCTCTCCTTTATCCATATTGATTTCCATTATTTATATTTTCTCTGATTTTATCGATCTCTTTCTTTTCACTTTCATCGGTCGTCCTCATCCCGATCCAGCGGAAACTCCATCACAAATTTAAGTCCTTTTCCTCCGACGCCTTCTTCCGCCCGGATGCTTCCGCCGTGCCCTTTCATGATCTCTTTTACGATGGAAAGTCCAAGACCACTTCCGTTGCCCGGATTCTGCCGGGCTTTATCTCCCCGGAAAAAAGTATCAAAAATCTTATCTCTCTCTTCCTCCGGCACTCCCGGCCCGTCATCGGATAATTCCAGGTACAGCCGGCCGTCCGCAGTATACAGCGCCGCCGTCACTACAGATTCCGGTTTTTCTCTGTATTTTATTGTGTTGTCGATCAGATTGCCCAGCACCCGCTTCAACTGCTGCCGGTCCCCCTGTATGAAAAGATTTTTCCTTTCCCATACCGTTTTTACCAGAGACAGCCGGTTATTTTTAAATTCAATCTCATGCTCTTTGAAAAAAGAATTTACAAACCCGCCAAAATCAATCCGTTCCATGGAATAATGATACTCTCCCCGGTCAAAACGGGAAAACAGCGAAAGATTATCGATCAGCTCCGCCAGATCTTCAGTCCTGGTCCTGATGGCGTCATAATACCGGCGCTTCTTCTCCTCCGTATTGGCAATGCCGTCTCGCAGACCTTCCACATAGGCTTTGATGGAAGTGAGCGGTGTGCGCAGATCATGGGAAATACCGGCCAGAAGCTGTTTTTTGGCCTCCTCATACTTCTCTCTCTCCCGGACGGAATTCTCCAGGTATTCTGTCATCTCATCAAATTCCTGACAGGCCTTTCCCAGCTCATCCTTTTTTTTACTGCCAATGCGGTAAGAAAGATTGCCGTCCTGTACCTGGCGAACCCCTTCCGACAGCTGATTCAGCGACTTTTTCATGCCGCTGCTCAGCCACCGGGTGAGAATAAAGATGCTGATGACAATGGAAACCACCAACACTGCCACAAACAGTCCGAGAATGGACAAAATATCCCGGATCACCTGAGAACTGGAAGAACTCCCCACATAATTCTCACAGTATGCCAGGATACTCAATGTGCCTTCCTCCAGGATATAAGAACGCTTGACAGCCGAGCTGTTCCCGTCCGCCACCGCAAAACTGGCCAGCTTCTCGTATCCCTCGCCCGCGATATCCGTTATTTTTTCCGCCGCATCTTCCGGCAGATCGGAGGCAAGCACCACATGGTCATAATAGATTTCATAATAATATCCGATATTGGTCAGCTCCCTGACCACTCCTCCAAAAGCGCTGTTCTGACGCCGGATTTCTTCCTGGAGAAGCGCATTATAATCCACTTCTTCCTCCTCATCATCGTCATCCCAGTCATCCTCATCCCAGTTTTCCCAGGCGTCATTACTCTCCGTGTTTCCCGTTTCCGCCTCGATAATCTCTTCCACCGGTTCATAAGTCAAAATCTGATTCTGATAATTATATAAAATTGTCTGCACATTGAGAAGTCCGTTATCATTATCATAGAGTTCTTCCAGCCGGTTCAGATTTTCGCTGCCGTGAAAAAAAAGCACCATCACACAGAGCATCACTGATACGGCAATGGGAAGCAGAATCATCAGCAGGCTGGCCAATGTTAATTTTTTACGTATATTCAATGGACATTCCCCCTCTCACTGTCACATGCAGGCATGATTTTTTTGATTGTACCACGAATTTATAAAGAAACTTTAAATTAAACAACAATTTTCTTTTTTCCGGAGACTTCCGTCAATGATTGACCTTTTTTCTCTCCTGCCGTATAATAATTTCAGTTCGCCTACATAAGTAAGATTTCAAAAACAAAACAGGAGGAAATAACTATGAGCCAGTTGCCACAGATATCCGAAGCCGAATACGTCATCATGAAGATTCTCTGGGAAGATCACCCCTTAAGCACCAACGAAATCTGCGAGCGCGCGCAGCAAACGCACAGCTGGAACCAGAAAACCATTCACACTCTTTTATCCAGACTGAATCATAAACAGGTGATCTCCTACGAGAAACGTGGACGCATGTATTATTATTTCCCTGTGATCGCCCAGGATAAATATCTGGAACAGGAGAATCATCATTTTCTGGATCGTTTTTACGATGGAAAAGCAGCGCCGATGCTGTCCGCTCTCCTGTCCAATGAAGAGCTTTCGGACTCGGATCTCAGGGAAATGTACGACATGATCTACTCTAAAATCAAAGGTGGTGACAACCAGTGATCTCCCCGGTTCCTTTTCTTTTTTGTAATCTCTTTGTCAGCGTCCTGCTGGGCGTTGTGCTGCTGGCGCGCAGGCTCAATACCAGACACCTGTCCATTCCGGCGCGGTATCGCCTGTGGCATCTGTTCACCGTCGCCTTGTTCCTGCCTTTTTTCCCGTGGAAAAGACTGTCCGCCCAGGAGTTTCTCTTCCGGATACAGGAACTGCTGACCGGGGATAAGGCTTCGGCAGCTCTCCCGGCGGCCTCCGGCGCCACGGCCCAGGCAGCCGCTTCCGGCACAGTGATCCGGGATTTTTCCACGGCTGTGACTGCCTCGGACACCCCGCTCTCCCGGATTCTCTGGATCATTTGGATTGGCGGCATAACGGTTGTGGCTCTTTATTTTGCCGGCACTCTGCTGAGAATCCATACGATGAAAACCAAAGCCTTCCTTATCACTGCGGAATCAGAACCGGAATTGTACCGTCACTTTACTTCCTGTGCCCGTGAAGTATCACTCCGGCAGAAGATCCGGCTTTATGCTTCCTGTGACATTCAAAATCCCGTGTCCTGCGGCTGGCTGAGACCCGCCGTTATCATTCCTCAGGATCTGGATATCGTTTCTTCGGAAGAAGAACTCCGGTTCATCTTCCTTCACGAACTGCAGCACTGCAGACACAGAGATGCCCTTCTGAATCTGCTGGTCTGTATACTGGAAACTCTGTACTGGTTCAACCCGCTGATCTGGTACGGCTTCCGGCAGTTCCGGAACGACCGGGAAATCGCCTGCGACCATGCGGTCATTGACCACATAGGCACCAACGAACGGATGAATTACGGGCTGACTATCCTCCGTTTTGCCCAGCATGCAAAAAGAGGCGCGTTTGCCTCTCCGCTTTCCGGTATCAGCAGCAGCGCCTCCACCACAAAACAGCGGATTGTGGAAATCACGGAATACCGAAGGACATCTGCTGCACAGCGGCTTAAGAGTATGGGCATCTTTTTATTGGTTCTCCTCTTTTTCTTTGGCGCCAGCCCGCTGCTCTCCGCCTACGCTTCCGGATCTCCCGCCCCGCATCTGTCTGACGGAGAGTGGCAGGCTGCCGATGTATCTGACAGCTTTGACGGAAAAGAGGGATCCTTTGTGCTGTATGATACGGACACCGGCGGATATTACATTTACAATAAAGAAAAAAGCGAGGAGAGAACCGCTCCCGCTTCCACCTTTAAAATTTACAGCGGACTTTTCGCTCTGGAAGAAGGGCTCATCACCCCGGAATCTTCCACACAGCCGTGGGACGGCTCGGCGCAGCCCTTTTCTCAGTGGATGCAGGATCAGACCCTGTCCACAGCCATGCAAAATTCCGTCAACTGGTATTTTCAGAATCTGGACCAGGAAGCAGGACTTGCCTCTCTTGCTTCGTACTACAGCCGGATTTCCTACGGAAACTGCGACTTAAGCGGCGGCGTCCAAAATTACTGGGCCACCAGTCTTGCCATCTCTCCTCTGGAACAGGTACAGCTTTTATCCGGTCTGCTGCAAAATCAGTGGAATTTTGATCCGGAAAACATTCAGGCCGTCAAAGAGTCCATGCTCCTGTCGGAACATTTCCTCTCCGGCGGCAGACTTTATGGCAAAACCGGAACCATCGGCGGCGACGGCGGCCAGCAGACGGGCTGGTTCGTGGGCTTCCTGGAAACGGACGAAAGTACCTGCTGTTTCGCCGTAAACCTGCAGGGCAGGGGCTGCGACGGAGGCGCCGCCGCCGATGTGGCGGTGGACGCCCTTTCTAAGCTGGTCCCGACATTGGCGCACTGATACAGATACTATCTTTTATTCGTTGTGGAAATACGCGGCGAGGATCTCCCGGCCGCAGGCCACAGCATTCTCAGACGTATAACCGTTGACGATCCGGACCGCCAGAGAGATTTCCGGATCATCCGCCGGGGCATAGCCGATAAAAAGGCCATGGTCCGGCCTTGTTCTGCTCTCCTGAGCAGTTCCGGATTTGCCTGCCACCGGGAGAGCATATCCTTTAAAGACACCGGTACTTTCCACATACATCTGCATTCCTTTATGAATGCTGTTCCAGGTACCCGGTGCCAGTGCGATCTTACTTTCCGGCTCCGCCTGTTTTTTCTCCCCCGTGTTTTGTCCTATGCTGTGAATCAGCGTGAGCTTATAGCAGCTGCCCTCATTGGCAAGGGTATTCACATACCGGCCCAGCTGTACCGTGGCGTAGTTGTTGGTTCCCTGACCGATGGCGGACGGGATCGCATAGGAATCGGTGACCTGCGGACTGCTCTCCGTAAGCTCAAGGCCGCTCTTTTCATCCAGATGAAAGAGTTTCGCGTATTTCTGCAGATATCCCAGCGCCTGAGCGTCGGAGAACTCCCGGTTTCCTTTCATACCCAGCCGGTAAGAAACTTCACACAGATAGTCATTACAGGAATGGCGCAGAGCGGCGGCCACCGAGGTCACCGGCCCGTGACCGGCATGGTTCCAGCACCGAAGGGCCGGGGAAACCTTATCAAAAATACCATCGCAGACCACCGTAGTATCGGTGTCGATGACGCCCTCTTCCAGACCGGCAATGAGAGTGACCGGCTTAAAGGTGGACCCCGGCGCCGACAGCTGCTGGGTGGCCCTGTTGTAAAGAGGCAGGGAGGCGTTTTGCGACAGACTGTGATAATAAGCGTTATCCATGTTGTTGGCCAGTCGGTTGTTGTCATAGCCCGGGTAGCTGACGCAGGCCAGCACCTCGCCGGTGTCAGTGTCCGTCACCACCGCGGATCCGGAACAAGGATCGAGAGCCAGATTGGCCGGAGTGATCTCCAGACTTTGAATTTTGGCCCGGATAAATGCATAGGAAGACATTTGTCCCGCTTTCCAGTCCCGGTAATCATCATCTTTTTTCGTAAGGACTCCCTGATCATAGAGAAGCTGACAGAGTTCTTCCGGCGAAATCTTATCATTCATGACCATACTGTCATAGACAACGATATCAAAATCACTGCTCTCCCACAGAGCTTCCGCAATATAATCCACCGCGCTCTCAAACATTTCTTTCTGGGTCAGATACTCTTCTTCTCCCTCAAAAACTTCGTCCCTCACCCATCCTTTGGAAATGACTGCATTGAGATAATCCGCCAGGGTATAACTGCCGTCCGACCATTTTTCGTAAAAAGCCCTGGCATCCTCCTGGTATTCATCATAAAGGAGATCGATATTTTCCAGAATAAAAGACTCATACTCCCGCAGTTCTTCTGTGCCGCTGCCCTTTTTAAGCTCCCGGGAAATCTCCTGACAGATGGATTCCTTCTGTTTTTCATATCGTTCATGCACTTTTTTCTCCAGTTTTGTGGCGTCATCTTCCGCAAAATGTTCCGTATTCAAAACATGATTATCAAAAAACGCGCAGTATACATCATAAATCGGAATACGGATTTCCGTACTGTCGGAAATATTTTCCTTGTCAAACGTTTTCGCATCAATGATGTTTTCCAGCAGGATCTCTGCAATCTTCTTTTCCAGGATATCATACACGTCCTGCTGCAGTTCCATATCAATGGTCAGATACACATCTTCCCCGGTCTGCGGCTGTATGTTCTGGCCGGTTTCACTCAGAATCCGTCCCATATTATCCACCAAAACTTCCATCTCCCCGTCTTCTCCATGGAGATATTCTTCCAGATATTGTTCCATACCGGCCTTTCCCACCACGGAATTTCCGTTATAGCCGTCTTTTTCTTTCGCCTCCAGCTCCTCCGGAGAAATCTGCCCTGTATAGCCGATGATGGAAGCACAGGCCTCCCCGCCGTCGTAAACCCGCATGGTATCCTCCTCAATGGCAACGCCGGGCAGCTTCTCCTGATTTTCCGCGACAGCCGCCACCGTGGCATCCGATGCGTTTTCCGTCACAGTGACAGCGAGATATTTCTGATAGGCCTGCAAAGAAAGGGCGTAGCGTATGCCGACCATGCGGAGAACCTCTTCTCTGGAAAACGCTTCCGGCAGACCGTACTGTTCCTTTTCCTCCCTGGTATACGCTTTCCCGTTCTGAGAAAAGAGACAGAACCGTTCTTCTCCGGCCAGATATTCTACGATCGTTTCTTCATCCGCGCTTCTCTGCTCCTGATTCATGTCGCTGGCAGAAGCTTTTCCGTAGACATCCGCCCGGAACCGGTCGAGAGAAGTTCCCTCCACAGAAAAGCAATACTGCCCCTGCTCATCCAGGCAGATTTCCAGGTATTCCACCGGCGCGTCTCCATTGGCCTCCAGAATTTTTAACAGCCGGTAAATCGTCCCGTTCAGGGAAAGCTGTCTTTCCCGGCTGGTATCATAGGTCTCGCTGTCGCTCAAAGTGACAGCGTATACCAGTTCGTTCCTGGCCAGGGACTTTCCATTTCTGTCATAGATATTGCCCCGGACGCCTTTTTGCTGAATCTCCCTCTTCGTCTTCATGACAAAGTTCTCCGCGTACTCCTCCCCGTGAAGGATCTGAAGCTCATAGAGCCGCCCCACCAGCGCCGCGGCCATGCACAATAAGAGGGTGCCCAGAACGGTGATCCTTGTGGGCCTCCATTTTTTTATTTTTCTCAGTATCTCTTCCATTTTTTCATCTCCTACATATGTAATATTTATATCTTACATATGTAGGATTAATATGTCAACCTATTTTCTCGCGGAGCGTTTTTTATTTCATAGGAATGCAATTTCCTAATGAAATAAAAAAACGGCGCATCCGCAGCCGAAGCTGCGGACACGCCGCATGTTGTTTATGTTATATAGGGTATGTTTTTTGCAGTTACGCACGGATCGTCGCCAGTTCCTGCCCGATATTCAGGGCATGGTCACCAATGCGTTCAAAATCCGTCAGCATCTCAGAATACAGAATGCTGGCCTCTCCCTCGCAGGTCACCTGACGCATTCTGTCCATCTGATTCTGACGGTATTCCTCCGTCATCTGGTCGATCTGCTGTTCGATATCCGCAGCTTCCGCCAGACTTTCCTCCGACATGCTGTCCAGATTATGCAGATGATCAAGGGCTTTCAGACTGATTTCCTGCATATTCCGGATCTCCTTCTTTGCCTCCCTGGAAAATGTGATCTGCTTGTCCTCCATCATTCTGGTGTACTCGCAGATATTCATGGCATGATCGCCGATCCTTTCCAGATTGCTGCATATCTTGAAAAATGAGCTGAAGTTCGAAGAATCCTTACTGCTGGTCTCATGGGCGATGATCCGGGAAATATATTTGGATATCTCTTTGTTGAGATAATCGATATAATCCTCGTTCTCCTCCACCTTTTGCAGGCGTCTGGTACTGCCCTCTATCACCGCTGTAAAACTCTCCTCCACATTTTCTCTGGTCATCTTCTCCATTCTTCTCAGTTCATTCCAGATACCGTTAAAAGCAATGGCTGCATTTCCCATCTGGTACTCTGCTCCTGCCTCCAGAGGCTTGATATACATAAGTCCCTGAACATCCGGCTCGACTCCCTCCCGGTCCGGCAGGATTTTTACTGCCAGTTTCGCAAGTTTTGTGCCAAATGGCAGAAGCAGCAGCGTGGTCACCACATTAAACAACGTGTGCATGTTGGCAATCTGTGCCGCCGGATTGTCCGGGGTAAAATTCTGCACTATCGCAGTGAGCGGTGTCACAATGCAGACAATAGTAAAGAGAATCGTTCCAATAATATTAAAGGTCAGATGGATAATAGTCGTGCGCTTAGCGTTTCTGTTCGTTCCAATGGCTGCCAGAACCGCTGTGATACAAGTACCGATATTCTGTCCGAAAAGCACAAAAACTGCATTTGGCAGATCAATGAGTCCTCCAATGGCCAGTGTCTGTAAGATGCCGACAGACGCGGATGAGGACTGGATAATCGCCGTAAAGACTGCGCCCACCAGGATTCCTATGAGCGGATTACCAAACTGTGTCATCAGATTGATAAACGCTTCGGAATCCCGCAGCGGAGACATAGAACTGCTCATCATTTCCATTCCCAGGAAAAGGATACCCAGACCAGCTACAATCTGTCCATAATGCTGTACCGTCGCCTTCTTACTGAACGTAATGACCGCCACGCCGGCAAAAGCCAGCAGCGGAGCGATGGCTCCCACGTCCAGCGCAATCAACTGTCCGGTTATGGTCGTTCCGATGTTGGCACCCATGATAATCCAGACCGCCTGCTGTAAACTCAGCATTCCGGAATTGACAAAACCGACAACCATCACGGTAGTTGCAGAGGAAGACTGGATCACTGCTGTGATACCCGCTCCGACGATCACGCCCAGAAAACGGTTCGCCGTCAGTTTCTCCAGAATTCCTTTCATTCGGTTTCCGGCTGCCGCTTCCAGACCGGAACTCATCATCTGCATACCGTAAAGGAACAGGGCAAGACCGCCCAAAAGTCCTAATACGATGCTAATACTCATACCTTCGTTTTTCCTCCATTTTCTCTCTCATAACATTCTGTATAAAGATCAGGAGTTCTTTTCTTTTTCAATCCATTCTGTAAAGTGGATCAAACCTTCCTTACTGCCCGATAAATACAAAATGTCATTTTCTCTCAGTACATATTCCGGGCGAACGTCTTCCATAACAGACTCATTATTTTCTATGGCAATGATATTGAGACCCAGCTTGGCACGAATGTCCAGACTCTTGATGGATCTGCCCACCATTTTGTCCGGAACGACCACCTTCGTGATATTGAGTTTTTTGCTGAGCTGCACAAAGTCAAGGATTCTGGAGGATTCCAGCCGGTGCGCAAGACGAATCGCCATATCCCTCTCCGGATAGACAACTTCCGCTCCCAGTTTCTCAAGAATTTCTCCATGTTCCGCACTGTTTGCCTTGGAAATGACCACCGGCACGCCGATGCTCACCAGATGCAGTGTCGCGAGAATGGATGTTCCCATCTGCTCACCGATACAGACCACTGCCACATCACAATTTCGGATGCCTGTTTCCAACAGTGATTTTTTATCAAGATTTTTGACTACATATGCATTTTCCGTAATATCGCGGAGCTCTCTTACCTTTTCTTCATCCCGGTCAATCACCAAAAGCTCCGCACCGGATTCCGCCAGCTCCATGGCCAGCGCATACCCGAATCTTCCGAGGCCTACAATACCATATGTTGTATTTTCTTTTTTCTGTTTTCCAAACATAATATCCTCCTGCTTTAACCAATCGCAATATTTCCTTCCGGATAGCTGACCCTGTCTCCTCTGGTAAAGTACCACAAAGAAGCGATGGTCAGAGGTCCCAGTCTGCCGATATACATGATGACAATGGACAGGAACTTGGCACCGTCACATAAATCCGGTGTGATTCCCGTTGACAGTCCGACGGTTCCAAAGGCACTGGTGATCTCAAACAAAAGATCTGCCAGAGGAATGTCCGGTTCCATGATCGTCATCAGATACGTTCCCACGATGACAACCCCCACTGCCAGCGTGGCAATGACCGCTGCCTTGCGGAATGCGTTTTTCGGCACCGCATAGCGGAACGCCTTCTCATCTTTGTTGGTTGCCGCCGACTTAATGCCCTGCAGCAGCACAAAAAATGTACTGGTCTTGATACCGCCTCCCGTGGATCCCGGTGACGCACCGATGAACATCAGCACTGTCAGCACCAGAAGTCCGGACTGGGAAAAGGTTCCCAGCGGGTAAGTGGAAAATCCCGCGGTTCTCGCTGAGATACTGTGGAAAAACGCCGCCATCCAGGTAATGTTCTCCGTGAACTTGAGCATCACTGCTCCCACGATGATGAGGACAATACTCATGGAAATGACCACCTTGGCATGCATGGACAGTTTCTTCCAGCGAAATCTCTTTGCGCAGACTTCACGGATCACCAGAAAACCGATACCGCCCAGAATGATCAGCGCACAGGTCACCACATTTAACAGTACATTATCCCGATAAGGGATCAGATTCTGAAAATTACCCAGAATATCAAATCCTGAGTTATTGAAGGCAGCCACGGAATGGAACAAACTGATTCCGATGGCCCGGATTGGCGGATAATCCCGGATAAACACCAGGAAACTCAATACTGCGCCGGAAAGCTCAATAATGACCGTCGTAATAAAAATATCCCGGACGAAAATGACAAGCCCTCTTCCGGAGTCCAGATTCATCGCCTCCCGGATGAGGTTTCTCCCCTTCATATTGACCTTCTTGCCAATGGCTATGATCACGCCGGCTCCCACCGCCGTGACGCCCAGCCCGCCGATCTGGATCAGAAGGGCCAGAAAGGTCTGTCCCAGAGGAGTAAAGGTATCTCCCGCATCCACTGCAATAAGTCCCGTCACGCACACGGCGCTGGTGGATGTATACAGTGCGTCGATATACCGCAAAGTCACGCCGTCCTTTACGCTGCACGGCAGCATGAGAAGTACGGAGCCAATCAAAATCACAGAAAGAAATCCCAGGGCGATGATCCGTCCCGGCGATTGTCTTTTAAGCAACCTAAACATTGTAATATCCTCTTTCTTTTCTCAAGTCTCGTCATGATTCGTCCTGCATTCGATATCCAACGCCCAGCTCATTGACAATATAATTATTCTTTCCCGGTCTTGAGCCTAATTTTTTTCGGATATTTGCCATATTTACCTGCAGCTTTTTGATGCTTCCCGCGTCGGAGCTTCCCCACACGGCCTGGATGATGGCCGCATATGTCAGCACCCTTCCCGCGTGCTGTGAAAGCAGGGCTACTATATTATATTCCGTCTGCGTCAGTTTAATCTCTTTTTCCCGCACACGGACGAGGCGTCTGGCATAATCGATCTCCAGATCATGGAGTCTGTATTTACCGCTCATATCCTCTTCTCCCTGCAGTCCCTCATAGCGTCTGTTACGTAAAGCTGCCCGTACCCGTGCCAGCAATTCGGCCGTCCCAAATGGTTTGGTAATATAGTCGTTGGCGCCGGAATCCAGAGCCTCCACTTTGTCACTCTCCTGTGTTCTGGCGGAGAGTACAATGATCGGTGTGGAATCCGACTGGCGTATCTTTTTGATAAAAGACATTCCGTCTTCATCCGGCAGTCCTAAATCCAGCAGCACCAGATCCGGATGATGGGAAGAATACACGAGGACTCCCTGCCCTGAACTTCCCGCGGTCAGGACCTGATATCCGTTGGTCTCCAGGATTGTCTTGACAAAGCTGCGGATGTTGGTCTCATCTTCAATTACCAGCAGTTTATATTTATTATTCATCCATTTCCTCCATTTCCAATGAGAAACTGAAACGCGCCCCTCCTTCTCTGCGATTTTCAGCCTTGATTTTTCCACCATGTGCTCTGATGATGGTCGCACAGACGGAAAGGCCGATACTCATGTTGTTTCTCTTCCCATCCGTAAGTTCTCCGGCTCTGTCATGATATCCGTCAAACATTTTGCCCAGAATATCCGCCGGTATTCCGCACCCGTCATCCTCAATGGAAAAGACCGCCCATTTTCCGGATTTTTTCACCGTAAAACGAAGACTGGTCATCCCTTCCGCGTGAAGGACTGCGTTCTCCAGAAGATTCATGAGAACCTGCACGATCAACAGGGGATCCATGGGGATACTGATGAATTCTTCCGGGATCTCCACCTCCACCTTCTGGGCCGGATAACGTTTGTGAAATTTGATCAGGGTATCATCAATGAGTTCCTCTAAAACCGTCGGGGTCTTTATAACCTGCACGTTCTTGCTGCCGATCTTTGTGATAGACAGCAGATTCTCCACCATCCGGATCAGCCACTCCGCATCCTCTCTGATCTCTCCCAGCAGCTTCACCTGCTGTTCTTTCTCCAGAGAATCATAGTTCTCAATGATGGCGGAACAGGAACCGTAAATGGTAGTAAGCGGTGTGCGAAGATCGTGAGAAATCGCCCGCAGCAGATTCGCTCTGACCCGCTCTTTTTCATTCTCCGCCTTCGTCCTCTCCTGCGCCTTGATCTTGGTGGTAAGAGCGCTGGTGGCCACAGCGACGATCAGCATGGCAATCGCTGAGGACAGGCTCTCCGCCGCCATTAAATTAAAGGTGAAGAAAGGGAAGGTGAAGGCAAAATTCTCAGCAAGCACGCTGAGCAGCGAGGCGAGAATTCCCCACAGGTACCCTTCTGTTTTCAGAGATATCAAAAATACTCCCAAAATAAAAACATCCGAAGAAAATGACTGCGTTTTAAATATTTTCTGCAGGACCAGATTAATAAGGAAGGTTACGACCAGAATGAATATGGTAACAAATATATCCCGTATATATGTCTTACATCTGCTCATCTTCTTTAGTAACCTCCGCTAACGACTATAACATTTTTCTGGCTAAGATGTAGTAAAGATTAAGGGACAGCCCGGTTAATAATATAACTGGCTGTCCCTATTATATACCTTTTTCCTTTATTTTGTTAGCCTAATGTAAAATTTATCAAATAAATGTAAATTTATTTGTGTTTTGCGTAAAATTTCTGTAAACATGTCACATTTCCGCCGCTTTATTGATGCAGCTCACCGCATTGAGACTTCTCGGATATCCGATGTACGGAAGACACTGCGATACCACCTTCATCAGAAACGCCTGGTCATTGCCCAGATTCATATTTCCCTTCGCATGGGACGTCAGCTGCGGCTCACATCCGCCCTGAGCGGCCAGGAAACAGAAAGTGATCATCTCTCTCTGTTTTAAGTCCAGACCGGTTCTTGTATAGTAGTCGCCAAAACAGTTGTCAGCCAGCCAGCGGTTGATATGACCGCCCTTCCATGCCTCGCGCATCTGCTCGCCGAAAATCTCCGCCTGGGCATCCACACCTTTTTCCAGACGATCCTCCATGGTGGTGGTCGCCTGTCCCGGCAGCGGCAGCTTCACGCCTCTGTCTGTCAGGATCTCATTAACTGCACGAAGGAACGGCAGCACCCGTCCCATACCCAGATAATCCACTGCCTGATAGACCATTTCCTTTACCATTACCGGAGAAAGTCCGGCGTCAAGGGCCTTCGGCAGCACTTCCTTAAAAGTATCCACACCCTGGCATCCGGTCAGAGCCGCCAGAATCGCCAGATATCTGGTGGTATCCTCAAGCTCCTGTCCCGGTTCATTGACTACCTCATCAAGAGCAAAATGGTCAAAACGTTCCATAAATTCCGGATCTGTTTCATATAAACTCATTCCAGTACACCTCCTGTTTTATTCCGGCAGTTTCGCATACTCTTCATCGGACACCGGCTCACACCACTCATTGGATGTTTCCTCACCCGGCACCTCCACAGCGATGTGGCTGAACCAGGAATCCTTCTTGGCTCCATGCCAGTGTTTTACTTCCGCCGGGATCGTGATCACTGTTCCCGGTACAAGGCTCACCGCCTCTTTGCCTTCTTCCTGATACCATCCCTCGCCTGCGGTACAGATCAAAAGCTGTCCGCCTCCGCTCTTCGCATGATGGATATGCCAGTTATTGCGGCATCCCGGCTCAAAAGTCACATTTGCCAGGAAAACGTTCGTCTCCTTCGGATCGGTCAGTGGATTTAAGAAAGACTGCCCGATAAAAAACTGTGCGAACGCGTCGTTCGGCTGTCCCATACCAAACATATTCTGTTTTTCAAATTCTTCTCTGCTATTGATTTTCATAACTTTATATCCTCCATTCTCATACTGCGGCTTTGCCGCCAGGATTCTGTTTCCCTCACTGTATCTATGAATAATCGCTCCATTTCGATACCGGAAATTTACTTCCTGAGATAATAGTAGACCCTGAACAAAAAAAAGTAAAATGCTTAGTTGGAATGTAAGATTATGCCTGCACTGCATAAAAATATTATAAATATGCATCAAAAAAATTTCAGAAAAAAATTTTTTCAAAAGGGGGTTGAAAAATACCCGCACAGGGTATATAGTATAACCGCAAAGAGAAAATACCCCCATGGGGTTTATGAAAGGAGCATAGATTTGGAAGAGAAAAAAGAATGTAGTTGTAAACACAGGACTAAGGAACGTTCCGAAAAAGAACGAAAAGATATGCTGAACCGCCTGAGCCGGATCGAAGGGCAGGTCAGGGGAATTCGCAAGATGGTGGAAAACGACGTATACTGTCCGGAAATCCTGATCCAGGTCTCCGCCGTCTCCGCCGCTCTCAACAGCTTCAATAAAGTGCTGCTGGCGGAGCATCTTCACTCCTGTGTGGTAGATGATATTAAGAAGGGCAAGGAAGATGAGGCCATTGATGAACTCGTCAAAGTCCTTCAGAAACTTATGAAATAATCGGTTGAAACTTATTTTACCAGGAGGAATGTATCATGAAACAATATGATGTAACAGGTATGAGCTGTGCGGCATGCAGCAACCGGATCGAAAAAGCCGTCTCCAAAGTACCGGGAGTGACTTCCTGTTCCGTCAGCCTGCTGACGAATTCCATGGGAGTGGAAGGCACCGCTTCTCCTGAAGCTGTAATCGCCGCCGTCGAAAAAGCCGGATATGGAGCTTCGGAAAAAGGAGCCCATGACAATCAGACCGGGGGAAAAGGAGTTTCCATAGCTGCAGAGGAAGAATCCCTGAAAGATAAGGAAACCCCGAAGATGAAACGCAGACTGATCGCCTCCCTGTGTTTCTGGATCCCGCTGATGTATATTTCCATGGGACATATGATGTGGAACTGGCCTCTTCCATCCGTCCTGGCTGAGAACCACATGGCCATTGGACTGGTGGAACTTCTGCTGACAACGATCATCATGGTGATCAACCAGAAATTCTTTATCAGCGGCTTTACCAGCCTGATCCACGGAGGGCCGAACATGGATACGCTGGTAGCTCTGGGTGCAGGCGCTTCCTATGGATACAGTCTCTACGGCCTGTTCGCCATGTCTGCCGCCATGACCCGCGGCGATATGGCAGGTGCCATGTCCTATATGCATGAGTTCTACTTTGAATCGGCCGGTACGATCCTGACGCTGATCACCATAGGAAAGCTTTTGGAGGCAATCTCAAAAGGACGTACGACAGACGCCCTGAAAGGTCTGATGAAGCTGGCCCCAAAGACAGCGACCGTCATCCGGGACGGGAAAGAAGAAGTCGTATCCGTAGATCAGGTACGCAAAGGTGATATCTTTGTTGTAAAACCAGGAGAAAATATTCCGGTGGACGGGATTGTGGTGGAAGGAACCAGTGCCGTCAACGAATCTGCGCTGACCGGCGAAAGTATCCCGGTGGATAAAAATGCAGGCGATGCTGTATCCGCCGCAACTTTAAACCAATCCGGTTATCTGCGGTGCGAGGCATCCCGTGTCGGTGAAGACACCACACTGTCTCAGATCATCCAGATGGTCAGCGATGCGGCTGCCACCAAGGCTCCTATCGCAAAGATTGCGGATAAGGTATCCGGTATCTTCGTTCCGGTGGTGATCGGGATCGCTGTTATCACTCTGATCGTATGGCTGCTGGCCGGAGAGGCGATCGGCTTCTCATTGGCAAGAGCAATCTCTGTACTGGTGATCAGCTGCCCGTGCGCCCTCGGACTTGCCACGCCGGTGGCGATCATGGTGGGCAACGGTATGGGTGCAAAGAACGGAATTCTTTTCAAAACAGCGGTCTCTCTGGAGGAAACAGGAAGAACACAGATTGTCGCACTGGATAAGACCGGAACCATTACCAGCGGCGAACCAAAGGTAACAGATATGATCCCTGCAGAGGGAGTTTCCGAACAGGAACTTTTAAGCTATGCTTACGCGCTGGAACAGAAAAGCGAACATCCCCTTGCCCGTGCTGTCGTTATGAAGGCACAGGATACCGCTTCCTTACAGAAATATGATGCAGATGAATTCCAGGCGGTTCCGGGCAATGGCCTTTCCGGAAAAGTAAACGGCTCCATGGTCCGGGGAGGAAATATGAAATTCATCAGTCAGGACACTGAGCTTTCGGAAGAGATAAGGAAAACAGCCGACCATCTTGCAGAAGAAGGAAAGACACCTTTCTTCTTTGCCAAAGACGGAAGACTGATCGGCATCATCGCAGTGGCGGACGTAATAAAAGAAGACAGTCCGGAGGCTATCAGAGAGCTTCGGAACATGGGTATCCACGTAGTCATGCTCACCGGCGACAACGAGCGCACCGCAAAGGCCATCGGAGCCCAGGCCGGCGTCGATGAAGTGATCGCAGGGGTACTGCCTGACGGAAAAGAAAGCGTGATCCGTTCTCTGAAGAAGAAAGGCAAAGTCGCCATGGTAGGGGATGGCATCAATGATGCCCCGGCTCTCACAAGAGCAGATATGGGCATCGCCATCGGAGCCGGCACAGATATCGCCATCGATGCCGCGGACGTTGTCCTGATGAAAAGCAGGCTGACCGATGTGGCAGCTGCGATCCGTTTAAGCCGGGCAACCCTGCGCAATATCCACGAGAATCTGTTCTGGGCATTCATCTATAACGTCATCGGTATCCCACTGGCTGCCGGCATATGGTATCCGATCTTCGGATGGCTGTTAAATCCAATGTTCGGAGCCGCAGCCATGAGCCTTTCCAGCTTCTGCGTGGTAAGTAATGCATTGCGTCTTAACTGGTTCAAAATGTATGACACCAGTAAAGATAAAAAAATCAAAACAAAGAAAACTAACAAGGAGGACAAAACTATGACAAAAACAATAAGTATTGAAGGTATGATGTGTGGACATTGTGAGGCAACTGTAAAGAAAGCCCTCGAAGCTCTCAAAGGAGTGGAAAGTGCAGAAGTCAGCCATACAGCAGGTACAGCAGTGGTAACTCTGGATGCTGACGTCAGCGACGACGCACTCAAAAAAGCTGTGGAGGATCAGGATTACAAAGTTACAAAAATCGCATAAATCCAACTGATTCATAACCGATAAGTAAGACATTTAAAACAGGTCAGAGGCTCAGGCTGATCGCAGCTGGCCGCTGACCTGTTCACTTTTCAGGAAAGGTGGCCGCTATTGTGCTGCGTATTATAAATAAAAAAACAATATTTTAGTTAACGCATGACATTGCCCGGATGCCTCGTCTACTCCCCGGACACAGTCTGTATCCCGGCATACTCCCAGGTGGCGCCATCATCCGCCGAGGTAAAGAGCAGTGCGTAAGTTCCCACGTCCGCCGCGCTGGTGGACACCCGTACTTTCAGTTCTCCATCCTCTTCACAAGGAGTCTCTATATAATCCATATCGTCGGTGGTAAAGGAGAACTCGTTGCCCTCCATATCTGCCGCCGCTTCTTCCACCGGAAGAGCCGCCTGCTGAAAACTTGCTCCTCCATCGTTGGTGTAATACATGGACGAGGAATCCCGGGAAGCAAAAGACAACAGAATAAATCCGGTCCGGACATCTGTAAAATATATGCCCTCCGCCACACCGATATTTCCGTCAAAAGGATCAGCATTATGGATATCTCCATTGTAAAATTCATAGAACCGGCTGCCGGCGGCGGCATCCGTCACCACCAGTCTCATGGCGTCATCCGCGTCCAGATAGAAAGTCATACTGCCGTCCTGATCTGTGAGGAGCGTCTGTCCCTGTTCCTGCGCTTCTTCTTTCTTTGTTGCTGCTTCCTTCTGTTCTTCTTCCTGCTGCCGGGTCTGCATAATCCCTTCTCCGCAGAAAACCGCCGCTATTTCCGTATTTCCCCAAGAAATGGTCAGAAAAAAGGCGTCTTTATTCTCGCCATAATTATTCCAAAAATATGAAGTAAGATCTCCTGTTTCTGTGAGCTGGTACCAGGTACTCTCGCAGACTTTCGTTGTGTAACCACTGTAACGCATGGTCCAGGCGCTTTGCCCACCGGAGATTTCCGGCAGTCCCTGTTCCCGCACAGCATCAGCCATGGCAAACATCGGTGAAAGCTGCTCCTGTTTTCGGTAGTCCGTATTCACCGCGCCGTTTAGCCGGACCGTCATCTTCTCACCGGCGGACGCATCGTAACTGATCAGCCAGCTCTGTTCCTGCTTCCCTTCTTCTGTTCCATTTTTTTCTGTTCCAAAGGAATACAGATAACCGTCGACCCTCTCGATCATGCCGTCAGCAGAAACCGTCACAGAAAATGTATTGGCCGTATACAGCTCACTGCCTTCCGCAAGTCCTGCTCCATCCTCCAGGGCAGTCACAATCCCATCCAGACCATATTTGAAAAAATCCCTCTGTTCAAAAGCAATCTTTCTGGTATTGCGCCAATCATCCAGCACCCAGGCCAGCTTTCCGTTATAGGGCTGGGCGCTGTGATAGATCTGCCTGCCGTAAACTCCCGTGAGGATTACAAAAACGATCCCTTCTGCCGCCAGCAGAACAGACAGGACAACGTTGTTCTTCATCACTTTTCTCTTTTTCTTTCGGAAATAGACGATGGTCCAGATCACAAACCACAAAATCCCCGCGCCGCCCAGCAGAGCGATCAGCGGAAGCCGCCGGGCCACGCCTCCCCACTGGAAAAACCGTGACAAAGTCCTAAGCCCCAGGGCATAAACCAACAGAAATAAAGGATTCAATAAAATCAGCCAGTAATGTTTTCTTTTCATGCCGCACCTCCCGTATCGATATCATATTTTAATACTACACTTGTAAGACTTATCCGTCAAGTGCTTTTCCGGTGCCGGCGAATCTCCGACGCGAAATGAATCTCCGGTATACAATAAAAATCGGCCGCGGAAATCTCTCCCACGGCCGATTTTTCATTTTTATATTTTGTTACCGTCTTTTACACGATACCCAGTCCCTTTGCCACGATCATGATAAAGTCCTGCACATTTGTGACGATGGTGGTTGCCGCTAAGCTTCCGCGGTCCAGAAGTTTATTGACCACAAACTCGTCGGCATCCACTGTGTAAAGGAAGACCGGACGCACGGTTCCATCTTCTAATACCCGGTAGGACGGCGTCATATTGCCGGTGGCGATGGTATGAAGCATAGTCGCCAGACAGACAACGGTTGTTGCCTTCTTTACCATGTTCCGCATGGCGGTCTGACCCTCGTAGGCGTCGCCGATGACCTCCGGCAGCGGGCCGTCGTCACGGATGGAGCTGGTCAGTACGAACGGTACCTTTTCTTTCACGCAGCTGTACATGATGCCGTTGTCAATCTTATAGTCTTCGATAAACTGTGGAATGGAGCCGCTCTTTCTCACGCGGTTGATCACATCCAGATGATTGTAATGTCCGTTGGGATGAGACTTCTGGGTATAAATGTCCTGACCCAGCGCAGTGTGGAACATGGCTCCTTCCAGATCGTGGGTCGCCAGCGCGTTTCCTGCCATCAGTCCGTCCACATAGCCATTCTCGACCATGGCCTGCATAGCTCTTCTGGCGTCGGCGTCAAAGGAAAAGGCCGGTCCCATGACCCAGAGAATATTTCCATGTTCTTTTTCATATTTTAACAGTTCAAAGAGGCGGTCATAATCTCTGGCATAGGACGTCTCCCGGCTTCTGCCCTGACGGAACACAAACTGATCTCCCTCTTCTTCTTCCGGATTCTCAAATCCTCTGCTGTGCAGGTAGATGCCCTCCTCGGCATTCTCAGTCCTTCCGAGAATCACCTTATCGCCGACTTCCAGATTCCGGTTCTCCACCACCCGGAGTTCTCCGTCTTCTCCGAGGACCACGCTGGAATCCATACGGCTCTCTTTGGCCAGCTTCCACTGACCGTCAATCTTAAAATACTCCGGGTACATGGAAGTACTGTGGTAATTTTCCGGCGCCACTCCTTTGATGGTCACTGCCTCCCACGCCGCATCCGGCGCGTTTACAAATTTATCCTGGGTAAAATCCGGTTCTCTGTATTCTGGTAAATGAAACATGCTGTTACCTCTCTTCTATTTTTTTATTCATACATTTCTTATTATCCATGGTCAGACGCTCTGCCCCTATCTGCGATACACGCAGGCGCCGTCCACATAAGTCTCCATTACACGTACCTTATCAATGTCATCGGACGGAATCTCCATGATATCCCGGTCAAGCACCGCAAAATCCGCATGGTATCCCGGCTCCAGTACGCCGATATCCGGAAATCCCGCCGCCTGAGCCGCCCCTTTTGTATACAAAGTGACAGCCGTCTCAATATCCACGGTCTGCTCTCTGCCGCAGTCGGTACCGTCGGCGGCAATCCGGGTCACTGCCTGTTTCAGTCCCGGGAACGGATCTGAAGGCACAGACCAGAAGGTGGCCGGCGCATCGGTGGAAAATCCTGTCACTACGCCTTCTTCCAGCATAGTCTTTACCGGATAGCACTGCCGCATCCATTCTACGCCCAGATTCTTCCGGTAACTGGCGGACTCCGCGTACATGAAAATTGGCTGCGTCACAAAAGAAATGCCATGGGACGCTGCTTTTTTGATGCTGTCCGTCTCCGGGTCCGTCACATGTTCCACCCGCACATAAGGGATGCCCTCCGCAGTCCACGGTTCTTCTTCTGCCGCCCGGTCCACCATGCGGCTGATCGCCCTTCCTCCCATGGCGTGCATGGAAAGCTGGCAGTGGTGCGCTTTACAAAACGCAATGGCGGACTCCACCAGAGCGTCGCTGCACACGGATATTCCATACTCATCGGTGGACCCTTTAAACGGACGGTTCATCCACGCGGTCCTGCCGGAAATACTGCCGTCGCCGATCAGCTTCAGGCCGGCAGCAAAAATCTGCTGATTCCGGTTCAGATCTTCTTTTGACAGATCAAATTCCTGATCTCCGTCGAAGAAATCCCACATATAGTAAACGCCCACCTTCTGGCAGAAGCCTTTCCGGGCCGCGGCCCGGTAAATCGGCAGGTTATCCGTGGCGTCCAGATTGCCCATATCACAGATGGATGTGATTCCCTGAGAATTGAGAAGACTTCCCAGTTCCAGCAGGTTCTCCACCTTATTCTCCCGGGATTCCACCGGCAGAAGCGGCGCCAGAAGATTTCTTGCATTTTCTTTCAAAACTCCGGTCGGTTCTCCGTTTTCGTCCCTCTCGATCTCTCCTCCCGGCGGGTCCGGCGTATTTCTGTCAATACCAGCTATGGCAAGGGCCATGCTGTTGACACAGCGGATATGAGCGCAGGTACGCATCAGAGACACCGGAGCATCACTGCAGACCTCATCCAGATCATATCGGTTCGGAGAACGTTTCTCCGCAAACCCTTCCTCATCATAGCCCCAGCCTTCAATCCATTTTCCCGGTCCCTGGGCTTCCCTTCTCTTCCGGACGGCTTCTTTCAGCTCCGCAATGGAAGTGATCTCCGGCGGCATGATAGTAATCTGTTTCTGAAAATCTGCCAGAATGACCGGATGCATATGCGCATCCACGAATCCCGGGATCACTCTTCTTCCTTCCAGGTCAACCACGGGCCCGTCCCAGGATGGCATCTCTTCTTTTTTTCCGATCCAGGTAATCCGTCCGTTCTCCACCGTCATGGCGTCGGCTTCACGGATGGTATCACTGGCGGTAAATATTTTTCCATTCACAAAACATGTTTTTTCTGACATATTCATTGCTATCTACACTCCTTTAGGTACTATAATACCAGAACAAAAGATATTTGTCAGGAAGTTTTGTATAAATTATTGCAAAATTCGTAAAGAAGTAGTAACATAAATATTAATATGTTTTAATATTTATGACACACGTATGACTCCGAGGCTGGAATATAGATTGTCCGGAGTCTTTTCTTTTTTGTACAGAAAGGAGATTTACCAATATGGCAACGCCCAAAGGCGACAGCAATACAATCAGACAGATGGCGCAGGATCTGCGGGAGCAGCTTGTAAAAGACCGGCGGTATCTTCATCAGATACCGGAAATCGGAACCGACCTTCCGGAAACCAGCGCATATATTAAGAAACGTCTCGACGAAATGGGGATTCCGTGGAAGGACTGCGGCGGCCCTCTTCCGGAAAAAATGACGGAAGATTATATGGCCGCAGGCTTTCCACGCATGGAAAAAGAGACCGGTGTCATCGCTTCCATCGGCAGCGGAGAACCCTGTATTCTTCTCCGCGCGGATATGGATGCTCTGCCGATCAAAGAAGATACTCCTCTGGAGTTTAAATCCGTCAACGGATACGGACACATGTGCGGACATGACGCCCACGCCGCCATGCTTCTCGGTGCCGCGCAGATTTTAAAGCAGATGGAAGACTCGCTGCCAGGCACTGTCAAGCTTATGTTCCAGCCCGGCGAGGAAACCGGAGCCGGCGCACGTCTCATGGTAGAAGACGGGCTTCTTGAGAATCCGGCACCGGGCGCTGCTTTCGGCATTCACGTTCAGCCTTCCGATACCACCGGACAGGCCGGCTACGCCATGGGAGTCAACTCCGCCTCTCTGGATACGTTCATACTGAAGATCAGAGGAAACGGCGGACACAGTTCTCAGCCGCAGCTTTGCACCGATCCCCTGATAGTCATGAATCAGGTATATCAGGCAGTAAATCTGCTGGTGGGTCGCGAGACTGACCCGGCCGCCATGGTGGCTCTGACCTGCGGAGTGGCAAAGGGCGGCGCCGCCGTCAATATCATCCCCGATGAGGCGGAACTTCACATCGGCGTGCGTACATTAAACGTGGAGGCTGCGGAACATCTTAAAAAACGGATCCCTGAGCTGATCGATCACTATGTAAAGGCGTGGAACGCCGATTATACGCTGACCACCTTCCACACCCCGTGTACCCTGACCAACGAACTTCTCTGCCAGGAACTGGTTCCCTGCTTAAAAGAAGTGCTGGGCGGCAGCAATGTCCACCAGATTCCGGCCATGTCAGCCACGGAAGATTTCGGCTACGTGACAGAAAAAGTACCGGGCATGTTCGTCTTTTTAGGCGCCGGCGCTCCGGACAGCGCGCCCCTGCACAGCCCGCAGATGGTGCTTGACGAGGACGTACTTCCCCTGGGAGCGGCCCTTCACGCCAATGTGGCGATATCCTGGCTGAAGAGTCACAAAAACTCTTTATAGTTCCAGAACTTACGAACATCTGCAAATTATGCGGGCCTCCAACATGGGTCCTGCAATATTTCAGATAACACATATTACATATATATAATAGAAAGGAAAAAACATGAATACACAAGCCAAAGCAAAGAAAGGCTTCCGCATGCCGCATGTCTTTATCATCTTACTGTTAATCATGCTTTTTGTGGTTGTTCTTTCTTACCTCATCCCAAGCGGAAGTTACGAACGGGTGACAGACAGCGCAGGCATCACTGTCATTAACCCGGACACCTTCCAGTATGTGGAAAATGAAACACCGATCACCTTTATGGATTATTTTGAGGCTGTCTACAACGGTTTCGTCAACGGCGCCACCATTATGGGCACACTCTTTATCAGTTCCGGCGTCATCTACCTGCTGGAAGTGAGCGGGGCCTTCGGAGCCGGCATCAACCTGATCTTACAGAAAACCAAAGGAAAAGAGTTCTCTGTGGTATGTATTTTCTATACCATCTTTGTTATTTTCGGCGTGCTGGGATACGGTGAGGCCGCCTATCCATTTTATCCTCTGGCGGTGACCATCGGATTCGCCCTGGGATATGACCGGATGGTCGGTACGGGACTTGCCATCATCGGAAGCACCGTAGGCTTTACCTCCGGCCTCATGAACACTTTTACCACCGGCGTGGCCCAGCAGATCGTGGGACTTCCGCTGTTTTCCGGCATCGGCTTCCGTACCATCGGTCTTGTGGTTTTTTATATTATCGGTCTCGTGGGGCTCTACGCTTATTGCCGCAAGATCAAAAAAAATCCGGAAGCGAGCCTCATGAGCGACGAATATCTGAGCCAGAATAAAGAAGACCATGTGTCCGGCATAGAAGAAATGACTCTGCCGCGGATCCTGGGACTGCTGGTTTTCCTGTGCATCATCGTCATTCAGGGATTCGGCTGTATCCGCCTTGGCTGGAGCTTCCCGCAGATTGCCGCCATCTACGTGATCATGGGAATCCTTTTAACCATCATTTTCCGTTTCGAGCCGAGCAAAGCCTGTCAGCTGTTCTGTCAGGGCGCCGTGCGGGTCTTCGCCGCTGCTTTTGCCGTTGGCCTGGCCCAGTCCGTGGTAGTTCTCATGAATCAGGCGTGCATCATGGACACCATCGTCCACGCCATGTCCGTCCTGCTTCAAAACAAGAGTGCCATCCTTGCTCTGCTGATCATCTTCGTCTTTGTGACACTATTTAATTTCCTGGTGGTATCCGGCAGCGGCAAGGCCGTCATCGTCATGCCAATCCTGCAGCCTCTGGGCGAGATTCTTCACATCAACCAGCAGGTACTGGTGCTTACTTACCAGTACGGCGACGGCATCACCAACAGTTTCTGGCCGGGCAGCTCTCTGGTACAGCTCTCCATGTGCGGAGTGGACTACGGCTCCTGGATCAAGTTCTGCTGGAAAATCTATCTTGCCTTCATCGTCAGCGCATTCATTCTCGTGATGATTGCCCAGGGCATCGGATACGGGCCGTTCTAAATTTTATACAGACCGCAAAAAAGCTCTCCTTCTCCGGTGTACATTTGCTGTACTTCCGGCAAGGAGAGCTTTTTTATCTTTCCACAGATATTCCTTTCAGCACTGACTTTCTCTTACCATAGAATATATTCTGTCAGACAATTAAATGACTTCCCCCAGATTCTCTCTGAGGGAAGAAAAAATGAGATATGATTTATTTCAGAATCTCCCGATATATTTCCTGATCTTCCGGCTTGAACACATTAAACACGACTCGTTCTATGGATGTATCTTGTTTCAGATATTCCCGCACGGTCTTCACCGCGATCTCCGCCGCTTTCTGTTGTGGAAAATGAAACTCTCCTGTGGAGATACAGCAGAAAGCGATACTTTTCAGTCCATTTTCCGCGGCCAGTCCAAGGCAGGAACGGTAGCAGTCTGCCAGCTGCCGGCAGTGCTTTTTTGTAAGTTCCCCTGACACAATGGGGCCAACCGTATGAATCACATAGCGGGAAGGCAGATTATAGGCCGGTGTAATCTTTGCCTGCCCGGTGGGCTCTTCATAGCCCTGCTCATTCATGATCGTGTCACAGTCCAACCGGAGCTGAACGCCCGCATTGGTGTGGATGATGTTATCAATACAGGAATGGCAGGGTACAAAACACCCTCTCAGAGCACTGTTGGCAGCGTTTACGATGGCGTCAATCTTTAACGTTGTGATATCGCCCCGCCACAATACCAGACGGCCGTCCAGAGAAGACGGCGGCAGCAGCTCGCTGTCTGTGATTCCCTTTTCTGCCGTCTCTTCCTGAAGATATTCGTCCTGTATCCTGAGGAATTCTTCTTTTGCCGGACGGGGCGGACGGACATTCATCAGACTGCGGAGCAGTCCTTTTTGCTCCTCCTCACTGTCAGGTATTTTCATATCTCTATATGGAGGAAATTCCGACAACAATTCCTGAATCAGATATTCCCGCTTTTCTTTTTGTGTCATTTTCTCACCCCTGTTTCTGACATTTCCTGCAGTGTCTGTCCGATATCCGCATTGATACAGATGGATTTGTCCTTGATTTCATCCGGAGCCCAGGCTTCGCCCAGATTGATACATCCGTATACCGCATCCGGCTGCCTGCCGGTCATTCGCCAGAAATTAAATTTAATGATAGACGGCGTGTTCATTCCGGTCCCAAGCTCCAGATAGACTGTTTTAAGATTCCGGTGGCGTCGCAGGAATTCGCTGTATCTTTCCGCCGCCCAGTGCCATCCCTCATCTTCCACAAACGTGTTGTCGGCGCGCAGATTCATGCTCATGGGACGTCCGCACCGCGGGCAGCGGGGGATAAGTTCTGTCGGTATCCGCATCCCGGTCTTCTTCCCCTTGGGCAGAGCAAGTTTTTCTTTTTCTCCGCTTTCCCCAAAAAGAAATCCCTGAGCTTTCAGCATCTCTTCCACCTGGCTTTCGTTATCGTAGGTTTCCCGGTGACACGGCCCGGAACACTGCCAGAGACCATAATCGCCCTGGGTATAGAACAGACGCTTTTTGTCAAAACCCGCCTTCTGAAAACAGTGATCCACGTTGGTGGTGAGGACAAAATAGTCTTTGTTTTTCACCAGCTTTAAGAGCTGCTCATATACCGGTTTCAGCGCATTCATGTAGCGGTTGATATAAATGTAGCGGCTCCAGTAAGCCCAGTATTCTTCCAGAGAATCAAAAGGATAAAACCCACCGGAGTACATATCCTCAAAACCATATTTTTCCGCAAAATCCCCAAAATATTTCCGGAAGCGGTCTCCCGTATAGGTAAAGCCCGCCGAAGTGGAAAGACCGGAACCGGCGCCGATCACCACGGCGTCCGCGGATTCTATGGCGTGTTTTAATATCACAGCCTTTTTTTCGCCATCCGGCTTTATCTGCCATTTCTTCTGAAGGTTCCGTCCGTCGCTGTTTCCGGCTGTTTTGCCGGCTGTGAAATCAGTTACCTTATTCGTTTTCTTTTCCTTTCTTTTTTGTAATTTTTCCAAAAACATTCCGATCCACCTCTCTCTGATAAACTGTATGCGCGCGGCTTTCAGGCTCTCCCGCCATATCCCCAGCTGCCGGAATTCTCAAACTATCCTGTTGCATCCCCGATGGCCAGGATCCTCAGACTGCGCCGCTGTACTCACAGTCCCCCAGTTTTTCCTCCGGCAAATGGCATCGCCGGCGCTCTTTTTCCACCAGTTTTTTTACATATTCCGTAGCCGGTGCGTGGAGAATCTCATGGGGCGGAGCAAACTGCTGGATACTGCCCGCATCCATCACCAGAACCTTTGTCCCCAATTTTAATGCTTCTCCAATGTCATGGGTGACAAAGAGAATCGTGATCCCCGTCTCCCGGTGGATCCGGGCGATTTCCTCCTGCAGACTGCCTCTGGTGATCTCATCCACCGCCCCGAAAGGCTCATCCATCAGCAGGATATCCGGAGACGCCGCCAGCGCCCGGGCGATACCGACCCTCTGCTGCTGTCCGCCGGACAGTTCCGCCGGATAACGGCCGCGCAGGGAATCTTCCAGCCCCACGATGTTCATCCACTTTGTGACTGCCTGCTCTGTCCGCTTTTTATCTTTTTTGTTGAGCAGATTCGGCACATAGGCGATATTTTTCTCCACCGTCATATGCGGAAACAGCACGCTTCCCTGGATGGCATAGCCGATGTTGCGGCGCAGCATGGTCAGATCTGCCTGCCGGGTACTGTTTCCTTCCACCAGGACTTCCCCGCTCACGGGCTCCACCAGCCCGTTTACCATTTTCAGGATCGTCGTTTTTCCGCAGCCCGAAGAGCCGATGATAGTGACAAACTCCCCTTTTTCAATGGAAAGATTAAAGTTTTCGATGATCGTCTTCTCTCCATAGGCCATACAGATATTTTTATATTCTATGATACTCATATGTTTGTCACCTCTATTACTCCAGCAGCCCTTTTTCCTGTAAAAATGCGCTGGCCACATCTTCCGGCTCCCGTCCTTCGGTCTCCACCTGATCATTCATCTTTGCCATCTCTGCGTCTGTGATCAGATTCTCCACCTTGTCAAACACCTGCTGCAGCTCCGGATGATCCTCAAGCACTTCATTTCTCACCACAAAACCACACATATAGGATGGATACAGCCCCTTGTCATCCTCCAGAACCACCGCATCCGCCGTGGAAAGCTGTCCGTCTGTGGTGAAAATATTCATCACATCAATTTCTTTCTGAGCCAGGGCATCGTATTTCAGCCCGATATCCAGATCCATGGTATCTTTAAAGGTCAGACCATAGGTATCGCAGAGGGCGTCATAACCGTCTTCCCGCTCAAAAAAGTCATACTCTGCTCCGAATACCAGCTGGTCGGATACCGCCGCCAGATCGGAATAGGTTTTCAGATTATACTTCTTCGCAATATCGCTGGCCACCACCAGACCGTAAGTATTATTAAAACCCAGCATTCCCGTCCAGGTCATATCCATCTTCTCATAACCAGCCTGCAGCTGATCAAACATGCTCTCATCATAAAGGCTTTCTTCTTTCAATACTTCATTCCAGCCGCTGCCGGTGTACTCCGGATAAAAATCGAACTCCCCTTCTTCCATGGCCGGCTGAATGTTGGCGGTGCCGCCGCCCACACCCTCCGTGATCTCCACCGTCAGATCCGTATTCTGCTCAATGAGAGTCTTCATCATACTCCCTATAATGTACTGCTCCGTCATGGGTTTCGTTGCCATACGGATGGTCTGACTGCTCTGTCCGCATCCGGTAAGAATTCCCGCTGCGGTAATGGCTGTCAGCAGCAAAGCCGCTCCTTTTTTTAAGCCTCCTCTTTTTCTGTCAGCTGAAATTTTGCTGATATTCTCTGTTTTCAGGCCGCAGATCTTCACATTTTCTTCTCTCTTACACTTCTTTTCAAATTTCCCCATTTTTTGTCTCCTCTTTATACCTTTGACTGTTTTCCTGCTATTCCGTTTTTATGATTTTTCCAACCACTTTTATGCAACGCTATGCCGTTTTGTCTTTTTTTCCACCTGTCCGATGAGGACATCCACCACAATGGCCAAAACAGCGATCAAAAGACTGCCCACCAGCGTCATGGCTTTGTTGTTGGTGGTGATTCCCCGGTAGATGGCCACCCCCAGTCCGCCTGCTCCGATAAAAGAGGCGATACCTGCCAGAGCGATGGTCATGACCGCCATGTTCCGGATCCCAGAAATGATCACCGGCATCGCCAGCGGCAGCCTGACTTTCACCAGGGTCTGCAGGCGTGTGCTTCCCATACCTGTGGCTGCTTCCAGCAGCAGAGGACTTACATTGGTAAGACCGGTGTGGGTATTTCTCACCATGGGAAGCAGCGCGTAGACCGTCAGGGCGATGACCGCCGTGGTATCTCCCACTCCCGACAGCGGGATCAGAAATCCCAGCAGGGAAATGGAAGGAATCGTGTAAATGAAATTGACGATTCCAATGACAATCCTGGAACTCTTCTGATATTCGCTGATGACAATTCCAATGATCAGACCGATCACCATGGCAATGGCGATGGAAAGCAATGAAATCTGTATGTGCTCCACAAGAAGCTCCAGAAAGAAATCCCAGCGGTTCTGTATCAAATCAATGATTTCTGTTATCATAAATCATCCCTCTTTTCCTGCTGTTTTTTTGCTCTGTCCGGATTTTCATTGTTTTGCCCGGATTTTTCACAGTTCCGCACCGCACTCTCATTTTCCAATCTTTTCTCTATGGCCGAAACCGGGCAGTTTTCAAAACATAATCCACAGTGCAGGCAATGCTCCTGCATGATGCGGTACGGTGTTCCCGGTTCAATGCACTGCTGCGGACAGAGACCGGCACATTTTCCACAGCCGATGCAGGCATCCGTGATCAGAAAACCTTTCTTCACCGGGGCTACCGCCTCAGCCGCCTTCCGGTCGTTCCGGCTCTGGTCTGTATTCTGCTTCTCAGTCCTGATATCACTTCCCAGCCGGAAGGCTGCCCGGTAAATGGGACTCTTCCCCAGGTCAAAAAACTCCACCTGCCCTTCAGAGATGCAGAATGGTTCCAGAATGTAACGGCTCTCCCCCGGATAAACCCCTTTCATGGAAGGATTCTCTTCAAATATCCGGTCGATCCACATTTTCTGATCTTCCAGTTTTTCTGCCCTGCCGTCAAGACGGATCATCTGCCAGTCCTTCGTCAACCCGGTAACCGCCACATCGCCGGAAGCCATCAACTGTCTATAAAAGTCTTTTCCCCGGGCTGTGCAGAAATACAGTTTTTCATTTTCCGCCAGCATCACATCAATGATGCGGATCTGCGGTTTCCCATCTTCTGATACCGTGGCGAAAGCCACATCCTTTATCTCCCGTAATAAATCAAGACATTTTTGTGCGTTCATGTTTTCTACCTCTTTCTTTTACATATCCTGTTTTATATCTGCTTTAATTTCTTTATCTCTTTAACCTTATCTTTTTATCCGTCCACCCGGCGCCTTTTTTATCTCCGGCCGATGAATCCGGCCTTCTTCCACGGTTCTCTGTGTTCCTCTGGCATAGCGGATAAATGCCTTTCTCCGCCAGCCGTTCCATTTCTTTATATGCCAGATTCCGAAATACATGCATCTGTTCGCTGTCATCAATGAGTGTAAACTCCACTTGCTGCTTGTTTCCGCCATTGGGAGCATTTCCCAGACGCCGGAGCATATCTTTTATCATCGCGGAGTCCACGTTTCGGTTCTGATACCGCCGGCAGGAATGACGATTGGCAATGAGCTCGTTGATCACTCTCTCCGCTTCCGGGATATCCGGCACAGGAAGACTGTCCTCCGGCTTTTTACCGAGAACCTCAATGGCTCCCGGACAGACCTTCACGCACACTCCGCAGCCCACGCATTTTTCCTCATTCACTTTAAATCCTGCGATATTGTTCATTTCCTGTCCTCCTTTATATCTCCATTATACGAATGCATTTTCAGAAAAAAAGTACGCACTTTTTTATGCCCTGGTTACCTTTTGGTAACCTTGCAAATTCAGGCGTACTTGACTATAATACAAATGTTACATCGAAAAACGTCATTTCAATACGGGAATTTTTCATTGCAGGGATTTTCTGCAAATTTCAAAATCCAAAAGAGAGGTGAGAGGATATGCTGACAAAAGAAGAACTGCCGGAATGCCCGGTGGCAACCACCGTACAGCTCATTGGAAGCAAATGGAAACTGTTGATCATAAGAAATCTTCAGATGCGCCCCTGGCGTTTTAACGAACTGAAAAAGAATCTGGAAGGCATCAGCCAGAAAGTCCTCACGGACAGTCTCCGCTCCATGGAGGAGGATGGCATTATCGTGCGCACCGTCTATCCGGAGATGCCTCCGCGGGTGGAATACAGTCTCTCCAAACTGGGCGAATCCATGAAGCCGATTCTGGACGCCATGGAACAGTGGGGAAATAATTATAAGGCCAGTCTGGAAACAGACGGAGGAAAGAAGGAAATGTCATGAAGTCGCATCAGACAGATTTTTCAACAGGAAATGTATACAGAAATATCTGTGAAGTGGCTGTGCCGATGATTTTCGCACAGCTTTTAAATCTGCTTTATAATGTGGTGGACCGCATTTACATTGGAAAGATTCCGGAAATCGGCACCACCGCCCTCACCGGCGTGGGACTGTGTTTTCCCATTATTACCCTGGTATCGGCCTTTACCTATCTCTACGGCAACGGCGGTTCGCCCCTGTGCGCCATGGAAAGAGGCCGGGGCGACGACCGGGAAGCAGAGCTTTTCATGGGAAATTCTTTTACTTTACTGGTGGGCACCGGCCTGGTTCTGACCGTCATCGGTCTGCTCATTTATAAACCGGTCCTTTACCTGTTCGGCGCCAGCGATGTCACCTTTCCCTATGCAGAAGAATACATACGCATTTACCTGCTGGGAACCATTTTCGTGATGATCTCCGTGGGAATGAATCCTTTCATTAACTGCCAGGGATTCGGCAGCATGGGAATGCTCACGATCTTAATTGGCGCAGTGTTAAATATCATTCTGGACCCGCTGTTTATCTTTGTCTTTGGTCTGGGCGTCTCCGGGGCTGCCATCGCCACCGTTCTCTCCCAGCTGTGTTCGGCCCTCTGGGTGCTGCGTTTTCTCACGGGGAAACGGGCCGTACTTCATCTGAGAAAGAGTACGCTCCGTCTGCAGGGGGCAAAAGTAAAAAAGATCCTGGGTCTTGGTGTATCCGGATTTTTTATGGCATTTACCAACAGTCTGGTACAGGTCGTCTGCAATGCCACCCTTCAGGTGTACGGGGGCGATCTGTATGTGGGTATCATGACGGTGCTGAATTCCGTGCGGGATATCTGCACCATGCCGGTGCAGGGATTTACCAACGGCGCCTCCCCGGTCATCAGTTTTAACTACGGAGAAGGCGCATATCAGAAAGTGAAGAAGGCTATCAAGTTCACCACCATTGTCTGCGTGGCCTACACTTTATTTATGTGGGGGATTCTGAAACTGATCCCGGCATTTTTCATCCGGATTTTCAATGACAATCCGGATCTGCTGGCCCAGGGCATCCCCGCCCTGCACATTTACTTTTTCGGATTCTGCTTTATGGCCCTGCAGTTTACAGGACAGAGCGTCTTTGTGGCTCTCGGCAAATCCGGATATGCCACCTTCTTTTCCCTGCTCCGGAAAGCGATCATCGTCGTTCCCCTCACCATCCTGCTGCCGGGACTGGCGGGTCTTGGCACCGACGGAGTATTCTGGGCAGAACCTATATCCAACCTTCTGGGCGGCTGTGCCTGCTTTATCACCATGCTTCTCACGGTGCTTCCGGAGCTTTCCTCCAAAAAAAGTACATCCGGTATTTCCACCGTTTCTGACAAAAAGAATATATCACACACAAAAAAAGAATAAGGCGGAACAGGTTTCTGCTCCACCTTATTCTTTTCACACATGAACAAACTCAGATCACCGGAAAAAGAAGAGTCAGACGGAAAGACTCCCCTTTCCGCTCTGTCCCGCATTTTCCGTGCATTTTCTCCATCATATTTTTTATATTCTGAATACCAATACCGGTGCTCTCCGTCCTCCCGGTGTCCCGGCGGACGTGGTTCTCTACAGAGAAACCGATAAAATTCTCCTCTCTGACCGAAGAAAGAATCAGCGGAAAAGCAGCATCCGCATATTTCAGAAGGTTCGATGTGATGTTGTCCATGATCCTCATCACGTAATCCTCCGAAATCCTGATCTTTTCATCGCTCCATTCCACCTGAAAGTCTACCTGGAATCCTTTCTGTTCCAGATAACTGCACGTCTCAGAAAAAATATCATAAAAAATTATCTCAAAGGCCTCCGGCTCCTCCAGCTGTATTTCTTCACTGCCGGCCGTCAGCGAATATTCAAAAAGATGATCGGTCAGCTGTTTCATCTGGTAAGCTTTCTTTTCAATGATATCCATATATTTTTTCTGCTGCGCCTCATCCAGATTTTTTCCTTTTTTCAGTATTTCTGTATACAATATGATGGACGTCACCGGCGTGCGCAGGTCATGGGACATCTCTGTGACAATCCTCTGATTTTTCTGAACCATCTGCGCTTCTCTCTCTCTGATTTCCAGAAAGGACAGGCGCATATGATCCAGTCCCTCCGCCAGAGCCGCCAGTTCATCTTTACCTTTTACTGTCACCGGATAATCCAGGCTTCCGCCTTCCAGGATCTCGATCTCCTCGCTGAGCATCGTTATGTAACGCATTTTCTTCCTGATCCCAAAAAGGACCAGAAACAAAAACATGGCAAAAGCCAGCAGAATACTGGCAACGAGTTCATAATTGTAAAGCTGATAATCATAGAAGGCCAGAATACTCACCTGGGCGTCGCCATCCGCAAACTCCACCGTATAATACGTCTCGTAATCACTTAACGTAATTTCCTCTTTGGAGACTTCCTGCTCAGGATAATCCGAATTGAAAACCTGGATCCCATCCTTATAGATATAGATAGAAACATTTTTCTGCTTACGCACCCAGGAGGAGAGCGCTTCTGTCTCTCCCGTCGTAATCTGTTCCTGTTTTACATATCTTTGAAAATCATCCATGGCCGCCCGGTCTTTTTTCTCCCGATACGTGGAATTATACAAATATTTATCGATCATGTAAATTCCTGCGGAGTCCAGCGCCCGGAATACAAGAAAAGATAACAGCGCAGCGACAACCAGCAGGCGGAAAAGCTGTACATAGATGGAATTCTTTTTATTTATACCCTGTGTCAAATTTGTACCCCTTTCCCCATACAGTCCTCACATATTCCGGCGCCTTTGGATTCTTCTCAATCTTCACCCTGAGCTTCCGGATATGTACCATGACCGTGCTGTTGCAGGAGTAAAAATACGGTTCCTCCCACACGCTCTCGTAGAGATTCTGCGCTGAAAAAATCTTTCCGGGATGCCGCATCAGCAGCAGCAAAATATTATATTCTATTTCCGTCATATTTTTCTCCACGCCGTCCACAAAGACTTCATTGAAAGTTTTATGTATCCGAATCCCTCCTATTTCCAGATATGGCTCCTCCTTCTCTGTCTCCGGCGTGTATTTTCCCAGATAAATCCTGTACCGGCGCACCAGCGCTTTCACCCGGCCCAAAAGCTCCGCATAGGAAAATGGCTTGGGCAGATAGTCGTCGCCTCCCGCCATCAGACCGATCAGTTTATCCGATTCCTGAGCCTTGGCAGTGAGAAACAGGATTGGCACATTGGAAATCTTCCGTATCTCTTCGCAGGTGCGAAGTCCTGACATTCCGGGCATCATCACATCAAGAATCACCAGATCGGTATCATCCTCCAGAAGTTCCAGCCCCTTTCTGCCGTTCTCCGCTTCCTGCACCATGTAGTTTTCACTTTCCAGAAGAATCCGCACGCCTTCTCTGATATCGGCGTCATCTTCCACGATCAATACCTGTTCTTTCTTCATATTTTGCTCCTTTAGATACGTCACATCTTCTGTGCAGTTCCTTTTCTCACTGCCCGTCCATTTATGCCTTATTGCTCACTGTTTTATCTTTTGGTTCTACTTGTGCCGGCTGTTGTTTTTTTGGTACTTTTCGTGCTCTTTTTGGACTTTGTACCCTTTTTAGCTTTCTTTTTGTTCTTTTTGGAAGAGGTTTTGTTCTGCTTTTTCTGTTCTGTACTTTTCTTGCTGAAAACCTCCGCTTTACCGGAATCTTTTTTCGCCGTGGAACTATTTCCGGCAGCTGCCGTTGTGCTCCCACCGCCGTTTTTTCCGGCATCTGCTGCACTCTTATTGTCTTTCTTCTCCGATGCTGCTGTGGTACTCTCGCTGCCGCTCTTTCCGGCGGCCGCTGTTGTTCCCTTGCTTCCGGATTTGGTCGTGCCGGATTTAGGCTTTATGCCTGATGTTCCGGACTGACTGCCTGTTTTATTCTGCGTGGATTCCGTCTTAGACGCGGGACTGCTGTTCCCGGCGTTCTTTTTCTTCGGACCGCTGCAGGCCATCATGCTGAACGCCATCACGCCTATCATACCAAATACCAGCCCTTTTTTCATTAAACCTTTCATTGTTCCCTTCATTTCTCTGTTTTTCATCATCAGTTGCTCCTTTCTTTTAAGAGTTCTGTTTTTGTTTCACCATATCACTGCGGTTACTCCAAACTCTTTTTCGTGTATTTCAAAGCAATGTTCCTTTGATGTGTTCATTATCTCAGAGAAATCTGAATGGTTCCTGAAAAGAATCTTAATGAATCTGAAGATTGCACCTCACAGCCTGCCGTCTCTCAGTAAATTTTCGGAATTTCTCCCTCAACGCCATACTGTTTCCGAAACAGTTCCAGATCTTCTTTATTTTTTATAAACATGACTTCCTCACATTTTCCCGTATGAATATCCTGAAAAGCTGCCACCTGCTCGCCGTTGCAGATGCTGCATTTTAAGACTGGTTTTTGATTCTCCTTATCATAGGTCTTCACTTCTGTATTCCTGCCGCCTGTTTTTCTTTTGAATAATCCCATAGCTGATCCTCCTTCTCTTATCCGGATTTTTCATTAACAGCCGTATTTTTTATGCGTTCTGCCTCTGTCTCCCGATGGATAACAACAGTTTCATTCATGCACGGATCACTCATCCGCCCGACGGATCACTCCGTTCAGATAGATGGAAAACATCCGCTCCGCCACTTCCTCGATGTCATAGGAACCTCTGGAGGAACTCCAGTCAAAAATGATTCCCTTGGCCAGGATGCACAGCTCTTTGGCAATCTGATCTGCCTCATAACCTTCCCTGATCTCACCGGCCTTCTCGTGAAGACATTTTTTAGAGATTTCATAAAAGGCATTGTACATATACATAGGATCGATGGCCCGGTTGTTGGAGTTAAAAAAATTAATGCAGAAATCCAGGCCAAAGTCTGCGGTATAACGGATATACCACCGGTAACAGATGAGCATCTGATGATAGAGATCCGCGTTCTTCATGGTTTCTTCCTGCCCTGCCAGGAAATCATCGGCTGATCTGGTGTAATAGTAAGCCATCAGTTCATCTTTATTCTTAAAGAAATGATAGAAACTGCCGTTGCTCGTGTTGGATTCCTTGCAGATTCTCCGCACAGTCACCTTATCATAACCCTCTTCCTTTAAGATCCTGACTGCTGTCTGGAAGATCAGATCTCTTGTCTTTTTTCCGTTCTCTGTAAGTTCCGTATTGTCTCTTCCCATCTCTCTGCTCCTTATGCTCGTTCTTCTTTTCTAAAAATGCTACCATAACTTCAAGCTATGCGCAAGTGCCGAAAAGGGGCGAGCCGCACGCGGTCCCCCCATCTGCCCGTGCGGCTCGCCCCTGTATTCTGCTTTCATGTCAATTGTTTACATGATTCTTTTTATATTATAAGGACCATCCCAGATAGTAGCTTTCCTCAATATTGCGGATGCCTTGTTTCACATCTTTGGCATCTCCCGTCAGCACCGTTCTGATTCCGGTATCTTTCAGCGCCTCGTACAAATCCTGGTTGGAGGAGGAACCTACTGCCACAATAATATCTGAGACATCATCAATCTCGTACTCTTTATCTTTGTACTTGTATGTCACGGTTTCACCGTCATAATTCTGGAAGAATGCCTTGGTGTGGACGTCCACTTTAAACTCGTCCAGAATCTTGAACAGGAAGTAGTTGTTGGAATATTCTCCATCCAGAGAAATGCCATCCCTCACCTCCAGAATGGACACGTGTTTGAAGTCCTGCGCCACATGGGCCGCCGTTTCCACTCCCACACTTCCGCCGCCGATAACTACCACATTTTTGCCGGTCAGCGTCTTTCTTCCGCTTAAGATGTCCTGCGCTTTAAATACGTTTTCCGCATCCAGTCCCGGAAGAGGCAGCATTTTTTCTCTGCTTCCCGTGGCAATCACGATGAGATCCGGCTTCTCCTCCTGCGCCATCTGCGCTGTGTATTCTGTGTTAAGATGTACTTCCACGCCCAGTTTTTTCAGCTGCCTTCTCTGCCACATGGTCAGAGTAGTAAAATCCTGTTTTGCCGGAGGCACCGCTGCCAGATTCCACTGGCCGCCCATCTTGCCACTCTTCTCGTAAACAGTTACCTTATGTCCCTTTCTGGCAGCTGTGATCGCTGTCTCACAACCGGAAACGCCGGCTCCCACCACGGTGATCCGTTTCGGTTCTTCCGCCTTTTTCTCTGTCTCCTCTGCCAGGAATTCTTTGTTGGTCTTCGGGTTCACCATACACTGGATCGGCTCACCCCGGCGCAGATTGCCAAGACATCCCTGCACGCAGCCGATACACAGCTGGATATCTTCTTTATGTCCTTCCAGATATTTTTTCGGAGCCAGCGGGTCCGCCAGGGACGCCCTTCCCATACAGACAAAGTCTGCGGTTCCGTCTTCGATAATATGGTTGGCCAGGTCAAAATTAAGGATTCTTCCGATGGCGATGACCGGAATTCCCTTGATGACATCTCTGCATGCTTTCACATGATCGATGAATCCCGCCGGAGGAATGGCACCCGGCTGGATAACGCCCCACTCCGTGGCGTTGACGCCCTGGCTGATGGTGATGGCGTCGATGTCCTCCCGGGAGAAAATCCGGGCCAGCTCGCGGCCTTCTGCCACCTGCAGTCCTCCCGCCACAAATTCATTGACGGTCAGTTTAAACAGAACAGGATAATCTTCTCCCACGGCTGCCCGCACCGCACGGATCACTTCCACGCCGAATCTTGCCCTGTTTTCTGTACTTCCCCCATACTCATCATTTCTCTTGTTGGAAAACGGAGAATTAAACTGGTTGATGAGATAACCGTGGGCTCCATGAATCTCCACTGCGTCGAATCCACATTTTTTCGCCCGCACGGCCGCGTCGGCATAGGCCTGAATGATCTCCTGAATATCTTCTTTTGTCATCTCCCGCGGTGTCTCAAAGGATGGCGGATCCTTGTACGGTGACGGCGCCATGCACTGCACCCCGTTGACTCCGCTGTTGGTCTGTCTTCCTGCGTGATAAATCTGACAGCAGATCTTCGTATCCAAAGCATGGATCCGGTCCACAAATTTTGTGTGGGCCTCAATCTGATCATCGGACCAGAGGCCCGCCAGATCCCGGAATCCGCCTGCCGTCGGTGTGATAGCATAATCCTCGGTAATGATCATGCCCCAGCCGCCTCTGGCCTTTTCCTCATGATATTGAATATAACGCTCCGTCGGCATTCCGTCCGGCTGATTGCTGTTGACTACCATCGCCGGCACGATCAGCCGGTTCTTTAAAGTAAGCCTTCCAATGGTTCCGGGCTGAAACGCCGCTCCCGCCTCTTTGTAACTCATCATTTTTCCTTTCCACCTTTCTCAGTCTTCTTCCCGGTCTTCGCCGGTTTCCCCCGGAATCAAAAACCGGGGTTCCATCGTCTGATATCTTTTGATGAACTGAGTATAGCACTTTATTGGAACATTGTCTAGAGCATGTTCTAGATAATGTTCCAATTTGTCGTAATGCATAAAAAACAAAGATAACATTTGTTCATCCTGCCCATAAAAAAATTCAGACAACGGATTCTTTTCCCTATCCTTTTTCTTGCAATACATTTTCGTCAATGTTACTATTAAGAAGTCAAAGGATGGAAGGTAATATTTTCACATTCTTTTTTCTTTCCGAAATGGAAAGGAACAAAACCATACATCATAGAAAGGAGCCGGCATCGCTGCCGTAAAAGCCATGAAAAAAATGATACTTGTTACTTCCCCTCCTGCATGTGGGAAGACTTATATTTCCAAACAACTTGCTAAAAATTTAAAACATGTCGTCTACCTCGACAAGGACACGCTGATCCCTCTGTCCAATCGGGTATTTGCGGCTGCCGGTGAGGAAATCAACCGCAGTTCAAAGTTTTTTGAAGATAATATACGCGACTACGAATATGAGACGATTGTTGATATCGGAGTGGAGGCACTGGAATATGATGACATTGTGTTGATCAACGCTCCGTTCACCAAAGAAGTACACGATGAAGATACCCTGGAACGTTTCCGCACAAAACTGAGAAAAAAGAATGCCAAGCTGGTCATCATCTGGGTAGTCACTGACCCGAAAGTCTGTCATCAGAGAATGATCGCCCGGAACTCTGACCGCGACACCTGGAAGCTTCAGCATTGGGATCAATATATCAAAACCGTTGACTTTTCCATCCCGGAACCTCTGGAACGGCTGGATGCAGGGCACGACCTGATTCTTTTCCATAATTCTTCCGATGAAGAATTTGAGGAATCCATGCGGACCATTCTGCCGAAGCTGGAAGAAGAATGAGACTTTATCTTTACTTTTGAAAATTATAAAAAGCCCTTGAAGATCCCATAAAACGGGTATTTTCAAGGGCTTTTGAGTACTCTTTAAACGATGAAATTACATTCCCATCTGAGCTGCAACTTCTGCTGCAAAGTTCTCCTGTTTCTTCTCGATTCCTTCGCCTGTTTCCATGCGGACAAATCCTTTGATGACAACTTTTGCGCCGTTTGCTTTTGCAACTTCGTCAACGTATTTTCCAACACTCTGTTTTCCGTCTTCTGCTTTTACGTAAACCTGATCAAGGAGACAGATTTCTTTTAACTCTTTGTTCAGACGGCCTTTTACCATACCGCTGATGATCTTGTCATTGGCGTCTGGTTTTTCATTTTTGGCAGCAGCCATGAGGATCTCTTCCTCTTTTGCAAGGTAATCCTGATCAACTTCGGCTCTGCTTGTATATTTTGGTTTTAAAGCTGCAACCTGCATGCAGACATTCTTTGCCATCTCTTTGATCTCGTCGTTGACAACGTCTGTCTCAACGTCAACAAGAACGCCGATCTTTCCGCCCATATGAGTGTAGGAAGCAACAAAACCTGCATCCTCTTTTACCTGCTCATATCTGCGGATGTTCATGTTCTCACCGATGATAGCAATCTGGCCTGCCAGAGCTTCTTTTACAGTCTTTGTATCGTCGAACTTCCATGTCTCAGCCAGGAAAGCGTCCATATCAGCTGCTTCTGTATCCATAGCCTGCTCTGCAACCTGTCCAACGTAAGCCTGGAACTTCTCGTTCTTTGCAACGAAGTCTGTCTCTGCGTTTACTTCAACTGCGACTGCTTTGTGTCCGTCTTCGGAAACAAGAACCTTAACGATTCCCTCTGCAGCAATTCTTCCGGCTTTCTTCTCAGCGGTAGCCAGACCTTTTTCTCTTAAGAACTCAATTGCTTTATCGAAATCACCGTCAGTAGCTGTAAGAGCTTTCTTACAGTCCATCATTCCGGCACCTGTCATTTCACGTAACTCTTTTACCTGTTTTGCTGTAATAGCCATTTTCATTCCTCCAAAATCATCAAATCATTTTTTGTGTCCGGCATTCCCGACAGCTGATCCGCAGCCGCTGCGCGACCCTCTTTTCCGGAAATGCACCGGTAATAACATATCACACAAAAATGCCCCGGCCTGCGAGATGCAGGCTGAGGCGTATGGAACTGCGTTGAGAATTAAGCTTCTGCCTCTGCAGCTTCCTCTTCTTCTTCTGCAACTTCTGCATCCTGTCCCTGATTGCCTTCGATAACGGCATCTGCCATCTTGGAAACGATTAATTTGACTGCACGGATAGCGTCGTCATTTCCAGGGATCACGTAATCTAACTCTTCAGGGTCACAGTTTGTATCACAGATACCAACTAAAGGAATACCCAGAGTATGTGCTTCCTGAATGCAGATTCTCTCTTTTCTTGGGTCAACAACGAAAATCATATCAGGAATATCCTGCATCTCTTTGATACCGCCCAGGTTCTTCTCCAGTTTCTCCTGCTCTCTCTTGAGCTGGATGACTTCTTTCTTAGGAAGTACTTCAAATGTTCCGTCCTCTGCCATCTCCTCAATCTTCTTTAAGCGGGCAACACGGCTCTGGATGGTCTTGAAGTTCGTGAGCATACCACCTAACCATCTCTGGTTTACGTAGAACATTCCACATCTCTCAGACTCGTTCTTGATAGAATCCTGTGCCTGTTTCTTTGTTCCAACGAAAAGAATCTTTCCTCCGTTAGCTACACAATCTCTGATTGCGTTGTAAGCTTCGTCTACCTTACCTACAGACTTCTGTAAGTCGATGATGTAGATGCCATTACGCTCTGTGTAGATGTACGGAGCCATTTTAGGGTTCCATCTTCTTGTCTGATGTCCAAAATGAACACCGGCTTCGAGTAACTGTTTCATTGAAATTACACTCATGTCAATTCTCCTTTTTTGTTTTGTCTTCCGTTATCTTCATATTCCTCAGCCACCCGTAAGGGCACACCGACCGACAGAATCCGATAACGTGTGTTTTATCCGGCCACGAACTCATGGCCTGACTGTTACTTTTTTACCGAAGGTAGTATAGCATATAAAAAATCCCTTGGCAAGAAGTTCCGTCTAAATTATTGCAGAAAATTTGCGGCAGCACAGCCATACACCTGAAAATTCAAAAAAAACGATGTCATGACTGAACTGCCGCAAAAAAGTATTGTCACATTTTTACAGAGAATAATAGTAACTCTGAATTTTCCGTGCCATCTTTTTCCTTCTGTCCGCAAGAATCTGCGAGACACTGGAAGCATCTGCCTCAAAAATGGTCTCCGGAATGTCGTTGGCCTCCAGAGAAGTACGGATCTCTTCCGGAGCAAGCTGTTTTTCCAGAGCTTCCTTGTAATCCGCCGGAGACTTCCTCTTTATGATACTTTTTACATCTTTTGTAATATAGGTAAGGTTTGCCACCTGACCGTAAGTTTCTCTGGTCTTAAATCCACATTTCTCCAGATACGCCTTCGGAAGGATCTGGTATGCTTCCGCCTTTGCCGCATAGAGATCGCCGACCTTTTCTTTGCTGTAAAGGGAGGCTGCGCCGCCGGCTGTCTGTGCAGCCAAATAGGCAAGATACGGTGCCGTCCGCGCTGTGGTGGAAGTAAACTTCTGCGGGAGAACGGAAGCAAAGAACTCCTCACCCAGCCGAAGTTCCTCGATCTGTCGCAGATAACTTTCCATCCCTGCCTCTTTAATCTCTTTATAGTCTCTTATGACCACTGTATCCGGTGAACTCTGATAATGTCCGGTGATAAGGCTCATGGTCATCCACCTGCCGATGAGGCTGTCTTTCTTATCAGAAGGGATGCCCTCCATATCCATGAGAAGATACATGGCATAACAATAATTTAACACTGCCTGGGAATAAAGCAGGCGCTCACAGGAATAGCCCGCTCTGCGCAGCGCGCGGAGAAATCCCCGGAAGTTTTTCTCGCTGACAAAAGCCCGCACACCTTTCCCCAGCGTCTCAAAAGCTTCCTGAGAAACTTTTTTAGACACTTCCGTTTTTGCAGACATCCTGCCAGGGGTTTTGCCTGACAACAGATTGACCAGATCGCTGATCTTACTCTTTCCGAATCCGGCGATCAGTACGACCTTTAACACATCTGAATAGGAAGGAACGTACAGAAATTCTTCCTCTTCCGTCAGCCAGCCCAGCAGTCTGCCGTATTCTGTCTCCATGAATTCTTTCTCATTCTGATTCAGGATTCCCATGAAAGACGGCTCTTTGATGAGATGGCAAAAATAGTCGATGCAGTTGCGGATGAGATCTCCGTCATACTGTTCATTGACTGAGATCTTAGACATGGCAAAATCTTCCTGATTGAGCGGTTTGCCCTGCAGATTGATCCGGATGAAAATCTCGGATACCACATCGATATCAAGAAGAAAGGACAATTCAATCACACCGACCTGGTGCTTGACAATGCCCTTTAACCGGTCAATGGCCGCCTCCAGAGGAGATGCGTCCACTTCCGGATTCTTTTCTTTATATTCTTTTTCAAATTTACGGAAGGAAAAATCTCTTCGGAATAAAACGGAAATATCCGGAATCCATCCCGGCTTATCTTCATAGGAAGCGTCGCTGACCGCAAATTTTTCCTCCCCCGGCTGTGCCAGGGGATAAAATGCAATCTTAATCCGGTGAGACCGGTACTGGGAATCCAGCACTTCCCGGCCCAGAAGAGCTGCCATCAGGGCTGTCACTCTCTGCTGCCCGTCTATGAGGATCTTTTTCGTTCCTCCTTTTCCAAATCCGCGGATCCTGACCTGAGAATTCTGCCATACAATCAGATATCCAATGGGATATCCTTCATAGAGGGAATCGATCAAATCTCTGACCTCCTGTCCCTTCCAGACAAAGGGTCTTTGTATTTCCGGAATGGCAATCTGAGAATTCTCCACATATCCTAAAATTGTATTGACTGAATACTGGGTTATTTTATAATTATCCGCCATGGTGTTACTCCTTTATCCTATCGTAGCCTTTCTGTTAATGTTTCATTTTCTTCAGTTCGTCAAATACAACATCGTTCAGTACCTTGATATAGGTTCCCTTCATGCCGGAAGAACGGGACTCGATAACGCCGGCACTCTCAAACTTACGGAGTGCATTCACAATGACAGATCTGGTGATTCCCACCCGGTCGGCAATCTTGCTTGCCACAAGAATCCCTTCCTCTCCGTCCAGCTCATCAAAGATATGCTGAATGGCTTCCAGCTCCGAGAAGGACAAGGTGGAGATCGCGGATTTTACAATAGAAACTTTTCTGGTCTCCTCCGCATTTTCTTCATTGACGGAACGCATCATTTCCAGCCCGACCACTGTAGTTCCGTATTCCACCAGAATAATGTCATCAATTTCATAATGTTTTTCTTTCCGGTACATAAAAACAGTTCCCAGTCTCTCGCCGGCAATATCAATCGGGGTGATAATTGCCTGATACTCTGAAATGTCTGAAAATTCAAATCCCAGTGTTTCCAGGTTGACATTCTCTTTTGTCGATAAAACTCCCAGAAGCCGTTCATTGAGCAGCGGATCAATATATTCACCCACCTCATTATTGATGAGCTCATTGATGGTCTCAATATCCGCCCGGTCTTTGATTCCCAGAACCTTCCCCTTCTTGCTGATGACCAGCACATTGGAGACAAGAATCTCACTGAGAACTTCACAGATGTCATTAAATACTACTTTGTGAGAATTATTATTATGCAGCAGTTTGTTAATTTTTCTCGTTTTATCAAGCAATTGGACACTCATAGAAACCTCCATATTATTTACTGACAATTCTTCATTAAAAATTATTTTAACACATCTACCGCACAATCACAACGATATTATCTAAAAATTTAGCAATTCGTTCAATTATCCTAAACAGAAACAAATTATAAAACAAAAACCGCCTGCAGTGATGATCTCTCATATCTGCAGACGGCCTTCTGCGCTGTCTGTATTTTATTCTTCGTCCTGTTTATCCGTCACATAGCCGCATTCCGGGTTGGCACACACAAGCTTTTTGCCCTTTTCCACCATCAGGCCTCCACATTCTTTGCACGGAACCTTTGACGGCTTCTGCCAGCTCATAAAATCGCACTCCGGATTATCAATACAACCATAATATTTTCTGCCTTTTTTGGTCTTCTTCAACACGATATCCTTCCCGCATTTCGGGCAGGCAACGCCGATCTTTTCATAATACGGCTTCGTATTCTTACATTCCGGAAAGCCCGGGCAGGCCAGAAACTTACCGTGAGGTCCGTATTTGACCACCATGTTACGGCCGCATTCCTCACAGATCTCGTCGCTGACTTCATCGGCAATCTTAACCTCTGCCAGCTCCTTCTCCGCTGCCTCCACAGCGTCGTTCAGATCCGGATAAAAGTTCTCGACGATGGTCTTCCACTTGACCTTGCCTTCTTCCACTCCATCCAGCAGGGATTCCATGTTGGCGGTAAAATTCACATCCACGATGGAAGGGAAGCCCTTCACGATCAGATCATTGACCGCCTCTCCCAGCTCTGTCATGTAAAGATTTTTGTTCTCCTTTACAATATATCTTCTGGCAAGAAGGGTGGTGATGGTTGGCGAGTAGGTACTCGGACGTCCGATCCCCAGCTCTTCCAGCGTCTTTACAAGACTGGCCTCGGTGAAATGTCCCGGCGGCTGTGTAAAGTGCTGCTGCGGCTTCAGTTCTTTTAATGTCAGCTTCGAATCTTCGCTGATTTTTTTCAAAACCGCATCCAGGGTGGACTTCTCATCATCATAACGGTATACCGTCATAAACCCGTCAAACTTGATCCGGGCTCCGGAGACACTGAAGCGATAGTCGCCGGCTCCTATTTTAACAGAGACTGTCTCATACACTGCCTCAGACATCCGGCTTGCCACAAACCTTGTCCAGATCAGATTATACAGCCGGTATAAGTCCCTGGACAGCTCTTCTTTCAAATCCGACGGCGACAGAGTGACATCTGTCGGACGGATGGCTTCATGGGCGTCCTGGATCTTGCCGGCGCCGGTCTTTCTGGCTGCGCCGTTTCCCACAAAATCTTCTCCGTACTGGGTCTGGATGTATTCCCGGCAGGCCGCATCCGCTTCCTCGGAGATTCTGGTGGAATCAGTACGAAGGTAAGTGATCAGACCGATATTGCCCCGGCCTTTTATGGAGACACCTTCGTACAGCTCCTGGGCCAGACGCATGGTCTTCTGGGTGGACATATTGAGCTTCTTGGACGCCTCCTGCTGCAGGGTGCTGGTGGTAAACGGCAGCGGCGGCTTTTTCCGGCGCTCGCCTCTTTTTACTGCCAGCACTTCATAGCTGCATCCTTCCAGCTCCTTCATGATGCGCTCCACGTCCTCTTTGCTGTGAAGCTCCACCTTTCCGTCTTTATTTCCTGTGAAATGCGCCTCCAGAGGCTTTTTGGATCCTTCCGCCTGCAAGTCCGCATCCAGGCTCCAGTATTCCTCCGGAATAAATTCATTGATCTCTCTTTCTCTGTCAGATATAATGCGAAGCGCCACGGACTGCACCCGTCCGGCACTCAGTCCACGCTTGATCTTGGACCAGAGAATCGGGCTGATCTTATATCCCACGATCCGGTCCAACACTCTTCTTGCCTGCTGCGCATCCACCAGGTTCATATCAATATCCCTGGAATTCTTGATGGAACGCTTCACCGCATCCTTTGTGATCTCATTGAAAGTAATACGGCTGCATTTTTTATCTTTGAGATTCAATGCGTTATAGAGGTGCCAGGAGATAGCCTCACCTTCCCGGTCCGGGTCAGTGGCCAGATAAACCTTATCCGCCTTTTTCACTTCTTTTCGAAGCTGCGCGAGAATCTCTCCCTTTCCTCTTATTGTTATATATTTTGGTTCATAATCATTATCAAAATCAATTCCCATAGAACTTTTCGGCAGGTCACGGACATGGCCGTTGGAGGCGATGACCTTATAATTCTTTCCCAAAAACTTCTGAATTGTTTTTGCCTTTGCAGGTGATTCTACAATCACTAATTTGGTTGCCATTTCCAAATACACTCCCAACTTAATATATACAGATTGATGGCATAAAACTTCCCAGTCGTTTACAACGGGACGATTCCAGCCTATATTATTCCTATACAAAGCCTTGTCCCGTAAAACAATTATCAATAATACACCATTTCCCAGGGGTACGCAAGAAAAAAATTTTTAAAATTTTCTGAGGTAGGTGTTCTGCGCCGATTGATAAATCTTCTGAGAAATCTCCATTTCCAATAAAATATACTGCAATTTTACAAAATTATACCCGCTTTTTTCTAAAAGTTCATTGAAACTTGTCGGACGATTCACATCCAGCAGCTCATAAATCTTCTGACATTCCGGATCTTTAAACGCAGGCTCCTCCGTTCCTGCCAAAGACTTTACTTCTTTTGTATATATTTTTGACCTGAACTTTTCATATTTTTTAAAGAGTACTTCCGCAATGTCCTCCGGCCGCTGCACCAGCACGGCACCCTCCGCGATCAGCCGGTTGCACCCGGCGCTTAAGGGATCTGAAACTCTGCCTGGCAGCGCAAAGACATCCTTTCCCTGCTCCAGCGCCTGGTCAATGGTGATAAAAGAACCACTTTTCTCTCCGGCTTCCAGCACAAATACCCCGTCGGATATTCCACTGATCAGACGATTCCTCACAGGAAACAGTCCCGGACTGTTGGGAACACCGAGATTGTATTCCGAAAGAACACCGCCCCGTTTATACATCTCCATGTAAAGAGAAAAATTCTCTCTTGGGTAGAGAGTGTCAATACCTCCGCCAAGGACACCCAGTGTATATCCGCCTGCCTCAAGGGTTCCCCGGTGACTGGCCGCGTCAATCCCCGCCGCCAGGCCGCTGACAATCTGTATCTTCTCACCGGCCAGTACTTTCGCAAACTCCCTTGCCGTGTGAAGTCCGTAGGGCGTCGCCGTCCGGGATCCCACCATACCGAGGACCGGCCTGTCTTCTGCAGGAAGGGTTCCCCTCACATAGATCCCGTACGGAGGATCAAATAATTGCCGGAACTTCCGGGGATACTCCGGAGATTCCCAGTGCACAAACCGCGCGCCGGATTCCTGAAGCTTACTCATCGACTGATTTATCCTATGTGTATTGCGGGAGCGCTGTAAATATACACACTGTCTTTGATTCAAAATATCTCTGTATTCTTTTTCCTTCGCGCCATAGACCGCTTCCGGATGTCCGAAACGATCCAGAAGCTTTCTTCTGGCAGCGCTTCCCACCCCGGGAATATTCACAAACCAGTACCAGAAAAATGTAGTCTTTCCCTCTTCCATGTCGCCTCCCTTTTTGGCTCTGCCCTGCTGATATCAGCTTTTGCATCACCGGCACTCTTGGTATCCGTCTGTTATCTCCACCGACGCTACCCCCATCTCCGTTCCTTTTTTCTGAAACCGCGCACTCCTTACAATCCGCCTGATCAGCATATCCCCATACCCTATATCCCCATACCCTCTGCCATAGGCGCCATGCGGCGGAACAAAAGGGCCTCTCTCACATGCACTTCCCGAATCTGCAAAGAATGGTCCAGATCCGCAATGGTCCTTCCCACTTTCAAAATTTTATTATAAGAACGGCCGGTCAGCCCCATGGGATCAAACACTTCTCTGAGCAGCGCCCGGGAATCCCTGTCCAGAATACAGTACTTTTCCACTTCTTTCGGGGTCATTCTTCCATTGAACGGGGACGTTCTGCCCGGAAAACGCTCCCTCTGTATCTCCCACACCTGCCGAACCCTCTCCCTGACCACTTCAGAAGGTTCTTCGCAGCGCTCTTCCGTCATCACCGCGTACGATATCCTGTCGCAGCGCACAAAAAGATCCAGCCGGTCAAGAATAGGACCGCTCAGCCGGTTTTGATACTTGGAGATCTGCCTTGAAGTGCAGCGGCAGTAACGGCGGTCAGGATAGTAACCGCAGGGGCAGGGATTCGCTGCCGCAATGAGAATAAAATCTGCCGGAAATGTCACATTCTTTCCATTTCTGATCTGAGTAATCCGGTGCTCCTCCAGCACAGTCCGGAACATCTCTATGAGTTCTCTCCTAAACTCCGGAAACTCATCCAGAAACAAAATCCCATGGTGGGCCAGGGTCACTTCTCCCGGTCTCGGATTGCTGCCACCGCCAAACATTCCCGCCATGGTCACCGAAGACGAGGGTGCACGAAAAGGTCTCCTGATCGCGGGAACAGAACCATCCCGCAGCATTCCCCGGACACTGTATATCATGGCCGTGTCAATTCTTTCCTCGTCGGTCATCTCCGGCATGATACCCGGCGCACAGGCCGCCAGCATGGACTTCCCTGCCCCGGGCGGTCCGTCCAGGAACAGATTATGGCACCCCGCAACCGCAATCTCCAGCGCCCGCTTTGCCATCCTCTGCCCTTTCACCTCTGACAGATCCGGATACTGTTGTTCGTCTTCCCTGTCTTCCTCCATACCGGAGTACCGCAATTTCTCAGACACAGATTCCGTCGGCACAGCGGACAGACCTTTTCTTCTCATTTCCCCTTCTTCTCTCTGTCCGGTCAGAAAATGAATGACTTCCTCTAAATCTGTAAATCCCAGAACCTTCATCCCCGGCAGCAGGGAGGCTTCCTTTACATTGAAAAGAGGAATCACGCAGATACGGCAGCCAGCCTCCAGAGCTGCCTTTAAAATAGAAAGAACTCCTGTCAGCGGTGAGAGCATACCGTCAAGGGACAGTTCTCCCAAAAAGAGAATCCCGCGGACAGATTCCCTGGAAATCAGGCCCATGGCAGTGAGGATCCCCACGGCTATGGCAAGATCATAGCAGGTACCGCTCTTTCGCACATCCGCCGGAGCCAGATTCACCGAAACTCTCCTGGGCGGCAGATGATATCCCGTGTTCTTAAGGGCAGTCCTCACCCTCTCTTTGGCCTCTTTTACCTCCGAAGAAAGATGACCGGTCATGCCAAAAACCGGCAGTCCGTCACTGATATCTGCCTGCACTGTGATCAATTCTCCCTGAATCCCCTGCACCATTCCGCTCAATACTTCTGCTACCATGATCCTCTCCTTATCTTTTTCCAGATTTTAACATATTATATTTACATTTTCAAGTATAATTTACATTGTTTTACATCAAAAGATCAAAAAAAGAGACTTTCCCAACCTCTGCCGGCAGTATCAGATCTTCGGTATCCTGCAAGGATACACTCTTTTCTGTACAGCCTTCCGTTCTCCCGAAAGCCTCTCTTCCATATATAGTATTCTGTTTTCGATCCATAAAGATTTCTCAATGCATCTGTTCCGGTATTCCTTTTATTCCTGCCCGTTCTTGTCCTGTGTATCATTACTGGAATCCAGCATTTTCTTCAATTCATTCATAAATGTATTGACATCCTTGAACTCTCTGTAAACAGAAGCAAAACGCACATAGGCCACCTGCTCCAGAGATTTGAGCCTCTCCATCACGATCTCGCCGATGACCTTGCTCTCAATCTCCTTGTACTCCAGATTAAAAATATCATTTTCAATCTTGTTGACCGTCTCTTCTATTTTTTCCACGGGAATCGGACGCTTGTGACAGGCACGGAGGACACCCGCCATGATCTTACTCCTGTCATAAGGTTCCCTGGATCTGTCTTTTTTGATGACCGTCAGCGGAATAATCTCCACTTTCTCATATGTAGTGAATCGTTTTCCGCACTCATCACATTGTCTTCTTCTGCGAATCGATGAATTATCATCTGCCGGCCTGGAATCAATCACCCGGGTATTATCCATGCCGCAAAATGGACACTTCATTATTTATTCCTCCTGGTATTTTATCTGCCTGCCGTGCCGCCCGGGGCGAAGGGGTTAAACTTCCGCCGGACTCCGGAGTCTCCAAAAGGGACTGCCGGCAAATCATCCGCGGCAGTCCCCCACAATCATGTATCTTTACCCGCTGCTATCAGCTTAATTTCTCTCTCAGCGCCAGGTTGATTCTTCCCATCTTGTCGATTTCCAGAACCTTAACTCTGACTTTGTCACCGATGTTCACCACATCTTCCACTTTATTGACTCTGTCTCTGGACAGCTTGGAAATGTGGATCAATCCGTCTTTGTTCGGGGCAAGCTGTACGAAAGCACCGAAGTTCATGATTCTCACTACTTCACCTTCGTAGATAGCTCCCACTTCCACCGGCTCCACGATCAGACGGATGATATCCATGGCCTTCTCAATCATCTCCTGATCCACGCCGCAGATATCCACTCTTCCGTCATCGTTGATGTCGATCTTCACGCCGGTCTCATCAATGATCGCATTGATGGTCTTGCCCTGTTTTCCGATGATCTCACTGATCTTGTCCGGATCCACATGCATCTGTTTGATCTTAGGCGCATATTTGCCGACTTCCGGTCTCGGCTCAGAGATAACCGGCTCCATGACCTCTGTCAGAATGTATTCTCTGGCAGCCTTTGCCTTTGTGATGGCGCCCTTGATGATATCCGGTGTCAGACCGTGGATCTTGATATCCATCTGGATAGCAGTGATACCGTCATGGGTACCTGCCACCTTAAAGTCCATGTCTCCAAAGAAGTCTTCCAGACCCTGGATGTCGGTGAGGATCAGGTAATCGTCATCGGTATCTCCTGTCACAAGACCTGTGGAAATACCAGCCACCGGCTTCTTGATCGGCACACCTGCTGCCATCAGAGACAGAGTGGATGCGCAAACGCTGGCCTGAGAAGTGGAACCGTTGGATTCCAGTGTCTCTGATACAGTACGGATGGCATACGGGAATTCATCCTCGCTCGGCAACACCGGTACCAGAGCACGTTCTGCCAGAGCGCCATGACCGATCTCCCGGCGTCCCGGTCCACGGCTCGGCTTCGTCTCACCGACAGAATAGCTCGGGAAGTTATAGTGGTGCATATATCTCTTGGATGTGATATTTAAGTCAATACCATCCACCTTCTGAACTTCAGATAACGGAGCCAGGGTGGTGACAGTCATAATCTGTGTCTGGCCTCTCTTGAACATACCGGAACCGTGTACTCTCGGCAGGATATCGATCTCCGCGGAAAGCGGACGGATCTCGTCGATGGCTCTTCCGTCCGGACGCTTGTGATCTTTTAAGATCATCTTACGGACAGTCTTTTTCTGGAACTTATACACAGCGTCACCGATTAACGGCAGCCAGTCTTCATGCTCCTCTGCGTAACGTTCTTCCAGCTTCTCTTCAATCTGGCGGATATTCTCCTCACGCACCTGTTTCACATCGGTAAATACTGCTTCTTCCATGGCTTCCGGTGTGATGAATTCCACCATGTCGTTCCACAGCTCTTCCGGTGTATCCACATGTTCATAATCATGCTTTTCTTTTCCGCACTCATCCACGATCTTCTGGATAAACGCAATGATCTCTTTATTCACTTCGTGAGCCTTGAAAATAGCCTCAATCATAGTGTCTTCCGGCACCTCGTTGGCCCCTGCCTCGATCATGATGACCTTCTCCGCTGTGGAAGCTACTGTAAGAGCCAGATCAGATATCAGATTCTGATCAGAAGTCGGATTCACAATAAACTCTCCGTCAATGAGACCGATCTGTGTCGCTGCGATCGGGCCGTCAAACGGAATGTCGGAAATGCATGTGGCGATGGAAGAACCAAGCATCGCTGCCACTTCCGGGGAACAGTCCGGATCCACGGACATAACCAGGTTATTTAATGTGACATCATTTCTGTAATCCTTCGGGAAAAGCGGACGCATCGGACGGTCAATGACACGGGATGTGAGGACCGCATGCTCGGAAGCCTTACCTTCTCTCTTGTTAAATCCTCCCGGGATCTTACCCACGGAGTACATTTTCTCTTCAAATTCCACACTCAGAGGGAAGAAATCGATTCCTTCTCTCGGCTTGTCAGAGGCGGTCGCTGTGGAAAGCACCACCGTATCTCCATAATGCATAAATGCTGCGCCGTTGGCCTGTGCGGCAACTCTTCCGATCTCCACGGTAAGAGGTCTGCCGGCCAGTTCCATCGTAAACTGTTTTACCATTTCGTTACCTCCTGAATTATGATGACAAACATAATACGGGAAGGTTAAAAAACACCGCCCGTATCCATACATCACTGGGAAGGGTCCGAAACAACTGAAAAACACACTGCATACGGTTCCAATGTGCTTTTCAGAAGTCCCGGTCACACACTTCCCATGGTTTGTCTGTTATTATAGTATTACTATTGCCTAATCTCGCTTATTTTATCACACTGTGGAAAAGAATACCAGTCCTTTTTTTCTATTATTATTTTCATTTTTCTTACAGCCATCTCCCCTGGATCTCCATTGGCCGGACTGCTTTTTATCTTATAAAATCCACGCCGGTTTTCATACTGGAATTGACAACCCAGGCATTTCATTTTATCATAAAATAAATGCCACTGAAAAAATATGATTTTGAGGTACCGCCATGAAAGAAACACATTTGCTGCAGACGCAGGCTTACGATTATCTCATCGACCTGATCAAAAAAGGGGAACTGCAGCCTGACACCATATATTCCTTAAATAAACTCGCAAAGGAATCCGGGGTTTCCCGGACACCTTTCCGGGACGCCGTCCTCTGTCTGGAACAGGAACGATATCTGGATGTCCTGCCCAGCAAGGGCTTCGTCCTCCACAAGATGACAAAAGAAGATATCGTGGAGACCTACCAGATCCGCAGCGCCATCGAGGTCTACTGTTTTAAACAGTTGTCCCGCCACCTGGAAACCGAGAGAGGCCAGCAGTATTACGCGAAGCTTTCTTCCAAAGTGGACAGCCAGAAAGAAATTGCCCGGACCACCTGCTCCACAGAAGACTTCGGCCGGAAAGATTATGAATTCCACCGCAGTCTCGTTCAATATGTGGGCAACGCTTCCATGCTGGAAATCTACCGCCGGTTCATGTACCGGATCTTCTGGCTGAACGTCACCTCCTTTTCCAGAGACGGCCGTATGGACGAGACCATCACTGAACACGATGCCTTTCTCCGCATGCTCCGGGAGCATGATATGACCGGCCTGGAGGATATGGTGGAACATCATCTTGCCACCGCACAAAATATCAATCTGACACTTCTGGAGTCCTGAGGGAGTCCGAATACTCCCCGCTTCCATGCATCCGACTTTCAAAAACAGCGGCCGCTTTACGCGAACCGCTGTCTTTTTATGTCTGATTCTGTGATTATTCTTCAATCTCCGCGATGCAGACCACCTGGCTGGAATCCAGGCCTTTGATGCGAAGCGGCGCATTGAAAAATCTTGTGATCTTTGCTCCCTTCGGAATCTCCGATAAATGCATATCTTCCACACCGGTGACAAACTTACCGGTGTAGTATCCCAGAAGATGTCTGTGGCAGTCCGGCGGAAGCTCGCCCTCCGGGCACTTGGAAGAGGCAGAACCGATGGCCAGGAAATCCATACCGATCCCCTTGAGGTTCGGGAATTCTTCCGTCAGATAATCGCCGGCGCTCGGCGCGATATAGACGCCCTCATTCTGATAAATGTTCTGATCGGTCTCCCGGTATTTCTCCATGCCGGTGCGGATCAGAGCAAAGGAAACTTTCGATAAGGTATCCGCAAACGGTTCCAGATCCTCTTTATAGATGCCTTCTGCCGGTCCCTTCGGAATCTCCAGGAGAGCCACCTCTGTGTGGCAGAAATATTCGATCGGCAGTTCATTGATGCTGAGACCGTCTTTCACAAAATGTCTCGGCGCGTCCATATGGGTGCCGCAGTGATTCGGCACTTCTGAGATAAAACTGCAGAACGGACAGTCATCGGAAACATCCGTACACTGTTTTACTTTGACCACAGGTTCTCCCGGCCATGCGTAACCCTCCGGATCCAATGGATGTGATAAAAACATAAACATAACAAAAAACCTCCTTCTCAAAATGATATATGGTACCTATGCACCAGACAGCACTTTCTTTGGATCCTTTTCTGATCCGCTGCCCGGTGTTTTTTATTTCCCCATCAAAATCTCCGCTGCTTCCTTCAGCGTGCTGTCTTCTCCCACATTGCCCGGGAAGATCACATACGGTGTCTGCGGGAACTTACTCTCGTCTCCCGTCTGCCATACCGGAATTCCCGGCCGGATCTGTCCCAGCACATTGGCTCTCTGCACCGCCAGCGCCTTGGTTCCCACATCGGAAGAGGTGATGCCGCCCTTGGCAATCACGAAACTTGGCACAATGGTCAGCCGGCCCACCAGCGACTGCACCGCATCAGAAATGCGCACCGCCAGCCGGAGATCATCTTCTTTATCTCCGGTATCTGCCGTGATCAGGGTGCGGGTGGTATAAACACAGACGGTGGTTCCGGAAGAAATGTACTCTTCTTCCAGAGCCAGACAGCGCTCCACCTCCCCGGCAAAGGCTTCCTCATCCTTCACTAAGCCGGCATTCAGTTCCACGAAGGCAATTCCCGGAATCTCTTTTAATTGTTCCATCTGTCTGGTTGTCTTGTCCGTGTGAGAACCGATCACGATGATTCCTCCGTTGTCCGTCTCCTTCACCACCATCTGTTCTCTCGTCAGCAGCGGCTGATCCGGCACGCCTCCCATGACCTTGACAATGGCGGCCGCTGTCCGGAACATAAAACTCTTTCCTTTTGCCATGGCCCTGAACAAGGCCACACAGAAGATCTTGATATCCACATAGTCAATGGCGTTGACTATGACCTTATTGAAATCCTCCACGGCCATCAGCTGCGCTTCGATCTTATCGTAATCAAGATTACGGATATCGGTCAGAGAAATGGAAGTCACACTTTCTTTCTTATAGGCTCCTCCGGTCTTCTCCTCCACATATTCTTTTAAATCGGAAGCTGTGTAACCAAAGGTCTTATCCTTCGCGAACTCAGTTTCCGCCGCCGGAACCAGAGTGTCGCCATAGCGCACATAATGGACATCATCAATGGTATAACGGCCGCCCTCCTTGAAGAACGGGCAGAGAATCTCCCCGTCAATCTTCTTTCCGGTATTCTTCTCATATTCTTCTTTGAGGATCACGGTCTCCAGCGGGTAATGTCCCCGCAGGGTGGAATCACTGCGGCTGATGAACATATATTCCTTTCCTGTCTCCTTCGAAACCGCATCCACCACCGAAGCGATCTCCCGGTGGGCGGTTTCTGTCTGCGCCGCGGTAAATCCCCGGGAATTGGTCAATATGTAAAAAAGTGTATTTTTCTCGTCAAACCCTTTCCGGATGCTGTCTTTGGTCCAGTTGGTGTAAACGGAAATGTCATGAACCGTCTGTACTCCCGTCGGATCATCATCCAGCACTACGATTTTCTTATGATTATTCTCAATTTCTTTTGTCAGCAGTTCGTCCACGGCCTTCTCATCGACCGGCGGATACGATGACAAAATATCTGCTTTTACTGCCATTTCAGTCCTCCACCTTTTTCACCTGTACGTCTGCCAGTGCCTCAAAATATTGAACGATACCCGCATGGTCATCGTTCATATGTCCATGTACCTTCAGGGTCTGCAGAATCTCATAAAGCTGCGCGGAATATGGAATCGGCACATCCAGGGCATGGGCGGTGTTGACCACATTTTTGATATCTTTGTGATTGATGGAAATCTTGCCTCCCGGCACAAAATTCCTCTCCACCATCATCGGCACCTTGGCGTCAAGGACAGCGCTGCCTGCCAGACCGCCGCGGATGGCCTCATAGACCTTCACCGGATCCGCTCCCGCTTTGGTTGCCAGCACAAAGGCCTCGGACACGATGGCAATGGTGTTGTTGACGATGATCTGATTGGCCAGCTTGGTCACAGAACCGCTGCCGCTGTCGCCGATCCGCACAGCGGAAGATCCCATAATCTCAAAATACGGCGTCAACGCATCGAAATCTTCCTGTCTGCCGCCTGCCATGAACGCCAATGTTCCTCCCACGGCTCCCGGCTCTCCTCCGGATACCGGCGCATCCACAAATCCGACGCCCTGTTCCATGAGCCGATCAAAACATTCCTTTGACTCCACCGGTGTCACGGAACTCATATCACAGACGATCTTGCCCGGAGTCAGGGCAGATGCCACTCCATTCTCATCAAATAACACGGATTTGGATATATCACCATTGGGCAGAATCAGGAAAATAATCTCACACTGTTCGCCAATCTGAGCATAGCTTCCCGCCTCTGCTCCGGCCATTGTCACTTCCTTTACAGCCTCCTCGTTCAGATCACAGACCAGAAGCTCCACCCCTGCCTTCAGCAGGTTCTTCGCCATGGGCTTCCCCATGATTCCAAGTCCAATGAAACCAATCTTACTCATTGTTATCATTCCTCCTTCTGCCGTACAGCCGGCGCCTGCTCTCTGCGGGGACCGGCTGTATATACTGCATCGTTCTCCTTGTATCGTCAGTGCACATGCTCTGTTTTAAGCAATATCACTAAATTCATACTGATTTTATCCTCTCAGTCTATGCACTTATTATACGATATACCGGTATATCAGTCAAGGATAAAAACAAAAACTGTACAAAAAAGAACGCCTTCCAAAAATCAGATCACAACATCCAATCCCTGAAAGGCGTCCTCTCACAGAGCTTTATTTAAAATATTTCACGCCGCTCTCAAACAGACGCATATTCTGTTTTACGTAAATATTCTTTGCCACGTTTTCTCCCATACGCTCGGAATGTCCCATCTTACCTAAGATACGGCCATCCGGACTGATGATACCTTCAATGGCATAATAAGACCCGTTCGGATTATAGCGGATATCCATGGTCGGTGTTCCCTTCAGGTTCACGTACTGCGTTGCCACCTGACCATTCTTGAAGAGCTTCTCGATCCACTCATCGCTGGCAACGAAACGTCCCTCTCCATGGGATACCGGCACTGTGTACACTTCATCGATGACCGCGCCTTTGAGCCACGGGGACTTGTTGGTGATAACCTTGTTATAAACCATGGTAGATACATGACGTCCGATCTCGTTGGTGGTCAGAGTCGGAGAATCTTCTGTCTGCGGCACGATCTCGCCGTAAGGAAGAAGTCCCAGCTTGATCAGCGCCTGGAATCCGTTACAGATACCCAGCGCAAGACCGTCTCTCTCGTTGAGAAGCTTCATCACAGCCTCTTTGATCTTCTCGTTGCGGAAGACGGAAGCGATGAACTTGGCGGAACCTTCCGGCTCATCTCCGGCACTGAAACCGCCCGGGAACATAATGATCTGCGCCTGGGAGATGGCTTTTTCAAAGGCATCCACAGACTCCAGGATATCGGATTCAGACTGATTTCTGAATACGATGGTCTCCACCTCAGCTCCTGCACGGCGGAAGGCCTTTTCGGAATCGTACTCACAGTTCGTTCCCGGGAAGACAGGAATAAATACCTTCGGCACAGCAACCTTGTTCTTGCAGATGAAGAATTCTCTGCTGCTGTACAGCGGCTGAGATACATTTCTTGTACCGGCCTTTGTCTTTGTCGGGAATACGGATTCCAGAGGGCTCTCCCATGCGTCCAGCATCTCATCAAACGGAATCTCCACATCGCGGACGGTGATGCACTCATCTTCATTTACCTGTCCGATGTAGGTGCAGTACTCGCTGTCCACATCGGCGATATGGGAGTTCTCCAGTTCCAGAAGGATGGAGCCGTAACGTTTTTTATTTAATTCTTCCAGAGGAAGATCATCGACAATCTTAACACCATAACGGTTACCAAAGCTCATTTTGCTGATGGCCTCAATAAGTCCGCCGGCACCGAGCGCATAGGCGGAAATGATCACGCCTTTTTTGGTGAGGCAGTGAATCTTGTCATACAGCTCTCCTGCTTTCTGATAATCCGGAATACCGAAGGAATCAAACGGAATCTCCACCAGCAGCAGGCTGTTGCCCGGTTTCTTAAATTCCGGAGACACGATATGGGACGCCTTCGTATAATCAACAGCAAAGGAAACCAGTGTCGGCGGCACATCGATATTCTCAAAGGAGCCGGACATACTGTCTTTTCCTCCGATGGACGGGATGCCGAATCCTTTCTGTGCGTCGTAAGCTCCCAGCAGGGCCGCAAACGGTTTACCCCAGCGATGCGGATCCTCACCCAGCCGTTCAAAGTATTCCTGGAAAGTCAGACGGATCTTCTTGTAATCCCCGCCGGCTGCCACGATCTTGGCAACGGACTCCAGAACAGCATAGACAGCGCCGTGGTACGGGCTCCAGCTGGACAGATACGGATCAAAACCATAAGACATCATGGTGGCAAGATCTGTCTTGCCCTCCATCACCGGAAGCTTCGCCACCATGGTCTGGATTGGCGTGGTCTGTGTCTTTCCGCCGTATGGCATCAGAACGGTAGCTGCGCCGATGGAACTGTCAAACATCTCCACCAGTCCTTTCTTGGAGCAGATGTTGAGGTCAGACAGTGTACGAAGCCATGTTTCTTTCACATCGGTGATCGGTTCCTGTTTCTCGTAGTAACACTCTTCTTTTTCCGGCATCTCCACGATGACGTTGGTCTCCTGATGCGCACCATTGGTATCCAGGAAAGCTCTGGACAGGTTGACGATTTCCTTGCCTCTCCAGCTCATAACCAGACGTTTCTCTTCGGTCACTTCTGCCACCGCTACGGCTTCCAGGTTCTCCTCAGCAGCGTAAGCCAGGAACTGATCCACATCCTTCGGAGAAAGGACTACTGCCATACGCTCCTGAGATTCGGAGATGGCAAGCTCTGTTCCGTCCAGACCGGCATATTTCTTCGGAACTTTGTCCAGATTGATCTGCAGGCCGTCTGCCAGCTCACCGATGGCAACGGAAACGCCGCCGGCTCCGAAGTCGTTACATTTCTTGATCAGGCGGCTGACTTCCTCTCTCCGGAACAGTCTCTGAATCTTTCTCTCTGTCGGAGGATTACCTTTCTGTACTTCCGCTCCGCAGGTATCAATGGAAGAGGTAGTGTGTGCCTTGGAAGATCCTGTGGCTCCGCCGCAGCCATCTCTTCCTGTCCGTCCGCCCAGCAGCACGATGATATCGCCCGGATCGGAAGATTCACGAATCACATTCTTTCTCGGTGCTGCGCCCATGACTGCTCCGATCTCCATACGTTTTGCCACATAACCCGGATGATAAATCTCATCCACAAGACCGGTGGCCAGACCGATCTGATTGCCATAGGAGCTGTAACCCTGAGCGGCACCGACCGTCAGCTTTCTCTGTGGCAGTTTGCCCTTTAAGGTCTCGGACATCGGAACGGTCGGATCCGCACATCCGGTCACACGCATTGCCTGATATACGTAGGAGCGTCCTGACAGCGGGTCACGGATGGCACCGCCCAGACAGGTGGCAGCTCCACCGAAAGGTTCGATCTCCGTCGGATGGTTGTGCGTCTCATTCTTAAAGCTGATGAGCCATTCCTCTGTCTTATCCTCAAACTCCACAGGAACCACGATGGAGCAGGCGTTGATCTCGTCGCTCTCTTCCATGTTGTCAAGGATTCCGTCTTTTTTCAGCTTCTTCATGCCCATCACAGCCAGATCCATCAGGCAGATGAACTTATCTTTCCGGTCTCCGTAGACATCTTCTCTGTCTCTCTTATATTCTTCAAAGGTCTTCTCAAAGAGTTCCTTGTACGGGCCCTCTTCAAAGGAAATCTCCTTTAATTCCGTAGAAAATGTGGTGTGGCGGCAGTGGTCAGACCAGTAAGTATCCAGCACGCGGATCTCTGTCATGGTCGGATCCCGGTGTTCCTCACCGCGGTAATAATTCTGAATATGCAGGAAATCCTTGAACGTCATGGCAAGACCCAGGGAGTCATATAACGCTTTTAACTCCTCTTCCGGCATATCCTTGAATCCTTCGAATACGGAAACATCCGCAGGCTCCTCATATTCCATAACCAGGGTCTCCGGTTTGGTCTCATCGGTCTCTCTGGAATCCACAGGATTGATACAGTATTCTTTGATTTTGTCAAATTCTTCATCGGTAATCTCTCCGGACAGCACATAGGTGGTCGCAGAGCGGATGATCGGTTCTTCCTTTTCATTCAAAAGCTGCAGACACTGTACTGCAGAGTCTGCCCGCTGATCAAACTGTCCCGGCAGGTATTCCACGCTGAATACGCGGTCTCCCTCTTCCTTCGGGAAGCTCTCCTCGTATATATAATCCACCGGCGGCTCAGAAAATACTGTTCCCATGGCCTTCTGATAGGTCTCCTCGGAAACATTCTCCATATCGTAGCGAATCAGCACTCTGACTCTCTGAATATCTTTCAGGAACAGATAGGACTGCAGTTCTTCTGCCAGTTCTTTTGCCTTCACCGCGTAATCCGGTTTCTTTTCCACATACAATCTTCTTACCTGATTCATACTTACCTCCAAAATCTATAGAAACATCCATATTCAGGATCCGCCGCCCGGACAAAACTCTTCCACGACAACAGACCTGGGCATATTTTGTCTTATTCATGATAACATTTTTTGCCGCTCTTTCAAACTGGTTTTTCTCTTTTCGCAAAAAAAGGGAAAATTGACGAAAAACGAGGATTTTTCTCGTTTTTTTTGGATATTTTACTTATAGTTTTCCCGGATCGCCGAATATTTACTATTCATTTCGCGGTTGACCTTTTTGGAAAAATTATATATCATGTACATGATATCGGGGTTCTGACACAGAAATTTATAGATCGTACCGGAACCTCCGCAATACCTGTCAATTGATCATTACATATATGAAGGAGAATACCATGGAAAAAATTGCAAGTTTTACCGTTAATCATCTGGACCTCATTCCGGGTGTCTATGTTTCAAGAAAAGACTACGTGGGACAGGAAGTTCTCACCACCTTTGATCTTCGTATGTGCGCGCCAAACCGCGAGCCTGTGATGAATACCGCAGAGCTCCACACCATTGAACATCTGGCTGCCACCTATCTGCGGAATGAACCGGACTGGAAAGAAAAGGTCATCTACTTTGGGCCGATGGGATGCCGCACCGGCTGCTATCTGATCCTCGCCGGTGACTATGAATCCAAAGACGTGGTTTCCCTTGTCCGCGATACTTTCCGTTTCATCGCTTCCTATGAAGGCGAGATTCCGGGAGCCGCTCCAAAGGACTGCGGCAATTACCTGGATCAGAATCTGCCGATGGCAAGATTCCTGGCCAAAAAATATCTGGATGAAGCTCTGGAGAATCCGACCGAGAAGAATCTCGTCTATCCGGAATAAAAAATGTGACAGATAAATTCTTCTCCATCCGGAGTCATTTATCTGCATAATTTTTTTTGATTTTCACATACTACCTCCTGACCCCGGAAAAGGGACAGACCTTTCGTCCCGGATACCGCGGGCACTCTTTTTGATTCACTATCTTTAAACTATGCAGGAGGAAAATGTATTATGAAAAGTTCAAAACAGACCTATCAGGAAGTGGCGGAAGCCTGCAGCAAATATGATCCGGTTTCCAGCGAGTACGCAGCCAAGAATTCCAGTTGTGACTGCAAGACGCCAAGCTGCTTAAACTGCGTGCATTTTGATAAGAACGAGCACTGCGTTCTCGACTTGTACGATCAGATCGTAGAACGGATTCAGTAATTGCACACCGCATTGTAAAAAGATAAGAAAAAAGACGAGCCGGCAGAGACATGCACTGTTTCTGCCGGCTTGGCTTTTCCAAAATTGGGATTTGTCGCTTTGAACCTATAGGTTTTGAAATGATCCCGGTGAATAAGAACAGACGGAATTTGCAGCTTTATATGTATCACAGAAAAACGCAGTCAGGGAAGTTTCCTCCTCCACTTCGGCAGGCTGACAGATGCTCCTCTTTCTATGACTGTCATCGACGCCTGCGCTCACAGTCGTCGTCGATCTTCCCTGATCCGTTTTTCTATCATGATCACACATGCCGCAAATCCCTGTCTCCTGCATCATCCGGATGATAAGAAAAATACCTGATTCAAACCGACACAAGAGCTACCTGTGCGGCTTGCTCTGCAGGTACATGCCAGACAGACACGACCATAAATTTGGGTATCCGCTATTCGTCTGTAGCCATAGCCTGCTGTTTTACCAACGTAGCACAGGATTTTTGCAAAGGTGGAACAAAGGCTTTTCAACAGACAGATGACGTTTTGGACACATACGGCTTTCGACCGCGAGCTGTGAGGGAGGACTGATATAGTCCTTTTACAAGGATATCCCTGGTCAGTCCGACTGAGGGCCGAGACGGTCGAATCCGTATGTGCCCTTACGTCATTGTCCGTCTGAACAGATAGCTGTTACCACCTTTACAAATCCCGATTTATAGTTTCACAAAACATTTCTTCTCATCAATGTCCACCAGGATGATGTCCACGCCGATCTTGACGACACAGCCATAGGGGATCCTGTATTCTCCCCTTTTCCCCATACAGCCGCAGTACTTGCTCCCTACGGGCACAAAAAGGCAGGTGATGCAGCCGTTTCCAAGATCAATCTCCACATCACCCACACAGCCCAGTTTTTTCCCGTCCTTGCAGTTGATCACTTCCCGGTTTCCAAGCTCCCAAAATCGAACATGCATAAAAAGACTCTTTTTTTCAGTATATGCCGTTTACGCCGTCTGGTTCCTCCACATATTTTTTCATCCACTCCAGCATATCATGAAAAACGATATTCCGGTCCGGATCGCTCTGCAGTTCATGACGGATGCCGTCGTAAAGCTTCATCTGTACACAGCACCCCTGATCGGAAAGCCTGTGATAGATCTCCGTGATGCCTTTGCCGAAATTACCGATGGGGTCCTCTTTTCCGCTGATCAGAAGGATCGGCAGTTCCTTATCAATGGAATGATACCACTTTCTGGTGGAGACCAGTCCCAGCATCTTGAAAATATTCTCATAAGCACTTAAGGTAAACCGGAACTGAGAACGTTTGTCGGAGCCGTAACGCTCCCTCACTTCCTCATCCGCGCTGAACCAGGAGAGACAATCTTTCTCCCGGCGGAACTTCCGGTTCAGTCTCCGGTAAATCATACTTTCCAGGAAGCAGCTCCGGTGATTCAGTCCCTTGAAACGCCGCATCAGCGCTGTGAAAAGGATCGCCCGGCGGCAGTACTTCTGTTTGCTGCTGGTGCCGGAGAGAATCACGCCGTCCCACGGAAATTCGTACAGACAGCAAAGCCGTGTCACCAGAGACCCCATGCCGTGACCGTAAAGGAAAAACGGGATCCCCGGATATTCTCTCTTGATATAAGCTGCCAGCCGCTTGACATCTTTCACCAGACAGGACCAGCCGTCCTCTTCTTCCAGCTGTCCTAGATCTTTCTCCTCGGAAGAACGTCCGTGGCCGATAAAATCACAGCCGCAGACCATCACGCCGTGATCCGTAAAAAACTGGATGAGTTCTTCGTTTCTCTCTATGTAATCCTTCCACCCATGGGTAATCTGCAGGATGGCCCGCAGGTCGGTTTCCGGTTCGAATATATAATAATGAATTCTGTTTTTATGATTTGCACTGCGGTAAGTACCGCGGAATTTTGAATATGCCATATCTGTCTCCATTCACTTTCTCTTTTTTCTTTATACATAATACTCCTTAAGTGTGAAAAAAAAAGGCTATTTCCCTTGCATTTTTATTAAGGGAAATAACCTTTTTGTGAACATCTTCATAAATTCTTAAGAATTACAGAATTACTTTTGCCGGACATTTCTCCGCACATTTACCACATCCGGTACATTTGCTGTAATCGATATGGGCAATATTGTTCTCTACAGTGATGGCTCCGTCTTCACAGGTCTTCACGCAGAGCTTACAGCCGATACAGCCGGCCGCACAAACTTCCTTCACCGCCTTGCCAAAGGCTTTTGAATTACATGCCACCTTGTGCTGGGCGCTGTACGGAACCAGTTCGATCAGAGACTTCGGACAGGTGTCCACACATTTGCCGCAAGCCACACACTTCTCTTTATCCACCAGGGCGATGCCATTTACGATATGGATAGCGTCAAAATCGCAGACCTTCACGCAGCTGCCAAAACCAGTACATCCGTATTCACAGGCCTTCGGGCCGCCGCCAGGCACGCTTACAGCGGACACACAGTCCTCATTGCCGAAATATTTATATTTGGATGAAGCCTTCTCACAGGTTCCGGCACATTTGACGAAGGCTACCTTTTTCTCCATATCTCCGGCTTCCACACCCATGATCTCTCCGATCTTTGCCGCCACGGCAGGACCTCCCACCGGACAGGCTCCTACCGCCGCTTCTCCCTGGGCGATGGCTTTTGCCAGGGCGTCACAGCCGGCAAAGCCGCAGCCGCCGCAGTTGTTTCCCGGCAGACATTCTCTCACTGCGATTTCCTTTTCATCCACAGGCACTTTAAACTTCTCGGAGGCAATACCAAGAAGAATGGAAATCACAAGACCTGTTCCTCCGACAACGGCTGCCGCAAGGATAATTCCAGTTACACTCATCTTTTTTCCCTCCTGTTAAATAATACCTGAAAAGCCGAAAAAGGCAATGGACATAAGCCCTGCCGTCACGAGAACGATCGGCATGCCTTTCCATGAGGCAGAGATTTCATTGTATTCCATTTTTTCCCGGATACCCGCCAGAATAACGATGGAAATCGTAAAACCAAAGGAGATACCAAAACCGTAAACGGTGGATTCCAGAATATTGTAACCGTAAGTTACAGAATTAAGGGCAACACCGAGTACCGCACAGTTGGTGGTGATCAGCGGAAGATATACGCCCAGCGCCTCGTAGAGGGATGGAACGGACTTCTTTAAGAACATTTCCACAAACTGTACCAGTGCGGCGATGACCAGAATAAACACAATGGTCTGCAGATATTCAAGTCCCAGAGTGACAAGAATAAATTTATAAATTAACGATGTTATGAACGCTGAGATTGTAATAACGAAGATAACAGCAACTCCCATACCCAGGGCGGTATCTACTTTTTTGGATACGCCCAGGAACGGACACAGGCCGAGGAACTGGCTGAGGACAACGTTATTGACAATGGCAGAACTGATAATGATCAACAATAATGTTTCCATATTCTACTTTCCCTCCTATTCGTTATCCTTCTTCTGATCCACGGTCATGTCAAAGAAACTGCGGCTTCCGCAGGCGCTGTTGGTACACTGAGAACAGTCTCCACATCCGCCTGTTGTCTTCGGCTGGCCAGGTGCTTTCGGTTTCCGGTTCTTGATCTTGTTCTGAATGGCAACCAGACAGGACAATACGAAGAACGCGCCCGGAGCCAGAATAAAGATGGTGATCGGTGTGTAGAAGGATTCTGATAATACCGTGAAACCAAAAATCGTTCCCGCACCCAGAAGCTCTCGGAAAGCGCCGAGAATCGTCAGAGAAAGAGTAAATCCAAGTCCCATTCCCAGACCGTCAAAGAAAGAATTCACCGGGCCGTTCTTGCCGGCATACGCTTCCGCACGGCCGAGAATGATACAGTTCACAACGATCAGCGGGATATATACACCCAGGGAGTCATTGACAGAAGGCACGTACGCCTGCAGTAAAAACTGCACGATGGTGACCAGAGAGGCAATGACAACGATATATCCCGGAATCCGGACTCTGTCCGGAATAAAATTCCTGAGAAGTGAAATTACCAGGTTGGAAAACATCAATACGGCTGTTGTGGACAGGCCCATACCGATACCATTGATGGCGGAAGTGGTAACCGCCAGGGTCGGACACATACCGAGGGTGAGCACAAGAGTCGGGTTTTCTTTGATGATACCGTTAATCAGTCTTTCAACAGGATTATTTTTCATCTTTAGTTCCCCCCTTCTAATGTATGGAAGTAAATGATACAGCTGTTCACCGCACCAGTGACCGCATTACTGGTGATGGTCGCGCCGGAAATGGCATCGATTTTGGCGTCATCGTTGGCACCGGAGCCATCTTTCACCACGGTAAAGGCATCCACCTGTTTGCCGGCAAACTGATCTGCCCATTCTGCATCCTGAGCATTCATGCCAAGACCCGCTGTCTCATTGATGGATAAAATAGAATATCCGTTGACAGTTCCGTCCGCCTGGATACCGACGGTGAGGGAAATATCCCCGCCGTATCCTTCCGCGGTGGTCACATTAAAAATATATCCGAGGGCCTCTCCGGAAGCGTCCACCGCCTCAACCACAGAGGTGATTTCATCATCTTCGTGACCGTCGATAGGATTATCACCGGACGCCAGAACTTTCGCGGCTGCTTCCGGACTGAATCCATCTACTTCCTCGAAATCCGCTGCGTCAGGAAATACGGCAGCATAGGCTTCCATCTGTGTTTTCTCTTCCTGCGCCGCGATCGGTTCTTTTGTGATGCCGTAAACCGCACCGAGAGCCGCGCCGGCAATGACCGTGATGGTCACAAGCTTAATACAGTCTTTGATCAATGCATTCATTTCTTCTTACCTCCTTTTCCAAATGCGGCAGGAGTGGTAAATCTTTCAATCAGAGGTACCAGCAGGTTACAGAAGATGATCGCGTAGGATACACCTTCCGCGGAACCTCCGAAGAGACGGAAGATTCCCGTAAAGATACCCAGCAGAATACCAAAAACAATCTTTCCGACAGGAGTGATCGGGGAGGTCACATAGTCCGTTGCCATAAAGAAAGCACCGAGCATCAGACCGCCGCCGAACAGATGGCCTGCCAGATATGTCATATCAAATCCATGTCCGCCGAAGAGCAGAACAAAAATTCCCAATGTCACAATGTAGCACACCGGAATCTTCCAGCTGATGACCTTTCTGGCAATCAGATAGATACCTCCGATGATCAAGAGCAGAGAAGAAGTCTCTCCGATGGTTCCCGGAATCACGCCCAGGAACATATCCTTGATATTAACCGCCTCACCGGCTTTAAGCGCTGCCAGCGGGGTAGCGGAAGTTACGGCGTCAAAGCTTCCTCCGAATCCGTGATAGGAGAAATTCGTCATGATTCCCGCAAAGGAAATCAACAGAAAACAGCGGGCGCCCAGCGCCGGGTTCATGAAGTTCTGTCCCAGGCCGCCGAATACCTGTTTTACCACGATGATCGCGAACACACCGCCGATGACCGGAATCCAGAATGGTACTTCCGGCGGCAGGTTCAGCGCCAGCAAAAGACCTGTCACCGCTGCGCTCAGATCATTGATGGTTATCTTTTTGTGCATAAAACGCTGCCATATGTATTCACTGATCACACAGGCCAGAATACAAATCACAGTATTGATGATCGCCTTCACACCAAAATTCCAGAAACCAAAGATGGTGGCCGGAAGCAGCGCGATGATCACATCCCGCATGATGCTCTGAGTAGAAGCCTTATCCCTTACATGAGGATTGGCTGATACGTTATATAATTGTTCGTTCATTTTTCACCTCTCCTTATGCTATGCTTTCTTCCGTCTTAAAGCCAGCGCCTCCCGGCGTCCGGTCTTCATGGACTGGGTTAATCTTCTCTTGGCCGGACAAACGTAGGAACAGCATCCGCATTCCACACATTCACATCCGTTTAACTGATCAAACAGCGCAAAATCTCCATGATCTGCCACCTCAGAGAGCTTCGTAGGCATCAGGCCCGCAGGACAGACTTCCACGCAGCGGCCGCAGCGGATACAGTTGCCAGGTTCACAGGCCGCCACCTCATCTTTGGTAAAGCACAGCAGAGAAGAAAACGTCTTTCCGCAGGGAACATCCAGGGTTCCCAGTGCCATACCCATCATAGGGCCGCCGGAAATCACCTTCTCCGGACGGATCTTAAATCCACCGGCTGCCTCCACCAGCTCTGCCGCGTTCGTTCCGGCTTTGACCTTAAAGTTACCCGGAGCATTCACCGCGTCACCGGTCACTGTCACCACTCTCTCATAAAGAGGCTTGCCCATGGTCACCGCCTCATGGATGGCGATGGCTGTGGCCACATTATCCACAATGCAGCCGGCGTCCGCCGGAAGCATACCGGAGTTGATGGCACGTCCTGTAATCGCATAGATCAGAGAACGTTCCGCTCCCTGCGGATATTTTGTCTTCAGTTCTGCCACCTCAATGCGGGATTCGCTCTTGCACAATTCGCGCATTTTTGCGATGGCGTCCGGTTTGTTATCTTCTATTCCAATAACCCCTTTTGCCTTCGGGAACAGGGAAAGAATCAGATTCAGACCGGAAATCACCTGTTCCGGAATCTCCATCATGCAGCGGTAGTCTGCCGTGATATACGGCTCACATTCCGCTCCGTTGATAATAATGGTATCAATCTTATCCGGTTCTTTTGGAGAAAGCTTCACATGCGTCGGGAAGCCCGCACCGCCGAGGCCCACAATACCTGCCTCTCTGACAGCGGCGATCACCGCTTCCGGAGTGCGGTCTGCCACAGGCGTAAACTCTGCCTGTTCGTACTGTCCGTCGTTCTCCACGATAATGCTGTTCACCTTCGCGCCGGAAACAGTCATCCTTGGTTCGACAGCTTTCACTGTACCGGAAACAGAACTGTGAATGTTAGCGGAAACAAAACCGCCGGCTTCCGCAATTCTCTGGCCGACCAGCACCCGGTCTCCTTTCGCCACACAAGGTACAGCAGGGGCGCCGATATGCTGGCTCAAAGGATAGACCATCTCTCCCTGCGGCAGGTATTCAGTAATCGGTTTATCTTTACTGAGATCCTTTCCATCGTAAGGATGAAGGCCACCTTTAAATGTAAGTAGTCCCATTTTTTTACCCTCTTTCTTTCGCTTTTTGTCGCTACATCTGCAACTATAAAGAAATTTGTCAGATTGAAGTAAGCTAAACTTAATAATATAGTAAAAAAAAACGAAAATCAAGATACGTTAATTAAATAACAAACACTTTCTTTTCGTTTTTTCTTTATACACAATTATTAAATAATTATTCAAAGTCATACAAAAAAAATCTTGTTAAATGTATCAGAAATAAAACAAAATTTTTTTATGATCGATGTTTTTTCGTTAATATAATAACAATATCAACGGGTAAGCACATCAAATTCCGGATTCTCTGTCTCTCCCTCTCCGGCAATGATCTCCACCACCACTTTGTGGGGCAGACAGATAATGGACTCTCCCACATCGGAGATGGGCGCATGATCGACACACACCTTATCGGGGCAGTCCGCCTCCGTCATGTCCGCCTGCCCTCCTTCGATCACCAGCGTATTGCTTCCGCCAACACCCTCAATGGCAACGGTATCATCACGGTTCAGCGGATACTCTCCTGTCACTGTTCCGTCCACTGTCACCCGGACAATCTGCCCGCCTTCTCTTCCGATGTTTACCCAGATCAATCCTGCGGCGGCAATCACGAGAAAGAAAAGGATGAGGATGACATCCTGCTTCCGAAAAACTCTAGTTGAATCCGATCCACTTCTGCGCAATCTTATATCCTCCCATTGTCAGCTTATGAGACAGCTTGCCATGGGAACTGGAAAGCTTGCCCAGCAGAGAGTGTTTGAGAGTCTGATACGCATTCGGAGACTTCTCCCGTAAGTATTTCCAGACGTCGTCTCTCATCTCCATGGACTCTTCTGTATTCATCTTCATCAGCAGAACGGAAGTTACCATCATGATCGTTTCCAGATAATGCTGCATATACTCACACAGCTGCGGACAGGAAAAACTGTCTTCATGCTTTGCGTAAATATCAATCATGATCTTATTGACCCGGATCTGCTGATCAATACGGGACATCATGACCTTTTCATTGACGGACTGATCTTCCCGGCCGATAAAATACCGGTAAAAATCCGTGTCCAGATAAAACATCTTTTTCACATACGGCAGCGGCCAGTAGACGAAAATATTATCCACATAAAAAGTGTGCTTCGGCAGTTCAAAACCGCAGTCCCGCAGAAGCTGCGTGCGGTAAATCACCGAATGCATCAGGATATTCTGGCTCGCTCCGAAATGTCCGATATCCTCCCAGCCGAAATAACAGTTTTCCGGTAAAATGGAACGATACTGGATCACCTTTTTTCTCTTGGCGCCCTGTTTCTCATATACATAATTGCAGATGAGCATATCCAGGGGCTCTTCCTCCTTCACCGCCTGACGAAGGAAAGAAAGTACCTTTTCATAAGATTCCTGGTCCACCCAGTCATCACTGTCCACAACTTTATAAAAAAAGCCGGAAGCATGGCGAAGGCCGGCGTTGACCGCCTCGCCATGTCCTCCGTTGGGCTGATGGACTGCCCGGACGATGGTCGGATACTTCTCCGCATACTCATCGGCGATCTGCGGAGTCGCATCTTTTGAACCATCATCAACAATAAGAATCTCCACTTCTTCCCCGCCAGTCAACAGGCTGTCTATGCAATTCCTCATATAATCCTGCGAATTGTAACTTGGGATTGCTATGGAAAGCAGTTTCATAATAATCTCCTTCTGGTCTTTTCTTTCAGTATGGATGCCAGCGGCATCATCATCTGTCAACCGTCAAAGTCTACTTGCTCGGTGTACGGTAAATGATATCCTCACGTCCCGGTCCGTTGGAAACCATGGTGATCGGATATCCAATCTGCTCTTCGATAAACTCGATGTATTTCCGGCAGTTTTCCGGCAGATCTTCGTATTTTCTGATACCACGGATATCGCTCTTCCATCCCGGCAGAGTCTTAAGAACCGGTTTTGCCTTCTCAAGAAGAGGGGTCACCGGAAACTCTGTGGTGACTTCGCCGTCAATCTCATAACCCACACAAACCGGAATCTCATCCAGATATCCCAGCACATCCACCACCGTGAATGCCACATCAGTGGTTCCCTGCATACGGCAGCCGTATTTGGATGCCACACAGTCAAACCATCCCATTCTTCTCGGTCTTCCGGTGGTCGCTCCGAACTCTCCGCCGTCTCCGCCGCGGACTCTGAGCTCCTGAGCCTCATCGCCAAAGATCTCGCTGACAAACGCGCCGGCTCCCACAGCACTGCTGTAAGCCTTGCAGACCGTCACTACCTTCTCAATGGCGTATGGAGGCAGTCCTGCGCCGATGGCGCCGTATGCTGCCAGTGTGGAAGATGAAGTTACCATCGGATAAATACCATGGTCCGGATCCTTCAGAGTCCCCAGCTGTCCTTCCAGAAGAATATTCTTCCCTTCTTTTAATGCTTTATCCAGATATAAAGATACATTGCACACATAAGGGGCCACCATCTCTTTGTATTCCATCAAAGTATCATATAACTCGTCTGCATCAATGAGCGGCTTATGATATAAATGCTCCAGAAGAACATTTTTCTGAGAGAGCACCCGGTCAATCTTCTCTCTGAGGGCATCTTCTTCCATGAACAGTTCATTCACCTGGAAACCGATCTTTGCGTATTTGTCCGAATAAAACGGAGCAATGCCGGACTTGGTGGAGCCGAAGGACTTGCCTCCCAGACGCTCTTCCTCGTACTGATCGAATAAAATGTGATACGGCATCACAATCTGCGCCCGGTCAGAAACCAGAATCTTCGGTTCCGGAACTCCCTTGGACACAATCTCTTTAAGCTCATTAAACAATACCGGAATATTCAGCGCCACGCCGTTGCCGATAATACTTGTGGTATGACCGTAAAACACACCGGACGGCAGCGTATGAAGGGCGAACTTCCCGTAATTATTTATAATTGTATGGCCGGCATTGGCACCTCCCTGGAAACGGATAATAATATCGGAATCCTGGGCGAGCATATCTGTAATCTTACCTTTTCCCTCGTCACCCCAGTTGGCGCCTACAATTGCTTTTACCATGCGTTCTTTCCTCCCAGTTATCTAAAAAACATATTTTGTAATTTCAGGCAGAATTCCACCTGCTCAAAAAAGCATAACAGTCCAGCCATGACATCTCGGAAACTCACTGCTAACGCAGCTTACCTGGCACTATGCGCCTGTTTCCTCAACTATGGCAGAATGCCATATGCCTGAACTGTTGTCAAAAAACAACATTTTTATTATATCTCACTTTTATATAGAAGTAAAGGAACAACTTCCCGCCATATCGGAAAATACCTTACAGCAGCCGGAACTTCCTTGCCAGACGGACCATCATATATCCTTTCGGAAATCTTCGCAGTTCCTCCTCAGATACACCCTTTAATTTTATCAGAAGTGCAAAATATACGACAACTGCAAAAACAATGGAAACCAGCAGGCATACCAGCACCAGCAGCCGAAGAGGAAGCAGCGCTCCCAGTGCTCCGCCCACGATCATGTAAAGTCCCTGATAGAAAATATAGCAGAGCACGCCCATTCCCACCGCAGATACGGCCGGAATCACAAAGGTCTTCCTCACCTCCTGCCGGTATCCCAGATACCGGCGGACGCTGATACTGTTTAACACGCACATGAAAAATGCATAGAACATGGTGGCAAATACCAGAGCCAGCAGATCCATGTTGGTGAAATACAGCAGGCCTGCCAGCAGCAGCACGTGAAGCAGCAGCGATACCGCTGCATTTCTGAGCGGCACATTGACCTTTCCGATTCCCTGCAGGACGCCGTTGGTCACGGTGGAAAGGCAGTAGAATACCACGCTGATACAGCCGATACGCAAAAGCCCCACAGCCAGATCAATGGTATCCCTCTGCGGGAACAGCACCTGCATGACCGGATACGCCAGCACACACAGGCCCACCGCGCTCGGAATACTGATGAGCATAGTGAAATGCACCGACTGTTTCACCTGGGCGTTGCACTCTTCATAGTTCTCCAGGGTATAGGCCGAGGACACCGCCGGGATCATAGCCGTGGACATGGAGTTGGCCAGGGCCACCGGCACGTTGATCAGCGTCAGATACTTGGTGGAAAAAACTCCGTAAAGGGCTGCGGCCGTATCCGACAGCACTCCCTTATAATCCATCACGTCCATGAAGATCGTCTGATCGATGGGCGCGCTGATATTATAGACACAGGTGCTGAGGATGACCGGCGTGATCATCAGGAACATCACCTTGAAGATATCCCGGTAGGAACTGTTCTCCGCCGTCACATCCTGCTCGCAGTGTTTCATAAAATACGGGCGGTTCTGCCGGTAGATAAAGACTATAAAAATAAGACCTGCCGCCACGCCGGCCACGATACCGGCCGCGCTTCCCATGGCACCAAAGACAGGAACACTGCCCTCGTTATTCCCGGCAAAAACCTGAATGAACAGCACCGCGGCACCGATGCTGACAATGGCATTCAGCACCTGCTCGATGATCTGGGAGATGGATGTCGGCATCATCGTCGAATGTGCCTGGAAGTATCCCCGCAGAACACCGAGGAAACCGGACAGAAAGATGGCCGGCGCCAGCACCCGGAGGACCGGGATCGCCTTCTGCTGGCTGTCCGGAACCAGGATGGATGCACCAAAGAAGGTAAACAGACTGGCGATCGCTCCTACGATCAGAACATAGATCAGGGCGCAGCGGAACACCTTATGGGCTTCCCGGTACTGTTTTAAGGCCAGCTTTCCGGAAACCACCTTTGAAACGGCCATCGGTATGCTGTAAGAAGCGATCAGGAGGACCATGGAATACAGATTATAAGCAATACTATAATATCCGTTTCCTTCGTCCCCGATGATGCTGGTGACCGGACTCCGGTAGAGCACTCCGATGATTCTCACCAGGATCCCCGCCGCCATCAGTATAGTCGCCTGCGCTATTACATTTTGTTCACTCGAATTATTTCTTCCCACTGTATCCTTCCTCTCAGAGTCTTTTCCCTGAATCCTTCCTGCTCTTTTTCCGCGGTCCGGACTTCAGACCGCTTCTGCCTGTCACCTGCTTTTATACGTTGATTTCCGCCTTCATGCCAAGGACGTCTTTGTTCGCCTCGAGGATCGGGCGGACATATTCATTGATGTATCCTTCCGTCTGCTGCGGCGCACATCCCACAAAGTTCTCCGGCTTCATGATCGCCTGGATCTGTTCAAGGCTCATGCCGAAAGCCGGGTCAGCGGCAATCCGCTCCAGCAGGTCATTGTCTTTTCCTTCTTCTTTCACTACACGGCCCGCTGCCATGGAATGCTGACGGATCTTCTCGTGCAGTTCCTGACGGTCTCCGCCGGCCTTCACCGCATCCATCATGATGTTCTCTGTGGCCATGAACGGAAGCTCTCTCATGAGATGTGCCTCGATCACCTTCGGATATACCACCAGGCCGTCCACCACATTTAAGTATAGATCCAGGATACCGTCGATGGCCAGGAATCCTTCCGGCACAGACAGACGCTTGTTGGCGGAATCATCCAGCGTTCTCTCAAACCACTGGGTGGAAGCCACCAGGGCCGGATTGATCATATCCGCCATCACATAGTCAGCCAGGGAAGCCATACGCTCGCTGCGCATCGGATTTCTCTTATAGGCCATGGCAGAAGAACCGATCTGATTCTTCTCAAACGGTTCCTCAACTTCCTTTAAGTGCTGGAGAAGACGGATGTCGTTGGAGAACTTATGGGCGGACTGGGCGATTCCTCCCAGCACATTGATCACACGGCTGTCCACTTTTCTGGAATAGGTCTGTCCAGAAACCGGATAACAGGTCTCAAAGCCCATCTTTTCAGCAATCTTCTTATCAATCTTGCGAACGGTCTCATAATCTCCGTTGAACAGTTCCAGGAAGCTTGCCTGGGTTCCTGTGGTTCCTTTGGAACCGAGAAGCTTCATGGTGCTGATGACATAATCAAGATCTTCCAGGTCAAGCATCAGATCATTTAACCACAGAGTGGCTCTCTTGCCCACGGTGGTTGGCTGCGCCGGCTGGAAATGGGTGAACGCCAGCGTCGGCAGATCTTTGTATTTCATGGCGAAAGCCGCCAGCTCACTGATGACATTCAATACTTTCTTCCGCACCAGTTTCAGAGCTTCTGTCATGATAATAATGTCGGTGTTATCTCCCACATAGCAGGAAGTAGCTCCCAGGTGAATAATGCCCTTGGCATTCGGACACTGCACACCGTAAGCGTATACATGGGACATAACATCATGGCGGACTTCTTTTTCTCTTTCTTTTGCCACCTCAAAGTTAATATCGTCGGCATGAGCCTTGAGCTCCTCGATCTGCTCTTTTGTCACACTGTCAAGACCCAGCTCATACTCGGTCTCTGCCAGGGCAATCCAAAGCTTTCTCCATGTTTTAAACTTCTTGTCCGGTGAAAAAATATACTGCATTTCCTTGCTGGCATAGCGCTCAGAAAGCGGACTCTGATATCTGTCGTACATCGTTTTCCTCCTGTTTTCCTCTACTTCTTTTTTATATCTATCTTTTTGTGATACCTTAACAAATTTGGCCTTTTATGCCTGTTGTGACACTGTTTTATGCCTATTGTGACACCGTTTTATCCCTGTTCGCCGCGAATATCGTGTTCTGGCGGATCCAGCGGGTAATTGCCGCTGAAGCAGGCGTCACAGAATGGCAGCCCCTCACAGATTTCCGGCAATCGCTCCATGCGCAGATATGCCAGAGAATCGGCGCCTAAAATCTCCCGGATCTCCTCTACACTCTTACCATGGGCAATGAGCTGATCCTCCGTCGGGATATCCGTTCCAAAATAGCACGGATGCAGAAATGGCGGTGAGCTGATACGCACATGCACTTCTTTGGCGCCGGCATCTTTTAACATCTGCACGATCCGTCCGCAGGTGGTTCCCCGCACGATGGAATCGTCGATCATGATGATCCTCTTTCCGCGCACATTGTCTTTCAGAACATTTAACTTGACCTGGACGCTGCTCTCTCTCATGCTCTGCTTTGGCTTAATGAAGGTTCTTCCCACGTAGGAATTCTTGATAAACGCGATCCCGTAAGGAATCTTTGATTCGATAGCGTATCCCTGTGCCGCCGGGTTGCCGGATTCCGGAACACCCACCACCAGGTCAGCTTCCACCGGGGAATCCTGCGCCAGAAAACGTCCGGCACGAATCCGGCTGGCATATACGCCCACACCGTCGAAGACCGCGTCCGGTCTTGAAAAGTAAATATATTCAAAGATACATCTTGCCTGCTTTTTCGGGTCTGCGAAACACATTTCCCGATTGGAGAGGATTCCTTCCTTCGTGATGGTCACCAGTTCTCCCGGCTCCACATCCCGGACAAACTGCGCTCCCACCGCGTCAAGGGCGCAGGTCTCCGATGCCAGCAGGTAGGCATTGTCTCTCTTTCCGATGCAGAGAGGGCGGAAACCAAAGGGATCTCTCGCTCCCATAAGCTTTCTCGGGCTCATCACGATCAGGGAATACGCGCCCTTTATCTTTCTCATGGCAGCCAGCACCGCTTCCTCAGCGGTATCTGAATTGATACGCTCTCTGGCCACATGATAAGCGATCACCTCGGAATCGATCGTTGTCTGGAAAATCGCGCCTGTTTTCTCCAGTTCTTCCCGGAGCTCCAGGGCGTTGATCAGATTTCCGTTGTGGGCCAGAGCCAAAGTTCCCTTATAATAATTGAGTACCAGCGGCTGGGCGTTCTCCCGGGTGCTGGACCCTGCTGTGGAGTAGCGGACATGTCCCACTCCTATGTTGCCTTTGAGTTTTTCCAGATCTTCTCCGTGAAAAACTTCATTGACCAGTCCCATACCTTTATGAACCTGAATATTTTTCTTCGGACCATTGGTGTCAGAAACGGCGATGCCGCAGCTTTCCTGTCCCCTGTGCTGCAGGGCAAACAGCCCGTAGTACACCGTGGAGGCCACATCGCCTCCATCCAGGTCATACACACCCATGACACCGCATTCTTCGTGTAATTCTGTCTCAGTCTCAAACTGCTCTCTGCTGTCAAATGCCATTCTTATCCTCCTAATACTGCATCATCCATTTACAAAGTATTTACATAGCTTTCAAATATTTTGGCGTCTTGTATACTAACACAAAATGCCCTTCCACACAAGAACTCTTTTCTACTGCTGCACAATATCCGCCAGCAGAGGAGACGTCAGCGGAAGGATTCCCCGCCGGATCTTCACCGTGAGGATCCGGGATACCGCCTGATTGATCTGCCGCTCCGTGAGCGTTCCGTCCTGAACAGCCTCGTACACTGCCTCATAGGCGCTCACAAAATCATCCGGCATCAGAATCATATCATTCCCCGCCTCAATGGCCATGACCGCCGCCTCCCCGGCGTCATAAAACTTCGTAATGATCTTCATGTTCATGGCATCGGTGATGATAACGTTGTCAAACTGCAGTTCCTCCCGGAGAATATCGGTGACCATCAGGGAAGAGAGGGACGCCGGCACCTCGTTCTGGGTGATATTTCGTACCGCCACATGGGACATCATGACCATATCCGTCCCGGCGGCAATCCCGGCTTTAAACGGGCCGAATTCCACGTCCCGCAGCCGGTCAATGGTCACATCCAGGTTCACAAAACCTTTGTGGGTGTCATCGCCGGAATCTCCCTGTCCCGGAAAATGTTTCAGCGTGGCGCTGACGCCGTTGTCCTGCAGTCCCCGTACTTCCTGACTTACCATGTCGGAAACCAGGTCCGCGTCGCCTCCAAAACTCCTGGAACCGATCTCCGTATTGTCCGCATTGGTGGAGATATCCGCCACCGGGGCAAAATCAAGATTGAAACCAAGCTCCGCGATCTCTCTTCCGATGGTGGCTCCCACATTGTAGGCCTGACGGGAGTCTCCCGTGGCTCCGATCTCCGACATTGCCGGAAACTTTGTGGTCCCCATGGCGTCCGAGTTGGCGATTCTTGCCACCGTTCCGCCCTCCTCGTCCACGGAAATGAACATCGAGACCTCGGAATATTTCTGCATTTTCCGGATAAACCGTTTTAATTTTTTTCTGTTGTTGTTCACATTGTGCTTGGTGGTCAGATTGAACGAGAAGAAAATCACGCCGCCCGGCTGGTATTTTTCAATATTCTCTTTCATCTGATCCGTCATCTTTGTCTCCGCGTTGAAATCCAGAGAGTCCGTGCTGACGATGAACAATTGACCAATCTTTTGTTCCAGAGTCATCTGATCGAGCACTTCCGACACCAGACCCTCCATGGTGATATCATCAAGACTCTCCGGGTCCGCTTCCACAATGGATGTACTGCTTTCCGCCGGATCATCCCCGCCAAGGGGCGTTCTTCCGCAGCCGGAAAGAATGGTCAGCAGAAGAACGAGAAGACAGCAGATGACTGTCCGGCCCCTTCTATATCTTTTCATGGATCTCCATGCCCCCGTATCTATTCATGTTCCGGTGCCATTCCAGGCTCAAAATGTCTCTTTGGCACTGTCGGCTGCACCTGATTTCTCTCCATCGCCTCTTTGCAGAACTCTTTCTGTGCTTCCAGAAGGACCTTTCCTCTTTTGTCCACTTTCTGATAGCTGTTATCCGGCTGCAGACAGTGGGCCTTCATGGTATCGGCCAGCTGCAGATCCAGGATATGTCTTGCTTTCTTTTTCAGCTTCTCATCTTCCACCGGGAAAACGATCTCCACACGGCGATCCAGGTTTCTAGGCATCCAGTCCGCGCTTCCCAGATAAATTTCCTCATGTCCATCGTTATAGAAGGAGAAGATTCTTGCGTGTTCCAGGAAATTGCCGACGATGGACCGGACACGGATATTTTCGCTGACACCCGGGATCCCCACTACCAGGCAGCAGATTCCCCGCACGATCAGATCGATCTGTACGCCCGCCGCAGACGCCTCGTAGAGAGCCAGAATGATCTTCTTATCACAAAGAGAATTGCATTTGGCGATGATGTGCGCTTCTTTTCCTGCTTTTGCATTCTCCGTCTCTCTTTTGATCAGCTGGAGGAATCGTTTCTTCATCCAGATTGGCGCCACCAGAAGTCTGTTCCATCTGGCCGGCTCAGAATAACCGCTCAGCATGTTAAAGACCGCTGTGGCGTCCTCGCCGTAAGCATCCCGGCAGGTAAACATACCGATATCCGTATACTGTTTCGCTGTGGAATCATTATAGTTACCGGTTCCCAGATGGACATACCGGCGGATACCGTCGGATTCTCTGCGGACCACCAGAGCAATCTTACAGTGGGTCTTCAGTCCCACCAGACCATAGATCACATGACATCCGGCTTTCTCCAGCTTCTTCGCCCAGTTGATATTATTCTCCTCATCAAATCTGGCTTTCAGCTCCACCAGCACCGTAACCTGCTTTCCGTTCTCCGCTGCAAGAGCCAGCGCAGAGACAATCGGAGAATGTCCGCTGACACGGTATAAGGTCTGCTTGATAGCCAGCACATCCTCATCTTCCGCTGCCTGACGGATAAAGGCCACCACCGGATCAAAGCTTTCATATGGATGATGGAGCAGCACGTCTCCCTTCCGGATCTGCTCAAAAATATTTCTGTCCGCCCGCAGTTCCGGTGTGATCTGCGGAACATACGGTTTTACTTTATATTCCCGGAATCCGTCCAGACCATAACACTTCATGAGGAAGGTCAGATCCAGCGGTCCGTTTACCGGATACATATCATCCGAATGTACTTTGAACTGTTTTTTCAGGTATTTCACCAGACGTTTGTCCATCCGCTCTTCGTACTCAAACTTGATGACCTCGCCCCACTGTCTTTTCTTTAACTGTTTTTCAATCTCCTTGAGCAGATCTTCCGCCTCATCTTCCTCGATATCCAGATCCGCGTTGCGCATGATACGGTAAGAGCTTGAACAGATGATCTCATGGTTCAAGAATAAATCCGGCAGGAAATGTTCAATGAGCGTCTCCAGAAGAACAATCCTCGTCGTCCCTTCTCCATTTTTCGGAAGAGTGATGATCCTCGGAAGAACAGACGGCACCTGCACAGTGGCCACATCATATTCTTTCTTGGCTTTCTTGCCCTTGTTCTCAATGAGGGCCGCGATATTTAATGTCTTATTCTGAATCAGCGGAAACGGTCTGGAAGAATCGATGGCCATCGGTGTCAGCACTGGATAGACATTCTTGTGGAAATATTGATCCAGATATTCCACCTCATCCTCCGTCAGCTCGTCATAATTTACGATCCACAGGCCGGCCTCTCTGAGTTTTGGCAGCATGGAACGGCTGTACACAGAATACTGCTTCTCCATAAATTCATGGGTCACCTTGCAAAGAGCATCCAGCTGCTCCTGAGCCGTCATTCCCGCGATATCCTTTTTGTCATATTCCGCATTCACCATATCTTTTAAGGATGCGATTCTCACCATAAAAAATTCATCCAGATTGGAGGCGGTGATGCTTAAAAACTTCATCCGCTCAAAAAGAGGGTTTTGTTTATCCTTCGCTTCCCCGAGAATTCGTTTATTGAACTCCATCCAGCTTAATTCCCGGTTGCTGAAATTACTTGGTTGATCAAATATAACTTTTTCTGCCATGACTGTCCCTTTCTCTAAAATACTCTTTTCTGCCTAAGTACCGGTTTCACACCCAGGATCTCGTTGAAATATTTGGCCTTTTTCTCAAAAAGACTGATTTCCAATGTGATATCCTGATCCGATTCCACGGTAATGATCAGTTCTTTTCCTTTTCTTACGATGCTGCGCTCCCGGTACTTCTGCCCATGGCCCCGGTCAAGGGCATTGGCCAGACGCAGGATAGCGGACAGTTTCGCGATCCGGAGATATTCTTCCCGCAGGAAAACGCTTTCCAGCTGATCCGTCTCCGGCAAAAACTCCGTATTGTACCGGACCACATTGGCCACTTCCTGTCTCTCCCGGTGAGAAATACCCATGATTTCTGTGGAAATGATCAGCTGGTACCCATTCTGCCCCGGCTGATTCATGTTGACGTACTTGCCGATATCGTGAAGAATCGCGGAGATTTCCAGAATCAGACGATCCCGTTTGGACAGTCCGTGGTATTTCACCGTCCTGTCAAAAATCTCGCAGGCCAGCTCGGACACGTACTCCGCATGCACTTTGTTGGAGCGGTAACGTTTTCCGATATATTTTACTGAAGCGATAATATCTTTATAATAGTCATGTTTAATTTTGATCTTATTCGTTTTTAACGCGTAATCCACCACGCTTCCGTCGCAGAGATCCGTATCGCAGATATAAACCGTATCCGCCTTGGACAGCTCCAGAAACTTCTTATAAATGATGACGGATGGCAGCGTCATCCTGGCATCCTCGATGGACATGCCGTACTTCACCGCCAGATCCTGATAGGACGCTTTCTTGATCTTTTTAAAAATATAACAGATTTCTTCGTAATTTAATGTAAGGGAAGGATTCAGTTCCGGTACGATTTTCTTAAGATTTTTGATCTCATCACCGATGGCCACCACATTTTTAATGGCCTTATCCTTCAGATAAGTATTGCGGAACATATCGATCTCATACTGGATATATTCCTCCATGACAGAAATGTAATCAAGGGCGTTATGTTCCACAGATTCCAGAATTTCCAGAATCTTTACGGTTCCGATCGCCATATTCTGCGTCAAATACAATGCCTGTTTGTCAAACAGAGATACCTGCACGCTTCCGGATCCAATATCCAGAATCGCTGTGTTTTTTTCAATAATGCGGTCAAAGTCAATTTCAGACACCTGAATTCCTTTGTACATTAAGAACCGCAGCTCAGAATTTGACAGCATCTGTACGTCAATGCCCGTCCGGATCTTAATCTGGTTCAGGACGGAAAGCTGATTTTTAGCGTTACGGATGGCGCTGGTGGCATAGCACTGGTATTCCTTCACATCGTACTCTTTCATTTTCTGAAGAAAACGATTCAGAACATCGCTGATCTCCTCAATCTGCGGAAAGGAAATCCGTCCGGTTCCGTAAGCTTCTTTTCCCAGCTCATACTCATGACATACCCTATCGATTTCCCGGATGCCATTGGCCTGAGAAATCTCATAAATCTTCATCAGGAGATTTTTCGAGCCAATCACTATAGCTGCATAACTGGAATATCTCATTTGCTCCTCCTTACTCTTTCAAATAAAAGAAAGAATTTACTGTGTGATCAGTATCAATAAGATTGTTATATTGAAGAATCTGATACTCCTGCACCATATCTTCATATGGCGTCTCTTTCACAGATTCATAATAATAACCGTCGGCATCATAGGCGCCCATGGCGCTGATCACCGGAAGCTTCTTATAAAGCTTCATAAGAAACTTCTGGTACGGAGTCATCTTCAGTCCCGCTTCCTGCAGGACATACGCGCTCAGATAATTGGCGCTCATCTTCTCGATGGTTGTCTCCTCAATATCATAGTTGGCCCAGATAATAAACGGAGTCTGGTATTTCTTCATCAGCTCCTCCGATGTGAGTTCATCGGAAGATTTTCCCAGAATACTGTCATAGAACCGGCTGGTCACCGCCGGCTGATGATCTCCGAACATCACAATGATGGTCGGCTCATCCACCCCGGAGAAATAATCCACCAGATACTCAAAAGCCTCGTCGGTCTTCTTGATCAGGGAAAGATACTGCTCCGCCTGTTCATTTTTATGATTATCGGTTATCTGCACATCGTTGGTAAAATTACTGTAGCTCTTGTCAAAACCGCCGTGATTCTGCATGGTCACATTAAACAGGTAGAACGGTTTTGAGGTATTTTTCCGGTCTTCATAGAGTTCTATGATTTTCTCCACGTCGGACTGATCAGAAATATATTTCCGGTACATGAGAGGGTTGGTAAAATCGCTCTCGCTGTAGAAATGTTCAAAGCCCATGTAACCGTACACTTCCGGACGATTCCATCCGGACGCCAGGTACGGATGCAGCGCCACATTTCCCTTATATCCCTGCTGTTTTAAAGTATACGTGAGGTTCGGCAGCTTGTCCTTTACCACCTGAGTGTAAGCGATAATGCCGTTTTGCAGGAAAGCCATGGTATTCCCCGTGAGGAACTCAAACTCAGAATTGCAGGTTCCTGAACCAAAGATGGACATATAAAGCGAACCCTTGATCGTGTCCTCTGTCAGATTATGGATAAACGGCATATAGTCCTGATTGGTGGTAAAATCTCCCACCACGGAAAGATCGGAAAAGGCCTCGTTCATGATGGCGATGACATTAGGCTTTGTGCCGTCCTCGGTTTCCAGCCTTCCATCCTTCTTTTCTTCCTCGTTGGCAAACTCTTCTTCATAGCGGGCCGCGATGTCTTCCGCTGCCTCCACAGAATAATCGTCAGGCTTTTCCTGCACCAGAGAATTCATGTTCAGCACAAAGCCGAAGAAAAATCCATTTTTGGCGTAGCCTTTCTTCTGATCCCAGACATTGTTTTTAATGCCGTAGCTCCTGAGCGTCCGCTCTTCCACCACAAAATAACCAAGAACTCCCACGGCCAGAGCGATGACGCAGCCCATGATGACCCGTTTTTTCCACCCGGTCTTTCTTCTCATCGGGCACCGCCAGAGCACCGCCAGAAAAAGCAGAAGCAGCAAAGCGTTCCACACAAATACCGGCTGAATACTGTAGGTATAGTTTCCCGCCACTCCGGCCGCCGTGGAAGCGGACATGATATCCGAAGGCACGATAGGAGAACCTTTAAAATTCAAAACGTAGTAATTAGCCAGACCGACCACATAGAAGAATATCGTTCCAATGGTCACCGCTGCCTTTCTTGATACAAAAATAAGATATAAAATTCCGAAAAACAGATAATAGACAAGCACATTCAGCCAGAACTCGGCCGGATTAAGCTTTGTTATGGAATTGTTGGTAAACCGCTCCACAAACCAGAACGTAAAAAGCGGGACGGCAAAAAACAACAGATATCCGAGGACTGCCTTCACTCTTTCCGGCGCAGGAATCGGAAACAGCACCAGAAGGATCACAAGACCGAGAAGGGCACAGATTCCCATCCACTGCTGGTAAATCGTCACCGGATAATAAAACTGCGCCACCAGATATTTCTGCTGTTCCACCCGGTTGACCTGCAGTTTGCCCTGGAAACCGGTCTCTCTGGTGCTCCACTGGTACACGATCGGTTCCTTTCCGGACTCGGTTCCCACAGTGGAAATCTGTATAGAATATTTATTTCCTTTCCGGAGCTGCACATCGGTGTTGAACTCCGTATAATCATTATCCATCAGGTTGCTGATCTTCTTTGATACCCGGGACACACTCTCCCCGGTCTCACTGTCGATGATATTGAGAATCAGCTTTCCCGTTGCCACGCCGGTATAATCATTGCTGAAATACAGTTTTACCGTCTTTAAATGGGTATGCCTGGCCACAAAATTCTGTGTGACCACGCTGCCGTCAGACAGCATACATACCTGATCCACCCGGTATTTGTTGACCTGACTGGTGGCGTTTTTCTGATAATCCATGAAATTATGGCAGAGATACCACATCAAAAAGAACAGCGCCGCCACAACGACAAGACGCACTCCGAGGACGATTTTCTCTTTTTTCCCCATGGGACCTTTCTTCTGTGGTATAAAACTGCGAATCTTTTTTATATCCATTTATTATCCTACTCCAAATTTCATTATTCTTCCGCGTATGATCAATAATTTCCCAGGATCCTGAAATTGGCAGCTTCCGCCCGCACTCCCTGCAGAGCGTTGCGCACTTCTGGATCATGAAGATTGCCGCTGATATCCACATAAAAACGGTACTCCCACTGACGATCCGGCAGCGGCACCGATTCAATATGGCTTAAGTTCAGATCATTATAGATAAAATGTGAAAGTATATTATAAAGAGTTCCGCTCTCATGAAGAACCGCAAAGGAAATGCTGATCTTGGACGCATCCTTCGTATACTGGCGCTTTTTGGAGAGAATGACGAAACGGGTCTCGTTGCTCGCGTCAAAGTTAATGCTCTCCGCCAGAATATCCAGTCCGTAAAGCTCAGCGGCCCGGCGGCTGGCAATGGCTGCCTCCTGCGGATTATTTCTCTTCGCCACCATCTCCGCCGCTATGGCTGTATTCTCAACGCTTTTTTGCTCAGCGCCCAGTTTTTCCAGATACGGAGCGCACTGCATCAATCCCTGCGGATGGGAATATACCGTCTTGATCTCTTCTATTTTACTACCCGGACAGCCTAAAAGGCAATGGTCGACTTTCACAAAAACTTCTCCCACAATGCAGACATCATTCTCCAGAAGAATGTTGTAGACTCCTGCCACATCTCCCGCAGAAGAATTCTCGATGGGAAGCACACCGTAATCGGCATCTCCATTGTTGAGAGCCAGCGCCACTTCCTTAAACTGCGCCACTCCGTAATGATCGATATCTCTTCCAAAAAACTTCTCGCTGGCCATGCAGGTGAATGACCCCGGCACTCCGGCGTACACCACTCTGGTATCCGGAAACATCACCAGCTCCGGTACCTCTGTAAAATAGTTTTCAATGTAGCGGTCTCTTTGATGCACCAGATGATACTGGTATTTTCTGCTGATAGACATCATCTGAATGAAAATCTCTTCCAGACCTTTTACAATAAAAGGATTGGAACGGTTCTTTGTGATATCCGCCAGTTTTTCATCTTCTCTGTTTTTATCATAAATGGGAGCCCCGATCTCTTTTTTGGCCTCGGCCAGCTCCGCCGTATATTTCATGCGCTTCTCAAAGAGTTCCGCAATCTTATAATCGACCTCTTTGATATCTTCTCTGATCTGATTAATATCTTTCTTTATCTTATCCATTTCCCAGTTCCTCTATCAAATTTCAAATATTTTTATATCTGCTGTTTTCACTGGAGTTCACTGTTTTATTCTGTCAATCTCATTCCTCGCTGCTCTACTCCGGCGCTTCCTCTCTGCCCATGGTCTCTTTGTATTCCCGGAACCGTTTCCTGTAGAGCGGATGTACCGCGTACGGGTTCAGCTCACACAGAGGCTCCAGCACAAACATTCTCTTGGTCATCTCCGGATGCGGGATGACCAGATCCTCCTCCTCGGTGACCATGTCGTCAAACAGCAGCAGATCCAGGTCCAGCGTCCGAGGTCCCCAGCGGAACTCCCGGACACGGTGGGCTTCCTGCTCCAGCTGCTGCAGTTTTCCCAGAAGTTCCCGCGGCTCATACAGAGTGTCAAATTCAAAGACCGTATTGAGAAATTTATCCTGATCCAGATAGCCGTAAGGTTCCGTCTCTATGACTTCCGCCGCCCGGAAATGTCTGATCCATCCGTCGCTTTCCAGCTTCTTTCCTGCCTCATCCAGATAGGCCTGCCTGTCTCCCATGTTGGAACCGGCTCCTACGTAGACCCGGTGCCAGCCCCGCTCTATGGATACGGAAGCGTAATCCAGATGGGTCATCACCGGCGCCCACGGCTTCTTCACCTCAATCCGGACGGTTTTTATGAGCGCAAACTGCAGGAGAATCTGTTCCGCCAGCCTCTCCGCCACCCGTTCCAGAAGATTATCATTCTGTTTTTTCATTTCTTTGGAAATCAGCCGGCACACGTCTCCATAGCTGACGGAATCCGCCATCTCATCGGAACGTCCGGCCTTCCTGGTGGAAAGGAACAGCTCCGCATCCACCAAAAACTTCTGCCCCAGTACATTTTCTTCTTTATATACACCGTGGTTGCAGAACACTTCCAGATTTTTAATTGTTATTTTATCCATTTCATACACCCAGTTTCTGTCGATATCCTTGTATTTTCCTGTGATTGTCCCGGCCGCAGTCATTTTCCACAACCGTCCGCGATTCTGTTTCTTCTTTATTCTGCCGCGAGAATCGCTTCGGCCATCTTCATGGCACGGTAATTCTTCTCCACATCATGAACACGAAAGACTGCTGCGCCCTTCATCCGTCCGATGACCGTGGTTGCCATGGTCCCCTCTTCCCGCTCATCCACCGGCAGATCGAGAACCGCGCCGATGACAGACTTTCTGGAAGTCCCCAGAAGAACCGGAAGTCCGAATTCTTTTAAGATATCCAGATGTCTGATGATAGAAAGATTCTGCTCACAGCTCTTGGCAAAGCCCACCCCGGGATCCAGCATGATTTTTTCTCTGGAAATTCCCGCCGCATCGGCAATGCGCAGAGTCTCCCGCATATCCTCCATGAAATCTTTCAGATAATCCTGATAGTCCGCCTGCTTTCGGTTGTGCATCAGGCAGCAGGCTGCGCCGTTTTCGGCAAGGAGCGCTGCAAGACGGTCGTCCCATTTGAGTCCCCAGATATCATTGATCATATCCGCACCGGCAGCAAGCCCTGCCTTCGCCACCGCATATTTGTACGTATCCAGGGAAACCGGCACATCAAATCTCTCTTTTACCGCTTCAATGACCGGCACCACCCGCTCTGTCTCTTCTTCATCCGTAATCTTTTCATGCCCCGGTCTTGTGGATTCGCCGCCGATATCGATGATGGCCGCTCCCTCCCGGATCATTTTCTCTGCCTGAAACAGTGCCGCGTCCATGGACTGATATCTGGCCCCATCGGAAAAAGAATCCGGGGTCACATTTAAAATCCCCATGATGTATCCCTGATGTTCCAGATCCAGATTATATTTTCCTATTCTCACGATGTCTCCTCCTGATGTGGTCTTTTTTTATTGTCAGCTTCCGCTGTTATCTGCTCTCTCTTCGTTGTCAGTTTCCGCTGTTATCTGCTCTCTCTTCGTTGTCAGTTTCCGCTGTTATCTGTTCTCTCTTCGTTGTCAGTTTCCACTGTTATCTGTTCTCTCTTCGTTGTCAGCTCCCGATGCCGTCTGTTCGTTCTCAGCGTTCTCAGCGGCCGGCAGATCCTGCCACAGACTGTCATCCATTTCCTCCATAAAGGACAGGGAGCCGCAGATCACCAGCACGTCCTCTTTTTTCGCCTGCTTCACCGCCCGTTCCATGGCCGCATTGACATTGTCACAGCTTTCTGCCTTCACCCCAAACGTTCTCGCACAGCCGGCCAGAACTTCTCCGGAAAGGCCTCTCTCGTTATCCGGCCGGAATGTGTAGACCTGAGCTGCCAGCGGCAGAAGCTCCGCAAGCATCTTTTCGTACTCTTTATCTTTTAACACTCCCATTATATAGATGATTTTTTGGTTTGTAAAATGTTTTTCCAGAAATTGCCCTAATTTACGCGCCCCGTCGGGATTATGGGCACCATCCCGGAAAATGTACGGCTTCTCATGCAGAAGTTCCAGACGTCCCGGCCACCGGGTACCGGCAAGTCCCTGCTGCATCGCAGACCAGCCAATGCCCGAATTCTCCTGCGGCTGCCCGGCCTTTGACAAGATTCCGGACAGCTTCTCCGCCGCAGTCAACGCTGTCACCGCATTGGATATCTGATGGCGTCCCGGCAGAGAGATAGTAAATCTGTGTTTCTTCCATATAAATGTACTGCCGTTCACAGCCTCTGTCTCCACCCGGTAGTCCGCTTCCTTTATAAAAGTGCATTCCGCGTGTTTCTCACGGGCTTTCTCCTCCAGAACCCGGCAGACTTCCGGCACGTTTTCCGACACAACGACCGGCACCTGCTCTTTGATGATGCCTGCCTTCTGCCCGGCGATCTCCGGCAGCGTATCCCCCAGAAACGCCTTGTGGTCATAGCTTATGGAGGAGATCACCGTCAGCATCGGGTGTTCTATAACGTTGGTGGCGTCGCAGGTTCCTCCCATGCCCGTCTCAATGAGAGCGAAATCCACCCCCTCCTCCGCAAAATAAAGGAAGGCCAGGGCTGTCTCCACCTCAAAAAGAGTCGGCAGGCGCAGCGGCTGCCCCCCGGAAACCGAAGGCTGCCCCGGCTGCTGTCCTGGCATCTCATGATTCTTCTCTGTCTGCGCGTTCTCCATCTGCGCCATGGCGCGCTCCATGCGGGAGAAATACATTTCCAGTTTATCCGGAGAAATTTCTTTCCCGTCAATCTGAAATCTTTCCTCATAGGAATGGATGGTCGGAGAAATGTACCGTCCCACCCGGTATCCTCCCTCTTTCAGCATCGATGCCAGAAATGCAAAGACAGAGCCTTTTCCATTGGTTCCCGCGATATGCACGATGCGCAGCCGCTCTTCCGGATGTCCCAGGACATCAAGAAGCCCTCGGACTGTCTCAAGTCCGGGGGAGCTTCCTCGTTTTTTTAATTTTTCGATCACTTCATAATAATGGTACTTCATATTTTCACCAAGTTTCTTTCTCATAACTTATTAATATAGCGAAGGATGTGCCTTTTGTCAATTCTTCTGATGCTTTCCGGGCAAATTCCTGCATTTTGCTGACAGCCCCGGATTCCGGGCATCATCGTTGACCGACAGATATTTTCATTCCAGAATAGTATCTCTGGTCAGCCGGTCGAAGGTATATCCCTCTTTTCTGAGTCTGGCAATCAGCGGGCGGACAGCATTCAGTGTAGTCTTGCAGCAATTGAGATCATGCATGAGAATGACGGTCTTATCATGTTTTAATGCATCTTTCAACACACGTTTCATAATGACGCCGGGCGCGGACTGCACACAGACGGCATCCTCCGCGGTAGCGTTCCAGTCAAAATAGCGGATTCCCTTTTCCTCCAGAAATTTTTCTCCCTCTTCCAGCGGAAACTTCATCTGGGTGGTGCTGCTCCCGCCCGGAAAACGATAAATATCACAGCTCACCCCGGTGATATGATAAAGATAGGTTTTCAGCTTCCACAAATCTGCCTGAAAATTGTCTGCGGAACTGTAAATCTCTTTATAAACGTGAGAATAAGAATGAAGTCCCAGGCTGTGGCCTTCCCGCACGATCCGTTTATATATTTCCCGGGATTCTTCATCTTCCTTTCCCACCACAAAAAACGTGGCCTTCACATTTTCTTCCTTTAAGATATCCAGAAGCTCGCCGGAATGGGTGGACGGGCCGTCATCAAAGGTGAGGTACGCGACTTTCTGCGTCACAGTTTCCTCATCACCGTCCGCCGTCCCTTCTCCCATGACATCTGTAATTTCCGCTGGTTGTTCCATGGCGCGAAGGAACCTCCCTTCTGCTTCCCGGGCATAGGGTGCGTACAGGCAGCCAGCCAGACACAATCCCAGCCACAAAACCGCCCGCCGTCCCCAGTTTTTCCTGTCTCTTCTCACCGGCATCCCTTCTTTTTATTTCTTTATGCATACCAGTATATGAAAAAATCCGGCCCAAAATGAGCCGGATTTTCTGCTTGATGTCTTACTTCTATTGCATTATGCATTTTATGTCAGGATGGGTATCCTGTTACGTTGAGGATTATTTATGTTGAAGATTTCTTGTCAGATTAAACTTTAATTACTGCGCTTCCAAATTAAACTTCGAAGATCAGATCACCGTAGCTTGGGAATGGCCATGCTTCTTTAGCCACAAGCATCTCCAGACGGTCTGCCGGAGCACGGAGTGCACCCATGTCTGCAAATACCACATCGTGATAGTAGTGGCCCTGTGCTTCCACATCGTCCATAGCTTCTGCTTTGGCTGTCACGTCTTCCAGTTCTTTTAATGCGCCGAAGGCTTCCTTCACGTTGGATGCGATATCGGACATTAAGTTCTCCTGTACGGAAGTATCGAGGGACGGTGTCGCTGCCTTGATGGCATTGATGGAATCTGCCAGGCTGGTCTGATACTTGATGCAGGCCGGGATGATCTGTTTCTTCGCCATGTCGATCATGGTGAGAGCCTCGATGTGAATGGTCTTGGAGTAGGTCTCGTACAGAACTTCCGCACGGGATTCCAGTTCTGCCTTTGTGAACACACCATGTTTCTCAAACATTTCCACTGCTTCCGGTTTTGTGAGGGCCGGGACAGCGTCCACCATACATTTGATGTTCGGGAGACCTCTTCTCTCTGCCTCTTCCACCCATTCTGCTGAATAACCGTCGCCATTGAAGATGATCCGTTTATGAGCAGCCATAGTCTCTTTGATCATATCATGGACTGCCATACCGAAATCGTCTGCCTTTTCCAGCTTATCAGCCATATCACAGAGAACTTCTGCCACAATAGTGTTAAGCACAGTGTTCGGATCTGCGATGGACTGTGTGGAACCAACCATACGGAACTCAAATTTATTTCCTGTAAAGGCAAATGGTGAGGTTCTGTTACGGTCTGTGGCGTCTTTCTTAAAGTGTGGGAGAGAATGTACGCCGGAAACGTATTCTTCTCCTTCCAGAGAGCTGGTTGCCTCTCCGGCATCCACGAACTGTTCTACCACGTCCTCCAGCTGTTCGCCAAGGAAGATGGAGATGATGGCTGGCGGAGCCTCGTTAGCTCCCAGACGGTGGTCATTACCCGGTGTGGATGCGGACAGACGCAGGAGGTCTGCGTGTTCATCCACGGCACGGATGACTGCGGCAAGGAACAGAAGGAACTGCATGTTCTCGTGAGGAGTCTTGCCCGGATCCAGCAGGTTCTCGCCGGTATCGGTAGCCATGGACCAGTTGTTGTGTTTACCGGAACCATTGATGCCTGCAAATGGTTTCTCATGAAGCAGACATTTCAGACCTTCTTCATCGGCAACTCTCTGTGCAGTCTCCATTACCAGCTGGTTGTGGTCTGTTGCCACATTGTTCTGATCATAGATCGGTGCGATCTCATGCTGTGCAGGAGCAACCTCGTTATGCTGGGTCTTTGCGGAGATACCCAGTTTCCAGAGTTCCTCGTTAAACTTGCTCATGAAACCAAGAATTCTCTCCGGAATCGTTCCGAAGTAGTGATCATCCATTTCCTGTCCTTTTGGAGGCATGGCACCAAATAATGTACGTCCTGTGAAAATCAGGTCTTTTCTCTTTAAGTACATGTTTTTATCTACAAGGAAATACTCCTGTTCCGGTCCTGCGGATGTGGAAACATGCTGTGCAGTTGTATTTCCGAATAATCTTAAAATACGCATTGCCTGTACGTCCAGTGCCTGCATGGAACGAAGCAGCGGAGTCTTCTTATCCAGAGCCTCTCCCTTATAGGAACAGAAGGCTGTCGGGATACAGAGGATGGTGGAATGCGGGGTCTCCTTGATGAAGGCCGGTGATGTACAATCCCATGCGGTATATCCTCTTGCCTCGCAGGTTGCGCGAAGGCCGCCGGATGGGAAGGAAGAAGCGTCCGGTTCTCCCTTGATCAACTCTTTACCGGAGAAACGAAGCAGTGTTGTTCCGTCGCTCTGCGGATCAATAAACGCGTCATGCTTCTCAGCAGTAATACCTGTCAGCGGCTGGAACCAGTGAGTAAAATGAGTAGCTCCTTTTTCAATGGCCCATTCTTTCATCTCATGGGCAACAATATCTGCCACTTCCGGATCAAGCTCTGCACCGGCATCGATGGTAGCTTTCATCTTTTTGTAAGCGGCTTTCGGCAGACGATCTTTCATTACCGCATCGCTGAATACGTTGGAACCAAAGATTTCTTTGACATCTGTTTTCATAGTCGTAACATCCTTTCCATTATCATCCATGACAGAACAGTATCTGGTTATGAGAAAAATCTCTGTATAATCAGAAAAGCGTCCGAGAATCTGATGATTCACGAACGCCCTTGTTCTCGTTAAGATTAAGTTATATGTCTTTCGCAATTGCTAGATATAAAATACAACCATTGATTCAAAAAAGCAAGTGTTTTTTGTGCATTTTTTCAGATTCATAAGATTTGACGATTTTCGCTTGCTTTTTTTAATCGCTTTCTTATATTATTACCACATTTGATTTTTCTTTACTTAATTTTATAATGTCATATTCACATTTTGTTTAATATAATTAACCGCCATTTTCCATATCTGTTTCTTTCCGGAAGTTTTTGTCACATTTCACAGGAAATGCGCCGGGAGGCGGATGCCAGACAGACGCCGCCCATCCCGAATGCATCCGGCAGAGAGAACAGGTCCGGCGCGGGAACTGCTCTTCTCTTACTTCATCAGCCAGCGCACCGCCGGCTGCAGCTCTCTGTTCCAGTAATCCCAGTCATGAGCGCCCGGCTGTTCATGGTAGAGAACAGGAATCTGTTTTTCATACAGATCATCCCGAAACCTGCGGTTCTCGCCGATCAGACTGTCCTCCGTGCCGCAGGCCAGATAAAGTTCCGGAATCTCCCCTCCCGCTTTTCTGATCTGCTCTATCAAAAATTTGGGATTCCGGTCGCTTTCTCTAAGCTGTCCCGGCTCCCCGAAGATTTCCCGGAGATACGCTTCATTGAAAAGTTCATGTCTGTAATCTTCTCCCTTGTCCGCCATCTCATCCAGATGCAGAGCGGAGGAGAAAGCCATGATCTTCCCGAAGGTCTCATAGTATTTCATGCCGTTGATGACAGCCCCGTAGCCTCCCATGGAAAAACCGCCGATAAAGGTATCTTCTCTCCGGTCAGAGAATCCGAAAGTTTTTCTCGTATAGTCCACCAGCTCTTTTCCGATAAATGTACTGTATTTGCCCCCGGTCATCTCCCGGTCCAGATAGAAACTGTTATCTCCACAAGGACAGACCACCGCGAAATTATACTTTTTGCACAGGGTATGAATATTGGTGCCGCAGATCCAGTCCGTGTCATTGCCCGTAAAACCATGGAGAAGATACAGGGTCTTCATGCCCCTGTTATAGGAACTGTTTCCTTTCCGGTCCTCCTCTGAAACATCGTTGGGAATCACAACGCTTATGGTCGTGATCTTCTGCAGTGCATCCGATAAAAAATCCATTCTCAAATATGCCATCTTTTTATCCTTTCCTTCATGTTTTCATTTTCTTCGATCCTTTTTACAAAACCGCACAGTTTCAGGACGCACCCGTGAGTCCTGGCCTGTCTGTCATTCAGCATACCGCAGCTGCCCGCAATTTGCAATATTCCTGAAAAAATTTGCTGAAAATTGATAGATTTCCCTCTGCATTTGCGAATATAAAGTGTAACCGATATAATAAACCAAACATCCGGATGTACAATTTTCAGCCGGGGTGCCCCCGCTGAAAGTTGAGCCTCCGGCGGATTACAGAGGCCGCAGCTGAAGCTTCTTTGGAGCGCGCGCTTTGCGGCAAGTACGCCGGAGGCATACTTAAAACAAAAAGGAGCAGTTATGAAAATAACAGAACAAAACTTCGTTCAGGAGCTTTCCAGAGGAAATGAACAGGCCCTGGAATACGTCATGGTCCATTACGGTGGTCTGGTCAGATCCGTGGCTCACCGGTATCTGAGCGTCCTCTCCCAGTATGAGGAGGAATGTATCAGCGACGTTTTCTTCGCCGTCTGGAATCACATTGATTCCTTTCAGCCGGACCGAAACCCGTTTGCCAACTGGATCGCCGGCATCACCCGCCTGAAGGCCCTTGACTATAAAAGGAAATACGCCAGCCATCTTCTGGAGAGCAGCTGGGATGAAAAGGAAGATTTTCTTGAAATCGAAGAAGCCCTGGATATGCAGACACAGTTTTCCGAGGAATTTTCCAGAGAAACCACCGAAATGCTCTCCTGTCTCAAACCAAGAGACCGGGAACTCTTCCTTAAACTTTATGTGGAGGAAAAATCCTTCGATGAGATTGCCAGGGAGACCGGCACAGAAAAATCCGTCCTCTATAACCGGCTGTCCCGCAGCAAACGAAAACTGCGGACACTGTTTCCCCGCGGCAGCCAGGCACTGCAGGCGGCAGAAACCAAAACCGTTTTCCCGCCTTTCCCAGGCCAGAGCACTGTAAAAAGAAAATAGGAGGTCCTAAAATATGAAAAAAGAAATTTACACTTTACTCAATGAAATAGATAATCATACAGATACTTATGAAACAAGCCCGGTGCAGAAAGAAGAATTAAAAAACTGGAAACAAGCCTTCGCCAAAAGAATGCAGTCTGAACAGGCGGAGTCCCCGGCTTTCTCCGGCCAGACTTTGGCATCCGATACCAAACCTTCAGGCCGGCGCTTTCATTCCTGGAAACGCTGCGCGGCAGCGGCGGCAGCCTTTGTATTCCTCTTAGGCGCCGCATCCGCACCGATCCGGGAAACGGTGTATGCTCAGTCCAAAAATGTGATCTACAGCCTGGCGGAGCTTTTGAATATCAACAAGGACATCAGTCCGTACCGCACCGTGGTGGGAAGTTCCTTCACCAAAAATGATATCACCACCACCTTAAACGATGTAATCTGGGATGACGATACTCTGTATGTATCTTACACCATGAACTTCGGAAAAGATTCCGGGCTGTCTCTGGACAACGATAATTTTGTACCGGCGGTGGATGTGTCTATAAACGGCAAAAGCCTTTCCAACGGCAGCGGCGGCACTACAGATCGTGTCAACAATACCTCCATCATCTGCACAGAAGAAATCAACATACCAAAGGCCTCCGATCTGTCCGGCAGTCAGACCATGGAACTGGAATTTTATCTGCTGATGGATGATGAAAATAACGATTCATCTGACGCCATGGATTTGTCCCGCCTGGGAGCACTGGAATTTACTACTTCGGGCGATGAGCTGAAGGCCGATACCGGAGACGTAAGCCTGAATGCCATTTACTCTCTGCCAAATGACACTTCCATCACCTTTAACCGCTACACCAGTAACGCCGTGGGACAGAAGATTTATTTTACCTCCACCGATGAAAACAGCGATTACGACGTCATCCTGAAAGGCACCGATGACCTGGGCAATCCAGTGGAATTTTACACCAGCAATTACGATGGCATGACCGGTATTGGAAAAATGGTGGTGGACACCACCGAAAACGGTTATGTCTCCGACAAAGCTTCTTCTCTCACACTCACCCCTTATGCCCTAAAGCTGGCAGACAGCAACGGTGAGAATTCCGAAGATTACAAACCAATCGGAGACGCCTTCACCATCTCTTTGCGCTGACGCTCCCTGCGTCGACAAAAGAGGACTTTTCCCCTGACCAAAATGTTTGTCAATGGAAATGCCTTTCAGCCTGATTTTCCGGCAGACAGCAAAAGACCGGCAGCAGCCAGAATCCCACTGGCCGCTGCCGGTTTCTTTATTACAGTTCTTTATCACAAACCTCTGATACTTCGTTCTCATGGTCTGTGACTGATTCCCACAAATCTTCATTCACCCGCAGGATTAGTAAGCAAATTTCTCCTCAAAGTATGCTTTCAGATCTTCAATCTTGATTCTCTCCTGCTCCATGGTGTCACGGTCACGGACAGTCACAGCGCCGTCTTCCACGGAATCAAAGTCGTAAGTGATACAGTAAGGTGTACCGATCTCATCCTGACGACGGTATCTCTTACCGATATTTCCTCTGTCATCGTACTCGCAGTTATATGTCTTGGACAGTTCCTGATAAATCTTCTCGGCGCCCTCGGAAAGCTTCTTGGACAATGGCAGCACGCCGATCTTCACCGGTGCGATGGCCGGATGGAAGTGCAGAACGTTACGCACATCGCCTTCCTTGATCTCTTCCTCATCATAGGCTGCACACAGGAACGCCAAAGTCACACGGTCAGCACCCAGGGACGGCTCGATGACATACGGGATGTATTTTCTCTTCTCTTCATCATCGAAGTAGCTCATATCTTCTCCGGATACTTCCTGATGACGGCTTAAGTCGTAATCAGTACGGTCGGCAATACCCCACAGCTCGCCCCATCCGAACGGGAAGAGGAACTCAATGTCGGAAGTTGCCTTAGAATAGAAGGAAAGCTCTTCTTTCTCATGGTCGCGGATCCGCATTTCTTCGTCTTTGATACCCAGATCTTTCAGCCAGTTCACGCAGAAATCTTTCCAGTAAGCGAACCACTCCAGATCTGTATCCGGCTTACAGAAGAATTCCAGCTCCATCTGCTCGAACTCTCTGGTACGGAACGTAAAGTTACCCGGTGTGATCTCATTACGGAAGGACTTACCAATCTGTCCGATACCGAACGGAACTTTCTTTCTGGAAGTTCTCTGTACATTCTTAAAGTTGACAAAAATACCCTGGGCTGTCTCCGGACGAAGATAAACAGTATTCTTTGCGTCCTCTGTAACACCCTGGAAGGTCTTGAACATCAGGTTAAACTGACGGATATCGGTAAAGTTATGTTTGCCGCAGCTCGGACATGGCACATTGTGCTCATCGATAAACGCTTTCATCTCTTCCTGGCTCCAGCCGTCGATGGAAGACGGCAGCTCAATGCCGTTCTCTTTGGCGAAGTCTTCAATGAGCTGGTCGGCACGGAATCTTTCTTTACATTCCTTACAATCCATCAGCGGATCGGAGAATCCTCCCAGATGTCCGGAAGCCACCCATGTCTGCGGGTTCATGAGGATAGCACAGTCCACACCTACGTTGTACGGGCTCTCCTGGATGAACTTCTTCCACCAGGCTCTCTTGACATTGTTCTTAAGCTCCACGCCAAGATTACCGTAATCCCAGGTGTTTGCCAGGCCGCCGTAAATCTCGGAACCCTGATATACGAACCCCCTTGCCTTGGCAAGAGCGATAATCTTATCCATTGTTTTTTCCATAATGTCTTACCTCTTTTTTCTTTTTATTTTGCTGCTCTTAAAAAAGGGCCGCGCATTTTATAATCGGTTTCTATTCTACCGTGGATATGCGCTCTTTTCAAGAGTTTTTTCCTGTGCAGCCATATTTTGCACCGCATTTTTCACAGTTCGTCCAGCATTTCCGCAGCCTTGAACCGATGCTCCACGTGCATTCGGAAGAAATGTTTTACGATCCACTGAAATTCCAGAAAGATTTCTTCTTTTAACACAAAACTGTACAATTGTGTCAGCGGAACGCTCAAAATGTACTGAAGAGTGTAAAGCACCGCCGGCTCCACATGGGTGCCGCCGGATAATTGACCGCCGTTGCCCTGGCGGCTGGTCCCCTGAGACGTGGAAGCTGTGCCGCCCTTCGCATTCCTGCCGGCGCAGTCGTGACATAACACGCCGCCCGCCTCGAAAGAAAGGGTATCCAGATTCTCTGTCTTTCCGCAGGAGATGCACTGGAACACCTCCATGCCGATACCGTAATACTGAAGAATCTTCAGCTCGTAGACACGGCGGATGAGAGGAAGCGGCACCTTATCTTTTTCCATGGCGGAAAACGTCACGAAAAGCAGGTTCAGGATATTTCTCTCATCCATGCCCTCCACAGTGAAATATTCCGCCAGCTCTGCCACATAAGTACTGTAATAAATGTGTTCCAGGTCTTCTTTCAGATGTGGAAAATAATTCTTTCCTTCCGCAGAATTGAGATAGTTGTATCTGCGTCCCTCCGTAATCATAAATTCACAGTAGATGAGGGGCTGCGTCACGCCAAAAAGAGGGTGATTCGGCTTGCGGCACCCTCTGGCAAATACCTGAATCTTCCCTCTTTCTTTTGTCAGTATGGTCAGACGTCTGTCATTTTCTCCGACGGGATATACGGATAGCACGATGCCCGTCACCTTTGTCTGTTCGCTCATTTTCTCTGCCTGCCTTACTTCACTGTCGGACATCAGTGTCCGGCTACTTCTGCTGTTCTCCACTACAGCTCTTTCTTATTATATCCGTAGTTCTTCAGCAGAAGGTCGCTGTCTCTCCAGTCTTTCTTGACCTTGACCCACATTTTCAGGTTCACCTTCATATCCAGAAGATTCTCGATCTCCTGACGGGCCGTGGAACCGATTTCTTTGATCATGTCTCCCTTCTTGCCGATGATAATTCCTTTGTGTGAATCTCTCTCGCAGATGATGGTCGCCTCAATGTCCACGATATTTCCCTTCGGGCGGACCTTCATTCTCTCGATGACCACTGCAATGCCGTGAGGTATCTCCTGACTTAAAAGACGCAGCGCCTTTTCCCGGATCAGTTCCGCCACAATCTGTCTCTCCGGCTGGTCTGTCACGGTGTCCTCATCATAATACATCGGTCCTTCCGGAAGATATTTGAAAATGGTATTGATCAAATCCTGGGTGTTGGTCCCCTCCAGGGCGCTGACCGGAATCACTTCCGCAAAATCCACCTTGTCCTTATAGGCCACGATGGCTTTCAGGATATCCTCCTCTTTTGCCAGGTCCGTCTTATTGATCACCAGGAAGATCGGTGTTTTTACATTCTGCAGCTTCTCAATAATGTACTGTTCTCCGCCGCCGATAAAGGTGGTCGGCTCCACCAGCCACAGCACCAGATCCACCTCATTTAAGGTGCGCTCCGCTGCCATCAGCATGTAATCGCCCAGCTTGTTCTTTGCCTTGTTGATACCCGGCGTATCCAGAAAGACAATCTGTCCTTCCTCGCAGGTATAAACGGTCTGGATACGATTTCTCGTGGTCTGCGCCTTGCTGGAAGTGATGGCGATCTTCTGCCCGATCAGACGGTTCATCAAAGTGGATTTGCCCACATTCGGTCTCCCGATAATCGTTACAAATCCGGATTTAAATTTACTCATATATACTCCTCTCTACTGCATCAGCATCCGTGTATTCTCAAAGATATCCGCTTCCCGGATCTTCTTGTCATTTCCAATGGCGCAAACCGTGTCCGCTTCCATGAGCGCTTCCATGTACGGCGCCAGCGCACGGATACCTTCCTGTGTGGTATTTAATACCTGTTCTCTCTCTTTCTGGAGCATTGCCGGCGTGGTTCCGGTGAGATACCCCATGAAGGAACGGTCGCCGAGAGCCGATGGTTCCAGCGGCTGATCCATGGTGCTGATGGTGCCAATGATATACTTGGTCATATCCCGGTCGCTTACGTCAAAATTCCGCACATAATCCGCTGCATTTTTATAGACATCCATGGTGGCGGTCAGATGCGGATCCCTGTAGGACACCAGATAACCGTAACCATTTCTCGAAAAGCCGCACATACAACCATAGGCACCGCCGGTGACACGGATATTTACCCAGAGATAATCGTAGGAAAAAATAGTCTTTAATACCCGGAGAGCACCCGTGTAATCCTGTCCTTCTCTTTCAAATCGTCCGGCTGTGGCCACATACTGCACCTTGCTGGAAGTGCGGAAACCTTCGTTTAATTTCTGCATTTCCATCTTTGGGGCCGCCTTTACACACGGCATCACATAAAGTCTGTTTCCAAAACGGGAGAGATGTCCCTCCAGCAGATCTTTAAAGTTAAATTCTCCGGTCAGGCCCAAAATAAGATTTTCTTTTCGGAAAATGCACTGAGCCGCATGCACCAGATTTTCCATGAGTATCTCTTTTTTCTCCTCAAAATGATTGTCAAGATTCTTTACAAAATCATAGAAATCAATTCCCTCGGCAATTTCTTTATATTTCATCATCGGATCCACATAGGAAAGAGCCCGGTTGGCCGCATACACATGGCCGGAAGCCGGTATCCGGGTATCCATTTTGGTCCGGAGTTCGGAAATGATTTCTTTTAACCGTTTTTCATCCTGAAGTTTTGAGGTGAAAAGAATCTCCTCCATCAGTTCCATGCCGTCTGCCACCTGCTCGCCCAGACATTTCATCCGGATGCTGAAATACGGACGGAAACCATCTTTCTTCCACACCAGTGGATAGATACCGGTCTGGAAAGCGATTCCGCCAATTTTTAAATTAATCTCCGTGGCCAGATCATTATAGCTGTAGTGCTCCGTATCCACATAACGGTACAGCTCCACCAGAAGGGTCGCGTACGGAATCAGTTCTTTTGGAAGTTCTGTGGAATCAAAAGAGAAATCCAGATACACAATGCCGTTGGTGCGGTAATCATGAATGACGGTCGGGATTCCTCCGATGTTCATCTCTTTATTCCGGTACGGCAGCGCCTCCCTGGTGATATCAGAAAGCTTCAAAAGAGGAATCTTCATAAGTTCTTCCTGAGTGGACGGCGTCTCCTGAAATTCTTTCAGCTTTCTGGTCTGCTCGGTAAGATAATAAAGCTGTTTCTTATCCAGGGTTCCCTTAATGTGAGCCAGCTGACGTTTTAACTCAGCATCTGCCCTCTCATTCTTTCCCTTTTCCGGATACAGATTCACAAACGCTTTGTGTGTGTTATTCAGAAGATATTTCTTCACCAGCTCCTCAAAGTAACCGCTCTCCACCTTCTTTTTAAGGTTCGCCAGCGGTGTCAGCGTATCGCCCAGATCCATGGCGCGGCTGTCGTCATACAACCAGGTATTTAAAAAGTTCAGACCATAGATGAGCCCCTTCGGATAGCGTCCGAAATTTGCCTCCCGGTATTTGAACTCAAAATTGTTGATGGCCGAGTAAATGGCCTTCTTGTTCATACCGTTTTCCGCCTGTTCTGCCAGAGCCTTTTCCATAACTGCCTTAAACTGTTCTTCTTTTCCCTGCTGTACATTTTTTACGATCACAGAGAATACCGGCTGCTGAATACCGGCGTCCAGATAACTGTCCACATCTTTGCCGATCCCCGCGTCAATGAGCGCTTTCCTCACCGGAGCTCCCGGCATGGAGAACAGCACATATTCAAGAATCTGCAGGGCCAGCATCTCCTCGTTGTCGCAGCTTCTTCCGGTCACAGCGTTATAGCTCAAATAAATGCCCTCACCGCCGTCATCGTCATCCTCGGACACCGGATAGGTATCTTTCACGGTGACCGGTGCGGCAAACGGCTCCTGCAGCGCGATCTCCGAATGAACCTCTTTTCTCTCAAAATGACTTAAATATTCTTCATCGATGAACGCCAGCTCTCTGGCAAAATCTACATTTCCATATAAGTAAATGTAACTGTTGGACGAATGATAATATTTCCGGTGGAAATTCAGAAATCCTTCCCTGGTCAGCTCCGGAATCACATCCGGATCACCGCCTGACTCGTAGAAATACGGCGTATCTTTCAAAAGCGCCGCCTGAATCTTTCTCTGCAGAAGATCATCGGCTGAGGAGAACACGCCCTTCATCTCATTGTAAACCACACCGTTGAACTTCAGTTCCCCGTCGGCGCTGTCCAGCTCATAATGCCATCCTTCCTGTTTTAAAATCTCATCTCTTTGATAAATGTTCGGATAAAAAACTGCGTCCAGATATACATGCATCAGATTGTGATAATCCTGGTCATTGCAGCTGGCAATGGGATACACGGTCTTATCCGGATAGGTCATGGCATTTAAAAATGTATTGAGGGAACCCTTGGCCAGCTCCACAAACGGGTCCTTGGACGGGAACTTCGCAGAACCGCAGAGCACCGAGTGTTCCAGAATATGCGCCACTCCGGTATCATCCGCCGGCGGTGTCCGGAACGCAATACTGAACACCTTATTGGTATCGTCATTGTCGATGAGCAGCACTCTGGCTCCGGAACGTTTATGTTCCAGCACATACCCCTCCCCATGTAATTCTTCTATCTTTTTGCGCTCTTTAAGCACATAGCCTTTTAATTCTGAAATATTCAGCATATAAAACCTCCTGAATAGTTTTTCTTATAGTATCTGCAATACTTTTGTTATCATAACACAAACAGGCAAAAAAAGGTATCCCGAAAGTATCTTAAAATACTTTCGGGATACCCACCTGCTTTGAGAAGTCTGTCGTGCAGCACTTCTTCATCGCACATTCATTCTAAGAGGAATCCAGTTGTATGACTTATTATTGCTATGACTGATCCACAATGTCCCACTTATTCCACGGTGATGATCACCTGCTGATAATGGGTCAGAGTATGCTCGCCATCATCTTTTGCCTGAACGATCAGATGGATAGTATCGCCGCTTTCGGCATCTTCCGGAACAGTGAAGCTTACCATATCGGAAGCTGCGCCTTTTAAGGTGAATCCGGTATCGCCGGCATAAGTATCCGCATCGGCATAATGAGTCCAGTTCACAGTCACGTAATCCCCATCCGGGTCGGAGGCGATGGCTTTTAATTTCAGCTTCTCTCCTGCAGCTGCCGTCACATCCACGCCGCCTTCCACACTCAGCGCCGGCGCATGGTTGGCGTCATCATAATTGTCCGTGATACACCAGTCCGCTCTGGCAGAAAAGTCATTCTGAATATCGTCCACATATTTCCAGCTGGAAAGAATCGTAGCCGGATCATTCTCCTGCGGAGTTCCGCCGTCTCTTATGTATGTATCTTCCACCGGACTCCAGTAGTTGACCAAGACACCGTCTTTATTGGTTCTTGTGGTAGTTTTTTCCAATCTGCCGCTCCAGCCGCCGTAAGTGGAACTTTCCAGAGAACGAAGACCTGTGTCAAAGAGCATGAAGAATGTCGGAGAATCTCCCTCAGATAAGAAATCATATCTTTGATAGGCTCTTCTTCCCCACCAGTTTGTGCTGTCCAGCAGGTCCTCATTACATCCGAACTGGTCAGAGTCTCCTTCTCCTTCCAGATAAGTGCCGTCACCCCAGGTTACATAAAGATCCAGAAGCGCGCCATGGCCTTTTTCCAGATTCTTTAACATGTAGTCTGCTTTCAGGGTTGCCTTGCTGGCATCATCCGGTCTTGCACCCCACATATAAGCGTAAGCACCCATCTGATTGCTGTTCATGAATTTCAGATCCGGATACACATCCTGAATATAATATTCATAGGTATAATCCTGCTCGCCACAGGCAGAAATCACCACTTTATTGACCACTTTTTCATAGATGGCATCCCACTGATCTGTACCTTTATACTCTTCTTCGATATCCTTAAGCGCTCTGGCAATGGTATTGATGCCGCCCCATGCCTGAAGATACAGAGTTCTCTCATCGTCGTCGAGAATGGCTTTGCGAATCAGCTCGGAACCTTCTGTCGGTGCATCCATTTCACCTTCATAACCGATATTTCCAATTTTTGTGACACTTCTTAAGTAGTCCGGTGTCGGATAACTGCTGTCATGTTTTTTCAGATTGGAATACACTTCTTCATAGGCGTCCAGATATTCAAACATCCAGTCAGTGCCCGGCCAGCGTTTCTTTTCGCTGAATTTATGGCCTGTACTGCTCTTCATTATACCTGCAGTCGGACCCTCCGGTGTCTCTTTTCCGTCTACACCAATCCAGTGATGCTGAGAAGAACTCTGCACGATTCCCTGAATATCAATTTCATTGGAATACAGTAAAATATGAATCAGAGAATCCATATCATCCACTTCCGCATCCTGGGTGATGATTGTGCGCGGGCGGTTCTTTTTGGTCACAGTCACAGTAATCTCCGCTTTCTTTCCGCTGCCGTCTGTGGCTGCTGCCGTGATAACCGTCGTACCCTGAGCGATAGCGGTAATGACGCCTTTTTCGTCAACCACAGCTACATTTTCATCGGAAGATGTATACTGGATGGTCTTGTTAGAGGCATTGGACGGAAGAACAGTGATAGCCGGCTGCGCGTTTTCTCTCTCATTGAGCGTAAGATTACTCTTGTCTGCCTTCACTTCCGTTACTTTCACCTGCGGTGTCTGTGGCATCGATGGCGTTGTCGGTGTTGTCGGCGTAGTTGCTGCCGGTGCTGTTACAGTAATCTTACATTTGGCTTTTAAAGTCTTTTTTCCCACTTTTAATTTAGCAGTAACCGTGGCTTTTCCAGCCTTCTTTCCAGTAATCACGCCTTTCTTATTAACTTTGACCACCTTTTTGTTGGAAGATTTCCAGGTTACATTTTTCAGCGCTTTCTTCTTTGCCGTCTTTGGCATTACTTTCAGTTTTGATTTCAGTTTCTTTTTCTGTCCCACCTTGACGGTCAGTTTCTTTTTGGTAAATGTGATTTTTTTCGCCTGCTTTGCCGCTGCTTCCACATTCCCCCCCGGAACTGCCAGCGTCACAACCATAGCCGCAGCCATTCCCAATGATACAATACTTTTTCTTCTCATAGGTTCCCTCCTCGTTATTTTTGTATATTCAGCATAACAAAAACAAGTCAGAAATCCTATAAATAACCTGATATATCACAAAATAAATTTGATATCTTTTCTTTTTTGTGCATTTAGCACAATTTCATCCAATGCATATCTCTCATACAGATATTGCCATCCGGTGATCTGGCAACATTTCCAGTACATTTGGCACAATCTACTGATCTGTCCGCGCTTTCCAATACGCAAACTGCCTTCTCTCTTCCGCCAGCACATCGGAAAGTCCACTGGTATACATTTCTGCCAGCATCGTCTCCAGCCCTTCTTCCGGATTCACCAGACCATTTTCCAATATATTTTTATATTTGGAATAAATGTCACTTAAAGCGAAGTATTCCGTCATCACCGGGCTGATATCAAAATTAAACCCTATCTCACAGGACTGAATCGCTTCTTCATTAAATTTTCTCATATTTTCCCACAATGTCAGAGGATTTCCCTCCCATACGCCGGTTATGAACTGGTTGGGAACCTTCCAGGCATTGTTGATAAAAGGATTTCTCTTCTCCTCATCCACATAAGTAAAATGCCCGTCCTCCGTCTTTTTATAATGCACTCCTTCTACGCCATAAGACATCAGGTTCATAATATCCGGATCGGTATACATCAGATTCAGAAGCTCCATGGATTTTTTCTCCGACACAGTATTTTTAGTAATCACGTAGGGCATGGCCGCATAGGTATTAAAACTAACTGCCGTTTCTCCCAGCTGTACACATACCATCTCATATCCGGCGGCATTGGTATCCTGACTCTCAATTCCCGGTTTCCATTTTGTAGTGTAAGCAAAAATTTCTCCCTTTCTCACCCTGGCAAAAAGGCTTTCTGTCTGACCCAGCATATCCTCGTCAAGATATCCCTGCAGATACCATCTTCTAACCCGTTTCAACGCCTCAAAATATTCTTCAGTATCAAACAGATTAACTATCTTCTCGTCTCTGCCGTAATCCATGTGCACGCCGGGGCGGAAACTCCCCATCATGAGACTGGTAAAATACAGATTAGAAATCATGGTTCCTCCGCCGGAAACCAGCACAGATATATCCGGTTCTTTTTCTTTGATAAAAGCAAACACTTCTTCCAGCTGTTCCAAATTCTTTATATCCGCGGGATCAATATCATACTTGTCAAGGAGATCTTTTCGAAGCATAAATGCATTGGTTCCCGCCGCATAATCCCGGTTATTAGGCACGCCATAAATCTTTCCATTGATGGAACAGGCTTTTATCGCCATCTCTCCGGCTTCTTCCATGATTCCCTGACCATATTGTTCAAGAAGTTCATCCAGCGCCACCAGCTTCTCATTGATGTACGTCTCAATAAACATATTTCCGGAAGCCATCATAATATCGAGCTGTTCTTCTCCCGCCAGCATCAATGTAATCGTATTCCTATAATGATCCGCACGTACAAAAGACACTTCCACTCCTATTTTGTTACGGGTGATCGCATTAACCTCCCTCTCCATCTGTTCCATATCTTTGTCCGGAACATCTGAGTAGGGTACCGCCATCACAAGTTTTATGATATTTTTCTGATTCTGTTCCTGCTTTCGTACGTTTTCCGTAATATGTGTTTCGTTTCGATCCAACTCCGACAAAATAAAATAGCTACCACCAAATAAAAAGACCATACCTGCCAGGACAATGACAATCTTTTTCATTTTAAATCCCTTTCTTCCACCGTTTTCTCAACATTGACTCTCCGTTCTGGCAAAATCACTGTAATTACCGCTCCCTGTGTATCCGCATTCTCAAAACACAAAGAAGCCTGCTCTCCATACAGTATTTTCATACGCTGCATCAGATTTTTTATACCGATATGTTCTTGCTCCGGCAATCCTTCTCCTTCTTTCTCCACGAATCCATTCTCTCTGCTTCTCAGCTGAGTAAGAATTTCCTGTGTAAATCCTGCTCCATTATCCTGCACTCTCAGAAACACCTGATTCTTCTCTCTCTGAAGCCGTACCCAAATCAATATGAATAATGTCTCTTTCTGCTTCATCTGATGTTTTACCGCATTTTCCACAAAAGTCAGTATAGACATAGCCGGAACCAGAATATTTTCCATGTCTTCATCCATATAAATATCCAGTTTCAGTCGTTCTCCATATCTCATTTTCTGAATCTCATAATATCTTACGACCTGTTCTATCTCATTTTTCAATAGAATTTCTGTCTGAGTATTCAGGTAGCCCCGGGTAAATTTTCCCAGAGCGAGAGTCACTTTCTCCGCTTCTCTGTTTCTGTTAAGTAAAATCAAGTTGCGAATCAGACTGAGACAGTTGTTCAAAAAATGAGGATTGGTCTGTATCTGAAGAAATTGCAGCTGTGCCTGATTTTTCTTTCTCTCCTCTTCCAGAAACACTTTTGATAATGGATTTAATACCATTTCACTGGTCAGTACCAACACCAAAAACAAAGAAAATCCTCCCATAATCAAAATTACCGATACCGGTATAATCAACTGTACAGCTGCTTTAAAAGGGGAATCCTGTTTTTGCACATAGGACAAGGTTAGACCGCCTCGTCCATTCTGCGATTCAGAAAAAACTTCATAGGAAGTTCCTTCCATTTGTATTTTATGTCCTGTAATTTTCTTCACATGCAGCAATTTGTCTTGATTGAGAACTGTTCCTTTTTTATCACTAAGAAAATATATCCCCTCCTCCGGCCGTTTTTCTCCCTGCAGATCAGCAACCATATTTTCCGGCTTCAACCAGGCGCAATAGTAGATTTCTTTCCAATTCATCATTCGGAAAATATAGTATTCATTTTCCACCTCGGCAATCATCCATTCTGAGGGAGTGTCTGAATTCTCATAGCTGGAAACTAATTCTGCACAATGATTCTTTATTGCTGTATGATTTTCCGCAGATACATTTTCACTTTTAACACCAATATATGTTCTATCTCTTTTATCAAACAGAAACAGACCGTCTAAAAATCTGTATTTTCCTATTTCCTCTTTGAAGAATGTCCTCTTTTCCAACAGAGACAGATACCTGTCCAGTTCGCATCGTGGCTTTCGGATATTCTGAAGATCAACATCTTCGATATCCTGAGCAATCAGCATATCCTCAATATTTTCCATAGCCCTGTCTACTGTAATCATATACATCTGCAGATTTCTCTGATTATTCTGCCGGGTTCTCTGACGGTTGGCACTCATCAGCTGCAGATTAAATAGCAGTACAATGAGAATCATCACCAACACCAATCCGCCCACAATGACAAATAACCTTTTTTTCAATTCCACTAGTTTCTTCATCCTGCCGTCCTTGCATTCTGTCTGTATTGTTTGGGAGTCATTCCCGTCTCCCGCTTAAAATGTTTTGCGAAATAGGCGGTGTTAGAATAACCGGTGCTGGCTGCGATGTTGGAGATGGAGGTATCTGTGTAAATGAGCATCTTTTTTGCTTTGTCCATCCGTGTTTTTATGACGTAATCCTGAAAAGTGATTCCCGCCCACTCTTTAAAAATGTGCGACAGATAATCCGGATGAATGAAAAACTGCTCCGCCACCTCTGCCCTGGAAATTTCTCTGTGGCTGTTTTCCTTTATATATATTTTTGCTTTCTCCACAATCTTTTCTGCATTGAGCGTTTCCGTATCGCCCCGGAAGTCCGGTATCCTTCTGGCCGCCTTTTCCAGTGCCCGCATCAAATCTTCCTGTTCCACCGGTTTCAGAAGATAATCCACCGCTCCCAGACGCAATGCTTCTGTGGCGTAGGCAAATTCTGCGTGACCAGTGAGATAAATGACTTCCGCTTCTATTTCATGTTCCCGAATCCATCTGGTCAGCTCCAGTCCGCTTCCCTGAGGCATCTCAATATCGCACAGAATGACTGCCACCGGATATTTCTTCAATATCCCAACAGCTTCCGCCATATTCTGTGCCACATAGACAGCGGAATAAGGAAAGCGTTTTCTGTCAATCAACTTCTGAATAATTTCCGCTTCAAGGACTTCGTCATCTACAATTAATATATTCATGACATGCACTCCCCCTCCCTTACTTTTCTATTCTTAAATCATAGTATTTCACTTATATATAACAATATACAACTTTTCTTCTTCTGATTCATAGAACGATTCCGCTGAAAACTATAACGATTCAGACATGAAGTATCTTCTTTCCAGAAATCTCGCATACTCTTTTGGTCATGGGCCCTTCTCATGACGATATTTTCCGGTAAAAGAAAAAAGAGAGCTTTTCTTTACGAAAAACTCTCTTTTATATATCATTTATTCTGCAAGACTTATATGACTGATCTTCCGATGACTCTTTACGATGCCATTCTCTTCTGTCTCTCCCGAATCATCTGAAAACTACCGGAAATCTTAGTTGTTGATCAGTTTGTCTTCGTCGCTCCAGCTGTACAGCTTACGGATCTCTTCTCCGACTTTCTCTGATGGATGCTCAGCTGCAAGCTTTCTCATAGCTCTGAAGTGAACCTGTCCGCCTGCGCTGGACATATCTAATAAGAAGTCTTTCGCAAATGTTCCGTCCTGGATATCGGAAAGGATCTTCTTCATAGCTTTCTTAGTATCTTCTGTGACAATCTTAGGTCCGGTTATGTAATCACCATACTCAGCTGTGTTGGAAATGGAGTATCTCATTCCTGAGAAACCGGACTGATAAATCAGGTCTACGATCAGCTTCATCTCATGGATACATTCGAAGTAAGCGTTACGAGGATCATAACCTGCTTCACACAGTGTCTCAAAACCAGCCTGCATTAATGCACATACACCACCGCAAAGTACTGCCTGCTCACCAAAGAGGTCTGTCTCTGTCTCTGTACGGAATGTAGTCTCAAGAATACCCGCTCTTGCTCCGCCGATACCCTGACCATATGCCAGAGCCATCTCCAGTGCTTTTCCTGTGTAGTCCTGTTCAACAGCTACCAGACAAGGAGTACCTTTTCCAGCCTGATACTCGGAACGAACAGTATGACCTGGAGCCTTTGGAGCGATCATTGTAACGTCCACGTTAGCCGGTGGAACGATGCATCCAAAGTGAATGTTGAAACCATGAGCGAACATCAGCATGTTACCCTCTTCCAGGTTCGGCTCGATGCTCTCTTTGTAAAGCTGTGCCTGTTTCTCATCATTGATCAGAATCATGATGATATCAGCCTGTTTTGCAGCCTCTGCTGCTGTATAAACTTTGAATCCCTGTGCTTCTGCCTTTGCCCAGGATTTACTTCCTTCGTAAAGACCAATAATGACATCACAACCAGACTCTTTTAAGTTAAGTGCATGAGCATGTCCCTGGCTGCCGTAACCGATAATCGCAATCTTTTTTCCATCCAATAAGGATAAATCACAATCTTCCTGGTAAAAAATCTTTGCTGCCATTGTTATTCCTCCTAAATGTTTAAACAATATTTGCGAGCCATTCATCATATCACGCTAACACTTTAGCTTGATAAACAACCCGTCTGTTATAATACTCCTCTTTATATCAGAAATCAAGCTGTCTTGGCTAATTTTTTGAGATTTCTTTTTCTGTTTTGAAGAATCGCTCTCTTAATCCTGCAAAAATGAAGAATTCCTCTCCAAACTTTCCGTGACGGAATCCATCTTTTATCGTTTTAAAACACGCATTCCTCTTCCCAGTCCCGTAAGTCCGGTCCTGACCATCTCAAGCACTTCGTAGTCAGACATCAGGTTCAAAAATGCATCAAGCTTGCTCTGATTGCCCGTGAGCTCTATCATTACGGAATTCATGGAAACATCCACCAATTTTGCCCGGAATACATCAGCAATGGCAATGATATCCTGTTTCTCCTTTTTGTCCGCCATGACTTTGACCAGCACCAGCTCCCGGCACACGGATTCCTTATCATCAAGTACGATAATCTTGCGCACTTCTTCCAGTTTCTGGATCTGATTGCGGATCTGTTCCAGAATCTGGTCATCCCCGCTGACGGCCACTGTGATCCTCGTATATTTTGGACTGTCTGTCACGCCGGCAGACAAACTGTCAATGTTATATCCTCTGCGGCTGAACAAAGATGCCACCCGGGCGAGTACTCCCGGATTATTGTCCACCAGCAGAGAAAGTACTATCTGTTTCAATCCTCTCACTCCTTCAAATGTAAATTAATATGTGGAAATGCCCTCGGTCTTCTCCGGATAATATCCTTTAATGAAGTCGTCATTACCCACACCATATTCATCATTGATCTGCGGATCCTCTCCTGTTCCGAAAATGAAATACTGGAGCGCCTGCTTATTCGCTTCATAATCCACCTGCATTACCCAGGCTCCGGTACCGCCCAGACGTCCCTCTGTATAAGATCCCTCATACGGAATACGAAGCTGTTCGATCTCTGTGGTTCCCATGGTGATAACAGAAGTCATCAGGCTGCGGATCTGCTGTTCTGTCAAATCTGTCTTTACATACTTCAGCGCCTTCATGCAGATATTGGTGATGGTCATGATATTCTCGCTCTTTAACTGATTAAAGATAGCCATCAACACTTTTCTCTGACGGTCGGTACGTCCAAACTCACCGGAGACATCCTGACGGATACGGCAGTATGCCAGCGCCTGATATGGTGTCAGCAGATTGGAACCTGCCACGACATTCTTCTCTCCGTGTTTGGATGTGGCATAGGCAGTCTGAAGGAAATACGCTTCCGCCTCTGTCAAATCCATCTGTACGCCTCCCAGAAGATCCACCACTTCACGGAACGCTTCCATATCCACTTCCACATAGCCGTCAAGCTTAATGCCGAAGTTCTCAGCAATGGTCTCGTATTCCAGCTGCACGCCGCCGTAGGAATAAGCCGCATTGAACTTATGATATCCGTATCCCGGCACATCAATGTACATATCTCTCATCAGGGAAGTGAGCTTCAGTTTTCCGTTCTTTAAATCCACGGTGGCGATCATGGTCGTATCAGAACGGCCGGACTCCGTCTCATCAGCACGCTTATCGGCGCCGATCAGAAGAATATTGACCACATCCTGATCATATACCAGATCCGTCTCCACCACATCAGCATCTCTCAGAGCTGTCTCTGTATCTGTCTGAATGGTATTGGTGGCTGCTGTATAATAGGCCGCTGCCGCTCCGCCCAGCGCAGAAAATGAAAACAGCACCACAAGAAGAAGACAGACAATGACCTGCGCGATAATTCTGCGCTTTCTGCCACGACGTCTTCTCTTTTTGCCCTGTCCGTCTTCTTTGTCTATTGTACTCTCCAAGATGTTTTCCTGTTGATTATCCAAACTCTGTAACCTCCTATAGAATAATTTAGATAAACTCTTTTTATACATTATACTACTTTCTATGGGTTTGCAAGATAAAAATTCTTAAAATTCAGTGTTTTTCTACATTTTCCAGTAAGACGGATTTAAGGAAATTTTCAGAATCAGCCACCGGGGCAGATGTTTGTAATTCTGTCCCAGCTTATATCCCAGATACTTCATCCCGCTCTGCAGGATGATATGCGGAACCAGTGCAGCCCTTCCTTTTTTTATAAAATAAAGAAGTGTTGTCTTTACCAGCCGGATTCCTTCGGACTCTGATTTCACAGAGGTAAACAGGCCTCCGTAATCCACCTGCGAGACCGCCAGATCAAAATTCCGCTTCAGTTGTTCCACAGCGCTGTAATTATGCCAGTGCCACACCTTCGCATCCGCTTCATAGGCAATCTTCTTACCTGCCTCGATGAGCCTTGACGCAAAAATCATGTCTTCATTAAATATCGTATGCAGTGGAAAACCTCCCATGGCGTCATAGACAGATTTTCTGTAAGCCGCACAGACATTGGAACAGAAAAATGTCTTGATCCCCAGTATCGGCAGATCTTCTTTTGACTTGATCCGGCTCTCTTTCGGATAATTGAAGGTCCGGGTATAGGCTTCCACCGGATTATCCTTCCAGTCTGCCATCTGCCTCCCGTATGCCGCACAGACCTCCGGGTCCTCAAATGGTTTTGTAAGATTCTCCAGCAGATACTCGTCGGCAGGTATGGCATCCTGTGTGAGCAGCACGATGATATCTCCGTCACACATGGCCGCTGCCCGGTTTCTTGTACCGCCGTGGTCAAATTCCGATTTTTTTATATGAACAATCTCTCCCTGGGGCAGTTTACCAAACTCTTTGCTGTGAAACAGAGATTCTTCTGTATTGATCAAAAGGATGCGGTCCGGCTGCAGAGTCTGCCGCCGAAGCATCCGAAGATTCTTCTCCAGTTTTTCATCTGGCTTATAGGTAGGAATAATTACATCGATCTTCATGTTCCGTCCTCCTTGTAAAGCGGTTATACCGGCTGCCGGCATAACTGCGGCCGACCGTATCCGGCGGGGCCTTCCCCTGTTTTTTTGCGCTCACCATATCCGGCAGGGCTTTCTCTTATTCTCCCAGCAGAGACTGTACCAGTTTTACCGCCTCTGCGGCGTCTTTGGAATATCCGTCCGCTCCGATTTCTTCGGCAAAACTCTGTGTGGTCACCGCACCACCAATGATAACTTTCGCTTTCAGGTTCTTTTTATTTCTGAGCGCGATAGTATCCTTCATCCGCATCATAGTCGTAGTCATCAGTGCTGACAAAGCGATGATGGAGGCATCGTGTTCCTCAGCCGCCGCAATGATCCGGTCCGCCGGCACATCCTTGCCCAGATCATATACCTGATAGCCATAATTTTTTAACATCAGCGCCACCAGATTCTTTCCGATATCATGAATATCTCCTTCTACCGTGGCAATGACGATCACCGGTTTTTCTTCCCCGTCATTCTCTTCCTGCAGAAGCGGCTCCAGATATCCGATCCCTTCCTTCATGGTATTGGCACTAGCAATGAGCTGCGGCAGAAAATACGTCTGTATGTCAAAGAGCCGTCCAACCTCGTTAATCGCCGGGATCAGCATATGGTCGAGAATATCCTTCGGCGCCGCGCCCCGTTCCAGCGCATCTTTGACCCGGTCCACGATCTCCTCGGTATTTCCTTTTAACACCGCCTCAAATACCGGCGTCTGTTTCACCGCTGCTGGCTCTGCTCCGCCGTTGTTTTCCCGCTGACTGCCGCTTTCTTTTGCTGTGCTTCCCGCTATAGCTGTACCTGATGTTCCCTCTCCGGTATTCCCGGCTTCCGCTTTTCCGGCCGCGCTGCCGGTATTTCCGGCATGGAACGCTCCACTTTGACTGCCTCCGGCGGTCTGCTTTTCTTTTATCCGTTTTACCTGTTCAATATAAGTAATGTCCGCCTGTGGTTTATTCTGAAGCAGATCAGAAGCATAGGCAAGCCCCATCAAAAGGCCGTTGGACGGGTTGGCAATGGCCATGGTCAGACCATTTTGAATAGCCATAGCCGCAAACGCTCCGTTGACATAGGCCCGTTCCGGAAGACCAAAAGAAATGTTGGACAGTCCCACGGTGGTACAGAGTCCCAGTTTTTCCTTACAGTAGCGAATGGTCTCCAATGTCTCCAAAGCCGCCTTCTTATTGGCGCCAATGGTAGTGACAAGGCCATCCACAATAATACGATTCCGGTCAACACCACAGGCCTCTGCCTTCTCAAGGACCTGATGGATCAGCGTCTTTTTCTCCTCCAGACTCTCCGGCAGGCCTTTGTCAGAAAGCGGAAGCAGGATAAACATGGCGCCGTATTTTTTTACCAGAGGAAGAAGCTTTTCAATTTTTTCCTTTTCCATGGAAATGGAATTGACCAGCGCCCGGCCCGGGTAGGCGCGCAGCGCCGCTTCCATGACTTCCACGTAACTGGTATCAATACACAGAGGAAGATCCGTGACCATCGTCACTTTCCGGATGGCTTTCAGCATCATTTCCTTCTCATCAATACCGTTAGTACCCATATTGATATCCAGGATATGCGCACCCATCTCTTCCTGTTCTTCCGCCATTTCCTCCACCATGCGGAGTTTTCCTTCCCGGAGTTCCTGCTGCAGTTTTTTCTTTCCTGTCGGATTGATCCGCTCTCCTATGATGAGGAAATTACCATTCAGAAGGACTTCCTGACTCTTTCTCTCGGATGCCAGCATGGCCGGATGATGATTCTCAGGCGGCAGGACTGTAAGACTTTTCACTGCTTCTGCCAGCCGTTTAATATGCTCCGGTGTGGTACCGCAGCAGCCGCCGAGGATTCCGGCGCCAGCTTCCATAAAGGCCGGACCGTAAGAGGCAAACTCCTCCGCTTCCATAGGATAAATAGTCTCCCCGTCCACCAGCTCCGGCAGTCCCGCGTTGGGTTTCACCAGGATCGGGACTTCCGCATATTCTTTCATCTGACGGACCACCGGAAGCATCTGTGCCGGTCCCGTGGAACAATTGACGCCAATGACGTCCGCACCGATACTCTGGAGTACCACCACTGCCGTCACCGGATCCGTTCCGTAGAGAGTCCTTCCGTCTTCCTGGAAAGTCATGGACGCCATTACCGGCAGATCACAGGTTTCTTTGATGGCAATGACTGCCGCCCGGGTTTCCGCCAGGCTCATCATAGTCTCCACCACAAACAGATCCACACCAGCCTCATAGAGATACTGCGCCTGTTCCTTGTAAATATCTATAAGCGTTTCCAGGGGCATCGGGCCCACCGGCTCCAGTGCCACGCCGGTCATAGTCATATCGCCGGCCACCAGCGCCCGGCTGCCGGCCGCTTTTTTGCTGATCCGCACCAGCGTCTTATTGATCTCCTCCGTCCGGTCCTGAAGACCATATTCTTTCAGCTTCTCCCGATTGCCGGAAAACGTCGGCGCATAGAGGATATCCGTTCCGGCTTCCACATAGGATTTCTGCAGCTTTACAAGCACATCCTCGTGTTCCATGATCCACAGTTCCGGGCAGACGCCGGTAGGCATTCCCGCTTTCTGCAGATTGGAGCCTGTGGCCCCGTCCAGAATGAGGGGACCATTCTCCAGTCTCTGATACAATTCTTCTCTTGTCATACTGTCACCTCAGTTTCTTTTCTTCCATCTTTTCTTTCATTCTTTTTTACTGCCCGCACATTTCACTCTCTTCTGCTGCCCGCACACCGGCCGCTCCCCCGCTGCCCGGCAGACAGTTTTCCATAATCCGCTGAATCAACGATACTCTGTGAAACGGCGTCATAAAATAGTATCCGGCTCCCACATCTTTTCCCATGGATATCACCTGACCGGAAATGGTGAGAGCCGTCTGCTCCCATTCTTCCCGGCTGCCTTCCGGACTGTAGCGCGCAAGCACTTCATCGGGCACATGGATGCCCGGCATCTCATTTTTGATAAAAAGCGCATTCCGGTAGCTGACCAGCGGCATGATGCCAATGAGAATCTTTGCCCCGGTTTCCCGCTGCAAAAAGGCGAGCCTATCGATCTCCTCCTCCGAGTAGACCGGCTGGGTCAGGAAAAACTGACAGCCGGCGTCCATTTTCCGCTTCATCCGCTCAGCGATCTTATCCGCTCTGGCCCCGTTCTGATTCAAAGCGCCTCCATAGCAGAGCGGGGCATCCGCAAACAGTTCTTCATTGAGACTCTGCAGGAATTCCATCAGTTTAATGGAATTGAAATCAAACACACTTTTGGTAAACTCCCGTTCTTCCCGTCCCACCGGGTCTCCTGTCACAATGAGCATATTCCGGACGTCATTGACATAGGCGCCGAGAATACCACTTCGGATGGCGATGCGGTTTCTGTCCCGGCAGGCAAGATGCGGCATGACCGGAATTCCAGTTTCCTGCTGAATCTTTACCGCGGTCAGCAGCGCATCCGCCCGGGAACGCGCCAGCGGAGAATCCGCAATGGTAATGATATCCGCAGGCGTATCTGCCAGGGCGTGGGCCCCGTTCATCAGTTTCTCCATCTGCGCGTCAAAAGGCGGGTCCAGTTCCACGGCAATGACCGGCTCGCCTTTTGCAAGCTTCTGACAGAAAGTATTATGACGCAGCCGCTCTCCTGCATCCCGGCTGTTTCCGGCTGTTTTCGCTTCCTCCGCTTTCTGTCCGGCAGACACGCCGGCTCCGGACGCTTCCTTCCCGCCCCGGCGATTCATGATTTCATTACCCTCTGTCACCGTTTGTCTTATCTGTTTCCCGGTCGTCAGACGGATCCGCGGATATTTTTTCCGTCCGCTGCCCTGCAGTCTCACAGCGATCTCACGGATATATTCCGGCGTAGTCCCGCAGCAGCCTCCAAGGATTCCAACGCCCAGCTTTGCCAGATTCTCCGCCTTTTCCCCAAAATAGGATACACTGTCTGAATACACCGCATGTCCCCGCACGATCTGAGGATAGCCACAGTTAGGCAGCGCCGTCAGCACCACCTGTTTTGGCATGCCGGATTCCTCCAGCCAGGAACGCAGGAACCTCTCCATATGAGCGGCGCCGATGCCGCAGTTAAGGCCTGCCCCGTCTAACAATCCGCTGCCGACCGCCTTTTTGAGAACTGTTTTATAATGGAAACCGGTCCGTCCATATCCCGTCGGCACGAACGAAAACTGCCCGATGATAAAGGCATCCGGCCGTCTTTGCCGGATATATTCCGCCATGAAAAGCACATACCGGGTATCCGGAAATGTTTCCAGTACAAAAAGATCCGCTCCGGCTTCCAGAAATGCATCAATGATCTCTCTGTATTCTTTTTGCATCTCTGCCTCACTGCTCTCGCTGTCCTCATAGACGGGCCCGATATCTGCCGCTGCAAAAACTGTCCGGCCCTGCTTCGCCGCCTCTGCGGCCGTTTCTTTGGCAATCGCATAACCAGCCTGAACAAATCTCACAAAACCGGCATCATCCGCCGGCATCCCGTGCTTTTTCATGATGTCCTCATAAGTCTTCCTGTTGGCAGAAAATGTATTGCTGCGTATGAGGACCGCGCCTGCTTCTATATAGGATTGATGGATCTCTCTGATTATATCCGGCTGGAAAAGATTGGCTTCTTCCGAGCAGAGAAACTGTCCCTCCGTCTTCTCATCAAAATATGTACCCATGGCGCCGTCTGTCAGCAGGATATGTTCTTTTAAATAGTCTCTGATCTTCATAGTCTGATATCCTTTCTACAGAAAAAACCTGCATAGCCATTCCGGACATCCGTTGTCCGAGAAACCGGTATGCAGGCTCACAGCAATTATAACGCGGTGATCTTTCCTTCGTACTCCAGATTCAGCCGACCCTTCATATCACAGGCCAAACCAAGCTTTCTCATGCAGCGCATCATGGAACGATTGTCATCCACACCGTATTTGTCGATGATATCCACAAACTTATCAATCATATCCATGGCTTCTTTGTCAGACAGATAAAAGGTCTCTATGATCTGCTGTACATTCTCCTTCTTGGAAGTGGTAAACAACAGAAGGGTAATCTGCAGTCCCACCAGGATATGATATAACTTTCTGTTATAGTCAGACATACCAGCCTTTAAGAAGGCAAACAGATCGCTCAGACGCATGGTGTCAATATCGTCAATATGCATATCGTTAGCCTTTAACTTATTCTCCACATCAATATCCATGATCACAGAACTGATCATCATGGCCGTCTGGTAGGCATCAATATCTTTATCGGATACCGGTGTGAGAGACGGCGCCTGATTACTCATCTGCTGGCAGTAGATCAAATCCCTCACCAGCGCATTCTCAAACAGATAGTCTTCCAGTCCGCTGTCCACCTTGACGATAAACTCTTTCTTTCCTGTGTCCATGGCCACCGGATGACTGCAGTCCTCTGTATTCTCCGGGTCCATCTTGAGAATATTCACAGGATAAATCAACTCTCCGGTGATCTCATTGTACAGCTTCTCTGCCTTTTCTGACAGCGTCTTTCCTAAAATCTCCATACTCATCGTTCCAACCTTTCTTCTTCGATACCAGGTCCTTCCCGGCCACAGTCTGATGCCGTGCCCGGCCGCCCGGTTCTTCATGCATTTCTGTAACAGTCCAGTCATGGCATCTCGGAAACCCGCTGCTAAACTGTTACCACATTTCCTACATTCTAACAAAATGGAACCTGCGTTTCAAGTATGTTTTTTCTCCCGGTGAAATTCATGGCAGTGATTCGTTACTGTTCACACAGTGATCAGCAGCAGTGATTTTTCTCCCATTGACTTTTTTTCCTCTTCCGGGTTATAGTAGTGCAATAGACAGTAACATACAGGAGGTATCAACAATGGCAGAAAAAATCACGGGAACGACTGTGCTCATCGGCCTCCTGGGAAGTCCGGTGGCCCACAGTCTCTCTCCCCTCATGCATAACGAAAGTTTCCAGGCTCTCGGTCTTGACTACGCATATCTTTGTTTCGACGTGGGCACCGACCGCCTGAAAGAAGCCGTGGAGGGTCTGCGCGCCATGGGCGCCAGAGGCTGGAACCTGACCATGCCGGACAAAAATCTGATGTGCGAACTTTGCGATAAACTCTCCCCGGCCTCGGAGATCAGCGGAGCCGTCAACACTGTGGTCAACGACGGCGGCGTACTGACCGGTTACACCACCGACGGCACCGGCTACATGCGCGCGGCGGCGGAAGCCGGCTTTCCCCTGCCAGGCAAGGTGATGACGCTCCTTGGCGGAGGCGGCGCCGCCACTGCCATCCTCGTTCAGGCGGCTTTAGACGGCATGAAAGAGATCCGCGTTTTCAACCGGAAAAGCCCTTCCTTCGACCGCCTCTTACACATTGCCGGGCAGTTAAACGAACGGACTGACTGTAAAGTAAGCGTCCTTCCCCTGGAAGACGCCAAAACGCTCCGCGAATCCATCGAAGAAAGCGATATCCTCACCAACGGCACCAGCTTAGGGATGGCTCCCCACACCGACGCCTGCCCGATTCCGGACAGTTCTTTCCTTCGCCCGGATCTCATCGTCTCCGACGTTATCTACAACCCACGGCAGACAAAGCTCCTTGCCATGGCGGAAGAAACCGGCTGCCCGTTCTTTAACGGTCTTTACATGCTGCTCTACCAGGGCGCAGCCGCCTTTGAGCTGTGGACCGGACAGGAGATGCCGGTGGAACGGATCAAAGAGAAATATTTCTCGGAGTGAACATTTCCCGGTATCATGTGGCCGTCATATTTTTGCAGGTTCCCGGCGCTACTGCCAGGACTAAATTCCAACTTTTTATAAAAAAAGAGGTAATATGCAAGACATCTGTCCTGTATATTACCCTTTTACAAATCGCAATTCCGCAATACAAAATTCTCTGTCCGCAGCACATCAGCGGCACATTTCTTCTCTGCCGCCGCAACCGCCCCATCTCATTATTTCTGTCCGACCGGTACTTTCAGGGTCTCCCGCAGCTGCTCAATGGTTTCCTCGGGAAGCGCCGTGGCCTCCATAATAAATGCATTGTCCTTTCCCATCTTGATCAGATTGATTGCCACTTTAGTAATGCCACGTTCCTCAAACATATCGGATAAGTTACACATCTTATCTACCTCCCTTCCATAGCCGTCGTCCATGGCAATGCCATATTGTTCTGAAAGTTCTCTTTTGATCTCCTCTTTTGACTTCCGGGAAGAAAACAAAGTATTGAGCATCCGGATCAACGCATCGTCTTTCTCATCCATATCTTCCCGAAGACAAATCTGAATCACTTCCAGTTTATCATATGCATTCTTTTCATCGGGAATCCCCGGAATTAAATCGTCTTTTTTCATGGAATACCGGCTGATGGCGTTGCCTATATATGTCGGTGGATTAAAACAAATCCAGATGGAATACACTTTCTTCACGTCATCATAATGTTCCAGAGTAAATTCCTGATTAATCTGAGAAGAAATCATTCTGGCACAGTATACGATACCCCTTGTCACAATCTTATATCCCGGATAAAAATCTTTCTGTGCTTCCACATCAAATAAAATCTTTAATTTATCTTTATCATCTATCACAATATAGAAACGAATATCATAATAGATAGTACTTTCTAGTACTTTCGTTCACAGATACGGATTCCGTATTATCTCCTGTAATCCTTTCCGGCGTTTCCAGCACCGGAATCTCCCCCGACTGCGTACTTTCCTCAATAGATGCACTTATCTCATCAACATCCATGTCCGCAACCTCTGAAACCGTTCATTTTAAAATCCTGGCCAAGATTGATTTATGGGACAATACCACTTTACCCTGTTTCAAAATTTATCGTAAACAAAAAAGAGGATTGCTCCTCTTTTCCTCCTGCTGCTATTTAAACTTCCGGCTCTGCCTCTTTCAGAGATTCTCTTCCGTAAAAGGCGTCCGCTCTGCCGGAAATCTCGTTATAAAAGACGGCCTCCGCAGTATTCATGTACGGCAGAACATAAAATAATGCCAGTCCAAAGGTCAAAAGACTTAAGATATACCATCCAAGGAAACTGAATCGCAGACAGAACAGCTCCCATTTATGTCCCCGCATGATCTTTCTGGACATCTTCATGGCCTTCCCCACGGTATAATCCTTTTTCTCCTCCAGAATGTACGGAACCATGGCATAGGCGTACATGGTGACGATTCCAGGGATAATAAGGAGAATGGTAAAGAACAGCTCATAGAAAAACAGGGCGATCTTCATGTACATTCCCTTCCATATCAGTGAGAACCGGCCAAGCACCATGGACGGCACTGCCTCTCTTCGGTCCAGAAGGGCCAGGTTAAAATCAATATAGCCAAACCGTGCCGGACCTCCCGCAAAAAAGAAGAATACCGCCAGCACGATTCCGATTCCCACCAGCATCAGAAAATAATGCGGAAGATTCTCAAAAATCCGGATGGCAACACTCATTATAAACATAAAGTGGCTGATGAAATACAAGGAGGTAAAGAACGCGCTCAGGCAGGCTGCTATGAGCATGGCCCCGATGGCCCTTCCCCAGTTTCCCTTCAGAGCATCTCTTGCAATCTCCTTGTATTCCGCTGATGTCAACTTCATAGATTTCCTCCTGCTGTCAGTACGGAATCCATTGACCTAATCGATGTTCCACATTTCTTTTACCCGCATCACTTCATTCAGGGTCATATTCATAAATGCCTCGTTCTGCGGCTGATTGCTGAATGCGTTGGTTTCTTTCCGGTATGCAATCTCCGCATTGACATCGTCAATGGTAATTCCTTTTTCTTTTAAAAGTTTTGCTGCTTCGTAACCTCTCATTTCTACTACCTCCCATTTTATCCTCATTGATCGCTCAGTTACCGTTATTATTATAATGCATTTTTTACGAATAATCTACTGTTTTATTCCCTATCACTCATCACCGCGCAGGAACTCCACATAAGAGCGGGGTTCTTTGGTGCTTCCGGAGAATCCGCAGGAGCGATACAGATATTCTGTATAGAAAGAAAGCAGGGTGCGGGCGTCTTCTTTTTCCGGCACCGGCGTCTTGATGACCATGGTATAAAGATTCTCTTCATCTACTTTGACTACTTTATAAATTTCCAGACTTTTGTTCTCTTCATAGCCCGTCACCACATAAACGGTATCCAGATAAAGCAGAGTTTCGGCATCTGTGAGAGATTCCATATCTTCCCTGTACATTTCTTCCATCGGAGTCTCTTCCTCATCCTCGCCATGCCTCTCCTGACTGTAAGAAAGCAGCGCGCTGTTATCTTTTCCCCGAAAAGAAACGCTGTACTTTCCGGCATCCTCATCCGCCTCCGCTTCCACCGAACAATACAGATTCTTCGGGTAGGCAAAAGAGAAACTCTCATCAAGATTTTCATTGGCGTCATGCCCGTTAAACTGCCGGTAATCATCCTCCAGCAGCACCCGGTGGAAGTCCATCTTCTCCCTGGATGAAATACGAAGTCCCCACTCCTGTGCCAGCTTCTCTCCTTCGCTCAATTGCTCTTCCTCTGTGGTATCATCCACATTTTCTGAGCTGTCCCGCTGCTGTGTCATGTCCTCTGTGTCGGACGTAAGCTCCGCATCATAATCGGGCTCCTTAAAAGGATTGCGTCCCCGGATACTTACAAAAAAGCAGAGCAGCGCAAACATTCCGGCAAAGGACACACAAAAAATAATACATATTCTTTTGATAAATTTCTTCACATACCCAGACATCTTCTCTTTTCTTCACCCGTTTCGAATAGTCCTCTTTACATGTTATATGATCTGATGGCGGCTCTCATCTTTTTCATTCTCGCCTTTTCCGAAGCCCAGCTCATCGTACTGTGCCTTTACCTCCTCCCATGGAAGTACATCTCTCTCTTCTTTCAGATAAGAGAGGATATCGGCAATTCCTTCTCCGGTATAGGCGCTGGTGTAAAAAATCTTATGGCAGCCCGCCAGAGTCAGCCACGCCGCCGCCTGTTCCGGCTGAGCTGCCCAGTGGTCGATCTTTGTCACGACTCCGACAACTTCCCGGTTGCAGACCGGTGTCAGATTCGGGGAATAGAGAGAAAACGGCTCTGTGGCATCCATCAGCAGTCCGATGACATCAGCCTCCGCTGTAAAGACCGCCAGCGCGGAAATCAGGTTCTTGGACTGAAGATATTCCCCCGGTGTATCAATGATCGCATCATAATGATTGACATACTGTGTCTTGTGATAGGTGATGGTGTCACCTTTCATTGCCTGGGATAAGGTTGTCTTTCCGGCTTCACTGCGGCCGATGAACATGATCTTACGCATGAGGCACCGTCTCCCGTTCTTTCCATTCTTTCCACTCTTCCATGCATTCTTTACAGCAGAACTTATGCTCGATCCCGTCTTCCTCCCAGGTGCATATATTTTCATCATCATCAAATACGTTATCGTAGCAGTTCTCGCATATGATCATGCCTTCTGTCTCCGCATCTATAAAATCCTGAAACATAGAATCGATGCCCATCAGCTGCTTGATAATGCCCGCCACATTCCCTCCCGGGCTGGCGGCAGCGGCATCTTCCTGATTTATTTTATTCTTCTCATTGTCCACAATGATTGCCTCCTGTCATTTATAAATATTTTATCGAACTCGCACGGACACTGTCTTTGAATACCTGGAACAGACAGTCACTCCGTTCAGCTGGCGGCTGAGCCGCACTTTAAAATAATATTTCTTTCCGGACTTAAGCTTCTTAATCTTCGCAGAACCTTTTTTGGCATTCTTTGTCAGCAATTTATACTTTCCTTTTTTGGATCTGGAATAATAAATCTGAACAGTGCTGCCTTTTTTCTTCGGCTTCCAGGATACTTTCACTTTTTTCTTTCCGGCTGTGGTCACTTTAACGGTCGGTTTTACAAAAATCTGATCGGAGATCAGAAAATTGATATCCACCGGACCCTGAACGCCGGCCACACGGCCCTGATTGGTGGCCTGCCACATCTGATATGTACCTTTGTAGCCGCATTTGGCACTGTAATGGGCCACCCATCTGCCCCATTTATTGAAAGTCTTTTCCGGAAGTTCATTGGTAAAAGAATAATTGCTGGCGTATATGGCAGCTTCATATCCGGCCGCCTCGATTCTCTGGCAGAAAGCCTTCGCAATCTGGCTGCGCTGCTTTGCAGTTGTCGTACTGAAAATGGACTGATCCTCCATATCAAAATAGACCGGATAGGCAAGCCTTCGTCCGTTGATGAGACGCAGAACATGATCCGCTTCGCTGACCGCCCGGCTGACCGAGTCAGCATAGGAATAAATGTATACGCCATACGGAATACCAGCCGCCTCACAGCCCGTCACATTTGCAAGCCACTGGGGATCGTCCTGATTGGTCTGATTCATACCGTAACCACAGCGGATAATGGCGAAATCCACACCGTCGGCCTTCACCGCATTCCAGTCAATGGCCCCATTATTGCCGCTGACATCAATTCCTCTGGCGTAAGCCCCGTTGATCACTTTTCCGTTGCTGCTGTAATAAGCGTTGCCGGATCTGGTCCATGCGCCGGCATTCAGAAGACCAAATGACAGACCGGATTCCTCCAGAGCGCTCTTTCCATACCGGAAGCTGTCTGCCTGATCACCTTTCTCTCCTGCCTGCACTCCGGTATGCAGGTAAAAAAATGCCGCCAGAAGCAGCATGAAGGATATACCGATTTTCTTTAAAACGCCATTCTGCATAATATTCCTCCCAACTTTCTATACCATTCTCAGAATCTGTAAATTTCTTTTTATATTCTACCCATGAAAAGGCTCCTTGTCAATGGAGAGGTTGGATTGCATTTTTGCATGGCTGCCGATATTTTATCTTTACACAATACCGGAAGGGAGCCCCGGTTCCGGATGACTCCCTTCCTATTATAATGCATTTTAACTATAATGCATTTTAACATAATATCTTTTAAAATCTAAAAATGTATTCCGGACTATTTTCTGATCTTGATGTGTACCTCACGAAGCTGCATCTCGGACACTTCGTTTGGCGCTCCGCACATGACATCCTGCGCGTTTCCGTTCATCGGGAACGGGATGACCTCGCGGATATTTTCTTCGTTGCGAAGAAGCATGATCATGCGGTCCACGCCCGGCGCCATACCCGCATGCGGCGGGGCTCCGTACTGGAACGCATTGTACAGTGCTCCGAATTTGGTCTGCAGATCTTCTTCCGTATAGCCGGCAATCTCAAAGGCTTTGACCATAATATCCAGATTATGGTTCCGCACAGCTCCGGAGGATAATTCCACACCGTTGCAGACAATATCATACTGATATGCCAGAATATCCAGCGGATTCTTTGTGTTGAGCGCTTCCAGGCCGCCCTGCGGCATGGAAAACGGGTTGTGGGTGAAGATGATTTTCTTCTGCTCTTCATCGTATTCATACATCGGGAAGTCATTGATATAACAGAAACGGTATGCGTTCTTTTCCAGAAGATCCAGCCGTTCTCCAAGTTCCGTCCGGATCTGTCCGGCATAGAGGGATGCCTGTTTCTCTTTGTCCGCGATAAAGAAAATGGTATCTCCCGGCACCAGGCCGCCCAGCTCGGCCATCTCTTTTTTTATATCTTCCGGTATAAATTTATCAATTGGTCCCTTATAGCTGCCGTCTTCCAGCACTTCCAGATAACCGAGTCCTCCCATTCCGATGGACTGCGCGAACTTCAGCAGTTTTTCATGGAAACCTTTGGACATTTTCTCAGACACCTTGATGGCACGTACAGTCTGACCGTGGAACGGCTTAAAACTGCACCGCTGGAAGAATTCTGTCACGTCGATGATGCGGAGAGGATTACGAAGATCCGGTTTATCCGTACCAAACGAAAGCATGGCCTCGGCGTAGCTGATCACCGGAAACGGCGCCTCTGTCACCGCATACCCTTCCGGCGCAAACTTCTTAAATGTGTCCGCCAGCACCTCTTCTCCCACACGGAACACATCTTCCTGTGTGGCAAAACTCATCTCAAAATCCAGCTGATAGAACTCTCCCGGCGACCGGTCCGCTCTCGCGTCCTCATCACGGAAGCAAGGGGCGATCTGGAAATATTTATCAAAGCCAGAAACCATGAGCAGCTGCTTATACTGCTGTGGTGCCTGCGGCAGTGCGTAAAATTTACCTTTAAACTTCCGGGACGGCACAATGTAATCTCTGGCCCCCTCCGGAGAGGAAGCGCACAGAATCGGAGTCTGGATCTCCAGGAATCCCATCTCCGTCATCTTCTCACGCAGATAACTGATAACTTTGGAACGGAAGATCATATTGTCTTTGACTTTCCGGTTTCTGAGATCCAGATAGCGGTATTTCAGACGGGTATTTTCATGATTTTCCTTTGAAGTCACAATCTCAAATGGCAGCGGTTTATATACCTTTCCCAGCATATCCACTTTATGTGCTTCCAGTTCAATGGTTCCCGTCGGAATCTTTGGATTATAAGTCTCCTCATCCCGGTGCTCCATGACACCTTCCACTGAAATGCAGTCTTCTTTATTAATTCCTTCAAGAAGAGAGGTATCTCTCATAACCACCTGGAGCACGCCGTACATATCTCTCAGATCAATAAAAGACACGCCGCCGTGGTCGCGGATATTTTCCACCCATCCGGCGGCCCGCAGGGTCTTTCCCACATCCTGCTCACTGATTTTATCTAAAGTAACGTCTCTGTAAATGTTTGATGTACTCATATTTTCTCCTTTCTTTCCGGGGCTTTCTTCATGCAGCTGCTTCTTTCTTCCTGGCTTGCCTTTGTTTTTCTGCCTTCGCCATCATCTCGAATCCGCTCCGCTTCTTCTCGATGTCGCTGCGCGCCTTATACAGAAATCACGTCACTGCTTTCCGAAAGCAGGCTTTCTTCATGCAGCTGCTTCTTTCTTCCTGGCTTGCCCTTGTTTTTCTGCCTTCGCCATCCATCTCGAATCCGCTCCGCTTCTTCTCGATGTCGCTGCGCGCCCTATACAGAAATCACATCACTGCTTTTCGAAAGCAAGCTTTCTTCATGCAGCTGCCGTGATTTCTGTGCATGGCTTGGCAGAAAAACAAAAAAACCGCCCTGAACTAAACGTTCAGGACGGAATATGACCGTGGTACCACCCGAATTACCGCAGCCCCGTTGCTGCAGTCACTCAAATTTCACTGCTGCTGTTTATCGCACAGCTACGGCGCACCTACTGACAGAAGACGGATTCCTCTGCTTTCAGATTGCTGCTGGTAAAGTGTTATTCACGCGGATTCATTCTGCGGAGTTCCCACTGTCCTCCGCTCACTGGGAGCGATAATCTGCGCTACTTCTCTTTGTCATCGCATTGCTTTATCAAATTATCGTGACTATCATATCATAATTTTTTTTAATTGTCCAGACTTATTTTTTTAAATTTCTGCAGTTTTTCTTTGCATTTCTTTCAAAATTTTCGAACAATTCTTCTTTCAGCCGTGATTTTCCCTTCTTCCGGAACATAATACCGCCGAAAATGTCATATCGTTGTCATTCTTCTCTGATTTTATCTGCCAGAATCTTGTCCACATCCTCCACATCCATATCCAGCGCAATGGACAGCTCATTGAGCAGACAATCTTTTGCCAGAAACAGGTACTTCTCGTCCACCGCCGTAATCCTCCGGCCAGCCGCTTCTCTTTTTCTTTTCCGCTCATACAATGCTTTCAAAAGCCGGAGCGATTCTGTGGAATTCCCACTTTGCAAAATTTCTTTATATTGCTGTTCCTGTGTTCTGGAATCCCGGATTTCCATATCTTCATACTCCGGAATGCCCCTCAGCAGCTCTCTGGCTTCTTCTTTCGTCATGACTTTACGCATAAAAACTTTCTGGTTGTCTACAGGTGAAAAAATCGTGCTTCCCTTGGAACGCATCGGCGCCAAAACATAATAAATTCTGTTGTCCCCTTCTCCTGCTGCATTCATATAGTCCTGGACTTCACAAACGCCGTTGCTGCCGTAAATAATATATTCACCTTTTTCAAACATTTCTATCAGCCCTCTTTCTCATGAACAAAATGCAGTTATTTATTGCCTTTATATATAATTTATCAGTTTTTTTCGTGTTTTTGCAAGATTTTTTTTATTTTTTACCTTTTATCCACTTTATAATTTATTTTTTTAGTTTTTTTGTATATTTTTCCCATAAGATATATCAGATTTTGTTTCTGTCACACTATTACTTTATCCCGGCACAAGACGTTCTATTTTTATTTTTCCATTTTTTTCTGGATTTATTCCTGATTTTTCAAAAGACTTTTCCTCTGTAGATCTGGATATGGGATTTATATGAAAAAGAACCGCCCGGCGAAAACATTTCGTCTGACAGTTCTTTCTATAGTCTGAATATAAAGTTAAATCTCCAGCGGATGTGCGATGGCATGCTGAAGGCCATCCACAAAAGCTCTGGCTGCCGCCCGGCAGGCGGATTCTGTTCCCGCAAGGACCGCTCCACTGGAGTTCGCGTGAGACGGCGGATACCAGTATCTGGCAATCCGGGTCTCTCCGGCTTTTAAGGCTTTGTCCAAAGCGTAATTGGTCTCGATGGGGCCTCCCACCAGATAGGCGTAAGCCGTTCCCTCCTCGATACCGCAAAAATCTTTAAAAAACTTCCCGGAACGAGGCACACACTGGGCATAAAAGGCCGTTCCTCTGTCCCCGTCAAAATTACAGAGCTCCGTCCGGTTATCAATGAAATCTTTGACGTAAGCAAGACCACTCTTCACATCCGCCACCTTCGGACCGGAAAACATAACAAAAACGCTGCCGCCGTACCGGCTCCAGGAACAGGTGGAACCTCCATAGAAGGTCTCCGCATGAATCACTTTGATATCCGCCTTTTTGGTGGCGTCATCCACAGCCAGATACCCGGCGTCATCGTTGTCCACCGAGAAAAAGCCCACACTCTGATGCCCTTCCGGCAGCTGGTACACTCTGGCAAATTCATCCGATACATTCGCAATGATCTTCTGGCTGAGCATTTTGGTCTGCATTCTGATTACTTTCATCTTTCTACCTCCATTGGATGAAATGCACAGTATTCTACTGCCTCGGCAAAAGCCTGCACCGCCGCCCGGCAGGCTGACTCCGTCCCTGTAAGAACACCCCCGCCGGTGTTGACTCTGGTCGGCGGGCGGAACAGTTCCGATACTTTCGTATCGCTGGCCTTCAGCGCTTTATCCAGCGCATAAGTGCTCTCCACCGGGGTACTGACCAGATAAGCAAGAGACATTCCTTCCGGTATCCCCAGTTTCTTCTGATAAAAGCGTCCGGCCCTCGGTATCCAGTCGGCGTAATAACCAAGGGTTCCTTCCTCGTCCAGCATATAACAGGCAGACCGGTTCTCAATATAATCCTTCACGTAGCGGATACCGCTCTGCACATCAGAGACATTCTCTCCGGAGAGAACAGCGGTGATCTCTCCGCCGTATCTGCTCCAGGAATAGTCCACGCCGCCATACACGGTCTCTGCGTGGACAATCTCTATTTTGGCTTTCTTGGTGGCGTCGTCCAGGGCGAGCCACATTACATCTTCATTATCACAGGCAATAAAGCCAACGCTCCCGTGATCCTCCGGGATATCCCACAGCGCCCGGTAGGCATCCGTGACATTGGGAACCACCTTCTGCATAGTCACCTGCGACTGCACTCTTCGTTTCATTTCTCCTCCTGATTTTTGCAGAAAACTTCCGCTCTTTTCTGCCTGCCCGCGGCAGCGACGACATATTTACGCGCAGGCCGGCAAGATTACTGATAGTATACCACAGCTGCTTTCTCAGGGAAAGCCTCTCTCTTCAAATGCAATCCTCTTTCAGGAAAACAGATCTTTCAGAACTTCTTTTGCTGACTGATCCCTGTAATGATCCGGATCTTCCATGACCGCACTGCCGCTGACATCCCAGCGGAACCGACTGTAATGCAGATAGGAAGCACCTCTGGCGTTGTCCGGAAAACGGCGGTGCCAGGATGGAAAATATTTTTTCATATATTTATCCGCCAGCTTCACCGCTTTAGAATTCTTCTTTCCGGACGGCGCCTCTGTGCCGGAAAGCTGCACACCGGCAGGGCTGGAATGAACGAGCACCACACTGCCATCCGCACAGGAACCGATCACAATATAGACATGACCGGAACCGGACATAATATCTCCGGCCTTATAGTCTTTGACAGCGGACGCTTTCCGGAAAGTTCCCCATCCATTTTCCGCATAATTTTTTGCCAGATTTTTCGCCTTATCCACATAGCCCTCTCCCTCTTTTCCCCTGGAAGTATGCAGAGAGTTGTAAACCGTCCAGCCCACAAAACCTGAACAGTCCAGCCCGTATCCCCTTTTATACCGGTAATTGCGGTAATTATAGGAAGCTCTCTGTTTTGAGGCAAAAGTCCTCCACTGAGGATTCAGGCCGATACGCAGAGCATCCTTTCCGGCGCCGTTATCCGCTTTGTTCCATCCGCCTCCCCAGATGTACATGGTGGATCCCACCGGAGCCAGAGAAACTTTCAGGAAATTCCGCAGGGTTGTGGTCGCCTGTACAGGTACCGTGGTATCGCTTTTTTTGCTGTAAACTCCGTATTTGATTTTCGTTTTTTTCACTTTATAAGCTCTGACCCGGTAAATGTACCTGGTCCCGCTTTTTCTGTCTGAAAGTATGGCCTTCTTTTTGGCAGTGGCTTTCACCATGGTCCAGCTGTCCTGACCATCGGCTTTTTCATACACTTCATACCCATCGGCGCCCTTCACCGGTTCCCAGGAAAGAACCACTGAATCATTCACTCCGCTGGCAAGCAGCCCTTCCGGCGCCGACAACGCCGCTGCCCGGCAGGTTTTTCCGGAAAATCCCAGCCAGAAAATACCCGCCACAAAAATCGCAGCCCATAAAACCATTCTTTTTTTCCTTTTCTGATACCATTCTTTTTTCATTCTATACTATAAAATCCTTTCTTATGTGGAAGATCTTCCTCTTCTTTTTCTTTTTTTCACAAATAAAAACATGTTATTTGTTCAAATATGCTGGTTTTTACCAAAAACCCGTGCTATAGTATAAATATCTATGACAACACTGCACAGGAAACGCCAGTAAAATGACGTACTGGCCGGACAAAAACAACAGGAGAGTGATACGTATGAATTATGAAACAGCACCCACCCATTCCGCACCCGAAGCGCCGCGCTATCACCGGAAACGCCGTGCGCCAAGGTGCCGATTCGCCCGCAGACATATCAGCCGAGCGCTGTCCGTCTGTTTTCTTTCTCTCTGTCTTCTTCCCTCCGCTGTGTCAGCTGATCAGCTGTTCACCACGGACGGCGTCAATGTAAGAAGCGGTCCTTCTTCGGATTCTTCCATTTATTTTGCGGTGCCGGCAGGCACAGAAGTCACCAGGACCGGACAGACCGGCAACTGGATCGCCGTCAATATCGACGGAGTCCAGGGCTACATTTATAACAGTTATCTTTCCGGAAACACTTCAGATTCCGGATCCCCTTCGGACAGCTCTGTTTCAGAGTCAGACAGTCCTTCAGATCGTTCTTCGTCTGCGTCAGGAGACTCCTGCATCAACAGTACAGAAGTAAATCTGCGCAAAAAATCCAACAGCCATTGCAAAGTTCTGGCGGTCCTTGCAGTAAATGAACCGGTTTCGGTGTTGTCTGTGGACGGAAACTGGAGCCGTATCCGCCGGGAAAACGGACAGGAAGGTTATGTATATTCCATCTATCTGGGCGATAATAAACCGGAGAACTCCGACTCCGGATCGCAGAGTACCGTACTTTCCCGGGAGGACTGCATCGAATCCTTCCGCTCCGCCGCCATCTCCTACGCCGAAGGCAGGCTGGGAGACACTTACAGCCAGGAATTCCGGGACAGCGACGGCTACGCCGACTGTTCCAGCCTCGTCCGCGACGCCTTCCAGCATGCCGCCGGCGTCTCCATCGGCGACACGACTTACACCCAGGCTGACACCATGGATCATTATTTTTACTCTGTCAGTCAGATCACTGACGCCGCGCCGGGCGATCTTCTGTATCATCTTTCCGGCGAACATCACACCGGCATCTATCTGGGCAACGGACAGGTGCTCCATGCTTCCCAGAAAGCGGGAACTGTAAAAATCTCCTCTTACGGCAGTGACAGCTCCTACTGGGAATACGGATGCAACGCTGCTGCCTACTGCTATGACGCCGGGCAGTAAGCAAAACAGGCTGGCCTGCCGCTGCATCTACAATTTCAGAAACTCACAGGTGACAAAAAACATGAGTGCCGCCCAGGTATACACCGGATAATAGATGCCGTGTTCATCTTTGCCGTCCACCAGATATTTTCTGGCTTCTGCCAGACTCACCAGCCGGCATCCTTCAAACTTCTCCGAGCCTTCCGCTCCACTCTGAGACAGTTCCGGCATGGTATCGCGGTTGATGGACATGTATACCAGCGCGTTGGCCTCATCGGTCATTCCCGGCGAGGAAAAAACAAAAGGATTGATGATGCTGACCTCATCCTTTTCCCCCACGGCAATACCTGTTTCTTCTTTCAGCTCCCGGACGGCCGTATTTTTTATGGCTTCCTCGGTGCTGTTCCAGGCTTCCGCCTCCACAAGCCCCGCCGGCACACTCAAAAGATACTGTCCTGCCGGATAACGGTACTCCCAGTTGAGAAGCAGCTTCGGCTCCTCTCCTTTCACCCGGAGAACCACCACGCAGCTGACGCCGTCCGGCGGCAGACTCCCGTACTTCTCTTTGGGCAGCACCGCCTGCAGACGGTCTTCTTCTCTCCGGCTGGCACAGTAATAATGCTTGCCTTCCTTATATTGCAGGTCATACATTTTCATAAACTTTGAATCATATAGCTTTTTAATCTGTTCTTTTTTCATAAATCCTCCAAATTCTGCCATGGCATCTTTATTTTATTATGCATTTTTCCTGTGTGTATCATATCATAAAACCTTCGAAAAAGCACTTCCTGTCCCATTGAATTTTTTTACAGAACAGGTATAATCAGGGTATTACTTATTTTGACACGCCGGCGGCGGACATGGCGTCCGTACCGGCACAGACAGATTGGAGTACCGCCATGCTTACCTATTCATTTCATGATATCGGAACAACGCCTCTTTATGAACATTTATATAAATGTATCAAAAATGATATTGTCAACGGAACGCTCCGCGCCGGAGCAAAACTGCCCTCCAAGCGCAGCTTTGCCAAAAATCTGGGCGTCAGCCCCATCACCGTGGAAAATGCCTACGCCCAGCTTTTATCAGAAGGTTACATCTATTCTGTTGCAAAAAAAGGATATTACGTTGCAGATTTCTCACCGGAACTCATGGCCCGGCCGGCCTTCTCTGAGGCACCGGCTGCCCCGCCGGAAAACCGGCCGCAGTTTTTTGCAGACTTTTCCAGCAACCAGACCCGGCCGGAACATTTTCCCTTTTCTGTCTGGGCCAAACTGATCCGGGAAACCATGCAGGAAAGAAACACGGAACTTATGACCAAATCCCCCTGCGGGGGCATCCGCGAGCTCCGGGAAGCCATTGCCGGTTATCTGCGCCAATTCCGGGATATCCACGTTGAGCCGGAACAGATTTTTGTAGGTGCCGGAACCGAGTACCTTTATGGTCTCCTGGTACAATTCCTGGGATTTGACAAAATATATGCCATCGAAAATCCGGGCTACGAGAAAATCGCGCAGATTTACGACAGCTATCAGGTGGACTATCGGTTTATTGACATGGATACCCAGGGTATACGTATTGACCGGCTGGAAGAAAGCGGCGCCGATGTGGTGCATATTTCTCCTTCTCACCATTTCCCCACAGGAATCATCACGCCGGTGAGCCGGCGCTACGAACTTCTCAGCTGGGCGGCAAAATCCGACTCCCGTTACATCATTGAGGACGATTACGACAGTGAATTCCGGATGACCGGACGGCCGATTCCCGCGCTCCAGAGCATTGATATCATGGAAAAAGTCATCTACATCAACACGTTTTCCAAGAGTCTTTCTTCCACCCTGCGTATCAGTTACATGGTGCTGCCGCCTTCCCTGGCCGCCCGTTTCCTCAGGAAGATGAGTTTCTATTCCTGTACCGTGTCCAACTTCGAACAGTACGCCCTGATGCGCTTTATCCGGGAGGGATTTTTTGAGAAACATATCAACCGGATGCGCAACGCCTATCACAAGAAACGGGACTGTCTTTTATCGGCCATCAAAAAAAGCCCGCTCTCCTCCCTTGTCACCATCACGGAGGAGGACGCCGGCCTTCATTTTCTCATGCGGGTTGATACAAATATTTCTGACTCAGTCATCATGGAACGGGCGCTGGCCCGGGGACTGCGCCTGACCTGCCTGTCTCAGTACTATCACCAGCCTCCGGAAAATGTGGAACATATTTTCATTATCAATTACTCCTATCTGGAGACGGACCACATTTCCGAAGCGGTGAGACTTTTATATGAATGTCTGGAGGATCAATAAAAATCCGGTCATGCCTGACAGGCATTATCCAGAATCTCATGAAGAGCGCTGCCGCTGCTGGTATGACAGCGGACAATATCCGCGTTGCATTTTTCCGCTTCCGCCACCGCGCAGCGCACCATTTTATGGGATACGGTATTGGTAAATAAGATCAGCAGATCCGGACGCCCGATCTGGGTACTTAAATTGCCTCTCATCTGTGTAAATACCTTGGCCTTACACTGATGTGCCTTACAGATTTTTTTGTACTGGGACACCATCCGGTCATGTCCTCCTACGATCACTACACTCATGGATATACCTCCGTTCTCTATAATAACAAACCAAACACAAAATCACTATGTATTAATTAGTTGTAACTAACTTACATTTAGTATATCTAACCATCCTGCATTCGTCAATATTGCTGTTGAGAATCTTTCTCCATAAATGTATCATGCGATGCAACCGAACCATTTTCCCCATGACAAAAGACGGGCGAAAAGCACTGTAATGATGCTCTCGCCCGTCTGATTCTTACAGAAACGACAGGTAAACCGGCCGTTTCCTTTGATTATTTCTGATATTTCGCTTCCTGTTCCCGGATCATGTCGTCGTTATCGAAGTAATTGATCCGCATGGCTGCCTTCACCTCTTTTAAGGTCTCCGCTGCCACAGCCTCCGCCTTGATGCTGCCCTCTTTGAGGATCTCATAAACAGCCGGGATATCCTTCTCCCACTCTTTTCTTCTCTTGCGGATCGGTTCCAGTTCCGCCTGAAGCACCTTATTTAAGAACTTCTTCACCTTCACGTCGCCAAGGCCGCCTCTGGTGTAGTGGTCCTTTAATTCCTGCAGGTTCGCGTACTCCGGCAGGAATTCATCGAAATGTTCCTGTTTGCTGAAGGCGTCCAGATAGATAAATACCGGATTGCCTTCCACCTGTCCCGGATCTTCGATCCTTAAGTGGTTCGGATCCGTAAACATGGACATTACCTTTTTCTTTACTTCCTGCTCGGTATCGGATAAGTAGATGCAGTTGCCAAGGGATTTGCTCATCTTCGCCTTGCCGTCGATACCCGGCAGACGCAGACACGCTTTATTATCCGGCAGAAGGATCTTCGGATCCACCAGTGTCTCCCCGTAAACCGAATTAAACTTGTGCACGATCTCTTTGCACTGCTCCAGCATCGGCATCTGATCCTCGCCCACCGGCACGGTGGTTGCCTTAAAGGCCGTGATATCCGCCGCCTGGCTGATCGGATAAGTGAAGAATCCCACCGGAATGCTGGCCTCAAAGTTACGCATCTTGATCTCGGACTTCACCGTCGGATTCCTCTGAAGGCGGGAAACTGTCACCAGATTGGCATAATAAAAGGTAAGCTCGGTAAGCTCCGGCACCATAGACTGGATAAAGAGCGTGGACTTCGCCGGGTCCAGACCGCAGGATAAGTAGTCAAGAGCCACTTCCATGATATTCTGGCGCACCTTCTCCGGGTGATCCGCATTATCCGTGAGCGCCTGAGCGTCCGCGATCATAATAAAAATCTTATCGTACTCTCCGGACTCCTGTAACTCTACTCTTCGTCTCAGCGAGCCCACATAATGGCCGACATGCAGTCTTCCCGTCGGCCGGTCTCCTGTCAAAATAATCTTTTCCATTGTATTGAAACATCCTTTTCTGTAAATTTTCTCTTGTCCTATTGTAGTATACTCTGGTAGGAGTGTCAAAAGGAATTTTTCTGATTTGACTTTGGTATGGCAAAATGGTACAGTAGGCTTATTCAACAAATACATAAATAAAAGGATGTGCGTTATGAGTAAAAGAATGAAAAATTGTATGCTTTTGATCGCTTTCGGCGTGGCTCTCTATGCCTGTCTCAACAATCTTGGAAGCGTCATCGGCTTTTTTCAAAATGTCGGCGGACTTCTTCTTCCCATCATCGGAGGCATGGTCGTTGCCTTTGTGCTCAACGTTCCGGTGAGAGGATTCGAGAAGCTTTATACCCGGCTTTTTAAAAAATTCAATGTAAAGCCCAAAAACGGTCCCCTGGTCATGCTCAGTCTGTTGTCCACGCTGGCCTGTATCGTGCTTATCGTGATGCTGGTTTCCACCATGGTGATCCCTCAGCTGATCACCTCTGTCCGGAGCGTGTATCTGACCATACAGGCAAGGAGTCCGCAGTGGCTGGCCTTTTTATCGGAATACGGCATCGATACCACCTGGATCACCCAGCAGCTTTCCTCTTTCAGCTTAAGCCAGATCAACATTGAACACATCGTGCAGAGTGTGCTGGCCGGCGCGGGGAACTTCTTAAATTCTGCCCTGGGAATCGCTTCCTCCACCATCAGCGTGATCATCAATTGTTTCTTTGCTCTGGTAATCGCTCTTTACATATTACTGAGCAAAAAGACTCTGGGAAGACAGTGCAAGAAGCTTCTCTATGTCCACCTGAGCACACCCATTGCCGACAAAATCTATTACGTAGCCAGCCTGATCAGCAAAACCTATTCCCGTTTTCTGTCAGGACAGTGTATTGAAGCAATCATTCTCGGAGTTTTGATTTTTATTTCTTTTTCCATTTTCAGGATTCCATATGCCATCCTGATTGCCGTACTGACGGGAGTACTTTCATTCATCCCTTACATCGGCGCCTTCTGCGCCTGCTTCATCGGCGCGCTTCTGGTTCTGATGGTCAATCCGCTGCAGGCGCTTTTGAGCATCATTGTTTACCAGGTGGTACAGTTCATTGAGAACCAGTTCATCTACCCTCACGTGGTGGGCGGTTCTGTGGGACTTGCTCCCCTGTGGACACTGGTGGCTGTCCTGATCGGCGGCAATCTCTTCGGTGTTCTCGGCATGGTATTCTTCATCCCTCTGGTGGCTGTTCTTTACCAGCTTGTAAAAGAGTACACTAACAAAAAACAGGCATTGCAGCAGACCGCTGCGGCAGCTTCGGCCGCGTCAAAAGAAACAAAGGCAGATGCAGAAGCCAAATAAAACGAATCGATACCAACAAAAGATGCCATGCATGTTGATAGTTTCATGCATGGCATCTTTTTGTTCATTTTGATATGTCATTCACTGCTTCCACGTGACCCAGCCGCGTCCCTTTTTCGGGGTTCTCATTTCTTTTGGATATGAGCCGCAGCCACAGCCTTTATTCGATTCCCACTACTTCGTAGCCGGCGTCTTCCACTGCCTTTCTCAGAACTTCTTTATCCATGTCTGCCTTTACGCCGTCGATGGCGTTTAACGCCTTCTCAACCGCTGCTTTACAGTGTCCGCATGCCATTCCTTCGATTTTCATTGTCAACATTATGTTATCCTCCTTATGATTTTTATTAGATGCACTCTGATTTTCCTGCGTCAGGGTGCCGTCTTTTTGATGATTATCATCTGCCGGACGGGTATCTTGCGCCCGGTCGATGTCCGCTTGGCCGTCTTCTCTCACTGTGATCTCCGCTTCCGGGAGAACTGTCACGTCCTGCGCGGTCTCTGCCGCGGCGGACGCTTTAAATCTGCGGAGCCGCAGGGCGTTGGTCACCACAAATACGCTGCTTAAGCTCATGGCCGCCGCCCCGATCATCGGGTTCAGCTTCAAACCGAAAGCTGTGTAGAACACGCCGACCGCCACCGGAATACCCAGTGTATTATAGAAAAACGCCCAGAACAGGTTCTGCTTAATATTGCGGATGACCGCCTTGCTGAGCCGGATGGCCGTCACCACATCAAGCAGATCGTTCTTCATGAGCACCACGTCCGCACTCTCGATGGCCACGTCAGTTCCTGCCCCGATAGCAAGACCCACATCCGCCCGCGCGAGAGCCGGTGCGTCGTTGATACCGTCGCCGATCATGGCAACCGTCTTTCCCTCCTGCTGGAGAGCGGCGATCTCTCTTTCTTTATCCTGCGGCAGAACTTCCGCGATCACCTTGTCGATATCCAGCTGCCGGCGAATGGCCTCGGCAGTTCTCCGGTTGTCTCCGGTGAGCATGACAACCTCAATACCCATGGCTTTTAATTCTTTTACCGCCGCATGGCTGGTCGGCTTCACCACGTCGGCCACGGAGATAATGCCAAGAATCTCCTTCTCTTCGGCAAAAAGCATCGGCGTCTTGCCCTCATCCGCCAGCTTATCAAGACGTTTCTCATAATATCCGAGAGGGATCTGTTTTTCCTCCATGAGCCGCTGATTACCGGCATAATACATACGCCCGCCAATCCGGCCTTCCACACCTTTGCCAGGTATGGAACGGAAATCCTCCACCTTCGCCGGCTGCGCCTGCTGTTTTCCGGTAAACTCCATGATGGCCTCCGCCAGCGGATGCTCGCTTCCCATCTCAAGTCCCGCCGCCACGGCCAGAAACTTATCAAGAGCCATGTTGGTCTCCACGTTCGTCACCACCGGCTTGCCCTGGGTGATGGTGCCGGTCTTATCCATGACCACGCACTGAATATTGTGGGCGGTCTCCAGCGCCTCGCCGGACTTTAACAGAATACCATTTTCCGCGCCTTTTCCGGTTCCCATCATGATCGCCACCGGCGTCGCCAGTCCCAGCGCACACGGACAGGAGATCACCAGCACGCTGATGGCGCAGGACAGCGCAAATTCAAACGTCGCTCCGGAAATCATCCATGCCGCCGCCGTCAGGATGGCAATGGCGATGACCGCCGGCACAAAGATACCGGAAATCTTGTCGGCAATCTTCGCGATCGGCGCCTTACTTGAGCTGGCTTCCTCCACCAGCCGGATAATCTGAGAAAATGTCGTATCCTCTCCCACTCTGGTCGCCTTAAACCGAATAAATCCCGTTTTATTCATGGTGGCGGCGATGACCGTATCGTTCACCTGCTTGTGCACCGGAATACTTTCTCCGGTGATGGCCGCCTCGTCAATACTGGTACTTCCCTCAATGATGAAGCCGTCCACCGGGATGCTTGCGCCCGGACGCACCGCCAGGATGTCGCCGGTACGCACTTCCTCCACCGGGACCTCCACCTCTTTTCCGTCTCTCTCCACAAAGGCGGTCTTCGGCGCCAGATCAAGAAGCTTAGTGATGGCCTCGCTGGTCTTTCCCTTGGAGCGGGTCTCCAGATATTTACCCACGGTAATGAGGGCGAGAATCATGGCCGCCGACTCAAAATACAGGTCATGATAATACCGATGTACCAGCTCCATATCGCCCTGTCCCAGTCCGTAACTCATCCGGTAAATGGCAAAGATACCCCGTATATGAGCGATGCGGAGGAACCAATGGCGATCAGGCTGTCCATGTTCGGCGCCAGATGAAATAGTGTCTGAAACCCTTTGGTATAATACTTCCTGTTCACTATTTCGTGTTCCATTAACCAAAAAATATAAAGAAGGTACTACATTTAACGAAATTGTAGCTCTTTATGAATTTGATTCTAATTTACGAGAACTGTTTTTTAAATATCTTTTACAAATCGAACGTCATATGCGTTCTTTAATGTCTTATTACTTTTCAGAAAAATACGGTGAAACACAAGATGCATACCTAAATGCACATAATTATAATAACAGCCAACGAAATCATAGAATCATTTCCCGTTTAATTTCTACTTTGCAACGAGCAGTAAATACAACAGACTATGTATATATAAATTATTACCGTTCAAACTACAACAATATCCCTTTGTGGGTGTTAAGCAATGTACTTACTTTTGGAAATCTGCCAAAAATGTATAAGGTTTTTCCTCAAACCCTACGTTCTAAAATTTGTAAAAACTTTGACTATGTCAATCAGCGCCAGATGGAGCAATTTCTATCCGTCCTGACAAAATTCAGAAACGTATGCGCTCATGGCGAACGCCTTTTTACCTACCGTACAATTGACAACATATCCGATCTTCCATTACACCAGAAGATGTCAATTCCAAAACGGGGAATTCAATATGTGTATGGCAAAAATGATCTTTTTGCCGTTGTGATTGCCTTTCGCTATCTTCTGTCCACAGAAGACTTTTCTGCATTTAAACAAAAGCTGACTATAGAAATTACAAATGTAACAAAAAACTGATACATATTACAGAAAATGAATTATTGGAACACATGGGATTTCCAGAAAACTGGAAAAATATCTCATAAAGATCCCCTTCCGCCATTTCACCCGGCAAATGCACTTCTGAAAGTCTCTCTCATTATAAAAAATAAAATTTATTAAAAAAATTTGTCACACTTCGCCCCTTTTTTCGGTTTATATATATAAAGGGAATTATTTAGAGGATTCTATCCGTCAACAGCGCTGTTTTACACTTACACACGACTTGAATCATAAAGGAGCTCTAATGATAAATTACATACAATTACTGGATACAGCGGAAGAAAGAGATTTCTTCGTATCACTCTACGAAATGTATTCGCAGCCTCTGTACCGCGCCGCCCTCGCCATCTTAAAGGACAGCGCCGCCGCAGAGGATATGGTACAGGAAACCTTTCTGACTCTTATCGATCACATAGACCGGGTCACACACAGGAATCCTGTAAAGACCTGGAATTACCTGCTGACCATCCTGCGCCATCTCTGCTTTGACGCACGCAATGAAAAAAGTCCGGAACTGCCTTCCAATATGGAGACAGACCATGCGCGGACTGCCTCCGACGCAGATATCGAGAACGACTACATGAAGCAGGAACTGGGGGCGCTTCTCCGGGATCTCATCCTGGAGATGGACTACCCGTATCAGGACGTTATCTTTCTGCAGTATTTTCATAACATGAACAGCAGAGAGATCGGCGACGCCTTGCATCTGAAACCTGAAAATGTGCGCCAGATCGCCCGGCGGGCCAGAGAACAGCTCAGGAAGAAACTGACCGAAAGGGGATACGTATAAATGAGTAAAGAATTATTGACAGATGAAATCCTGCGGCAGGCCGTCCGCATGGCCGCCGAAAAAAATTATCAGGATGCTGTGGAAGACGCCCGGCTTCATCCGCATACCTTCCGTCCGGACTTCCACAAAAAGATGCGTCCGCTCTTAAAGGAAACTGCTCTTTTCACCGGACATACGGACACCGGACGCAGCTCCCGGAGCGGCGGACAGTCCAACTCTTTCCTGCGGCAGCTGCACGCCCGAAAACCGCGAGCCAGCTCTCTCCACCTGCGCCGCCGCTACCTCGCCGTCGCCTCCCTCCTCATGATCTTTGTCTCCGCCGCAGCCCTTGCCAGCGAGACGGTACGAAACGGCCTCCGCCAGCTGCGCCTCCAGTTTTTCTCCGACAATGTCACCGTGGAGGCAGCGCCGGAGACTGACGCCGGCCAGACCGCCGACGGACAGACGAAATCCACCGCCACGGGAGAATTCCATGCGTATAAATGGAAGGAGGTGCCGGAGGGGTATGAAGTGGTGTATGAGGAGGAAGATACGGAATTTAAAATATATCAAGTTGACTACGAAAATAGTTCCGGCGGATTCATCCACTATGTACAAAGTGATGCTCAAACATGGCAAACAACAATATCTTACGATGCGAAAAAAGGATATAAGCAAATTATTGAACTAAATAATGGATTAGAAGCTTATTCTATATCAGACGGCAGAAATAATACTATCTTTTATGAAAAGAACGGATATTTATTCGAGTTTATGTCCGATCAGCCAGAAGAAATGATTTTAGATTATATAGATATTTCCGGCATTTTAGAATACGAATATTAGATCATCCTGATCATTTTATACACCGTCACCGTAGGAAGCGAGACGGTAACCGGTAAAACTCCAGCTAAAACAGCCTGAAAAGACAGGTTGTCCATACACGAATACCTATAATGGGAAGGCGGTGATTCCATTGGGCTAAATAAAAAATCCCCATAAAACCAAAAGACACCACTCTTCTGCCGGAAACGGCAGCCGGAATTATGAGGATATTTTAAGTATAACACGATTTATAACAAAAAAACTGTCAAAATCGGGGACGCTCTCTCCATGGCCGATGGATTCCAGACACAGGAAGCCAATGCCAAAATCGAACCGCAGGCGCCAGCAGGGATTACCTATGATACAGATGGGATTGTTTCAGGAAGCTGGGGCAGCGGCAACCATAAGAATACAGTATCAGTTCTTGGCAGTTCAGCCGAAATGAGGGTTGCTGCTTTAGCTGCAAGTAAAACAGATGCATACTATGGTTCAACAAAAACAGTTGACGGATACGAATGTCGCCCGCTTCATGGTGTCTATAATTATGTGGCAAATCTACATTTTTTATATGAAGCAGCAAAGGGCGCAACCAGTACACAGCCAAGTAATAAAGATAAGTAAAAGGTGATTTTACTGACTGGTCCAAATGTAAAACACGGGTAACAGCCAACGTTATTGAATTTAGAGACATAAAATGTTAGATAAATATTATTATTAAATATTGAAATTATCATAATAAAAATTTCGGGAGATAAGAACAAGGAGGGATTTTTATGAGGAAACATATAAAAAACTTTATTTTTACCACGCTGGCCTGCACGTTTCTGCTGGGAGCAGGCATGTCCGCACGGGCGGCGTCGAAGGTGGCGATCAATGACGAGAACTTTGCCTGGGTGGTAAAGGATTGTGCAGAGGAAGCGGATACTAATAAGGACGGATATCTGTCTGAAAAAGAGGCTTCAAAGGTCAAAAAACTTTGGTTTAACCCAGCCTTTAATGTCGAATCCTTTAAAGGAATCGAGTATTTCACTGACGTAGAAAAGTTTGTTTATAAGGCAAATATCGTGGATGAAGAAAGTAACGATTACATCGTCTATGAGGAAAGTACGGCGCCTGTGGTCGATTTAAGCGGTTTTAAAAAATTAAAGAGTGTATATATTCGCAGCGACACAGACCATCTGAGGACGGTCAACCTTCAGGGCTGCACCAATCTGAGGGAGGTAAGGATCGAAGGGAGGCGCGACGGCTGTGTCGATACCCTGAATCTGGACGGCTGTACCAATCTGCGCAGCATTGAACTGTCATCGCTTTTTATAACGAAATTGAATCTCTCTGGTTTTAAGCATTTAACAGAAGTATATATAGGCGATGATTTCAAAGAAAAATTAGAAACTCTCAATTTAAAAAAGTGTTCCAACTTGAAAACTGTTTCGGTATGGAGTGACCATTTAACAAAATTAAAATTAAAAGGAGATGGGAAGCTGGAGAGTCTGAACGTGACAGCTGCTTCACTCACTCATTTAGATCTCACCAGCAATACCCAATTGAAAGATTTGCATCTTGGTCGTGGAACGAAGGTGACTTCCCTTGATCTCAGCCACAATGCAAGGCTGGAGACCATGGGATGTTACCAGACAGCGCTCACGGCGCTGGATTTCAGCCATAATAAAAATCTGGTGAAGGTAGATTGCCATAACAATAAAAATATCGCATCGATCAATGTAAAAGGATGTAAAAAATTAAGAAGTCTCCGCTTTGACAACACTAAAGTGAAAAAAATCAATGTGAAGACGAACACAGACCTGCGGAATCTGCGCTGTGAAAATACGCCTCTGACCAAGTTAGATGTAAAGAAGAATACAAATCTGCAGAGCCTTCGCTGTGACAATACGGGAATCAGTAAACTGAATCTTAAAAATAACAAAAAACTGAAAAAGCTGGTCTGCCCAGAGACAAATATCCGTAAGCTGGATTTATCCAAAACGAAGATCAAAAAGCCATCCGCTCTGGAATGTGACCCGGATGTTACGGTTATCTATGCCAAGTAGCCAGTTGTTGCGGGTACATCTGGCCGAACGCCAGGTGTGCCCGCTTTGTACACGAGGGGAGGCATTACAATGAACAAAAAAGGAATCACAACATTTTTCAGCCGCACATTTTTTGCAGCGGTGCTTCTTGGCCTGTGCCTGTCATTTTCTTTGAAGGTAAATGCACAGAAAGAGGTAATGATCGACGGTGCGAAGTATTATCTGGAGGATTATGGAACGGCAGAGGCTTCCATTGACATGGTAACAACAGAAGACATTCCATCTGGCACCGATTATTCAGAAGTCACTGTCCATAATCAGATTGTTTATAACGGGAAAACGTACAAAGTGACCAACTTTGAATGTGATCCTCCGGAGGATACTTTGGATTATATAATTGATCCATATCAGCCAATGCTTCATTTGTAATCTCAACCATATATTGTTTCATATCAATGATTCTCTCTAAATTTTGCAAACGCTTCCTCTGCATTTTGTACTCTTCCTGCAGCTATATCATTGTAACCTCTTTCCAATTTTTGATGGACTTCTTCTTCTGTCATGGCATCTGCATGAATCGATAATGGCGCTTTTGGTAAAGAAACCGAAAATCAGATATACACCAACAAAGACGGCGTGCCAAAGTTTTCTTTTCTCACCGGCATCCCCTCTTTCATTTCCTGCTATTTCTTTAAGAATTATATATTCTTTATTTCTTCACTTTCCTGTATATTTCCGGATACAGGAGTAATTTTTTGAATTATTTTATATTCAACGCTTCATTTTTATCTTATTCGCTGATTATTAGTTTCATTTTATCTCATTTTATGTTTCAAATGATATTCTTTTATAATTATACTGCATATTTTTGTTTTACACTTGCTTTTTCTCTGTGCGCCATATATACTGGTCCCAACACGACAATACGAAATTTACTTTCTTTTAGCAGGTTTTACGCAGGTTTTTCTTTACAATATGAATGATTCAGAGCATTTTCCTGCATTTATGAAGTCTCTTGTGAGTGACTTCTCATTTTTACGAAGGATTTTCTTCAATGATCGGAACGGACGGTAAATGCACAGAAAACGTCACATAATAAAAGGACAGAAATCAAAAGATATCATAATAGAAAAATAGCAAAAAACAACAGAAATCATTAGAAAAGGAGAAACAGTTATGGCGCAGTATTCAATACGAAAATTCAGAAAAGTCATGGTTGCCAACCGCGGTGAGATCGCCATCCGCATTTTCCGCGCGTTGAATGAGCTGGGCATCACCACCGTTGCCATCTTTTCCAAAGAAGATAAATATGCTCTCTTCCGCACCAAGGCCGACGAGTCCTATGAGCTGGACCCGGAAAAGGGGCCCATCGACGCATATCTTGATATCAAGCAGATCATCAAGATCGCCAAGGCAAAAAATGTGGATGCCATCCATCCGGGATACGGATTCCTGTCGGAAAATCCGGAGTTTGTGGAAGCCTGTGAAGAAAACGGCATTACGTTTATCGGCCCGTCCAAAGAGCTGATGGAACGTATGGGCGATAAGATCTCTTCCAAGCAGATGGCCATCGAGTGCGACGTTCCGATCATCCCGGGCGTGGATTACGCTTTAAAGAGCGAGAAAGCTGTGGTGGAAGCGGCCCACAAAATCGGTTATCCGGTCATGCTCAAAGCTTCCAACGGAGGCGGCGGCCGCGGTATGCGCATTGTCCGTGATGAAGAGCAGTTGATCAAAGAATACAGGGAAGCCCGGGAGGAATCCAAGAAAGCCTTCGGTGACGACAAGATCTTCCTGGAGAAGTATCTGGAACAGCCGAAGCATATCGAAGTACAGATTCTCGCCGACAATTATGGAAATGTGGTGCATCTTTTTGACCGTGACTGTTCCGTACAGCGCCGTCACCAGAAGGTGGTGGAATTCGCACCGGCCTTCACCGTGCCGGAAAGCACCAGACGGATCATTTTTGACAGCGCAGTGCGTCTTGCCGGAAAAGTGGGCTACCGCAACGCCGGCACACTGGAGTTCCTGGTGGATAAGGATAATCATCCATATTTCATTGAAATGAATCCGAGAATCCAGGTGGAACATACCGTGACGGAAATGGTGACCGGCGTCGATATCGTGCAGGCGCAGATCATGATCGCAGAGGGATTTCCGCTGAATTCCCCGGATATCGGTATTGATTCCCAGGAATCTGTCACCTGCAGCGGTTATTCTATCCAGACCCGTGTGACCACCGAGGACCCGGCCAACAACTTCCTTCCTGACACCGGCAAGATAACCGTTTACCGTTCCGGCTCCGGCTACGGCGTCCGTCTGGACGGCGGCACCTCCTACACAGGCGCGACGATTCTTCCGTATTATGACAGTCTGCTGGTTAAGGTCATCTCCCATGACCGAACGTTCAAAGGAGCCATCCGAAAATCCATCCGCGCCCTGAAAGAAATCCGTATCCGCGGCGTAAAGACCAATATTCCTTTCCTGATCAACGTGCTCAATCACGAAGTTTTTCAGGAAGGAAAATGTTACACCAACTTCATCGAGGATACGCCGGAACTGTTTGATCTCAGAGTCAGCCAGGACCGGGCCACAAAGATTCTTGAGTTCCTGGGCAACAAGATGGTCAACGTTTCCCGGCAGGAAAAGCCGTTTTTTGAGAATCGGATCCTGCCGAAATACGACGCATCGAAACCAGTGTACGGCGCCAGGGATGAATTTTTAAAACTGGGTGCCAGAGACTTTACCCAGAAGATTTTAAAAGAGAAAAAATTATATATCACTGATACAACCATGCGGGACGCTCAGCAGTCGCTGATGGCCACCAGGATGCGGACCAAAGACCTGGCCGGCGCTTCCAGAGCCGCCAACGCATTTCTTGCCAATGCATTTTCCGTGGAAGCCTGGGGCGGGGCCACCTACGACACCGCTTATCGCTTCCTAAAAGAATCTCCATGGAGAAGGCTGGAGCTTCTGCGCGAGCGGATGCCAAACACGCTGATCCAGATGCTCCTCCGGGCGTCCAACGCGGTGGGCTACAGCAACTACCCGGACAATGTGGTCAGGGAATTTATCCGCATTTCCGCGGAAAAAGGCATTGATGTTTTCCGTATTTTCGACAGCTTAAACTGGGTGGAAAATATGAAAATGCCGATCGAAGAGGCGCTGAAAACCGGCAAAATCGTCGAGGGCGCCATCTGTTACACCGGTGATATGTCCAGTCCTTCCGAGACCAAATATACTTTGGATTATTATGTGGATAAGGCAAAAGAGCTGGAGGCGCTGGGCTGTCATATCTTTACCATCAAGGACATGGCCGGACTTTTGAAACCATACGCGGCAAAGGAACTCTTTTCCACATTGAAATCCGAACTGCACATTCCGGTCAACATCCACACCCATGATTCCACCGGAAATGGCGTCAGCACCGTACTGATGGCTGCTGAGGCGGGCGTGGATATTGCCGACCTTGCCATTGAATCCATGAGTTCCTTAACCAGCCAGCCTTCTATGAACGCTGTGGTGGAAGCCCTCCGGGGACGGGAAAGGGATACCGGCCTTGACTTTGATGAATTGAACGAATTAAGCCGTTATTACGGCCGCATTCGCAAGCTCTACAAAACTTTTGAGAGCGAGATGGACGCACCGAACACAGAAATATACAAATACGAAATTCCGGGCGGCCAGTATTCCAACCTGCTGGCGCAGGTTACGGAGATGGGCGCCGCCGACAGCTTCGAGGAAATCAAGCAGCTTTACAAAGAAGCCAATGACCTCCTTGGCAACATTGTCAAAGTGACACCGTCTTCCAAAGCGGTCGGCGACTTTGCCATCTTCATGCTGAAAAATGGTCTCAACAAAGACAATATTCTGGAAAAGGGAAAGAATCTCTCCTATCCGGATTCCGTTGTGGATTATTTTAAAGGCATGATGGGGCAGCCGGACGGCGGTTTTCCAAAAGAACTCCAGTCCATTGTCTTAAAAGGACAGGAGCCGATCACCGTCCGCCCTGGTACTCTTCTTCCACCGGTGGATTTTGAAGCCATCAAAGAACACCTGAAAGAAAAGTTTGATATGTCCGCTTTCACAGACTATGAAATGGAACAGAAGGCCATCAGCTATGCCCTCTATCCGAAAGTATATGAGGACTACTGCGAACACTTTGAGGCGTACAACGACGTTTCCCGCCTGGAAAGTCATGTATATTTCTACGGCCTTGCCAAAGGCGAAGAAACCACCCTGAAAATCGGTGAGGGAAAAGAACTCCTGCTCAAATTCATCGACATGTCCGATCCGGACGAGCAGGGCGTCCGCACCCTGACCTTCGAAGTCAACGGCTCCATGCGTGAAGTCAAGATCGTGGACCACAACGAAGAAGTCAAAGCCGACCGTAAACTGAAGGCTGACAAAAACAATCCTCTTCACCTTGGTTCTTCCATCCCGGGCACCGTGGACAAGATTCTCGTGAAAGAAGGCGACCGCGTCTCCGAGAATACCCCTCTCATGACCGTCGAGGCCATGAAAATGGAGACCACCGTGGTGGCGACCATGGACGCCATCGTCGACAAGATCTACGTCTCCATCGGCGAACAGGTCAATTCCGAAGATCTGCTCATCAGCTTCCTTCCGCTGGATGCCGGAGAAGAGCGGGAATAATCTTCCCGCTGCCGGATGGATCCGGGACTTGCCCCCTAAATAAAGAGTTCTGCCAGGCAGAATTCCCGCGCCAACCGCAGACGCACATGACAAATGCCCCGGGCAGACCACTATAATTCAAGCGCGCCTCCGGCGTATCTGCCGCAAAGTGCGCGCTCCGAAAGAGTTTTCCTCTGTGCGCCTCTGCGATCCGCCAGAGGCGCAGCTTTCAGCAGCGGGTGACAATCCCCAGCTGAAAGTTGTTGGTCTGCCCGGGACATGGTATTTTAAGTTACACCACTTCTTACTGCTCCACTCTCTTCTCACGAAGATTTCCCTCATATTTCCCGTCCACGCAGGTTCCCGCATAGTCGTAGCGCAGCCCGTCATAGTAGGCGTTGATCTTCGGATTATCGATGGCGCAGTCCAGCCGCAGATACTCTTTTCCTCTGGCAGCCGCCAGCTTCTCACAGCAGTCAACCATCACTTTTCCGGCGCCCTTTTCTCCGAGTCTTGTGGCCAGATGATGGACATAGTAGGCTGCCGGCCCCTGCTTTGCCTGCCAGCGGGCATCCTCTTCATAAAGAACAGCCACGCTCGCCACCAGTCCTGTGTCTTTTCGTTTTAAAACATAAAGATTGCCGTTGCTGACCGCTTTTTTATAGTAGGATTCCGGGTAACAGTCCCAGTAATCCGTCACGTTCCACTGCTTTATACCCACCTGATCCATCCAGTGGATTCTTTCATCTATAATATCGTATACCTGCGGGAGATCTGTCAGCTCTCCCGGCTTAAATTCATAGTCCATATTTCTCTCCTTTCACCGTTCCCTATCATAGCACAAATCCTTTTTTTCTGATACCTTTTCCTGCCATGTTTTTATCCGGCGAATCTTTCTTTACAAGGTTTTTGACGGCCAAATGCATTTTTCTTCCTGTTTTTTTCTGTTTTTGTTTTCTCTGTCAAACTATTTTTGGATTGCTGCTCTCTTCTTTCAATATGATCGAAGTGATCCCATTTTATTTTATCGCATAAATAGTTTGCATACAAATTATTGTTGTGCTATTATTGAAAAAAGAGGTGAAAAACTATGACTATTCTCGTTATTTTAAAAGAATTCCTTCCGGACTTTCTGACCGGCCAGGAAGAACGCACACATTTGTGCGAAAGTGATAAACAGGTACTGATCGAGGCCCTTCATCTCCGCGATGAGATTTCCGGACAGGTGACGGTCCTCGCCCACGGTTCCATGGACCGCGAAGATATTTTATCAGAAATCTGGTCCTACGCCCCCGACCAGGTCTTCATGCTGCCCAAAAATATACCCGGTCGGGATGCCGCCTGTGAAGGCAGCGTGAATCTGATTCCCACTGCGCAGGCTCTGGCCTCTGCTGTCCGGCAGATCGGAGCTTTTGATCTGATCTTATTGGGCAGACAGGCCGTAGACGGGGACAGCATCCACATGGCCTCCCTCGTCAGCCATTATCTGGATCTCCCGCTGCTGCCCTATACCCGGGATATCTCCCGGATTTCTGACCAGAAGCTGGAAGCAGTCTGTATCGATGATCATTTCTCTTATACGGTAAATGTCTCCCTTCCGGCTGTTGTTGTTGCTCATAACGATAACGTGCCGCCCCGCTATCCGCGCATGGCCGATATCAGAAAAGCCTACGGCGGACGATGCAACACCCGGTATCTATCCGGGCAGACGAAAGCCACCGGCACTCTGACGCTGCTTCAGGAATATTCCCCGGAGCCAGAATCCAATACAGACACCATTTTTCTGTCCGGCTCCAATGACCAGGAAAAAGCGGAACAGCTGCTGGCTCTTCTGCGCTCCATGGGCTGCTGCCTCTGACAAAAGGGGAGCCATTCATTCCCGGATAAGAACCAGAAAAAATACTCTGTCATCCAGACACAACAACCATTCCCCATATAAAAGGAGTCGATATTATCATGAAGAAAAATAATCAGACCGAACGGGATTCTCGCCAGGGAATCGTCATTATCGGAGAAAAACAGAGCGAACAGCTCCACCCTGTCACAAAAGAACTGATAAAAGCCGGACAGATTCTCGCGGCCCGGTCCGGTCAATCTGTTTCCGTGCTGATTTGCAGCGACGCTGCCCCTTTTTCTGCAGCAAAAATTCTTCTCCCCATTCTTGAAGAAGAACAGCCCCCTCTGATTCTTCTTGGTTCCACTACCTTTGGACGGATTCTTGGCTCTTCCTTGTCTGCTTCCCTGGACGCAGAAATCATTATGGACGCCTCTGCACTCCGCTATGATTCCGACACAGACAGATTCCTTATCACAAAATCTTCTCCGGACGGCAGGCATCTGGCAGATTATACTTCTGCCAGCATCAAAAACAGGGAGAAACCACGGCCCATCCTCGTATCTGTCCGGCAGGGTGTTTTATCTGTCCATTCTTCGCCCGATACTTGCCTGGCCGGCAGTTCTTCTCCTGATACCTGTCTGACCGACAGCTTTTCTCCCAATGCCTGTCTGACCGGCACCGACAACGTTTCTCCGTCGGCAATTTCCGGACCATTTTCTCTGCCGGAACCTCTTTTCCGGGAACTGTCCGTCCCAATGGAACCTCGCTGTGGAAACGACAGCTCCGGAAGAGACTCTGTCACTCTGGTGCATCGCCACAAGCGTTCTTTTTCTGTTCCCATCTCAGAAGCCAAAATCATTCTCGCTCAGGGTCGGGGACTTCCCGGCAAAGAAGGGGCGGCTCTTCTGCAGAAGTTATGCGAAAAGCTCCACGGCGTTTCCGGCTGCAGCCGTCCCTGCGCGGACGCAGGCTGGCAGGAAAAATCCCACCAGATCGGACAGTCCGGTATTACGGTTCATCCCAAACTCTATCTCGCCTTTGGAATTTCAGGTGCCGTGCAGCATATGACCGGTGTAAAGGCCGACCGCCTCATCGCCGTCAATAACCGCGCCGACGCCCCTGTTTTTCAGTACAGTGATTATGGAATCGTAGGAGATGCAGAAAACATCATCCGCTGTCTTTTAGAAAAACTGTAAAACCGGGGGAAGGGACGGCCGCCTTTTTACAGCGCCGTCCCTTCCCCCGGTACAAAGAAATGTTCCAGCGATACATTTTCCAGAGACAACAGTCTTTTTTTCTTTTCGATTCCTCCGGCATAACCGGTCAGATTTCCATTACTTCCCACCACCCGGTGGCAGGGTATCAGAACTGAGATTGGATTGTGACTGACCGCACCGCCCACCGCCTGGGCGGACATATGTGAAAGTCCCCGTCTTTCCGCCACCTTTCTGGCAATCTCTCCATAAGTCATGGTTTTCCCATACGGAATTTCCCTTAAAATATTCCACACCGTCATCTGAAAATCTGTCCCCACAGGGTGCAGCGGAGGCATAAAGTCCGGCTCCCTGCCGGAAAAATAAACAGAGAGCCACTGCTTTGCCTGAATGAGAATCGGCGTCTCCTGTTCCCTGTGTTCTTGATCCAGCCGGTACGCGTAATATTTTTGATTTTCAAACCAGAGGCCAGTGATTCCCTCTTCGTCAGCCGCCAGCAGAATTTTTCCCAGCGGAGACAAATAATGGCTGATATTCTGCATAGATTTCCCTCCTCATACATTGGCAGGCAAAATATCCGGTTTTGCCCGTTTTCCCACACGTTCCTATGAATGTATTATTTTTTATTCTTTTATCATTTTCCATTATTGTATCATTATGAGAAATAAATTGACAGAAGAATTGTTTCTCTGTATCACTTTTGTCCACATACAGAAAAAATCCCTGTTTTCTTCTGAGAGCGCATCTCCCGCACTGGTCACACCCGACCCTTCCGAAAAGATATTCTCTTCTGTTAAGAAAACAGAGATTTTTATATTAAGAACGCTTGCAGGCGTCTCCTATTCCAGCCCCATCGGCTCGTCCGTGAAAATGCGGGCATCCATCAGTTTCGGTTCCCCGTCCATCTTCGGCACAAAGCCCATATGGTCAAGAATCTGTGTCTGTATGTCGATTCCCGGCGCCACTTCTGTCAGATAGACACCGTCTTCCCGCAGTTCAAACACCGCCCGTTCTGTGATATACATCACCGGCTGACCCACTTTTTTGGCGTATTTTCCACTGAAAGTGATCTGCTCCACATTTTTTACAAACTTATCCGCCCGGCCTTCCTGGTCAATGACCAGTTTTCCATCGCCGGTGGAACATTTCAAACCGCCGGCCGTGAAAGTTCCACAGAAATACACCCGTTTGGCGTTCTGTGTGATATTGACAAAACCGCCACAGCCTGCGATACGAGGGCCGAATTTGCTCACATTGATATTTCCTTCCTCATCGGCTTCCGCCAGGCCAAGAAATGCGTCGTCAATGCCGCCGCCATCATAGAAATCAAACTGTACCGGCTGATCCAGTATCGCTGACGCGTTGACAGAACCGCCGAATTTCGGGCCGCTCTGCGGAATACCGCCCACCGGACCCGCTTCCACAGTCAGGGTAAATTTATCATCAATGCCTTCTTCACAGGCAACCATGGAAATATATTCCGGAATTCCTATGCCAAGATTGACCACCGTATCTTCCTTTAATTCCATGGCCGCACGCCGGCCGATGATTTTTTTTGGAGATAACTGCGGATAAGCAAGGCTGTCTTTTGGCACCCGGTACTCTCCCGCCATGGAACCATCATACTCTGTTCCCACACACTGCGTATGATTTTCCTTATTTTTTGTGATAACCACGGCGTCCACATAAATGCCAGGAACTTTCACCAGCTTTGGATCCACATCATCCACCACTTTTTCTACCTGCACGATTACTTTTCCGCCGCTGTTTTTAGCCGCCTGGGCAATGGCTGTGGCTTCCGCCACACAGCACTCCCGCTCCATGGTGATATTACCGTGAACATCCGCATAGGTTCCGCGGATAAACACCATATCAACAGGCATCGCCTTATATAACAGACGTTCTTCCCCACAGACATTGACCACTTCCACAATGTCTTCTGTGGTGACCTCATTTAATTTTCCACCCTCTACCCGAGGATCTGCAAAAGTATACAATCCCACATGGGTGAGTGTACCTAATTTTTTTGCCGCAATATCTCTGTAAAGCTGAGACAATGTGCCCTGCGGCAGATTGTATGCTTTCACCTGATTGGCAATAATCATCTTTCCCAGTTTGGGAGCCATATTATAGTGCCCTGCAATGACTGTTGAAATCATTCCCTCATGGGCGAAATGGTCCGCACCGCTGCCATCCTGATTTCCCTGCCCTGCCGCATAAAGATACGTCAGATTCTTTGGCGACCCGGTTTCCAGAAATCTCTGCTCCAAAGCCGAAGTCAGTTCTTCCGGCAGATCACAGGCCACAAATCCGTTGGTGGAGACGGTCATGCCGTCTTCCACCATCATGGCTGCTTCTTTTGCACTTATTATCTTTACTTTTCTCATCCTATCTCCTCCCGCACATTTCCATTCATTTTCCGGCTGCCCATCCGGGCTTCCTGTCCGGCAGCAATTCTGTTCTTTTCACATGGATTTCTTCCGGATCAAAAATCTGTCAGGTTCGCCTTTCTCTTTTCAAGGAACGCTGTCATTCCTTCTTTTTTATCTGCGGTGGAGAAGGAAAGGCCAAATAAATCCGCCTCCAGAGTCAGACCGCTGGCCAAATCTGTTTCCAGACCGGTATTGATCGCTTCTTTAGCCAGAGAAATCGCATAACTTCCCTTACTCATAATCTTCTCTGCCATGGACTTACACGTATCAAGCAGTTCATCCTGCGGCACAACTTTATTGGCAAGGCCAATTCTGTATGCTTCCTGGGCGTCAATCTGATCACAGGTAAAAATAATCTCCTTCGCTCTTCCTTTTCCTACCAGACGGGCCAGACGCTGGGTTCCTCCAAATCCCGGAAGAATGCCAAGTCCCACTTCCGGCTGACCAAACTTTGCATTATCGGAAGCGATACGGATATCGCAGGCCATGGAAATCTCACAGCCGCCGCCGAGAGCATATCCATTCACTGCGGCAATCGTCACCTGCGGCATGGTCTCCAGAAGCATAAACGCCTCTTTAGCCAGCATACCCATTTTGCGTCCTTCTGCCGGAGTCGCATTGACCATCTCGGAAATATCGGCGCCTGCCACAAACGCTTTCTTTCCGGCTCCTGTCAGGATCAGCACCCGCACATCTTTTCTCGCCGCAATGTTCTCAAAACATTCTTTGAGCTCTGCGAGGGTCTCACTGTTCAAAGCGTTCAGAGACTTCTCTCTGCTGATGGTAACCACTGCGATTTCATTTTCTACCTCGACGATAATATTTTTCATTATAAAATTCTCCTTCCTTTTGGTTCTTTTATTTAGAATTGTTTTTTATCTTTTTTATGTATCCGGCCGGTATCTTATCCGCCGGGAAAATTTCTGTCATTCCAAAGATGTCCGGGAATATGTCTGAAAGATGTTATAGATTTTTAACATATAGATTTTATATAAAAATATTAATGCATTAAATATTTTATTCTTTAAATAATTAGCGTACAAATAATTGACTTTACATATAATATGCATCATAATTAACAATTTGTCAACAATATTTTGATTTTTTTTCATCAAAAAAACGAACTTTTTTATAAAAAGGGTTGACAAAACTATTTGTCTGTTATATAGTTTGCGTGCAAACTATTATACATACTAAATGAAATGCATGTTGTTAAGCACTATCACAATCACACATTTGAAAGGAGAAATGTATTATGAATTTTGAATTATCCAAAGAACATCTTGCCATTCAGGAGACAGCCCGAACATTTGCCACCAACGAACTTTTACCGGGCGTTGTAGAAAGAGATGAAGCCGGCGAATTTTCCATGGATCTCTTCCATAAAATGGGGGATCTGGGTCTCATCGGTCTTCCTTATCCGGAAGAAGTAGGAGGACAGGGCGGTGACTATCTCGGATACGCACTGGCTGTGGAGGAGATTTCCAAAGTGGACGCCTCCATGGGTATTGCCTACTCCGTCTGCACTTCTCTTTACGGCGGAAGTATCATGAATTCCGCTGCACCGGTGGAAAAGAAAAGAGAAGTTCTCCAGGATGTACTTTCCGGAAAATGCATGGGCTCTTTCGGTCTTACTGAACCAAATGCCGGATCTGATGCCGGCGGATGTATCACTGTTGCCGAGAAAGACGGCGACAGCTATATCTTAAATGGACTGAAATGCTTCAATACCAATGGACCTCTTGCAGAATATACCGCGGTTTATGCCCTGACCGAACCGGAGAAAAAATCCAAAGGACTCTCCTGCTTTGTTGTAAAGAAGGGAACTCCTGGTTTTACCGTTGGAAAAGTAGAAAATAAGATGGGAATCCGCTGCGCACAGGTTTCTGAAATGATTCTGGAAAATGTACGTGTTCCGGCCGAGAACATGATCACCGCTTCCGGCGACGGTTTCAAACTTGCCATGAAAACACTGGACGGCGGACGAATCGGCGTTGCCGCACAGGGTCTCGGCATTGCGGAAGGCGCTTTTGAAATCGCGAAAGAATATCTGAAAACAAGAGAACAGTTCGGCAAACCATTATATAAAAACCAGTATCTGGCCTTCAAAATGGCCGAACTTGCCATGGAAATCGAATCTGCCAAATGGATGCTCTATAAAGCGGCCACTGACAAAGACAGCGGCAAATCCTACACCCAGTCCGCTGCCAAAGCAAAATATCTCTGCACCAACGCAGCAATGCATGTGACCACCGAAGCGGTGCAAATGCTCGGCGGCAACGGCTACATGAAGGAATATCATGTGGAGCGGATGATGCGTGACGCCAAGATCACACAGATTTATGAAGGAACCAACGAAATCCAGAAACTGATCGTCAGCGGCGCGTTGTTCCGTTAAATTGGGATTTGTAAAAGTGGCAACCATTCTCTGATCAAACAGACAATGACGCAAGGACACATACGGATCCGCCCGGCTCGACCCTCAGTCGGACTGACCAGGGATATCTTTGTGAGATGTCTTCCCCAGTCCTCCTTCACAGCTCGCGGCCGAAAACCGTATGTGTCCAAAACGCCATCTGCCTGTTGAGAAACCTCTGTTCCACCTTTACAAAAATCCTGTACTACGCTGACAAAACAGCCGGTTATGGCTACAGATGAATCAGCGGATACCAAAATTTACGGTCATGTCTGTCTGGCATGAATGCACCTGCCGAGCAGGCCGCACAGCTAGCTCTTGTATCGGTTTGAATCAGGTATTTTTGTTATCATTGATGGACCGTTTAATAGTCAAAAACTGCCACAATCTGTTGTTTCGCCAGGGTAGCCAGGATTCTTTGTAAATCTCTATGCACGCAGACTGCATTTGGAGAAGACGAGGTATTGATATGGTTTGACGACGACTGTGAGCGCAGGCGTCTGATTTATATTGATGAAATACAGTCAGGTACCAGTCTGCCGAAGTGGAGGAGGAAAACTTTTATCAATGCCTTGTCTTCGGTAAAGCAGCCTTCTGTGGGCTGCAAAGAGATTTACAAATCCTCACCTGCCCTTGACAGTTCCAAAATCCTGTTTATAATAAATAGTATACAAATTATTAGCTGTCCGAATTCTGTGTTCTCTCGATATAATAAAGAACGACATACTGCGGACGGCAGACTAACGGGATAAGGAGAAGCATCGTGGAATTAACACATTGTATTAACTATTTATTGACAACGGCGCAGCGCAGAGTCTTTCAGGCCATGAGCGCCCGTCTGGAACCTTATGATGTCACACCGGTTCAGTATGGAGTTTTATATTATCTCTGGGAGACAGATATTCATACTCCAAGAGAAATCGCAGACAGACTTCAGCTGGAGAATTCCACTATTTCCGGCGTTCTTGAAAGAATGGAGAAAAAAAATCTGATCGAACGTCAGGTCAGTAAAAAAGACCGCCGCTACATTGAAGTAGTTCTCACCGATAAGGGGGCTTCCCTGAAAGATGATGTTCTTCGCACAGTGGAACAGTTCAACGATGACGTGATGACTGCTTTTTCCCCTGAGGAACAGGATATTTTGAAAAAATCTCTGGAAAAACTCAGTACTCCTTCCTCATAAGAAATACACAGTTTTACTTTTCTCTAAAAAACGAGAGGCTGCGGCAAAGATCTTCTGCCGGTGCAACATACATATATTTTCTCTGAAAATATTCGCAGCGCACCAAAGACAGCGAGTCCTTTGTCACAGCCTCTGTTTGTTTTTTGCCTTTTTCATGATTTCCTGCATTTTTAGTGATTCTCTTCCACCGGCGTCAGGTAATGAAGCATCACCCAGCCCTCCTGCCCTTCATATCGGATTTTTCCCCAGCCGTTTTTGAATCTTTCCACTGTCACCACAGTGTCTTCCGGCACTTTGCAAAGACTTCCGGCTCCTTCATCGGGGTCCTCCCTGAGATTGATCTCCGCTGCACTGCTTAAAGTCTCCACTCTCCAGCTTTTTACCGGATAGCTGCCCATATGATACATATTAAGCCAGAACTTACTATTGTCTGTCTGCACCAGCCCCCAGCCGTTTTTGAATTCCTGTACCGTAAATTCTGTGCCGTAAACAATACCTTCCTCTGCAATTTCCGAGGAGGACGACGGAGCCTTATACCCTTTGATTCCTTTTTCTGTCAGCGCATTTACATAGACCGTATCTCCCGGCCGGATATAACACGCATCCCCGGAAATATAATGAAGCTCTTCCAGTTTCAGCCATCCGCTCTGACCGCAGTAGGACACCCGCGCCCAGACATCCCCTTCATACTCCTGCGTCCCTGTCAGTTCACAGCATTTTCCCTCTGGCAGAAGGCCGGACGAAAAAGTTCCGCCCGCCTCCGGATAGACAGGCACCCCGTCCAGAGAATTACTCTTTAAGGTACACCAGGTGCCGGAACGGACCTGAGCGGACGCAGGCTGGGACAGGTCTGTTTCCTCCCTGCCGGAATCTCCGGTTTCGCTCTGTCCGTCCCGCTCCATCTTGTCCACATAATCACTGCCTGTTTCCCTCGGAAAATATTCTCTCTTCATATACCGGAAGGTTCCTGCCGCCACAACGACCAAAACAACAACCGCGCACAGGTCCATCAGGATTCCAAAAACTTTTTCCCCTGTTTTCTTCTCGTTCCTCATTGCTCTTTCCGCTCCGTTATCCCTGTAATCTTATACACCATATAGAAATTATTGCCGCTGCTCATGATCTCATCCACAATCTCGCTCTCCGCCTGTCGATTCTCCGGCAGACCAAGAAGAGCCGACATGTTTTTCTTTCCCTTTGTTATCAGGAACACATTATCTCTGAGAAGGAACTCTGAACCAAGGCTGTCCGTTCCCGCGGCCGCCAGCTTCTTTGTATAGAGCGGCGAATAGGCCGTCCAGCTCCCGGACATGAACCAGTTGCCCTGATGGAGATCGTCCTCCGGCCGGGACATTTTCGTGAAACTTCTCGTATCCAGAATAAACCAGCTGTCCTTATGGGCTCCGCAATATTCAAGCACTTCGGCTTTCTCTGCCGCGTACTGCAGGTGATACTGCTGTACTCCCTGTATCTTTGTCAGCCGGGCCGTCACAAGACCGCTGTTTAAAAACAGAACCAGCACTGCCACCTGCAGGATTACAGGAATATGCGTCATCCGGTTTCGTTTCCAGAAATGCAGCAGTTTACAGACAAACAACACGCCCGCACATAAGGTCAGCAGCCGAATCGTCTCCTCTACCCGCTGCGGAAATCTTCCATTCATGGCAAGATACACCCATTCCAGCCACAAAATAATGCTCATGGCGGCAATGGACAACAGTGTCCACAGATAACCGCCAGCACCCTTGATACAGGAAAGAATTACGTTCCAACGATTTGAGAAAGGAAAAGTCTTCGTTATGGACGACTCTTCCATCGCTTCTGACTGCAACGTTCTTCCTTTTTTCTCCGGCAATGTTGTATCCTGGGATACCTTCTTCGTTGGCTCCTGCAGCATTTTCACCGTCAGATATAGGGCAGTCAGAACGGACAGCGGCATCAGCAGCAGAAACGGATAGAACGACGCCTTTTTCAGACTTTCCTCCGTCTGTCTTCCCTCCAGCAGGTACTTTCCTGCCCTGGGCACCGCTTTCTCCATGCGCTCTGCCAGCGGCAGTTCTCCTTTCTGTCCTTTCACATAAAGCCATGTCTGTTCCACCCAGTCGGTGCTGAATCCGTCCACCAGGCAGTAAGTATATTTCGCCATGGCGTCTCTGCCGTTTTCGCTGATACCGGCGGCGTCATAAAACGCTTTATGTTTTTGATTATATTTGGGAAATCCCACGTAATCCTGGAGATACGCCCGGTCCTGATTATATTGGAGATAGTCCTTCCACTCCCGGGAAGAATACATCTGACCATCCCAAAAGAAGGCGACACCCAGGAAGGCGGCAAGAAATGCGCCGATAAACCACGGCTTTACCGAACGGAAAAAATGGATATGATATTTAAAAATAAGTTCCAGACAGAGAAATGGCAGCACCATGAGAAAACACTGCTTCCGCAGACACCAGGCCGACAGCAGCAATGTGCCCAGGATCAGAAGATTCCACGGCCGCCATGCCTCCTCCCGGCGCATGAGCCCGAAAAACAGCACGCCCATGCAGCCCATAAAGGCCGCCGCTGTGGAAAAAGTCATATTGGAAAAGCACGGCAGCCAGAGAAATACAAATCCTATATCATAAAGGATGCAGAGCAGGATGCGGTTATATGTAAAATACTGCAGCAACCGGAACAGCACAGCCGTCAGCGCGAACACTTCCAGCATCACGATAACCGCCACATACCAGTTTACATTCTGAAAGGTCTCTCTGCCCAGATGCAGTGCCGGATTCTTTTCATAGAGGGTTTTTATGATCCACGAAAGGGGATATCGCACAAAAATACTGTGTCCGTCCGGCGTGCCCGTATAAGAGCCATCGAGGATCTGCACGATGGTGGCGTCGTCATTGACCTCATAAGAAAACGGCACGCTGCGGCAGATGACCATCAAAAGCGGAAGAACAGACACCAGGGCCAGGAAAAGATCCAGAAACAGATTCCAGATTCTGTACCAGATAGTCTGGCGGGAAGCAAGTTTCCAGGTGCGGTATTTTTTATATGATGATGTGCATTGATTGAAAAACGCTGGAATTTTCATGACGATACCTTTTATCCTCCGTTCATTCTGTTTCTCTGCCAGCCACTTTATAAACTTAACAGCCGCCAGGATCCATCCATGTATGGCGCGCCCTGATGCGTATTCATACAGAACATGCTATTTGAAATCATCATAGTATATCACAATCAAAATGTCACTACTTTTTACAAGAATACAAAGAAAAAATTATAAAAATATGTAAATTACTTTCTTCTTTATCTGATGTGATTTTCATCCACTTTCCTTTCGCCCACCTGAAAAATTTGACTTTCTCCCAGATCAATAAGATCTCCTTCTTCCAGAACAGCGCTCTCCTCCTTCTTTAAAAGGATACCGGACGCCAGCCGGCAGACTCCCCGTTCCGATACATTCTTTACCAAATATTTTTCTGTATTCTCTTCATAAACAATAACGCAATGTTTCTCTTCAATCCCGTAACTGTCAAGAACCAGATCATTTTCCCTTCCATTTCTTCCGATTCGTATCTCATCTCCGGCATGGATCGAAAACTCTCTCCCCCTGTACTCCCCATCTATTCCGCGGATGCAGCCCAGTTTTACCGCTGCATTTTCTGTATTCTTCTCATCTATTCCTTTTTTAAAACCTGTCATCAAACACAAAGCTGCCAAAAACAGTATAAACATTCCGGACAGTATACACCATATGAACATCAATGATTCTTTCCTTTACCTCATCCAAGATTTTGTACATATATCTTAGAGTTTATAACTCTATTTGTCAATTCTAAACTGTTTTCTATTTATACTGTTTTAAAGAATTCTTTTTTGTTCAACATAAAAAAGAAAGATTTTTCTGTAAAAATATTATTATTACTCAGGCAGGGAGGTGAGAGCTATCAAATATAATGAACGTATTCGCGAAATCAGAGAGGATCATTTCCTGACACAACAGAAAATTGCTGATCTTCTCCACATCGGGCAGAGAACCTACTCAGACTATGAGAGTGGAAAAACACGGATTCCTGTGGACAGTCTTATCATTCTGGCCGAATTCTACAACGTATCTATGGATTATATTACCGGTGTCAGCAGCATAAAAAAAGAATATCCAAAAAAATAAGCAGTATTTTTTAATTTATATGAAAGATACTGCTTATTTTTAATCCCTTTTTTGTTCTGCCAAAAATTCATCCAGGCTGTGAATACTGCTCCTCAGGTGTTTTGTGACACCCAAAAGATATGTTTCAATTACATATAACATGTCTTCCATCTCCTGACTTTCTTTTGTCCTGCATCCTTCTTTCATAATTGCCGTCACGGTTTCCAACGCCTGCAATTCCGATTCCACCATCAGCATTTTATCCATAACCGCATATAAGTCTTTCATTTCCTCGTTCCCCTCTCTTTAGTACCGTCAGCTTCGCCTCTCTGTCATCCGCATGTATAACCGCTTCCTCTTTTTCCGGATATAATTATAAAATACCACATTTGAGCGTATCCGAGGATGTAAGATATGTCTTATTTACCGTCATCACAGCATTTTTACTCTTTTTTTGTGGCTGCTTCGTCACATTTCCGTAAGTTTTCTTCAGATAATCGTCATTCTTCGCTCACAGCCTGTTCACAAACCTGCTGTAGAATAAAACCATCAAATAACAGGAAGCAATTATTTGATAGATTTTTTTCATACTTTTCTCTCTTTTTATAAAAACCGGCCCGAGGGGCCGGTTTTTTTGCTGTATACCGTCATATTTTTTAAGTCTTTTAAACTCAGGCATCTTTCTATTTTTCTTTTCTGCGTTATTTTTTCTATTATATTCAAAAACCGCATCGGTCCCAGGGACCAATGCGGTTTTTTTCGTACTAAATATTTATCTGCCATCTCAACTGACAGTTTGTATGACTTATACGTTTTCTTAGAACTTACCAGCCTTAGCAGCTTCTTCTACGGAAACGGCAACAGCAACAGTAGCACCTACCATAGGGTTGTTACCCATTCCGATCAAGCCCATCATCTCAACGTGAGCCGGTACGGAGGAGGAACCTGCGAACTGTGCGTCGGAGTGCATACGTCCCATGGTATCTGTCATACCGTAGGATGCAGGACCTGCTGCCATGTTATCCGGATGAAGGGTACGTCCTGTACCACCGCCGGATGCTACGGAGAAGTATTTCTTTCCTGCTTCCAGTCTTTCTTTCTTGTAAGTACCTGCTACCGGATGCTGGAAACGAGTAGGGTTAGTGGAGTTACCTGTGATGGAAACGTCAACGTTCTCTTTCCACATGATAGCAACACCTTCACATACGTCGTTCGCGCCGTAGCAGTTAACTTTTGCACGTAAACCATCGGAGTAAGATTTGCGGAATACTTCTTTTACAGTGTTTGTGTATGGATCATATTCTGTCTCAACAAATGTGAAACCGTTGATACGGGAAATGATCTGAGCAGCGTCTTTTCCGAGACCGTTTAAGATAACACGGAGCGGTTTCTGACGTACTTTGTTCGCTTTCTCTGCGATACCGATGGCACCCTCTGCAGCTGCGAAGGACTCATGACCAGCCAGGAATGCGAAACATTCTGTATCTTCTTCCAGAAGCATTTTACCAAGGTTACCATGTCCAAGACCAACTTTTCTGTTCTCGGCAACGGATCCAGGAATACAGAAAGCCTGAAGACCTTCACCGATGGCTGCTGCTGCCTCGGAAGCCTTTTTTGCGCCCTTTTTGATAGCGATGGCTGCACCTACAGTGTAAGCCCAGCATGCATTCTCAAAACAGATCGGCTGGATGCCTTTTACCATGCCGTAAACGTCAAGACCAGCATCTTTTGTAATCTTTTCAGCTTCTTCCAGGGAAGCGATGCCGTAGCTGTTTAATACAGAATTAATCTTATCAATTCTTCTTTCATATGATTCAAATAATGCCATTATTCTTTACCTCCTGCTTAACCAATTACTTCGTCTGTTCTAGGGTCAATAATCTTGGCAGCATCTTCCACACGTCCGTACTGTCCTGCAGCCTTTTCCCAAGCTGTGTTAGGGTCGTCTCCTTTTTTGATGAAATCAGTCATCTTTCCAAGATTTACAAACTTGTAACCGATAATCAGATCGTCTTCGTCTAAGGCGATTCCTGTTACATAACCTTCTGCCATCTCAAGGTAACGAGGTCCTTTCTGAAGAGTACCATACATAGTACCAACCTGAGAACGAAGGCCCTTTCCAAGGTCTTCAAGACCAGCGCCAACCTGAAGTCCGTCTTCGGAGAATGCAGACTGAGAACGGCCGTAAACAATCTGTAAGAATAATTCACGCATTGCTGTGTTGATCGCATCACAGACAAGGTCTGTGTTCAGAGCTTCCATAACGGTAAGACCCGGAAGGATCTCGGAAGCCATAGCTGCGGAGTGTGTCATACCGGAACATCCGATGGTCTCCACCAGTGCTTCCTGGATGATACCTTCTTTGACATTAAGAGTTAACTTACAGGCACCCTGCTGAGGAGCACACCAGCCAATGCCGTGTGTAAAACCGGAAATGTCTTTTACTTCTTTGGCTTTCACCCATTTTGCTTCTTCTGGAATAGGAGCGGCTCCGTGATGTACGCCCTGAGCTACTGGACACATATTTTCGACTTCTTGTGAAATAATCATGTTATTACTCCTTTCGGTTTTAATTGATTTGTTTTTGTGATCGACTTATGTATGTAATCCCTAAGTCAAGACAAACGTCCTCACATGTAATTTATTTTCTCATAAATTACGCAATTCGTCCATAGTTTTTTTTGATTTGAGGAACATTTTTGTTTTTATTTTGTCAAAATATTGTTCTCCTATGGGAACTCTCCCGTCAAATATGAATACCTTTCGCAGAAAAAACCGGCTGCAGATCTTTATCCGCGCCGGTCTTCTTCTCAATTTTTATTCTTCTTCGTCCAGAGCGCTCACATCGCTCTCCTCTTCTATCTCGCTGGAATGGGATGGTTCTTCCGTCTCTTTCTCACTGTCCTGCTGTTTTTCCCCGATTTCCTCCTGCATTTCTTTTGCCGCCTGATCAAAGACGTCTTTTAGCTGATTCACATCTTCCTCTGAAGCTTTGTACCAGGTCTTCTTTCCATCCATATTCTGGATATTATAGAAACTGTCAAAAATGGTGAGCACCATGGTATTGCCATGATGATAAAAGGTATAGACTACCGGGGTCGGTTTTCCGGAGCCCTTCTCTTCCTTTTCCTCCTGCCGCCAGGTTCTTCGTGCCTCTTTCCGGCTGGAGCTTTCTTTTTCCATCTGATCAATGAGATTCGCTGCGGAAAACGCCGTCTCATTCTCATAAAACATCCCGTTCTTATCAATGATCAGAGCGGAATCTGCCAGACGGTGCAGCAGGCTGGAATTCGGATAACCGTTTCTGTAATGAAGAAACGCGTCGCCCAGAGCCGAAGCATTATAAACATAGTACACATTATTTGGCAGGTCGGTGAACACCACATAATTTCCGCCATATACATACACTTCATAAACGGCATTGTCCTCGTCATATAAAATGTATTCATAACCCGGACCGTATTTTTCCTCCACTTCTTCCGGAGTGTACTTTCGGGTCAGATCTGCCCGTTTTGCCAGAAGGGTCGCAAAGGTGAAGGCCGCCTCATTGTCCACAAATTCGCTGCCATCCATGTTATCCGCATAGCCCACTTCCAGCCGCACCAGACTGTCTCTGGCAATTTTGTCCAGATAATCCGCTGCACGCTCTTCATCCACTGTCGGTTCGTTATCAGCGGCTTCCTCCTGCAGCTCTTCGATCTGCCGCTCCAGTTTCTCGTTCTCCTCCTGCAGTTCTTTGTAATAGGAGGAGGAGACAACTTTCCTCTCTGAGGGCTCACAGCCGGTGAGCAGACAGAGAGTGAAAGCGCCAAACGCCGCAAACATTATTGTTTTTCTAAAAGAAATTCTCATGTCCATCTCCTGTTTTGTCTTATTTACCGGCAAATATATGATCCATCCATGATCTGTCCATTAATATTCGTCTTTCGGCACGATCTCATTGCGTTTTTTGTAAATGGAATTTGCCTCCACATATCCCCGCACACTGGAAAGCGGGTAGATATTGGTGTGACGTCCCACAACAGAACCCGGATTCAGGATGGAACCGCAGCCCACCTCCACATAGTCTCCGAGCATGGCGCCTACTTTTTTCATGCGGGTCTCAATTTTGTAATCGCCGATACGGATTTCCACCAGTTTTTTGTCAGACTTCACATTGGAGGTGATAGAACCTGCTCCCATGTGGGACTTATATCCTAAAATGGAATCTCCCACATAGTTATAATGCGGCACCTGCACCCGGTCAAAAAGAATCACATTTTTTAACTCGGTGGAATTCCCCACCACCGCTTTCTCGCCGACGATGGCGTTGCCGCGGATGAATGCACAGTGCCGGATCTCTGCTTCCGGTCCAATGATGGCTGGTCCGCCTATAAACGCCGTCGGTGCCACCGTCGCGGACTTTGCCACCCACACATGCTCTTTGATCTCGTCATACTCGTCCTTCGAAAGGAGCATTCCCACCTCCAGGATAAAATCATGGATCTTTGGCAGAATCTCCCACGGATACGTATTCTCCTCAAATAATACGGAAGCAATCGTTTTATCTAAATGTTGAAATAACGCCTGATTAGTTACTCTCTGCATACTTTTTACTGACTGGTGACCAGTCTCTCCTTTCCCACATAAAACTTAACAACTCTATTCTAACAAAGGTTCTGGCGGGAATCAATCAATAAATTCCAGCCTCCACCGGTATCTTCCTGTCTTTTCATCCTTTTCATAAAAGAAATAAGCGGAGAACTTGTTTCCTTTTTTGCTTATGCATCCCCGGAAGCCGACTTTGCCGTGTTCCAGAAGGATTTTTACCATCTCGTACGACACCTTTTTTCCCAGAGAGGTAATGAGAGAGTCATTTTTCCAGATGGCAAATTTGCAGCCCTCCCGCCAGCGGGAGCAGCCAAAGGCTTTTTCTGTCTCAATGACATCCGCCCCGCATTCCGGACATTTTCCCACCGGTCCTTCATGAAGGGGCGTGGTTCCGGCGGCTGAGCCGAAATTCTTGTCGTTTTTAATTTCCTCCACGGAAGTTTTCACAAATTCCGTGACAAAATCCAGAAACTCTTTCTTGGTGTGTTTTTTCTTCTCGATGTCAGAAAGTGTCTTTTCCAGCCTGCCGGTATACTCCAGATCAAACAACTCCCTCACCGGAAACGTTTCCACAAGCTTTGTCCCAAGTTCGGTGCAGGAAAGACTTTTCCCCTTTGCCTGGATATATCCGGCGTCCTTTAATTTTTTAATGGTCTCCGCCCGGGTGGCCGGCGTTCCGATGCTGAAACCGCTTAAGATCGCCATCATCATTTCCTGGTCATCTTTTTCCTCATACTTCCTGCCGCAGGTCTCCATGACCCGGAGCAGCGTTTTTTCTGTGTGAGGTTTCGGAGGCTTTCTCTCCACCTCGTTCACCTCCGCCTTGACCAGGGTGACCACATCTCCTTTGTTTACCTCAGGAAGCAGCACCTCCTTTGCGTCGATTCCCTCCAGAAGCTTCCAGCCCGGCTCCAGCTGGATCTTTCCCTTCGCGATAAAATGCCCCGGCAGGTCCATTCTGGCTCTCCCGGGCTGCGTCCTGCCTCTTTCAGAACTGGCAGAAGCTGTTGACCGGGACGTCCCTGCATCCGCCGTCTCCGGATTTTTTTCCGGCTGCCATTCACCGGCCGTCCCGCCGGTCTTCTCCAGCATATGGAGGGTGAGCACCGTGTCCTCCGCCACGGCCACCGGCATAAACTGGGCCAGGAACCGGGTACGGACCGCCTCATAGACAATACGCTCTGAGTCACTGAGATTTTTCGGCACCATATAAGTGGGGATAATAGCGGAATGGCTCTCCACCTTCTTGCTGTCAAAAATCCGCTTTGAAGTATGGAACTTCATCTGTTCCTGATACGGGCTTGTCTGCCTGTGAATCTCCAGCACTTTTTTGGCCTTTCCCACAAGACTTTCATCCAGCACCACGCTGGCGGTTCGCGGGTAAGTGATCAGCTTTTTCTCATATAAGTCCTGGGCGGTCTTCAGGACCCGGTCCGAAGTCCAACCCTTATATTTACTGGTGATAAATCCCTGCAGATTGGAGAGATTAAACAGATATGGAGCATATTCTTTCTTTTTTGTCACCTTTTTATCCGTAATCTCCGCCGGATGTCCTTCTATCTGTCTGCGGATCTGTTCCAGCTCCTCCGGAGAATCAAATTTTTCATTCTTCTTTACATAATATATGCCCTCGAACCTTTTCTTAGCATCAGTTTCAAAAATCCCTTTTAACTTATAATATTTTGTTACCTTAAAATCACGGATTTCTTTATCTCTGTCATAAATGATCTTCAACGTCGGCATCAGCACCCGTCCGATATTCAGAAGACGGCTGTTTTTGCCGCTGCGGCATTTGAGGGTCGCCACCGATGTGAGATTGATACCGATGAGCCAGTCGGCAATCTGTCTTCCGAATCCTGCATCCTGCAGCGGCTGCATTTCTTCGTTGGGTTTCAGACTTCCAAGCCCCCTCTGTACTTCCGCCGCCGTCCATTCATTTAAGAGGATCCGCTCCACCGGTTTCCCGGTATGTAAATAATCCAGGATCTCATCGGCGATGATCTGCCCCTCCCGGTCGTCGTCTGTGGCGGAAATAATGCTCTCCACATCCTGCCGCATGGCCAGTGATCTGATAATATTCATCTGGCGGACTACGCCGGCGTCCGGCTGATCTTTGTGTTTACCGTCGGTTTTTAATTTATAATGAAACTCCCCCGGTATGTAAGGAAACTTTTCCATCTTCCATGATTTCATTTCCGGGTCGTAATCCTTTGCGTCGTAAAGCTGCAACAGATGCCCGAAAGCCCAGGTGATTATATAATCCTGTCCCTCAAAATATCCGTTTTTGCGAACGGCATCCGTGGCATCGGCAATATTTTTGGCCACAGACGGTTTTTCTGCAAGTATTAATTTCTTCATTCACACACCTCCTGGTCTGTAAGTGTATACTATATCACATTTTGAAGGCAAATGGCATTGAAATCCAACGGAATATACCGTAAAAAAATGAGCTGCCGCATAGCGGCAGCCCACATAATTTATTTACAGATTCCTCTTCTTTTGCGAATCAGATAATACATATCATTCTCCATTGCCAGTACTTTGGGAACCGGCACACTTTTGAATACCGGCATCTTCATTTTGAATTTAATCCAGAAAACAGAATAAATTCCGAGAATCAAAAATACCAGGATCGTGATCAGCCATATGGCGTTTCTTTCCGCCGGATCTGTGGAAATATTCAGAATCATATAGGCAGTTCCAATAATGCCGATACATGGAAACAGGGGTCCCAGCGGTACTTTAAAAGAACGCGGCGCTTTAGGCAGTCGTTTTCTTAAAATCAGCACATCAATATGCGCGAATATATAGGAAACCATCCAGAATACCGAAGCCACCAGTATGAAAAAGCTGATGGCATCGGAAGAATTATTACTCAAAAAAGCAAAAATCAAAATAAGGATACTCACAAACCATACGCCGACATAAGGCACTTTTTTCTTATTTGTTTTGGCAAAGCACTGGGGCATCATATTCATCTTGGCCATTCCCTGACAGATGCTTGCCAGCCCGTTAATTCCGGAATTCTGGCTGCTGATCAACGCCAGCGCTGCCACAAAGACCATCCACAATCTTCCTGCGTTTCCCAAAAGATTTTCGCCATAGAGCATATGCGGCGCTGCGGAATTGGCCAATTCCGCCCACGGAGTGTAATTGTGAAATCCCAGCACAAGGATGGACTGGACCACACAGATGATTCCAAGTCCCAGAAACATTCCAAGGGGAACATTCCGTTTTGCGTTTCTGACTTCTTTTGATACCGGAATCACATATTCCGCGCCGATAAAAAGCCAGAATGCCACCGCTGTCATGGACACAATGGTCGGGATATCCGTCGTCATATTCATCGGCTGATTGACTTTTTCTCCGGTTCCCAGACCCAGGACACCGATAATCCCCATGATAACCATAGATGCAATCATGAGATAGGTTACCGCATCCTGTACTTTGGCAAACATATCGACACCATTTAAGTTTGCGATCAGCAGCACCACTGTGACAATGATCGTATAGGTTATGGTCGGAATCGGCAGCGGGATCACTTCCCCCAGCGCGTAAGCGAAGATAGATGCCTCCACACCGCAGGATAAAACGTTGCAGAATAAATATCCTCCTACCATGGAAATCAGCGTCGGGAACGGTCCAAGAGCTGCCAGCGTATACTGCGCCAATCCTCCTGTTGTGTTAGGCATCAGCGCATTCAATTCCGACAGGGAAGCGATGGTTGTCATATTCAACAGGCAGGCCACGATCATAGCCACGATAAAAATAACGCCCACTGTGCCGGCTCCCTGTCCAAGAGAGACCAGACAGCTGGTGGCAATTACCAGTCCCACTGATACAGATATCACACTTCCCAGTCCCAGTTTCTTTTCTTCCATATCGTTTTCACCTCTTTTTTGTCCGCCGATTTCTACAGGGCTTCTGCTCCCTCATCCCCGGTCCTTACCCGGATCACGTTATCGATCTTGTAAACGAAGATCTTACCGTCACCGATATGGCCCGTGTACAACTCCTGTTTTACCAATTCCACGATCTCATCCACCTTATCACTCTCCACCACAATGGAAATCTGCTGCTTCGGAAGTAATTCCATCTCATATCCTTCCTCCACTTCATATTCCCGGGTTCCTTTTTCAATACCGCAGCCCAGTACCTGAGTCACCGTGATCCCACGGACTCCGGCACGGCTCAACGCAGCTTTCAGATTGGTAAATTTAGACATTCCTGTAATAATTTCAACTTTTGATAATTCACTCATGATCGTTTCCTCCTCTTCTATTCCAGCATCTGAACCGGGGTTCCGGCAATAAATTTCCGGTAATCTTCCGGGGTAAAACCGGAAAACAATTTAAATTCCCGGATCATGTGCGCCTGGTCATAATATCCACATTCCAGCGCAATTTCTTCATAAGTCTTTTCTTTTTTATAATTTACATGATGCAAAGTATTCTGAAATCGAATAAATTTTTCAAAGGTTTTCGGAGAAACACCGTGGACCCGCTCAAAACTTCTTCGGATATAGCAGGCGCTGTATCCGGTTTCTTTTTCCAGGGTGCTCATATCCACGGAACCGCCGCTCTCATAAATCCTGTTGCGGACATACTCTTCCAGTCTGTTCCAGCCCTTATCCTCCTGCTTTTTCAAAGCCTTCTCTCCATAATATGTAAGAAATATCCGGGCCCAATCTTCCAGTGTATGTCCCTCCTGAATCCTGTCCGTCAGCCTGTTTCCCAGATAATTTCCATCGATTTCGATATCGGCATTGATCAGCTCTTTTATGGACAAGTCCTCCGGAAGAATACACTGTCCCGGGAAGAAACGTACACCAAAATATCGGCTGCCTGCCTCCATTGGCCACTGCTTTGCCTTGAGCACTGTTCCTCCTATGTAGGTGTGGATCTCCCTCTCGCTTATCTCAAACAGCAGATCCACACTTCCATCCGGAACCGCCTGCAGGCAATTTTCCAAATCATTTCCCAGAAAGAATTCATAGAATTGTGAAATTCCGAATGTTTTAAATCCAATTTTTTTGAAATGATCCGTGCGCACCGCCATATACGGCTGTCTCGGCTTAATTACCGGTATATTTTCCTGTTTCATGTTCTCACCCTTTTCTCCGTAAACCTGTCAGCGCAGCCTATGCCATATCCGGCACATCCCAGAGCGGAAGTTCCTGGCCGATTCCTTTTTTCAGAGCATTTTTATAAACCGTTTCTCCCCAGGCAATATCCTCCACCGGCATTCCGCCCACAGAGAAAATGATAATATCGTCCTCTGACTCCCGTCCCGGTTTTTTCCCGCTGATCACATCTGCAATATCCACAATATCCTCTTGTTTTATTTTGCCTTCATGCAGCAGATCGGTAAATTTGGAACCGATAATTCCCACCAGCTCATAACTTGGATATGGAAATTCTTCTGCCCACGCTTCGTATAATTTGTAATTATCCACCACCAGTTTGCACTGTTCGGTCAAAAATTTCTCATCAAATCTTCCGGCCGACGGCATGCAGATGAGGGCTCCTTTTTTCACCCAGTCCCCATTAATATATGGATATTCTGATTCCTTTGTTCCCGCTGTCGTCGTCATAATGATCACATCGCTGTCCCGTACGGCGTCTTCGATGGTATCACAGACCTGAATATCCTTTACCTGCGGACATTCTTTCCGGATATATTCTTTGAAATCCTCCAGAGATTTCTGACCTCTTCCTTTCACCTTCACGGTATCAATGCCCGGACAGGAACAAAGCACCGCATGGAGGGACGTTCTTCCCATGATGCCAGGTCCAATGACCGCTGCCGTTTTCGCATTTTTCCGGGCCAGATATTTTGCTCCGACTCCCGGAACAGCTCCGGTACGGTACGCGCTCACAAGGTTGGCGGACATTAACGCCAGAGGCGCTCCGGTATCTTTATCATTGAGCATCATCATTAAGATGGAACGCGGCAATCCTTTCTTTTTGTTTTCCACATTGGATCCATACCATTTCATTCCTGCCATCTGATAGTTGCCTCCCAGATAAGCCGGCATTGCCATAAAGCGGCGGTCGTCCGCATTTTCAGGCATTCCCTGGAATTTCGGATGATCCGGAAACATCAGCTGTGTTCCGTGAGAATTATGATTCATACCGCCCATGACGTAATCGCCGCGATTTAACGTAAGCAGCATATCCTCCATAACATCCACACAGTGTGCCATATCTTTCACTCCTGCTTTGATCATATCCGGTTCACTTAAATATAAAAATTTCATGTTTATCCCTCCATAAACGAAAATGGTGCCAGAAAAAAATTCTGACACCATTGCCGCACATACCATATCATATTCATTTTCGTTTGTAAAGAATTTTGTATCATATAACCGGTTTAAACCGATCATATCGAAATTCACTCAGATCAAGAGAAGGCTTTTCCTCTCTCGCCAGCTGAGCAAGAAGCATCCCCACCACTGGCGCGATTCCAAAACCATGTCCGGTAAAAGCACAGGCCAGAATCAATCCCGGCACTTCATCCACCGGACTGATAACCGGAACGCCATCATAACTGACGTCCTCATATCCGGCCCAGGTACGGACAATTTTCGCATGAGCCAGTTTCGGAATATATTTCAGGATCCCCCGGCAGGTACAGGATGCGGTGATGCTGGATGTCACCATATGTCCGTTATCCTTATTGACCGCCTCAAATCCGGAGTCTCCTCCAAAGACAAAGGACCCATGTTCTGTCTGATGGCCGTAAAAGTCCGCATCCGCCGTTCCAAGCATCTGCGCAAACATCGGCGGCTGCGCTTCTGTCACCAGCGCCTCGATCAATACGTGGCTCATGGGAATATCTATTCCGACAGTCCCGGCAATCGCCCGGCTCTCATAGCCCGCAGCCAGAATAATATGTTCTCCTTCATAGACGGTTCGTTCCGTTACCACCTGTCTGGCTCTCCCTTTTATCTTCCGGATTGCCAGCACATTTTCTTCTGTGATAAAACGTGCCCCGGCTTCTCTGGCTTTTTTATAATACCCCAGAGTTGTTTTCAGCGGATTGGCGTGTCCGTCCGTCGGACACCAGCTGGCCCCGATCACTTCCTCTGACAAATACGGATTGATTTCTCTCACCTCATCCCGGGTCAGCATGCTGACTCCCAGACCGCAGGCCGCTGCGCGGTCTGTCAGTCCCTGCAGAATTTCCAAATGCTTCTCTGTCTTGCCCAGGCGAAGATTTCCTTCTTTGTGATATTCCACATTTACACCAAGTTCTTCTGATAAAAACGGCCACATGTGTTCCACAGCATACATGGCCAGGGGAAGTTCCCTCACATCTCTTCCGGACTGCCTGACACCTCCGCCGTTTCGTCCGGAGCCTCCATTGCCGATATGAGGACTTTTTTCCAAAACAGTGACAGACACACCGCTTTTTCTCAGATAATATGCTGCGGCGCAGCCAATGACGCCTCCTCCGATAATAATAACATCTGAACATTCAGACATCTGCCTCACCTCCTTCTCTTGCCAGCACCCACATTTCCACCGGTCGCATCGGCGCTCTCGCCGTAGCCGGCTCCAAAGTGTCCGGCGAAACCTGAAGCTCTTTTGCGACAATCTGGCGGACCATCTTTGAACAGGTCTGTCCCTGACACAGCCCCATTCCCGTTCTCAAATACCGGCGTATCTCTGTGAGTGTAAACATTCCTTCATGCACCGCTTTCCGGATTTCTCCTTTTGTGATCTCCTCACACCGGCAGATAATTCTGTCGTCATCTTCTTCCTGCCGAAATTCTCTCAGTTTTCTTGTTCGATCTGACATAATTTTCATCCTCCCTGCTTTTTCACAAATAGCTCTTTCTTTGCCGGGAAGTTCTCTAATCTTTTTTATAAAATCGTACTCTCATGGCCATGTCCCCCGGTACCCGCATGGTTACAAGAGCTGTATGATCAAATGCCTTTGCTTTTTTTACCTGCACGATTTCCGCCACGCACAATTTTTTTCCATCTCTTCCGAGACCGATTCCTTTTTCTCCTTCTTCCGGATATGGAAGAAATTCATAAGGAATCGTCACTTCTGCCATTCCGTTTTCCGCATTTTCATCTACGAGAAAAATCGCTTGTCCGGAACAGGAAGCCACGCAGAGACCACAGCCAATGCATGTTCCATCCTCTTCCACCTGAGGCAGCGCTGTGATATCTTCTCCGATACGGATACAGTGTTTCGGGCAGACATCCTGACAGGGGTTGCAGGGAATATTCTGGGTACATTCCATCACCGGGTGAATACCCACTTTATGTGTGACGCCCGGGAATCGTTCGATTTCCTCATCAGCCACATATCCCTTTTTCAGAAGAGTTTCCGAAAGCGGAATGCCTTCTTCCGTTGTCTTCAGTATTTTTCCTCTGTTTTCCGGAGCAAACATTCCTTTCCGAAGGCTCCCCAGCGATTCTTCCTGTTCTTGGATCTCCTCTTCGCTTTTCTTTTCATCTTCATATCCCAGATAGGAAGCTGCGGCAATGCCAGCCATCCTTCCTTCTATCATGGCTGAGCTTGCCTCCTCAATGCCCGAGACATCTCCCACCGCATAAATACCAGGAATAGAAGTTTCTCCATTTTCTTTACAAAGAGGCGTTGTCCCGTCATGCCCCGGCCTGTCATCCATTTTACATCCGGCCATTTTTAAAAGCTGTGCCATCGGTGACAATCCCACGGCCAGGCAGATGGTATCAACATCCAGATGTTTCTCTGTACCCGGGATAAACTGGAATTTCTCATCCACTTTCGCGATCACCGCTCCGGTCACCCTGTCTGTTCCCTCCGCCTTTACAACGGTGTGGGAGAGCCAGAAAGGAACGCCGGTTCTCGCCACCTTAGCGGCGTGAACACCATACCCGCCGATACGCGGAGCGGCGTCAACCAGAGCAGCCACTTCACATCCCGCCTGCAGAAGCTGATAACTCACCACCAAGCCCACATTTCCGGTTCCCACCATCAGGATCCGGCTGCCCGGACGGATTCCGTGAAGATTCATCATTGTCTGTGCCGCCCCGGCTCCAATGACTCCCGGCAATGTCCATCCATCGAAGTGTACCATATTTTCCGCCGCGCCCGTTGCAACGATAATGGCGTCTCCTTTATAATGATACATTGCATCTCCGATCTGAACGACGATCTCTTTATCCATATACAGTCCGGTCACTGTGGCATGAAGTACCACTTCCACGCCGGCTTCTGAAGCTTCTTTTAACAATTCCTGTCCAATGACATATCCCCGGATCCTCGCTTTATGTTCCCTGGAACCAAAAAACTTATGTATCTGTTTAAATAACTGGCCTCCCGGTTTTTCATTTTCATCAAAAACAATCACAGACATTTTTCTTTTTGCAGCTTCAATCGCAGCGGATAATCCCGAGGGACCGGCTCCTATTACGATCAAATCATAACGTTTGATCATTCTGCTCACCTCCCTGTCTGTCTTTCTTCATAAGGTTGTGCTGATACACCATACTGTGTTTCCACCTTCATCCCTTCCCGCAGCGGAGTGACGCAGGTTCTTGTATTCGGCACACCGTCAACTACCATGACGCAGTCTGTACACCTTCCAATCGCACAGAAAATGCCCCGGGGTTCATGTTTCTTTTTCGTGTATCGGTGTATCTGCACTCCGGCTGCCTTTAATGCCATGGCCACCGGCTCTCCTTCCTTTCCTTCTATTTCCCTGCCATCATAGGTAAATGTAACAGTTCTTCCTTTTTTGATTTCTCCCAGAATGGGGTGTCTTTTAATCCTTGCTTCCATACACTCCCTCTTTTCACCTTAAAATAGAAAGAAGTCTGTACGACTCTGTACAGACTTCCTTGCCTTTTTCTTTATTTTGTTCAGCACGCTCTTATTCTAGCAAGACTTATGCCATATGTATTGTAAAAAACGATACCATTTTCATCCAGGTATCATTTGCAGAAATTCTTTTTTGTGCGTATAATAAAAATACCAAATCAATAAAGGAGGTATTTTATGACACCAAAAGAATCTTCTTATGCTATTCAGGCCAAACGTATTATCGGAGAAATGAAACGGAGAAATTTTGAGGCATTTTACTGTCCAACCAAAGAGGATGCTCTCGCCAAGGCCATTTCCCTCATCGAAAAAGGTTCCGTAGTGGGCAGCGGCGGCTCTGCTACCATCAAAGAAATCGGTCTGCTGGATTACGTGATGTCCCATCCGGAGGACTATACATATATCGACCGTTCTCAGGCCAAAAATGACCAGGAGGCACGGGAATATCACGCCAAAAACATCCTTTCCGATTATTATCTCATGAGCTCCAACGCGTTTACTGCCGACGGACAGCTCGTCAATATTGACGGAAACGGCAACCGCGTCAGCTGTCTCTGTTACGGCCCAAAACATGTGATCATCGTGATGAGTATGAATAAAATGTGCGCTACCGTGGAAGAAGCCTGCGACCGGATACGCCAGCACGCCTGTCCGCCAAACGCCATCCGGCTGAATCTTGACACTCCATGTGCCAAAACCGGGTTCTGCGCAGAGTGTACTTCTACTTCTTCCATCTGCGCATCCTTTGTCACCACCCGCATGTCCCGTTATCCGGACAGGATCAAAGTAATCCTTGTGGGAGAACCTCTGGGATTCTAAGATTCGTTCTGTGCGGGGAACCATCGGATTTCAAGGATTATCTTCCCGGGAGGCCCCGGGATTTTAGGATTATTATTTCAGGAAAAGAGGAACAGCATTGAACATCGAAACCTTTACAGACATTGCCGCCCCGCTGGGCGTGCTGGGCGTAAAAATCACACAAAACGACCGGCTGACCGCCGAATGGTACAGCGAGCCGGACATTCGACGCAACATTTATTCCGCCACCAAAAGTTTCACTTCCTGCGCCGTGGGATTTGCCGTTCAGGAGGGACTTCTCTCTCTGGATGAAAAACTGGTGGACGCCTTTCCGGAAGACCTTCCGGACACGGTCAGCGAGAATCTGGCCAAATCCACCGTCCGGGACCTGCTGACCATGTCTCTCGGCGAGGAGAGGCCGCAGCTTATGGCGGAGCAGAGGGTTACCTGCCCAAAAGACGACTGGGTCAAAATGTCTCTGGCCTTTCCTCTGCCCCATGAACCGGGAACTCATTTTCTCTACAGCAACGTGGGACCATATCTGGCCGGCGTCCTTGTGCAGCGCCGGTCCGGCTGCGACCTGACTTCCTACCTGACGCCGAGACTCTTTTCTCACCTTGGTATCCGGAAGCCCACCTGGGAAATGGACCCTCTCGGATATTCTTTCGGCGCCGGCGGATTGTTTTTAAGCCTGTCAGAGCTGCACAAATTCGGTCTGTTTTATCTGAATAAGGGAAAATGGAACGGCCGTCAGCTTCTTTCCCCTGCATGGATCGACGAAAGTACCAGTCAGCAGGGCGCAGGCCCATACGGCTATCTGTTCTGGCGCGGCAAATATAACTCGTACCGGGCCGACGGAAAATACTGCCAGTATTCCATGGTCTTTCCGGATCAAAACGCCGTCATTTCCATGCTCTCGGAATGCCGGGACAGCAAAACTCTGATGAACGCCATCTACGAAGAACTCTGTCCGCAGCTGTAAAATATTTGCAGCCGGTATGCAGTGCCGGCAATTCCGGTAATCATCGTCATAATTTTTGTTATGATTTAAGCTCTGTTTCGTCAGGAGCATATCCTGTACAGAACAGAGCTTTTGTGTTTGACGGGCTGATACAGCTTTCGCTGCCATTTTTTCAATGTATCATCTCCTGCATTTTTGTTTTCCGGAGCAGATAGACAGTCAGCCCCAGATAAAGTATCAGCCCCATGAGTCGTTCCGGACCATAGCCCGAGATTGTCGACACCGCATCTCCTTCTCCCATCAACTCTGTTCCCATCAAACTGACAAAATTCATCATGGCATGATATACAATCGTCACCCAGATTGTATTACACCGCATATAAATAGCCGCAAAATAACACCCTACTCCAAATGCGCCAGCCATTTGTATCACCGCCGCACTAAAAGGGACTCCCGAAAAAATATTTGACAGATGCATCACCGCAAAAATTAAGCTGGAAAATATGACCACTTTATAAATAGTTGTTCTACTTTCTTTTTTGAATGACTCTCGCAATGTATTCAAAATCACGCCCCGAAAGATAATTTCCTCTGAAAATCCTGTGAGGAACATAGAGAAAATAAAAACTAACGCTCTGGACGATTCAATTAACTGGCCTGCTGAAAAATCTGATATGAAAAATAGTATAATCATAAGCAGCAGATAAACCCCTAAAAATCCTCCTGTCGCAATCCCCTTCCAAAAGGACTCCAGAGTTCCCTTTAATACGCTTTGTCTGTGTAAATATCCCATGATCAGAATTGCAAATATTGCACATATAATCTTAGGAATCAGTTCCAGATATGGAATATTATAAACAGCAGCCAAATTTTTCAGCGCCACACCTGATATTTTAGCCACAAGCACGTAACTTACAGCAATGGTCAGACAAGAGAGTATCTTTCTTCTATTCTTATATTCAGACATAGTGCTTCAGTCCTCCAGTATAAATAATTCTTCCACTGTGGTATTTAAGAACCTTGCCAGCCTCATGGCCAGTTCCAGTGTGGGATTATATTTATTATTTTCTATGGCGTTGATGGTCTGACGGGAGACCCCCAGGGATCTGGCCAAATCTTCCTGTCGCATTCCCTTTTCTTTTCGCAGTTTACGTATATTATTCTCCATCACAATGCTCCCATTCCAATATATGCCAGCGGTATAAACAGAATAATAAAAATACCAACAGCTATTCCACATAACAGAACAATACTATTGCGTATCCATCGCTCATCATCCACACTTCGTTTATAAATCTGTTCTGAGATAAAACGTACCAACGCCTGCCCCACAAGAATATATCCCGGCAGAACCACCGAAATCTTCAGAAAAAATCCTGCAATGACCCACACACAGAGCACAATCAACATAAACTTGTAAGCGCAAACCATACTCCGAACTAAAATATCCTGTTCCATCTCATCTAAATTCTTCCTTCTTCTCATAACAGCACCTCCTTGAAATGACAAAAGTTCTTTACATTTTGATTATATCATCCTTTCAAAAAATGTCAAAAACTTTTTACTTTTCATTTTAATAAATGCAGAAAATTCCTAAAAAAAACACCGGCTGCATTAAACTCCAAAAGATTTCTCTTCCGGTGCCACTCCACAGCCGGTGCCAATAATTTTATTTATCCTGCCCTTCTTTACCGGTCTCTGTCCCATAACCGGCTTTCCTCATGTCATTGATGAATTCTTCTTCCGTCAGCCCAAGCTCCAGGGCAGCATCCAATACCTCAAGCTTTCCGCCGGCAACCAGTCGATACAAATGCATCTTTCCTATCTGTACACCACGCTCTATCCCCTGCTCGATTCCCTGCTCTATCCCCTGCTCTATCCCCTGCTCGATTCCCTGCTCTATCCCTTGCTCGATTCCTTGCTCTATGCCGCACCTTATTCCTCTCTGCTCTAATCTTTCCGCGACATCACACATAGTCATCACCCCCTCTTTCTCAAAAGATAAAATACTGGCATATCTGTTATCTCCTGTCATTACAGACAACAGCTTCAGTACTTCATCCACATGTTGAATCATACGCTTATCATCAGGTACATAATCTTCATTTTTTCTCTTTTGAACGAAAAAATTCGCCACAATGCCAAAATCACTTTCAAACATGGCCAGCTGTTCTTCCGTCAGCCACGCGATATCAAACACGTGCATGCTGTAATCGCTGACATACTTGTCCAGATCCTCCGGGATATCCAGAAGTTCTTTGACAGAACAGGGTTCGTTCCATCTTTTCTCCGTTCCAAAATACAGCACCAAAGTAATGACCGGAACAGGCTTCCTCTTTTGCAACAGCTGCCGACGGTATGCTGCTCCGTCATATCCGATGACACGAAACGGCATATTCTTTTCAATGTCTGTCTGGTTCTCTATCCCAAACAAAGCCATGTGAATCTTTTGTTTCTTCCAGTATTTGGAGACATCCCTTTCCTGCTCATGGAGAACGCCATCATCCGCTTTATACTGCGAATGAACGGCTGCCGCCGTCAGATCATCCGGATCGATCCGCTGTCTTCCTTCCAGAACAAGAACATTAACGATATCCGCAAACACATCATTGTAATCTGCAAGTATCTTTTCAGATAAATCTTTTTGTCCCATAATATCCCTCCCTTCCCAGATACCTCGTAAAACAGGAGGAAATCCTTACAAGACTTCCTGCATCGATTATAGTTTTATATTATCATAAAAAATTAAAAAATACTATACTTTTTTTCTGCAAATTTGGGATTTGTAAAGGTGGTAGCAGCTATCCGCTCGGACAGACAATGACGCAAGGGCACATACGGATTCGCCCGACTCGACCCTCAGTCGGACTGACCAGGGGGATTATTGTAAAATGACTATCTCAGTCCTCCTTCACAGCTCGCGGTCGAAAGCCGTATGTGTCCAAAACGTCATTTGCCTGTTGAGAAGCCTCTGTACCACCTTTACAAAAATCCTGAGCTACGTTGACAAAACAGCAGGTTATGGTTACAGACGAATCAACTGATACCCAAATTTATGGTTGTATCTGTCTGGTATAAACCTGCAGAGCAAACCACACAGATAGCTCTTCTGTCGGTTTGAATCAGGTATTTATAATCCAGATGATGTTGAAGACAGGGATTTGCGGCACGATAGAATCGTGATAGAAAAACGAATCAGGGAAGATCGACGACGACTGTGAGCGCAGGCGTCGATGGTAATTACCAAAAAGGAATCCGGTTACCAGCCTGCCGAAGTGGAGGAGGAGACTTCCCTGACTGCGTTTTTCTATGATACATACAAAGCCGCAAATCCCGTCTGTCTATCCATACCCGGATAATTTCAAAACATACAGATTCAAAGCGACAAATCCCAATTTAATAAGAAAAAATCCTGCAAAGCAGAATTCTCCGCCTGCGGCGGGTCGCGAAAGCGGCATCTTCCTATCCGCCGCAGTGCGATCCTCGCGGAGCGTTTTTTATTTCATAGGAGTACAATTTCCTATGAAATAAAAAAATGCTGCCACACAATTTTGTATGACAGCGTTTTTCTTCTGATATTATATTGAGACGTATACCGATATTTCTCTATTTTACTGAAGCATATACCGGATATTTCTCCGTCAGCCCTTTTACGATGGCTTTCGCTTCATCCAGTTTTCCATCGATGATGGTCAGCTTGATGGCTTCGGCAATCTGTACCATGTCATCTTCTTTGAGACCGCGGGAAGTTACCGCCGGAGTACCGATGCGGAGTCCGCTGGTCACGAACGGAGACTTCGGATCATTTGGTACGGTGTTTTTGTTACAGGTAATGTGTACAGAATCCAGTAATTTTTCCATGTCTTTTCCTGTCAGATCCATCTTGCGCAGGTCCACAAGCATCAGGTGGTTGTCGGTTCCGCCGGATACAATGTCAAATCCTCTCTCCATCAGAGCGGAAGCCAAGGTGGAAGCGTTCTTCACGATCTGTTTCTGGTATTCTTTAAATTCCGGGGACAGCGCTTCTTTGAAGCATACTGCCTTGGCAGCGATCACATGCATCAGCGGGCCGCCCTGGATTCCCGGGAATACCGCCTTGTTGAAGTTATATTTTTTATTTACTTCTTCGCTGGATAAGATCAGGCCGCCCCTTGGTCCGCGGAGCGTCTTGTGTGTGGTAGTTGTGGTCACATGCGCGTATGGAATCGGGCTCTCGTGAAGACCTGCCGCCACAAGACCAGCAATGTGGGCCATATCCACCATGAGAACTGCGCCCACTTCATCGGCAATCTCACGCATTTTTTTGAAGTCGATCTTTCTTGCGTAAGCGCTGGCGCCGGCAATGATCATTTTCGGCTTACATTCCAGAGCGATCGCTCTCACATTATCATAATCAATGAAGCCCTGGTCGTTGACACCGTACGGTACACAGTGATAGTTCTTACCGGACATGTTGACAGGACTTCCGTGGGTCAGATGTCCGCCGTGGTCAAGGTTCATACCCATGTAGGTGTCTCCCACGTTCATCACAGCAAAAAATACCGCCATATTGGCCTGGGCGCCGGAGTGCGGCTGTACATTGGCATACTCACAGCCAAACAGCTCTTTCGCTCTCTCGATGGCAAGATTCTCCACCACGTCCACATACTGGCATCCGCCGTAATATCTTTTTCCCGGATATCCTTCCGCATATTTATTGGTCAGATGGCTGCCCATGGCTGCCATCACTGCCTCGGATACGAGATTCTCGGAAGCGATCAGCTCCAGATTATCTCTCTGACGGCCAAGTTCTCCTTCCATCGCAGCGGCAACTTCCGGATCAGCAGCTTTTACATAATCAAAACTAAACATTTTTTCTCCTCCGTATCTGATAGATCAGCGAGTTTCATTAACAAAATCGCTTTCAAGTATAGCATAGGGAAAGCGCACACGCAAGTTTTCCCTTTATAATATCTCAATCACTTCCCGCACATTGGAAACTCCCAGTATCTGGATTTTATCCCGGAAACTATCCTCCAGAGACTCCTCGTTGGTCTTTGGAATAATGCAGCGGGTAAATCCCATCTTGATGGCTTCTGTAAGACGCTGTTCCACGAAACTGACGCCGCGGACCTCACCGGTAAGTCCCACCTCTCCAAAAATCATTGTTCCCGGATGAACCGGAAGATTCCGGTAACTGGAAATGACTGCGCAGATGATCCCCAGGTCAATGGCCGGCTCTCCCAGCCGCATACCGCCGGCCAGATTCACGTAGGCGTCACAACCACCCAGCTGCATACCGGCCTTTTTTTCCAGCACCGCCAGAAGCAGATTGACTCTGTTATAGTCAATCCCCACGGAGGTCCGCCGCGGCATGTTAAAACTTGTAGGCGAGACAAGAGCCTGAATCTCGATAAGCAGAGGTCTTGTCCCCTCCATGGAACAGACCACCACTGACCCGGAAGCATCCAGCGGTCTTCCGTCCAGCATCACTTTTGAAGGGTTGGATACTTCATACAGCCCTTTTTGTTTCATCTCGAAGACACCGATTTCGTTGGTGGAGCCAAACCGGTTCTTGACTCCACGGAGAATCCGGTACACCGCATTCTGCTCTCCCTCAAAATACAGCACCGTATCCACCATATGCTCCAGGGTTTTTGGTCCGGCTACCACGCCTTCCTTGGTGACATGGCCCACGATAAATACCGCGATTCCCTCTGTTTTCGCCAGCTGCATCAAAATAGAGGTTACCTCCCGCACCTGACTGACACTTCCTGCTGCCGATGTGATCTCCTCACTGGACATGGTCTGCACAGAGTCCACCACCACCATATCCGGTTTCCTTTCCCGCAGCACGGATGCCGCCACATCAATGTCTGTCTCACAGAGCAGGGAGACCTCTTTCTCAAATCCTCCCAGCCGGTCGGCCCGCATCTTGATCTGCTTTAAGGATTCCTCTCCGGAAACATATACCACATCTTTCCCGGCGTTGGCCAGATTCCGGCAGATCTGCAGAAGCAGGGTGGATTTGCCGATGCCAGGATCTCCGCCCACCAGGATGAGAGACCCCTTCACAATTCCTCCGCCCAGCACCCGGTTCAGTTCCGGGATTCCGGAATCCATCCGCTCCTCTTCCTCCATGGAAACTTCAAATAAACCGGTCAGCTTCTGGTGCGGCACTGCTCTGGCAGACCTGCCTCTGGCTGCAGGCACCGTCCGCTCTTCCACCAGGGTATTCCACTGATGGCACCCCGGACACTGCCCCATCCATTTGGCAGATTCATAGCCGCATTCTTTACAGAAAAAAACAGTTTTTGTTTTTGATTTTGCCATAAAATCCATTCTCCATTTATTATGATTTCCATAAACATAAGGAAAGAATCCCGGTACCGGGATTCTTTCCTGAAACAGCTTTATAATTTAACTACGTTGACCTTCGCGGTCTCTCCTTCGTTCATCTCAATACTGAAGTCGATCTTACCTCCCAGACTGGACTTCATCTTACCGATGTTCGTGTCATCCACAAACACCTTGTACTCTTTCTCCGGCTCCAGCTCCAGAGTGATATGTATATCATCTGCCGCTTCCACCTGGAAAGTAAGCTGACGTTCCGTCTCCTTAAAATCATGTACAGCGGAACCCGGAACAGATTCATACACTACCCCGCCATTCTTCTCCAGACGGGTAATCTCCTTAAATGTCTTCACCTTGTATACAGAATCCTGGAACTTGAAATCTGCCAGCTTGGTCTTAGCCTCCAGACTGTAGTCACCAAAACTAATACTGCCATTCTCTTCTGTTCTCAGTAATTCTTTTACGTTAGCCATAATTATCCTCCTACCTGCGGCGAAAGGTACATCCCCTCCGCCTCATTTATCCAACAGCTTTCAGTTATCCTTATTATACAGGAATTATACACTTTTGCAAATATTCATTTTCATAAGAATGTCACTATTCTGAAAATACTGTTCCCCTGCACCGGACTGTCCTTCAGAAACACAGCACTGAATTATCAGGGAAAATGCCGGTCAGCCGGCAGACAGATAATTTCCGCCGCTCCATTCGGCCTTGCCGCGCTGACTTCATTTTCCCTTCCCGGCAATCCTTCCGCGCCGGTCCGGATGCGTCGGGTCTTCTATCCTTCTATCACTACTTTACCGTCTTTCATTCCCAGAGTGACCTGGCTTCCGGCCTTGATATGTCCTAACAGGAATTCATCAGCCAGGAAGTCTTCCAGCTCATTCTGGATGGTCCGGCGCAGCGGTCTGGCGCCATACTGCGGATTATATCCCTTTTCCAGAATATAATCCTCCACCTCTTCTGTCACGGAGAGTGTGAATCCCGGTGTCTTTTGCACTCTGTCTGCCAGCTCTTTGATCAGCAGACGGACGATCTTCTTCTGCTGTTCTTTCTCCAGGGTGTGGAAGACCACAATACCGTCAATTCTGTTGAGAAATTCCGGCTTGAAAATCTGTTTGACTTCTTCCATAACACGATTCTTCATCTTCTCATGATCCTGCCCGGCATCGGAATGGGTGGTAAATCCCAGATTCTTCGGTGCCATGATCCGCTGCGCGCCCGCATTGGACGTCATGATGATCACCGTATTCTTGAAGTCAACCTTACGTCCGTTGGAGTCAGTGATCTGACCATCGTCAAGAACCTGCAGCAAAATGTTAAACACGTCGCCATGGGCTTTCTCAATCTCATCAAACAAAAGGACCGAATACGGATGTCTGCGCACCTGCTCGCTGAGCTGTCCGCCCTCTTCATATCCCACGTATCCTGGCGGAGAACCGATAAGCTTGGACACACTGTGCTTCTCCATATATTCGGACATATCAACCCGGATCATGGCATTCTCATCGCCAAAAAGCGCCTCTGCCAGTGCCTTGGAAAGCTCTGTCTTACCCACGCCGGTCGGTCCAAGGAACAGGAAAGAACCGATAGGACGCTTCGGATCCTTCATACCCACACGGCCTCTCTTGATGGCTTTTGCCAGAATACTCACCGCTTCATCCTGACCGATGACTCTCTTTTTCAGCTCTGTTTCCAGAGACAAAAGTCTCTGTGACTCGGTCTGGCTGATTCTGGTCACCGGGATCTTGGTCCAGTCAGAAACCACGGCAGCCACATCATTTTCCGAAACAGTGATATTTCTGGACTCTTTTGCCTGATCCCACTGTTCCTTCAGTTCCTGGGCCTTTGCCTGTGCCTTCTGCTGTTTGGTATTATTGAACTTGGCCCTCCGGATATTTCCTTCCATGAGAGCTTCCTCTTTTCTCTGGCTGAACTTTTTGGCCTCTTCCTCTGCCTTTTTTAAATCATCCGGCATGGTAAACAGACCGACCTTCTTTCTGGAAGCCGCCTCATCCATCACGTCGATAGCCTTGTCCGGCAAAAACCGGTCGCTGATATATCTCTTGGAAAGAGCAGCCGCTGCCTCCAGGGCCGCTGCTGTATAGCGCACATGATGGTGTTTCTCAAACTTTTCTTTCAGCCCTTTTAAGATGGCGACGGTCTCCTCCACCGTCGGCTCCTCCACCGTAACCGGCTGGAATCTCCGCTCAAAGGCTGCGTCCTTCTCTATATATTTGCGATATTCCTCGCTGGTGGTGGCTCCGATCAGTTGCAGCTCGCCTCTGGCCAGAAACGGCTTTACGATATTGGAGGCATCGATAGCCCCCTCGGCTCCTCCTGCCCCGATCATGGTATGAATCTCATCCACAAACAGCAGGATATCGCCCCTGTCCATAACTTCCTGGAGCAATCCTTTGATCCTTTCCTCGAACTCACCCCGGTATTTGGATCCCGCAATCAGTCCCGGCAGATCAAGGACCATGACCTTCTTGCCCTTAAGCATCTCCGGAACCTCTTCTCTGACAATCCACTGGGCCAGACCTTCCACAATGGCAGTCTTGCCCACGCCGGGCTCTCCCACCAGACAAGGACTGTTTTTGGTCCTGCGGCTCAGGATCTGAATGACCCTCTGCAGTTCCTTCTTCCGTCCTATGATCGGGTCCAGGCTGCCATCCTTTGCCTTCTGGGTCAGATCCTCGCAGAAAGCCTCCGTCATGGAAGACTGTCTTCTCTTCTTCTGTCCGGTCAACGCCTGGTATTCCTTCTGGGCTCTTGAAGCATCCACGCCCAGAGTCACCAGCACATCCACATAAATGCGCTTAAGATTCACGTTGAGCCCCCGCAGAAGACGGATGGCGATGCAGTCCGTCTCCTTGAGCAGTGCAAGCAGAATATGTTCACTGCCAATCTTCTCCGCGTGAAATCTTCCTGCCTCCGCCGCGCTGTTTTCAAGAATCTCCTCCGCCTTCGGGCTGTATCCGAAAAACGCTGCCTTCTCATTATCTCCCAGCGCCGCTGACTGTCCCAGCACTGCATTAAAAAACGTCTCATAAGACACGCCGTTCTCCGCCAGCACTCTGCCGGCCAGAGAATCTTCCTGGGACAACAGTCCCAGCACCAGATGCTCCGTCCCCACATACTTCTGACGGCAGGCTTTCGCGTCTTCCTCTGCCCGTTCCAGGGCACGGGACGCATATTCGTTGTATTCTCTATTCATAAAACCTCACCTTATTTCACAATAGATGAAATGTATCATACATTTCCCCGACAATTTGTTTCATTTCTTCCTTTGTAATCTCCTTGCATATGGCCTGGGCGACGATCATCTGCATATAATTGTTGATCTTTTCAAGCTCAGCCTCCTTGCGGTTCTTCTCCACAGAGACAATGGCGCCCTTTCTCCGGTCAAGCTTCAGATAGCCCTCCTCCCGGAGGATGGCATACGCTTTATTCACGGTGTGCATGTTCACTCCCAGGTCCTTCGCCAGATTCCGCACGGAAGGAAGCGAATCCCCGTCATGGAGCCTGTCCTGCGCAATCTCCATCACAATCTGGTTGCGAAGCTGTATATATATGGCTTCCGGACTGTTAAAATCTATCTCTATCAGCATGCTTTCACCCTTTCATTTTCATTTGTAAATTCAAGTACGCTGTCGGCGTACCTGCCGCCAGGTGCGCGCTCCGAAGAATCTTTCATCTGCGCGCCTCTGCGATCCGCCGGAGGCTCAACTTTCAGCAGGGGACACCCAAGCTGAAAATTGTCTGTGTTATATAGACTATATCAATTAGCTCAAAAAATCAAGAAAAAAACGCACAGAATACCGCTTTTTGTCTTCACAAAAGCAGTAATTTCCATGCGTTTGTGTCTATTCAGGGTCTTTTATCTGTCAATCCTGTATCTTTCACTCTGAAGACAAAATCTGGCAGTACAAGATATCCAGCGCCTCTCTGGCAGCCGCCTGGCGGATGGCCATCCGGTCTCCTCCATAAAAACATCGCTTGACGATCGTCTTTCCTTCCACCGTACAGCCGATATACACCAGACCCACCGGTTTTTCTTCTGTGCCGCCGTCGGGACCGGCAATGCCGGTGACCGCAATGGCCGCGTCAGCTCCCGCCGCCCGGGCTGCGCCCTCGGCCATCTCAATGGCTGTCTGACGGGATACGGCGCCATATTTCCGGAGTGTCTCCTCTTTTACTCCAAGAAGCTTCATCTTCGCCTCATTGGAATACGTAATATAGCCTTCTTTGTATACTTCTGAGATACCCGGAGCATTGACCAGCGTCCCCGCGATCAGTCCCCCTGTACAGGATTCCGCTGTGGTAACGGTCAGCTGCCTTGTTCTTAAAATTCTTTCGATCTTCTTCTCCACCGGTATCTCCACGATTCTTCGGCCTGAACTCATGGCTATTCCTCTCCTCCCTCTTTCAGGACATCAATATTCTTGGCCAGATAATCCACCAGAGACACAATGGTCAGGATTAAAGCGATGTAAACCAGAACCTGTTCGATGACAAAGGCCACCGGACCGCCAAAATCCGCGATGAGAAGGATAATAGCAAACATCTGGAAGTTCGTCTTGAACTTGCCCCAGTAGCTGGCGGCAATCACCACGCCCTTGTCGCTGGCCACCAGACGGAAACCGCTGATGACAAACTCTCTGGCAATAATAATGATGACAATCCACGCCGGCATGCTCTCCGGCCTTGTTACGATCAGACAGATAAACGCGGAGCAGGTCAGGATTTTATCTGCCAAAGGGTCCATAAACTTTCCGAAATTCGTCACGAGATTATTTTTTCTGGCAATCTGTCCGTCCAGAAAATCTGTGATACTGGCCACGCAGAACAATACCAGCGCGATCCATTTCGCATATCCATGAGGCACGATGGAGGAGTCCACCAGCATAAAAAATACAAAAAACGGAACCAGAATCATCCTGAGTATCGTCAGCTTATTCGGTAAATTCATCTTCATAAATAACATCTCCCATCAAATCATATTCGCTTGCACCCGTAATGCGCACCGGGACAATATCTCCGGAAATCATTTCCTCCTCTGAACGGACGAATACATTTCCATCTACCTTCGGCGCATCCATATAGGTCCTTCCCACATAAATATCTTCTTCGTATAAATACCCTTCGATCAGAACGGACATTTCTTTTCCCACCATGGAGGCTGCCTTTTCGGCGCTGATCTGCTGCTGCAGCTCCATGACAGCATCCCGGCGGGCTTCCTTGCACTCCTCGTCGATCTGTCCTTCCATGTCCGCCGCTTTTGTTCCCTCCTCCGGCGAGTAGGTAAATACCCCCAGCCGGTCAAAACGCATCTGCTCCACAAAATCTTTCATGCGTTCGAATTCTTCTTCTGTCTCTCCCGGGAAGCCGGTTATGAGCGTCGTCCGCAGAATGATATCAGGGATCTCCCTCCGAAGTTTCCCGATCAATTCCGTCAGCTCCGCCCGGTCTGTCTTTCTTCCCATTCGCTTCAGGATACTGTCTTCGCTGTGCTGGATCGGAATATCCAGATAATGACAGATCTTCTCTTCTTCTTTCATCACCTGAATCAGCTCATCGGTGATCTCCTCCGGATAGCAGTAAAGAATCCGGATCCAGTCAAGTCCCTCAAGTCCGCAGAGTCTGTGCAGAAGTTCCGGCAGCATCTTCTTTCCATATAGATCCATTCCGTAGACAGTTGTCTCCTGGGCGATGAGGATCAGCTCCTTTGCCCCGCCTTCCACCAGTCTTCCGGCTTCGTCCAGCAGATCTTCCATCGGAAAACTGCGGTACCGTCCCCGGATATACGGAATAACACAGTAAGTACAGCGCTTATTGCAGCCCTCCGCAATCTTTAAATAGGCAGTATAACTTCCCGTTGTCACCATCCGTTTATCGGAAAGAGACGGCGTCAGCAGATCAATGGACGGACAGCAGACCAGAGGATGTTCCTCTTCTGTCTGCGCCTCTTTCAGCAGGGCGTCAAGCACCGGCACGATCTCCGTATATCCGCTGATGCCAATGACCGCATCCACTTCCGGAAGCTCTTTTGCAATTTCGTCTTTGTATCTCTGGGCCAGACAGCCTGTGATCACCAGCGCCTTCAATCTGCCCTTTTCTTTCCAGGAAGCCATCTCAAGGATCGTCTCAATACTCTCCTCTTTGGCGTCATGGATAAAACAGCAGGTATTGATGACGATGGCGTCGGCCTCCGCTTCCTCTTCCACGATGGTATATCCGCCTTCCGCCAGAAGCCCCAACATTTTTTCGCTGTCTACCAGATTCTTGTCACATCCCAGAGAAATCATTAATACATTTTTCATTTATTCATTCATCCTCAATGCCGCTTCCACACAGTTATGCATCAGCATGGCGATGGTCATCGGACCCACACCGCCCGGAACCGGGGTAATGGCGCTTACTTTCTCAACAACACTGTCATAATCCACGTCTCCGCAGAGCTTATTGTTTTCATTGCGGTGGATTCCCACATCAATGACAACCGCTCCTTCCTTCACATAAGAAGCATCAAAAAACTTCGGTTTTCCAATGGCTGCCACCAGAATATCCGCTCTCTGGCAGATTTCCTTTAAGTTCCGGGTGTGGGAATGACAGATAGTCACTGTTCCATTCTCCCTAAGCAGAAGCATGGCCATCGGTTTACCCACAATGTTGCTCCGCCCTACAACCACGCAGTCCTTTCCCTCAATCCCGATGCCGGAACGCTTGAGAAGCTGGATGATACCCGCCGGCGTACAGGAGACAAATCCCGGTTCCCCGATGGAAAGGGCTCCCACACTCTGCGGATGAAAACCGTCCACATCTTTTTTTGGAGAAATGGCCTCAATCACCTTCTTTTCATCCATATGATCCGGAATCGGAAGCTGGACCAGAATACCGTTGACGCTGTCGTCTTTGTTCAGCTGATCGATCAGGATCAGAAGTTCTTCCTCCGTAGTCTCCTCCGGAAGCTCATAAGCTCTTGACTCTATGCCGATATAGGCACAGGCTTTCTTTTTATTTCCCACATAGACCGAGGAAGCCGGGTCATTCCCCACCTGAATCACTGCCAGACAGACAGAGATGCCGTCCTCCTTCATGCGGGCAACCTGCTCCTTCAGCTCTTCCTTGATCTCTGCGGAAATCTTCTTTCCGTCAATTCTCATTGCCATATTCTTCACTCTTTCTGTTCTGAATTTTCGTCGCCGCCTGCCCGTGCAGGCAGGATATTTTATGATACAACACTTTTATCCATTCGTAAAGGCAATTCCTGGTATAATCCACATTCACCGCCTTTTGGCTCACACACAAAGAAACATGGACTCTGCTATAAGTTCTCCTCAAAGAACGCATCCAGCTGTTCCGGAGTCATGAGGATTTTCCGCGGTTTGGTACCTTCTTCCGGACCTACAATGCCGGCATCGGCCAGCTGGTCGATGATACGGGCCGCCCGGTTGAAGCCGATTTTAAACATCCGCTGCAGCATACCGATGGTCGCCTTATCTTTCTCCATGATAAAGCGGGCTGCCGCCTCAAAATACTCATCTCTCTCGCTGGAGATGCTGCCGTTTCTGATCTTATTCTCAATCTTTTCCGTCACAGAGGTGTCATAAACCGCCACATCTTCGTTTTCCTTCAAAAATTCCACTACCCGGCTGACTTCGGCGTCCGAGACGAACGCCCCCTGTACCCGGACCGGTTTCTGATACCCGGACGGATAGAATAACATGTCTCCTTTTCCCAGAAGTTTTTCCGCCCCGTTCATGTCGATGATCGTCCGGCTGTCCACGCCGGACGACACGGAAAAGGCAATCCGTGACGGCACGTTGGCCTTGATCAGTCCTGTGATAACGTTGACAGAAGGACGCTGAGTGGCAATCACCAGATGAATCCCCGCCGCACGGGCCAGCTGGGACAATCTGACGATGGCGTCCTCCACTTCGCCAGGGGCTACCATCATCAGATCCGCCAGCTCGTCGATAATGATAACAATCTGCGGCATGCGGCTCATCTTTTCCTCATCCACCTGTCCGGATTTTATGACTTCATCTGCTTTTTTGTTATATCCTTCGATATTGCGGACGCCGGTCTCTGTAAACTTCTTGTACCGGTCTGTCATCTCGGCCACCGCCCAGTTGAGGGCTCCGGAAGCCTTCTTCGGATCTGTGACCACAGGGATCAGCAGATGCGGGATTCCGTTGTATGTACTGAGTTCCACCATCTTCGGATCGATCATGATCAATTTCACTTCAGAAGGTTTGGCCTTATAAAGGATACTCATGATCAGCGTGTTGATACAGACAGATTTTCCGGAACCGGTGGCTCCGGCGATGAGCAGATGCGGCATCTTGGCCAGATCTGCCACCACGATCTTTCCGCCGATATCCTTGCCCACGGCAAAAGCCAGCTTTGATTTAAAATTCTTAAAGATCCGGTTGTCCACCAGTTCCCGGAAATGTACGGTCATGTTCTGCTTGTTCGGCACCTCAATACCGATAGCCGCCTTTCCCGGGATCGGCGCTTCGATACGGATATCCGAGGCCGCCAGATTCAGCTTGATATCGTCGGTCAGAGATAAAATCTTGCTGACCTTCGTTCCCTGCTCCGGAAACATCTCATAGCGGGTCACCGTCGGACCACAGCTGATGTCGGTGATGGTCACCCGGACTCCGAAGCTCTCCAGAGTACTCTGGAGCTTCATGGCTGTCTCCTTCAGGGTCTTATCATAATCCGCCGGAAGTTGCTGTTTTTCTGTGACCAGCAGGCTCATCGGCGGGAAAATGTACTCTTCTTTTTTCGCCGGGCGGCGCTGCGGCACCGAAGCCGGCGCTGCGGCCGCTTTCACGTCCGCTGCTTTTTCCGGCGGTCTCTTTGCTGCTTCTGTGTTTCCTGCCTCTTGCAGCACTTCCACAGCCGCTGTATCTCCCGGTGCTTTTCCTTCTTCCGCGTCCTTCATACCTTCTGAAACCGCCGCGATTTCCATGCTTCCGGCGTCCTCCGGCATCACTTCGACTGCTTCCCCTCCGGTTTCTCCGGACGCCGGCTCTGATACCGGCATCTCCATGGCCTCGCTGTCCTCCGGGATACTCTTTATTGTATCTTCCGCTGCCGTCATCTCTTCCTCCATAAAAGACGGCTCTTCCCCGGCGTTTTCCTCCGGAATCGCATTCTCCACCGCTGTCGTTGTATTCTTCACTGCAAAATCAGTATCTTTGCTGTCATCCCAGCCATTCTCTCTGACAATGCGGCCGCTCATCTCCTCCATCTGCGGTGACTGTGAAAGCGTGATCTCTTCCGGAAGCCCCCGGGACGGACGCTCCGGCTCTTCATTGTTCACGGAGAACATTTCTTTTGGCTCCCGTCTCTTATTCTCCGAAGCGGCATTGACTGCTGCGGCATTGACAAAACCACTCCATTCTTCCTGCTCCCGGTTTTCATCGTTTCCATCCAGCGCCAGAGCAGAAAAATCCAGACTGCCGTCAAAGGCTTCCGTCTTGCCGTCCTCCGCCGTAAACGGATAAATTTCCGGATGCAGTTCTTTCAGCGAATCCTTCTTCTTCACCTCATCTTCCGGGGTGAAAAGAGGAATGTGGATCCGGATATCCGGCTGCTTTTTCTTTTTGGCTGCAGTCTTGCGGAAAGTTCCGGTCGGTCTCGGCTTGCGGCCCGCCTCCGGCTGATCTGCCCCCGTCTCTTCTCCGGCGTCCGCGCTGATCTCTTCCGCGGCGGCTCCCGCTTTCTTTCCGGCCGCCTTTTCTGCTTTCTTTTCTTCCATTTCTTTTATTTTTTCTTCACACTGTTTTTCACGCAGCCTGTCCTCGGCAGTGGCTCTCTCTCTGGCCGCCTGCCGTCTCTTTTCTTCCGCTTCCTTCCATACCTTCTGGAGCTTTCTCACTCCCTGTCGGAAAAAGCCCACAAAAGACCGCTGAGTCAGCATGATGAGCGCCAGAAGAAGGACACAGGAAATAATTACCAGAGCCCCCGGCGTTCCAAACCAGCCCTTCAGCAAAAGACCGATGCCGCCTCCCAGAATCCCGCCTGCCCGGTGATCCGATGCCGCCACGGCAAACAAATCGTAAAACTCCCGGACGTCCTGCTGATAAATCAGCTGGGCGTAAGACGAGATCATCGTGAGCACTACAAAACCAGCCCCGCATTTTTTCATGGCAAGGAGGCTGTAATCATTGGCCAGAAGCACCGTGACCATCAAAAAGAAGGCCAGCGGCATCACATACTGGACACAGCCAAAAATACCAAAGAAAAAGCTGCTGAGCCACACACCCACCACTCCGCACAGTCCAAAATTGCTGAGCATCATGATCAGCATAATGCCGAAGGATGCCACCAGCTGTATTTCATTTTTCATGGGAATCCCCTGGGCAGAGGTCCTGCTCCGGGAAGCATTTCCCGGGGACTTCTTTCCGGAACTCTTCTTTGCAGTCCGGGTCCTCTGAGAGGAAGTTCTCGCAGCCGCGGTCGTTCCGGCACGTTTTCGGCTGCCGGAAGCGCTGCTGCTCCCTTTTTTCGCATTATGATTATTCGCCATTTTCTAACTCCCTTTTATTATCTGCTGTCATCATATCATAGATAATACCATAAATGATACAAGAAAAAAAGGAGCGTTTTTTATGAAAATAACAGTTTTTTATTCACCTTTTTTCTCAGAAATGGCGTCATGCAGCCAGGAAAGTGCCTCCGCAATTCCTCCCACCTGATCGGCAAGTCCGGCTTTCACCGCCTGTTCTCCCACCAGGATTGTACCAAGATCTTTTGCCATCATCCCTTTTTTCATCATCATCTCCTCCAAATCCTCTTTTTTCGCCCGGGAATGTCCGGCAGTGAAATCGAGGATCCTGTCCTGGATCAGTTTAAAATACTCAAACGTTGGCGGAGCGCCGATGACGGTCCCGCTCAGACGGACCGGGTGAATGAGCATGGTGGCCGTAGGTGCGATCATAGTGTAGTCCGGCGCCACGGAAAGAGGGACGCCAATGGAATGACTGTCCCCGATAATCAGAGAGATCACCGGTTTGTCAATGGACGCGATCATTTCCGCCGCCGCCAGTCCACAGGAACAATCCCCGCCCACCGTGTTGATCAGCAGCAGGATGCCGTCAATATTTCTGTTGTCCTGCGCTTTGGCCAGAAGCGGCAGCAAATGTTCATATTTTGTGGTTTTCGTTCTGTCGCCGGCCAGCTCATGCCCCTCAATTTCTCCGATAATTGATAAAAATAAAATGTGATGTCCGCTCTCGTGATCTGTCAGAAGTTCTTCTCCGAATTCCAGCAGTTTTTTATCCTGATTATCCATAAATACCTCCTTTGCAGCCCCTGCGCCGCCTGTTGTGTTTACAGAAAATAGGATAGCCGATTTTTATGTGCCTATTCAGCCACGTTTATGCTATAATGGGCCTCGGGATACTGTCCTCTGAATATTCGGGATACTATCCTCTGAAAATACAGAAACAGGAGAGATCAACATGTCTTCAGGCAATACAGAAATACATAAAGCAAACGATATCCAAATAGCTTTTTTTGACGTTGACGGGACATTGGTCGACATCAACACCAAAGTCGCCACGCCAAAAATGCTGGATACCCTGAGAGCACTCCAAAAAAACGGTGTCAAAATCTGCATCGCCACAGGAAGAGCGCCAGATAAGATTCCGCAGTTTGACGGCGTGGAATTCGACGCCTGCCTGGCCTTCAACGCTTCTTACTGCTTTACCAAAGACGCAGTCATTTTCAGCAACCCGCTCCCTCCCGCCGCCGTCCGTCGTGTTATAGAAAACGCAAAAGCTCTCGGCCGGCCGGTCTCCGTGGCCACCGCCGCACGCAGCGCCTCCAATGGCAATGACCCGGATCTCACCGACTATTATGCCATCTCAAAGCAAACGATCACGGTGGCTGATGATTTTGAGGATCTCATGAACAGCACCGTTTACCAGCTGATGCTGGGCAGCCGGAAAGAGGAACACGCACAATTACTAAAAGGCGTGACCGGAGCCAAAATCACTTCCTGGTGGCCCCGGGCCGTGGACATTATCCCCACTGACGGCAGCAAAGGCGTGGGTGTACAAAAAGTTCTGGACTATTTCCACATTAAAAATGAGCAGGCCATCGCCTTTGGCGACGGCGGCAACGATATTGAAATGCTGCAGACCGTCGGCACCGGCGTTGCCATGGGAAACGCGACGGACGACGTAAAGGCTGCCGCGGATGCTGTCTGTGGAAATGTATCAGACGACGGTATTTATTATTATTGCAAAAATCACGGTCTCCTCTAGCATATGAGAATCACAGACTGACGCAAATGATCACTCTCAGAGATCCATACAGAAAAAACAAAAGGATGTATCCCCGGGAAGGCAGGCAGCTGTCCCGGGAATACATCCTTTTTAATCTGTATTCTTATCTTATCTGTATTCTTATATGTGATATTATTTTGTATTACGGCCTTTCCGGATGTTCTATGCATTTCTTACGCGCCCAGTCCGTACTGCTGCAAAAGAGCATTTAAAGTCCCGTCTGCACGGATTTCCTCCAAAGCGCTGGAAAAAGTCTCCGGAATTCCTTCCGCTGCCGCAGCCGTAAAGCGGTGAACACTGAAATACTTCTCACTGGTGGTCATAAGCTTCAGCGTTTTGTCCTGCTGTAAGACCAGTGATGCCTTTTCCTGATCAAGAACCATCGCCCCGGAATATCCCTGAGACACATCAGAGATCACATTGGCCGCATCCTGAAAGACGATGGTCTCCGCATCATAGCTGGCTGCCAGATCATCGGCAAAGACCGCTTCCTCCGTCTCCGCCCTGGCAGCGATGCTCACACTTCGCAGATTCTTCATTTTGCGGATACCTTGTCCTTTTTTCACCAGCAGGCAAAGGCCGGTCTCATACACCGGTTCCGACCGGGCATACGTGGAGGTGTCTCCAGCCTCCGGTTCCATCGTTCCCAGGAAGAGATGGCCGGGCTGACTTGACGTTCCGTTGTTCTCGTCTGTTGGATCAGCGCCAGCTGCCTTATATTCTGCCGGACTCATGGTCTTAAATTCATAGGTAAATCCTCCGCGTTCTGACAGCGTATTCATCAGATCCACATAAAATCCTGATACGGTCCCATTCTCATCTGTCGAATAATATGGCGCATTATCTGCCTCCACACCCACATAATAATCCGGCTGTTCCGGTTCCGGTGCCGTCTCCTGTTTCTCTGCCTTTGAACAACCGGCCGCCAGCAGAGCTGCCGTCAGAAGCAGTGCTCCTAATTTCCACTTTTTCATAAAAAATATTCTCCATTCCTTCTGTCTTGCCGACACATTTTCTATCATTCCCGCATGTATCGTTTTACAATTCCAGATCTCTTTTATACATGGCAATCCGTTCTTCGATTTCTTCCAGTTCCCTGTCAATTTCCGCGATACGCTTTTTCCGGGCGTCAATATCTACTTTAGCCACCTTCACCGTCTTCACGATGTAACGGGGAAGGTTCAGATTAAAGTCATTCTGCTCCAGTTCCATCTGCTCCACCCGGCTGCAAAACCCCGGAACGGTCTTCCGCTCCTTCCAGGCGATCCCAATGGCATTTAACTGTTCTGATTCAAAACTTTCCACCTCAGAACAGTCAAAAAACATGACATCTCTCCCCGGACGATTCTTCCGCAGCAGCAAAAGCACTTCTTTTTGGCCTGCCGTCTGTAAAATATGGTCCGGCAGAAGCATCACCAGATCAAGACCATTTTTCTCGCTGACAAGAAACCGGCGCAGCTGGGATTCCTTGCCCTCCCGGTAAAGAAGGGCTCCCGGCAGAATAGCCGCCAGCACGCCGTCTTCCTTCAACATGGAAAACGCTGATAAGAGAAACGGAAGCTCCCCCTTGGAAATGGGACCAATCTTCTCCATCAATTTTCTGGACTTCCTGTTCTTTGCCATGACGCTTCCTGCTTCCGCCCCTTCCGGCATGTAAATGCCGATGGCGTCAAACTTCTCCGTATCTTCGCTTTCCTCTTCCCATTCTCTCCGGTCATAGACATGGAGTGAACCTTCCGGCACTCCTTTCATATAACCCAGGATCTTCAAAATCTCCCGGTATCCCTCATGACTGTCATAGCCGGAAATGTCCAGCTTCGCAGGATTCTCCGACATACAGCGGTACAAGGTTCCATACGTAAATTCCGGCACAAAGACACGACGGATCTTCTCATCGCCTTTTGAAAAAAACAGTCGGTACAGCCGCAGCACCTCGCTGGAAATGGCAGTCTCCTTTTTCATGCCTGCAAACGCCTGCAGAAGTTCTTCAAAAAAGACCGGATATTTTTCCAGAAGCAGCTCCCCGCTGCCCCAGAGATTCATCTTTTTTATCATCTTTCGGACAAATCTCGCGTAACTTTTCTGTTTCTCTGTGGACTGCATTCTGGTCAGATTCCTGTAAAAAGAAAAATCTGTCAGCTGAAAATCTCCGCCGGCCAGATGAATGAACGGAGAGGCATCCTCAATAAACCGTAAAAAAGACGGCAGCTGCAGCTTTCCCCGAACCGCCATACGGACCATGGCATCCAGCTTGTAAGCGTCGTCCAGCCTTTCATCAAAACGCAGGCATAAATAATGATAAAATAAAAGAAACACACAGGTATCCCTGTATTCCTCAAAGGTCAGACCGGGATGGCTCTCCCCTGGAATCGACATGAACTCATAATGCAATTGTTTTTCATCCATTCCTTCTCACCTTCTCAAAGTTTCTTCAGATACTGCATCATCTCCTCGGAGAGAACGGATTTTTCCAGTTTCATTCTCTCCATGAGAAGCAGCTGTTTTCTTTTCTGATAGTAATAAAGCTTGCCGATGGACATCTGTGTGGCAAGATCCGGACACTCGATCATCAGCTGCCGGATCATATGGATGGACAGCACTTTCACCGAGGAATTCCCCTGTATGGCGATATCCCTCTGCAGCTTGATCTCCGGATGTTCATTAAAATACCAGGCAAAATAATAGGGGTCCATGATTCCGTCCCGAAATTCTATGGACACAAAATTGGAGGGGATGATCTTTCCTTCATGCTGTTTTTCCAGAACCGCCGCCCGGTGAAAGGAAGTCAGACCGATGACGATACTATGCTCCTTTGCCAGATTCAGGTGATCCACCTTTTTTTTGTCCACAAAAACAGAAGGAACCTCATAATCCGTAATACCGTTCTCCTCATCCAGAAGCTGGCTGATGGATAGAATGGGATATTCGATTCCTTCGCTCTGTACCTTAGGCTTTATACGGTTAAGCACCACACCATGGGTAATCTGACTGATTTGTTCCAGCAGAAGTTCCACTTGACATTTACCCCTCTTTCACATGTTATTTTTCATTATAACTTCTTTTTTTGATTCAGGCAATACTAAAAAAGATAATCCATTTGAAACGATTTGAAACCCCGAGCTTTGCATTTATCCGGATGTGGATAAAGAGACGGGATTTGCATTTATCCGGATGTGTATAAAGAAGACGGGATTTGCATTTATCCGGGTGTGAATAAAGAGACGGGATTTGCGGCTTTATATTTATCATAGAAAAACGCAGTCGGGGAAGTCTCCTCCTCCACTTCAGCAGGCTGGTAACCAGCTCCTCTTTGGAACTGTCACAATACGCCTGCACTCACAGTCGTCGATCTTCCCCGATACGTTTTTCTATAATCATCCCATCATGCCGCAAATCCCTGACTTCTGGATCATCCGGATCATGACAAAATATCCTGGTTCAAATCGACACAAGAGCTACCTGTGTGGCTTACTCTGCAGGTTCATGCCAGACAGACACGACCGTAAATTTTGGTATCCGCTGATTCGTCTGTAGCCATAACCTGCTGTTTTGCCAGCGTAGCACAGGATATTTGTAAAGGTGGAACAAAGCGATTTTTCAATAGACAAATGACATTTTGGACACATACGGCTTTCGACCGCGAGCTGTGAAGGAGGACTGATAGAATCGTCTTGTTACCACCTTTACAATCCCCTTTTTTCCTATATTCCCGGAAATCTCAACTCTTTCATTGAATCTCTCCGCCAATCGTTTTATAATATAAGAAATTGTGACAGCAAACGATACATTTACAAATTGAAACGATGGGAGGATTTATTGTGAAGATATCAAAAGTATACTGCGCTTATTTCAGCCCGGGGGACACCACCAAAAAGGTGGTCACCGGTATCGGGGAGTCTTTTAAGGATTATCCGGTGGAGAACATCAATCTTACCGACTATGATATGCGTCAGAATCATTTTCGGTTTACGGAAAATCATCTGCTGATCATCGGCGTCCCGGTTTACGGTGGACGGATCCCGACTCCGGTGAGCGAGTGCTTAAGCCGGTTCCGCGGCATCAGCACGCCGGTGGTGCTGGTGGTGACTTACGGTAACAGGGCTGTCGATGACGCGCTGATGGAGCTTTACAAGGAGCTTGGCAGCAAAGGATTTGTTCCTGTGGCAGCCGCTTCTTTTGTCTGCCAGCATACTTATTTAAGTGATCTGGCCAGCGGCCGTCCGGATGAGAAGGATATGGCCGTAGTGAAGGAGTTTGGCGATAAGATCAAAGAGCGTCTGCGCCTCGCTGTGATCTACGATATGAAAAAGCTGGATATTCCAGGTAACTATCCGTATGAGAAACCGCCGATGACCCAGTTCCCGTTCAATGTGGAGACCAATGAGTACTGTATCTACTGTATGCTCTGCGCCGGCGTCTGTCCGATGAAGGCCATCAGCGACAGCAATCCGCGGGATATCAACAATGATATCTGCATCCGCTGCGGTGCCTGCATCCGCATCTGCCCGGCCCAGGCCAAGTCTTTCACAGAAAAGCCTCTGGAAGCGCTTCGTGACCGGCTGCTTCGTCCGCTGTGTGATACCAGACAGGAACCATGGTATACCATCGGATAAGGCTGTGATCGCAGCGTCAGCAGCATAATCAAATCACAGCATTACAATAAAAACCGCCACAAACAAGGAGCGGTATCCACTGCCTTCCAACGGCATGGATATTCTTCCGTTTGTGACGGTTTTATTTTGTTCACTGTAAATTGATATCCCCGGCTCTAACGCACCGGCTCATCGGGCATCACAAAGGCCGCGATGATATAGATAAGGATTCCCGGAACAAATCCCCAGAGAGTGATAAAGACGAGAATCAGGCGGACGATAGTGGAATCGATGCCGAAATAATCCGCGATTCCTCCGCACACGCCGAGAATCTTTCTGTCTGTTTCTGATTTATATAACTTTCTTCCCATAATACTCAGGCTCCTTCCTCTGCTGTCCGGATAATCTGATCAGTCAGATATTCCATCCACTTTTTATTAAATCCTGCCAGGGCGTCCATGTTTCCGCAGGACAGCGCCGGATACACGCCCTGCGTTCCGGTTCCCTCGGATGTGCCAGCCGCCGCATTATCGGCTGCGGAAGTCTCTCCGGCGGCACCTTCCGTGGATACATTACCAGCCGCCGCACCTTCCGCTTCTGCCGGCTGTGCGTCACCGGTCAGAAATTCCGGATGAGACGCATAGTAGCGCACCTGATAATCGGACAATCTGTCGGCAATGAGCAGCGCCTGTTTTCTGGTGAGGATCTGCTTTGCGTTCCGGCAGGAATCATCGGAAGACAATCCATTCTGAAGGAAAAGTGCGTAGGCCTCCTTCTCTTCCTCTGTGAGCTCCTCCGCATTGGTGCAGCCGCTTAATGTCTCCTCCACTTCCTCTTCTGTCAGATGCTCCGGATACAGCTCCTGGATCAGGGAAGCCAGACGGCTTACAGTCACGGTGCCCTTGCTGTTTCCTTTTTCAAATACATCCAGAACCGCGTTGCCGCTCAAATTATCCACACCCCGGAACATTTTCGCAAGCTCTGTTCTCGTGACAGCCTTCTGCGGATGATACAGACCGTCTTTGCCGGATGGAAAACAATTGAGCGCGGCATACTCGTTGTAAACATCGCCCAGATCCTCCGAACATCTCACATCGTAATTGCCGGAGGTCAGCTGCAGCTTTCCGTTTTTATACTTTTTAAATGTATAGTCAAACAGTTTCCGTATGGAAGAAAATGTACTCGCTTTGCTCACATTTCCAAAGTAAGCGCAGATAACCTCATGGCCCTCGTCATCCACCGCTGTGGCGATGAACACATCGCCGGCCGCATTGGTGGTTCCGGATTTGGAGCCGATGACCGTATACTCATCTTCGTCATAGGAGGACAATCCTCTTAAAAACCAGTTGGTGGTATTGCAGCTGACCAATCCGTTGCTGCTATCATAATGAGATTTGGCCACGGCAGTCCGGATGATCGGAATGGTCATGGCATACCGGCAGATTTCCGCCATCTCCGCCGCGGTGGAATAGGTCTCGTAAAATCCGGCTCCGATATCGGACCCCACCGGATTGTCAAAACTGGTCTGGGTGAGTCCCATCTCCGCACATTTGGCGTTCATGGCCTCCACACAGGCTTCCTTGGAACCAAACACACCGGCCGCCAGGGAATCTGTCGCGTCGGCGGCAGAAGCAACCAGGCACATACTCAGCAGATCATTAAACGTAAACTTCACGCCCGACGGCAGACCAAGACAATAGGTGCCGTACGTGGTCCCATTGACAATTTCTGATCTGGTTTTAATCTTTTTATTGACATTGCCATTCTCCACACAGACAATGGCTGTCATCAGTTTTGCCGTACTGGCGGGATAAATCATTTTATTTTCGTCCTGCCCGAAAAGGATCTCTCCCGAGCCCGCATCCATCACCGCATAGGCATGACACTGCATTTTCGGTGCCCGCACCTTTGCCTCTCCCTTTACGGGCAATAACAGGCACAGCGCAAACACTGCCATCAGCATAAAGCTTACCCCTCTGCGTATGTTTTTATCCCTCGTATGGCTGTCTGACATTTTCATCGCCTCCTCTTTTGTTTTTTTATGATGCGGCCATCCTTTTCAGGAAAACAGCCGCTCGAATCTTCCTTTTTCACAGAAAGAACGATCATCCTTCTGCAAAGCCTGGTACATTTCCTCAATCGCCTCCACGCACTCCGTCCTGCTCCACTTATAGAGCCGGTACAGCTGCCGGCAGGTTTCTCTGTTCTGCGGATTCATTTTTTTCTTTCTGAAATAGTGCTGAAAACTGAGCTTCGGCAGAAACATCTCATTGAGGAATGCCGATACCGCCCGCTTCACTCCAAAATGAGAGTGAAAAATGTGATTTAAAACCAGTTTCATGTACCAAAGTCCCGCACTTATTTTCCGTGGGCTGATATCATAATACGGCCCGATCACGGACGCGTAGGCAAGCCCTGTGTGGATATGCCTTGCCACCTTATAGTGAAGAGGATTCCTGTAATCTCTCTTCATCATAAGATAATCCCAGTCAGTCTCCATCTCGGCGTGGCTGATCCCCGTCTCCACCATGCGCCGGCGGATATACGGATGGCAGGTGCTGTCCAGAATATAGTGTGTCATGAAGCCTGCCAGGTAGGCAAAAGCCGCGTTCTTTCTGCGCTGTTTTTTAAATACAGAGAACGCGTGTTCCAGAAAACAGCGCATCGGCTCGTCGTGTACCTTGACACCGTACTGATTCACCGCATTTTTGGAAAAAGAACGGTAATAAAACAAAATATCCGGTCCGTGTACTCCAATGTTATAATAATTCATATATGGACGGATCTTTTTTTGCAGCTTCGGACTGAGCATCCGGAAAATCTCCTGTCCATACGTATAATGTGTGTATGTTGTTGGCATAATCATCCCTCTTCTTTCGCATCTGTCTTATTCTATCACAATATTCTCTATCTTAAAAGGCTGAAAATTCTTCGAAATTTCGTTTTTTTGAACAAAAATGACAAAAGAATTGCGCATTTAATATATAACTGTTATAATAATTGAAAAAAATTGTGCATTTTTGCACAAAGAGGAGGTACATATTTATGAAGGGAAATGTATTGGTGGGCCAGTCCGGAGGACCGACGGCCGTCATCAATTCCAGCCTGGCCGGGGTTATCCAGGCTGCCAAAAAGTACGGTGCAGAAAAAGTCTACGGCATGCATTACGGAATCGAAGGTTTTTTAAACGAAGATATCATCGATCTCGATGATTACATCACCTGTCATGCGGACATTTCTTTATTAAAAAGGACGCCGGCGTCTTTCCTGGGTTCCTGCCGCTACAAGCTGCCGCCTATCGAAGGCAATGAAGATGTCTATGACAAAATGTTTGATATTATGGAAAAATACAACATCCAGTATTTTCTTTACATCGGCGGCAACGACTCCATGGACACCATCAAGATGCTGTCCGATTATGCAGCCAAAAAGGATAAACCACAGAAGTTCATGGGCGTTCCAAAAACCATCGACAACGATCTGCCTCTTACAGACCACACGCCGGGCTATGGTTCCGCGGCCAAATATATCGCCACATCCATGAAAGAGATCATCCGCGACAACGCCAGCTTCGGCGCGTCCAAACCGACGGTGTGTATCGTGGAGATCATGGGCCGCCACGCAGGCTGGCTGGCCGCCGCTTCGGCTCTGTCCAAAGGGATCGACTGTGAAGGCCCGGATCTCATTTATCTTCCGGAAGTTCCGTTTGATCTGGACAGTTTCATGACAAAGGTAAAACATCTGGCGGAGACCAAGCGTTCCGTCGTCATTGCTGTCTCCGAGGGCATCCGTCTCACCGACGGACGTTTCGTCTGCGAGCTGGGCAGCATGTCCGATTACGTGGACGCTTTCGGCCATAAACAGTTATCCGGCTGCGCCTCTTTCCTGGCCAACAAGGTTACTGAGGCTACGGGGCTGAAATCCCGCCCGATTGAGTTTTCCACCCTGCAGCGATGCGCCACCCACATGGCTTCCCGCATTGATGTGGACGAGGCTTCCGCCGTCGGATTTGTGGCCTGCCAGGCCGCCATGGAAGGGCACACCGGTATGATGGTCACCATTCAGGTCACCAGCCGGGAACCTTATCTGGTCACTTACAACAAATATGATATCCATGAAATTGCCAACGTGGAACGCAAGGTTCCACGGGACTGGATCATCAATGACGGCACCTATGTCAGCGAAAAATATCTGGAGTACGCCCGCCCGCTGATTCTCGGCAATATCCTGCCGTATTACGCCGGTGGTCTTCCAAGACATTTGACGCTCCATAATAAAAACAAATAAGCCACATTAAACCGTGAGAAAGAATCCCGGCGGCCTCTGTGAGAAGCCGCCGGGATCGTTTATATGATCTGTCACCGGATCTTCCGGCACTCGGTATAATATCTCTTATCTTCCGCATGTCCCATGGAAAAAGTCTTCCTTGGCAGCGCTCCGTCCGCCATCACTGACGGGAACAGGTCTCCTTTCGCCATATCCGGCAATAAAAATCCGACGCACCCTTCTTCTCCGGAGAGGGCCAGCACCGTATCCGCCCCGTGAATATAATCCATGCTGAGCGGATGCTCTTTCTGATAAGTATCCAGAAAAGCCTGTAAACTTCCCACGGTCAATTTGGAAACCGGCCGGGTAATGATGGTCTTCTGGCACAGGCCGTTTCTGACAATGTACATTTCCTGGCAGCCTTTATCCAGATCGTGGATTCCGCTGTTCTCTCCCGCGGTATCCTCACCGGCATTCTCCTTAGGCACATTTTCTTTCTCAAACACAAGCCCCAGTTTCTCTGTCATCTCCTCCAGAAGAGCGTCCACATCTGTCTCTGTTACGATGCGGTGAATCGCCTCAAATTCCAGAGCCGGACTGTGGAGATTGACAATCTCCGCCAGGGCGTATCTGGCCGGATGCGTGGAATAATCTTCCTCCGGATGCGCCGCCTTTAACTGTTCATAAAACTCTTTGGCGGATGCCAGGGAGTGATTGCCGTCGCCCACCGCTAACACCATGGCGGAAGACTCGCCGCTGCCGGACACACGACCGTCCGACTTCGGATCCTCCAGCTGGATATTTCCGGCCTGTTCCTCCGCCAGCAGGTCCAGGGCGGCAAGGATCCGCTCCTGCTCTTTTTTGTCCAGAAGATAGCCTCTCAGATGACCGCCGCCCTGCATCAGATCAAAATCATAGAGAAGATTCTCCTCTTTCCTGTACTGCCCGCATGGCTCTATCACCGTCTGCCCTTTATCATCGATCAGCAGCATGATATGCGGCAGTTCCAGGGGCGCGTTCTTCCGGACGCGGATTCTCGCCGGAATCCTTTCCTCCACAGTGGCCTCTGTGGCCCTCACCAGAGAATCGCTTCCTTTATGATAATCATACTGCTCCAGATCTATGCAGCCCACAATACCGGCCCGGACTTTGCCGCTGCTGTCCGTCCGTTCCACATAAATCATAGAATCTTCATAGACGGAAAAGAGATCCTCTTCCAGATAGTTTTCCATTGACTGGCGGATCTGTTCCAGTTTTTCTTCCTCCTGCGGGCCGTCCAGGTAGACTTCCGGCAGGATCATCCGCAGAGTGGACGGAGCCTCTCCCACGATTTTTTCTGTCTCCTCCCAATATTCCGGCTCGCTGGTGAACTGGTCGCAGGCAATCACCGACCACCGGGACATATCCGTTCCTTTCTTCGGCAGAAGAATGTCTGCCGGATAAAATGCTCTGTTCATTCTGTTTTCTCCTCTCTCTTTTCCTGTCTGTCTACATACAATCCTGCGCGGTCTCATGGGTGTTCTCCGCAGGTGTGATAAAATCTTTAAAACTCATCCGACTGTGCGGCGGATAAATCACCACTTTATCCTGTGTTTTCAACTGTTCTATGTCCTGAAGCAAATATTCCTTCAGCCAGCCGGTCTCTCCTTTGACGGGCAGCGGCTCCAGTCCGAAATCTTCCGCTATTTTCTTTCCTTCCTGCACAAATGCCGGATAATCGGGTTGTCCCGTATCAATTAAAGTCAGATACCGGTACCCCTGAAAAATCTCCCTGTAAATGTCATCGGCCATCTCCTGCCCGTACATTTCCACTGCTTTCTGATATTCGCTGTGCAGATTGGCTTTTCCCTGAAGCCAGCCTTCCGTCAGGAAATACCCTCTCTTTGTCTCATCCAGATATCTTCTTCTTTCCGCCGATCCCAGCAGCAGGGTGATACAGTCATCCGTCTTTGGCATGACAGTCTCATAGTCTCCTGTCGTAAGACCGTCCACCATATTGCCGCAGAGACCGAAACATAACAGCAGTCTCTCCACGCCGGTTCCTTCCAGACGGCGCATCTGCTCCCGCACTGCCTCCTGAAGCCGGGCCGTTGTGTTATGGAGTCCGGAAGGCACATACAAGACCATATCAATGTTTACGGGCTCATGATCCAGGATATATGAAATTTCTTTTTCCAGCGTCCGGCAGGCAATCAATGCGGTTTTCATCAGCTCTGTCTTTCCTTTCTCTGTTCTTCAATTCTCTCCGCCAGGTCATTGAGATATACCCAGCGTTCCATCTTCTCGTCCAGCTGCTTCTGCACATTTTCTTTTTCCTGTACCCATTCGTTGAGCTTGACAAAATTTGTGGCGTTTTTGGAAATCTCCTCCTCGATGGTCTCCATTTTATTTTCCAGCGCCTCAATATCCTCATCTATGGTCTCAAACTCCTTCTGTTCCGCAAAGGTAAACCGCAGCTTCTCTCTTTCCGGGTCCCGGTAGGAACGTTTCTTTCTGGATGAACCGCCGGAAGAATTTCCTTTCTTCTCTTCTCCCCCGGAGTTCTCTCCGGTTTCCTCCCTGCCGGCCCTTTTTTCCAGGTAGTCCGTATAACCGCCTTCATAAACCTTGATTCTGCCATCCTCAAAAGCGGCGATACGGTCTGCAATCCTGTCAAGGAAGTACCGGTCGTGCGATACCACTATGACGATACCCGGGAAATTGTCAAGAAAGCCCTCCAGCACCTGCAGGGTCGCGATATCAAGGTCATTGGTGGGCTCATCAAGAATCAGTACATTGGGAGCTCCCATGAGTACCTTCAGAAGATACAGCCTCCGTCTCTCTCCGCCGGAGATTTTGGCTATGGGGGCGTACTGCATATCCGGACTGAATAAAAATCTTTCCAGCATCCTTGTGGCCGAGATCCTTCCGGCGGATGTCTGCACATATTCCGCCTCATCGCGGATATAGTCGATGACCCGCTGTCTTTCATCCATCACTTCACATTCCTGGGCAAAATAGCCGATCTTGATGGTCTCTCCCCAGTCGACCGTTCCTCCATCAGGCTGTTCTTTTCCCGCAAGAATCCGCATCAGCGTGGACTTTCCGCAGCCGTTGGCTCCCACAAAGCCGATACGCTCATATCTCCGGAAAATGTACGAAAAATCTGTAAACAGCTGTCTATCTCCGTAACTTTTTGCTATGTGTTCCAAAACGATGGTTTTCTTGCCGAGCCTGGTGCCGACCACTTCCATCTCCACCTGCCGGGCGCTCTGAGGCGCATCCATACTTTTTAACCGCTCAAATCACTCAAGCCTTGCTTTCTGCTTGGTGCTTCTCGCCCGGGCGCCCCGCATCACCCACTGCAGTTCCACCCGCAGGATACTCTGTTGTTTCCGCTCCGCGGCCTGGGCCATCTCTTCTTTTTCCGCCTTTCTTTCCAGATATCCGGAATAATTGGACAGATACGTGTACACTTTTCCTGCATCCACTTCCCAGATCTGTGTGGTCACCCGGTCAAGGAAATACCGGTCGTGGGTAACCAGAAGCAGCACGCCCTTATAGCGCACCAGATACTTTTCCAGCCAGTCCGCCATAAAACTGTCCAGATGGTTGGTCGGCTCATCAAGAATCAGCACATCGGTATTCTGCAAAAGCACTCTGCACAGAGCCGCCCGCTTTTTCTGGCCTCCGGAAAGTTCCCGGATGGGCTGCCGGAAATCATAAAGTTCCAGGGAATTCAGCATAGATTTGGCTTCGCTCTCAAAAGCGTAATCTTCCCCCGAACCTTCACACACATAGGAAAGCACGCTGCCTTTTTCCGGAAAATCCGGATTCTGCGGCAGCCATCCCACAGTCATTCCTCTGGAGAAGATGATCGTTCCGCTGTCCGGCTCCTCATCTCCGGCAATCATGCGCAGCAGAGTCGACTTTCCTGTGCCGTTCACACCGACGATACCTATTTTATCTCCTGCGTCCACGCTGCATGACAGATCGTCCAGCACCATCCGGTCACCGTACAGCTTGGAAATATGTTCAATATTTATTACACTCATATATACCTCCGGTTTCTTTTTCTGTTTTCTTTCACAACAAAACATCAACCGCCGTGACAGCGGCAAAACCAGGCATAAGTATAACATAAATCCCGCTTTTTGAATACCTTATCTTATCCGTCCGTTATCGACCACCGCCGCCACGTCATCTTCTTTTCCGGTCCGCGGATCATAGATCAGATAACTGAATACTTTCTTTCCCCGCTTTACTTTTTTATTATAGCGTATTCTTTTTCCGTCTCTCGTAACGCCTTTTCTTCCCCTCGAAAAAGAAACCCATTTTGCCACATAGACAATATTCCTTCTCCTTCTCTTCCGAAGCTTCCCCGCCTTCAGCCGTCTCCCCGGGATACAGATCACCCGGTAACTCTCCGGATACGTTTCTTCTATAAAATGTCTGATCGCTCTCCTGTCCTTGAAATGTTTTATCAGTCCTTCATTTTTAAAGCATCTCTCCTGCTTTACCTCTTTAAAATATCCTTCTGTCCCTCTGTCTGTCTTCCTGCCCTGTGTCTCTTCGCCAGCCGGAGCAGCTAAAGCCGTGGCATCCGCCAGAACGACTGCTGCCAAAAATAAAAACAGGCCGATCTTTTTTCTTATCATTTCCTCATACCTCCTTTACCCTATACCGGTTTTCATTTCTTCACACAAAAAAGGACTGCCTCCTTTAAAGGCAATCCTTTTTCTTTCGTGATTTCTATATCTTTTTCTTCAGCCACATACCTTGCATCCGCGGCTCTTTCCACTCTCCGAAGGTGTTCCGCTGTACACGATTCTCGATCTGGACAGTGTCGGACAGCTTCGGGAATAATGATATACGCTTCCGCCCGGCGTCCAGTAGACGGTTCCGGTCTTGCTGGTGTCCGAAGAGGAACCGGAGGAACTGCTTCCCGAGGAAGAACGGCTGGAAGATGCAGGAGCAGTCACCGTCACTTTGCATTTGTATTTTTTACCGCCAAATCTGGCGATGATGGTTGTCTTTCCGCTTTTTTTCGCCCGGACGACACCTTTTCGTCCGACCTTTGCCACGCTGCTGTTTTTGGATTTCCAGGTGACTTTCCCGGCTGCATTTTTAAGCACCAGTTTCTTTTTCTGTCCCACTTTCAGTTTCAGCACTTTTTTCGACAATTTTACTGGTTTTGCCGGCTGTGTCTGCGTCACTTCCGCTGCTTCCGCATTGGCGCCTGACCAGGAGCCCACCGGCAGCGCCAGCGTCAGAACCAGGGATGCGATCATCAACTTTTTCAAAATGTTTTTCATGACTTCCTCCTTTATCTTTTTGTAGATTTGTGTGATGCAATATATTTCGTCTTGATCCGACGATAAAAAATATTATAGCACAAACAAAATCATCATTCCAGCGTTAAAAAAGGCTTCCACGAAAAAAGGGGAACTGCTTCCCGTACAACGAAAAAAGAGAACCACAATCTTGTGATTCTCCATTCTCTTCGAGTGCAGACGACGGGACTTGAACCCGTACCCAGTTAGCCCGGACTAGATCCTTAGTCTAGCGCGTATGCCAATTCCGCCACGTCTGCATGTATTCTTTTTTGTTGATGTTTTGCTCTCCCTCACCAACGAAATTGATTATAGCACGCATTTTGTAATAATGCAAGTACTTTTTTCAATTTTTTTCAAAAAAATATATTGTTTATTCTTCTGGTACAATTTCACCTTTTTACAGCCCCCGGATCAGGGCAAAAGACCGCCTTTTCTCTGCAATTTCTGCAGCCCAAAAGCGGTCTTTTCTCTGACAGCATAAAATCAGTCCTGCTGATTCAGTTCCTTGTCGGAAAAATCCCATTTTCCGGGATTCAGTGTCTCCCGGGAATCTGTCTGCCCGGAATCTGCCGTAGATTTTTCTGAAGCTTTTTCGTTCCGTTCCGTGTTCTTAGAAGAACCGGAAGCTGTCGTTCCGGCGGAACGGGTCGATTTTGTTTTCTCTGATTTGTCTTCCGTACTTTCTTTGTCTTCCGTGCCTTCTTTTTGGAAAAAATCAGCCCTGCTGCCGCTCTCCCCGGATTTTGTTCCGGTCTTACTGTCACTGCTCTTTTCCGGAACGCTGGTATAGTCATTAAAATACTGGGCGTCCGTCGTGATATACAGACCATCTGTCGTGATATATGCAGAATCACCCTTTTCCGTCTGGACCTTCGCTTTGATCTGTACTTTGTCGCCCACATAGACTGCTCCCACCACGTTATCGGCATCGAAGTCTGCCCATTTTCTCAAACGGACACCCGAAGAGCTGATATAGGTGATAGCCAGATATCCTTCCATCTCCGTATAATCCAGCAGAGGCTGCGCATGGGAAATGCCTGCGCTCAAATAGCTGCCGTCGTCCAGCTTATAGTAGGTTTCTCCCTTGTAGGTGCCTCGCTGCTTCGCATGTACAATCTGTCCGCTGACAAGCATCGTTGAGGCATCGGTTTTCTCACCGGGAATGGGATTGGCCCACAGCCCCAGAGGCGGAACCTCGCAGATCATCACATAACAGGGTTGAAAACTGTTGTCAATATCCAGATATTCCGGTGATTCCTCTTTTTCCTCTGTTGATTCGAGGCCGGATGCCACCTCCGGTCCGGTGTATGTCTGGTGCTTCAGAAATGCGCCAAACCCAAAAACAAATCCCACGGCCGCCGCCACAAGCAGCAGAGAAATCACCATGGAAAACAGGGGGCTCTGGAGCAGTCCTGATTTTTTCGTCCGTCTTACGCGTCTCATAGAATCCTCCTAACTTTACATCAGCATTATAACACAGGAAAAAATAAAAAGAAATGCCTGTCCACACCGGGAACAGACATTTCTTTTGAAGAACCAATCCTTGATCAAAACCACATTTTTCATACTTTACCGATCATACGGGCCAGGACCACGTGTTCCGAATCTTTCCAGTCCTGCTGGCCAGGATTACATTTCCCATATCCTACTGGTCATACTGGTTAAGACCATATCTCTCAATCAAAGAAGTCAGCTGAGAAACGTATGTACTGCTTGTGGCATATCCACCGTTTTTGATGATGGTCAGCTGCTTTTTGTAGCTGTTGGTGGATGTCAGGCCGGCATATCTGTAAGAAGAACCATCTCTTGCATTGAGCAGATAAGCGGAATGATCAGCCACCGACTGCTCCACGCAGGAATATTTCCGGAACGGAGCGCTGATGGTCACATGTTTGCCATCATATTCTTCGCCGGTATTGATGGTCACACTGCTGTATCCGTCCCACACAGAGCCGCTCCATGTGTTACCGGATAAAACTGTCTTCATGCCGAACAGATTGTTGCCTTTCTGCGCCAGTTCTGATTTGCCCCATCCGCTCTCCAGAATCGCCTGGGCAAGGGTCACAGAAGCTAAGATTCCGGTCTTTTTGTAATCAGCCTGGGCAATCGGTCCCATGGTCTGAATAAACTGGGAAGTATTCATGCCGGCAAATGCCGCTGCCGTCATGCCGCCTGTCTGAGGGGCTGCCGGCACTTCCACAGGAGCGCTGTTGGTCGTGGTCTCCGGCTCGGTGATGTAGACGGCTTTTTTCTTTTTCTTATATTCGTAAGTAAATCCGAATCCTTCTTCAAAAACCGCTCTGGCCGGAATCATAAGCGTCTTTTTGCCGTTAAATTTCACAAACAGCGGCGCAACGCTTATTTTCTTCTTTGTTCCATTCACTTTTATCTTTTTCTTGCCGACAAACAGTTTGACCTTTGTTCCGTTATAAGAAAGTACTAATTTTTTTGATGACTTATTATACTTGGCCGTCATCTTTGGTCCTCTCTTTACAAGACAGGCCTTGTACGGAATCATAATACTTCCATCAATGAGAACACCTGTCTTTTTCTTTGTACTAACCTGCTTGCTGTTATAATACACAGTATAGGAAGAGCCGCTGTATGAATAAGTTCTGCTTCCTTTCTGATATGTAACAGCCGCTGATGCACCGACCGAGCTGGTAATCATTACAAAAGCCAGCAAAAAGATTACCAATTTCTTAAGTTTCGTTACATGTTGCATAACAATCTCCTCCTTTTTGAAATATAAATTAAATGTTATTTAATGAATGGACTGGTTTTTTATAAAGAAAAAAGACCAGTAAACTTCCGTTTACTGGTCTCATCTTTCATTAGGCCACCTTGCTCTTTGCTAATTCTGCGAGGGCTGCAAATCCTGCCGGATCGCTGATCGCCATCTCAGAAAGCATTTTTCTGTTTACTTCCACACCGGCCAGTTTCAGACCGTGCATCAGTTTGCTGTAAGAGATACCGTTCATTCTGGCTGCCGCATTGATACGTGCGATCCAGAGCTGTCTGAACTGTCTCTTTCTCTGTTTTCTTCCTGCATAAGCGCTTGTGAGAGCTCTCATTACAGACTGTTTTGCTACTCTATACTGTTTGGATCTTGCTCCTCTGTAACCTTTCGCAAGCTTTAATGTTCTGTTATGTCTTTTCTTTGCGCCGATTGCGCCTTTTACTCTTGCCATAATTTACGTCCTCCTATATGCGATTAAAGATATGGTAAAATCTTCTTCATGTTCTTTGCGTTTGTCGGGTCTGTAACTGTAGACTTTCTCAGGTTTCTCTTTCTCTTCTGAGATTTCTTTGTTAAGATATGGCTCTTATAAGCTTTCATTCTTTTTAACTGTCCAGTACCTGTTTTTTTGAAGCGCTTTGCAGCAGCTCTGCTTGTTTTCATTTTTGGCATAATTAAGTCCTCCTAAATTGTTCTATATAGAATTAACGTTTTTCAGTTAAAAACATTGTCATGCTTCTTCCCTCAAACTTCGGCTGTTTGTCGACGACTGCGCAGTCAGAAAGCTGTGCAGCAAATTCGTCAAGAATCACCTTGCTGGAATTCACATGAGCCAGTTCTCTGCCCCGGAAACGAAGGGTCACTTTCACTTTATCTCCCTTGGAAAGGAACTTTCTTGCCTGATTGACCTTTGTATTCAGGTCATTGGTGTCAATATTCGGAGAGAGTCTCACTTCCTTGACATCAATGGTCTTCTGTTTCTTTCTTGCTTCCTTCTCCTTGCGCGCAAGCTCATACCTGTATTTTCCATAATCAATAATCTTACATACCGGCGGCTTTGCATTCGGTGCGATCTTCACCAGATCAAGTTCTGCCTCTCTGGCAATCTTCATGGCTTCTTTCGCGGACATGATTCCAAGCTGTTCTCCGCTCTCGCTGATCAATCTGACTTCTCTGTCACGCACCTGCTCATTAATCATCAAATCGTTAATTGTCGTACACCTCCATAAACCCTCATAGGACATTTTTTATATGATATGGAAAATCCTGCTTTGCAGGATTCTCCGCCTGCGGCGGGCCGCTGCAGCGACATCTTTTAATCCGCCGCATTGCGATCCTCGCGGAGCCTTTTTATTTCATAGGAAACTGCGTTTCTATGAAACAAAAAAAGTGGATAGCTGCAAGACTATCCACTGTATATCATAATCAACCAATCCCGCTCTGCTTCCACAGATACGGAAATCAATCACTTTCCAACGATATAAACCCGAGTCACCATTGTGCTGAGGTGAGAGTGGATACTCTGCTTTATTCTCTCTGTTGCCTTAACAAACAACCTTAGATACTATACCATTGGAAATGAGTTCTGTCAAGCCTTATTTTTCATTTCATTCCGGGTCTTTTTATATCATCCCGGATCATATTCTGTTCACTTACCAACAGCCGGCCAGCATCTCCGGAAACTGTCCGCGGACTCTCCCGCCGTTCCTTACAGATGAAGCGTCAGCTCTTTATTCTCCCTCTCATACTGGCGATATGTAATCCCGACCATGTCGAGCATGCGCTTGGCTGCGATGGTGGAATCTGTATCCGCGTATTTATCGGAATAATAAATGACCTCCGCAATGCCGGACTGGATGATCGCCTTGGTACATTCGTTGCACGGGAACAGCGTCGTATAGATCCTCGCGCCTTTTAATGAGCCTCCGCCATAATTCAAAATGGCGTTCAGCTCCGCGTGGCATACATACAGATATTTGGTATCCAGAGGTGTCCCTCTCCGCTCCCACGGCATGCGGTCATCATCGCAGCCCGTCGGCATACCATTATATCCCATGGACAGAATCTTATTATGAGGACTTACGATGCAGGCCCCCACCTGTGTGTTGTTATCCTTGCTTCTCTCCGCTGAAAGCATGGCAACTCCCATGAAATAAGCGTCCCAGGAAACATAATCCTGTCTCTTCATACGAATACCTCCGTCTTCTCCCGTTGCTGCGGAAACTGTCTTCCCGGCCGGGTCCTTTCTCTCACCGCCCACCGGTTTTTACAGCCCCATTTGATAAGTATCATAACATAAAATGTGCAAAAAGAAAAGGACTTTGCGGCGGCAATGCCACAAAGTCCCGGGTCATCATCAGTCAGCCAGTGAAAACTTATCATGGACAGCGTTGATCGCTCTCTCCACGTATTTCTGGTCGATCAGAACTGTAACGCGGATCTCAGAAGTGCTGATCATCTTAATATTCACTCCACAGTCATAGAGAGCCTCAAACATAGATGCCGCAACACCCGGGTTGCTCATCATGCCGGCACCGACGATGGATAATTTTGCCACATCTTTTTCTTCATCAATCTTTTTGTAATCACTCTTCGGAAAGCTCTTCTGGATGATGGACACTGCCTCATCTGCCACATCTTCTGCCACGGTGAAGGAAATATCCTTGGTACCGTCACGGCCGATGGACTGTAAAATCACATCCACATTGATATTGTATTTGGCCAGCGCATTAAATAAATGGAAGGCCACTCCCGGTTCGTCCTTTAATCCAACTACTGCGATTCTTGTGGCATTCTTATCCACTGCCACTCCACTGACAAGCATCTTTTCCATGTTTACTTCCTCCCTGACAATTGTTCCTTCGTTTGTATTTAAGCTTGAACGTACCACTAACTGTACACCATATTTTTTGGCCATTTCCACAGAACGGTTGTGAAGCACGCCGGCACCCAGGGTGGACAGCTCCAGCATCTCGTCGTAGGTGATCTCGTCTAATTTGCGGGCATTCTTTACAAGGCGCGGGTCCGCGGTATACACACCGTCCACATCGGTGTAGATCTCACAGGCATCTGCATGAAGCGCAGCCGCCAGAGCCACAGCCGTCGTGTCGGAACCTCCCCGGCCCAGTGTTGTAAGATTATCATATTTATCCACGCCCTGGAAACCGGTGACCAGAACGATCTTTCTCTGTTCCAGCTCATTGCGGATCCGGTCGGTATCAATTCTTTTCAGTCTGGCATTTCCATAGCGGTGTGTGGTGTGCATTGCCACCTGAAATGCATTTAAGGAAACGGCCGGAACTCCGAGGAATCCCATGGCCAGCGCCATCATGGATACGGAAATCTGCTCTCCGGTGGTCATCAGCATATCCATCTCTCTCTTAGATGGTTTTGGGTTGATATCTCTTGCCATCTCGATGAGATCATCGGTGGATTTGCCCATGGCAGATAAAACTACTACGATGTCGTTTCCTTTCTGATAATCTTCAATACATCTTCTTGCAACATTGAATATTCTTTCTTTGTTGCCAACAGAAGTACCTCCAAATTTTTTAACGATTAACATACTGTCCTCCTGATTTCTTAAGGTATTTTTTAATCTAAAAAGTATTCCATCAGCGCCGCTCCTGAAGGCATATCGATACCGGAAGCCGCTGCCTCCCTCTCATTATAATGCCACATTCGGCTGCCGTGGTTGGTGCTGTCAAAAAGCATATACGGAACCGGATCGCTGGTATGAGTCCTCAGAGCGATCGGTGTCGGGTGATCCGGAAGGACCAGCATGCGGTACTCTTCACCGGAAGCATCCATCCCTTCTTTTACCACCCGGATCACTCTCTGATCCAGATACTCGATGGACTTGATCTTACGCTCCACGCTTCCCTGATGTCCCATCTCATCCGGCGCCTCCACATGAATGTAGGCAAAATCATAGCCATCTTTCGTGAGGGCATCCACCGCTGCCTGGGCCTTTCCTTCATAGTTGGTCTCCAGTGTGCCGTCGGCACCCTCCACGATGATATTTTTAAGACCGGCGCCCACGCCGATTCCCTTCAGCAGATCCACCGCGGAAATCATGACGCCGCGTTTTCCTGTTTTCTCTGTAAAGTTATCCAGCGCCGGCTTGGTGCCTGCACCCCAGAACCAGATGGAATTAGCCTTGTGCAGTCCGGCTTTCTCTCTGGCAACATTGATCGGATGATTGTTCAGGATCTCATAACTTTTTTCCATCATATCCGCCAGAAGCTTTTCCTTCGGAAGGTAAGTTCCGATGGTTTTGGTCAGGATATCATGCGGCGGTGTCAGTTCCACCACACTTCCCTTATCCCAGATTAAGAGATGACGGTAACTGGTTCCTGTATAAAAATGGAACATCTCGTTTCCAAAGGCTTCCTGTACTGCCTGAATCAGCACATCGGCATCCTCTGTGGAAATCTCTCCCGCACTGTGGTCGATCATCTTCTTATCTTTATAATCCGGTTCCTCATCGGAGACCGTCACGATATTGCACCGGATGGCAATATCGGTATCTTTCATCGGCACGCCGATGCTCAGAGCCTCCAGAGGGGAACGTCCCGTGTAATATTTCTTCGGATCATAGCCAAGCACAGAAAGATTGGCCGTGTCACTGCCCGGCTTCATTCCCGCCGGGATGGTGTGCACCTGTCCGATCTCTGACTTCTGGGCCAGCTCATCCATCACAGGCGTATGGGCGTATTCCAGAGGCGTTTTCTCATTCAGTTCATCTATGGGATAATCTGCCATGCCGTCACCCAGCACTACAATATACTTCATACTAAAAATCTCCTTTCACAAAAGCTACGCATCGATACGGATCATGTTCAAAATATTATCAAACTGATCGGCAGCTTTATGATAATCACTTTCTTTCATGACACCGGTCACAAAAGCGGTCTCCTTAATACCGTCCACTTTCACCGGTTCCACGGCGCCAAAGGCTTTTTCCACCGCATCCAGGGAAACCTCTTTCGGCATGCGGACAAAGTACCTCCTCTCAAAACTTCCAAAATCGCTGAGCGCAAGTTTCTCCTGATCCCAGATCATCTTGATGTGGGTTCCCATATGTTTCACACAGTCCACCACATCGGCCGCCACAGCGCTGGCTGTCGGCAGCTTGCCGGCTCCGCTTCCGTAAAACATGGTGTCGCCCACCATATTTCCGTGGACAAAAATAGCGTTAAATACGTCCTTCACGCCGGCCAGCGGATGATAGTGATCGATGAGCATCGGGCATACCATGGCATACAGTCTGCCGTTGTCGTCGCTCCAGCTCTTTCCGAGAAGTTTGATGCATTTCTTCATCTGACGGGCATACTGGAAATCTTCCGCTGTGATATTCGTGATTCCCTCCGTATGTACGTCCTCAAAATCTACCTGACGGCCGTAAGCCAGGGAGGTGAGAATCGCAATCTTTCTGCAGGCGTCGTAACCTTCAATATCCGCTTCCGGATGCAGTTCCGCATATCCCTTTTCCTGCGCCTCTTTCAGCACCTCGTCAAAGGCCATGCCTTCCTCTTCCATCTTCGTCAGCATGTAATTCGTTGTTCCGTTTAAGATACCGCTGATCTCCTCAATGACATCGGCTGTCAGACACTGGGTCAGCGGGCGGATGATCGGAATACCGCCTCCCACGCTGGCCTCAAAGAGAAAGTTTACTTTTTTCTCCCCGGCGATGGCAATGAGCTCCGCTCCGTATTTTGCCACCAGCTCTTTGTTGGAAGTAGCCACGCTTCTTCCCTGAAGGAGAGCTGTCTTCACAAAAGTATAGGCCGGTTCCAGACCGCCCATACATTCCACAACAACCTGAATATCCTCATCTTCTTCGATAATTTTATAATCATGAACCACCTTATCCTGGTTCGGATCTCCCGGGAAATCCCGCAGGTCAAGAATTCTCTTTACCACGATCCTGTCCCCTGCTTTTTTTTCAATGCTGTCCGCATTGGTGTCTAACACTTCTACCACGCCGGCGCCTATGGTGCCGTATCCTAACACTGCAACGTTTATCATCACTGTCCTCCTCATTCTTCTGTCCGGCATACCGCCATCTCCGTTCATGGAATGCTGCCGCATGCCGCAGTTCTCTTTTATTTATTCTGCAGATACAATCTTCAGATTATGAATGCCGCTGGCTTCTTCAATCTTTTCAAACAATTCCGTCACATCAGCGGTAGTCGGCAAAACCAGCACGCTCAGCGTAATGAGAGCGATGTGATTCACCGGAATACTCTGATGAATGGACAAAATATTTGCATTGCACTCCGCAACAACCTTCAGTACGTTGGATAAAAGACCTGGCCGGTCTTCCATCTCCATGACGAAGGTGATTGTCTTTCCCTGAATCTTTTCATGGATCGGGAAAATATCATCTTTATATTTATAATAAGAGCTGCGGCTGATGCCAACGGCATCAATCGCCTCCCGTATTGTCTTCACTCTGCCCGCCCCCAGCAGGCTGTTCACTTCCGCCACCTTAAGGAGGACTTCCGGAAGCGCCTTCTTCTTTACCATATAAAATTTACATGCATTATCCATAGCAACCCCTGAGTCTCCCATATGATAGTATTCTCACTAACATCAGTTCCAAATAGTACGTCACACAAGTACACTTGTATGTCCAGGGAAGATACTATCACATTCTTTTCCAATGTGCAACACTCATTTTATCATTTTCATAAAAAAGTGCGTGGTTTTCTATGAAACAAAAGACGGAGCCGCTGTAAAAGCCTTTCTCCGCCGGACACAGCCTCCGTCTTCTCAGACGGACCGCCGTATCCGCACGGAGTTATTTTACAACAGCTCCATGAAAAAATTCAATATAAATTCAACAGTTCTCAACAATATTGAAAACTCTGTCCATGATTAATCAGCGACAATCACATTCTCCGGCTCAAAGACTTTGTTATCCCTGACTGTCAGCGCCGACGCCTTCCCCGTCAGCAACCTCCCCAAAGACCAGCGAAACCAAGTGACAGAACTCCTGATACTCTTCCAGTCCGGACAAATCCGACAGTGCCTCACATAACCCCTGATAGTACCATCCCTGCCTGCGTTTATCCTTCATGTTGAAACGCTGCCACAGCTCATCTCCCAGCTTGACATAATCCGCATAAAAGCAGCGTATATTGGACAGCTTATCGCCCAGCGCCACAACCTTGGCTTCCCACATGGATTCCTGACTGAGCGACCGGACTGTGGAAGCTTTTCTTTCTTCCCAGCTCTTTCCCTTATCCTCGCTCTCCAGGCCGACAATCCGGGCCACCCTGTCTCCGAACTCTCTCCGGATATCCTCCAGAGTTACCGTATCGCAGTCTTCCACTGTGTCGTGGAGCACCGCCGCGGCAATCACTTCCTCGTCGTCCGTTATTCTGGATACGATCATCCCCACTTCCAGCGGATGAAAGATGTAAGGTATTTCCGTCCCTTTCCGCGGCTGCCCCTCATGGGCCTTCACCGCAAATGCAATCGCCTTATTAATCATATTTATTTTTCATTCTCCTTTTCCGCTTCTGCTTCTTTTAATACCTTTTCCTGTGCATCAGCAGGCATCTGTTCATAGCGGCTGAATGTATAGGAGAATTCTCCGCTTCCGCCCGTCATGGAACGCAGGTCTGTGGAATATCCCACCAGACTGGCCAGCGGAATATCTGCTTCCAGTTCCTGTCTTCCGCCCGGCAGCGGATTCATGCCGAGGATACGTCCGCGGCGCTTGTTCAGGTCACCCATGACGTCACCGGTATTGGAATCCAGAACGTCCACTTTCAGATTAACGATCGGCTCCAGAAGTACCGGTTTGGCATCCATGATACCGTTCTTGAAAGCGGTGATAGCAGCCATCTTGAACGCCATCTCCGAGGAATCCACCGGATGGTAGGAACCATCGATCAAAGTAGCCTTGATACCAACAACCGGATATCCGGCCAGAGGTCCCTTCTGGCAGCTCTCTGCCACACCTTTCTCAACAGCCGGGAAGTAGTTCTTCGGCACGGCGCCTCCGAAAATCTTCTCGTCAAATACATATGGGGTCTCCAGATCGCCTGACGGTTCAAACTTCATGAGTACATCGCCATACTGACCGTGTCCGCCGGACTGTTTCTTATATTTGCCCCGGACCTCCACACTGCCACGGATGGTCTCCTTGAAAGCTACTTTTGGTTTCACCAGGTCGATCTCAACTTTATATCTGTCAGCCAGCTTGCTTCTTACGATCTCCAGATGCTGGTCGCCCAGTCCGTAGAGAAGCATCTGACGGTTTGCCTTGTCATTGACTTCTTTCAGAGTCAGGTCTTCATCCATCAGCTTCTTAAGAGCTGCGGAAACCTTGTCCTCATCACCTTTTGTTCTGGTGACATAGCGCATGAATGTGTATGGTTCCGGCATCTCTGCCTTCTCGAAGATGATCGGGTTCGCCTTCGGTGACAGGGTATCGCCGGTCTTTGTGACTGATAACTTGGCGATGGCTCCGATATCGCCGGCGTAAAGAGCGTTCACTTCAAACTGCTCTTTTCCTCTCAGCACATAAAGCTTGCCGATACGTTCTTCTGTATCTTTGTTGCCGTTATAGATGGCGGTATCCGGTTTTAAAATACCATCCGTCACCTTAACCAGGGAGAAACGTCCCACGAACGGGTCTGCAATGGTCTTAAACACATAAGCGCTGACTGGCTGGGAAGCGTCATAGGAAGCGGTGACAGGCTCTCCTGTCTTCACCTTGGTTCCTGTAAACTGATCTGTCACCATACCAGGAGCGGAGAAATATTTCACCATATCATTGAGAAGAATGTTAGCGCCGTAGTCGGTGTTGATGGCGCCGCAGATCACCGGCATCAGATCTCTTCTTGCCACAGAACCGATGATGGCATTCTTGATCTCCTCTTCTGTGAAAGGCTCTTCCGCGAAGAACTTCTCCATAAGATCCTCACTGGTCTCAGCCACACCTTCCATCAGCTGCATCCGGTAATCATCCAGCTCGTCATTGACGCCTTCTTCCACAACAACTTCATCGTAACTTCCGTTCGGCTGCAGACGGCACTCCAGCATCTTCACTGCATTGATGAATCCCTTGAAAACGCCGTCCTCTTTCATCGGCATATGGAAAGGTACGATCTTGTTGCCATAGCTCTCTCTCAGTTCGTCCACGATGGCGGAAGCATCCACATGCTCGTCCTCCACGCAGGTAATATATACGATAACCGGAATGCCCTTCTTGGCACAGAAGTCAAAACTTCTTCTGGTTCCTACTTCCACTCCGGACTTACCATTGATAACGATAACTGCCGCGTCTGCCACGCTCAACGCTTCATAGACCTCACCGGAAAAGTCGAACAGACCCGGTGTGTCCAGAAGATTCACCTTAACATTATCCACTTCCAGAGGAATCACTGATGACTGGATGGAAAACTTTCTCTTGATCTCTTCTTTATCATAATCACTTACCGTTCCACCTTCAGCTACCGTTCTCACCCGCTTGATAATACCGGTTGTAAACGCCATGGACTCGATCAGGGATGTCTTTCCACAGCCGCCATGTCCCAGTAAAACGACGTTTCTAATGTTCTCGGTTGCATATACGTTCATAATCAGTTCCTCCCGTGTTGTAATTTCTGTGGTGTTTGATATAAAAAATGCAAAAAAATTGTCGAATCAACGAATTTTTCGCATATTCTCAAACAACTCTATGTCTATTTTACTAAAAAATCACCAATATTACAAGAGAAATCTGATAAATTTGTAGAAACAGTTCAGCCATGCGCCAGGAAGAATAAAAGAGGCGCTGAACATTTATGTTCATAAGCTTTTTTATTCTGACTGGCATATGGCGCTCTGCCATCATCGAGGAAACCAGCGCCATACGCTGAACAGGCGGCAAGCCGCGGCGGGTTTCCGAGATGCCATGGCTGAACTGTTTCTCTCACAGCCATGCGCCAGGAAGAATAAAAAAGGCGTTGAACATTTATGTTCATAAGCTTTTTTATTCTGACTGGCATATGGCGCTCTGCCATCATCGAGGAAACCAGCGTCATACGCTGAACAGGCGGCAAGCCGCGGCGGGTTTCCGAGATGCCATGGCTGAACTGTTTCTCTCACAGCCATGCGCCAGGAAGAATAAAAAGGGCGTTGAACATTTATGTTCATAAGCTTTTTATTCTGACTGGCATATGGCGCTCTGCCATCATCGAGGAAACCAGCGTCATACGCTGAACAGGCGGCAAACTGCGGCGGGTTTCCGGGATGCCATGGCTGAACCGTTTCATCTATTTTGCCCAAAGCGTGTCACTTTAACACTGAAAAGCGTTGACACATCACATTTTTCCGTGTATTATTTGACACAGGCTTATTTCCTATATAATATAGAGAATGATTGTGATCATTCAACCGCGCGCCCGTCAGGGCAGAATCCGTGTTGAGAATTTACGTTCACAGACATTTCGCAAAACAACGAACATTTGGAGGTTTATTATAATGAACGCAGAACATTTTACCATCGGTTTCATCGGACTGGGCCTCATCGGCGGTTCCATCGCAAAGACCATCCGCCGGGTTCACCCGGAAACCGTGATTTATGGTTTCGATACAGACCAGTCGGCCGGCGAGCTTGCCTGCCGGGAAGGCGTGCTCAATCAGTTTTTTGACGCGGTGGATTCCCGTTTTTCCACCTGTGATATCCTGTTTCTCTGCGCGCCGGTGTCCGTGAACATCGGGTATCTGAAAGAGCTGAAAAACATCGTAGCTCCCCAGTGTCTCATCACCGATGTGGGCAGCGTAAAGACTCCGATCCAAGAAGCGGTAGATGCGCTCGGACTGTCCCCTCAGTTTATCGGCGGCCATCCCATGGTCGGCTCGGAAAAAACCGGTTATGAGAATTCCAACGACCATCTTCTGGAGAACGCTTACTATTTCCTGACACCCAGCGACCATACCATGTTTTATCTGACCGCCACATTCTCCTCCTTTATTCAGGGACTGGGAGCACTGGCTGTCACCTTAAAACCGGAGCAGCACGATTATATTACCGCCTCCATCAGCCACATTCCTCACATTGTGGCGGCGGAGCTGGTACATCTGGTACGCCGTGCCGACACAGACAACGGTATGCTGCGTCAGCTGGCCGCCGGCGGCTTTAAAGATATCACCCGCATCGCCTCCTCCTCTCCGGTCATGTGGGAACAGATCTGCCTCAACAATTCCGGCAACATCCGCTCCCTCCTCTCCGATATGGTCAGAGACCTCAATCAGGTCATCGACAAACTGGACGAGGGCAACGGCAGCTTCGTCAATGAATATTTCCGGAGTGCCGGCGAATACCGGAATTCCGTGCCGGATCACTCCATCGGATTATTTGAGAAGATCCACAAACTGTATGTATATATTCCGGACGAACCGGGAACCCTGGCCTCCGTCGCTTCTCAGCTGGCCTTCAACAATATCAACATTAAAAATATCGGCATCGTCCACAACCGGGAATTCGAGGAAGGCGTGCTGGAAATCGTTTTATATGACGATGAATCCTGTACGAAAGCAGCACAGGTGCTGGAAGAACGAAATTACATCGTAAACATTCGCTAAATACACAGAAAAGGAATCTATGATCATGAAAACTTTGACAAGAAAATCCGGCCTGCGGGGAACGATCACCGTGCCGGGCGATAAATCCATCAGCCACCGGGCGGTCATGTTCGGCGCGCTGGCAGAAGGGACCACCACCATTCACGGCTTTTTAAAAGGCGCCGACTGTCTGTCCACCATCGGCTGTTTCCGCGCCATGGGAATTGATATAGAAGAAAAAGATAACATGATTTATGTTCACGGCAAGGGCCTCCACGGCCTTTCCGCCCCGAAAAACGTTCTGGATGTGGGAAACAGCGGCACCACCACCCGGCTGATTTCCGGTATTCTGGCAGGGCAGCCGTTTACCTCAGAATTAAGCGGGGACGCGTCGTTAAATTCCCGTCCCATGAAACGGATCATCACCCCCCTTACCATGATGCACGCCGATATCACCAGCAAAAACGGGGACGGATGCGCACCGCTCATCATCCACGGGAAACCTCTCACTGCCATTCATTATGATTCTCCGGTGGCCTCCGCCCAGGTAAAATCCTGCGTACTTCTGGCAGGACTGTACGCTGACGGGGAGACCAGCGTCACAGAGCCGGCTCTGTCCAGAGATCACACAGAACGGATGCTCCGCTCTTTTGGCGCCGATATCCGCACGGAAGGAACGACTTGTACCATCCGCCCTCCGGAAACACTGCACAGCCAGCACATTGAAGTGCCCGGGGACATTTCCTCCGCCGCCTTTTTCATCGTGGCGGCGCTGATCACTCCGGATTCCGAGATACTGATCCAGAATGTGGGTATCAATCCAACCCGGGCAGGCATTCTCGAAGTATGCCGGGCCATGAACGCAGATCTCACTCTGGAAAATGTACGGGAAGCCGGGGGAGAACCGGTGGCAGACATCCGGGTAAAGACCTCCCGTCTCCGGGGAACCGTCATTGAAGGAGACATCATCCCGGCCCTCATCGATGAACTTCCGGTCATCGCCCTCATGGCATGTTTCGCCGAGGGGGAAACTATCATCCGCGACGCCCATGAGCTGCGGGTAAAAGAAAGCGACCGTATCGCCATCGTCAGCGAAAACCTGACTGCCATGGGCGCCGACGTGATTCCGACGGACGACGGCTTCCTCATCAACAGCCGCCAGAATGCTTCCGCCGATACAGACAGCGCCGGCTCCAGAGCTTCTTTTTCCGGTGCTGCCCTTCACGGCGCGTCCATCGCCTGTGCCATGGATCACCGGATTGCCATGACATTTTCCATCGCAGGTATCAACGCCGACGGCGAGACCGTCATCACCGACAGCGACTGCGTGGACGTCTCCTACCCGGACTTTTTCCGGCAGCTCCACTCTCTTTGTCCGGAAAAATAACATAATATAAAGAAAAATGCCGTACATCCGTCACATTTTCTCCACGAAAATACGCACCGGATGCCGGCTTTTTCTTTTATCTTTTTACATATTTGTCAGGAAATGTGCCGGCCTTCCTCATGGAATGAGCAGTCCGCCCACCAGCATAAAATACTCCGGCAGTTTTCCTTCTTCTATCCACTGCAGCTCCTGATGAAGATATTTTGTCACTGTAAGCCCCACATTGCCTCCCAGTGCCTCCACAGAATGCCGCATCTTTTCCGGGAACCGGCAGGGAAGGCCTTCTTTCCGGGCACAGTTTCCCTTGCCGCACTGTTGGCAGGAGCCGCCGCTTACAGATACACTGCCCGGATACTTCTTCTCCATGGCAAAAAGCTCCTGATTCAGTTCCTCTTTCTTTGGGTGGAGAATGGTTTCAAAAATCTCTGCCCGCTCCTCTTTCGTGTAGGTTCCCGCGAGAAGTTCTTCCGGCAGGTAAATCTTCATGCCCACAATATGGAAACTGCGGTATTTCTTCCAGTAGTCTTCGGGATCAAAATCAAAAGGCGGACAGGACCAGACTGTTCCATAATTCGCACATTGTTTACAGTATTCCAGAAATTCCGGAACATTGACACATTTATCCATATATTCTTTCACGGAAACTGTATTCTCAAAACGCTCTGTCCTGACAGCATCTGCTGACAAAGACAGATGCGGATTCCTTTCACACCCTGTCTGCACCGCGTCTTTTCTTATGCTGTTACCACTCATATTTGTCACCTCTATGCTGCTCTGCGCTGATATTATCCCAGACTGCCGCCGGCATCTCCAGCGTCCGCCCTGTATCTGCGGCGGCCCCCTCTGCCGGTTCGTTTATATTTTACTGCTTCTTTTAGTGATGGAACAGGCGGATTCCTGTGAACGCCATAACCATACCGTATTTGTTACAGGTGTCAATGACATTGTCATCACGAATGGAACCGCCCGGCTGTGCCACGTATTTGACACCGCTCTTGTGCGCTCTCTCGATATTGTCACCAAACGGGAAGAATGCGTCTGATCCTAAGGCTACGTCGGTAAGCTTATCCAGCCACTCTCTCTTGGCCTCTCTGGTGAACACTTCCGGTTTTACCTTGAAGATCTTCTCCCACTCTCCGTCAGCCAGCACGTCCATGTACTCGTCACCCATATAGACATCAATGGCATTATCTCTGTCTGCCCGGCGGATCTCATCCTTAAACTGCAGACCCATGACCTGCGGAGACTGACGCAGCCACCAGTTATCTGCCTTCTGTCCGGCCAGACGGGTACAGTGGATTCTGGACTGCTGTCCGGCACCGATACCGATGGCCTGTCCGTCTTTGACATAGCAGACGGAATTAGACTGGGTGTATTTTAAGGTGATCATAGAAATCGCCAGGTCGATTCTTGCCTGTTCCGGCAGATCTTTGTTCTCTGTCACGATGTTGGAGAAGAAATCCTTATCGATATTCAGCTCATTCCTTCCCTGCTCAAAGGTAATACCGAATACCTGTTTGTGCTCAATCTCTGCCGGCACATAATCCGGATCGATCTGAATGACATTGTAATTGCCTTTCTTTTTGGACTTGAGAATCTCAAGAGCTTCCGGCTCATAGCCCGGTGCGATGATACCGTCGGATACCTCTCTCTTGATCATGTTGGCTGTCGGCACATCACAGACATCAGACAGTGCGATGAAATCGCCGTAAGAAGACATCCGGTCAGCGCCTCTGGCTCTCGCGTAGGCACAGGCCAGCGGAGAGAGTTCACCCAGATCATCCACCCAGTAAATCTTTGCCAGAGTGTCGGAAAGAGGCAGACCCACGGCCGCTCCCGCCGGGGATACATGCTTAAAGGAAGTAGCCGCCGGAAGACCTGTGGCCTTTTTTAATTCTTTTACCAGCTGCCAGCCGTTAAAGGCATCCAGAAAATTAATATATCCCGGTTTACCATTTAACACTGTGATTGGCAGCTCTCCCTCTTCCATGTAGATGCGGGATGGCTTCTGATTCGGATTACAGCCATATTTCAGTTCCAGTTCTTTCATATCTTATCGATCCTTTCTGTTGTGAATACACATGTTATTCTGTACATTTTCTGTGGCCGCGGCACTTTGGAGCGCCGCATGCTTCCCGATTATTTATTCTTATTGATAATCTTGGATTTGTAAATCCCTGTCTCAATATCAATATAACGAACAAACAGGGAAACCTTATTCTCCTCGTTGAGGCTCTCCCAGAGCAGATCCGCGAAGGCATCCATATCATCCGGAATATCCAGAAGCTTTGGCTCACCCTCAAAGCTCGGCAGAGGATTTCCGTCATGCAGATAGGTGGAAATGAAATGTCCCTCTCCCGCCGGGCAGTTATTATAGGCAAACGTAAATCTGTTGCAGCTGTCCGGATTGCCGTTGTTGCTCTTTAAGATGGACATGGCGTAATTGTACTGTCCGTTCTCAATGTGAAGCACCGCGGAAATACGAGGGGTATAATTTGGCGCGTCCGGCTCAAACTCTCTTGTGCGCAGCGCCTGCTCAAAGGTCATCTGTTTATCCATACATTCATAAATGGTATCCGTCTGGTCGCCGTTGGTAACGATGGTCTTGTTGCCAAGAACGCGGACCGGCGCGTAAATAATCAAGCTCGGATCCTCCAGCTTGGATTCATCAAAGGCCTGGGTGCGGATTCCTTCTCCGTCCTCCACAAACACACGGTTGCGGCTGTTGGAGCTTCTCCCCATAATAAAATACGCCGTCACTGCTTTGGTTCCGTCTGCAGAGCGGCCGACAATAATTCCTCTTCCCGGATAAGAGTTCTCTTTCAGTTCTTTAGCGATTGAAATCTTTTCCATTGGAATCCTCCTTTTCCTCATAAATGTAATGCAAGTTTCCTTTATCTACAAAGTATACAATAAGATACCCTGAAACGCAACCTGTTACTTTTTCTTCCGGAACTCTTTCATATTTCTGAAGAATTGTGGTAAAATATGATAGATATATTTGAAAACAGAGAAAGGGATGTTCTATGAAAAAACTACTTTATTTCATCGGCTGTATATCCGCGGCCCTCTTCTGCCTGGCCGGCTGCGGCGGCAGAAAGCCCGCCATCACTGACACCTCAGAGCTTTCCGGCACCTGGTACGGCTGCGGCAACGCTCTGGGAAAAGACAGCAGTTTCCGCGCCGACAATCTCTGCCTTTCCATTGACAGCCAGGGCAGTCTCATTTTGTCAGATATCGAGCAGAACTCCGATTTATTCCACGGTACAATTTCCATTGATTCTGACAGCAGAATTTCCATCACGGCGGATACCGCCTTTGACAACCGGCTGCCGGAAGGCTGGGAGGATTTCAGCGGCACGAAAGATTTTGCCTACCGCGCCCCGGACACGGAACATCTGCTCTTAACCTGCGAAGATACCAGCTATTACTTTGAGAAAGAAAATGCATCCATTCAGGAACAGTCAGATACATCCATGAGTCCGCTCCTTGATATCGCGGAGACAGATATCTGGTACACCAGCCCGGACGATGTGACCAGCGATTTTGTCTATGAACTGGCACTCTATGACAAATACGCGGAACTTTATTCCGTCAGCCCGGATGGCGATGAACCGGGAACCTTTATCACCAATTTCCTGTACTGCGGCAATGAAGGCGAAGATTTTTCTTTCTACACTTTGCGGGATGACTCCATGGAACTGCCGGACATTTTCACGGACTTACCGGAAGGCATCTCCGAGATCGACCTCCGTCTTTCCGTATCCAATGAGTCCCTGACCATGGACTATGAAGGAAACACTCTTTCTTTTTATAATAACGTTATTTACGGTCTGAACACTTCCAGTACCGCCTACTATCTGAACAACACTTGTTTCCACTGGAGATTCGACCAGACAGACCATTTCTGCTATTTTGCCACGGACGAAGGCAGCGGTTCTCTCTATCTTTATATTTCCGATGGAAAAGAGGGAGCCACCGACGCCAATACCATCTGCGGCAGGATTACCGTCGACGAGGCCGGCCAAAACATTATCTTTACCTTTGACCGGAAGAAGAGCAGGGTGACTGCGGACAAGAATTCCCGGCTCTTCCAGTCCTTCCGGACTCTGGACGGCGAGAACGGAAACGCTCTGCAAATTCCGTATACCTTAAACGGCTCTGAACTGAAATTAAAAACCAAAAAATATTTTGGAAAAAATTATACCTTTGATCTGGAGGATTATACCAATGTCAAAACGGAGTGAAACAGCCAAAAATCTTTTTCTGGAGGGCTACAACTGTTCTCAGTCTGTGGCAGCCGCCTACGCTGATGCTTTCGGCATCGACCGGGAAACCATGCTCCGCATCTCTGCTTCCTTTGGAGCGGGCATCGGGCGGATGCGCAAAACCTGCGGCGCTGTCTGCGGCATGTTCATCATCGCCGGTCTGAAAACCGGCGCCACCGTCGGTGCGGACCAGGAAGGAAAAAGAAAAAATTATGAGATCGTCCGCGCCATGGCGGACGCTTTCCGGGAGAAAAACAAATCCATCACCTGTATGACCCTTCTGGGTCTTCGCAAAGCGGAAAAGTCCGCCCAGCCGTCGGAACGGACGCCGGAATATTATAAATCCCGTCCCTGCCTGAAAATGATCCTGGATGCCTGCGAGATCGTGGAAGAGTTCTTTCCTGACCTGGCACAATAATATTTTGTAACTATTCAGCCATGCGCTATTCAAGGCAAAAACAACGTTGAAAGTTTACTTTCATAAGTGTTTTGCATGGAATAGCATATGGCGTTTCGCCTAAACTGAGGATTTAGCTGCGTTAGCAGCGGACAAGCAACGTCAGTTGCGGAATCCGAAGTGTATGGCTGAATAGTTACACTATTTTTAATGATTGGAGACACATTTTGTTATGATTGAAGTAGAGATCAAGCTGCCCATCTTCCGCCGGCCGCCCATCGAACAGGGTCTGCGCCGCCTGGGATTTGAGCCGGGAAATCTGATCCGGGAATCAGATACATATTTCACCAGCAATTTTCATGATTTCATGAGAAACGACGAGGCGCTGAGGATCCGGGAAAGCGAGAATCTTTCCAACACATCCGCCGCCGCTTTCCTCACCTACAAGGGGCCGAAGCTTGATTCTGTGTCCAGTGCCCGAAAAGAGCTGGAGACGGAAGTGGCGGACGGCGAAACCTGCCGGAACATCCTTCTGTCCCTGGGCTACCGGGAACTTTCTCCGGTGCGCAAGCTCCGTCAGTATTATCACCGGGACGACCTCACCGCCTGCGTGGATCAGGTGGAAGGCCTCGGTTCCTTTCTGGAGCTGGAAATCATCGTGGAAAATGAAGCCGGGCGTGAAAACGCACTAAAAAAAATCGAGACCATTCTCCATGACCTCGACTGCCGGATGGAAGATACCACCCGTTATTCCTATCTTTATATGCTGCAAAAACGGCAGCAGTAAGTCTGCTCCGTTTCCCGGCAGCCGTTTCCCTGAAGGGCCGGCTGCCTTTCTTTTTTGCGGCAGAAGAGAATCCTTCCTCTTCCCCGTAGGAAGGGAACATCACTTCTCCATTTGCTCTCCGGAACGGTTGACAATATAGATCCCCACACATACCAGAATCAGTGAGGTCAGGCCCCGCAGAGAAAACGCCTGGCCGTTTTCATTCAGAAGCAGGGCAGATAAAATCACGCCAAACACCGGATTCATGAATCCGAACACAGTTACCCGGGATACCGGGTTATATTTTAGGAGCACCGCCCATAACGAATAGGCCACAGCGGAAATGAACGCCATATATAACAAAAGAGGCACACAGGCGATCTCATAAAACGTAAGACTTCCTCCCATGATCTTTCCCGCCAGAACCATCACCAGTCCGCCGAAACAGAACTGCCAGCCGCTCAGCAGCACCGGATCTGACTCTGCCGAATATTTTTTGATGAACACAGAGGACATGGCGTAGGCGATGGTGGAAAACAAAATAAACAGCTCGCCGTTCCACTGGAAACTCATATCCATTCCGCCGCCGCTCAGATTAATGAGCACCACACCGGCAAATCCAATGACACAGCCGATCATTTTCCGCCGGGTCAGTTTCTCCTGATGAAAAATCAGGCTGGCAATGAGAATAGCAATAAAGACATTGGCCGCCTCAATGATGGAAGATTTCACTCCCGTCGTGTGGGCCAGTCCGATGTAAAAAAACAGATACTGCAGAATGGTCTGGAACATTGCCAGCACACCGATCTTCGGCAGATCTTTTTTCCGGGGGATCAACACTCTCTTTTGTGAAAGGCTTCCAAGTATCAGCGCCAGCACGCCGGCCAGAAAGAATCTCGTGCCGGCAAATACGATCTGAGAGGCCGTATCCGAAGCCCCGATCCGAAAAAGATCATATCCGATCTTCACACAGGGAAAGGCGCTTCCCCAGAGCAGACAGCATACCATGGCCAGCAGCCATACTACCGCTGTTTTCTGCATGATTTCTTTTTTCATAATTTTCTCACTTCTTTCTATATATTGATGCGCTGCTTCTCACACCCACGGGCCATTGCTTTTCTCCCGTCGGGCGTTCTTTGCCGGGCGTTCCCCGCCAATTTACAGCAGCCCCTGCATCCACTCTTCTTCCTGCCGCAGCAGTTCGTCAAGCTCTGTCTCCAGACGGCACATCCATTCCAGCAGAGAAAATGAGACGGTCACTTCCTGCCCTGTTTCCCCGCTCTTCTCTTCTTCTTTTCCGTCTTCCTCCGTTGTTCCGCTCTCCTCCACGCCGGACACCTCCACCCGCAGAGCCTCTGTCCCGTCGCCTGGATGATACAGTTTCAACGTGTCTCCGGTCCGCACTTCCCGGCCGTTTATCTCCCGGGGGATCTGTATCCTTGTGGTCTCATGTTCTCTGATCTTTTCAAAAAGTTCCGTCTCTATATCAAGATAATGTTCCATCTTTCTCCCCTTTCCGGTCTGATGCCTTCATGGTTTATGACAGCAGTGCAATCATACCACAAAAAAATGTATTTTACAAAAAGTTTTCTTCTATTGCAAACTCTTCTGCGCTGGTATAAGATGAGAATACAGGAATTACAGAAAGAAGGACATTCATGAAAATCATACACACCGCCGACTGGCATTTGGGAAAGAATCTGGAAGGCCACAGCCGTCTCCCGGAACAGGAGAAGTTCCTGTCCGATTTCGTGCGCATCTGCCGGGACGAAGAAGCTGACCTGATCCTCATTGCCGGTGATATTTATGATAATTATAATCCGCCCGCCATGGCGGAACAGCTTTTTTATGACACTTTAAAACAGCTTTCCCGGGACGGCCGCTGTATGACAGTGATCATCTCCGGAAATCACGACAATCCCGAGCGCCTGACCGCTTCCGGCCCCCTGGCCAAAGAACACGGTATCGTCATGGCCGGGACGCCCAATACAGTAGTTTTGCCGGGACAGTACGGAAAAAATCAGATCACAGACAGCGGTCCCGGCTATATTCACGCCGAGATTCACGGTGAAAAGGCCGATCTGCTTCTGGTTCCTTTCCCCAGTGAGAAACGTCTGGGAGAGCTTTACCTGAACGCTTCTGATGACGAGTCCAGGCAGGCGGAAAGCTATGAAAACCGGATGCGCCGGCTTTTCTCGGATCTTGCCAAAAAGTTCCGTCCGGACGCCGTCCACCTGGTGATGAGTCATCTCTTCGTCATGAACAGCACCGGAGACGGTTCAGAACGGAGCGTCCAGCTGGGCGGCAGTTATCTTCTTCCCGGGGATATCTTTCCGGAAGCAGCCGATTACATTGCTCTCGGCCATGTCCACAAACCTCAGCAGGTTCCCGGACGACGAAACGCTCTCTACAGCGGTTCTCCTCTCCATTATAACCAGCGGGAAATCTCCTTTGGCAATCAGGTGGTGGCCGTAACCCTTCATCCCGGCACTCCCTGCGAAATCAAAAAAATCCCTCTTCCTGTTTACAAACCCATTGAAATCTGGCACTGCAAAAGTCCCGCAGAAGCCATTGCCCTCTGTGAAGAGCATGCCGGAGAGGATTCCTGGGTGTATCTGGAAATTGAGACCGATCATTATATTCACGAGGAGGAGATTCGCGCCATGAAACGGCTGAAGGCAGACATTTTGTCTATCCGCCCGATTTTCCCGGAAGGAAGCGGAACTTCCCCATCTTCTGAAAAAATAGAAGAACTTCCTTTTGAGGTTCTTGTGAAAAACTATTATAAAAAGAAGTTCCAGACGGAAATGGACGAAGAAACCCTGGAACTTCTGCTGGACATCATGACAGACGGAGAGGAGGATTTGCAATGAGGCCACTAAAACTGACCCTGCGGGGAATCAACAGCTACCGGAAAGAACAGACCATTGATTTTGAAGCACTGACTTCCGCCGGTCTGTTCGGCATCTTCGGTCCCACCGGCAGCGGGAAATCCAGTATTCTGGACGCCATCACCCTGGCTTTGTACGCCAGACTTCCCCGCTCCACCAAAAATTTTATCAATATCAATGAAGAGACGGCGGCCGTTTCTTTTCTTTTTTCTATCACAACCACAGAAACCCATCAATATCAGGTGGAGCGTTCTTTCCGGTATCACAAAGGAAATCATTCCTCCACCGTCCGCAATACCGGCGCTTCGCTGGCGGACGTCACCGGTGAGAAGCCTCTTATTCTTGCCGACCGTCCCACAGAAGTCACCCAGGAATGTATCCGTCTTCTGGGACTGACCAGCGAGGACTTCATGCGCACCGTAGTGCTTCCCCAGGGACAGTTCAGCGAATTTCTCAAATTGAAGAACGCTGAGCGCCGCAGCATGCTCCAGCGGATCTTTCATCTGGAACAGTATGGCTTAGAACTGACTCAGAAAATTTCCTCGGCAAAACAAAAGCAGGAACTCCTTCTCAGCAATCTGGAAGGACAGCTCCAGGGCTATGAAAATGTTTCCGGGGATTCTCTCAATAAAATGTGTCAAAGTCATGCGCTTTTAAGGGAAGAACTGAAAAAAACAGCCGAAAAAAAAGAAGCGGCCCGCCAGGCCTTTCAGGAAGCCGACGCCATACGCTCTCTCCTGCTGGAATATGAACCGGTCCGCAAAAAATATGAGGACTGCCTGCGGCGGCAGCCCGCCATGGAAGAAAAAGAGAAGCAGCTGGCTCTTGGAAAACGGGCCGCCCAGGTCCGCCCTTTTGCGCTGCAGGCAGAAAAAAGCGCCCGGGAGGCAAAACAGGCAGAACAAGCCTTCGCGGATATACAAAAACAGTTGAAAGAACAACTGGCCATCTGCGAAAACATACAAAAAGAAAAAGAAGCACTTTCCGAAAAATATTCTGTACTGCTGCCGGGACTCATACAAAAGGAGCAGGATTTCAGAAACGCCATGGAGCGCAGCCGCTCCATCAAAAACTGGAACACCAGCCTGAAGGAAACGGAACGCCGCCGGCAGGAAAATCAGCAAAAACTGACAGTTTTGCAGCAAAAAGAAGTGGATGGCCGGCAGCGGGAGGAACAGCTGCAAAAGGAACTCGCCGAAAAAGAAAAGGCTGCCGCCGGCATTCGTCCTTCCCGGGAGGAACTTCATGGTCTGGAAGAGGGACATCTTCTGGAAGAAACCTACAGGGAAAAACGGGGGCATTATGAAGAAAATAAAAAAGAAGAACAGACACAGAAGCAGCGGCTGGAAAACGAACTGGCCTCGCTTTCCTCTCTGAAAGAACAGCTTCGCTCTCTCCAGTCCGCCGCCCGGCACAGTCTGGCGCATCATGAAAATGATCTGTCCCGGATCTGCACACATCTCCGTCAGTTATCAGAAACCAGAGGGGCTTTTGAGAAGGAACTGGAAGAACTGCAGGAACAGCACATGGCGCTGATTCTCCGCAGCCATCTTCGGGACAAAGCTCCCTGCCCGGTCTGCGGACAGATCCACCATGCCGATGCGGCACCGGAAGCAGTTTCTCTCCATGACAGTTTTCCTGACAGCAGTGACGCCGACACGGCTGCACTGACCAATATACAAAAACTGCAGGAACAGCTTCGCACACTGGCCGACAGAGAAAAAGAACTGGATAGCGGCAAAAGGACGTCAGAGGAACAGATATCCGCCATCTCAGCGCATCTTAAGACCATCACAGATCTGCTTCCGGAACCGGCGGGCCGCTCCGAAGCCCGGCCTTCGGAGCCATCTGCTCCTTTTTCCACCGCAGAAATTTCGGAAACTTCTTCCCTTTCCGGTCGTCCGGATATTGCTGTCAGCGCTCCCGATGCCCTCCGCCCGGAAGACATCCGCCGGCAGCTGCAGGAACTTTCCTCTTCCTTTCATGCCAGTCAGGCCAGGGCATCCCAGTATGAAGAACAGTACAGCCGGCTACGGAAACAGAATCAGGAACAATACCGGAAACTTCAGCAGGAAGGCAATGAAATCCTTGCCCTGCGGCGTCAGTGGAATACGGAGAATTTCACTGAAGCCCTCGCCGGAAAACGGGAGGCCGAGAAGAAATATGATGCGCTGCAGGAGGAAATCCTTCTTCTGAGACAGCAGCTGGAAGAAGGCAGAAACAACAGAGAGGCTCTCACCAGAGAGTGTCTGTCCCTGTCCGGCGAGATTGCCACAGCCCGCAGCGAAGCGCTTCACTATGCGGCTCTTATCAAAGAAGAAGAACAGAAGTTTCCCGAAGGATATTCCGTTTCCGATGACTTTAGCGCTCTCTTGGAACATACGGAAGAACAGCGAAAACAGCTGGAAGAAAAAAAGGAAACGCTGGACAGACAATATCAGGAGGAGACCGGACTGCTGCAATCCAGAAAAGAAGAAGCGTCGGCGGCGGAAAACCAGAGGCAGCTCTGCCGGAAAAATCAGGAACAGGATGAAGAGATGCTGAAAAAGCAGCTGGACCTCGCCGGTTTCGCTCCGGACGCGGATATAAAGGAGGCCTGTCTCTCTGAGGAGACTCTCGCTGCCATGGAAGAAGAACTCCACGAGTTTCAGGAGACATTTTCCGGGACAAAAGAGCGGCTGTCCTATCTGGAAGAAAAGAGGCAAAACCAGAACATTTCCGAGGAAGAATGGGCAGAGAAGAAGGAAAGCGCCAGACAGGCCGACCTGGCGCTGGAACAGCAGCAAAAAGAGGAAGCGGTCCTTCTTAGCGAGATAAAATCCTGCGAGGAAAAACTGAGCCGGAAACAAGACCTTCTGTCACAGCACAAAGAAGCTCTGCATCGCCGGGGACTCATCCGGCAGCTGGAACAGCTGTTCAAAGGCAACGCCTTTATCGAGTATGTATCGGAATCCCGGCTCCGCTACATCGCCTCAGAGGCTTCCGTGATCCTCTCTTCCATCTCCAACGGCAATTATGAACTGGAAATCAACGAGAACGCGGAGTTTGTCATCCGGGACAACAAAAATGGCGGTATCCTGCGCCCATGCGACACCCTGTCGGGAGGCGAGACTTTTATCACTTCCCTCTCCCTGGCTCTCGCTCTTTCTTCGGTGATCCAGCTAAACGGAACGGCTCCCCTGGAACTCTTTTTTCTGGATGAGGGCTTCGGAAATCTGGATGATGAACTGCTTGATGTGGTCATGACAAGCCTTGAACGACTCCAGAGCACCCGTCGGAGCATCGGCATCATCACCCATGTGGAAGCCATTCAGGCCCGGGTACCGGTAAAACTCATCGTCACCCCGTCAGACGTCAGCCAGAATGGCAGCACGATCCGGATGGAATACAGTTGAGTCATGTCTCTTCTTTTATCATGGTTTCTCTGTTGTAACTGCAGTTTCGGACAAAATGTAACTTTTTTTGTAATGAATCTGTCATAAAATGCATAAACTATATCAAGAAATGCCTAAAAAACATTACAATTTTGTTTCCATTTCTTAATATATTATGATATACTCTATTTATATGTAATGGAAATCATTAATAAAAGGGAGAGATGTTGCATGCATTTTAAATTTCGACATGGTCTGATCCTTCTGTCGTCTGCATGTCTGATTCTGGCAGCGCCTGTCCATGCCCGGGCTGCCTACAAAGCAACTGCCAAGACTGTATGCTCGACAAAAACCACCGTCCACCTGAGAAAAGGACCGGGTCTTGACTATCCGGTGCAGACTACCATTCGAAAAGGAGCGCGGGTGAAAAAGATCGGGGTTTCCGGCTCCTGGGCAGCCGTCAAGGTCAACGGCTCCGTCAGTTACATCAAATCCCGCTATCTGAAAAAACAGTACAAGATCGTCTATGTGGCCGGCGACGGCGTCAATTTGAGGACAGGCCCCGGAACCGGTTACAGTTCCGTGGCTGTGCTGCCGAGGAACACCAAGCTTAAGTGTCTCAGCAAAAGCTCCGGCTGGATGAAGGTCAAATATAAAAAACAGATTCGCTATATCAGCAGTTCTCTGACCTCCTCCCAGAAGACAGCATCGGTTGTTTCTTCGGACAACGCCAGCACTGCCGCCAGTTCACCGAGTACGGATTTTCTGCGCATGAAGGTGATTTCCGCCGCCAGAGCAAGGTTAGGCGACCTGTACAGCCAGGCCAGACGCAATATGCCGGGATATGCCGACTGTTCCAGCCTTCTGCGTGATGTCTACCTTGCCGCCTCCGGCGTCAATATCGGTGAAACCACCAGCGGACAGATTGCCCGTCTCGCGGCCTACCGGAAGCCTCTTTCCGCTCTGCAGGAAGGAGATATCCTCATGCGGATCGAGTCCGGTTCCAACCACGCCGCCCTTTATATCGGCAACAATCAGTATATCCACGCTTCTTCTACCAGAGGACGGGTCGTCATCTCCACCTATTATCCAGGTTCCTACTGGACATGCTGTTATGACGCCGCTGCTTTTTGTGGCAGCCAGCGATAGAGCGCGTGCATAGTTACAAAAACGGTACTTACATAATAAAAATGCGGAAGCTTCCATCAAAAAAGCTTCCGCATTTTTATTTAAAATAATATATCACTGGCACCTGCCGCCGGGCCGGCAAAACCCGCCCGGGCAGGATTCATTGATTTAAAATACCTTCTCAGGATTATTCCAGTCCTTTGTAATATCTTCCCAGAGCATCCGCTCCAACCATAGCTGCGTAAACTTTCTCCGGTGTGATCTCCACAGGCTCATTGCCCAGGGTATCTGTCGGAGCCGCTGCCAGTGTTGCCGCTTCCATCAGAGCATCCTTGTCCGGATTCTCAATACCAAGATCTGCAAATGTGGTAGGAAGTCCTACTTCCATACAGAAAGAAATCACTTCATCCAGCAGATCTTCGTCTGCATTCTCCAGAACCAGCTGCGTCAGAGTACCGAAGGCAACCTTCTCGCCGTGATACAGGTGATGACACTCTTTAATGCAGGTCAGGCCATTATGGATCGCATGTGCGCCTGCCAGTCCGCCGCTCTCAAATCCGATGCCGGAAAGGAGGGTGTTGGCCTCAATGATCTTCTCCACTGCCGGTGTACATACATTCTGCTCCACAGCCAGTTTTGCCTTGACACCTTCTTCGATCAGAGTATCGTAACATGCCTTTGCCAGAGTCATGGCTGCCACAGTCACTTTACCTCCCGCACAGCTGGTGGCGTTGGAAATCTGACATGCCTTTGCCTCAAAATATGTAGCCAGCGCATCACCCATGCCGGATACCAGCAGTCTTGCCGGTGCTTTGGCGATGATATCGGTATCTACCAGCACCAGATTCGGGTTAGCCGGCAGCCACAGATATTCTTCGAATACACCGTCATCGGTATATACAACGGTCAGTGCGGAACAAGGAGCATCCGTTGCTGCGATGGTCGGGCAGATGATAACCGGATTCTCTGTATAGTAAGCAACAGCCTTTGCGGTATCAAAAATCTTTCCGCCGCCGACACCGAGAACCAGGTCGCAGCCTTTTTCTTTTACGATGGCAACCAGACGGTCAATCTCTTTTCTGGAACACTCACCATTGAAAATCTCAAAGACCAGTTCGCACCCGGTATCTTTGAAACTGTCTTCGATGGTTCCTCCCACACGCTTACGTCCGCCTTCACTGATCAGAATAAACGGTTTCTTTCCCAGCTTCACCGCGTATTCCGCCACATTTGAAAGTTCTCCTGCGCCCTGCACATATTTTGACGGGCTGATAATTACATTTGCCATAATAGAATCCTTCCTTTCCTTATGCATATGCATATATTCCGGCATGTACATCATGCCACAAAGTCTCCTTCATTCCGAAACTTTATGTCACTATTATAACAAATACTTTGTATAAAGGAAAGAAATTATTTTATAAATTGCACAAAAAATCAGCTTAACGCCGCCGTAACAAGAGCCATCTTGTATACTTCTTCTGCATTACATCCACGGCTTAAATCATTGATCGGCGCGTTCAGTCCCTGAAGAACCGGTCCGATGGCTTCATATCCGCCAAGGCGTGCTGCGATCTTATAACCGATGTTGGCTGCGCTGATATCAGGGAAGATAAAGGTATTGGCCTGTCCGGCTACCGGAGATCCCTGACATTTGATCTTAGCGACTTCCGGAGATACAGCAGCGTCAAACTGCAGCTCGCCGTCGATGGCAAGATCCGGAGCCTGCTCTTTTACCTTTGCTGTGGCGTTGGCCATCTTTGTCACGGATTCGCCCTTGCCGGAACCCAGTGTGGAGTAAGATAACATAGCGACTTTCGGATCAATACCGAATACCTTTGCTGTCTTCGCACTCTCAATGGCAATCTCCACCAGATCATCTTCACTCGGATCAATGTTGATGGCACAGTCCGCGAAAGCCAGTTTCTCGTCACCTTTTACCATGATGAAGGTGGAGCTTACGATCTTGTTGCCTGGTTTTGTCTTAATCAGCTGAAGAGCCGGACGAACGGTATCCGCTGTGGAGTAAGTAGCTCCTCCCAGAAGACAATCTGCCTTGCCCATCTTTACCAACATGGTTCCAAAATAGTTGCCCTGTGATAAAGCGCTTCTTACCTGTTCTTCTGTCATCTTTCCCTTGCGGAGTCTCAGCATCTCTTCCACCATCGGCTCCATCTCATCGTAAGCCGCCGGATTGACGATCTGGCATTTGTCAATGTGGAATCCGCCGTCTGCAGCAGCTTTCTTCACTTCGCCTTCCTCACCAATAAGAATCACATTGAGGATACCCTGATTGGTCAGCTTATCTGCCGCGTCCAGAATACGGGCATCCGTACCTTCTGTAAAGACGATGGTTCTTGTAGCTGCTTTTAACTGTTCTTCTAATTTTGCAAACATTCTTTTTGTCCCTCCAATAAAATAATTTATATATCTTTTGAGCATGTATACAAAATACATGTAACTCTATCTTAATATTGTACTGCCGATATTGCAAGTATTTTATCCTGAACATGGGCTGTACTGTGCCTCATTTCTGTCAGATCTGTCCGCATTTCTTCCTATATATATACTGCAGTGTTCCGTCCACAAACACGCCATCGCGGAAAGTCCCCGCCTGCATCAGTTCCCAGTCATCATCCTTCTGTTCTTCCACAGGCAGACAGGCGTATCCTTCCCACACTTTTCCGTCCCGGAAAACTGCGTCGCAGAGCCTGGTGCCGTCCTCGGCATACACCTGATAGCGGCTGCCCTCCCAACGGTAAGCGGTCACGCCGGAATTATACCGGTTCTTGTAACCCAGACGGAACTTCTTGCCGGTCAGACGGTGAAACAGATTAAGCATGGTCTGATTCAGCAAAGAGGTATACCGGATTCCGTCCAGCCTGTCGTAGTACACCGGATAAAACGGAAGAACCATCTGGAGAAATACCTCCTTCAGCTTCTCGCCGTCCTGCACCTCTCCCGGCTTCTTTTCCTCACTGCCCTTCATATCAATACAGGCAAAAAACGCATCCAGAATACGCGCGGCTTGAGGTGTGAGAGACTGCCGGATCTTATCATAATGTTTCTGCACTCCTTCCGATGGAAGATTGACTCTTGTCAGCTTATCCCAGCTCCCTCTTCGGTAATGCATAAACATTCGTTTAATCACCTGGGTCAGATATTGATAGAGCTCCTTTTTGGCGGCAGTGACCTCCGGATCTTCTTTTACCGGCTCTTTTTTCCTTTTCATTTCCACCGCATCCACCTGCAGATCTTTGATCTTTCTCTGTTCACTCTGAGCCTGCTCTCCGGACTTCTTTCCCGGCATCGCGGTCACCACAACAACCACGGCCGCGATAATGATCACAAGAGCAATGATAATTATGACAATTCCACTCATGTTCTACCTCCATCTCTTCTCTCTTTTTTAACATTATGTACTAATTTTATACAATTCGCGCTGAAATTTCAATATAATTCTATGCCGCAGAAGCCGCAAATTCCGGAAATTTCTGTCACATTTTTTCCGTTTTCGTCTGATAAAATAATAAAGATTCTTGTAAAACCCGCATATTAATGATATGATAAGCCATATTTTCAACGAGGGAATCCGTATGTTTGATTACTTTATTCAATTTAATATCAAAATGTTGCTGGTGCTTGTGGTCTTCGGCTTCCTCATGGGCCGTGCCAGACAGTCCGCCTGGCAGAATTTTTCCAGGAACGCCCGGGGATACTTTCTGCTGGATCTTTTTAATCTCATCGGTACGCCGGTTCATGAACTGTCGCACCTTATTTTTGCGTTGATCTTTGGATATCATATTGACAGTGTCTGTCTTTATCGCCGGGTGAAAACGGCCCGAAAGAACGGCGGCACCCTCGGCTACGTGAAAATGCACTACGAAGGCAGCGGGCTGCTCCACAGCCTCCGCCGGGATACCGGACTGTTCTTCGTCGGAGTCGGCCCGCTCCTGCTGCCGCCCCTGCTTCTTTTTCTCATCGGCCGGCTGCTGCCTGCCAGTCTTCAGGCGCTTCCCGGGGCATTTCAGAGCGGAACAGATTCTTTTTTTAAAGCCTTGCAACAGCTCGGCGGCACTGATATAATAATAATGTTTGCATATTTATATGTTATAATCAGCGTGTCCATGAACATGGAATTAAGCCGTCAGGACCTTCACATGGCCGCCAAAGGCCTGCTGGTTCTGGAACTGCTTTTTCTTTTTGTGTCTGTTTTCGCCCATCTGCTTGGCTGTAACCTGGACACATTCATTGATTTTCTTTTTCAGTGGAATCTTCTCATCGCCTCCATTGGCATCATCTGCGGTCTGACTTTTAACCTGATTTCACTGATTTCATCATAAAAAGTTCCGCCGGCGGAACTGTCTCGCCGGGAGCAGGGCGTCTGTCCCCGAAAACAGTGCCCCTGCGCACAAAATACATTTAAAAAGGAGTTTCTCAATGGGAGTCATTCGTACTATCAAAAAAGCAATTATCAAACGTTTAAAACTGATTTACAAACACTATCGCTACAAGATTTATTTTCCTCGTCTTTACCGGGAATACTGCAAAGATAATCCGGTTCATGAGAACAAGATTCTTTTTCTTGAGATGCGATTTGACAAACTCTCCAATTCTATGGAACATATGTATCATGTGATGGAAGAGTCCGGCAAATACGAGCTGGCAGAAGCCCATCTGCATTTTAATTTTTCCAGAGGCCGTGAATTCACAGAAAATGTAAAACATATGATCAAGGAGCTTGCCAACAGTAAATGTGTTATTTTAGACGAGGCATCCATTGTTCTCTCCTGCCTTCCTCTCCGGGAGGAAACCATGGCCATCAATCTGTGGCACGGCTGCGGCGCTTTCAAGAAGTTCGGACGAAGCACCGCCGAGCTTAAGTTCGGCGCCTCCGCCGCCACTTTGGATAAATATCCGAACTACGGCAATCTGGATGTGGTGACCGTCAGCAGCCCGGAAGTGATCTGGGCCTACGAGGAAGCCATGAACCTTCCAAAGGGCATCGTCCAGGCGACAGGTATCAGCCGTACAGATTTATTTTATGATGAAGAATTCGTAAACAGCCGGAAAGAGAAACTTTATGAAGTCATGCCGGAAGCGCGGGGCAGGAAAGTCATCCTCTACGCGCCGACCTTCCGCGGACACGTGGCCTCCGCCACTTCCCCGGACGAGATTGACTTCTACCGTTTCGCCAAAGAACTGGGAGATGAATATGTTCTCGTCTGCAAGCATCATCCTTTCGTCAAATGCCCGCCGGAGATTCCGGAAGAGCTGTCCTCTTTTGCAAGGGATCTGACACAAGAACTGACCATCGAGGATCTGCTTTGCAGCGCGGATATCTGTATTTCCGACTATTCCTCTCTGATCTTCGAATACTCACTCTTTGAGAAACCGATGATCTTCTATGCATACGACTATGAAGATTATTGTGACTGGCGCGGTTTCTACTACGACTATTTTGACCTGACACCGGGACCGGTGGTAAAAACCCAGGACGAGCTTCTGGATACCATCCACCATATCGACGAGCGTTTCGACAGACAGCAGGTTATCGACTTCAAGAATAAGTTCATGGGAAGCTGCAACGGACACGCCACAGAGAGAATTATTTCTATGATCAAATAGCGCGCCCGGCCGGTACGCCTTCCATAATATCGTCCGGCGGTACACAGGAAATAACGGTACCCTGCGGACAAAAAAGGGAGTGATTCGCTGAAATCACTCCCTTTTTTTGCACAGCGGCGGATTACTGTCGCAAAAGCGCCCCGCCGCAGGCGGAGAATCCTGCAAAACAGGATTCTCTTTCATTGAGAAATATTGAGTACAGACATTGAGACGTTTATATCAGATTAATGTAATCCCCTCCTTTCCATGCAGGCTTCATAGCTGAAACTTTCAGCCAGCGTCTTTAAGGAATCGAAATCCGCTTCCGGAGTCATACTCTTAATAACGGAATACAGATCCTCATAATTATAAGCGTTCACAGAAATACTGCGGGCCAGCGAATACATTTTCTCGTACTCCTCGCTGCTTTTTGCCGTCCAGAATCCCTGTTTCAGACGAAAGGCCCTGCCATTTTCACGAAAAGCATCGGCATTGCCGGTGATGGCATTATATAAAGCGGCAAATCCCGGACCAATCTCCGACTGGTATTTGCCAGCCACATAAGAAATGGTCCCATCTTGAAATCCGTAAGAATTATCCTCAGAAAAACAGTCAATCGTACCGCACTCTACCTTCACGGTATCCAGTGTCTCCATCAGCGGGCTGACCGGAACGGAGGACAAAACGGTTGTATAATCGCCGTCCTCGATCATTTTAGCGGCTGCCGCAGCGTTTTCTTCTCTTTCCAGATATCCCGGGAAAACGGTGACTTTTAGTCCGCCGGCCTCCACGGTGACCGTCTCCTCTGTCACCGCCAGTTCTTCCGCAGTCTGTTCCAACTCTGTTCCATAAATTTCCTGCAGAGTCTCCAGCATTCCCAGCGTACGCAGACGATGCATTTCATTATCCTCGGCGGCGCCGCCGGAAAGAATAAGATAGGTTTTCCCATCCTCTGCCATGGTCCGCGTCATATCCGCACCGGCTTCATATTCCAGTTCGCTTCCCGGCCCGATTTCTCCTATATAATAAGGATTTGACGCCACCGCCTCAAAATCAGCATCCGAAGACGTTGCAGAAGGACGAATCATATACATGTCGTGCTCCGCGCAGAACGCAACTTCTTTTTGCAGATCATAGGAGCCGAATACCATCACCCCTTCCGCTCCGTTTTCCGCACAGAGTTCCAGAAAATCCATCAGTTCTTCACTTCCTGAGATGCTTTCCGAGTACAGAAATGTCACATCCGGGAAGCAGTCTCCGATATAATGATCAAGATACTCTTTAAACATCATAACCTGCGCGTCTCTGATATTATAGGTGGCGACGCCGATCGTATGACTGTCCAGGCCGCTGGCGTCCGCCTCCCTCTTGTTCTGAGTGGCGATATCGTCGCTGTCTGTCGTCGCGCAGCCAAAAGCCAGAAACCCCAGCAGGATGACTGTCAGAAAAAACAGGATATATTTTCTCATATTCAATCACTCCATTCTTTTTTCATTCATGAAATAAATGACAGGCCACCTGATGTCCTTCTCCAATTGTCTTTAAAACCGGTCTTTCCGTCCGGCACAATTCTGTACAATGGCTGCAGCGGGTCTGAAAAGGGCATCCCGAAGGGATATCCAGAGGGCTTGGTATCTCACTGTCCACACGCCCGATTTTTTTGTTAAAATCCATCTTTGTGTCAAAGATCGCTTCTATCAGAGTCCGCGTATAAGGATGCTGCGCTTTCTCCACATCTTCTCCCGGGATGATTTCCACGATATTACCCAGATACATCACGGCCACCTGATGGGCGAAAGACTGGATCAGGCCCAGATCATGGGCGATAAATCCGATGGAAATATTTTTCTCCTTCTGCAGCCTGCACACCAGCTCAATAATGGTCTTTTGTACGGACACATCCAGGGCGCAGGTGGCCTCGTCCATGATGATCAGATCCGGTTCCAGCGCAATCGCCCGGGCGATGGCAATCCTCTGCCGCTGTCCGCCGGACATATTGTGGGGATAACGGCTGGCAAACTCACCGGGAAGTTCCACGGTCTCCAGAAGTTTCCGGGCCGTCTCCTCTTTCTGAGACGCCTTGATCCTTCCAAAATTCATGAGCGGCTCGCAGATGATATCCCGGATCCGCATCTTCGGATTAAATGACCCGCCTGGATCCTGAAAAACCATCTGGATATGCTGGCGGGTCTGCCGCAGCTCCTCTCCCCTCATTTTTGTCAGATTTTTTCCTTTAAAAAGAATTTCTCCTTCCGTAGGTTTATCCAGCCTGACCACAAGACGCATAAATGTGGATTTTCCGCAGCCGGATTCTCCGATCAGGCCCAGCGTTTTGCCTTTATAAAATTTCAGACTGACATCGTTACATGCCGTCAACACTCTGCCTCCCGGGGCAGGAAAACGCCGGGTCACATGCCTGGTTTCCAGCAGCAGATCTTTCTCATCAAACATAACGCACACCTCCCAAAGAAGGAACCGCATCCAGAAGCTCCTGCGTGTACACACTGCTGCCGCCCCTGAGAATCTGATCTCTGCCGCCCCTGTCCACAATCTGTCCTTCTTTCATGACCACGATCTGATCGGACATATAAGCGGCAACGCCCAGATTATGGGTCACCATAATGATACTGGTTCCATATTCATCCCGCAGTTCCATCATCTGCCGCACAATCTGCGCCTGGGTGGTCACATCCAGAGCGGAAGTCGGCTCATCCGCCAGCAGCAGTTTCGGCTGAAATGTCATTGCCATGGCGATGCCGACACGCTGTCTCATACCGCCGGAAAGCTGAAAAGGATAAGAATTCATAATATTATCCCCGTCCGGCAGACGCATGCGCTCCATCATCTCCATGCCTTTTTTCCAGGCATCTTTTTTGCTGATTTTTTCATGGGTGCGGATATATTCCACAAACACATTTCCGATTTTTCTGATGGGATTGAGCATAGCTCCGGAATCCTGAAAAATCATGGAAATGTCCGTGCCCCGAAGGGTTCTCCACTCCTCTCCTGTATTTTTCAGCAGGGACTTTCCTTCAAAAAGGATATCTCCCTCCGTTACTCTGCCGCCGCCGGGCAGCAGGCCCAACACCGCGCGGATCACAGTGGTTTTCCCTGAGCCGGATTCTCCCACCAGGGAAGCGATTTCCCCCTTATGGAGCGTCATACTGAAATTTCTGACTGTGGGACGCTCCTCATAGGAAATCGTGACATTTTTTATTTCCAGCATACCATTCGCCTCCTACTCATCTTTTGGATCCAGAACATCCCGGAGCGCATCGCCCAGCAGGTTAAACACAACCACCACAATGAAAATCGCGGCTCCGGGGAAAATCATCATCCATGACGCGTTCTGAATGAACTGACGCCCTTCGTTCAACATCAGTCCCCACTCAGGCGCAGGAGCCTTGGCGCCGAAGCCTAAAAACGAAAGCCCCGCCAGCTCCAGCATCATTCCCCCGATATCCGTAGCCGCTGTGATGACCAGCGTCGGGATCACATTTGGAATCATATATTTCCTCAGTATATAGGGCGTTCTGGAACCCGTCACCACCGCCGCGGCCACATAATCCCGGTTCCGGATTTTCAGTACCAGGCTTCGGGCCAGGCGGGCGTATTTGGTCCAGCTTACCAGAGACACGGCAATTACCGCATTTCTTATGCTGGCTCCCATGACACCGGCGATGGCCATGGCAAAAACCATGCCCGGGAACGATACCATCAGATCGGCGATACGCATGATAACGGCATCCACCCATCCGCCAAAATAACCCGCCAGCACTCCCAGCACCGTGCCCAGCACAAAGATAATGATGACAACAGAAAAGGCCGATACCAGACTGGTGCGGGCGCCGTAAATCACCCGGGTAAAAATATCGCGTCCCAGTTTATCTGTTCCGAAAATATGCTCTGCACTCGGGGGCTGCAGGGCGTCTGCCAGCACTGCCTCTGACGGACTGACGCCTCCTGTGATGACAGGCGCGAAAATGGCGGCCAGAATGATCAGAAGGGCGAGGAACGCAAAGAAACAGAAAGACTTGTTTTTTACAACAAAATTTTTAATTTTCATTTTCTCTACTTCTCCCCTTTCATCCGCGGGTCAACCAGATTATAGGAAAGATCCACCAGCAGATTGACCACCATGTAAATCAAAGATATCCATAAAACATATCCCTGGATCAAAGGATAATCATAAGCGGTAATGGCTGATACCGCCAGATTACCCATTCCCGGATACGTAAAAATCACCTCAACCACCGCGGTACCGCCAAGCAGCGAACCCATGGATAATCCAAGCATGGTCAGCAGGGGTAGCAGGGAGTTGGGAAATACATTGAGCCACAGAATTTTCCACTCCTTCACTCCCCTGGCCCTTGCGCCGACCACGTAATCCTGACTTAACTCTTCCAGAACCGCCGTCCGCACCTGCCTGGTATATTTGGCGGACATGGCAAAGGCGAGGGTAACGGCAGGGAGAATCATACTCTTAAAATCTCCTCCGGAACAGACAACCGGCAGCCATTTGAGCCGGACGCAGAAGAATAACATCAATAACAGTCCCACCCAGAAATTCGGCATGGAAACGCCAAAGAATGTAATTCCTCTCAGCCCGTAATCCAGAATCGTATTCTTATGTGTCGCCTGTATCATACCCACAGGAACCGACACGACAAGCATCAGAATCACGGCAAAAATTGAAAGTTTCAATGTCGGCCAGAGTCTGTGTAAAAGCAAAGCAGACACGGGATCATTATATGCGTAAGAAGTGCCAAAATCCCCGTGGAGACATCCCCACAGCCAGTCGGCATACTGTACTAAAACAGGACGGTTCAATCCCATGGCCTCCCGCGTCTGTTCGATAACTTCTTCACTGGGTACGATACCGGATGCTGCGTACATGGTCCGCACCGGATCACCGGGGGCCATATAGGTGATCAAAAATGACAGAAAACTGATTCCCAGCGCCACAACTACAATCTGAATCAGCCTTTTCCCCAATTGTTTCGCAGTCAACGTTTTCTCTCCTTTCTGCATCAACTATTATGATGAGGGCGTCAAAAGGTATTTTGACGCCTATGATACACGGATCGCTACGTGCTGACGCACTCCGCATGACCTTTTGACGCTTGTATCATATTATTCTGCGGCAGGATAAATTTCCGTTGTCAGCCAGTAATAGTCAGCAGTATGAATCGCAGCGCCGCCAATGGTGGAATTTCTGGATATCATCGAGCTGTTATAATACCCATGAACGATGACCACCGCATCGTCAATGAGAATCTGCTGCATCCGCTGAATGATATCCCGGCGGGCGTCCTCATCAAAGGTCGTGCTCAACTGGTTAAACAACTGATCATATTCGTCATTCTGATACCCGCAGTAATCAGAACCGGATGTGGAGCACCACGCCGCCAGATATTCCGTAGGATCTCCGGTTCCCACCGTCGTCCAGTTGGAACCGTTTAAGTCAAAGTCACCGGACTGGTAGCTGTCCCACTGGCGGGCGGAATCACCAATCTCCAAATCGACGCCGATGCCAATTTCGGCAAGCTGCTGCTGAATGGCCTCAGCGAAATCATCCAGACATCGGTTCTCATAAGTCACATAATGCAGGACGACTTCCTGTCCGTCCAGTTCACGGATTCCGTCGCCGTTGGTGTCTACGATGCCCGCCTCGTCCAGAAGCTCCACTGCCGCTTCCTGGTTATAGGAATACGGATCTGTCAGATTCTCATATCCATAATCCAGATTGGACGGCAGAACAGAATAACCGGAAGTATAAAGGCCGCCTACGGTAACAGAACACATGGTCTCATCGTCAAGGGCCATCTGCACGGCCTCACGCAGCGTCTTATTGGACAGCAGTTTCCCCTCCGCTACATTCATATGTGCCAGACCGGTACGGACACCGCTGGCAATGGTAACGGTAAAGTCAGGATTTTCCCGCAGTGTATTTAAATCATTGATATTGGTGACATTCTCAGCAATGTCCAGCTGACCGGACTGCAGCGCCATGGCTTTGGCGGAGGCGTCTCCCATGTACAGAAGTTCCACTGTCTCAAAAGGCACATCTCCATCCCAGTAATTTTCATTGGCTACCATAGTATAGCCCACTTCCTCCCGGAAGTTTGTGGCTACATATGGACCGGTACCGATCACGCCATGGTCATAATCCGTCGTATGTTCCACATCCACGATCGCCATGACCGGATACGCCAGGTTCTTGGTCAGATCCACATAGGGCTGTGTGGTCCTGATCGTCAGAGTGCCCTTGTCATTATCCGCAGTCAGTTCCGCCTCTTTCTCCAGATACACTTCCGGAGCGGAAGAACCGCTCTCACCGGCCTCAAAAAGGCGCTCAAAACTGGCTTTCACCGCCTCCGGCGTGAGATCACATCCGTCAGAAAACTTCACACCGTCCCGAATGTGAAACACCCACTCTGTGTGTTCATCATTTACCGTATACTCATCACACAACGTGTTTACCACATTCATGGAATCATCAAATTTGAACAGGCATTCTCCCACGCCGTAGCGGGAAAGATTCCAGGCGCAGTTGATCTCCGAAGCCGGATCCAGACCGCCGCCGCCATAATTTTGGATACCGAAAGTCATACTGCTGCCGGCAGCCGCGCCCTGCTTTGTCTGATACGCCTCCTGGTTTACCTCGTCCTCCCGGTTACCGGAAGCCGCTGCGGTGCTTCCCTCCGATTCCGAACCGGAAGACCAGCCGCATCCGCCCACACAGCCGGCGGCCAGCATCGCAGCCACCAGAACTGAAAGTATCTTTTTTGATTTTCTCATTCCTTCTACCTCCTGCTACATTATAAAACATCGAAACAAAATAGAATTTTGTAAAATATCGTATTCTCATTCAAGACTCTTTCGGAAGTCTTTCCTCATCGAATTCACATTTCTGTCCTGCCGCCGAGATTTCCGTGCAATCAATGTCATGAGGATCACTGCCAGCGCCCATGACGCCGGATAACTCCATGCCACGCTCCGGACAGATGGATGCAGATGCATGGCCGCCAGCATAAACAGAATCCGGAAACCGCAGAAACTTATGACAGTCACTATCATCGGAGCGACTGCTTTTCCGCAGCCCCGAAGATTGCCGCTCAGACATTCCAGAAGTACATAAAGGAAATACAGAGGAAATGTCACCTGGATGATGGAGACTGTCCGTGCAATTACCGCCGCATCTTTTGTAAAAATGTGGAGAAATACGGGGGCCGCCAGCATCAACAGGATGCCTGCCGCAAAAATCGCCGCAGAACCGCCCAGCATACAGATCCTGTTTCCCTTCCGGATCCGCTCCGGTTTCCCGGCGCCGTAATTCTGCCCCACAAAGGACACCACCGCCTGACCCATGGCAAGGATCGGCAGATAGAGTATCATCTCTGTCCGGAAATAAACCGTGAATGCCGCGATGGACGTCACCCCCAAAGTATTGATCTGGGCCTGTATCAAAATGTTGGAAAGGGTGATGACGATGGACTGAACGCCGGCAGGAACGCCAACCTTCAGTACGTTTTTAAATTCCCCGGGATAAAATCCGGGTTTTGACAGCTGCAGGGCATAGGGTGCACGCATCCGAACCAGATATATGACAGCGCACAGAGCCGCCGCTGCCTGCGAAATCACTGTGGCGACAGCGGTTCCTTCCACTCCCATATCCAGCACGGCAATACACACATAATCTCCGAGAATATTGAGAATCCCTCCCACGCATTGAAAAATCATCGGATTCCTGGAATCTCCCAATGCCCGGATCACGCCGCTGAGCAGGTTGTACAAAACCACCGGCACCATCCCCGCCATATAGACTCTGAGATAGAGCGCCGCCTGCCCCATGATGTCCTCCGGCGTCCCCATGGCTCCCAAAAACCATTCCGCTCCTCCGATGCCGAGAACCATCAGGATCGATCCGCCGCCGATCCCCACCAGGAACATGGTCTGGATCAGCCGGTAAAGCCGCTCCCACTGTCTGCCGCCAAAATACCGGGCGGAAAACACACTGGTTCCCACAGACATGCCGGTGAAAAAGCCAGTCAGACAGGTAATGATCAGACTGCTGGCGCCCACCGCCGCCGATGCCTCCGTACCCAGAAACTGTCCGACAAACACCAGATCCACTGTGGAATACAGCTGCTGGATCAGGCTGCTTCCAAAGAGCGGCAGAGCAAAGAACAAAAGACTTCTGGTCACATTTCCTTCGGTCAGATTGTCCGTTTTCAACAGATTTCCTCCCACAAATCATGAGACGCCATATCCATATGTTTTTTCCCGTGATGGTGCTCATGGGTGTGAGAATCCTGGTCAATCTCATCCACGCAGGTGTCATAATGACCGTAAGCTATGAGCGGCGAATCTTTCGGCACGGAATAGGAAATGGTCTGATACAGGATAATACAGTCCTCCTGAAGACGAACCTCTTCGATGATATTGCCAAAGTAATCCCGCAGCACTCCGATCAGCTCTCCTTTTCTGACCACATCTCCGGCGTTCTTCACCGGCGTCCAGCATCCCTCACTCTCCGAATCAATATAGTGGGTGTGGCGCATGTATACCGGCGTATACTTTCTGAACTCTTTCGGCGTGGTCAGCGCGCCCAGAGACCGGAGGATATTCCGCACATCCTTCCGGGAGGCTTCCGCCTCCTCCTCTGACCACATTCCCTTGCAGCCCCGCTCAATGAGCACCGACGGGATCCCCAGATATCCCGCATAATTGTAAGCGCCGCCGTCCGCCAGACCTGACTTCACATAGAAAGGAACATCCGCTTCCCGCGCCATGGCTTCCGCCTTTGCCACCGTCTCGGGCGCTGCGTTGCCAACACTGTAAATAAACGGCGTCAGATCTTCAAACCAGTCGCCATTGTGCACATCAATATAATACTGAATCCGGGAGAACAGTTCTTTCTCCATGAAATATGCCAGTTTGTCCGTAAAAGTCCCATCCGCACTTCCCGGGAAAACCCGGTTCAGATTCTTTCCATCCTCTCTGGATACACTGACCGTACGAGCGCGAAATCCGTTAATATTGACGATATGGATGAGAATCAGAACTCCCTTTACATTTTCCGGTGAAAGTTCCCTCGCCAGACCTGTCACACATTCGATACCTACATATTCCGCATTATGAATTCCTCCGGTAATAAGGATCGTATCACCGTCTTCTTTTCCATTAATAATGGTGATCGGAAGTCCTTCCTCCGTAAATGGAAGTTCCAGAAACCCGCTGACCTTCTGTCCGTTCTGTACCGTGAAATTTGCCAAATGAAATTCCATAAATATCCTCCTGTTAAATTACATTTAAAATTGTGAATTTGACTTTCAAAAAACAGCATTCCCTCCTTCTGTTCATAAGATACCAGCGCAACAATTGAACCCGTTGGCGGACACAACAATTCAAAGACTCGCGGAGCCTTTCTCAGACAGGAGCCTTGTCACATCTGAGAAAATGACATAATACGTCCTCCCCAAAACCTTTTTGTTCTGTCAGGCATACGGCGTCCGATCATCACATAATATAAAAACATGGGTAAAACAAGAAAATAGATTCTAAGACCTCACTGCATAACAAATATACTGACGGACTGTACCTTCCAGTATCCACGTAGGCAGCAAACTGTTACAATAAACACAGTCTTAGAACTTCTCCAAAGAAACGAAATAAGAAATTCTAAAGATAATCAGATAATCAAATCAGCTACATCACCTGTCAACCGCAGGCAAATGTAATATCCCTGACAAGCAGTTCTCCTGACTTCGGCTTAGCGCTCTCCTGCGCCTTCCCAGAGAGTATCCTCTCCAGTGGCATATGCAGGCAGCAAACCTTTCACAGTGACGGGATCGTACCAGACTTCCACCGGTTTCTCTATTAATCCTTGCGGAACTTGCCGGACTGTGCAATTTTCTATAAAACTACCATGATTGTATAAAATTATATCATGACACTTTATACATGTAAACAAATCCCTTGATTATTATACAAAATCGGCAAAAAATTGCACAGTTCCTTCTTTTTTGCGGTAAAAAATTGCAAACTCCGTATCTTTTTTAATAGTCCTGCAAATTGTTGCCGCTTTGTGACAGAAATATTCACGCCCGGACCGACGATTTGCAATTGCCTAATCTTTTTTTCTATCTTATAATAGAAATGAAAAAACGGATTTTTTGAAAAATCTTCAAGCGTAACAGTTCAGCTGATATTCCGGAAACTTGCCGCTGAGACTGCTCATCCGGCGTATGGCCAGACTGTGGCAAAAAAATTGAGAATCGAGGGAAACATATGACAAATGAGACGAACAACATCCCGCAGGGACAGCAGGATGCCGACAATAGATTGGAAATGGACATCACTTCTGTAAAAAATCTGCAGATCGGATACCACGCAGAGACCATTTATCTGCGCCGTTCTCCCGATGACCGCTTCATCGTGGAAGAATATATCGGCGGTCTTTCCGGCTCTGAATATTACGCCAAAGTGACGGCCAACCGGATCAAGACCACCATCCGTTACGGCCGCCGGGAAGAAGTCAACCGCAGCACTTACGTAAACGTGTACCTGCCGGAAAGCTGGCACGGTGAGCTGCAGCTCTCCAGCCAGTACGGCGACATCATCTCCGACGAAGACTGGTCCTTTGACCGCTTCGCCGCAGAGACCATGGAGGGCTCCATCGCATTAAAAGGCATCACCGCTCCCCGCATCCGCATGAGCTGCCCGGTGGGCAGCATCCGCTTTGACCGGGCGGAGGGCTTCGTGGATCTCCATTCCGTCTCCGGCAGCATCATTGCCGGCGCCATCGCCGGCGGTGCGAAACTGGAAACATCCGGCGGTCCGATCACCGCTGCCTTCACCGCCCTCAATAACATCGTGGAATGCAACACCCTGAACGGCCCTGTGGATCTGGTACTCCCAAAAAACACCGGCATCAATATGGACGGCATCAGCAAGACCGGAACCATCACTTCCGAGATCGACGGTCTTACCGTGCAGACCAAACCGGGCAACAAACAGTGCATCACCGGCATCATCGGAGAAAAACCATTCCAGAATGTGCGCATCTCCACCATCAATGGAAATGTACATCTGCGGGAAGGGGAGTAAACAAACCCACATATCTTTTGAAAAAACCAGCGCCGCCTGCCAACTGCAGACGGCGCTGATTTTATGCCATTTGTGAATTGGAGTCTGTTTTATTCCGGGTCTCTTTTTTACTATTGCCGCAGATATTTCACTTAATATTCTCGCTGCATTGATATCTGCAACAGATACCTTTTCCTCAAATAAATCCGTCACATCATTTAAACTCATAGGATTATTACCCATTATCTCCACTCCTCTTCTTCATATCTATTTCTTATAATTTGTATCCATCCGGAATAGTCGGACACACGCTTTCTGGATTTTTCGAAAAAAAGCTATCAATCCAAATGCGTCATCTGGTTTGATAGCTTTTTTGCATGCTGCTTCTACGAATTGATTCTATCTCTTTGAATCAACTTTATCTTTGCGAAAATCTCTTTCATGTTTTATTTTACCTTCACCTTTACCTGCTTCCGGACGCCGTTGGCGGCGGTGATGGTTATGGTGCAGGTGCCGCGGTCCTTCGCCTTGATCTTTCCGTTTTTGGTTACGGCCGCCACTTTTGTATTGCTGCTCTCGTAACGCAGGTTTGCCACATATCTCTTAGGCAGAAGCGCCTTTTTGTTATTCTGCCTTAAAACGGTCGCCTGGATTTTGGTCTTGCGGCCTTTTTTCAGGGTTATCTTCTTTGCGGCAAGGCGGATGTTTTTGGCGTTGGTATAGGTGCTGTTCCTGCCCGCTATGCATAAAGTCACACTGGAACTAACGTATTGTTTTTCGCCGTTTACCATTCGATACGCTCTTACTTTAACCTGATAATTCTTTTTCTGATTCAATTTTTTACCATTTCTTTTTTTAATACGAATAGATACTTTTCCTGCCCCTTGTACAGACTTGACCAGGTCTCCAGCTTTTGGAGTTTTCTTTCCCTGCGACACAAAGATATCATATCCGTCTACACCCGCCACCTGATTCCAGCGTACCACAAGCGCTTTTTTCTTCCATGAAACGGCGGCATCACATCGGGACACATCCAAAGCATCACCGACAGCACTATCTGAAGGAGCTGTTACTCCTGTAGTAGTTTCAGAAGAGGTATCCGGCTGAATGGTTTCCTCTGCGGTCATATATATAATTTGTCCATATTGAGCATTAGCAATGTGATTGTAAAAAACTGCGCCCTTCTCCACGGTAATCGTACCCGACTCCTCTTCTGTTCCCAGAGAAGTTGCTGTGATGTCTGCGGAATATCCCGACGGGATAAGGATATTGATGTCATACAGCGATCCCGCTGCCTGTATCTTTGCATTTTTCAGAATCAGTTTTTTCATCGAAGACAAGGAGCACTCTGAATTTCTCAAAATCAGAGCCGCCCTGCTATTTGCGTCCGTGCCATTTCCAATAATCGTAACCTCTGTATCGCTATTATCATCGCAATGAAGCGAACTGATATCCAGGGTATAGCCATTGGTATTTAATATGATATCTTTTTTGATATATATCGCCGTACCATTCCGAGTAAAGTCCTGCATGAGCGTTACCGTGGAGCCAGGTTTTACTTTCTCGCCTTGTTCACCGAACAACTGCTCAGCATTTGTTATATTATATTTTTTGCCGTCCGGCTCTGTAACCACCGCAAGAATGTTCTCATTCTCTGTCGTTTCGGTCTCTTCCGCACGGACATCTGATGTCCGGCCCATGAGCATGCACAAGGCAAACAGGATCGCCAGCACGGACAGCACCCATGTTCGCCTTATATCAGTGTTCCTTCTGCCCACAGCGGTTATTCTGTAAGTTCTCTTTCCGTTTGTCGTCCTTTTTTCCTTTGTGATTGTGTTTGTCTCAATTACCATATCATCCCTCCTGTTCATATTTCTGACATATTTACCGATACTTTCATTTATGTAGTATTATTTTACCATGTATTGCTCATTTTTTGCGGTGTCGTCCACGAAGCATTGTTGTCGTTCACGCACAGATTCCCGGACAGGGGTTGCAAAAACGACATAAAACACGTAAAATGAAACATAAATTGCAATATTTCATAATTATAAAATATTTTCAGGAGGGGTTTTTTATGAAAAAAGTTTTCCGATGGCTCTGCCCCGTGCTGTTTCTGCTCATTGCTGCAGCAGTCGTCTGGTTTCTGCATTTGTTCACGGTTATGGACACAACGATGGAGTACATAAACTGGGAATCATCTGTACAGATTATGGACGATGGATCCGAAGTGCCCTTTTCACAAGATATTTACAGCAATTCCACAGAGATTTCCGGGACCTACCGCTTTACGGGGCATCTGCCGGAAAACCTTTCCTCAGGCTACCTGCTGTTTGAAATATCCGGTGCTTCTCTGACCTTATCTTTAAATGGAACCAAAATTTATCAGTCTTCCTCCCTGCCTCTGGATGAATCCCTGTCCATGTCACAGGCCCAGATTCCATTGCAGGCGGGGACAACTGGAGAAGTGGTGATGACCCTTGATGTCCTTGACAGCAGCTGCATGATGTTTCCGCCGCTTGTTCGCTTTATCCCGGATGGGCTGGAGAGCGTGCAGACATTTGCCATCGCCAACCGGGCCGCTTTTCCGGCAGGAGCTGCCGCGCTGGCTTTTCTCCTGATCGTGGGTATCTTTTTTATCAATATTATGTTTCGGAAACCTGACTGGAGTCTGTTAGCTCTCATAGCCGCTGCCGCAGGACTTATTTCCCACGAACTGGCAGTCGAGCAGGGGACATTCTTCCTTCCGGCTTCTGTCTCTCATGTGCTGGCGCACCCGGCCGTGAATGTGCTGACGATCCTGGCGCTGATTCTTTATCTGATCCTGAACCGCCGCCGCAGATTCTGGAAATATCTCGGTATTGTGACCGGATGGAGCGCTGCCGCAATACTCATCGGGTATGTCTTTTCTGTACTGGGAGATAAGGAATTTTCTTCCTGGATCAATACCATGATCTCCACTGCCGTCTACAGCGGTTACTCCGAGAATCTTCTGTATTGGGTCACTATGTGGCTCACTATGGTATGTACGGCCATTTCTGCCTTCGGAACACTAGAGTCTTTCGCAAGACAGCAGACTGAAGTGCAGAATCTTTCTCTCCGGAACAAACTTGTTCTGGACAGTTATCAGGCTATCGAAAATAAAATGCAGGAAGGCGCCGCTCTTCGTCATGAGATGAAGCATAATCTGACGGCTCTCGATTATTTATGTCAGAAGGGAAACTATGATGAAATGAAAAAACTGCTGGATGATCTGCTGCAGCAGAATGACCGGCAGACACAGATTCATTTCACGGAAAACTTTACCATAAACGCGATTCTGCAGGATGCCGCCGTAAAGGCATCGCAGGCGGATACCGCTTTCGACGCAGTGGCAAAGGTACCGGCAGACCTGCCCATACCGGAGCAGAATCTGTGTATTCTCTTAATGAATATGCTGGATAATGCGGTGGAAGCCTGTGAAAAAATAAAAGATCCCGGTCAGCGGTTTATCAAATTCCGCTGCGGGACAAAAAACGGTTTCCTTACGGTACAGTGCAAAAATTCCTGGGATGGAAATCTGAAGCAGGACCGGCAGGGTCATCTTCAGACTACCAAAGAAAACGACGGCACCCATGGATATGGTCTCAAACAGATGGCCGCCATTGCCGGAAAATATCACAGCGTCCTGGATATCACTCACCCGACCGACGGCAGTTTTATGGTACAGACTGCCTTAAAAATACCGGAAACTCCCGAATAAAATCAATGATGCCTGCGGGGCTTTCAAGCTGATATCCGCAGGCATCATTTTTACTCTTCTTCTCTTTTGGGAATGTTCACCCAGAATGTGGTCTCCCGGTCATCACTCTCGACCCACACTTTTCCTTCATGGAGCTCCACGATTTTTTTCACTACAGCCAGCCCGATTCCAGTTCCCGCTGAGGCATGGGAGGTATCTGACTGATAAAATTTATTGAAAATGCGCTCCCGGTCCTCTTCCTTGATGGCCGGGCCGTTATTTTTTATGGCGACAAGCACCGAACCCTGGGGCCTGTCATTTTCCTTCTGATACTCCCGGATCAAAATTGTGATCTTTCCTTTCTCCGGAGTAAATTTGATGGCATTGTCCAGAAGATTCAACCATACCTGTTTCATCATTTCTTCATTGGCAAAAATCTGATGTTCATTGAAATCACAGGCAATCTCCAGCTCTTTCCTGCTCCATTTCTTCTCCAGCAGAAGAACCGAACGCCGGATTTGTTCTGAAAGATTATATTCCGTCACATTGGTTAAAATGTTCTGATTCTCCACCTTCGTCATATTCAGCACATTGGTAGCCATTTCGGCAAGCCGTCCTGATTCCTGCTCAATGATGGTCAAATATTCCCGGGTCTGCTCCTCATCCGGATGCCCCCGCCGCAGCATCTTGGCAAATCCGTAGATGGATACGATGGGCGTCTTAAATTCGTGGGAAAAATTATTGACAAAATCTGATCGCAGCAGTTCCGTATTATCCAGTTCTTCCGCCATCTTATTGAAACTGTCCGCCAGCATTTTTCCTATTTTCCTCTCGCCAAAATACAGGCGCACGGAATAATCGCCGCCGGCCAGACGGTTCATGCCGCTGATCAGCCTGCCAAGCGGACGCAGAGAAATCCGGCCCACCACAAAGGAGACAAGCGTTCCCACAAAGATACTGGCCAGAGCGAACTCAAGAAGGATAAAAATGAGGCCGGAATGTCCCGTGTGGGAAAAATGAAATAACCCCGTCTTCATGAGCAGCCAGGTCACAGTGACCACAAACAGCATGGTGACTACCAGCACAAAAAATGCGATGACTGTCACCAGAATGATCAAAGGTAAAAATACCTTTTTTCTTTGTTTTCTCGTCTTTTTTCTGCACCGCTTCTCTGCATGATTGTTCCATCTCATGCCGGATTCCGCATGTGTTCTTCCTGTCATACTTTCTTCACCGCCTTATATCCAAGACCCCGGACGGAGACAATCTCAAATTCATCCCATCCTTCAAATCGTTTGCGGAGACGGCCGATGTGTACGGTCACCGTTTCCCAGCCCGTATCGCTGTCCACGCCCCAGATTTCGTCCATCAGCTGGATCCGCGTAAAAATTTGTCCCGGATAGGAAAGCAGCTTATATAAGAGCAGAAATTCTTTCTGAGGCAGCTCCTGGGTCTTACCATGTCCGGTGACCGTCATGGAATTATAATCCAGCACCACATCACCGATAACGATCCTCTGCTCGCTGACAATTTTGGCCCGGCGCAAAAGAGCATGAATGCGCAGGAGCATTTCTTCCTCATCCACCGGTTTTGTCATATAATCATCGGTTCCCACCAGGAATCCCTTCTTCTTATCGGCCGGAAGCTGCTTTGCCGACACCATCAGGATCGGAACATTATCCTGTACTTCCCGAAGCTCCCGGGTGAGAGTATAACCGTCCATCTCCGGCATCATGATATCAAGAACGATCAGATCAATGTGCTCCTCCGCCATAATATCCAGCGCCCGCACACCGTTCTCAGCCGTAGTCACCGTGTAATGGGCCTCCTCCAGAACTGCCTGCATATATCTTCTTGTATTCTTATCATCATCAACAACAAGTATGTGAAACATGAGTATCATACCTCCATCGGGTGATTTTTACCGGCAGGTTATCTGTCAGCATATATGATTGATATTTTTATATTATAACCTGCCGGCCGCAGTCTGGCAAAGGCCTTTTAAAATGTGGTTTATTTACCTTCAAACAATCCTTTCAGCACGTGCACACATCCTTCAATGCCCAGCTGAGAGGAATCCAGTACGATATCATAATTCTTCACATCATTCCAGTGTCTGGTGGTGTTGGCGTAAAAATATTTGGAACGTTTGTTATCGAACCGTTTTCGGGTGCTCTCCACCTCCCCTTCCGGAATCTGATAATCTGCCATGATACGTTTTTTCTTTTCTTCATTGTTGGCCCGGATAAAGACTTTAACAACGCCGCGGCGTTTCTTCAAAGCCTGAGCCGCACAGTGTCCGAGGAAAATCGCAGGGCCCTGACCGGCAAAATTCTCGATCGCCCTCTGCTCTTCCACAAATACTTTCCCCTCTCCGGAAAGCATATCAGAGTCTCCGCTTTGTACTTTACTCATGACAAACAATGTATAAAGAAAACTGCCGGATACCGACTCCTCCAAATGCTGAATCTGATCAACAGAAACATTATTCTTTCTGGAAACAGCTTCCAGGATTTCCACCCCGTAACAAGGAATGCCGCATTCCTCCGCCAGCCGGCGGGCAATCCTGGTTCCGCCGCTGCCATATTCTCTCTCAATGGTTATATAATTACATTTCATAAAAGATTCCTTCTTCCTTCCCAAAAAATCAGGATTTGCAAATCTCTTTGCAACACACAAAATACTGCTTTACGGAAGACAAGACATTTATAAAAGTTCTCCTCCTCCACTTCGGCAGGCTGATATATGTAATCTTTCAGTAAAACAATTCTGACGCCTGCGCTCACAGTCGTCGTCAAACCATATAAATGTCTTGTCTTCTCCAAATGCAGACTATATGCATAGAGATTTACAAAGATCCCGTGCTACTCTGGCAAAATGGTTTGAATCCGGTCTTTTGTCTATAATACAGATGAGACAGATGGCAGGGATTTACGGCAGGATTTAGTGATAATAGAAAAACGTATCTGGGAAGATTGACGACGACTGTGAGTGCAGGCGCTGTCATCCTTTATAAAAAATGACCTTGTTATCAGCCTGCCGAAGTGGAGGAGGAAACTTCCCTGACTGCGTTTTTCTATGATACATTCAAAGCCATAAATCCTGTCTGTTTATTCACATCCGTATAATTTCAAAGCCCGCGGACTCAAATCAGCAAATATTTTTACGACGCTTTATCAAACTGGCTGTTATAAAGATCCGCATAGAATCCTCCCTTGGCCAGTAATTCTTCATGGGTACCGCTTTCGATGACATCGCCGTCTTTTAATACAAGGATCAGATCAGAATTCTTGATGGTCGACAGACGGTGGGCGATGACGAAAGAGGTTCTGTTTTCCATCAGCTGGTCCATGGCATTCTGGATCTGCAGCTCAGTGCGGGTGTCCACGGAGCTGGTAGCTTCGTCGAGAATCAGCATCGGCTTGTCAGCAATCATGGCACGGGCGATGGTGAGCTGCTGTTTCTGACCCTGGGAAAGATTCAGCTGATCGTTTAATATCGTATCATAGCCGTGCGGCAGCGTGCGGATAAAGTGGTCGAGGCCGACTGCCTTACATGCCTGCTCCATTTTCTCATCGCTGGCGTCCGGCGTACAGTAAATGAGATTTTCTCTGACGGTCCCCTCAAACAGCCAGGTATCCTGCAATACCATACAGAACTGTGCGTGCACATCTTCTCTCTTCATGGATCGGGTGGAAACGCCGTCAATGCGGATATCCCCGTCTTCGATCTCATAGAAACGCATCAGCAGGTTGACCAGAGTGGTCTTACCGGCTCCGGTCGGACCGACGATGGCGATCTTTTGTCCCGGTTTCGCGTGGGCGGTAAAATCATGGATAATGGTTTTGCCCGGATCATAGCTGAATTTTACATGTTCAAAATCCACATACCCTTCTGCCTTTTCCAGATGCGCGGTTTTTTCGCTCTCATCTTCCATTTCTTCTGCTTCCAGGAACTCAAAGACACGCTCGCCGGCGGCAGCGCCGGACTGCAGGGACTGTGTTGCCTGAGCAATCTGTGATAATGGCTGCGTGAAGAAACGTACATACATCATGAAAGCGACGATGACTTCAAATCCAATCTGTCCGTTCATGGTAAGAACTGCGCCCATAACGCAGACAGCCACGTAACCCAGGTTACCGATGAAGATCATTAACGGCTGCATCAGACCGGCCAGGCACTGCGCCTTGAAGGCACTGTCTTTCAATGTTCCGTTTAACTCATCAAAAGTTTTTTTGGAGTTTTCTTCATCATTGTAAGCTTTGACCACCGTATGACCGGAATACATTTCTTCAATGTGTCCGTTCAGCTCGCCCAAGTGCCGCTGCTGGCGGGCAAAGTATTTCTGTGAATGAGCAGTGATCAGGCGCATGAGCATGAAGCCGATAAAGATGGCTACCACCGCTGTGAGAGTCATGATCACGTTGGTAATGAGCATCATGAACAAAGAGCCGACAAACAGAGTGATGGCGGATACCAGCATGCCGACACTCTGGTTTAATGACTGCGAGATCATATCCACATCATTTGTCACACGGGAAAGGATATCTCCGTGGGAGCTGTGACTGTAAAAACTCATCGGCAGACGATTGATCTTTTTCGTGATATCGCTTCGCATCTGCCGGGAGACCACCTGCGATATGGTTGTCATGATAAAATGCTGCGTGAAAGATAACACAATACTGCACAGATAAAAAGCAATCAGCGTAAAACCGATGGACGCCACGGCGTCAAGATCGATGCCCGTCATCATCCCGTCAGTGATCACAGCGGTCAGGTCCGATAATTTATCTGGGCCGACCAGCGTAAAAATAGTGCCGCCCACGGCGCAGAGCACGGCGATGATGGTCGCCACCGCATATCTTCTGCAGTAGATGATCAGTTTTTTCCAGGTTCCGGTGAAGTTTTTCGCCCTCTCCCCGTTTCCTCTTCGCATGCCTGGTCCCCGCATGGCTCCGCCTCTTCCGGGACCGGCCGCATATGTTTTATTTTCTGCTGCTCCGGCAGTGTTTGTTTCATACTGTTTCTTTTCCATTATGCCAGTTCCTCCTTTGAAAGCTGTGAAAGAGCAATCTGCTGATAGACATCGCAGGTTTGCATTAACTGGTCATGGGTACCCATTCCGGCGATCTTTCCATCGTTCAGAACGATGATCTTGTCGGCGTCACGGATGGTACCGATACGCTGCGCCACGATAATACGGGTGGCATCGCCGCATTCTTTATTTAAAGCCTCCCGGAGAATACGGTCCGTCTTGTAGTCAAGAGCGGAGAACGAATCATCGAAAATAAAGATCTCCGGATGACGGCAGATGGCTCTGGCGATAGACAGACGCTGTTTCTGTCCGCCGGATAAGTTGGATCCTCCCTGGGCAATGTATCCGTCATAGGTATCCATCATCTTTTCCACGAAATCATTGGCCTGCGCCGTATAAACAGCATCGACCACATCTTCATCCGGGAATTCTTCCCGGCCGTTATCGCCGAAAGCGATGTTGCTGCGCACCGTTCCTGAGAACAGGGTCGCCTTCTGAGAAACATAGCCGATCTTATTCCGAAGAGCTTTCTGGCTGTATTCCCGGACGTCCACGCCGTCCACTAAAACCTGTCCCTCGGTGGCATCGTAGAATCTCGGAATCAGATTGATGACCGTACTCTTACCGCAGCCGGTGGAACCGATGAATGCCACCGTCTCTCCCTTATGGGCGGTGAAGGAAATATTATGAAGCACATCTCCGTCGGCATCCGGATACCGGAAGCTGACATTCTTAAATTCCACTTCTCCCTGTACAGAAGGATCCGGCTCCGTGATCGGGCCATCTTTGATACTTGGCTTGGTATCCAGCACTTCATTGATACGTTTGGCCGCAACGGAAGCACGAGGCAGGATGACCAGGATGATGACCAGCATCATGAAGGACATGACCACCTGCATAGCGTACTGAGAGAAGACGATCATATCCGAGAAAATAGACAGTTTCGCCGGTCCCTGAGCCCCGTCCACCAGATAAGCGCCAATCCAGTAAACCGCCAGAGTCAGCCCGTTCATGACCAGCTGGATTCCCGGCATCATGAACGCCATAGTCCTGTTGGCAAACAGCTGGGTTCTGGTCAGGCGTTCGTTGGCGTCCTCAAATTTTTTCTCCTGGTAATCTTCTGCATTGTAGGCACGGATCACATTTAATCCGGTGAGATTTTCCCTGGTGATCCGGTTAATGTCATCGGTGAGTACCTGCAGCTTCTTAAACTTCGGCATAGCAATGAGGATACAGGTGCCGACGATGAGCAGTAAAACAACCACAGCCACGCCGGTACTGAAGGTCCACTGCCAGCTCTTGCCGGCAATCTTCGCGATAGCCCACACTGCCGTAATCGGCGCCTTTAACAACACCTGAAGTCCCATAACGACGAAGATCTGCACCTGCATGACGTCGTTGGTGGAACGGGTGATCAGGCTGGCCGTAGAAAATTGACCGATTTCCGCCATGGTGAAGGACTGTACCTGATCAAAGAGCAGCGCCCTTAAGTTGGCGGAAGAGTTGGCGGCAATTTTCGCCGCACAGGTAACCGTACAGACAGAGGCCGCAAAACTTCCCAGAGCGCAGGCGAGCATTTTCGCGCCAGCAATGAGGATGGCGCTCATGGCACTGCCCTCGGTCTGTACCAGAGTGGTGATTTCTGACATATAATCCGGAATGGTCAAATCCATCCAGACCTGCATGATGATAAACAACAATGCCGCAAAAGAGAGCGTCCACTCTGTTTTTGTAAACTTTTTAAGCAGTTTCAGCATAGTTATAAACCCCTTTCATTATTCTGATGATAAGAATAAAACGGAAAAATAAACTGAATCTAAACATAAGAACAAAAAATGCCATATACACCGGATCTCTCCAATGTATATGGCATATCCATCTATTTTCCGATCACAGACCGATCCCATTCACCCCTGCTCCTGGCAGAACAGACACAGCGGTGAAAGCTTATTGCTGAAACAGAGGCGTGGAATAATACCGGTCTCCGTTATCCGGGAGAAGAACGACGATGGTCTTTCCTTCATTTTCCGGCTTCTTCGCCTCTTCCATGGCGGCATAAAGCGCTGCTCCCGAAGAAATTCCCACCAGAAAGCCTTCCGTCTTAGCCAGCTCTTTTCCATATTCAAAAGCGGTGTCATTTTCCACAGTGACAATTTCATCGTACACTTCGGTGTCAAGAATCTTTGGCACAAAACCTGCACCGATTCCCTGAATTTTGTGCGGTCCGGAGGTTCCCTGGGAAAGTACCGGAGAGGATGCCGGTTCCATGGCGACGATCTTGATGGAAGGGTTTTTCTCTTTCAGATAGCTGCCGGTTCCGGTGATGGTTCCTCCGGTTCCCACACCTGCCACAAAAATGTCCACTTTCCCGTCGGTGTCCTGCCAGATCTCCGGACCGGTGGTCTTTCTGTGGGCCTCCGGATTGGCCGGATTATCAAACTGCCCCGGAATGAAACTGTTCGGGATCTCTTTCGCCAGTTCTTCTGCCCTGGCGATGGCACCCTTCATGCCCTCCGCCCCGGGAGTCAGGACAATATCTGCCCCATAGGCCTTTAAAATATTTCTGCGCTCCACACTCATGGTGTCCGGCATGGTCAAAATCGCTTTATAACCTTTTGCCACTGCCATGGCGGCAAGACCGATACCCGTATTACCGGACGTCGGTTCAATAATGGTGGCTCCCTCGGAAATCAATCCGCGTTTCTCCGCGTCTTCCAGCATTTCCTTTGCCACCCGGTCCTTGACACTTCCTGCCGGGTTAAAATATTCCAGTTTCAAAAGAAGTTTTGCCTTTAAATTCCATTTTTTCTCCAGATTCACGGCCTCCACCAGAGGGGTGCGGCCGACCAAATCCAGTATTCCACTGTAAATCTGTGCCATGTCTCTGATCCTCTCAATCTTTTTATATTGCATGATATTTATTGTGTCTGATTTTCACTGTTATATACTTCCGGTGAATATCTTTCATTCTCACATTTCTATCTTATGGCTCTTCCGCCGATCTGTCAAGACTGCCGGTCACTGCTGCGCGACAGCCTGAAAAGCCTCATCCAGATCTTCGATGATATCGTCGATATGCTCCGTTCCGATGGAAAGACGGATGGTATTCGGATGAATTCCCTGTTCCAGAAGTTCTTCCGCATTGAGCTCTGCATGGGTGGTGGAAGCCGGATGGATAGCCAGTGACTTCACATCCGCCACATTGGCCAGCAGAGAAAACAATTCCAGATTATCGATGAACTTCATGGCTGTCTTCTCATCGCCCTTAATCTCAAAGGTAAAAATGGATCCGCCGCCCTTTGGAAAATATTTGGCGTAAAGCCGTTTCTGTTCCGGATCTTCAGAAGCCAGAGGATGATGGATCTTCTCCACCAGCGGCTGTTTTTTCAGATATTCAATGACCTTTTCGGTATTCTCCACATGCCGTTCCACCCGAAGAGACAGGGTCTCCAGTCCCTGCAGGAACAAAAAGGCGTGGAACGGAGAAAGGCAGGCGCCGGTATCTCTCAGCAAAATGGCCCGGATACGCGCTGCAAAGGCCGCCGGTCCCGCCGCATCCACAAAGCTCAGTCCGTGGTAGCTTGGATTCGGCTCAGTAAACTGCGGAAATTTGCCGGAAGCCTTCCAGTCAAACTTCCCGGAATCCACAACGACGCCGCCGATACTGGTTCCATGGCCGCCGATGAACTTGGTAGCAGAATGGATCACGACATCTGCCCCGTACTCAATAGGACGCAGCAGATACGGTGTTGCAAAGGTGGCGTCAATGAGCAGAGGGATCTGATGAGCGTGGGCGATCTTTGCGATGGCTTCCACATCAGACACCTCAGAATTCGGGTTGCCCAGAGCCTCTATGTACAAAGCCTTTGTATTGTCTTTTATGGCTTGTTCAAATTCTTCCGGCCGAAGAGGATCGACAAATGTGGTGGTGATACCGAAATCCGGCAGTGTATGGGCCAGAAGATTATAGCTTCCGCCGTACAGATTCTTCGCTGCCACAATGTGTCCGCCGTTCAGGGCCACATTCTGGATCGCGTAGGTCACTGCCGCCGCTCCGGAAGCCGTGGCCACCGCCGCTGCTCCGCCCTCCAGGGCTGCGATTCTCTTTTCAAAAATCTCCACCGTCGGATTGGTCAGCCGGGAATAAATATTGCCCTCCTCTTTCAGGGCAAACCGGTCTGCCGCATGCCCGGAATTATGAAATACGTAAGACGAAGTCTGATAGATCGGCACTGCCCGGGCGTCTGTGGCCGGGTCCGCTTCTTCCTGTCCCACGTGTAACTGCAAAGTTTCAAATTTAAAATCTCTCTCTTTATATGGTTTCTTCGCCATGGTCATATCCTCCTCTGTCTTCCCTTTCGATGTCCTCTGCCCGCAAGCGGTCCTGCCCTGCTTTCCCGGACATGTTTATGTAAGTCTTCTGTATGATACCTTTTATTTCCTAGTTTGTCAATAGGAAAACTGTAATTTATCATCAAATCCCTCTTCCGAATAAATGCATCCTTTTTTGCAGATACTGCTTTTCCAGAGTAATATCACTGCCAGGCACGGCAATAAAACAAATGAAAGGAGCTTTTTTATGGCAATCACCGTTACCGATAAAAACTTTTCTCACATTATTTTCGACAGCGAAAAACCGGTTCTCCTGAACTTTTCCAACCGCCAGAGCGATGCATCCCGAAAGCAGGACAACCTTCTGCGCCTCTTCGCCCACGAACATCCGGATGTGATCATCGGAAGGGTCGATACCGGAAAAGAACCGTCTCTTGCCGCCATGTACGGCATTCAGACGGTTCCTTCCATCAAAATATTCAAAAACGGTAAATGTACTGCCACTGCTGCCGGACTGCAGGAAAAGCCGCAGCTTGCCCGGCTCTTATCAAAATAAGCTTTCGCTCTCCGACAACGCAGGGCCGCTGGCTCCCGGGACGGCCATCTTATCTTCCTGACCACTCCCGGAGTCAGCGTTTTGTCTTTGAACCTCTCTGTCAGCCCAAAGCCACATCAAGAATCATCATCACCACAAATCCAATGGCAAAGGCGATGGTTCCCACATTGGAATGTTCTCCTTCTGCCATCTCCGGAATCAGCTCTTCCACGACCACATAAATCATGGCTCCCGCCGCAAAACTCAGAAGATACGGCAGAGCCGGAACCACCAGTCCCGCCGCAAGGATCGTAAAGAACGCCGCCAGCGGCTCCACGATTCCTGTGAGCATTCCATAAAGGAACGAACGCCCCTTGTTTACCCCCTGCGCTTTTAACGGCATGGAAATGATCGCACCCTCCGGGAAATTCTGGATGGCGATTCCCAGAGCCAGCGCCAGAGCGCCCATGGCAGAGATATCCACATTTCCCTGGATCCAGCCGGCAAAAACCACTCCCACAGCCATTCCCTCCGGAATATTGTGGAGGGTGACCGCCAGCAGAAGCATGGTGGTTTTGGAAAGATGGGTCTTTGGTCCCTCCGCTTCCTCGCTGTTCATATGCAGATGCGGAATCAGCTCATCCAGCAGGAGCAGGAAACCCATGCCCAGCAAAAAGCCCACAGCCGCCGGGATGAATCCCCACTTTCCCATGTCAGCGGACTGCTCCAGGGCAGGAATCAGAAGACTCCACACGGAAGCCGCCACCATCACCCCGGCGGCGAAACCGGTCAGCGCCCGCTGTACGCCCATGTTCAGATTCTTTCTCATAAAAAATACGCAGGCGGCGCCCAGCGTCGTCCCCGCAAAGGGAATCAAAATTCCCCTGATGATCTCAAAATTCAGCATACCTGTTTCCTTTCTTTTATAAATTTATAACAGTTCAGCCACGACATCTCGGAAACCCGCTGCTAATGCAGCTTACCCGGTGCTTTGCAACTATTTTTCCACAAATTTCTGAAAAAATTCGATAAATGCCGTGACTGCCGGAGAAAATGGCTGTACTTTTTTCCACACCAGCACCGTATTGCTTTCCAGGGCTGGAGAAAGCGGCACAAAACATACATGATCGTACTGGCAGTCCAGCCTGATGGTCACCGCAGTTCCCACCTGACTGCGCACCATCATCGCCATATTATACTGTAAATTTCCGTTGGCCGCCATATGCATTTCTTCGGACAAGGAGCCAAACCAGTTGCGGACCTGCTGATGCACCAGCTCCCTCTGACCGATCAGCAAAGGACAGGAAATGAGATCTTCCGGCCTCACACGTTCCTTCCGTGCCAGAGGAGAATCTTCATGGACAAGGATTCCCCACTCTTCTTTGACCGGGATCTGAATAAACTCGTATTTGCTGATATCCACCGGTTCCATCAGCAATCCCAGATCCAGAAGCCCCTGCTCAATCTGTTCCTTAATATTATCCGAGTCACCGCTGAAGACCCGGAACTGCACCAGGGGGTGTTTCTTCTGAAAGGCCGCCACAGCCTCTCCCAGGAACCGGGAACTTTTCAGCTCACCGCTTCCGATGGACACCTCACCGATCATCTCACCCTCTCTTCGCACAAACTCCCGCTCTGTCTTTTCCGCCAGAGTAATGATCTCCTGGGCCCGGCGTTTTAAGAGCATGCCGTCTTCGGTCAGAATAATCCTGTGCCGGCTTCTCTCAAACAACTTCACACCCAGTTCCTTTTCCAGCTGCATGAGCTGCCGGGACAGAGTCGGCTGCGTCACATGGAGAAGATGCGCCGCCTTAGTGATATTCTCCTCTCTGGCAGCTATGAGAAAATATTTCAATACACGAAGTTCCATCTGCATCCCCCTTTCTGTCACGCTTTATTATACCTTGTCCCCTGCCTTTTGACCAGCCTCAAAATAAGCGGCATGCGCAAAAACACGCAGGGTATCTCATACACCCTGCGTGTCGTTTGCTGCCCTTTCGGGCAGGCGTCCTTTATGAATGATTTTTCTGTTTATTTGGATAACAAAAAGCAGCGTTTATCCCTTCACTGTCACAGTGATCTTTTTGCTGACACCGTTTTGCGCGATGGCGTAGACGGTGGTCGTTCCTTTGCTCTTTGCCCGGATGACGCCTTTTTTGTTCACCGTGGCAATGGTCTTATCCACTACGATGTAGCGGATCTTTTCACTGTGCTGCTGACAGATGCGGTTCTTCGGCAGAACAACATCTGCTTTGATCTTCTTTTTCTTTCCTGCTTTCACAGAAATCTTCGTTTTCTTTACTTTCACCTTCACCGGATTTGCATATTTTGTGCTGCCGGCGGTGATGGCATGGACAACCGGCGTCTCGCTGATGACCACTCTCTTTCCGTTCACTACCTTAAATGCCTTGATCTGATACTTGTACCAGGTGGCACTCCGCAGCTTCTTGTGGATCCAGGAGGTACGGCCGGCAGAAACCACCGTCTTCATCCTCTTGACTGTCTTGTCTTTCTTCCGAAGACTCGTGTTGCAGATATCCGCAAAGACAAAGTATCCGTCCGCGCCTTCCACCTTCTTCCAGGAAATCGTATTTTTATTTCTTCCCGTCTTGATCGGTTTGATGAGGATTGGTTTTGGCAGAGCCGCAACTTCTTCCTCATAGCTGTGTCCGCAGCGGCGGCAGGTGTAGGTGTTCACGCCCTCCTTCTGGGTGGTCGGTTCCGTGGACGCCGTCAGCGTATAGTCATGTCCCAGCGCTTTCACCATCTTTCCTCTGGCCACCAGCACGCCGCAGTCGATACAGTAAGTATCTCCGGTATAGCCGTTCTCGGTACAGGTGGCATCTTTCGCACCGCGGATCTCCGTATTGATATGATCCGTCATGGCAAACTCTGCCGACACGGAGATGTCACTATGGATTTCTTCCAGAGTGACGCTCACAGCTTCGCCGCGGTTTGCAGCTTTTTTGGCTGCCGCCCTGCCCTGTCCGGCTGCGCTGTCCATTTCCCTGCCTGCGTCCGCACAGGAAGCCGCGTCGCCGCCCCATGCCGCAAACCGGTAATGGTCATCCGGCGCCGCGGTGAAAGTGATCGTCGTCCCTTCCGCCACGGTGCTGCCGTTTTTGATAACCTTGCCGGCAGCGTCACAGGCCGTTAACTTGCCGTGCTGCGGGCTGTCCATGGAAACCGTGTAGTAGTTGACGGTGTCCACCAAAAGAGCAATGTCTCTTGTCACATTTTCAATGGTCACCTCATAGCTGCCATCCTCATTTTTGGTGTATGTTAAGCGGTTATCGGTTTCACCGCCGTTATCGTCCGTGCGGGCTGCCGCCGCAGAGACGCCTGTGGTTTTAGTCTCCCCGGCACTGCCGTTTTTCCGGCTTTCCTCCTCGTCTGCCAGACGGATTCCCGTGATCCACTTGCCGTCCTCCGGCACCAGAGTGAAGCGCACGTCGCCATTGTCGCGGACATCGTTTTCGTACTGAGGCTCCTTAGGCAGTGTGTCCGGTATGCGGACAAGATTTTCGATATGGTAATCGTCTTTTCCATCTTCATCGGCGTCGTAACCGGCCGCTTCCGGAACTTCCCATGCCTTAATATCACGGAAGGAGACGGAGACCGTGGCATTGCGTTCCAGATCTTCCAAAAGCAACGTATTATCCAGTCCCAGCTCCCGTCCGCTCACAGAGGTTCCATCCGCGTAAGTGACGGTCCATGTGTCGATCATCTGGCCTTCCGGCGGCGTCACGGCGAACTGTACATTTTTGCCGCTCAGCACCTGAACGGTTTTGCCGACCGCCTCGATTCTGTCATAGGAAGACACATCATCACCGTAACCGGCTGACACAACCGGTTTGCACTGGTCTTCCAGACCTGACGGAAGCCGGAAGGTCACATCCACCAGCTCTGCCGGAGAAAATTCCGCGATGACACTCTCCGCTTTTGTCACATCGTCGATGGTGTAGGTGAGGGAGTCGCTGGCCTCACCGTTCCATGCACTTAAGAAACTGTATGCATCGTGCGGCGTGGCGGTCACTGTCACCTTGCTGTGACGCGGCGCCATGAAGGTGCCGTTTTCTAACTCTGTTACCGGTTTCCCGTTCAGAGTCACATCCAGCGTACCGCTGCCGGTTCCCGTGGTTCCCACAGTGATCTCGTAGGACGGGATGGCTTCAAACTTCACGTAAACTTTCGCATCCCCGTAGAGAGAATCCACCACATAGGTGTTCTGCTCGTACTGCGTACCGGCAATTTTTGTCTCCTCTGTCATGGAAGCATCCGAATACCAGCCTTCCACCAGATATCCTTCCGCCGGCTCCGCTTGAAAGGTCACTTTATTATAGGAAGGAACTGCCTCACCGGAAACGATAGCTTTAGCTGTCTGTCCATCCTTCGCTGTCTCTGCCGTCAGTCTTCCCATGGTGTTATCATTCTCACCGAAGGTCACGGTACCACTGATCCGCTCATAGATAACCGTCACCTGATGACTTTCTTTGCTCACGGTCAGAGTGTAACTGTTCTCACTGACTCCCGTGTCCTCACCGTCCACTTGCCAGGTCTTCACGCGGTAATTCTTCTCCGGCACGGCAGTCAAGACAATCTTGTCTCCCTTCGCGCCTTTGTCTCCGCTTCGGAATACTTCGCCATTGCGGGATGCACTCAGGCTTCCGCCGGCATCCGCTTTTCCAGTTACTTCCTCCGTACCGAAGGTGACCGTACAGTTCGGCTCCTGCGCAAAGAGCGCTGTCACCTGCACATTTGCTTCCAGGGTGAGGGTCAGCGGGTTCGCACTCAGATTTTCTTCCGGCACCGTCACGCCGTCCACCTGCCATCCGGCAAACTTCATACCGGCGTCTGCTTTGGCAGTAAATGTAAGCACTCTGCCGCCCCGCACGCTGTCCCCGTTTTTCACTTCTGCATGATCGGTGATGTTCTTCGCCGTCACCGTTCCGTTTTCGGCAGACCAGGCCACCCGATACGATGTACGGTCAAAGACCGCCTTCACATCGGTGATACTGTCGGCTGCAATCTCACGGGTAAATGTATCGCCGGTCTCGCCGGATACCATCTGTCCATCCATCTCCCAGCCCACCAGTTCATAGTTTTCTGCGGCCGCCGCCGTGAAGGTCACACTGGAATCTGCCGCCAGCGTATTGCCGGAATAGAATGGATTGCCCGTCCGGTTATTGACCGCGGTCACCGTGCCGCCGGCCGTCGCCTCGTCAAGGACGCTCCTTGCGCCAAAGGTCAGCTTATTTCCCGTCTGGGTCATCTGAGCCATGACGTGTATCGGCTCCTTATCGCTGTCCGTTACCGTATAAGTAAACGTATCGTTGTCAGTCTTTACCGAGCTTATGCCTTTCGTCACTTCCTCGCCGTTGACAAACCATTTGGCCGCCTCATAGCCCTTGTCCGGCGTCACTGTAAATGTGAGAACAGAATCCCGGTAAATCTTTTCGAGACTGCCGCTTTCTGCCGGTTTCTCCGAAGACTGTTTATATTCTTCCGCTCCAAATCGGTCCACAGACGCACACATGGTTCCGTGCACGCCATCGCCCAGGTCATAGAGGGTATACCGGGCCGAAGTCACCGGAGTGATTTCCTTGAAGGACACCGTCACCTTCACATCTTCTGTGAAGCCCTTATCTCCCGGCGTCAGTGTCAAAAGAACATCCGAACTGTTTTCCACCCGTTTCAGGCTGCCGGTCACGTTCTGGCCGCGTGCGTCGCCAGTCCGGCTTTCTTTCTGTGCCGCTGTTTTCTTCTCTGCCCCGGCCGCCGGTTCAATCTCCGGTTTTATGACTTCGCCATTTAGCGTAATGGCAGCAATCTCGTACCCATAATCCGGGGACAGGGTCAGTACGATATCTTCCGTCCGGTATTTATCCAGATAAGCGCCGGACGTAAGTCCCTCGCAGATCACCGTATTGTCAATATCTCCTGCTCCCGCAGTCTCTTCCGCCTCATAGGTGAGTGTCGGACGTTTCTCCAGATGAACGGTCACCCAGGTCTCATCGGAGAGGCTTGCCAGGTCATAAGCGGTCGCCTCTCTGCCTTCCGCCACAACGATTTCTTTTCCGGTACCCTGCTTCAGTGTCCAGTTTTTCACCTGATATTCTTCCGGAAGATCTGCTTGAAAGGCCACCGGAATGTAGGCCGTATAATCTTGATCCGAAGTCAGTGAGCTGCCACCGGAAGAAGACGTGAGGATTTCCTTCCCATCCGGTCTGTTCACTGTCTTTCCTTCTTCGTCAACCGCCTTAAAATGAAGCTGATATGTCTTCATCTCGGAGACGAGGATCTCCACTTTCAGGTTATCCTGTACGTTAGATACAGTGTAGGTATCCGCATTGCCGGATACAACCTTATAGCTGCCATCGGCGTCATAAACTCTCCACTCGCGAACGATGTTTGTGTCCGGAAGCTCTGCCTTAAATGTAAGGGAAGAGCCTTTCTTCGCCGTTTTATCTTCCGCCAGTCCGTCCACGGTGATGGCACAGCCTGGAACGGTATTGCCTGCGTCGTCCACCACGGAAGTTTCCACCGTATAGAATGCTTCCGGTTCAAATTCTGCGTGTACCACCGTATCTGCATCCAGACGCTCCAGCGTCAGTGTTTCTCCTGCGTAGATGCTGCCGTCGGCGTTCTTCTGTATTGCCGGCGTTCCATCGCCTTTTCTCACGGTCCACTGTTTTACCACATAGCCTTTTTCCGGTCTGGCGGTAAGGCCAATGCCCTTTCCTGCCGCCACGGTTTCCGGAGAAGTGAGCGCCGCTCCGGCTTCCGCTCCATCTTTCAGGTAATGGGCTTCCAGACTGCCATTTTCTCCGGCTGTGAAAGTAAGCGAATAGGAAGCCGGTTCAAAACTTACCTGCACCTGCATTTCTGTTTTCAGAGAAGAAACGATCAGACGGTTTCCGTTTATGATATAGTCTTCTCCTTCTTTGAGCGGCGTTCCCCTGCCGTCGGTCACAATCCATTCTTTCACCTGGAAATTCTCCGCAGCATCCGCCACAAATGTAAGCTTCGTTCCTTCCGTCAGAGAGTCACCCGATGCGAAGGACGCCTGGTTATCTCCGTAATACGCCCGAAGCTTTCCGTTGGCACCGGATTCATAGGAAACACTCCGCACACCGGCCACGATGGTATAGAGACCATTTTCCAGAGAAGCGTCGTATTTTTGCAGGAACTGCCGTACCGTTTCCGTGTAGGCGGCCGTACCCTGTTCTGTCTGATAGCCAAGACTTGTCACATAATCATTGGCGCCGGATTCTTCCGTCAGCTCCGGTTTTGTCGTGATCGCCAGGAGACTTTCCGGGGTGAAGCTCTTACTGTCTTCATCAAGGATCGCTGTCTTTTTCTCCTCGCCCGTGTAACGGACGCTCACATCCGCAAGCTTCGGAATTTTTCCTTCGGTATCCGTACTTGGAATCCCTGCCTTCGACGGCGCGGTAAATGTAACCGGCCGCTTCAATACATTTACTGTGCGGACGGCGATTCCCTCTTCACCCACCTGCGCGGTAAATGTATAGGTTCCCGGCGTCTTCGGCGTGCCGCTCACGCCTGCTTCACTGCCGGACAACGTCTCTTCCTTTACTTCGCCGTTTTCCTCGTACTGCATCTTATAAAGCACCGAGGTTCCCTGCGGCAATGGGGTAAGCGCTACGTTTCCTGCGGTATCGACCTCTGCTTTTTTCATTGAAAGCTGAATACCGTCTCCGTAGATGGCGCTGCCCGCACCTTCCAAAACATAGCCAATCCCGCCCGCCGGGCCGTCAGAAGCAAAATAGCTGACCGTACCGGAGGAGCTGTTTAACATGGTATTGCCGCCAAACGTTGCGGTGATCGTGTAATCTCCCGCCGTCACCGGCGTCCACTTGGCCGAAGCCACCCCTTCTTCTGATACATCGGCAGAAAGCGTGGTCATCTCGCCGGTCTTGTTGTTGAGTATCTGGAAGGTCATCTTTCCTTCCACACTCTTTCCTTCGCTGAGGGCCGTCACTTTTGCAGAAAGTGTCACCGCATCGCCGCTTTTGGCCTCATAGACGATCCGCTCCTGCTCCTCTTTTACCGTCACCGCAGACGCACCCGGCTTCACGCTGTAAGTACCCACTGCGTCGGTGAGAACATCCGGCTTTATCAGGTAGACTTCCACCATGGTAAATGTTGTCTCCGGTTTGTCTTCTGTATCCGTCGGCGGCGTCTCCGGTTTTCCGCCGGAAGTATCGTCTTCCACCTTCTGATAATAATGAACGATACCATCTTCCTCTGTTCGCTGATAAAGACGGATCGCCGGATCCTCCCAATCCTGCCATGTCTCATACACAACATCAGCAATGGTCTCGGAACCCGCTTCGCCGGAATAGACCGGCTTCGGTGCAAGATAGCCACCTTCGTCGCCCCACTCTTGCCCGCCGTCCGTCCATGCTGCTTCACCGTCCGTCCACAAGGTCATTTTGCCATCGACCATCTGGTACAGCCGCGGCTTTTCCTCACCGGCTTCGTCTTCCGTATCCACACCTTTTTCTATTTTTGTATACAGGTTGAGGAAAACGTTGGTACCGGCTCCGCTTCCATCTTTTTTCTCTGCCTGCCAGCAGAGATATTTTGTCACAGAATCACCGTCATCTTCCACGCCGGTATCCGTATCGTTTTCGGTGTTTTCGTTTTCGTCAGATAAACGTGTCTTGTCTGCGGTATCCTCTGTGCTCTCTTCCGGGTCCGGCCCGTCATATTCATAGATCTGCTGCTTCGTTCCGGTCAGTCTGTCCGGGGACAGGCCTTCCACGACATTTTTGCCCTCTTTATCCCAGGCAAAGTAGTCGTCCCGCTGACTTAAGAGAATTCTTCTGTCTGCCGTTTGTCCGGATTCTTCCTGGCCGTCTTTTAGATTCTCAAAAAGATAGTAGCTGCCGTCGCTCTGGGCGCGGTAAATGTACTCCGGCTGTGCGGCGTCTTTGCGGGAGTTTCCTGTGTTTTTCCCGGATGTTCCGGCATCTTTTCCCGAAATCTCCTCCCCGCCTGCCTTTGCATTTTCATTCTCGTATATCTGATAGGTTTCTGTCACATTTTCTTCTTTCGTCTCGCCGGCTGTGTCTACCGTCTTCGGCGTCGTCACCGTCGCCGTCTTTATCACATCGACTTCTTCCTTCACCGTCTTCTCCACGGAATAATCGGCGCTTCCCGTATTTTTGCCATCGTGAAGAGCCGTCACTTCCACCTGAGAATCCGCCTTATCCACCGTGAGCAGACATGCCTCACTGTAGGCATAGGCCCGGCTGCCGTTATGTACCTCCGATACCACGCAGCGGTAACGGTTTCCATCCATTTCCTTTTTCACCGCATCCAGGGTGAGGGTGCTCTTGCTGCCGCCGATATTTTTCCAGGCGGTGGAGCCTGCTTCCCTCTCCTGCCAGGAATAGGTCAGTCCCGTTTCCACGCCCTCGGAAGGTGTGGCGTCCACAGTAAAGGAAGCGTCATCACCCGGGCAGACACGAACGTCCCCGCTGATGCTGTGGATCGTCGGCGCCGCCCCGTCCTTTAAGGTGGTTCCCGCCACCAAAGACGAATACTGCGAAGCGCAGCGGTCTCCGTTCTCATCCACACCGATGGAGCGGATGGCGAAGGTATAATCACTGTCCGCCTTCAGATTCTCGTAAGTAAAGGAAGTCTCGTCGCCGTCCAGAGTGGCGATCATGGAATAACCGTCGTCCGCCACACTGTCCTCAAAATACTGATAGACTTCATATTGCAGCGGTTTTCTCGCGCCATGCTCCCAGCTTAAGGTGACGGAGTCCTTTGTCACCGTGTCCACCGCAATGTCTTTCGGAAGACTCGGCGGCTCAATGACATTTTTCACCAGATATCCCAGAACCGGCACATCATTTTCGCCGACACTGGCCCGCCAGGTACCGAACTTCCACTGGAAGGAATACGGGTATTCGGTGGCCGGAGGCGGAGCGACCGTTCCGGATTTTGTCACATTTTCATAATCAAAGGTGGTGGTTCCGCCGCCCCAGCCGCCTCCGCCGCTGACGCCCGCTCCTGCGGAAAAAACACCGTCCACGCCGGCAGAAAAACCGACTTTCAGTTCAAAACTGTTATTGTAAGACTGGCTGGAGCTTTCGGTCTCTCCGGTGGTGATGGACTGGCTGATATCCGCCGTCGTAGTACCGGAAGAAGACGTGGCAAAGTTTTTCGATCCCGTGAAATCCGCAAGCCCCGCTGCGCTGGACGGATAGGTGGACGGCTGTCCCGGCGTGGAACTTAACACGCTGTCTCCGATCACCTTATCTTTCATGCTGTCATCTTTTTCGGCCAGAGAGTTGTACTCATTAAGCTCCATGACGCTGTACACCGGATTATCCTGGATACCCACCGTCATATTGTAAGAACTTCCGCCTCCCGCCGGATAGACATCATAGTAATACAGTGTCACCGGCGTCCGGTACAGCACCACGCTGTCCTCCATGTAGCCGCCGTCAAAATTGACGCCGTACTCGATGGTTTTCTCCTTCTCGTACTCCCATTCCCAGTCATGGGTGTAGGAGGCCTCCGTTGTGAAATGGAGAATATCCGCGTCCACATTAACGTAAGCTCCCGCCGAGGTAGATTTGGTCTTACTCTCGCTGGATCCCGAACCTTCCACCTTTTCAAAGCTGGTTCTTCCCACGCCGTCCGGATAATCGTCCGCCAGATCTTCAAAATACGGCGCGGCCTGGAGAATGGCCAGTACATTTACATTGGTATAGGTATATTCTTTCCGGGAGTATTTCATGGTATCCGTATCGTCGTCCGCATCCACTGCTGCCAGCGATACAAAAAGATGGTCGCCGCCGCTGTTATGATAACGCGGATACTCCCAGAGGGTGTCATAATACTCTCCCGGCGCCAGCTTGTCTTCTCCGTCCTCTTTTACTTTCTTACCCATCACATTTACATTGTAGAAGAAGTAATTCAGACTCATCTGCTTGTAACCGGTGGTGTAATATACCTGCTCGATGCCCAGATCGTTGCCGTCAAAGTTGCCGGCCACAGCTGTCTCCATCCAGGTATTGCTGATAATATAACCGTTGATACCGTCATCGGACTTCATATATTTGTCATACGTATGATCCGCCTTCCATTCACTGTCTGCATAGGAATACATGGTGCCTTCCAAAAACAGCAGTTCCGCGGCGTTTCTTCCGTTGGCAGCCACACAGGTGACCGCCGGCGGCGCCTGGATGTCATCACCGGTATACAGGCCGTCCTTCACAAATCCGTTCATATCCACTTTTAACGTCGGCCCCGCCGATAATTTCCCGGTATCCGGATTATAATCAAGGGTCATCACCGCAAACTGGCTGCCATTCAGACCATCGTCCGCCGCTCCCGTGCTGTAATAGCCGGCCGCCACGATCTCCGGAAAACCGTCAAAGTCGATATCTCCGGCGGCGCAGGAAGCACTTCTTAAGTAAGTACTGCCGTCGTTCATCTTAAAGGTGCCGCCCCATTGGCTCATGGCTCCTTCTCTGTTCATCTTATAGATTCCCAGAGTGGAACTTCTGTCCGTAATCTTCTTCGTATCGCTGTTCTCATGAAGATTGGCAAAGGAGCCAAGCAGCAAAAGCTCGTCTTTTCCATCCCGGTCCAGGTCGGCGGCTTCCAGAGAAGCCTGCACCATGGCCCGCTTCGTTCTGCCGTCATTTTCAAATTTACCGGAAATATCCGCATTATCCATAAAGGACTTATAAGAAATGTCACTGCCAACCCGTGCGAAAGTGCCGTTTCCCTGATCTGCAAGGATCCTTACTTTCGGATCGCTTCTCTGCGGGATATAGACGGCAATCTCATCATCCCCGTCGCCGTCAAAATCTCCGGCGGTCAGATTAAAATAACTGGTGTATTCCCACTGTTCAATATCATCAAACCAGTCACTGTTATCTCCGCCGCCCACATCGATCTTGTAATCAACACCCTGCTGTTTTGTCCGGGTATTGTAATTCCACACGACAATGTCCTCGTTTTGCAGGCCCACCATGGCGACCATGTAGTCATGTCCGCAGCCATCCGGGTCATAGGCTTTGGAATAGACAAAGTCCGCCGCGCACTGGCTGCCCCGGCTGGCGATGGACACCTGTGTGCCTGCCGTCGGGCTTTCTTGTGTTTTGACGTCATTCCAATAGTCCACGCGCATGGAGCCCTTGGATGACTGGAACACAAACGGTTCCATGACCGGATTCAGGGCCGTGTAGCCGTTTCCATAAGGATTCTTTCCATCCGACGGATCAAAGTCCTTCGGCGCCTCTGTGGAGAATCCATACTGGTCGGTCGCCGCCTCGGTCTGAAGCGGGCTGCGTAAAAGCAGCGGCGCGACGAGACAGCAGACCAGCAAAATTGCTATGATTCTTTTTCTCACTGTTCTCTCCTTTCTCTTTTTCCTCTTTTCTCCTCCTGTCTGACAATGTTTTCATAAAAATCATTACGATTTTCCTTTTTTTGAAACCCGATTGCCAGATTTGTTCGCATGTAATATAGTAACATAATCTTCTTTTTCCGGTCGAACCACTGGGTCGCCAAACCAGACCATTGGGTCGTTTTCGGCGCGCGGCCGGGCCTCCTCCCCTGACCGACCGGGCTGTCCAAAATCTTACCGAACGGTTCTTGGACTTTTTATCTTTTGCTTATATAATGTCTGTAGCGGCAAAAAAGAGGCTGCTGCCGCTTATTTTTTTGGAAAAGGCAGAGCTTTTTTCGTGTCTGCCGCTCTTTATGCGATCATTTTACGATATATTCTGATACATTTTATGATAGAAGGGGCTCTTGTATTATGCGTATTGCTGTCTGTGAAGATGATAAAGCAGATCTTCATCTGCTCCAAAAAGAACTGGATTTGCTTGGGCAGGAACTGCCTGTGGAAACAAAGATTGATTACTATACAAGCGGAGAAGCGCTGACCGAAGCGGTCGGAAGAAATGTACATTATGATCTGTTTTTGCTGGACATTTATCTTGACGGTATGGATGGCATAGAAACCGCCCGCGCCATCCGGCGGATGCTCCCGGAAATGCAGGTTGCTTTTCTCACTTCCGCCAGGGATTTTGCTCTGGACGCCTTTGACCTAAACGCCATTCATTATCTCATAAAGCCGATCAACATCGAGAAGCTCCGGGAACTGTTCCGCCGCTTTTTAAAATACCAGCACCGGCCGGAAAAATATCTGGAGATTCATTCTGACACCAAAAAATATACTTTTCCGCTGGCGCAGGTGCAGAAAATCCAGAGCAGCAATAAGGGCGTGGACGTTTATCTGTCCGACATTCGGCCTCCGCAGCGGATTCCCCTTTCTCTTAAGCGGGTGGAGGAACAGTTATACAAAGAGTATTTTCTGAAAATTTCCCGGGGACTTATCGTTCATATGTCCTATATTCTCTGCATGGACAAAAATGTATGCCGGTTCCGTGACGGAACTTCCGCTTTGATCAGCCGTGGAGAGAAGGCTGCCGTCCGCAAAAAATATAACGATTATTTATTTTCACGTTCACAAAAAGGAGTATTCTTATGACCTGCACAACTTTTCTTTCACAGATTCTGGGCTTTTTATTACAGACTCTTCCCGTCGCCCTGCTCGCTTTCGTTCCCTTCGGGCAGAAGAGCCTGCGCTTTTCCCGAAAAAAGCTTGCCCTTTTTACCACGGCGGGGATTCTCGTTTTGTCCCTCATATTTGCCTTGGGACATCTTCTGCTTTTCCGGCCGTCTGATGCATACGACCAGTTCCTGCGCACTGCTTCCAATCTGTATATGGGATTCTCTATTTTTTTGTTTATCCTTTTCTTCTGGTTTTCTGTGCGCACTGCTGCGGCCCAAAAGGTTTTGATCCTGACGCTGCTCCTTCATTATTCAGCTATTTTATTTACGATAACATCTGTTGTCCTCGGCGTACTTCAGAAGCCTCCCTACCATGGTCCCACCGTCGTTTACGGAACCGAAACCACATTTTTGTATCTGCTCCAGGTTATCATTATCGGCCCTGTCGTATATGCCTTTTTAAAACGCGTGGTCAAAATCAGTCTCCCCTATATGACCAGCCCTGTGCTGCGCCGGGGATGCTTTTACATGGTCACCACCTTTTTGCTGTACAGTCTCTGTGTTTTCTCTCTGACCAATTATCATTTTTATTACGGCGTGAGTGGATATCCGGTTCTCTTTTTCCTGTTTGCTTTTATCCTGACCAACGTGATCGTCTATTACATGTTTTTCTCCGAGGTACATCTCGAAGCCAAAAACCGGGAGCTTCAGGATCAGCTTCGGACGTTTGACGAGAAATACCGGCAGATCAGCTCCGCCGTGGCGGAATCCCGCCGGGCCCGTCACGACATCCGCCATCACTTAAATGTCATCAGCGTTTTGCACCGGGAGGGAAAAGAAGCGGAACTGGAACAATATCTGGAGGGCTACGAAGCGTTCTGCCAGGAGCTTGAAAAGCTCCCCCTGTCCGGCTACTCCTCCCTGGACAGTATCCTGCGCTATTATATCCAGCGGGCCAGAGAAGACGGCATCTCCGTGCAGACCGACTTACATTCTCTGCCGGGCAATCTGCGCTTTGACGTCATCGACCTGACCGTCCTTCTCGGCAATCTGATGGAAAACGCCATCGACGCCTGCCGGAAACTGCCGGCCGACAAGGATCGCTTCCTTCGTATCTGGGTGCGGCAGGAAAATGTCTCGCTCCTTTTGCAGATTGAGAACGCCTGCCCGGATGACGGCTGCGGCTGCACGGAGTTCACCGATGGAAAGGCCTTCGTCTCCACCAAACACAGCGTCCTCCGGGGACAGGGCTTAAAAAGCATCCGCATTGTGGCAGACAAATATGGCGGCAGCGCGGAATTTAAAAAAGACGCGGGCATCTTTACTGCGCGGATCGTGTTGAATATTCCGTAGGGGACAAACAGCCGCAGGTGGAATCTCATATTTTTTATTCTTACACAATCAAATATTTTTCCATAAAAATACCCCGGGACTTTGTGATTGTTTCACAAAATCCCGAGGTGTTTTTTATGTGATATTGCGCTATCTTTTCTTATCGGTTTTGCTCCTGCAAAGCTACATTGATTAATCCAGCTCCAGCTTACCGGTATAGAGCTGATAATAAGTACCTTTCAGCTTCAACAGCTCTTCATGGGTACCCCGTTCAATGATCCGGCCGTGTTCCAGAACCATGATGGCGTCACTGTTGCGGATAGTGGACAGACGATGGGCGATAACAAATACGGTACGCCCTCTCATCAGGTTATCCATACCTTTCTGGACGATACTCTCAGTTCTCGTATCGATGGAAGAAGTAGCCTCGTCTAGAATCAGCACCGGCGGATCTGCGATAGCCGCTCTGGCGATGGCCAGAAGCTGACGCTGTCCCTGGGAAAGCTCTTCGCCGTCACCGCTTAAGTGAGTATTATAGCCATCCGGGAGCATCTGGATAAATCCATCCGCATGGGCCAGCTTGGCTGCGTTGTATACCTCTTCGTCGGTGGCGTCCAGTTTACCGTAACGGATATTCTCCATGATAGTTCCTGTAAACAGGTGAGTATCCTGCAATACAATGCCCAGAGAATGACGAAGGTCATCTTTTTTGATCTTATTGATATTAATTCCGTCATAGCGGATCTTACCATCCGCCACATCGTAGAAACGGTTAATCAGGTTTGTGATGGTGGTCTTTCCGGCTCCTGTGGAACCAACGAAAGCCAGCTTCTGTCCCGGTTTCGCATACAGAGTCAGGTTATGGAGCACCATATGATCCGGCACATAGCCAAAGGTCATATCATCAAACTGTACCTCGCCTCTCAGCTCAGTATAAGTAACAGTGCCGTCTGCCTGGTGCGGGTGTTTCCACGCCCACATACCGGTACGCTCTTTACATTCCACAATATTGCCGTCTGCATCTTTCTTTGCGTTCACCAGGGTAACATATCCCTCATCCACTTCCGGCTCGGTATCCATCATGTTGAAGATACGCTCGGCGCCGGCCAGAGCCATGATGATGGAGTTAAACTGCTGAGCGATCTGCATGAACGGCTGTGTGAAACTCTTGGTAAACTGCAGATAGGATGCCATGACACCCAGCGTGATATTGCCGATTCCCATAACGGAAAGGAAGCCGCCAAATACCGCTGTCAGCACGAACAGCAGGTTACCCATGTTACCGATGATCGGTCCCATGATACTTGCGAAGGTGTGCGCCTTGGAAGCGCTCTCAAACAGTTCCTCGTTGAATTTATCAAACTCTTCTTCGGACATTTTTTCATGGTTAAATACCTTTACCACACGCTGTCCGCTCATGCGTTCTTCCACAAAACCAGTGATATTGGCCAGATCCAGCTGCTGACGGATGAAGTAACGTCCGCTGTGGCCTGATACTGTCTTGGACACGAAAAACATCAGAAGGATCATCAGCACAGCCAGCACCGTGAGAATCGGGCTTAACACCAGCATGGAGATAAAGGTTACCACGATGGTGAAGGCTGACATCAGCACCTGCGGGATAGACTGGTTGATCATCTGACGCAGGGTATCCGTATCGTTGGTATACAAACTCATGATGGAACCGTTGGTATTCTGGTCAAAATACCGGATTGGCAGAGTCTGCATGTGGGCGAACATCTCATCACGGACACGTTTTAACACGCCCTGTCCGATGACAACCATCAGACGGCTGTACACAAAGGTAGCAATGACGCCGCACATAAAGATAGTTCCCAGTACAGTAAGGGCCATGTACAGTTCGGAATAGTTCGGATCCTTCTGTCCGATCAGCGGGATGATGTAATCATCCAGCAGGAAACGCAGAGAAAGCGAAACAGAGATGGATGCGATGGAACTGATAAGGATACAGAAAATAACAAGGATAAACTGTACCTTATATGTACCTGTCACATATTTCAGCAGACGCTTCGCTGTCTTGATGGTTCCGCCGGTCACGCGGGCTTTTTCCTGTGGTCTACTCATTATCAGCGCCTCCTTTCACCTGTGATTCATATACTTCTCTGTAAATTTCATTGGTTTTCAGGAGCTCTTCTGAAGTTCCAATACCGTTGATCTCACCGTTATCCATAACGATGATCATATCGGCGTCTTCCACAGAAGATACTCTCTGAGCGATAATAATCTTGGTGGTATCCGGAATCTCTTCCCGGAACGCCTGACGGATCAGAGCGTCGGTCTTGGTATCCACCGCGCTGGTGGAATCGTCCAGAATAAGGATCTTTGGTTTTTTGAGCAGCGCTCTCGCGATACAAAGTCTCTGCTTCTGTCCACCGGATACGTTGTTACCGCCTTCCACGATCATGGTGTCATATTTATTCGGGAACTCCTGAACAAAGCTGTCGGCCTGCGCCAGCTTACAGACTCTCTGGACTTCCTCGTCGCTGGCGTTCTCATCACCCCAGCGGATATTTTCATAGATACTTCCTGTAAACAGGACATTTTTCTGAAGCACCATGGACACCTGGTCACGCAGTGCTTTCAGGTTGTATTTTCTTACGTCGACACCGCCGACTTTCACACTTCCTCCGGTCACGTCATACAGACGCGGGATCAGCTGCACCAGTGTGGATTTGGCGCTTCCGGTACCGCCGATGATACCGATGATCTGACCGCTCTTAATATGCAGATTGACATCTTTTAAGGACAGGTTACCGCCCTCTCCGGAATAACTGAAATCCACATGTTCAAAGTCAATATCTCCGTTGGCTACTTCTGCCAGTGCGTTTTCATCATCGATCATCTCCGGCACTTCCTCCAGAACTTCCTGGATACGGTCTGTGGAAGCTTCCGCGATCATGATCATAACGAATACGAAGGTTACCATCATCAGAGACATGAGGATCTGCAGAGCATACACGATGATACTGGTAAGCTCACCGGTCAGCATGGTCCCATTGATGATACTCTTTCCGCCGACCAGCACCATGAACAGCACAACGCCGTAAATGGTAAACTGCATGATCGGGGAGTTCCATGCCACGATTTTCTCCGCTTTTGTGAACAGTTTAAATACGATAGTGGAAATCTTTCCAAACTTCTCGATCTCGTGATCGCCGCGGACATACGCCTTTACGACGCGGGCCGCGTTTACATTTTCCTGTACGGTATTATTGAGCACGTCGTACTCGTCAAACACCTGAATAAAATGCGGATGTGCTTTTTTTGCGATAAAAATAAGCACGCCGCCTAAAATCGGCACCATGGCCAGAAGCAAAAGCGCGATCGGTACATTGATGGTCAGCGTCATGATCCATGACAGAACGATCATGATCGGCGCTCTCGCCAGCAGACGGATGGTAAACATATACGCCATCTGCACGTTAGTGATATCTGTCGTCAGTCTGGTTACCAGACTTGGCGTGGAAAAATGGTCAATATTTCCAAAGGAAAAATCCTGGATCTTATAGAAGATATCATGCCGCAGATTCTTGGCATATCCGGCTGCGGCGATGGCTCCCAATTGTCCCGCCTTGGCACCGAAAAAAAGCGATACTATGGCAAGTACCACCAGAATGATTCCCATTTTGACGATATATCCAATATCGCCATCCATAATACCAACGTCGATAATCTTTGCCATCAGAAGCGGTATGAGTACCTCCATCAATACTTCCAGCGCCACAAAGACAGGCGTCAGTATCGTCTCCCGCTTGTACTCGCGGACAGAACGAAGCAGTTTCCTATTCATTTTGTTGTCTCCTTTCCTCTGTCATTCTCATTACCGGCTAAATTCGCAGACATCTGCTCCAGCACGCGCACACATACTTCCAGATCTTCTTCCGGTACTCCTTCCTGAAGAATTCTCTCCATATGGCGGATGTTGGAGATGATATGTCCATGCAGCTCCACCGTCTTCTCTGTAGGGACAATCTTTTTCAGTCGCGCATCCCTGTCCACAGACTCCCGGTAGATATATCCTTCTTTTTCAAGAAACTGAAGGATTCCTGTCGCCGTCGAGCGGCGAATCTGAAACGCCTTCTCCACATCCTTCTGGTAGAGATTCCTTTCCACGGTCTGAAATGCTATGTAATGCAGCACCAGACTCTGCATGTTGGTCAGTCCGCTCTCTTCCTCCAGAATGCACATCTGCCGTTTCAGCTGATGAGAAAGACTGTTGATCATCCTTCCCACCTCAAAGGTAGTATCATATTTCTTTCGAACATCCATCTGTATTCCCTCTTTGAAATAATTAGTTCGATAGCTAACAATATAATATATAGAATAAAAATTATTGTCAACCCGTTAAAATGCACAAGAAATAGTCAGAAAATCTTTTCTTTTTTGACAGGCCTCCTTCTTTTCTTTTGTCAAAATACCAACAATATTTATATTCTGAAGACAGAACAATATTCATAAAAAATGTGACGAAAACGGCTTCTCTTCTGTTATAAATAAAATTTAAACGTCTTTATCTCAAAGGGATGGAAGGTGAGGACCATTTCACTGCCGTTTACAGCACCATTTTCCACTCTGCCGGCGGCTCGGCCGTCTTCCCCATCGCCGCTGCTTTCCGCTCCGGCGCTGTTTTTGACGCTGCTTTTCTCCTGCGAAACAAGGCTGCGCTCCAGAAGATTACACGGCACGATTCTCTCCACCGGAAACTCCGAGGAAACCACAACCGTCGCCCGGCCTCCCCGGCATTCGTGCATACGGACAATCAGACAGTCCTCGTCCTCCGCCTTTTTCACCGCGTCAATCTGAACGCTGCGGACAGCAGAGGCTGCTCTTTCCGGATCTTTTTCCCGGTCTAATCCGGCATCCCGGTTTCCTGCTCCGCAGTCCGGCCTTTCATTTATACTACCTGTTACGCAGTCCGGCCCTGCAGCAAAATCCTGCCGCCCGGATATCTTCACCAGCCGGCGCAGATCCTTAAACCGGCCTGCCACAACCTGTGCCGGCAGATTCAGACGACAGGCCTCCTCAATGGTGCCGCCCTCCGTCACCACGCCCTCGTGAGGGAACAGAGCATAAGTAAAGGTATGCTCTCCCATGTCCGCCTCCGTGTCGGGATTCTTCGCGCTTTTTAAGAGACTCAGTTTCATGGCGTTATCCTTGATGCTATAACCATATTTGCAGTCATTTAAAAGACTGACGCCGTATCCCGTCTCCGACAGATCCGCCCACTTATGGCCGCAGACCTCAAACCGCGCCCAGTCCCAGCTGGTATTCCAGTGGGTCGGCCGCTCCACATGCCCAAACTGCGTGTCGTAAGTAGCCTTGGTGGCGCGGATATCCGTGTAAAAAGCTGTTTTCAACAGCCGATGGTCCTCATGCCAGTCCACCCGGGTCTTAAAATCAATCCTCTTAGAATCCCGGTACAAGATCATATCCTGCGCCAGACGGGACCGGCGATAACGGTATACAAAGCGCAGCACCACTTTAAACGCATTCTGCTCCACCAGCCGCACCGGCTCGCAGATACCCATGGTCTCCATCTTCTGGGTATAATAAATATCAATATCCCAGGCGTCAAAGTCCATGGGCTTATCCTCGTACACTTCCAGCACATTTCCTCTCTGGCCCTCTTTCAGCACCGGGCGGCCGGCTGACTTATCATAAAGCTGTGTCAGCTGGCCTTCCCCATTCCAGGACAGGAAATAAAACGGTGTCTCCAGGGTGTTGTCTTTATACAGAAATGTCTCCTGCGAGGCGGCGGCTTTTTTCGCATCGGTTTTCAGGGATGTGTTCCTCTGGTTCGCCGTATATATGGCATCTGGCATATTACCCATACCCGTCAAAAGCATATTGCCCGTACCCGCCAAAATTTTCTCTGTTGATGAAGAGCTCCCTTCCGGCACGAAGGTTCCTTCCGGCACAAAATCTTCTTCCGGCACGAAAGTCACATGCTTCACAGCAAATGGTTCCACATCCACCAGAAGTTCACAGCCTTCTGCCGTTCTGTCCGCTTCCAGTTCATTTCCTTCCGCATCGTAAAAATGTCCCGGCTCTGTCACAGGCACAGTCACCAACTCTCTGCCGCCGAAACTGCAGGCAGAGCAGACGGAGAAGTTCAGGCTCTGCCGGCCGTCCGTCAGCCGGACAGCCGGATTCCGGCTCTGCCCGGCCGGCACTGTGCCCGAACCCACACTTCGTTGCAACGGCTGTCTCACCTGATCTTCACTCTGCCCGGTTGGCAGCATATTTGAATTCTCATTCTGTTCTGTCAGCTGTTCCAACACATTTTCCAGCACGGCATCCACCCGGCGTTCCGCCTTCCCGTAATTAATCTTAGAGTCTTCATAGACCTCATGGATGGATGAGCCGGGGATAATATCGTGGAACTGATGAAGCAGCACGCACTCCCAGCTCTCGTGTAACGCTTCCTTCGGATAATCGCCGTTCAGGCACCAGGCCAGGGATGACAGCCATTCCGCCCGCAGCAGCTTATTTTCCATACGGCGGTTTGTCTTTTTATTATACGCCTGGGAAGTGTATGTTCCCCGGTGATACTCCAGATAGAGCTCCCCGTCCCAGGTATGCACATACCGGTCAGTATTCTCCACATTTTCGTGCATTTTCCGGAAAAACGCTCCGGCTGTACCGGATTTCACATTCGGCAGTCCCGGCACCACATCCATGGCCCGGCGCATGGCAAGCATCTCCCGGTTGACACCGCCGCCTCCGTCGCCATAGCCGTAAGAAATCAGCGTGTCCCGGCTGATATCTTTATTGCGGAACTTCTTCCAGCTGCCAAGGACAGACCGGGGATTCATATACCCGTTGTACGTGGAAAACCGGTCCGTCATCTCCCGGCCTTCGTCCGGCGTATTGACAAAATAGGTGAGTATCTCTGTGCCGTCAATGCCCCGCCACCAGAACAGATCATTGGGAATCGAATTGAACTGGTTCCAGCTGATTTTGGTCGTCATAAATGTATCAATCTCGCAGAGTTTCAGAATCTGCGGCAGCGCCCAGCTGTAGCCAAACACATCCGGCAGCCAGAGATACTCGCATTTCTTCCCGAACTCCCGCTCAAAAAAACGGGTACCGTGGAGGAACTGTCGCACCAGCGATTCCCCCGACGGGATATTACAGTCGGCCTCCACCCACATGCCGCCGTCCGGCTCCCATTTTCCTTCTTTCACCTTCTGCCGGATTCTCTCATAGAGCTCCGGGCAGTCCTCTTTGACATACTGATACAACTGTGGCTGGGTCTGCAGGAAAATGTAATCCTCGTCTTCCTCCATGAGACGCAGAACCGTAGCAAACGACCGCTGCGCCTTCTCCCTCGTATGTTTCAGTCTCCATAGCCACGCCACATCGATGTGAGTGTGCCCTACTGCATGGACGGTGACATTCGTATGTTTCTCCATGCAGGATAATCCGTCCATCAGCACCTGATACGCTCGGTCAACAGAAGTGTAAAATGAAGAGGCTTGTTCCATATTTCTTCGGTCAGCCATCGCTTCATTCCCGGCGATATCCTCCCTTGGGATTATACCGTTTTCCGATACGGTCTTCTGCCTCCAGGCAACATTCCCACTCCCGGCCGCTTCCTCGTCCCAGTCAATACACAAAAGAGCCCGGTCCAAAGCCGCTGTAAGCCCTGCGTAATTCACATCATCTTCCGGCAGAATCCGCAGCGTCTCCGTCACCGCCTTTGCCAGATGGTACATTTCATCGGTATTATTATGCAGATATCCCACATCCGCCTGCCGGCACTGGTGATAAAAGGTGCGGTGCGGACCGCCGCCCTCCAATCCGGTCCAGAGCAGAAAGGTGATCTTAGTTTTCTCTCCCTCTTTTCCTGTAAAAAGAACTTCTTTATGATTGGTGTCCACGCCCTGATAGGGATGCCCGTCCAGATACAACAGTGACTCAAATCCGCTGTTGTTGCCGTCTCCGGTCTCTCCAAAATCAAACAGTCCCACTACCCGGCAGCCTTCTTTCACCGGAGGAAGAACCAGCTCCTTTTCCATCCAGAGATACCGGTCCCGCCCCACGAAGAAGTCATGGAGTCCAAACTCCGTGACCGGCGGCTCCTGAATAGCTGAGATGATCTCCGGCGGCGCTCCGTGATAATGCTCGTCCTCTCCCAGCGTTCCCGGAACGGCCGCAAAGGGAGCGACGCACCGCATCCCGAAATACCGCCTTCTGCCCAGTTCCTCCACTCTTCTCTGAAACTTTTCCACTGTAAAAAACATTTGATATACTCCTCCTGATCTGTAAGTTCCGGCTCATGGCACATTTCTGCCTGCGCGAGCGTGTATCATGTCCGGAAAGCTTTGATTACAGGAGTTCCAGGGGAACATCCCATAATACATAAAAATCTCCAGATTGCGTAATTGTATCTTACAACAACCTGAAGAGCTGCACAATTTTCTTTTTTGTTTCTGAGGGAAAAAAGGCACTATATTTTCTGCCGCTGAAGGCGGATTCTACGTTTTTTCCGCACCTGGCGAAGCACATTCTATATATCTGCCAGCCTCTTTCATAACTCCGGCTCATTTCCCCTCATCCTGCCCAATGGCATTGACAGCCTCCTGAAGCTTCTCAAAGAAAAGACCGGAATGATATCCGTCGCACACCGCATGAGCGATAGTCAGGTTCACAGGCGCCGTTGTCTTTCCCTCGTGGGTCTCATACTTTCCGATGGTGATAATCGGAAAATACGACGGTTCCCCGTTTGGCACTCTGCTGGTGTAGCTGGTAAAGGCCGTCCACGGCGCGCAGGATATACAGTAGAAATTCGCCGGCTGATTCTTTCTGGCCTTGATTCCCTTTACATTTTTATACTTCTCCATATCCTTCGTGATGGTCCGGTAAAATGTATCAAAATCCCCGGAATATTCCGACCAGCAGTCAGAAAACGTCTTGTCATCCTCATGGAAAATGGTGTAGCTGGGAATCACCCGGTCCCACACGCAGAGGCTGCCCTCCCCGTCCAGAAACATCCGGAAATTCTCAATCTCATTGACCACCTTCGTCACCAGATAAATCATCGTCGGATAAAATCTGTACCCGCCTGCGTGGCAGAATTCCAGCAGCTTCGTGATATCCACAGAAGCTGTGATGCTGTACTCCACCTTTAATCTCTCGGTATAATATTTGTAATGTTCCCGGCGCGGCCAGGATGCCATGTCTATTTTTCTGTAAGTGTTCATAACCATTCCCCCTGCGTTTCTGATATATAACCATTTCTATACCATTTTTCACAGTCTTCAAATACTTTTTTCAGATTCCGGCAAAATCAATTTCTAAATCAGCATAAATACAGGACCTCACTTTATCATCGAAATCATAATCTGCTCCGTCTTCCTCTTCAAAGTTGTAGACCGTAATACGTTCTTTCTCCGGATCCACAATCCAGTATTCTCTCACACCTGCCGTTCTGTATTTGAATAATTTTATAAAATAGTCTATTCTTCTGCTGCCGGGAGACACCACCTCAATAACCCAGTCCGGCGCGCCGTTACACCCCTTCTCATCAATCTTATCTTTATCACAGATGACGCTGATGTCAGGTTCCACATAATTTTTGTTATCCGCATTTAAAAATACAGCGAACGGCGCAGGAAAAACTTCACAGCTCCCTCCGTGAGATTTTATATAATTATATATCGCTGCATGTAACATGCTGACTATTCTCTGATGCCTTGTACCTGGCGGAGCCATCATATACATCTGCCCGTCAATCAATTCCGCTCTCTGGCCTTCCGGCAGATCGTAAATCGCATCCACAGTGTAACTATTTGCTTTTGCCAACATTACCATCACCTCCTGATTGATTGTATTAAGTATAGCAAAAATCAATTTGCTGTGCAATTTACAAAATGTAATGATTTTCTTTTTACAAAATGCAATGACCATCTTTTTTCAGCCCGGCAGAATCTGTCACCCATCGACAAAGAAAATTTAAAATCAGAAAGTAAAAAAAGATTGATTTTAGACATCAGATATCCTATTATTATCTGGTTTGCTGCGAAACCGCCTGTATTTTTCATTTCAAAAAAAATGTATGATTTTTACGGGCAAGGCGTTTCGCAGATAACTGCTATAAAATACTATAACAGGAGGTGTCCTATGCTTGAATGTCTGATCGTGGGAGCCGGAGGTGCGCTGGGAGCAATCCTCAGACATCTGGTGGGAATGGTTCCGCTGACTCCGGAAAATGGTTTCCCTGTGAAAACATTTTTAATCAATGTGATTGGTTCTTTTATCATCGGTCTCGTGGCAGCACTCGCCGCCAAATATACACTGAATCCGAGACTTGTACTGTTTTTGAAAGTGGGAATCTGCGGAGGATTTACGACGTTTTCTTCTTTTGCTCTGGAAACGGACCAACTGCTGGCCAAAGGAGCAGCCGCAACCGCCGCCCCATACGTTTTGCTGAGCATTATCTGTGGAATTCTGGCAGTGTTCGCAGCGCAGAAACTCATCGCATGATGATATTTTCTTGCACTTCATCAGCAAAAATTCCATCATCTAAATCAGAAATCTTCTTTTCACAGCGATTCAAAATTTCCTGTAAGATGGACCATCTTTATAAACTTCCCTGATAAATATCGTACAATTCGATAAAAGAAAACAGCGCCCTGCTCCGAAGAGCAGGACGCTGCCAATATCATACTCTATGCACTTATAATCCGCAAACTGCTGGAATTATTTACCAGCGATAGCTGCCTGTGCTGCTGCCAGACGAGCGATCGGTACACGGAATGGTGAGCAGGATACATAGTCAAGACCAATCTTGTAGCAGAATTCTACGGAAGATGGGTCTCCGCCGTGCTCGCCACAGATACCGCAGTGGAGGTCAGCTCTCTGGCCTTTACCTAATTTCACTGCCATATCCATTAACTTACCAACGCCATCCTGGTCGAGTTTTGCGAATGGATCGTTCTCGAAGATCTTAGCGTCGTAGTAAGCATCCAGGAACTTGCCGGCATCGTCACGGGAGAAGCCGAATGTCATCTGTGTTAAGTCGTTTGTACCGAAGCAGAAGAACTCAGCTTCTTTTGCGATCTGGTCTGCCAGTAATGCGGCACGAGGAATCTCGATCATGGTACCAACTTCGTATTTGAGGTCAACACCTTTTGCTGCGATCTCAGCGTCAGCTGTCTTAACAACGATGTTCTTCACATATTTCAGCTCTTTTAATTCGCCTACTAATGGGATCATGATTTCAGGAACAATGTTCCAATCCGGATGTTTCTCTTTTACATTCATTGCTGCACGGATAACAGCTTTTGTCTGCATAACAGCGATTTCCGGATAAGTTACTGTCAGACGGCATCCACGATGTCCCATCATTGGGTTGAACTCTTTGAGTCCTTCGATGATCGCTTTGATGTCTTCTACAGTCTTGCCCTGAGCGTCAGCCAGTTTCTTGATATCTTCTTCTGTCTGAGGAACGAACTCATGCAGAGGCGGATCCAGGAAACGGATCGTTACAGGGTTGCCTTCCATTGCTTCGAATAACTGTTCGAAGTCTCCCTGCTGGTATGGAAGGATCTTCTCAAGAGCAGCTTCTCTTTCTTCTACAGTGTCAGCGCAGATCATCTCACGGAATGCGTCGATTCTCTCGCCACCGAAGAACATATGCTCTGTACGGCAAAGACCGATACCTTCAGCGCCCAGCTCACGAGCTCTCTTAGCGTCTGCAGGTGTATCAGCGTTAGTACGAACACCCATGGTTCTGTACTTGTCAGCCCATGCCATGATACGTCCGAACTCACCGGCGATAGTAGCGTCTACAGTAGGGATGATGCCATCGTAGATGTTACCTGTGGAACCATCCAGAGAAATGTAATCTCCTTCGTGGAACTCTTTACCGTTCAGAGTGAACTTCTTGTTCTCTTCGTCCATGATGATGTCGCCACATCCGGATACACAGCACTCACCCATACCACGGGCAACAACGGCTGCGTGAGATGTCATACCACCACGAACTGTCAGGATACCTTCGGCACTCTTCATACCTTCGATATCTTCCGGAGATGTCTCCAGACGAACAAGGATAACTTTTTCTCCTCTTTCTGCCCATTCTTTTGCATCTTCTGCTGTGAAAACGATCTTACCGCAGGCAGCTCCTGGTGATGCACCAAGGGCTTTTGCCATCGGAACAGCTTTCTTTAATGCTTCTGCATCAAACTGAGGATGTAATAATGTGTCAAGGTTACGAGGGTCGATCATTGCAACAGCTTCTTCTTCTGTTCTCATTCCCTCATCTACTAAATCGCAGGCAATCTTTAAAGCTGCCTGTGCAGTTCTCTTACCATTACGTGTCTGTAACATGTACAGCTTCTTGTTCTCAACAGTGAACTCCATGTCCTGCATATCTCTGTAGTGATCTTCCAGAGTCTTGCAAACCTGTTTGAACTGTGCGAATGCTTCCGGGAACTTCTCTTCCATCTGAGCGATCGGCATTGGTGTACGAACACCGGCAACTACGTCTTCGCCCTGTGCGTTTGTTAAGAACTCACCCATCAGCTTCTTCTCGCCTGTAGCAGGATCACGGGTAAATGCAACACCAGTACCACAGTCATCACCCATGTTACCAAATGCCATGCTCTGTACGTTAACAGCAGTACCCCAGCTGTATGGGATATCGTTGTCACGACGGTATACGTTAGCACGTGGGTTATCCCAGGAACGGAATACGGCTTTGATCGCGCCCATTAACTGTTCCTTCGGATCTGTAGGGAAATCTTCCCCGATCTTCTCTTTATATTCAGCTTTGAACTGGGAAGCCAGCTCTTTTAAGTCATCAGCAGTAAGGTCAACGTCCTGTGTTACGCCTTTTTCTGCTTTCATTTTGTCGATTAATTCTTCGAAGTATTTTTTACCTACTTCCATAACTACGTCAGAATACATCTGGATGAATCTTCTGTAGCAGTCCCAAGCCCAGCGAGGATTGCCGGATTTTGCAGCCAATACTTCTACAACGTCTTCATTTAAACCAAGGTTCAGGATGGTGTCCATCATACCTGGCATGGAAGCACGAGCACCGGAACGAACGGAAACCAGAAGAGGGTTCTCTTTATCACCGAATTTCTTTCCGGTGATCTCTTCCATCTTTGTGATGTACTCCATGATCTGTGCCTGGATCTCATCGTTAATCTGTCTTCCGTCTTCATAGTACTGTGTACACGCCTCAGTTGTGATGGTGAAACCCTGAGGTACAGGCAGACCAATGTTTGTCATCTCAGCAAGGTTAGCGCCTTTGCCGCCGAGAAGATTTCTCATTGAGGCATCGCCTTCGGTAAACAGGTATACCCATTTTTTTGCCATTGTTGTTCCTCCTTAAAAAATTATCTATATTCTGCACACGTAACGCACATGATTCCTCACATGCGCAACTATTATAGCACAAAAAAAATTAGAGCGCCATATTTTTCACGAAATATTGTTAAAAATCTTATATCTGAATCGCCTTTTTTTCTCATTCCTCATAATCTTTCCCGTCAAAGCTTTCATCACCTGACAATCGATTGATATATTTCGGGTGATATTTGGAATAAACGATGATCTGTTCCCGGTAAAGTCCCCGGTATCCGGAGAACAGATAGCTGACAGAAATCACCAGAAGAATGAACACTGCCCCCTCAAATCCGAACAGCTCAAAGCCGATGAGCATGGAGGTAATCGGACAGTTGGTAACGCCGCAGAACACCGCCGTCATGCCCAGGGCCGCGCACAGGGAAGGAGAGATTCCCATGAGGTTGCCGTACAGACAGCCGAAAGCAGCTCCGGTACAGAAAGACGGCACGATCTCACCGCCCTTAAAACCTGCCGCCAGTGTCAGGGAAGTAAACAGCATTTTCAGAAGAAAGGCGTATGCCGGCGTCTCGCCGTGTTCGATGGCACGCTCGATGAGCTCCGTTCCAGCCCCATTATAATCAAAATTCCCCACCAGCATCGTTAAAACAATAACCAGCACACCTCCGACGATGACCCTTATGTATGGATTTTTAAAATATTTCCCATAAAAATAATTGGCTCCCCGGAGGAAATTGCAGAAAAGAACGCTGACCACCGCGCAGAGGATGCCCAGCAGCACCAGCTTTCCAAAACTTTCAAAGGTGACCGCCGGAATTCCTGTCACATGATACGCTTCCGGATAAATCCCCAGGTTAAGGGCAAACTGACTGGCCACCAGCGACGCAAATACGCAGGGCAGCAAGGCCGAATACTGCATGATTCCCACGCTGATCATTTCCATGGGAAAGATGGCTGCCGCCATGGGCGTTCCAAACACCGCGGAAAAAGCTGCACTCATGCCGCTCATCATCAGGATCTTCCGGTCTCCCTCGTGGAGATGGAGCAGCCTGCCCAGAGTATTGCCCAGGCTTCCGCCCATCTGCAGAGCCGCCCCTTCCCGGCCGGCGGAACCGCCGAACAGATGGGTGATCAGCGTAGCTCCAAAAATGAGAGGCGCCAGATAAACGGGCACGTTCTGCTGGCTGTTGTGTACCGCCGTGATCAGCAGATTAGTACCAGTATCTTTTTTCATGCCGCAAAGCCGGTACAGCCACACGATCAGCAGACCGCCGGCCGGCAGTAAGAAAAGTAAGAAAGGATATTCCTTCCTCACTTCGGTGACCCACCCCAGTCCCAGGGTAAACACGCTGCTGAAACCACCCACCACCAGGCCCACGATGAAGGCCCGGATCATCCAGAGCAGACCGGTCTTCAAATTAAATCCCATTAATTTCAGATAATGAATCTCCACATCTTTGATCTGATGCTGTATCTGTTTGATTTTTTCTTTGATCTTCTCTTCCATTGTCTTATTCCCACCATAACATAAAATATTTTTCTTCACAGTTTCCGTTTCGCACATCCTGCATCATAACAAAATAGTACCATACATTTTCTAAAAAATCACCTCTACCCCCCCCCTTGAGAAATCGCCCCTGAGCCGTTATAATAAATGCAGTTTGCACAGAAAGAGAGGACATAAGGGAGTGCTTCACATTGCCATCTGCGACGACGAAAAAACTTTTGTACATCATCTGGAAGAACTGCTTTCGCAGTACATTCTGGAAACCGGTGAGGAGATCAAAACTTCCATTTTCTATGACGGGCTTGATCTCATTGAAAAATACGACCCGTCTTTCGATTTGATTTTTCTGGACATACAGATGAAAATGGTAGACGGACTGCGGGCCGCCCGGCGCATCCGCGAAAAGGACGAGAGCGTCGGCATCATTTTTCTGACTACCCTGGCTCAATACGGACTGGAAGGCTATAAGTACCAGGCCGCCAACTATATCATCAAACCGCTGCAGTACGGTCGGCTCAAGGCGGAGCTTGATAAGTTTATCCGAAGGCGCCATCAGGAAACAGAGCCGGCTCTGATCATTTCCAACGACACAGGCAAATATAAGGTGATCCTCAAAAATCTCCGCTACGTGGAAACTTATAACCGAAATCTTCTGTTCCATACAGAACAAGAAAGTATCCTCTGCTACCGCAGCATGAAGGAAATGGAAAAACGACTTCAGGGCAGCAGTTTTGCCCGCTGCCACACCAGCTACCTCATCAATCTGGCCTATGTAAAAGGCGTCAAAAAGCTGGAGATCACTCTGATCACCGGAGAAAAAATACCCATCAGCCAGCCGCGCCGGAAGGCATTTATGGAACAGCTGACGGATTACTGGGGAGATATGCTATGACACATTTTCTGAATATTCTTTGTTTTGTCCTGGAATGGGCTTATGTTTTTATTTTTTTCTGGATTCTGCACACATTTCTTCCAGTACACCGGAATTGGTTTTTGCGGATCCTGGCGTTTTTTGCCTGCAGTTTTTTTGCTGTGGTGATCATTTATTCCAATGACCTGCCAAACCTTCTGGGCTCTCTCATTGGATTCAGCATTTACATAATCCTTTTCCACCAGGGCCGCTGGGTGGAAAAATTCACCGCTGTACTGATTTTTTATCCGGCAGTCATCGCCATCAACTACATTATGCAGGATACCGGCGCTCTCCTTTTCTTCGGCATCACCGGCGCGCCCAATGATGATACCCTCTGGTCGCCGGCAGTCATGGAGGTAAGCAGTGCCATCCGCGCCGCCACCCTGCTGGCAAGACTGCTTTTCTGGACCGGCGCCTGGCTGTTTCTGCGGAAATATCTGCAGGACACCACTTATACTCTCACCAACCGCATGTGGCTTATCGTGGATACCCTGATGCTGGCCTCCGTGGTCTCCATCTTTACTATTATATATTTCATGCCGGAGAAGATCATCATCGTATATCCCATCTGTGCCGCCTCGATTTTTTCAAGTTTTGGCTGTATTTACCTGGCCTCCTACATGTGCAGCGCCATGCAGACCGCATGGCACGCCCAGGAGCTTGAAATGCGGCAATCCTATTATGAGGAAAAAATGTCGGACGAAACCCGCATCCGGCAGATCTATCATGACATGAAAAATCATCTGCTGGTGCTGGAAAATGCGGTGCCGGACACTGGCGCCGCTATGTCCGCTGCTGAAAATGCATCAAAAAGCGGCAGTCCCGGCGGCAGAAGCAATGCCTCAACAGAGGGCAGCCAGTCCGGCCCGGGCGGCATCCGTTCCTCTATCAAGCGCCTGCAGCAGCAGATCTCATCCTACGAGAACTATTACCGCACCGGCAACGCCTATCTGGACGTCATCATCCGGGACAAGACGAAAACCGCCAGAGAAAAACAGATTGACTTCACTGCGGTCATCCATTTCGCCGACGGTGCCTTCCTGGACCCGCTGGATATCAGCACTATTTTCGGCAACGCTCTGGACAACGCCATCGAGGCCAGTGAAAAACTGGCGGTTCCCCGCCGGGTCATCACCATCAGAGCCCGGCGCATCCGCGACATGCTGGTCATTCTGGTGGAAAACAACGCGCTTCCGGACACAGACACCTCCGGAAAAACCACCAAGGATGACGCCTTTCTCCACGGTTTCGGACTGTCCAACATCAGAAATACGCTGGAAAAATACGACGGCCAGTGCACGGTAAAATGTGCGGACGGCGCCTTTGTGCTAAAAATCATGATACCGGTGCCGTAGAAGTGATTTATTTATCTTATGACAGTAATTCATCCCCCGCAATCATAGTTTTTTCCTCCTGCGTATTAGTTTACGCATCCTTTATTGTCTCTTTTTTGTATAGCGATATAATGGAAACATCACAAACAGGCAAAGGAGAGACAATATGAGTATTCTAAGCACATCCCATTTAGTGAAACAATATGGAGAGAAAGAAAATCTTGTAAAAGCGCTCAACGATGTGAGCATCTCCATTGAGGAAGGCGAGTTTGTCGCCATCATTGGAACTTCCGGCAGCGGCAAATCCACCCTCTTAAATATGCTGGGCGGTCTGGATCGTCCCACTTCCGGCAGCGTCCAGGTGGATTCTGTCACCCTGGACTCCATGAGCGACGATGAACTGACCGTGTTCCGCCGCCAGAAAATCGGCTTTATCTTCCAGAATTATAATCTGGTACCCATTCTCAACGTCTATGAAAATATCGTGATGCCCATTCAGCTGGATGGAAAGCAGCCGGACGATGCTTTCGTGGATGAGATCGTCTCCCTGCTGGGCTTGAATCAGAAACTTTACAATATGCCTAACAACCTTTCCGGCGGCCAGCAGCAGCGGGTAGCTATCGCCAGAGCTCTGGCCAGCAAACCGGCCATCATTCTCGCCGACGAGCCGACCGGTAATCTGGACAGCCGGACCAGCGATGAGGTGATCGAACTTTTAAGGCTCACCAGTGAGAAGTTTCATCAGACCATCGTCATGATCACCCACAACCCGGAAATCGCCGCCCAGGCAGACCGCACCATCCGCATCGAAGATGGACGGATTCATGAGTAAAGGCGGTGACTCACATGGAAAAGCAAAGACAAGATCATAACGATATCATCCGCAAACGCACCGATTCTGAACAGACAGCTTCCCGCGGCAGGGGCGGTCAGCAAAATATCATCATAAAAACTCTGTCCAGACGCAGTTTTAAGAATAACCGGCGGCGGAACCTGGTGGCTATCCTTGCCATCGTTCTGACCACCATGATGTTTACCACCTTGTTTACACTGGCCCAGAGTCTGGGACGGAATATGACAGAAATGTATCTGCGCCAGTCGGGCACCACCGCCCGCACCTCCACAAAGAGCATCACCGACGAAGAAATCGAGAAAATCGCCGCCCATCCTCTGGTGGTACATTCCGGTTATTCCATTGTCCTGGGCAATGCCCGGAACACTTCCCTGGCCGGCCGGCAGGTGGAGATCCGCTACGGAAGCGACCAGTACGCCAGAGATGATTTTGCCTGGCCGGAAACCGGCCGGATGCCGGAATCCGAAGACGAGATCGCGCTCGATACCTTGACCTTAAAGCGTCTCGGCATCACTCCGGAGCTTGGCGCCACCGTCACCCTGGAATGGCAGAAAGACGTCACCTCCCCGGAAATCACGTCCAGTACATTTACTTTGTGCGGTTTCTGGGAAGGAAATGAATCTTCCTACGCCAGCATGGCATGGGTCAGCAAAGAGTTTGCCCTGAACGCCTGCGATTATGCCGCCGGCCCGTCGGAAGGCCAGGTTCTCGGTACCCGCATGATGGGCGTTACCTTCGCGGACGCCAATGACATTGAAGGCCGGATTGCCAGGGTGCTCTCCGACACCGACATCACCGACGTGGAATTTTCCACCAACCTGGCCTATGATCCGGGCGTACAGCAGAGCATTTTCATGGAAAATCTCTCCACCTACGCCGGTATGCTCCTGGTCTTCGTTGCAGGCTACCTGATTATCTATAACGTGTTCCAGATTTCCGTGGCCTCGGACATCCAGTTCTACGGCCGTCTGAAAACGCTGGGAACCACCAAAAAACAGATCAAAAAAATCATCCGGGGACAGGCCGGACGCCTGTCGCTGATCGGTATCCCTGTCGGTCTCATCATCGGTTACATTCTCGGCATCGTACTGGTGCCAGTGATGATCGGCGGCGATAATCCGGACACTGTGGTATCCACCAACCCGATTATCTTCATCGGCTCCGCCGTGTTCGCCTATGTGACCGTGCTGTGCTCCTCCCTGCTTCCGGCCCGCGGGGCAGGCAAAGTTTCCCCGATGGAAGCACTGCGTTACACCGACGCCGATACTTCTATAAAAAAGAAACAGAAAAAATCCAAAAAAGGTGCCTCCATCGCCGCCATGGCATGGTCCAACCTGTGGCGCAATAAGAAACGTACCGTCATGGTCATCTGTTCCCTCACTCTGGGACTGGTGCTGATGAGTTATTTCTACGCCAGCAACGCCAGCTTTGACATGGACAAATACCTGATGGACCTGACCGTCGCCGACTTCCAGATTGACGACGCCACCAACAGCGCCGTCGACGGCTACGACCCGGCCAGCCAGACCATCAGCAAAGATCTGCTCTCCGACATCAGAAACCTTGACACACTGGAGGCAGAAGGCCGCCTGTATTCCCAGGAAATTTCCATGCCGCTGAGTGAAGAAGCCCGGAACAATTTCTCCGGTTATTACACCAAAGAAATCCTGGACGATTACGCTTCCTTTGACCCGAGCTTTCCAATGTGGAAAGAGGTCTTTGATTCCGCTCTGCAGGGAAATGCGGTGCCGCATACCATTTACGGCGCCGACGGACTGATCCTGGACGCCGCCGCCAGCGAAAACTATATTCTGGACGGCAGCTTTGACGCAGAAAAATTCGCCACCGGCGATTATGTTCTTGCCATCGGCCCGTCCACCGAACCCCAGACCGGACTGCCGACCTACTCCGTGGGAGAAGAAGTCAACATCGACGGACGAACCTTCACCGTCATGGCCGTCCTCTCTCCACTGCAGCCGATGGTCTCCGGCACCACACCGGTCTTCGATGTACAGCTTGTCATACCGGCAGACGTCTTCACTCAGATGTGGCCGGATAACAACCTGCGTAAATATTACTTCAACGTGGAGGATTCCGGCATCGACGAGGCCTCCGACTTGCTGACCGACTACCAGCAGACCTACGCCTCCGGCATGTCCATCACCTCCCGTCAGACCATGGCAAAGCAGTATGAAGACGAGCGCCGCTCCTCTTCCGTCATTGGCTACTCCATCAGCATCGTCATCGCTCTGGTGGGTGTACTGAACTTTATCAACAGCATGGTGACGGCCATCATCTCCCGCCGCCGGGAATTTGCCATGATCCAGAGCATCGGCATGACCAAAGGACAGCTCCGGAAAATGCTCACCTTTGAAGGTCTGTACTACGCCGGCATCACTCTGGTCATCTCCTACATCTTAAGTACCTTCACCGTGGGAGTCATCGTCCGGGCCTTAACCGCCGGCGGCTTCACCACCTTCCAGTTCACGCTGCTGCCGCTGATCATCTGCACGCCCGTGCTGCTGATCTTCGCCGTCCTTCTTCCATATCTCTGCTTCAGAAACCTGGAAAAAGACAGCATTGTGGAACGGCTTCGGGCTGTGGATTAATGGAATTTTGGTGTTGACACCCTTTTCATTTCGTGCTAAAGTAAAACAGTCAAATGCGAAGACGAGGAATAGTAGAATCCCGAATGTATGCAGAGAGCCGCTGGCTGGTGTGAAGCGGCTGCAGGACAGATTTGAACTCGCCTCTGAGCAGCGTGCTGAACCGCATTCGTTCAGGAAGCTCTTCTGTAATTGCATGTATATATCATAACTGCAGTGAATACAGATAAGGAAAGAGCGCAGAATGCAGTAGGCATAGCCGGAGCCTGACCGTTACAGCAGGAGGATATAAGACTTTTTAAGTCCGTATCTGTGATGAGCGCATACATTTTGTATGAATAAGAGTGGTACCGCGTGAGTTTTCTCCGTCTCTTTCTTTTCAGAAAGAGGCGGTTTTTTTTCATAAAAATCCCAGTGGAATTTTTATGAAAAAAGCCTTCCAGGCAGGATTGCACTGCGGCGGAATAGAAATACGACGCTTATGCGTCCCGCCGCAGGCGAAGAATCCTGCGCAGCAGGATTCTATGCTATATGGTAATCCGGACAGCGGCTGTGCACCCCATAAAGCCATCTCACGCCGGTCCTTATCACGGATAAATTGCAAAACATTTTTATCATCGCGCCTGGCGCACATTTTATGAAGGAGGATCATGAATTATGCAGCATGCAGATAAGTACAAACCAATGTATTTCCCGTCACCGACACATACACACAAATGGGTAGAAAAAGATCATATCGAGAAACCGCCGATCTGGTGTTCCGTCGATCTTCGTGACGGCAACCAGGCATTGATCATTCCGATGAGCCTGGAAGAAAAGATTGAGTTCTTCAAATTACTGGTAAAAATCGGATTCAAAGAAATCGAAGTAGGCTTCCCTGCCGCTTCCGAGACCGAATACGAATTCTGCCGTACCCTGATCGAGCAGAATCTGATCCCGGATGACGTGACCATCCAGGTGCTGACCCAGGCCAGAGAGCACATCATCAAAAAGACTTTTGAGGCTATCAAAGGCGCAAAACAGGCTGTTGTCCATCTGTACAACTCCACTTCCGTGGCACAGAGAGAACAGGTCTTCAAGAAATCCAAAGAAGATATCATCAAGATCGCTGTGGACGGCGCAGAATTATTAAAACGTCTCACTGAAGAAGATGGTGGAAACTACCGCTTTGAATATTCTCCGGAAAGCTTTACCGGAACAGAGATGGACTTTGCTCTTGATATCTGCAACGCCGTACTGGATGTGTGGAAACCAACCAAAGACTGGCCGACCATCATCAACCTGCCTGTTACTGTCTCCCACTCCATGCCGCATGTGTACGCCAGCCAGATCGAGTTCATGAGCGACAACTTAAAATACAGAGACAGCGTCGTATTATCCGTCCATCCGCACAACGACCGCGGTACCGGCGTCGCTGACGCAGAGCTGGCTGTCCTTGCTGGCGCAGACCGTGTGGAAGGTACCTTATTCGGCAACGGCGAGCGTACCGGAAATGTGGATATCGTCACTCTGGCATTAAACATGTTCTCCCACGGCGTTGATCCGAAACTGGACTTCAGCAATCTGCCGGCCATCGTGGAAGAATACGAAAAAGTAACCCGCATGCACGTTTACGAGAGACAGCCATACGCCGGCAAACTGGTCTTCGCTGCCTTCTCCGGCTCCCATCAGGATGCTATCGCCAAGGGCATGACCTGGAGAGAGACTCACAACTGCGACAAGTGGACGGTTCCTTATCTTGCCATCGATCCGAAGGATCTGGGCCGCGAATACGAAGCCGACGTTATCCGTATCAACAGCCAGTCCGGCAAGGGCGGCATCGGATTCTTATTAAATAAAACCTACGGTCTCCGTATTCCAACACAGATGCGGGAAGAAGTGGGCTACACAGTCAAAGACGTCTCCGATCACGCTCACAAAGAATTGCAGCCGGAAGAAGTGCTTAAAGTATTTAAAGAGAAATACGTCAACATCACAAGCCCGATCGAGTTCAAGGAAGTACATTTCGAGCAGAAAGACGGCGGCATTCAGACCGAGCTGACCATCGACAAATACGACGTTCACAAAGTATATCACGGCAAAGGAAACGGCCGTCTGGACGCTGTCAGCAACGCCTTAAAACGTCACTCCGAGATTGACTACATTATCTCCACTTACGAAGAGCACGCTCTGGAGACCGGTTCCAGTTCCAAAGCCTGCGCTTACGTTGCCATCGACGCCACCAACGACAAGACTTACTGGGGCGTAGGCATCGATAACGATATCATCAATGCTTCCGTTATCGCATTGATCAGTGCAGTGAACAGATATATGAAAGATATTGATGCAAAGAAATGATTAAAAAATAATCAGATAAAATAGTTGGCAATTTGAAAGGAGCTTATCCATGTGTCGTTTGGACACAGGATAGGCTCCTTTTTTGGTAGTTTCCTTTCCATGAGGATATTTTCCAAATGGGGATTTGTAAATCTCTTTACAGCCCACAGAAGGCTGCTTTACCGAAGACAAGGCAGTCTGTGTGCATAGAGATTTACAAGAATCCTGGCTACCCTGGCGAAACAACAGGTTGTGGCAGTCGTTGACCGTTAAACGGTTCCATCGATGATAACAAAAATACCTGATTCAAACCGACAGGAAAGCTACCTGTGCGGCCTGCTCTGCTGGTTCATGCCAGACAGACACGATCATAAATTTTGGTATGCGCTATTCGTCTGTAGCCATAGCCTGCTGTTTTGTCAGCGTAGCACAGGATTTTTGTAAAGGTGGAACAAAGGCTTTTCAACAGGCAGATGACGTTTTGGACACATACGGCTTTCGACCGCGAGCTGTGAGGGAGGACTGGGAAAGATATCTCACAAGGATACCCCTGGTCAGTCCGACTGAGGGCCGAGACGGGCGAATCCGTATGTGCCCTTACGTCATTGTCTGTCTGAACAGATAGCTGTTACCATCTTTACAAATCCCAATTACCACTCCTCTCCCGGATATTTCATGCCCCACTCTTTCCGAAGTCCGGTCATCATATCCATCACGTCGCAGGAATCGGACAGACGCATCGCGTCGGTTTTTCCTTCCAGGATGGCGGCCTCCATATCCATCATCTCATACTGGAGTGCATTTGCTGTGCTGCCTTCCACAATCTCCTCCCGCTCGCCGGTCTCCGCATCCACGATGACCGCACGATCGGCGCGGGGATATTCCATGATCTCGATATAGGCTTTCTCGCAGCTGATTATGGCGCGTTTTGGCTGTTTGGAATGCATGGACAGCGCCACCGTCGCCATCTGGCCTTCTTTGTTCATGAGCAGCATGGTTGCCTGTTCATCGGAGCCCGTCGGAGACGGCTTCATCTGGCTGAGGATTCTGTCCGGACAGCTGTCCATGAAACTGCGGACAATGCTCAAGGCGTAGACGCCGATATCCAGCAGCGCTCCACCCGCCAGATTCATATTGAAGAAACGGTTATTCATATCGTATTCTTTGAAACTGCCGAAGTTCATGGTGATCATCTGTACCTTGCCAAGACGTCCGCTGTCCACAATCTGCCACAGCTTCTTATATAACGGCATATGCCAGATGGTCATGGCCTCCGCCAGCACCAGGCCGTTTTTCTCCGCCAGCTCCCGCATTTCTGATAATTCTCTGCTGTTTAAAGTGATGGATTTCTCCACAAAGAGATGCTTTCCATGCTCCAGCGCCGCCTTCATATATGGATAATGGGTGTTATGGGGCGTTGTGATGTAAACCACATCCACTTCCGGGTCATCAAAAACGGATTCATAGGTCGGAAACACTTTTTTTACTCCATATTTTTCTGCAAATGTAACGGCTTTCTCATAGGTGCGGTTAGCCACGCCGTAAAGCTGCCGGTCCATGTCATGGAGCGCGGAAGCCATCTGATTGGCAATGACGCCGGTTCCCAGAACCGCCCAGTTTAATTCTTTCTTATCGGATGCAATATTTATCATATTGTTGTCCTGCCTTTCCTCAAAAATACAATGTGTGTTTCATTATATCTATTCAACCCGAAGAGCGCAATCCATTCCTACTGAATATTACGGTGCGGCGGAGCCGCCAGTCCGGTGTGGCGAGAGCCACCTGTCCGGACTAACGGAGCCACCTATTGATAGTTACTCAGCCTGAGCAGGATCCAGACCATATACCTCTC